>JAJQFD010000048.1 GCA_021201335.1 Bacteroides sp. | reverse complement strand
AGTGTATTTGGCGTTTACAGATAATCCGTCTTTTCGTGGGTCTGCAATAATATTATTATCTGTAATGAGAAAACCTGATTCTAAATCTTTAATTTTGCCTAGTTCGATACATTGTTTTGTGTATTTTGATACTGTATTCCTATTAATATTCAATTTTTCTCCAATTTGTTTATAATTGTATAAGCATATATTGGTATTATTTAGGCATAAGCATTTAAGCAGAACAAGAAAAGATTTTAGTTCTCTAGGAATATTTTCTTCAAGTAAACCATAGTTAATCCTAATCCAATCTATTTGAGGAATAGCTAATATATATTCATTTGCCGTTTTCCATACATTGGCTTCTATAAAATTATTCCCATGCTTTTTTAGAAGTCCTAAGTCTCTAAATTTATTAGTGTATCCAGTAATCGTATCTTTATCTTTAAAACCAGTACATTCACATAATGTTCCTCTTTTAATATGGGATTCTCCTGTATCAAAACCGGATTTAAAGAGCAACCACATATAAACATACATTTCATCTACGTTGAGTAATCCTGCTACTCTTCTTGCAATGATTCTAAACTTTGTATTTCTTTTATCCACAATATCATAATACAAAAATTATAAGTTAATCATCTTATTCCCTATATAATCTTCATACCTACATTCCACATTTCAGTTTTCCGCTTTGGAAAAGTGGATAAACCAATAATTAGTTGTTAGTGGGTAATTGTAGTTAATAGTATAGGCATTGTCAAACCGACATTTTGGCTACCCTGTCAAACCGGCATAACCTAAAATTCATTGCTTAGATAGGTATAAAATATTAATTGCTAATCGAGATAGAAGCAAGAACAAATTATCGAACAATATATCACCTATTAATAAACAATATATGATTTTCCTTATGTCTCTAAATAATAAGTCTTTAGTTTCCCTCTTAGTGAGAAATCTGTTTATTGATATTGATAAAAAAAGATATTCAAAGACTTTAGCTGTTTCTTAGTATTATAATCATATATTTAAAACCATTATTGTAGTATTCTATGTAATGAACATAAGTAATATTGTCTTTAACTTAAAGGTAAAAACTAATACTTAATCTTTTTGAGTTGGGCATCCGTCTGTGTTACAAACAGAATTCTTATCTAGAACATAATATATCTTCCGTTTTCCGTCTATCTGTTTTCTCACCTTTTTATATCCTTGAATTTTGATCCAAATTCCTATTGATACTTTGTTATCTGCGATTCCGTTTCGTGTCGCTAGCTGTCTAATTTCGTTGTAATTGAGCATATTATTAAAATTTAGGTTGATGAATATTCTGTAATTAAGTTGAAACCACTATAAGACCAAAAAATACTCCTTGCTCGGCTCGGAACAAGAAGTATAATTCATTTAATCTAATGTATATATGATACTGTGGACTTCTTAATAGGTAAAGTGGAAATGGGTATCAAATATTGATTTTTTATCCGAAGTGTATTCTTTCAATTAACTTATGCAAAGATACTGAATCTCCGGTAAATGAAAAAACCGAACAAGCAAAAACTTAAAATTTAAACCTGAGCGACCTCTGCTCTTCTTAAAATCAACATAATGCAAGATAGTTCCGGATAATTAGAAACTAAACATTACTTTTATCTTTATCTTTGAAATACTGATAAATATAACAATATATGAATATACAGGAATTACCTAAATATGAGAATGCGTATCATTATCTTCAAGAGCCTTTGTTAGATTATGTGATAGAATTGTGCAACAAAATCCTCCCTAATATTGACTTTGATGAAAACGAGGAACCGATTGAACTATCTTCACTCGCACCACGAACATTTGGAATAAGATATCACAAAGGGAAAATTGACAAAAGCTTTAGGGATAAATTTTTGAATGACAAAGGGATAATCAAAACACTAGAAGATTTAGATTTTGAATCTAGCAAGTTTTGGTATTTACTCTTATTCATTAAAGATTATACTGAAACTATGCGAAAGGAATCCTTTTCAATTGAGGTGAGTGGGAAAGAACAGTTGGAATCTTTTCTGGATAAAATTCAAATATACCATAATTCAAATAGAGTATTAACCGATAGCAAAGTTACAATTTCTCTATCAGTTAAAGGAAAAAAAGGAGCAAAAATTACTAATGGGGGAGCCATAAGCTATTTGGGTGAAATAATCCAATATGGGCTTTACTGCATTGAATATGAAAACGTACTCATGGACAGTTTAATCAAATCAAATAAAGAGAAACTATCTAAGACTATTCTCTTTTGGCTTTTTAAGGAAACATTTTACAAATTCTTACCTGATGTTTATCCAAAGGATATAACGCTTGGCAAAATGACTTTAGTAGCAAGACTTCTATATTTATCAGGTTTCACTGAAGATAAAAAGTATTATAATAAAGGGACTGCGTATAAAGTGTTAGCTGATATGATAAGCAATTGTAAGACGCCTAAAGTAATGAATCGGATATATAACTAGCATAGGGTAAATATAACAAAGTTTCATTACCTATGGTTAAAAGGGTAATCAAATTGCATTTTTATAACCCTTTTTAAATCACTTATAATCAATATGTTATGTCTTAATTTACCAGTAGAATATCATTTTTTACATTTATCTTTGCATCCTAATTTAAAACCAAGTAAAGATGAGAAAAATAATTTTTACTGTATCAGAACTGTTGGCAACAGAAAACAGGCAAATAGCCTACTTGCTAGGTAATCGTAATATTAGCGATAAAATTGTTAAATCCAAAAAAGCATCACTAAAGAAACACGGACAGTTAATCCCTGCCGTTGTTGTGGATGCTGAGACAGCATTAGAGCAAAACTTAGAAATCATTGATGCTGAAACAAACAAAAAGGTAACAATAGAGAATGCTCACGAGTATGTTGTAGTGCTGGATGGGTCTCATAGGTACAAAGCCCATAAAGAGCTATGTAGTGAAGACGAAGAATACAGAGGTGATTTTTATGTAATTTACTCTTTAAATCCGAAACTTGCTGTTGCAGCAATGTTAGCTGAAATTAACACTGCGACTAATCCGTGGAAAGGGTCTGATTATGGCAGAGGAGCAAAAATGCTGAATCAGGCTGTTGAGTTACCTTTACTTGATTTCATTAATGAACTAACAGACCAAGGATTCTCTTTGGATGCAGCATCTAAATGGGCTACATTCAGAGGAGATATAACTAGTAAATTACTTGTTAAAGCAATGAATGGTGAGATTAATTCCAAACTGAAAAATGACAAAGGGCTAGAACGTGGAAAGAAATTGCTTCATGCTGCTTTATCTTCAATTTCAAAAGATGCTTTAAAATCAAGAACCATTATCGATTGGATCATTGCACAATATGACAATACTATTGACGAGAAGAAACATCTATTCACACAAAGAATGGAGCATTTCTTCAACAATTTGAATCGGCCAGAAGCAGAATTTATTGAAAAAGCTAAAGGGGAAAGAGGTAAAAGCACCAAAGAAGGAATAATCTGTGAAATATTAAATGACTTATATAACAAAAAATATTAGAACAATGAATAAAACGACCTCGAATGACAGTTATGATGAAATCATAACAAAAAAAATAAAAAATTTTAGAGAAAATTTTATTAATGACATGCAACATCCGAGTGACCTCTCTGATGTACAAAAGCAGGTTATTGTATATGATATTCTATTAATAATTATGGATAAGTATTTTAAAACTTTTAATTATTCCCTTGAACAACCAATACTTACCACCAATGAATATATATTAGATTGTGAGATCTATTTAATGAATATTCCTATTCGATTAGAGAATATCTTAATTTTGGTTGAGGATGAAGGTAGTAAAGCTATAATTAACAAATTTAACATGCTTTTGCAGCCTATAACTAATATACTATTTTCTTCGCTAAAGGAAAAAGCTTATAGAATTTTTCACTGTAAACATGTTGAAATACTGTTCTTAGAATCATCACCTCAATACTGCACTATACGCTTACATTTAACCACTAAGAATAAATTTCCTAACATAAGAAGATGAATTCAAAGAACGATATTCTTGATATAATATATGATTATATTTTAAATAATAGCCCAACTTCTAAAGCCTGTAGCAGAAATGTTACTGGCTTTTTTGTTGATTAACTTTTTGATTCTAAAGAGCTGATAATAGAAATTCAGTTTATTTTTCCTGTTTTATGCTTAAAAAAACTATCTTTGTCGTGTTCAAATTGTAGCTAAGAACACCGAATCGGAATACAAACCTCGTAAGGTGCTGGAAATCAGAACTGAATAGAAGTTTCCTAAACTTTAGATAGGGGTTCGATTCCCCTCGAGGCTACAAGAAATGCTTTGTAATCGATTGATTATGAAGTTTTTTTGTAATTTTCAAAACTAAATTTAGTAACCTGAGATAAACCTTCAACAGACTTTTATTCTATACTCATTTTTTCCGACAACTATTTTCCTCTTTATCCCTGTTCAGAAGCTTTATAACATAGGTTGATATGATAAGCTTAAAAAGAAAAGTTTCTAAGCTTAGAATATTCACCTTCTAAGCTTAGAAACTTTTTATTATAAACTTAGTATAACCCACTACTAAGTTATGTCTGATTTTATTTTACAATATCTAACCTTTTAAAGCTTCGGTGAATAATTCACAAACCAGCTTATACCAAATTTATCCATACACATGCCAAAATAATCTCCCCAGTGAGCACGACTTATAGGCATTTGTATGGAACCTCCTTCAGCTAAACGATGAAATATCCTATAGGCTTCATCCTGATTTTCCGCACTGACATAAATAGAGAAATTATTTCCAGGAACCGCTTTTGTACCATATACTTCAACCCCGTCTGCTCCCATTAAAATGGTTGTTTTGCCAATAGGTAAACAGATGTTTTCTATTTTCTTTAAATCTTCTTCTGGAAGAGTTGGCATACCCTCTTCCGAAGAACGGGGAACATCTCCATATCTACTGATGAAGGATATTTCTGAATCAAAGACTGATGCATAATGATTGAATGCTTCTTCGCACTCTCCATCGAATTTAAGATAAAGATGTAATGATGCCATATTTTTATTTTTAAAGTGAATTGTGTTTTAAAGAAAAGGCCGCTCTTGTTGAGCAGCCTATCTATAAGATTTTGATCTATAATTTTAATTTTCTACTACTATATCTTCTTTTTTGTTTCTCATTAGCATATAAGCAACAGGAGAAGCTACAAATAATGAAGAAATAGTACCAAAGATAACTCCTAAAATCATTGCGAAAGAGAAACTACGGATCGATTCTCCACCTAGTATAAAGATACATAATAGTACTATTAATGTACTTAATGAAGTATTTATGGTACGGTTAAGAGTCGTATTTAATGAATCGTTAAACAGTTGTCTTGCACCACGTTTTGGGTATAAACCAAAGAATTCACGGATACGGTCAAAAATAACTACTTTATCATTTATAGAGTAACCGATAGCAGTCAAGATCGCACCAATAAATGTCTGGTCAACTTCCATTGAAAATGGTAAAATACCCCACAACATCGCATAAGCTCCCAGAATCATTAAGGTATCACTTGTCAGTGCTACTACAGAACCAATACTATAAGAAACATTGCGGAAACGAAGCAGAATATATAACCCAATACCAATCAAGGAGAAGAATACTGACCAGAGCGCTGAAGTTTTTATATCATCGGCTATACTTGGCCCTACTTTCTGAGAGCTGATAATACTTCCACCGGTACGGTTCTCACGATCGATAAATACTTCTAAAGAAATATTCTGTGTCAAAAGTGGTTTAAGAGCTTCATATAAGAATGCTTCAATCTGCGAGTCAACAGTATTTGAATCTTCGTCAATGCGGTAGTTGGTACTAATACGAACAGTGCGATTATCTGTTCCTATGGCTATAACTGATACATTGGCATCTTCAAAACTATTAGCAACCAAATCGCGTACTTGTTCCGGCTCAACCTGCTGTTCAAACTGAACAGTGAAGTTACGTCCACCGGTAAAGTCAATACTTTGACTTAATCCGCGAACAGCAATGAATCCGATACAAATAACCAACACTACTCCTACAATCGTCAATGCTTTTTTGTTACTGCCCATGAAGTCAAACTTAGGATTTAACAACATGTTTTTAGTCAGCTTGGAAGTAAATGTCAAATTCAGCAATTTATCTTTATTCATGAAGTGCTCGTAAACCAAACGAGTCAGGAACACCGCAGTAAAGAATGATATCGCAATACCGATCATTAAGGTTGTAGCAAAACCACGAATAGGACCTGTACCGAAGTTAAACAGGATAAAACCTGTTAACAATGAAGTGATATTTGAGTCGAAAATTGCAGAGAAGGCATTTGAATAACCGTCTGCTAATGCTTTCTTCACGGTTTTGCCAGCCCTTAATTCTTCTTTTGTACGTTCGTAGATAAGTACGTTTGCATCCACAGCCATACCTAAAGCTAGCACCATACCGGCAATACCTGACATCGTAAGCGCAGCCTGGAAGGAAGCAAGGATACCCAGTGTGAAGAATAGATTAATAATTAATGTACCGTTAGCGATCAAACCTGGTACAAGACCATAAACAGTACACATAAAGATCATTAGCAATACTAACGCAACAATAAATGAGAAAATACCGGCGTTAATTGAAGCCTGTCCCAGCGAAGGACCAATAATGTCTTCTTGAACAATATGTGCAGGAGCGGGCATTTTACCTGACTTCAACACGTTTGCTAAGTCTTTTGCTTGTTCCGGAGTAAAGTTTCCAGATATCTGTGAGCGGCCACCTGTAATTTCACTGTTAACATTGGGTGCAGAATATACATAACCATCCAGTACAATGGCAATAGATTTGCCAATGTTTTGTTTAGTCATAACAGCCCACTTTCTGGAACCTTCTGTATTCATTGTCATGCTTACAGCGGGTTTGCTGAATTGGTCAAAGTCATTTGTTGCATCATCAATCACGTCACCTTCCAATGGAGCTCTTCCGTTACGTTCGGTTGACCTGATTGCATACAGTTCGTATAGCTGACCTGATTTATCTACGTCGGAAGGAGATACTCCCCATTTTAAACGAAGCTCTCTTGGAAGTTCGTCCGTTACTTCTTTTCTGCTTAGAAGTCGGTTAACTTCTGCTGTATCTTTCGCTTGTGACCAACCAACAATTGCACCCTGTCCACCAGTATTTAAGGAAAGAATGGATAATAAAGGATAATCTCTTTTTATCTTAGCCTGATCGACATTCTCATCCTGTGGTGTTTTATCCTGAATAATAGATGCCAGGATACTATCTCTTGCAGAAGTGGATGTCGCTGTAGCAGCAGGTTGTTCGGGTTCTGAATTTTGTTGTTCAGCTACGGGTTCTTCAGTGGAAAGAGCCATACGTAATTTGGCATCAGCTGTTTGTAAGTACGGAGCAATTTCTCTTGCATTGAATGTTTCCCAAAACTCCAGATTGGCAGATCCCTGAAGAAGTTTTCTTACACGTTCGGGTTCTTTAATGCCTGGTAATTCCACCATGATACGGCCCATTCTGTCTTCCAGTCGTTGGATATTAGGCTGAACTACACCAAAACGGTCAATACGTGTGCGAAGTACATTATATGAATTATCAATAGCTGCTTTTACTTCCTCTCTCAAAACTCTTTCAACCTCAGCGTCAGTTGATCTTTGATTAACCCTGTCTTTTAGCTTTTGAGTGGCGAACAACTCAGCAAGTTGTTTGCCTGGAGCTAATTTTTTGTATTCTCTTACAAATAGGGTTATAAAGTCGTCCTGACTGGTGGTTTGAAGTCTTCTGGCTGAAGCCAAAGCTTGGTTAAAGGCTTCATCCGGTTTGTTATCTGCCAAAGCTTTTACCACATCAGCTACAGATACTTCCAGAATTACGTTCATACCCCCTTTAAGATCAAGGCCAAGGCCAATCTCCATCTCCCGAGTCTGTTTCAGCGTGTACCCTAACCATACTTTCTCGTTTGCCAGAGAGTCCAAATATTGTTGTTCAAGTCTCGGATTTCCATTCGCGTATTCCTGAGCCTTTTTAGTATATCGGGCTGTAACGAAAGAAAATGAAAGATAAAACAAACAAACCAAGGTGAGTAGTACCGCAAAAACTTTGACAAATCCTTTGTTTTGCATTTTACTTTGATTTTATAATATTACGTTTTTTAATTAATCCATGATTCTACAAGGCTGCAAATATAGCTTTTTTTTCACACTCAATGATAATCAGGGCTAAATATTTGATGCATAGGGCTCTATTTTTAAAGTATCCTTTTACTTAAATACCTTACCGGCCACCACACAGAGAGTATCCCCATTAACAATACTGTAACAAATACAAGTATTACATCTGTAGCATGTACACTGACTGGATATGCGTCAATCAGGAAGGTGCCTCCACTATCTCCCAGCGTGATAATCCCGAATTCCTGCTGGATAAGACAGAGTATAAGCCCTAGAATAATGCCTGACAGAGCTCCAAAGAATGAGATGAGCCATCCCTCAAACAAAAAGATGCGGGTGATTAACTTATTGTTAGCTCCTAGATTACGCAGAGTCAATACATCATCTTTTTTATCCAGAATAAGCATCGACAGCGAACCTATTACATTAAAGCAGGCTATCATCAGTATAAAGGTAAGAAACAGGTAGGAAATGAGTTTCTCGATTTCCATCATGCGAAATACATCTGCTTGTTGTTCGTAGCGGTTATTAACAATAAAATCATCTCCCAGAATATTCTTAATTTTTGACTTTACATTGTATGAACTAACGTTCGGTTGTAACTTCAACTCAATAGCAGATACTTCTGTTTTATATTCAAAAAGAGTACGGGCAAATTGAAGAGAAGTTAATATGTATTGGCTATCATACTTTTGTTGGTTAACGGCGAATACGCAACCGGGAGAAAAAAGATAGTCTTTATTGAAAGAAGAAGCAGGATTTGTCATATTAATCCTGACATTCCGTTTAGGAGCGTATATAGAAAGAGGATCGACAAAGCGTATACCAGTACCTAAGATGGATACCATCTCAATCCCCATTACAGCATAGCTTACATCCGGATCATGCAACCTGAATTTGCCATTGCCAAATAGAATACTGTCGATTTGTGTTAATTGTCTGAAATTATCTTCCACCCCTTTAATGACTGCCATTGCCTGCCTGTCTTTGTATTGTACCATTGCATTTTCTTCCAGTGTTTCTGTAAGAACAGCAATTTCAGGTAAGGTACGGAGAGCTTTTATCCGGTCATCCTGGCCATCAAAAACTTTACCTTCTTTGGTTGTTATTTTAAGTTCCGGATCAAATGCTGTAAAAAAACCGGCTACCATATCCTGGAACCCGTTAAATACAGAGAGTGTACAAACTAAAGCCAACGTAGCAAGAGCCACTCCACACACCGAAATAGCAGAGATAATATTAATGGCATTGTGCTTTTTCTTCGAGAAAAGGTAACGCCTGGCTATATAAAACGGAAGATTCACAGTCTCAGTTTCAAGTGTTCAAAATCTACGAACCTAAAAGAGAGTCTATTTTTTCAATGTAGTCCAAAGAATCATCTATAAAGAATTTCAATTCTGGAATAATTCGTAGTTGATGTCTTACCCGCGTACCTAGTTCATAACGGATGGATTTGGTATTATCATTGATGCTTTTAATCATTTCAGCACTTTTTTCAGAAGGAAAAATGCTCAGATATACCCTAGCTATACTCATATCCGGACTTATACGTACTACGCTCACAGAAATAAGCATACCTGGCATAGCTTTCGTTTGAAGCAGGAAAATATCTCCTAATTCTTTTTGTAGCAGGCGGGCTATTTTATTTTGTCTGGTTGATTCCATAAGAATTTTAATTTTAAACTCTAAAATTATGAATTTTAATTGGATTAGTTTCTTCCATTCACAATTTATAATTTTCTAATCAATGTTAATCCGTCTCGTAAGGGAAATATAACTTTTTCTACACGACTATCTTGGGCTACGTAATCATTGAATTTCTTGATGCCGATTGTTTGATAATCTGTTGGGTGAGGGGTGGTTAGTACATGTCCATCCCAAAGGGTATTATCTGCAATGATGAATCCTCCTGGATTAAGATGGTTTAGTACCATTTCATAGTAATCGACATATTTACGCTTATCCCCGTCAATAAAAGCAAGATCGAAAATGAGATTCATTCTGGGAACAAGTTCCAGCGCATCGCCAATATAGAATTTTATCTTATCTGCATACGGGGATTTCTCCAGCCACGGCCGGGTAAAGTCTTCCTGTTCATCGTTAATCTCAAATGTATGTAGCAAGGCATTTTCTTCCAGTCCTTCCGCCATACAAATAGCAGAATATCCACTATAAGTGCCAATCTCCAATACTTGCTGAGGACGGATCATTTGAACAAACATTTTAAGCATTCTTCCCTGTAAATGTCCTGAAGCCATACGTGGGCGCAGTAAATTAACATGCGTATCCCGATATAAAGTTTTCAGGTAGTCACTTTCAGGATCTATATGCTGTAATATATAGTCTTTCAATGATTCGTCCGGATTCATTTTAGCCTTTTATCGTTGCGTAAAAGTGGGTAAAAGAAATTCTTTGGTATTGGCCAACACGGTGTCTACTTTGTTGATTTCAAGGAAGGTTGTTCCCCCACCTTCACCAAAACTACCACTTAAATAAGCAAACATATCTTCCCGAACTACTCGTTTGGTTTCTAATAACAATTTCAATGCAGAGAAGAAGTATTCCCGGGCATTGTGTTTTTCTTCCTGGAAGATAGGAATAACACCGTAAGAAAGAGATAGTAAACGCATGGTTCTTTCTTTATAGCAGATAGCGAGTACCGGATATTTACCACGAAAAGCTGCTACGTAGCGAGCTGTACGGCCTGTATGGCTGTCAGTGATAATCGCACGTATGCACATTTTGGCTGTGGCTTTAACTGCTTGTTTAGCAAGGAAGGCTGTAACATCCGCGTCTTTTAAAGGGATGCGGATATCATTTTCTTCCAGTTTATCTTTTTCTGCCTGCTCGGCTATGGATGCCATTGTTCGTACGGCTTCAACCGGATATTTTCCATAAGCGGTTTCTCCACTTAACATTAAAGCATCCGTGCGATAATAAATCGCATTGGCAATATCTGTAACTTCGGCGCGGGTAGGCCTTGGATGCTCAATCATGGTGTGAAGCATTTGAGTAGCCACAATTACCGGTTTTCTTGCCAGGATAGCTTTTTTAATAAGTATGCGCTGGATACCAGGAATTTTTTCCTGAGGTATTTCGATTCCCAAGTCTCCCCGGGCAACCATAATACCATAAGCTGCTTCTAATATCTCATCAATATTATCTACTCCTTCCTGATTTTCGATTTTAGCGATAACTTTAATTTCACTGTGGTGGGCATCCAGAATTTCCTGAATATCTAGTATGTCTTGTTTGGTACGTACGAAAGAATGCGCAATAAAATCAATACCTCTTTCGATACCATAAAGAATATTCTTTTTATCTTTTTCAGTTAAGGAAGGGAGATTAATGCGTAAGCCGGGCACATTCACACTTTTGCGGCTTCCCAAAGCAGCTTCATTGGTAACTGTACAAATCAGGTAATTATCCTCTTTTCCAGTTACCGTCATTGCTAATTCCCCATCGTCAATAAGGATACTGGCCCCCACATTGACATCTTTCACAAAATCAGTATAGGAAACAGATATACATTCCTTAGTTGTTTCACGATTGGGATCACCAATAACTTTTATTTTATCACCTATCTGGAAAGATACCGGTTCTGCATTTACGGTAGTGCGGACTTCCGGACCTTTTGTGTCCATAAGTATTCCAATCTTGTTAGAAACACTCCTGACATTATCAATGATTTTATCAATTCCTTCTCCATTCAGATGTGCGGTATTCATTCGCACTACGTTCATACCCGATTCATAGAGTTTGGTTATAAAATCAACGTCACAGCGCTGATCGGAAATAGTCGCTACTATTTTAGTATGCTTCTTCATAAACTTTACCTTAATATATTTGACCTATTGAATTATTTGTTAAGAAACGCTTCGAGAGCCAGACGATAAGAATTCAGCCCAAAACCGCAAATAACTCCTTTGCAAGCTGCAGCAATTTGCGAAACATGCCGGAAAGATTCTCGGACATGAACATTGGATATATGTACTTCAATTACTGGGGACGTTACAGCGCGTATGGCATCGTGAAGAGCTATGGAAGTATGGGTGTAAGCACCGGCATTCAGGATAATGCCATCCACTTCAAATCCGAATTCATGGATTTTATTGATTAGTTCACCCTCAATGTTTGACTGATAATAGTTGATGGAGACTCCGGAGTATTTCTGTCGAAGCTCTCCCAGGTACTCATCGAAACTTTGGTTACCGTATATGGTAGGTTCCCGCTTCCCTAACAGATTGATGTTGGGCCCGTTAATTATTAATATCCTCATAACGCCTATCACATGTTTTTAATATCTTTGAACCAGCTTACTCTCAGCCTGGTTTATTATATAGAACAAAAAACAGGTTGCAAAGGTATGAAAAAAGTATGAAAGAATATAAAAAAGGGACAAAGAAGGACCTTACCGAACAAGTAATCAGGCAGTATCAACAGTATCTGAAGTTAGAGAAGTCACTTTCTAAAAACACACAGGAGGCTTATCTTACTGACCTTGACAAGCTCATAGCTTATCTTACATTGGAAGAGATTCATATTTTGGAGGTAACTCTTGATGATCTGCAACAATTTGCTGCTGGTTTGCATGATATTGGTATCCACGCCCGTTCACAGGCGAGAATAATTTCCGGGATCAAGTCTTTTTTTGCTTTTTTAATTATGTCTGATTATCTGGAGGCAGACCCTTCCGAGCTTTTGGAAGGTCCCAAAATAGGTTTTAAACTTCCTGAAGTATTAACGGTAGAAGAAATAGATTCAATTATCAGCTCCGTAGATGTAAGTAAAAGAGAAGGACAGAGGAACCGGGCTATTTTGGAAACACTTTATAGTTGTGGTCTTCGTGTGTCCGAATTATGTAACCTGAAAATATCGGATCTATACTTTGATGAAGGATTTATTAAGATAGAGGGAAAAGGAAACAAACAGCGACTTGTTCCTATCTCTCCTCGGGCTATCCGCGAAATAGATCTTTATTTTATGGATCGTAACCAACAAAAGATGATAAAAAAAGATTTTGAGGACTTTCTGTTTCTAAGCAAAAGAGGGAATAATATTTCACGGATTATGGTTTTCCATATAATTAAAGAATTAGCGGAAATAGCTGGAATTATTAAAAACATCAGCCCTCATACTTTCCGTCATTCGTTTGCTACCCATTTACTGGAAGGAGGAGCTAATTTGCGCGCTATTCAAAGTATGTTGGGCCATGAATCGATTGCTACTACAGAAATTTACACGCATATTGACCGAAACATGCTTCGGACAGAAATTATTGAACACCATCCTCGAAATATAATGTACAGGGCCAAATAGAATTTAGCTCTCATCGCATCTGTTTTTTCATTTTTTGTGGAAGTACTAACTTGTAATATCATTAAAATATGATAATTTTAGAGATTTTATTAACATTTTAAGCGAAGAATGAATATATTTGCGTGTTCCTGTACCAATGTTAAGACCAAGAAAAACATAATATCAATTACAAACCATAATAATATTTTAAGAGATGATCAAGAAATTGTATTTACCACTATTACTAACTGTGGTTGTTGCACTATCTTCTTGTAGCAGTAAGATGGGTGAATTATCTTCAGATTACTTCACGACTACTCCTCAAGTTCTGGAAGCTGTGGGTGGCCAGGTGTCAGTGACAATTAACGGGAAATTCCCGGAAAAGTACTTTAACAAGAAAGCTGTGGTTGAAGTTACTCCTGTGTTGAGATGGAACGGTGGACAAGTAAAAGGACAGACTGCTGTGTTCCAAGGTGAAAAAGTTGAAAACAACTATCAAACCATCTCTTATAAAATGGGTGGAAATTATACGATGAGAGCTAATTTCGATTATGTTCCGGAAATGGCAAAATCGGAATTATTTCTTGAATTTGCAGCCAGGGTTGGCAATAAAACAATTTCTATTCCTGCGGTGAAGGTGGCTGATGGAGTTATCTCAACTTCAGAATTGATTAACAGCACTTTGGGAAGTGCCACTCCTGCTACTGGCGAAGATGCTTTCCAACGAATTATCAAGGAAGCTCAGCAAGCAAACATTATGTTCCTTATTCAACAGGCAAATCTTCGTTCCAGCGAATTGAATTCTTCAGAAATGAAGGCTTTGAAAAGCCAGATTAAAGAAGTAGATGCTGATCCCAACAAGAAAATCAGTAACATAGAAGTTTCTGCTTATGCATCTCCTGATGGAGGAGTAAGTTTGAATACTCGACTTGCAGAAAACCGGGAAGGTGTTACCGCAAACTATATGAATAGAGAATTGAAAAGTTCAAAAGTAGATGCTATTCTGGATTCTAAATATACAGCTCAGGATTGGGAAGGATTCCAAGAATTAGTATCAAAATCAAATATTCAGGACAAAGAACTTATTTTGCGCGTACTTTCTATGTATAAAGACCCTGCACAAAGAGAACAGGAAATTAAAAACATTTCTTCCGTATATAAAAGACTGGCTGATGATATCCTTCCTCAGTTAAGACGTTCCCGTTTGACTTTGAACTATGAAATTATTGGTAAATCTGATCAAGAAATTTCTTCATTGGCTATCAGTAATCCGAATCAGTTGAATCTGGAAGAGCTTTTATATGCAGCTACGTTAACAAATGATGCAAATAGACAAACTCAGATTTATACGCAGGCTACCAGACAATTCCCAAGAGATTACCGTGCTTATAATAACTTAGGTAAGTTAGCGTATCAAAGTGGTGATTTGACTAAAGCTGAATCTTTCCTCAAACAGGCAGCTACAATTAAGGATGCGCCTGAGGTTAATATGAATCTTGGTTTGATCGCTCTTTCCAAAGGTGATAAGAGTGCTGCTGAATCATATTTAGGCAATGCTTCTGGTACTAATGAATTGAATGAAGCATTGGGTAATTTGTATGTTGCTCAAGGCCAATATCAAAGAGCAGTGAATGCTTTTGGTGATACCAAATCAAATAGTGCTGCTTTGGCACAGATTCTGGCTAAGGATTATAATAAAGCTAAGAGTACACTTTCTGGAGTAGCAAATCCGGATGCTTATACAGATTATTTGATGGCTGTACTTGGAGCAAGGACAAATAATAGTTCCATGTTAACCAGTAGTTTGAAAAATGCTATTCAGAAAGATTCTTCTTTAGCTAAAACTGCTGCAAATGATTTGGAATTTGCTAAATATGCGACTAATTCGGATTTTCTGAATCTGATTAAATAAAGATATGTAAAAGTATAGGTGCATACTGAATAAATAAGGAAAGGTTATCTGGAATTAAACTCTAGGTAGCCTTTTTTAGTTATGGCATTTCTGTTGTTTACAAAATGTTACTTTTGCAGTCGTTTTTACAGGTTTTAAAGCTGGGTAATTCGATTAAAATTCGGATATTTGTTTTAAATCTTGCATTATGGAATCTATTAAGAGTTTTTATGAATTAACTACTTATCTGCAAACGTCAAATAGCAGGAAAAAGATAGCAGTGATATGTGCCAACGATCCGAATACCGAATATGCTATAGCGCGTTCATTGGAAGAAGGAATTGCAGAATTTATAATGATTGGTGATTCTGCGATCCTACGAAAGTATCCCACCTTAAAAAAATATCCGGAGTATGTAAAAACGATCCATATCGAAAATCCGGATGAAGCAGCCCGGGAAGCGGTAAAATTAGTAAGAGAAGGTGGCGCAGATATTTTAATGAAAGGAATTATCAATACAGATAATTTATTGCACGCCATTTTAGACAAAGAGAAAGGATTATTACCGAAAGGAAAAATATTAACTCATCTGTCAGTCGTACAAATTCCTACTTATCATAAATTATTGTTTTTTTCTGATGCGGCGGTTATTCCCCGTCCTACTTTGCAACAGCGTATTGAGATGATCTGGTATGCAATTAAAACATGTCATCATTTTGGTATTTGTCAACCTCGTATCGCATTGATTCATTTTTCGGAAAAAGTAAGTGCTAAATTTCAGAATTCATTAGACTATGTAAATTTGGTGGAATTAGCAGAAGGAGGTGAATTTGGTGACGTTATTATTGACGGCCCTCTCGATGTGAAAACTGCTTGTGAAGAAGCGAGTGCTGATATTAAAGGAATAGTATCACCGATAAACGGTCAGGCCGATGTTTTGATATTTCCCAATATAGAAGCTGCTAATACTTTTTATAAATCTGTATCTTTGTTTGCGAAAGCTGAAATGGCCGGGTTACTGCAAGGTCCTATCTGTCCGGTTGTCCTGCCTTCCCGTAGTGATTCCGGCTTATCCAAATATTATAGTATTGCCATGGCATGCTTAACCTGCAAATAGAAATCACATGAAAATTCTAGCAATTAATCCAGGTTCTACCTCTACCAAAATAGCAGTATATGAAGATAAGGTTTCGGTATGGGTACATACTATCCGCCACGATGTTGAAGAACTTTTACCCTATGCTACAGTAACAGATCAGTTTGATTTTCGTAAGTCATTGATTATCGACGCATTGAAAAATGCCGGAATATCTTTCACTTTTGATGCAATTATTGGAAGGGGTGGAGTGATTAAGCCGATTCCCAGTGGTGTGTATGAAGTAAATAATACCTTAATACACGATTTAAAATGCTCAAACCGGCAGCATGCTTCCAATCTCGGAGGACTAATTGCGTATGAATTAGCCATTCTTTTATCCAATTGTAAGGCTTATATTGCTGATCCAGTAGTGGTTGACGAACTGGACGATATTGTTCGTATTAGCGGTTCTCCTTTGCTTCCTCGTGTATCCATTTTCCATGCCTTAAATCATAAAGCCGTTGCCCGTCGTTATGCTCATGAGCAAGGAGTACAATACGAAGAGCAAAATCTGATCGTCTGTCATTTAGGTGGCGGAATTTCGGTTGCTGCTCATCGGAAAGGGAAAATAGTAGATGTAAATAACGCATTGGATGGAGAAGGTCCCTTTTCTCCTGAACGTGCCGGCACTCTTCCGGCAGGTGAATTAGTAAATCTTTGTTTTAGTGGACAATTTACACAAGAAGAGTTGCATAAGATGATCTGTGGCAAAGCTGGTTTGGCTGCTCATCTGGGGACCACCAATATAATTGAGGTTGAAAACCGGATCAGAGAAGGGGATAAGTATGCTGAATTGATTCTGGAGGCAATGATTTATAATGTAGCCAAAGCAATAGGTGGTGCTGCTGTTGTACACTATGGACAAGTAGATGCTATTTTATTAACAGGAGGTATTGCTCATAGTAATTTTGTTGTATCCCGGATAAAAGAAAGAATATCTTTTTTAGGCCCGGTTTTTGTTTATCCGGGTGAGGATGAAATGGAAGCTCTGGCATTAAATGCATTGGGTGCATTAACTTATAAATTCCCCGTTAAGGAATATAAATAGTTCGCTCCTCAAATAACTTTTCATGTTTTACTTTGTTTTTACTGAAAGTTTAAAGACAAAAGTTATGAAAAATGAAATGTTTCAATCCGTTAAGCAATCAGTGAAATACTGGTGGGTTTCATTGCTGATTGGTATTTTGGGAGTAGTAATAGGTATCTGGTGTTTATTTGCTCCTGATACTACTCTTGTTGCTCTTACCTATGTATTTATATTTGGTTTTCTGATAAGTGGGATTTTTGAAGTTGCTTTTGCTCTTTCCAATCGAAACACATTACCCGGTTGGGGATGGACACTTGTTGGAGGCTTGATTGATTTATTCTTTGGAATACTTCTCTTGTTTTTACCTACAGCCTCGGCTGCTATGGTACTTATCTATTTTGTGGGATTCTGGATTATGTTTCGTTCAGTATGGATGATTGGAGAGTCATTTGAATTGAAACGTATAGGCTCTACAGGCTGGGGATGGTTTCTGGCATTTTCAATTTTTGCATTACTATTCTCCTTTATATTCCTGGTGAGTCCATTCTTTAGCGGTGTATTTATTATATCGTTTGTTTCGGCTGCATTTATTGTGTATGGAATTTCACGTATCTATTTGGCTTTCCAGTGGCGAAGAGTATATAAAGTTCTGGATGATAAAATCTGAAAAGTAAAAGGGTGGAACCTCACGGCCTCACCCTTTCTATTTTCTCTATTAATACAGAGAAAACACCACTAATCAAAAATATATCCTAAAAATTATTGTGGCCTGTGTCCCACCAAAGACGGGAGCCGCCGGTGTTGGGGCCATCCAGAAGATTTATAAGTTTACTATATTGATCATTGTTATCTTCCGCTAATGTAGCCGGAAAAGGTAAACGACGTATCATAATGTCTGTATCAATTGTCCCTTGACTATTGTTTATAAATACCTTAAATAATTTAGGATATCCAGTTCGTCGTTGTTCTGTCCAAGCTTCCACACCTTCCGGATAACAGGCAATCCATTTTTGGGTAATAATTCGTTCCAACTTCCTTTCTTTACTCACGTTTTCTTCCCATTTCGGGGTAATGTCTGTGGTAGCTGGAACATTAAAAGATGGGTCAAATGTGTCCAAGAAATCAGCTGGTAGCGCCTCATTGTTCAGGTAAGATTGAACTTCTTCCGAATTGATATCCCATTGAGAAAAGGACGCCTTTACTCCGTTCTCGTAACATTGCTGCACACTTTCCGCGGTGAATCCTCGTAAGGCAGCTTCCGCACGCAGAAACCAGACTTCTGCTGGCGTCATCAATATGGCAGGAGTGGATTTAAGAATAGTGCATTTCGAATGGTTATCGTAGTTTTGATGTCCCACATTAATACCCTGTCTGATTCCTTTAAACGTACCTTCAATCGGGAATAGGTAATTATAATTTCCTTTTCCTTCGGCAGGGATGAAGTATTTAGAGATGCGCGGGTCATTATATCCAGTGAGGAATGATTCCATACTGGCATTCATATATGCTTCATTCCATCCTTGATTAATCTCTCCAAGTGGATTAGTATATCCACTTCCCTGAGTTGCAACGGCAATCAGATGATTTCCGATCTCTAGAAAAGAATGCTCTGGTTCAAAACATTTCTTTATTTGGACATCTGCCATTTGTTTGTCCACATTAGAAATACGAATGGCCAGACGAAGTCTCAGAGAATTAGCAAATCTCAGCCATTCATCATAACTTTTCGTTTTTGTGAGGATATCGAATTTATAGAACGATTCGGAATTTGGGTTTTCGTTCGCCCATTTTTTAATTAAACTTATGCCTTTTTCCAGATCATCAAAGAAGTTAACATAGGCTTCTTCCAGAGATTCAGGATCTGATCCAGTTTTGGAACCGAACTTAGAATATACTAAAGGGCCGTACTGATCGGCAATGCGGTGCATAGTGGCCACTTTTAATATTTTAGTAATCCCCAGAAAAGCAGGAAATCCATCTTCTTCCGTTCTTATTTCGGATTCATAAATAACAGGCATAATATAACCATACGTATTTATCCAGTAACTGGAAGTCCACCCTTCATCCAGATTATATACGGAGTTTATACTAAACAATCTCTGGGCGCAATCGTGAAAATAACCGGAAAACATATCAGCATTCAGGTTCTGCATAATTTGAAATGTCCAGTTGGTGCCACCTCCCCAGTTATAGTTAAAATAAATTCCCTTTTGGACGATTGTTAAAGGAATTCCCCATTTATTGAAATCATATTCCTGTAAGTCTTCCGGATATCCTGAATTATCAGTATTAAATTTTTCAAAATTATCTGTACAGCATGACAATGTAATTATGATTGCCAATAACCAGAAATTGAACTGTTTAAATATGTTTTTCATGACCACTCATATTAAAAAACAAATCGGATATTGAAACCTATACTCCTTGTGGGAGGAGGATTAAATGTATCTACCCCCTGATTATCGTTATTGGTTGACAACGTTAAGTCTGGATCAAAGGGCGCTTTTTTATATATAAAAAATAAATTCCGCCCGATTAGAGAGAGATTAATACTCTTCACTATTTTTGTTTTTTCTAGAAAACTTTGAGGAACGCTGTAACTGATTGAGGCTTCTCGTAAACGGATATTAGTGGCGCTGTACATATAATATTCCGTTACAAGACTATTTCGTGTAGATACAGATTGATAAAATCCCTCTATATCTTTATACTGATGTCCTTCAAGTTCAACATAACCTTGTTCCCGTGCCTGGCCGGAGGCTCTGCTTACTCCGCGATAGTCTAATTCTCCCTGAGTCATGGAAACCATATCACCTCCTACCCGCGCATCGATCAAAAAATTCAGAGAGAAGTTTTTGTAAGATAGTGAATGTCCCCATCCCAGCATAAAATCCGGGGAACTATTCCCTATTTTTTCTGTATTGCCACTGCCTATGGACTGTGGCAAACCTGTTTCATCCAGTTTTATATTTCCATTTTCATCCCGGTCGAATTTCCAGCCATAGATGTCTCCGAAAGAGCCACCTTCTCTTAATTTCATGGCATAATGCATCGAAAATCCTTCTGGTCCATACTGAAAGACTTTTAATTCAGGGTGCAATTTGATAACTTTATTTTTGTTGGTGGAGAAGTTGACGGTTGTTTTCCAATAAAAATCCGGGTTAAGAATGGGAATAACTCCTAAAGTAATTTCATATCCTTTATTCTCTATTTTGCCGGCATTAACCATATAGTATTTATACAATGCTCCTGCAGAACTTGGTAAAGTGACTAGTTGATTTCTTGTTATTGTCCTATACCAGGTTAAGTCCACATCTACGCGGTGATTAAAGAATCTCCATTCCGTACCAATCTCAAACGATGAACTTAATTCTGGTTTTAATTCGTCAAAAGGACCGTAATGATTGGCCTGAAAATCTCCACCTGCAGAGACTCTGTCTTCCAGTTTGCTGTAAAATAAAGGTAAATCATTTCCTACCTGCGACCAGGAACTTCTTATTTTACTATAAGAAATCCATTTGGGTAAGCGCATTGTATTACTAAATATCCATGATATTCCGACTGACGGATAAAAGAAACTACTATGTCTGGTATAGGCTAGTGTCGATGACCAGTCATTGCGTGCGGTAACATCTAAATAAAGTCTTTCCTTCCAGCCCACCTGCGCAGTACCGAAAATTGATTGCAGTTCCCGCTGTTCTTTTATTTTTTCTTCAATGTTGGCATTCGAATTCATCACGATATTCGAAACGGTGAAAATATTCGGATAATATAACGAAGCTATTTTAGAATCAAGCCTCAATGAATTGATTGTTGTATGATTTATACTCACCCCTAATGCTCCATTCAAAGACCAGTTATTCCAAGTTTTATCCAGTAATAACATAGCATCCGCATACATAAGCAGTTCAGTATGGTTCAGATTAATATAACGACCATTTGCATATGCTACTTCTGAATTTTCAGGTGTATATGTACCGGCTATATCTTGGGCAGTAGTAGCTAACATTTTTTGCTCGTATTTATCGTTAATGTAATCAACACTGGCTCGAGCCTGCAATGTAAGCCAATAAGTTAATTTTAAGTTCGCACTTAAATTTCCTATGGTTCTGAAGCGTTGGTCTTCGTTTAATGCCCTATTAGTGATCCAATAAGGATTTTGTTCAAATCCGGAGATTGTTCTGTACCAGTTTTGTGTGTATAAGTTCCTGTCAGCATTGAATACTTCGAATTTATTTTTGTAATAACTAAGATCTTCCCCCCGGGGATAGGCATATAAACTAACTAATGGATTCATATATAATCCACCGGTAACAGGTCTATTTTTCAGAGTTTGTTGTATGAGGTTTATATTTGCATCCAGTGATAGGCGGTTATTGAAAAAGTTTCCTGTTTCCCGGAAGGTAATGTTATGTTTGGTTAGCTTGTTTCCACCAATAATTCCTTTACCATAAGTATTGGCGTATGAAAAATAATTTTGGATGTCTTCTTTCCCTTTAGTGAGGCTTACTGAGTTGATTGTAGTAAAACCTTTCTGGAAAAAATCTTCTAGATTATTGTATTTCTTAATAATATCAGGGGATCCCCAACTCATATTATTACTATCAATACCATACGTATTCTGAAATTCAGGTAAGGAGATAGCTCGATCAAATGTTGTGTTACTGGAAAAAGTGGCCTGTTGCAGTCCTGGTTTTCCTTTTCTGGTAGTAATCAGAATAACGCCATTTGCCGCCTGAGAACCATAAAGAGCGGCTGCTGAAGCTCCCTTTAAAACACTCATGCTTTCAATGTCATCTGGATTGATATTTGATATTCCATCCCCTCCATCCCGGTTACCCGCATCGGCAATTCCTCCCATGATAGTTGATGCCTGTTCGTTTGAATTATTGAGCATTGGTACTCCATCTATTACATAAAGAGGTTGATTATTACCAGAAAGAGAGCGTGCACCACGTATACTAACTTTGGCTGAACTAGCCAATCCGGATGATATCCGGTTAATCTGTACGCCAGCTGTTTTTCCGGCTAATGAAAAAATAAAATTTGGATCTTTAACGTTTGTTAGTTCATTACCATATACCAATTGAGCAGCATAAGTCAAGGAAGCTTCTTTTTTCCTGATTCCCATAGCAGTTACCACAACCGTTTCCAATGCTAGTGCTTCTTCTTCCAAACGAATGCTGAAAGTGGTTTTATTATCTATGGAAATTGTTTGTGATTTATATCCAATATAAGAAACAGTCAATTCGGAACCCTTAGCCACGTGCAAAGAAAAACGACCATCCGGATTGGTAATGACACCATTGGATGTGCCTTTTTCCAGTATATTGGCTCCGATGATGGCTTCTCCTTTCATATCTGTGACTACTCCCGTAATGGTCACTCTGTTTTGCAGAAAAGAAATAACAGTTTCCATCTCTTCGATTTTAGTAAGTACAATGTTATTTCCTTCCATGATATATTTTATATCTGTATTTTTAAATGCATCATCAAGAACTTCAGATACAGAAAGATCGTTTTCTTCAATATGAATAAAACGCTTTAGATCCACATTCCTTTTGTTGTATACAAACAAATATTCTGTTTGTCTTTCTATTGTATTGAGTAATTCACTGATCCGCATATCGGATTTAGTAAGCATTATTCTGGCATTTTGTGCAAGCATCTGGGCCGGGTAAACACAACATGTCACAAGCAGAAGAAAAATAATGGTTATTTTCATAGCCAGTATAATTTGACTCAATTTACAATTTCAAGGATAAAACAAACTCCACTCCATCAAAGAAAGCTTTTATGGAGTTAAATTAATAAATTGATTCATTCGATTTGTGACTACTCGAACTGAAAAATATGGGGGTATTCCAGTTCTATGTTTACGATTTACTTTTTTATTCTTAATGCATATATGTTTTCTTAGAATTAGACTTTCACCACTTATATATATAACAATTCAGAAATAAAAAACCCTAATAGCCAAGTGAACATTCTGTAAAGGAATGAAGACATTCAACGAAAGTAGATAAAATAATTTGATTTTGAAACATTAAAAATGAAGAACCTAACTTTGTTTATATGTTGGAAGAGAAATTGGGGTTCTTCACCAGAACCCCAATCACTTCTTGAAATGAAAGTAACTTAATCTTTCTTTAAACAAATTACTAAATAAGAACTAGTTACAGTGTGGTATACTGTCATAAAATATATCTATTGGATTTTATATATTTAGGGATTAACAGATGTGCAGTAATTACTCCTTTTAGAAGCCCACCATAGAACAGATGAAGTTTTGTCTCCTCCATCCAATTGGGAGACTCCTGCGTTATAGTTTTCTTCGTTAATCAGCTTTTCTCCTTGTGGATAAGGCATACGTTGAATGAAATTACTAGCATCCAGAATGTTATTGTTATTCGGATATGTTCCCGAACCACCATCTCTGATTTCAGGTATATCAAATGCAGGTAAATTTAGTCTGCGTTTATCATTCCAGGCTTGTGCAGAGATGTCAGGATAGCCAGCAATATATTTTTGGGTGATAATTTTTTCAAGCTTTGTATTTCCCGCTCCTTCTGTATCATCGTAATTAGCTGACGTTCCCCATAAATTTTTCTGATTGGAGGCTAAATATTGAATGGCTTGTTGTTCGCTTAATCCCCAGGCATTAAAAGAAGCTTGCACCCCTTCTTCATACCACATTTTTGCGCTTTTTCCACTATTTACAGCAAAACGTTCTGTCGCTTCTGCGGCCAGGAAACATGCCTCAGAATACAAAAAGATATCTGTATTTCTTTGGTCGTTGGGAATAATCCATATCTGACTCATGCGAGAAGCTGCTGCTTTTAAATCGTCAGTTACATCGTTAAGACCGGGTGTCATGCCTGCCCATTTATAGTTGCTAGCTTTAGTACCTGGATCGAACATACGTGTTCCACGAGGATCAACATTCGTTGGAGCATCAGGAGTAATAATTTTACCATCAGCATCTAAAACTGGTTCTCCACTTTTATTTGTGTAAATATAAGGCATGCCTCCGATATTAGTTAATACTTTCTCCATAGAAGTAGTCATCATTTCCGGTCCTGACCAGGTAACCTGATACATATAATAAGGATATTGTCTTCCCCATCGACCAGGAGCTTCCATAGCAACTCTTGCATCTTCATCAAAATTCAGGATACCTCCATCTGCATCAAAAGCTGCCTGAGCTTGGGTTTTACACAGGTTAGGATCAATTTCTGAAACTTGTATAGCCAGACGGAGCCTTAAAGTATTAGCAAATCTTTTCCATTTATCCATATTCCCCCAATATATCTGATCTTCACCGCTGATGAAGTCACCTTTTGGATCGAATTGTTTAACCGCTTCATCAAGTTCACTAAAGAAGAAGTCAAACTGGTCTTTTAAAGCTTCATAAGGTGGATTGTCATCTTCAGGATCTTTCGGGAAAGGAGCCGGACCAAAGAAATCGATAAATCTTGATTGTAGAAATACTCTCCATATCCGGGCCAACGCCATTGAGTTTTCACGTCCTTCATATATTTGCGCATCTTTAATAATGAGGTTTAATATGGAAAGCCAATTGTTATAATGTGTTTTCCAATAAAGATCACTATAACCATCATTTGGTGTATATTTTCTAACGCTATTGCCAATTGTGTATTGAGAGAATATATCATATCCTAGAGCTTTAACACGTTGATGTACTTCTGCAGCGCCAGCGCCATGCTCATAAACAGCTCCATCTTTTAAAATGCCTCCTAAATCTGTTTTTGAGAAATCGTACATGTCGTCTGTTGGTTCATAGGGATTCGTATTAATGGCATCAAATCCATCGGTACATCCTATAGTGCTCAAGCCTAAAGTAAGCAGGAATGATAATGCTATATTTTTTGTTTTCATAGATTTTGTTTTTAGAATGTTACATTTAAATTGAAACCAAGACTACGCATTATAGGCATAGATGCAAATTCAAAACCTTGAGCGTTTCCGGTGGACGCACTACCTTCCGGGTCAAAGCCTTTTGTTTTGCTATGAATTAGCCAAAGATTTCTTCCTACAAAACTGAGTTTTACGTTCTGGAAGGGCGTTCTTCTTAATAGGTTCTTCGGCAAAGTATAGCCCAAGCTAAGTTCTCTTAATCGAATATTTGTTGCATCATATATCCATGGTTCAGCACCTTCTGCTAATCTTGTCCAGTATTTCTGAGCAGTAGTAGCCACTGAATTTTTAGTTCCATCAGCTGTAACCCCTTCTATTAACATGGATTCACGTCCTTCTAAAGTTGAAGTTAATATGCCGCTCTCTGAACCTGTACGGATGGATCCCATATATACATCACCTCCATATCGCATATCAATTTGGAATGAAAGATCAAAACCTTTATAGGTGAAAGTATTGCTTAAACCTCCCATCCAGTCAGGGCTATTATTACCTAATTTCACATACTCTGATCCATATTCAGGTAGTCCGTCTTTATCAACGATCAATTCTCCATTTTCATTTCTATTTAATGTTCTACCTAAAATATCTCCATAAGATCCGCCTACTTCAGCTACAATTCTTAAAGTACTGTTTAACGAAGAATGTTGTAACTCTTGTCTTTGTATACCATCAGCTAATTCCAGAATTTTATTTTCGTTCTTTGAAAAGTTTAAGGCTATATCCCAGGTAAAATCTTTTGTTTGAACAGGTGTCCCTGTCAATAATACTTCGATACCTCTATTACGTACATTACCAGCATTTATATTTCTATAAGAATAACCGGTAGATGGCGGGGTATTCATTTTTAAAATTTGATTTTTGGCTTCTTTGTTATAGTAAGCAATATCTAATCCCAGGCGATTATTGAATGCTTTTAATTCCAGACCAATTTCATAAGAATTAATGGTTTCATTTTTTAAATTATACAATGCACGTGTGTCTGATTTTAGTCCCTGCAGAACTGTTTCAATTTGTCCAGTAGATTCATTTACCACATAACTGGTGTTTAGTTCTCGGTAATTGTAAAGACTGTAAGGATCAGTGTCATTACCTACTTGTGCCCAGGAAACACGTAATTTACCATAATTTAGGAAAGTAAGTTTTTTAAATGTTTCTGTGAATAGCCAGCTACCACTAACGGAAGGATAGAAGTAAGAGCGATTATCCGGATTTAAAGAAGAAGTCCAGTCATTACGAGCAGTAAGATCCAGATAAAGCATATTTCTCCAAGATGCAGACGTGGTGGCATACAACGAGTTAGTTTGTTTTCTGGTCATATAATCATGGGTCTTAGGCATGACCCCATTTCTCATTGTGAAAAAATTTGGAATAATTAATCCGTTGGTCTGTGAAGTCAAACCTTCGTTTCTTCTGTACATAATATTACCACCTGCGGTAGCTACCAAACCAAAATCTTCGGCTATTTGTTTATTAAAGGTAATAAGAAAGTCTGTGTTAATTTCATAGAAATCTTCTTTCGTCATGCTATAATCACCTGAGGTGGTCCAATAATGAACACCAGTCCCCATTTTATCTTTATATTGAGCCGATTGATAGTCCATACCATAACGTCCCTGGATGTTTAACCAGTCGGTGAATTCATATTTTAGAGAAGCAAAACCAATAAAACGGTGCTTTCTGTCACTGTTGGTATTATTCTGAGTAGCCCAATAAGGATTCAATACTGCTCCACTGATACCATCTGACCATCTAACTACGCCTCCGGACATATTTGCACCGGAAACAGGGTTTATTGTATTATTAGGATAAGCATTTCCCGGATAAGCGGCTAAATCGCTGAAATGAATAGAGCGAGGCATTAACAGGTAGTTATAAAAAATATTATCGGGATCACCTGTTAATTTAATTCTATTGTTGGTTTTTTGATTGATATAAGTAATCTTTGAGTCTAAAGACAATTTATTGGTCAAGTTAGCGGTTCCACGAACAGTGAATGATGTTTTATTAAAATCGCTATTGGGGACAACAGCTTTGTTATTCAAGTTCATAATTCCTACACGAACAGAATTTTTATCAGTTGAACTAGTTAGTTCAAGGCTATTGGTCCAGGTGGTTCCAGTCCGTAGGAAATCTTCTAGGTCATTGTTGTCTGGTGAGTAAATCACATCTCTACCACCCAGATCTTTACGTTGCTGACCAGTCATTCTTTCACCCCAGCTGTATTTTGCATTTTGTCCATATACGCCATTTTCTCCTTGTCCATATTCATTCTGAAATTTAGGCATGGTCAATGGATTCTCGAAGGTGAAATTTGAATTGAATGAAATACCAACTCCTTTCTTGCCTTGTCCTTTTTTAGTCGTTATCATGATAACACCGTTACCTGCCCGGGAACCATAAAGGGCAGCGGCGGCAGGTCCTTTAAGTACCGAAATTGTTTCGATATCGTCTGGGGATATATCACTCATACCACCACCACGGTCAATATTTTTATTTCCCCATAAGTCGTCGGAACCTCCAGTCTCACTATTGATAGGTATACCGTCAACAACTATTAAAGGTTGATTATTACCACCAATTGAGTTATTACCACGTAATACAATCCGGCTTGATCCGGCAACACCTGTACTGGCTTGCTTTACCTGTAGCCCGGCTACCTTCCCTGAAAGGGCATTTGCCACATTCGCATCACGAGTTTGTGTCAAAGCATCACCTTTTACTTCGGATAAAGCATATCCCAGCGATTTCCGGTCACGCTTGATACCCAATGCCGTTACCACCACTTCATCAATTGCCAAAGCATCTTCTACCAACACGATGGCAAGTGGCTGCCCTGTATAAACTACTTCTTGTTGATTATATCCGATATACGATACCAGAATAACAGCATTGATATTAACATTGTTAAGCGTAAATTCTCCATTGAAGTTAGTAATAGTACCATTCGTAGTACCTTTCACCACTACATTAGCACCGATTACTTCCAGACCATCGGAGTCTTTAACGGTTCCGGTTACTGTGTTACCATTTTGTTGGGGAAAAGCGTAAACAGAAGAAGTTACGATCGTAAAAAGAAGGAAAAGAGTTCTGGCAGTAAGCAAAAAATGCTTAAAAGCTAAACTTCTTGGGCAAAAATGTCCCGACAAAGAAATTTTTCTCATATCTTTGTAATGTGTTAAGTTAATAAATTGATTAAGGTCGATTTGTGACTGTTTTGAATCGGAAAGTATGGGGGTACTTTCCGATTCCTTTTTTTAAAAAGGCTTTGTTTTCTCTCTTATCTCATACTTGTTATTTTTTAGGGATTCGTACTAAATTATAAGGTTGTTCCATTGTTTGCATTTCATTAATCTATCCGCACCGTTTCTCTGTCTTCACTTATAGTATAAGTGAATTTGTGATCTTTTTGAATGGTGCGGAGCACATGCTCCACACCATCTTTCTCCCTGAACTTACCGGTGATCTGGTAATTCAGTATCTCCGGATTATCAACCACGAAATTAATATTGTAATATTTCTCGAGATTTTTTAAGATGACTCCGA
This sequence comes from Bacteroides sp., assembly GCA_021201335.1. Lineage (GTDB taxonomy): Bacteria > Bacteroidota > Bacteroidia > Bacteroidales > Bacteroidaceae > Bacteroides. Next base: position 81,243 of record JAJQFD010000048.1, on the reverse strand, counting down.
AGGGCGCATCATCGAAACAATACAAACCTTCTCTCCATCTTAAATGCTCGTATGACCCTACAGTTTTTTTTCTATAAGTCGTTCCCTGTGCAATGAAAAGCTCATTAGGCGACAGCCGGGTAATGAGCTGATTTTGGTTGGCTGGATAGATATCCACAATACCTTCTACCAGCATTGCCTCGAATTCATTGGTGCCTTTATAAGCATTTACATTAAACGTTGTTCCTACTACCTTGATCTGGTTGTTCTCAGTATTTACCAGAAAAGGAATCTTGGTGTTTTTGGTAACTTCAAAGTATGCCTCTCCATCCAACTCTACGGTTCGGTCATGCTGACCAAAGCTGGCTGAATATTTTAAAGTTGATTTTGCATTCAGCCAGACTTTGGTCCCGTCCGCCAACACAATATGAGCCCTTTGCCCGGCAGGAACGGTAACTGTTTGCTGATGGGCATCGTAGGAATATAAATATTCGTTAATCAGGATTGCAGAGCTTAAAAGCAAGAGTAAAGAAGCTGCTATGCCTGCTGTCCATTTGATCAAGGGGATAAAACGTCTTTTTTCTTTCCGCGCTGACGGCTCTTCTTTTTCGCCAGAGAATAAGGCAACATCATAAAGCATACGCTCTTTCAGATAAGCTTGTCTGTTTTCTTCAGAGGACTCAAGCCACTCAAGAATCAGCTCTTCTTCTCTTTGGGAAGCTATGCCTTTAAAATATTTATGTAAGGTTGCCTGATTCATTTTAGTTATTCTGTTATTATATCAAGGGAAGAGTAAAAAAATTCTTTTTTCTCTCTTCTGTATATATAACAGTCCACGAAATGACAACCCTAATGGAAAAGAGAACTTTTTTTAAAAAAGAATGGAAACCAGGTAATCTTTTAATTCCTGGCGAAGGAATTTAAGTGTTTTAGTAATGTGAAACTCAACGGTTTTTACGGATACACCTAATTGTTCTGCTATTTTTTTATTAGGTGTATTTTCCTGTCGGCTCAAGATGAAAATCTTTCGGCTTTGACTGGGAAGCTTCTTCAGGGCCTTGGATAAGAGAAGCTGTATTTCATTGTTAAACAAAGAATCTGGTTCACAAGCTTCGAGAGTTGAAATCCTTAGACTAAGTTCTCTCTGACGGTGTTCATTAATGTTTTCCTGTGCCCGGAATTTAATCTGTTCATGTTGCAGGTAATTGAGGCATTTGTTTTTGACGATGGTTAGGAGCAGTCCGTGAAGGTTGCTTCCTTCCTGCCATCTCTCCCGATTCTCCCATAAAGTAATCATGGACTCCATTAAGATATCTTCGGCTTCTGCCCTGTCTCTGGTATAAGAACAGGCAAAAGAGAGAAACTTCTCCTGGTTTTCCAGAAAGAAAGAGGAGAAAGCCTGCATGGAATCAAGAGGAGTGATTTTAGTCATTAACAATGGTCTCAATCTGAATACAAAGAAAAGCATCCTTTTCGGATTATACAAAATCTCTGTATTCTTTTTTTGATAGTGTTTTGCTTTTATTCATCTGTTTTCGTCCTACCCTTATAACGCGGAAGGACTATGAATGGGGTAGAACGAAGTTATAGAAGGCACTCGAATGCACCGATGACTGAGGAATTGCCGGAAAGCATTCGATAGGAACATTCAATACTCCGAAAATGAGATTAATTTTAATCTATAATCCGTTGGTATAAAGATTGTTATAAGATAATTATCTGTTAAAATCTACTCCTTAATAAAGTCAACCATACTATCAACCTTATCCTCGACCTTATATGTAACCTCTTTAATAAATATATAATAATGAATATAATAAATAAATATCATCATAAGATACATGAGCCATGTTTCCGCCGCCGATGCTGTAGAAGATTGTTGTCGGACATTTATTCAAATTGCCTGCCGGGAATTGCCTCCAAACCTACCGGAAGTTGAGTCAAAACCTACTGGCATTTAAGTCGGATGCTACTGGATTAAGTGGAAGTCGCAGGAACCTATTTACCCGGAGTAACCAGAAGACTGATAAAGCACGAGGAGCAGGAGAGGCAGATAATCTTTTAAATCCTCTTGGAGTATTGCAATAACTTTTTGTTTGTAACGATCTATTGATTTAACGCTTAACCGCAACTCTTCAGCTATTTCCGCATGTGTTTTTCCTTCAAAGAAATGCTTGATAAAAACAAGGCGGTAATTCTCTGGTAGTTTCTCCAGGCTTTTGTAGAGCAGTTCGTATAATTCTTCCAGATTATATAGGGTATCCGGAGATTGTTCATACAATGGTTTTTTCTTTTTATATACCTCCGCATAATCAATTTCGTAATGAAGGTGCTTGATGTGATTCAGGCAACTGTTCTTCACACACATTTTTAGAAAAGCAAGGGCAGTCTCCGGCCTTAAGTCTATTTCCTCCCTTCTTCGCCAAAGTGTTGCGAATACATCAGATACAATGTCCTCCCTTACATAGCGGTCTTCAATAAATCTTTTGGCATACAGGCAGAAAGGGGCATAGTATTCCTCGTATAGTTTTTTAAAACGAATTTCATGGCTACTGTAGGGTATAGTGTTTCTCATATGGTATTTAGGCGTTCAAATGCAATGCAAGTTAGATAAAAAAATGAATTGAAACAAGTTTGAACTAAAAAACAATGTGAATAGAATGAGCGAACATCTTTTTTGAATTTATTCTTCAAAAAACGTTTTTCTCCTGTCCTTTTCTGTCGGGCCAGTTGTATTACTAATAAATGAATGGACAAAGAAAAGGATGAATAACCCTATTAAAAGCAATAATACTATGTTTACCCCTGAATTGTTACTTAATTACTGCTTAGGCAAATGTACAGCTGAAGAACAAAAAGAAATTGAAAGGGCGCTGGAAAGTTCGGAAGAATTGCGCGGTCACCTACAAAATCTGCGACTCTCTTTGTCTATTGCTCAAGATATAAAAGAAATCGAAGACATTGATGTAAAAGCTGCTTTCTCACGTACACAAAAAGTAATACGGAAAGAAAGGAAAGTCAGCTTACAAAAACAATGGATGCGCTATGCTGCATTTTTGTCCTTGCCATTGCTGGTCACTACGCTTATCCTTACTTACTTGAATTTCTCTAAACCGGAGTTGGAGACCCGATATGCTGAAATAAACACACCGAGGGGTACGATTACCCGGTATGAACTTCCTGACCAGTCTGTTGTGTGGTTGAATGGCGGCACGAAGCTTCGCCATACCTTGAATTTTGATTCCCGGGAGAGGAAAGTGGAACTGGAGGGAGAAGCATATTTTGAGGTTCAAGCCAATCCCGAAAAACCTTTCTATGTGACTATGGCCAATGGCTTGAGCGTTTACGTGTATGGAACACAGTTTAATGTGAATGCTTATCCGGATGAGTCCATCATTGAAACCGTACTGGAAAAAGGTCAGGTAAGCGTAATTTCCCCTGATCAACAACAAACAATTTCGCTGAAACCCGGAGAGCGACTGGCTTATGACAAATCTTCTGACACTTTTCAGAAATCAATTATAGATGTATATGAGAAAACTGCCTGGAAAGACGGGAAGCTGATTTTTCGCAATGCGCCACTTGATGATATATTTAAACGGCTTTCCAGGCATTTCAATACAGATATAGAGTTCCAAAATAAATCCGGTAAGGAATACAAATACCGGGCGACATTCCAGAATGAAACCCTGATACAGATACTCGATTACCTGAGTAAATCTGCTCACATGAAATGGAGTATTGAAGAGCCGGTTCAGCATGATGACGGAACCTTATCCCGTAAGAAAATTAAAGTAGAATTACATTAATACAAATCTTAAAACCAATAGTTGCCTATGAAATAGCAATACATGAAAAACTAAAAAGAAGGGGCTGTCAGACAACCACCTTCCCTACATTCAGGATTTTCGGCAGAGTCTCGCAAATTCGTCCGAAAATCAAAACCAATAGTTCATTACCAGTAACAAACTTTAGTTAGCCGTAAAGTTATGAAAAAAAACATCCGTTTATAGCGCATATGCTGAAATGTGCTATAAATCTAAAACTTCCTTTAGCCATGAAGATTAGTTTAGTATTATTGTTTTTCGTCGCTTTCCACATGCAGGCTGCATCTGGATATGCGCAGAAAACCAAAATTGCGATCTCAATGACTAACGCAACCATTGAGCAGGTGCTAAACAATATAGAGGAAAATTCTGATTACGTATTTCTCTATAATGATAAGACGATCCAGACCAATCGTGTTATATCCCTCAAAAACCGTAATGGAGATATCAAGCAAATGCTTAATGAGATATTTGCAGGAACAAATATCAGTTACACCATTGTAGATAAACAGATTATCCTGTCGACCAGTAAATTGAATGTTGTTGCACAGGATTCGCAGTTCCCTATTAAAGGGATTGTGAGAGATAACTCGGGAGAACCTCTTATCGGGGTGAATATACGGGTAAAAGGCACAACCGGCGGTACAATTACCGACCTGAATGGTAATTTCCAGATGAGCGTGAATACCGGTGATGTGCTGCTGATTACTTATACCGGCTATACCAGCCAGGAGATTACAGTGAGAGACGGCAAGCAGTTGAATATCACTATGACTGAAGACCAAATTGCATTGAACGAGGTGGTTGTTACTGCCTTAGGTATCCGGAAAGAAGCCAAATCATTATCCTATAATGTACAGCAACTTTCTGCCAGTGATATAAACAAGGTATCGGATGCCAACTTCGTTAATAATCTGAATGGTAAAATAGCAGGTGTCACTATCAATAGTTCATCAAGTGGTATCGGTGGATCTTCCCGCGTAGTGATGAGAGGGGTTAAATCCATTTCGGGTAATAACAATGCTTTGTATGTAATTGATGGTATTCCTATGCCCAGCCTCTCCACAGCACAACCGGATGACCTTTTCTCCGGTGCAGGACAAACAGGTGACGGTATCTCGAATATGAATCCGGATGACATTGAAAGCATTTCTGTACTGAGTGGCCCTTCGGCTGCTGCCTTATACGGTAGTTCGGCTGCCAACGGGGTTGTATTGGTTACCACCAAGAAAGGAAAAGAAGGTAGGCTCTCTGTTACTGTATCGAATAATACTTCTTTCTCTTCTCCGTTGTTGCTGCCCGAATTCCAGAACACATACGGACCATCCGAACAGGGAAGTTACTATAGCTGGGGAGAAAAACTATCGATTCCTTCCAGCTACGATCCGGCAGATTTCTTCCAGACAGGGGTAAATATCTCTAACTCTATCAGTCTGTCAACCGGTACTCAGCAAAACCAAACCTACTTGTCTCTGGGAAGTGTAAACGCCGATGGTATCATCAGTAACAATGAATATACACGCTACAACTTCTCTGTCCGCAATACATCCAAATTCCTCAAAGATAAGATGACGCTGGATCTGGGTTTTATGACGAGCAATGTGAAGGAAGAAAACATGACCTCACAGGGATTGTATTTCAATCCGTTGGTTCCGGTATATTTATTCCCTCCCGGAGATGATTTTGAAAAAGTGAAGACTTTCGAAAGATATGATGCGTCACGCAACCTTCAAACCCAGTTCTGGCCTTATGGCGACCAGGGTTTGTCCATGCAAAATCCTTACTGGATTATTGAGCGCGACCGGTTTATCAATCACAAAGAACGCTACATGACCAATATCTCCTTGAAGTATGAATTTGCCGATTGGATCAACCTTTCCGGACGGGCCAAACTGGATAAAAGCAACGATACATATGAGAAGAAATACCACGCTTCCACCAATACTTTGTTTGCGTCCGATAATGGGTATTATTCATTGAACGAAACATCTACCCGTCAGATATATGGAGAAGCCTTGTTGAGCATCAATAAATATTTCGCCAACGATATGTTTGGGCTGACTGCCAATATCGGTGCAAGTATAGAAGATGTGAAGTATGATCAGAATATGTATGGAGGTAAACTTCATGGGGTTGCCAACCTGTTTACCTATGCCAATGTGAATAAAACAACATCGGAGTCTTCACAGGAAGGTTATAAAAAACAAAAGCAATCCATCTTTGCCAGTATGCAGCTGGGCTATAAGAATATGGTCTATCTGGATATGACTGCCCGTAATGACTGGGCTTCTACGCTAGCTGGATCCGATACCAATTCCTTCTTTTATCCGACTATCGGACTTTCCGGTATTATTACGGAGATCTTTAGAATACAGAATAACATTCTGCCTTATTTAAAGCTACGTGTATCTTACTCGGAAGTAGGTAACGAGCCGGAACCATTCCTGACAATACCGACTTACAGCCTGTCGGGAGGTTATCCGGTAACGCAAACCCGGATGCCGAATACGGCTCTGAAACCTGAGCGTACCAAATCATGGGAGGTAGGAACTAATATGGCATTCTTTAAAAACAAGTTGAAACTGGATGCTACTTTCTATAAATCAAGTACCTACAACCAGTTCTTCGAACCGACCTTATCTTCATCTTCGGGTTATACTAGTGTGATTTTAAATGCCGGACGAGTTGATAATAAAGGTATAGAGATAGGACTCAGATATGGCGATGACTTTGGGAAAGTAAGATGGGATACCGGACTTACTTATTCTTTAAATAAGAATAAGATTAAAGAACTCCTCCCGGAATGGACAAACCCTGTTACCGGTGAGATCATATCTCTTTCCGAAATTGATATGGGAGGTACAGGAAGTTATAAGATGGTACTGAAAGAAGGAGGCTCTATGGGAGACATCTATGTGAATACACTCAAAACCGACGAACATGGAGCTATCTATGTACATCCGTCCGACCAGGTAGTAGTTGCCGACCAAAATAACTTCGTATATGCCGGAAACAGTAGTCCTAAATACAATATGGGATGGCACAATACTGTCAGTTGGAACGGAATTTCTTTGGGCTTCCTGATTACTGCACGGGTGGGAGGAATCGTAGTTTCCAATACACAGGCCATGCTGGACGCATTCGGTGTATCCAAAGCTTCTGCGGAAGCACGCGATGCCGGAGGGGCTTTGGTGAATGGCAGATACATTCCTGCCAAAGAATACTATCAGACAGTAGGTGGTGGCACATCCGGTATCGGTTCGATGTACACCTATAGTGCAACCAACGTACGTTTGAGTGAACTCTCACTGGGTTATGATATACCTGTCAGTAAATGGACAAACGTGATAAAAGGACTCAATGTTTCTTTTACGGGTCGTAATTTATTCTTCTTCTACAGAAAAGCTCCTTATGACCCTGAACTGACAGCTAATACGGGAACTTACTATCAGGGTGTGGATTATTTTATGTTGCCAAGCCTGCGTAATCTGGGTTTCTCAGTGAAGGTACAGTTTTAATCAATCTTAGTTAATTAGAAAGTTATGAATACACATAAGATAATTTCCTGGACTCAATTACCCTTATCGTACATATTATTCGTTATCCTATTTATAGCATGTACAGATTCTTTTGAAGGGTATAATACCAACAAGCATGAAGCAACGGAGGAAATGATGGAGGCTGACGACCTTAAAACAGGCTCTTTCTTTACTCAAATGCAAAAGAATGTGGTATTGTTTAAAGACGGTGGTGGCAACGAAAGTAGTGACTACCAGGTGGCACAGGGACTTAGCAGCGACTTGTTCTCCGGCTATATTGCTCCCACAGGTACATGGTACAGTGGAAGCCACAATGGTTCTTATAACTTTATCACGGGTTGGATTGAGCAATCGTTTACCAAGCCATTTTCACGGGTGATGCCCGCCTGGCAGGAAATCGTGAAGATAGCAAATGAGCATCAACGTCCCCAGATAGCAGCCCTTGCAACGGTTATTAAAGTAGAAGCTATGCACCGGGTGACCGATGCGTATGGGCCTATACCTTATATAAATTACGGAAGCGGTTCGTTAAGCAACAACTACGACAGTCAGGAAGAAGTTTATAAGAAATTCTTTGAAGAACTGGACGAAGCCATTGACGTGTTGACTGATTATGTACATGGTAATCCTTCCGCTACAATCCTTGAAGACTACGATTTGGTTTACAGTGGAGATGCAACTAAATGGGTGAAGTTCGCCAATACACTTCGTTTACGCCTCGCACTCCGGGTAAGATTTGCGGATCCTTCTCTGGCGGAAGCCGAAGCAAAAAAAATCAGTAGATAATACTATTGGTTTTATCTCATCCGCCAATGAAAGGGCTACTTTGAAACATTCTTCTAACCTTGTTTATTTTCATCCATTATATGATATAGCTTATAACTTCAACGCCGGTGAAGCACGAATGGGAGCCTCTATGGATGCCTACATGAATGGGTACAACGATCCGAGGTTGGCTGCTTACTTTACCCGTGCCACTGAAGATGGAGGTTATCACGGAGTTCGGCAGGGAATTTCTACTTCCGTCTGGGACAGGTATGTAGACTCAAGGTATATCTCAAACATTAATGTGGACGAGAACTCTACAGAGATTGTTTGGATGACGGCCGCTGAATCTTTCTTCCTCAGAGCAGAAGGAGCACTTCGTGGCTGGCCGATGGGGGGAACAGCACAGGAATTTTATGAAAGAGGAATTGCTGCATCTTTCGAGGAAAACAACATCAGTGGATACGATACTTATATTGCTGATGCAACCAGTACTCCCATAGGATTTGTCGACAATGCACAAGGTTCTTCTTTAAATGCGCCCGCACCCAGTTCGATTACAATTGCCTGGGATGCTTCAGCTTCCGAAGAAGAAAATTTGGAACGGATCATTACACAGAAGTGGATAGCCTTATTTCCGGATGGCCCCGAAGGTTGGGCTGAATTCCGTAGGACCGGATATCCGAAATTGATTCCTGTGGTTACGAACAACAGCAATGGTTCCATTGATACTGATATTCAGGTGCGTCGCATCCCTTATCCTCAATCTGAGTACAATAACAACAGAGAAGGAGTGTTGACAGGTGTGTCAAAACTGGGTGGACAGGACAACGGAGGAGTGAAACTCTGGTGGGATAAGAAATGATTGTTTACTATCAAAATTGAACGAAGATGAAAAAGATAAAAACTCAGCTATTCAGCTTATTGATTCTATTTATATTATCCCCACTATTCATTAGTTGCGATACGGATGTAGAGGCTGAAGTAGTTCAAAGGTTGAAAACGTATGATGAGCAATACTACGCGAATCTGAGAGCTTATAAGAAATCAGACCATACATTATTCTTTGGATACTATGCTGCATATGCTCCTATCGAAGGGGTTGAAGATCCTTATAAAGATCCAGCGTCTTGGGGAGAACGCATTATGGGACTTCCGGATAGCCTTGATATCGTCAATCTGTGGATGGGTGTGCCCTCTGAAGATTTTTTGCCGGTAGCTTACGAAGATATGAAACATTGCCAGCAGGTAAAAGGAACACGTTTCGTGATCCATGCTGATGCAAGTAAGAATCAGGTATTTACGTATGAGGGCAAAGAGTATGATCTCGGTACGGAAATGGAGGATGGCGACCAACTGGAAGCCTATCGAGAAGAAGCTTTAAAAGCTTATGGCAAATATTTGGTACAATGGGCACTGGATGCAGGCGTTGATGGTATTGACATAGACTATGAACCGGCATCGGGCTCGATATGGAGCAAAAATTCAAAATACATTGCCATAGTAGCGGAAGCCGTTGGAGAATTTTTTGGACCGAGAGGAAAATATCCCGACGTGCTATTTATGATTGATTTCTTTACCCATTATCCTCCGGAAGAAACCGAACCATACGTAGATTATTATATCAGGCAGGCCTATACACAGGGTTTTACCGAACACTCTGCTACTCGTCTGCAATCTTATTATAATCTGATTAGTTGGGCACCTCCCTCCAAATTCATTGTTGTAGAAAACTTCGGCAGCTGGTATGAAAATGGTGGATCGCCTTTTACTGAAGCGGATGGTAATACACTTACCACAGACGGCAGTCGGATGTATTCTCTGGAAGGAATGGCACGATGGAACCCCACTCAGGGAAGGAAAGGAGGGTTTGGCGCCTTTTACCTCGACCGTGATTATTTCTCGAAAACTGGTATTCCTTATTATAACCTGAGGCGCTGTATTCAGATTGTTAATCCCGCAGTTTATTAAAGGGTGGATTCGAAAACAGAATAATTAAATAGATATAAATATGAAGACAAATATATATATGAAACTGAGCCTGTTATTTGTTTATGGTTTGCTCATATTTGCTGCAGGATGCAATGACAATGATTATGGGCAGAGTGTAATTTTAATGACAGGAACGGAAAGTAATCCGGTGGTGAGGTTTGTAGTGGAGGATACACCGGCTTCCTATACGGTTACGGCTTCGGCGACAGAGAAAGTAGTTGAAGATATAGCGGTAGATTTTGCGTTGGATAACTCTTTAGTGGACGCTTACAACAGTGAAAACGGAACAAATTATTATCCCATTCCCGACAATGCTATTCAGATGGATGGTACACAGGGGGTTATCAAAGCCGGAAGTGCTTCTTCAACAGGTGTTACAGTGAAAGTAGTATCTACCGAAGAGTTTGTAACCGGACGAACCTATATTATTCCCGTTACGATTAAAGATGTACAGGGAACAGGTATGAGGGTTCTTAACTCTTCGAAAACGATTTATTTACGAGTATCCCGCGTATTGAATTTCCATACACTGGATATCAGCGATTATAATATGTATAGTAACTATATTTTCCCAGATAATAAAGCAGTCGATTTGCCGAATTATACCTACGAAATAAAGTGCTATATCAATGCCTGGCATACAAGTCCGGAACAGATCAGCCGCTTGTGCAGCTTTACTTCCAAAGATGAAACAGCTTCCAATATGCTTCGCTTCGGAGAAAATGGTCAGGATATTAACTCTCTGCAATGGGTATGTCCGGGAGGTAGCGTCGTTTCGACGACCCGTTTCAATACAGGTCAGTGGTACACTATTTCGTTGACGTTTGATGGAAGTACCTATGTGATGTATGTAGACGGTGTGAAAGACTCCGAGCTGGCAGGTTCAACCAGTTCTGTATTCCAGCGATTGGAGATTGGTATGTCATGGGAAAATTATCCGTCCAAACAATATTTCAATGGCCGGATTGCTGAGGCCCGTGTATGGGATCGTGCGTTGACAACCAGTGAATTGCAACTAGGTATTTGTGGAGTAGATGCCAAATCTACCGGTCTGGTAGCATACTGGAAATTCGACGAAGGAGAGGGCCATATATTCAAAGATGCAACCGGCAACGGATATGATGTTGATTGGTCCAATACGGTAAGAGATAATACCGGAGGTGGTGCATTGAATTCATTCGACAAGAGTTCGTATGTGAAGTGGCTGAAAGATGATAACAATAAATGTACCCAGTAATCATCCGGAAGCATCTGTATTTACTAATAATATAAATTAAAAGGTATGAATATCTCAATTAAATATAGATATATAATCAATCTTTTGATCCTGCTGGTTGTATGTACCATGCAATCCTGTGGTGACGATGATTCTTATGATGTTATGGGAGATCCTTCCAATAAGGTGTATCTCCGGGAACAGACAACGACCTTGTCGGGAGAGAATTTTACCATTATCCATACGCCTATTGGCAGTCTGGGAAATGTTTCTCTCAAGTTTCCTGTTTATTGTACGAAAGAGGCCAGTTCAAGTCTTGAAGTAACCATCGAAGTGGATAATTCTTATATCGAGAGTTATAATTTAGCGAATGAAACAAGTTATGCCAGTGTTCCGGAAAATCTGATCAACTTTGATAAAACGAAACTTGTTATTCCGGCAGGAAGAACTTTATCTTCCGATTCGATAAACTTCTCTATAGCTGACAATCAACTTTCTTCACTGACAGAAGAAACTTATTTGATACCAGTACGTATTTCTGCGGTAAATGGTAGCGATAATTATATTAGTACCAACAGGAATATCATTTATTTATCTATTAATACCGAAGAACGACTGATTAATTCTGGAGCCGGTGTCAGCGATATTGAAGGCAGCCAGGAAAGCGATAAAAGTGGATGGACAGCAACGCTTTCTACTACTCCTTCCTCTCAGAGAGGAACTTCAGCCAACTTGTTTGATGGCATTGAGAACAGGAACGGATATTGGTACGTTAACGGCATTTCGGGTGCGAAGATGATTATTGACCTCGGAAAAACATATACCGATATTACCGCTTTATACGCCTATATATCACCCATATCAGGATCTGCTATCAGATATAGCAATGATGGTACTACATGGAACGAATTGGGCACAACGGGTACCAGCAGATATATCGTACTGTATGGCACCATTTGTGCCAGATATGTTGAATGGACTTTCTGTGAAGGATCTACATTCTCTTTATATGAATTCGGTATATACACGAAATAACCAGATTATACTTAAATTTCATTAAAAGAAATAGGTTTAAGGTATAAGATTGTATATTTTTATCTTAAAGAAGGCAATTCTTCTAACCGGAATTGCCTTCTTTCCCTGAGAAATTAGAATCATTCAGCATGAGAAGCCTTTTTATGATTACACTGGTATTGACGCTCACCGGTAATCTACATTCACAAACCGAATCATCAGCCCTTTCTTTTGATCAGGCTATTTATGACTTTGGCCAGATCATGGAAAAAGACGGGGCTGTATCCCATACGTTTGTCTTTACCAATAGAACCCAACATCCAGTTGTAATCAGTAAGATTATTACTGGTTGTGGCTGTATCAGCCAGAAATTTACTCGGAAACCCGTGAATACCGGCGAAAAAGGGGAGATTGTTATAACCTATAATCCTTTGTATCGTCCAGGATTTTTTTCCAAAGAAATTGTTGTTTTAAGTAAGGATGGTCAGGAGCAGAGCCGTATCTGGATTAAAGGGAATGTGATACCGTTTGAACATCCGGTTGAAGAAGATTATCCGTATTCATTTGGGAAGGGTTTGCATTTGAATCTGAAAGTTTTGGCTTTTGGTCGGATGACGATCGGAAAATCCAAAGAGATTGTATTACGGTATGCCAATAATACTACAAAGCCTATGAACCTTCGGTTCGTCATTGAAAACGATGACGGGAATCTGACAATCACCGACCCGGGAGATTTGAAGCCCAAAGAACGGGGAAAGCTAACTGTAAAATACACCCTGAACAAAATGACGCCTAAAGAAACGGTCATTCATCTATATCCTATAATTAATGGAGAAAAACTATCTGAGCCCTTACTGGTAAAAGTAACAAGGTCTCAATAACATCATTCATATATACAGTGAAAAATGAAGAAAAAAGCGTTGCACAAATTCCTTTTTATCGTTTTAATTTTAACTTATTCTTTTAACTATACCTCCGCACAAAGCAGTCATACATTTGTGATTAAAGACGGGCAGTTTGTGTACGACGGTCATCCTCTGTTAATTATTTCCGGTGAGATGCATTATGCCCGTATCCCTCATCAATACTGGAAGCACCGGTTCCGGATGCTAAAAGCGATGGGATTAAATACTGTGGCAACTTATGTCTTCTGGAATCTTCATGAAACAGAACCCGGTAACTGGGATTTTGCAGGTGATAAAAACCTTCGGGAATGCATTCAAACGGCTGGAGAAGAAGGGCTGCATGTTATTCTTCGTCCCGGCCCTTACGCCTGTGCCGAGTGGGAGTTTGGTGGATATCCCTGGTGGTTGCAGAATGTAGATGGCTTAGAAATGCGGCGGGATAATGCACCGTTCCTGCAATATACAGAAAAATACATTAACCGACTCTACCAGGAAGTCGGTGATTTGTTAATAACCAAAGGTGGTCCTATTATTATGGTGCAGGTAGAAAATGAATTCGGTTCGTATGCCTCGCAACGCAAAGATATTCCATTGGAAGAACACCGAAGTTACAATCTGAAAATAAAGGATCAACTGGTGGACGCGGGTTTTGATGTTCCGTTATTTACTTCCGACGGTACCTGGTTATTCGAGGGCGGAGCAATCGAAGGTGTTTTGCCGACAGCCAATGGCGAGGGAAACATTGCCAACCTAAAGAAAGCTGTCGATCAGTATCATAATGGAAAAGGTCCTTATATGGTAGCCGAGTTTTATCCGAGATGGCTTGCTCATTGGGCCGAGCCTCATCCGGCTATCGATGCTTCGAACATTGCCCGTAAAACGGAAGAGTATTTACACAAGAATGTGTCTTTCAACTTCTACATGGTTCATGGTGGTACAAATTTTGGGTTTACCAGCGGAGCCAATTATGACAAGAACCACGATATCCAGCCCGATCTAACCAGCTATGATTATGATGCACCCATTAGTGAAGCTGGATGGACCACACCGAAATTCGATTCATTACGGACTGTCATACAAAAGTATGTTTCCTATCCGCTTCCTGAGATTCCTCAAGCCAATCCAGTTATTGAAATACCATCGGTCAAACTAACAAAAGTAATAGATGTATTAGGCTGGCTCGAAAAACAGGAATCGGTACAACACCGTACTCCACAGACATTTGAAACCTTAAACCAGGGATATGGTTATATATTATATACCCGCAAGTTTAACCAACCCATCAGCGGTACATTGGAGATCCCCGGATTACGGGACTATGCTGTGGTATATGTGAATGGTGAGAAGGTAGGAGTCTTGAATCGGTATTACAAAAATTATTCGCTTGAAGTTGATATACTCTTTAATTCTACTCTGGAAATACTGGTTGAAAATATGGGTAGAATTAACTATGGTCCAGAAATAGTACGTAACACAAAAGGTATTATTAGTCCGGTGAAAATAAACGGGTTTGAAATTGAAGATAACTGGAATATGTTTAAACTGCCGATGAATGATATGCCGGATTTCAGTAAGATGAGTGCTGACGTGTACTCCAATATTTCGGAGAAGGTTAAAGTCTTATCAGGAAAACCGGTTTTCTACGAAGGATCCTTCCAACTATCTGAAACCGGAGATACCTTTTTGGATATGGAAAGCTGGGGAAAAGGCATTGTATTTATCAATGGTATAAATATAGGACGCTACTGGCAGGTGGGTCCTCAGCAAACCTTATACATTCCGGGTGTTTGGCTTAGGAAAGGTGAAAATAAAATAGTCGTCTTTGAACAACTCAATGAAGAGTTGAAAACCGAAATCAGAACGACTACAACCCCCATATTAAATCATCTTAAACAAAAATCTAATGAAGAATTGCTACATTAACCTATCTATGTTCTTATTGGTTGGAAGTTTTCTCTTCTCCTGTAAGAATGAACCATCTCCTCCAACGCCTTATGGAGCTTTACCTACCGAAAGTCAGCTTGCCTGGCAAAAGATGGAGTATTATATGTTTATACATTTCGGTCCTAATACATTTACCAATGTAGAGTGGGGCGATGGCAAAGAAGATCCAAAAGTTTTTAACCCTACTGAGGTGGATTGTCGTCAGTGGGCTGCAACAGCTAAAGCTGCCGGAATGAAAGCCATCATTATAACCGCTAAACATCACGACGGTTTTTGTTTGTGGCCCAGTAATTACAGTACACATACCGTGAGAGAAAGTCTTTGGAAGGATGGAAAAGGAGATCTACTGAAGGAGCTTTCGGATGCCTGCAAAGAATACGGATTGAAATTCGGCGTCTATCTCTCTCCCTGGGATCAGAACCATCCCGATTATGGTACACCAGCCTACAATCAGACGTTTGCTAATACCTTAACCGAAGTCCTATCAAATTATGGAGAAGTTTTCGAACAATGGTTTGACGGTGCCAATGGAGAAGGGCACGGAGGGAAAAAGCAAGAATATAACTGGGATTTGTTTCATCAGGTAGTATATAAACACCAACCGCAGGCAATTATATTCAGTGATATTGGCCCAGGCTGCCGATGGATGGGTAATGAAAAAGGAATCGGAGGAGAAACAAACTGGTCGCGATTAAATGTGACAGGTTTCGAACCCGGCAAAAATTCTCCCCCTGTAGATACGTTAAACAGCGGAAATATTTATGGAGAAAAATGGGTTCCGGCAGAAGTGGATGTTTCAATTCGTCCGGGGTGGTTTTATAGTCCTACAACAGATGATAAAGTAAAAACATTGGAACACTTAATGGAGATCTATTATACTTCCGTAGGAAGAAATGCCAATTTGTTATTAAATGTTCCACCCGATCGTCGGGGAAGAATCCATCCCACTGATTCCACCCGTTTGATGGAATTTAAAGAAGCTCGGGAAAAGGCTTTTAAAGAAAACCTGGCCAAAGGAAAAGTTTTTGCCAGTTCTGTTCGGGGAAATTCAAAGACTTATTCGCCTGATAATTTATTTGATGGCAATTATGATACCTATTGGGCAACAGATGATAAAGTTACCACTGCTTCACTGGAAGTCGAATTAACCGAACCGCAGTTATTCAACCGACTTCTTCTTCAGGAATATATCCCATTGGGGCAACGTATAGCTGAGTTTAATGTGGAATATCAGGATCAGCAAACCGGTAATTGGCTTCCTTTAACGAAAGCCACTACTATTGGTTATAAACGGATATTATGTTTCCCTGCTGTTAGAACCAACAAACTCAGGATAAATATTACTCACTCGCTGGCTTGTCCGGTTATCAACAATCTGGAGATCTATCAGGCTCCTGATTATTCGTTAGATAATGAAGAAAACAGAAAGACGGTTCAAACTCTTCCTTTCAAAGAGGCATTCGTGGTTAATTTAGGTGAAGAAACCAACATAAAAGGCTTCTTCTATGTTCCGGAAAATAAGGTGGAGGCTGCTAACATAGCCCGTTATAATTTTTATATCAGTAATGATAATAAGAACTGGAGGAGATTAAAAGCAAATGATTTGTTTAACAACATCCGGAACAATCCGATACGGCAGGATGTATTGTTCGATGATAACGTGAAGGCTCAGTTCATCAAAATAGAACCACTAGAATTAACGAATGAAAGTGAAAATTATAGCCTTGTGGAATTAGGAGTTATTAAATAATGGATAAAAGAACAATCTTAATCGCGTTTCTTCTGCTATGGTGTATGAGTGGATATACTACTCAGGTAAAGAAACCGTTACCTTCTCTGATTCCTTACCCTCAGCATGTAGAGAGAGGAAACGGACAATTTGAATTATCTGCCCAAACCCGGTTAGTGCTGGAAGACCAGGGACTATTTTGGAAAGAGGCAGCTTATTTACAATCACTTCTTGCTCCGGTATTGGGCCAAGGTTTATCGTCAAACAGTGGTGTTAATTCTATTGTATTGGTTTATTCTGATCAAATAGAAGCAGAAGAAGCCTATCAATTGGATATTACTTCCTCTCAGATATCCCTGAAAGCAAGAACTCCACAGGGATTATTCTACGGGATACAAACCCTGCGTCAATTATTGCCGTATTATATGGAGGAAGGAGAGAAGATTGATTATCCAATCTATCTTCCTGTACTTTCTATAACCGATGAACCTGCCTTCTCTTGGCGGGGTTCCATGATCGATGTGTCCCGTCATTTCTTTACCCTTGATTATCTGAAAAAGCACATCGACCGGTTGGCATTGTATAAAATGAACAAGCTGCATTTGCATCTTACGGATGATCAGGGATGGAGAGTCGAGATAAAGAAATATCCTGAATTAACGAGTCAGGGTGCCTGGAGAACCTATAATAATCAGGACAGTCTTTGCATGGAACTGGCGAAGGAGAATCCGGCTTTTGAAATTGATCCACGGCATATTATAAAAAAAGAGGGGAAAGAACTGTACGGAGGATACTATACACAAGATCAATTGCGTGATCTGGTTGCTTATGCAGCAAGCAGGCATGTGGAGATTATTCCAGAGATAGATATGCCTGGTCACATGCTGGCAGCAATATCGGCTTATCCGAATCTGGTGGATGAGAAGGAAATCGGGTGGGGGAAACTCTTTACCATTCCTCTATGTCCTTGCAAGGAAGAAGTGTACACATTTGTGGAAGATGTTTTGTCTGAAATCATGGAGATCTTCCCTTCTCAATATATCCATATAGGAGCCGATGAAGTGGAGAAAGATACCTGGGAGAAATCAGAGAATTGCAGGCAACTGATGGAGAGAGAAAACATTGAAACGGTGGATAAACTACAAAGCTATTTCGTTCATCGGGTACAACAATTTATCGAATCAAAAGGAAGAAAAGTAATAGGCTGGGATGAGATTCTGGACGGTGGCATTAGTTCTGATGTGTATGTGATGTATTGGCGTGATTGGGTTAGCAAGGTTCCGTCTCAGGCAATTGAGAATGGTAATAATGTAATAACATCATCTTCCAATCCCCTGTATTTCAATCGTCCGCCTGATAAAAATTCGCTTCATACGGTTTATCACTTTGACGTAATATATAAGGGTATTCCGGCAGGAAAAGAAACCCTGATGAAAGGTGCCCAAGCCAATATGTGGTCGGAAAGGATACCCACTGAACAGCGGGCTGATTTTTTGCTGTTCCCCCGTATGACGGCACTGGCTGAACGTTTATGGACCAATAAAGATCTTTATGACAGTTATAGCGACCGTTTACTGGATCACTGTCCCCGTCTGGATGCTTTAGGAATAAACTATCGTTTACTTGATCTTACTGGCTTTGCTGCTGAAAGTGTTTTTGCGAAAGAAACATTCTTTCAAGTGAATAATCCGCATCCGGAGATGAGTGTATATTATACTACAGATGGTACATTACCAGATAGGAAATCTATCCTTCTGGAAAACCCACTAAAAATCACCCAACCGGTAGAGTTAAAATTTGCCTTGTTCCGACCGAACGGAATCAGAGGCGATGTTTATACAGTTAACTATCGGCCGGCTAGGATGGCAAAAGGGGCAAAACTGGATAAAAAAGAACTGAATCCCGGATTGCGTTGCGGCTTATACATGGACAAGGTAAGAAGTACTAAAGATATAAAATCAGGCGCACTCAAAGAGCAAATTGTACCCGAAATCATCGTGCCGGAAGAATTTATTACCTCTTCCTTTGCCTTGAAATATAAGGGTTATATTAAAATTCCTCAAACAGGCATTTATACTTTTTACCTTACCTGTGATGACGGAGGAGTTCTTTATATCAACAACGAAATAACGGTTGATAATGACGGATTTCATTCTGCCATAGAAAAAAGCGGGCAGGCTGCCTTATCTGAAGGTTACCATCCATTCCAGCTCGATTTTATTGAGGGTGGAGGTGGCTTTACTTTGAAACTTCAGTATAGTTTTAATGGGAGTGAGCCACAGGATATCCCCGACAGTTGGTTTGTACATTCATCTAAATTATAATATTCATGAAAAAAATAACCTATTCACTTATCTTATCCATTTTGTTTGGTTCACAACAAATGATTTCAGCTCAGAATTCCTTCCGGTATAAAGATTCCAAGCTGAGTACGGAAGAACGAGTTCAGGACTTATTAAGTAGGATGACACTCGAAGAGAAAGTCGGACAGCTATTATGTCCGATGGGCTGGGAAATGTACGAAAAACAGGGAGAGAATGTTTCTTATTCCGATAAATTTAAAAAGCTCATTGATGAGCAACATGTAGGCATGTTCTGGGCTGTCTACAGAGCCGATCCGTGGACTCGTAAAACATTGGAAAACGGACTGAATCCAGAACTGGCAGCCAAAGCCGGAAACGCTTTGCAGAAATATGTAATGGAAAACACCCGTCTAGGAATTCCTTTATTCCTGGCTGAAGAATGTCCGCATGGGCACATGGCTATTGGAGCAACCGTTTTTCCGGCGGGCATAGGGATGGCATCCACCTGGAATCCTGCCTTAGTTGAACAAGTAGCTTCGGCCATATCCAAAGAGGTTCGTTTGCAAGGCGGTCATATAGGTTACGGTCCTGTATTAGACCTTTCCCGGGATCCCCGCTGGTCGAGAGTGGAAGAAGCATACGGAGAAGATCCTGTTCTGAGTGCTCAGATGGGAGCGGCTGTAGCCAGGGGGCATGGCGGTGGAGATTTCTCCAAGCCGAATACTATCATTTCAACGATCAAGCATTTTATAGCTTACGGCATCCCCGAAGGAGGACACAATGGAAATACTGCTATCGTTGGTCAACGGGAATTGCACGAAAATTTTCTTCCCCCTTTTAAAGCAACTATTGATGCTGGTGCGTTGTCTGTTATGACTGCCTACAATTCCATTGATGGTATACCGTGTACAGCCAATAAAGAGTTATTAACCGATCTTCTTAAAAAGACCTGGAATTTCCAGGGATTTGTAGTTTCTGATCTTGTCAGTATTGATGATATCTATGGAAGTCACCGAGTGGCTTCCAACATGGAAGAAGCTGCAACCCTGGCGCTGACAGCTGGTGTGGAGGTTGACTTGGGGGCAAATGCATACATTAAGATCGTAGATGCGGTAAAAAACAATCGGCTATCCGAGAAACAGGTGGATGATGCTGTCAGACAAGTTTTACGGTTAAAGTTTGAGATGGGGCTTTTTGAGAATCCGTATGTTGATCCGCAACAAG
This sequence comes from Bacteroides sp., assembly GCA_021201335.1. Taxonomy (GTDB): domain Bacteria; phylum Bacteroidota; class Bacteroidia; order Bacteroidales; family Bacteroidaceae; genus Bacteroides. Next base: position 60,806 of record JAJQFD010000048.1, on the reverse strand, counting down.
CAAAACAAGTGGTTCGAAATGCCGAGCATATTGAACTGTCACGTGAAGCTGCCCGGCAGGTAGTGGTATTGTTGGAAAATAAAAACCAGATACTTCCTTTAAAGAAGGACCTGAAGAATATTGCCGTAATTGGTCCGAATGCAGACAATCAGTATAACCAATTGGGAGACTATACCGCTCCTCAGGATAAGAAATACATCAAAACAGTGTTGGATGGTATAAAAGGCAAACTTCCAAAAACCCAAATTCAATATGTGAAAGGATGTGCCATTCGTGATACTACCCATCTGGAAATAGACAAAGCTGTTGCTGCTGCCAGGAAAGCAGATGTTGCCATTGTAGTTGTAGGAGGATCGAGTGCGCGTGACTTTAAAACGAAATACATAGAAACCGGAGCAGCCATCGCAACCAACGAAAGCATTAGTGATATCGAAAGCGGAGAGGGGTTTGACCGTTCAACACTGGATTTATTGGGGAAACAACTTCATTTATTGCAGGCTGTAAAAGCAACAGGTGCTCCCGTTATTGTGATATATATCCAGGGACGTCCGTTGAATATGAACTGGGCTGCCGAGAATGCGGATGCTCTGCTCACTGCCTGGTATCCGGGGCAGGAAGGTGGGAATGCCATTGCCGATATTCTATTCGGCGATTATAATCCGGCTGGCAGGTTACCGATTTCGGTTCCTCGTTCGGTAGGTCAGATTCCGGTTTATTATAATAAAAAGAACCCTAAAGGACATGACTATGTGGAGATAACTTCTTCTCCCCTTTATCCGTTTGGCTATGGCCTCAGTTATACTCAGTTTGAATACACTCAACCCCGGATTGAACAAAAAAGCCCTTGCCTTTTTGAGATTTCATTTATGCTGAAGAATACCGGCAAATATGCAGGTGATGAAGTTGCACAGTTGTATATAAGAGATGATTATGCATCGGTTGTGCAGCCAGTGAAACAGCTAAAGAAATTTGAAAGAGTTTCTCTCAAAGCCGGGGAGCAAAAACGAATCACTTTCATTCTTACAAAAGATGACTTATCGATCATTGATAAAAACATGAAGCGAATCGTGGAACCGGGAACTTTTACTGTGATGGTAGGTTCATCATCCAATGATATAAAAATAACAGAGCAAATCACAGTTTCTTCTGTGGATACACAACAATAAAAATAATTATGAAATTCTTAATATCATGGAAACCTCTATTTATAGGGGGGTTCCTCCTACTTTTATATGCTTGTAGTTCTGACAAGAAGTTATCTGTAACAGAGCTGGAACTTACTCAATATGTTAATCCGTATATCGGTACAGGAGGTCACGGACATGTATTTCTGGGAGCAAATGTTCCCTTTGGTTTGGTGCAGCTGGGACCTACCCAGCATACTCAGGGATGGGACTGGTGTTCGGGATATCATTACAGTGATTCTATTCTGGTTGGATTTAGCCACACCCATCTAAGCGGTACAGGTATTGGCGACTTGGGAGATATAACATTTATCCCTACCCTTGATAATCAGCGCGAGCATAAATTTGAGCATAAAAACGAAGTGGTCAGACCCGGTTACTATCGCGTATGGCTGCCAGAAGAAGATATTACGGTTGAACTGACTGCTACTGCCCGTACAGGTTTTCACCGCTATCTTTTCCCGGAGAACAAAGATGCACAAATCATCATTGACCTGAAACGGGGAATTGGATGGGATCTTCCGACCGAAACTCATCTTATTCAAGAGAATGATACGGTAGTTTCAGGCTACCGGTATTCTAAAGGCTGGGCAAAGAACCAGAAGATATTTTTTACAGCCGTATTTTCTGCACCGATAAAAAGTTTTCAGGTATCTGAGGGAGATAACGAATATACCGATGATTCATCTATCACTACGGAAGCCGCCTTTGCCCGGTTAGTTTTTGATACGACCGGAAACGGAGCTGTTTGTGCCAAAGTCGGCTTGTCAGCTCATAGTATAGAAGCTGCCAAACTTAACTTGAAAGCGGAACAACCCGGTGGATGGGAGTTGGAGAAGGTTGCCGATGCAGCCACGCAAGCCTGGAACAGTCAACTAAATAAAATACAAATAAAAGGAGGTTCCGAAGCCGATCGTCGAATATTTTATACAGCATTATTCCACTCTATGACAGCTCCTTCTGTCTTCAGTGATGTAAATGCTGATTTTACCGAATATACGACTCTTTCTTTGTGGGATACATACAGGGCGGCACATCCGTTGGCTACCCTTATTCATCCTGAAAAATTATCAGATTACGCCAAAACCATGCTGGCCATTTACGATCGTCAGGGGAAATTGCCCGTATGGCATCTGGTAGGAAATGAAACCGATTGTATGGTGGGAAATCCAGGTATTCCGGTCTTGTCCGACCTGTTGCTGAAAGGAGTTGACTTGGATCAGGAAAAAGCTTTCGAAGCCATGAAACTGTCAGCCTTATTAGATGAAAGAGGTTTGAAATGGTTGAAAGAATATGGCTATATCCCATATGATAAGGATATTCCAAATGAAACCGTGGCGATGGCGCTGGAATATGCTTTGGCTGATTGGTGTATAGCACAAGTAGCCAGGAAATTAGGAAAAGATGAAGATTATGAACACTTTTTGAGACGTAGCAAATCCTATTCCTATTATTTCGACAAGAAAACACAGTTTATGCGAGCTCTTTCTTCCGAAGGAACATTTCGCGAACCTTTCAATCCTTTCCATGCCGCACATATGGCCAATGATTATACGGAAGGAAATGCCTGGCAATATACCTGGCTAGTTCCGCACGATGTTCACGGCTTGATCGATTTGTTTGGTGGAAAAGAGCCTTTCGTTGCAAAGCTGGATTCTTTATTTATAGTAGAAGGTGATATGGGTGCGGAAGCTTCTCCGGATATCTCCGGCCTGATCGGACAATATGCGCACGGTAATGAACCCAGTCATCATGTAGTCTATTTGTATCCGTATGTAGGTCAACAATGGAAAACGGCAGAGAAAGTTCGTCAGATTCTCTCTACATTTTATAAAGATGACGTGGACGGATTAAGTGGAAATGAGGATGTAGGACAAATGTCTTCCTGGTATATTTTATCTGCCTTAGGGTTTTATCAGGTGGCACCAGCCGGTGGAGTTTATGTGTTGGGTAGCCCTCTGTTTGACGAGGCTGCAGTCCGGGTAGGAGAGGATAAAGTCTTCAAGATCATGGCTCATAATAACAGTGCGGAGAATATATATATTCAGCATGTGAAGTTGAATGGTAAAGACTATAGCAAAGCTTATATTACGCATAGTGATATTATAACAGGTGGTACACTTGAGTTTTTCATGGGAAATACCCCATCTTCATTTGGAACCGATAAGGTGGACTGGCCTGAGTAACCTCGTTCGTTCGATGCTATTATCAGAGGATGTGCCAAAAGCCTAGCCGTTCTTTGAGTTAGTTACAAATCATAAGCAATTACACCACAGGGGTAAAATGTGCATAACCTCTACCAAGGTGATTGCTACAGATCGTAATCTAACAGAAAAGTGACGTCAATTTGGACACACCCTCCTACCCATGCGGGTTATGCTGCGGGGTCAATAAAACCGCCGCCATTGCCGCCGTTGCCGTTTTCGTCCGGATCCGGATCGTCTTCCTCGTCGCTGGATGCGGAGCTGTTCTTTTCGGTCAGTTCGGTCAGCTTTACGTATTCCACTCCTTCGAAGAGCGCGCGGGTGGTTTGGTTGCCTGCCGAGCGGGTGTATTCCGGTGTGAAGCGACATTCCAGTCGGGTGATCTGTGAGCTGCTGACGTCTTCGGCTTTCTCCACCCCTTTGCCAATGGCATGAACAACGAGGGTGAAAGTACCCAATCCGTCGAGCCGGACGGAACGGCCGTTGAGCAATTGTTCGCGCATCACACCCAAGAGATTGCGAACCACGTTGTGTACGTCGCCGGGGGTAACGGCTGATTTGTCGGCAATCAGTTCGCCGATCTTCTGGGTAGTTACTACTTTTCCGGTTTTCACCAACCGGGGGTAATGAAGGTGTTTTCCTTCTTTGGTTTTTAAATTGGATCGATAGGCTTTGTAAAGTAAAGGCATAGGTCTTTGTTTTAAATGGTTAATAGTTAAAGTTTTAAGTCTCTGGTTCGTTTTTAAATTGAATAATTAATCTATGGATAAACAGTGAGTACACATCACTTATTTTTATCTGCCAACCGTTTGCATTTCGGAATATAAAAAAGAGAAGAAACAGCCTGATTTCAAGCTATTTCTTCCCTTCCTATTTGTCTCGGTTTTTTAACGAGCAACATTCATTCATGTTCGGGTGACATATAACTTTATATGCCAAAGAAATGCTTTCTTCTGGCCACAAAGATACTATAGGGTTTTGAATTCTCCAAATTATAATACCGTTTTTTTTGGAGATATCCCAATTTTGTTTTTCCTGAAAGTTTGTTGCGCTGAAGATTTCAGGCGATAGCTAACCGTTTATTACTCTAGTGCTATTCAAGAAAGAAAGTAGGCTTACTTTAGCGAGAGGGTATTACTAGTGTAAAGAGAGAATAGTGCTTATTCTTTCGATAACTCACTCGCACATTTTCTCCATGAGGGGGTATGGGGGAGTTATTCTTTTCTTTATTATCTTTCTTTTCTTTCTTATTATTTGCGTGAGTTACGCGTGAGTTACCCGGTGGTTGATGCGATAAATTCGGATGTAAGAAGTTGATATTCTGTTGGTTGCTTACGTCGTTGTCTACGTCGTTGTCTACGTCGTTCTCTACGTTGTTATAAACACTACTCGCACACTTTCCTCATGAGGGGGTAAGGCAGTCGTGGTCGGAAGATTTTAAGACGTTAAACTCTTTAAGAAATCCCGCAGGGATTATATATGCATAACCGTGGGTGGATATCCTACGGGACAGGATATAGAACTATCTCCGTGAGCCACGAAATGGGGTCAATTATAGATTCTTCACCCCCTTATCGGGGCTGTGAGAGGAGAGTCAGATTATCTGTATCCACGGGATACATCCCGTGGTTATACACATCAAATCTCTCCGGGATTTCTTTAGCAGACCATAGATTTTGGCTTGATTGCTAAGAAATGTTATCTTCCGACCACGACTGGATATATATCCCACGGTTATGCACATGCAATCCCTCCGGGATTCCTTAACAGAGGTTATATCGCGAATACAATTTATAAGGGATGTTATCTTCCGAACATGACTGGGGTATGGGGGAGTTATTCTTTTCTTTCTTATTATCTCTGTTAGTCGCTCTGTTGTTCTCCCGTTCAGTTCTCCGTTAGCATCTATGAATTAAAAAAACGAACACAAATCGTTCGATTTTCCATTTTATTGTTATTCTTTTACTCGTGGAAAGTCAAGGTGACTCTTACATTTACCCTGTCTGATTATAGAATTTATGAAGTTAAAACTATTATAAATGAATTGATCAAAGAGGGGTAAGCTTACTCTTCTTTGATCAATTGTATGGTGATTCGTTATTTATTGCCATCCTCTGCTTTAAACCATCCGGAGTACATCAGGTAATTATGGGCTATTTTCTCGTTTAATTCTTTGGATTGAGCCGGATCAACATTTTTAATAAATTTGGCAGGAACGCCGCCCCAGATACTACCTGGTTCAATAACTGTATTACTTAATACCAATGAACCGGCAGCAACAATGGCTCCTTCACCCACTATCACATGATCTAAAACAGTTGCTCCCATCCCAATGAGCGCATAATCTTTGATATGGGCTCCGTGTATAGTGACATTATGGCCAACTGACACATGGTCACCGATTTCCACGGTTGATTTTTGGTAAAGCGTATGTAGTACGGTTCCATCCTGAATATTTACGCCATTGCCGATACGAATGGAATTAACGTCTCCTCTCAGTACAGTATTGAACCAGATGCTGCAGTCATTTCCAATTACTACATCACCGATAATAGTGGCATTATCTGCCAGGTAACAATTTTCTCCGATAACAGGGGTAAATCCCCTTACTGATTTTATAAGTGCCATTTAAGTTTTAGTTTTTAGTTTCAAGTTTACGGGTAGCTTTTTTAAGCCATTCTTTTTCCTCAGTACCAAGAAGAGGAGATAGTTCGGTATATACTCTCTCATGATAATTGTCCAACCATTCAATTTCCTCTTTGCTAAGAAGCTCTTTTCGGATACCTTCCCGGCAAATCGGACAAAGAGTTATTGTTTCAAATGCGTAATAAGGGCCGAACATACCTTCTTTTTCATCTACGACCAACATAATGTTTTCCGTACGGATTCCATGACTCCCGGCTTTATATACTCCCGGCTCATTTGAAATAACCATGCCGGGTTGTAGAGTAACCGGATTTTCGTTCATGCGTATGCTCTGAGGCCCTTCATGAACATTGAGGAAATGACCAATACCGTGTCCGGTGCCATGCAGGTAATTCATTCCTTCTCTCCACATTGGCATACGTGCCAATACATCCAGTTGTACACCACGAGTTCCTGCCGGAAATTTAGCCATGGCCAATGCAATGTGTCCTTTCAAAACCAGCGTATAATCAGTTTTTTCTTCTTCTGTTAATTCTCCCAAAGCAATGGTTCGAGTAATATCGGTAGTTCCATCCAGGTATTGTGCACCGGAATCCAGTAGGAGAAAACCTTTCGACTGAAGAGGCATATCACTTTCAGGAGTTGCAGAGTAATGTACAATCGCTCCGTGTTCTTTATAACCGGCTATGGTATCAAAGCTCTCACCCCTATATAAAGGTTGTTCTGCACGGAACTGATGAAGCTTTCGGTCGATGCTTAATTCTGTTTCCTCACCTGATGAAACATTTTTTTCCAGCCAGATTAAAAACTTGACCAGTGCTGCTCCGTCCTTTTTCATGGCTTGGTGCAAACCCGCTATTTCTTGTTTATTACGGATAGCCTTTAATAAGGCAACCGGAGAGGATTCCCGAATAATTTGGGCTGCAGTATTAACCGCTTTCCAGAGATAATAGTTCGTTTTTTCCGGAGATAACAAAATAGAAGATACAGGGAGTGACGATAGGTAGAAAGCAATATCTTCATAATTGTGAATACGGACATCTTGAGTTATAAGATATTCCTGTACTTCCGGTGTAAGCTTTTCAGGGGCGATGAAGTAAACAACCTCTTTCATCGTAATCAGTAGGTAACTGACAACTACCGGATTACATTTCACATCCTTACCACGCAGATTCAGTGTCCAGGCTATTTCATCCAGTGCTGTTAACAAAATGCTATCGCTGGATTGCCTGGTAAGTTCCGAACGAATGTCTGCAATCTTTTCAGAAAGGCTTTTTCCTGCATATTCCAGTTTATAAATAAAAGCCGGGTCTTGTGGAATCTGTGGTCTGTCTGTCCAGATTTCTTTTATCGGATCGAAATCAGTTCGCAGAATAATTTGTTTTTGATTGAGTTCTTTCTCCAGTTTTTCTGCTTCGCTGGTAGTAAATACCTTCCCGTCTATACCAACTGTGCTTCCTTCGGGTAGTTCATCTTTTAAAAAGGTGGCAATAGATGGTGTCTCAGGCAGCATATCCTTATATAAGTCAATTCCGGTTCCAGCCAGCTGATCAGCAGCTTGCAGAAAATAACGTGAGTCCGTCCATAACCCTGCCTTGTCATGCGTTGCAACGATAGTACCTGCCGATCCTGTAAATCCGGAAATCCATTTCCTGGATTGCCAGTGTTCAGCAACATACTCGCTGGCATGCGGATCATTACTAGGAATAATAAATGCATGTAATCCTTCTCTTTGGATTAATTGTCTGAGGGCAGATATCCGATCTTTTATAAGCTGTTTCATTCTTAATAGAGTGTCTAGAGTTTATATATTTAACTTCCTGTAAATCTCATTAATCATTGGAGTATGCTGCAAAGATAAACAATGCCGAAATAGAATGTAATGAGAGTTATATATTAATGATTAAAATAACAAAGCCAGTGGAGCATTCTCCCTAAAATTTAACCTTAATTACTGTATCAGTGTTATTTAAATATTAAACCAAAAGTTTGGTAGATAAGTAAAGTATGCGTAATTTTGCCGCGCAAATTAACTGCGATATTGAAAACCATAAAATAATTTAATAAAAACGAAATGATTGTAGTACCAGTAAAAGAGGGCGAAAACATTGAAAAGGCGCTCAAAAAATTTAAAAGAAAATTTGAAAAAACAGGCGTTGTAAAAGAATTAAGACGCAGACAACAATTTGATAAACCATCTGTGGTTAAAAGACTTAGGAAAGAACGTGCTGTTTATGTGCAAAAACTGCAGCAGGTAGAAGACTAATTCTTTCTTTGTTTTCCTTTGATTTTTTGGATTCTTTTTCCTACATTCGTTGCATAGATTTATAGATGTAGCGTACTTATGTTGATAGATTCTTTTCTTGATTATCTCCGGTATGAGCGGAATTATTCCGAATATACGGTATCGAGTTACGGAAAAGACCTGAATCAGTTTCAGGAGTTCCTTCAAGGGGAGAATGAAGAATTCAGTTTTCGTCAAGTCACTTCCGAAGATGTTCGGGAGTGGATTGTTTTTTTAATGGATAGTGGTCATGCCGCTAGTTCCGTCAACCGAAAGTTAAGTTCATTACGTACTTTCTTTAAGTATCTTTTAAAGCAGAAAGAAGTAGAACAGGACCCATTGCGGAAGATTAACGGTCCTAAAAAAGCCAAACCCCTTCCTGTTTTCCTCAAAGAAAGTGAAATGAATAGGCTGCTGGATGAAACAGACTTTGGCGAAGGTTTTATCGGTTGTCGCGATAAACTGGTTATTCAGATGTTTTATGCCACAGGCATGAGGCTTTCCGAACTTATTGGTTTGAATGACAGCGATGTGGATTTTTCTTCCTCACTTCTAAAGGTAACCGGGAAAAGAAACAAGCAGCGTTTAATTCCTTTTGGAGATGAACTAAAAGACGCCATGCTTGGTTATATGAGTATAAGAGATTTGGAAGTCCGTGGAGAAGAACAAGCGTTTTTTGTCCTACCCGATGGAAAGCGAATTACCCGGGCTGTTGTCTATGAATTAGTAAGACGGAACCTTTCAAAGGTAGTGACGTTAAGAAAAAGAAGCCCTCATGTTTTGCGACATACGTTCGCAACTACCATGTTGAACAATGATGCCAAATTGGGAGCCGTAAAAGAACTTTTGGGGCATGCTACGCTAGCGGCAACGGAGGTTTACACACACACCACCTTTGAGGAATTAAAAAAAGTGTATAAACAGGCCCATCCGAGGTCTTAAAACAAGGAGGTAAGTATGGACATTAGAATTCAATCGATTCACTTTGATGCAACAGAACAATTGCAAGCTTTTATCCAAAAGAAAGTATCTAAGTTAGAACGGTTTTATGATGATATTAGCGCAGTTGAAGTAACTCTGAAAGTGGTAAAGCCCGAAACTTCTGGCAATAAAGAAGCAGGTATAAAATTACTGGTACCTAACAGTGGCGACCTCTATGCAGTTAAAGTGTATGATACCTTTGAACAAGCAGTAGACGAGTGCCTGGAGGCTTTGGGTAAGCAATTGGCAAAACATAAGGAAAAACTACGAAGCAAATAAAAAAGAAGCAAATATTTTGCGGATAAAAAATAAATAACTAAATTTGCAGCCGTTTCGCTTTGATGCAATGTTACGGTTGCATTTTTTTGAAATAATGCCTCTTTAGCTCAGTTGGCCAGAGCACGTGATTTGTAATCTCGGGGTCGTTGGTTCGAATCCGACAAGAGGCTCAAAGGCAAGAAGGAGGAATCTGAAAGTTGGGAATCCCTGTGGATTCTTTATTTTAATTTCTGAATTCGAAATTGGGCAGTTACCAGAGTGGCCAAATGGGGCAGACTGTAAATCTGCTGGCTTACGCCTACGGTGGTTCGAATCCATCACTGCCCACAAGAGCCGCCGATGCTCTTTGCAGTTGTAGAACAGAAAAGAAGAGTAATTGTTTAGCTTCCACATTTTCAATTCTCCGTTTTCTATTCTCGATTTATTTGCGGAAGTAGCTCAGTTGATAGAGCATTAGCCTTCCAAGCTGAGGGTCGCGGGTTTGAGCCCCGTCTTCCGCTCTTTTTGCTGTTATAGCTCAGCGGTAGAGCACTTCCTTGGTAAGGAAGAGGTCCCGGGTTCAAATCCCGGTAACAGCTCAGGCTTGAGTTTATAGTTTATAGGTTTATAGTTCCTGGGTTTTCAGAATTACATCTCATATTAACAATAGGCTCAAGGATTATAAATTAAAGAAGCTGATTATTAATCGAATAAATAAAAAGAAAAGCTATGGCTAAAGAGAAATTTGAACGTACCAAACCGCACGTAAACATTGGTACTATTGGTCACGTTGACCACGGTAAAACCACATTGACTGCTGCTATCACTACAGTGTTGGCAAAAAAAGGTCTTTCTGAAGTTAAGTCTTTCGACCAGATTGACAATGCTCCTGAAGAAAAAGAAAGAGGTATTACTATTAATACTGCTCACGTTGAATATGAAACAGCTAATCGTCACTATGCTCACGTAGACTGTCCGGGTCACGCCGACTACGTTAAAAACATGGTAACGGGTGCTGCTCAGATGGACGGTGCTATCATTGTAGTTGCTGCAACTGATGGTCCGATGCCTCAAACTCGTGAACACATCCTTTTGGCACGTCAGGTAAACGTACCTAAGTTGGTTGTTTTCATGAACAAGTGTGATATGGTGGATGACGAAGAAATGTTGGAACTTGTTGAAATGGAAATGAGAGAACTTCTTTCATTCTACGATTTCGACGGCGACAATACTCCGGTTATCCAGGGTTCTGCTCTTGGTGCATTGAATGGTGTTGACAAATGGGAAGCTAAAGTTATGGAATTGATGGATGCAGTTGATACTTGGATTCCATTGCCTCCGCGTGATATCGATAAACCATTCTTGATGCCTGTTGAAGACGTATTCTCAATCACAGGTCGTGGTACTGTAGCTACAGGTCGTATTGAAGCTGGTATCGTGAAAGTGGGTGATGAAGTTCAAATCATTGGTTTAGGAACTGAAGCTAAGAAATCAGTTGTGACTGGTGTTGAAATGTTCCGTAAACTGTTGGATACAGGTGAAGCTGGTGACAACGTAGGTTTGTTGCTTCGTGGTATCGATAAAAACGAAATCAAACGTGGTATGGTTATCTGCCATCCAGGACAGATCACTCCTCATAGCAGATTCAAAGCTGAGGTGTATATCTTGAAAAAAGAAGAAGGTGGTCGTCACACTCCATTCCACAACAAATACCGTCCTCAGTTCTATATCCGTACATTGGACGTAACTGGTGAAATTACTCTTCCTGAAGGAACTGAAATGGTAATGCCAGGTGATAACGTAACAATTACTGTTGACCTGATTTATCCGGTAGCTTTGAATGTAGGTCTTCGTTTCGCTATCCGTGAAGGTGGACGTACAGTAGGTGCTGGTCAGATTACTGAAATCGTCGACTAATTAGACTAAATATTCAGTTCCCGGTATCATTTTTATATCGGGAACTGAACTATATAAACGGGAGTAGCTCAGTTGGTAGAGCACTGGTCTCCAAAACCAGGTGTCGGGAGTTCGAGCCTCTCCTCCCGTGCAAAATTTATAGAAATGAAAAAGATAGTTAACTACATTAAAGAATCTTACAACGAACTTGTTCATAAAGTATCGTGGCCAACCTATTCTGAACTTTCAAACAGTGCAATAGTTGTTTTATCTGCTTCCCTCCTTATTGCATTGGCGGTGTTCGCGATGGACTTCTGTTTCCAGACTCTAATGGAGAAACTAATCTATCCACATTAAAAAGGTATATATAAGAATGTCTGAGATTGAAAAAAAATGGTACGTGCTGCGTGCTATTAGCGGAAAAGAATCTAAGGTAAGAGAATATCTTGAGGCTGATATAAAAAACAGCGACTTAGGTGAATATGTGTCTCAGGTGTTGATCCCTACTGAAAAAGTATATCAGGTTCGCAATGGTAAAAAAATTGTGAAAGAGAGAAGTTATCTTCCTGGTTATGTTTTGGTGGAGGCCGCTCTGGTAGGTGAGGTAGCTCACCACTTGAGAAATACGCCTAATGTGATAGGATTCCTGGGAGGTTCCGAAAAACCGGTACCTTTGAGGCAATCAGAAGTGAATCGTATATTGGGTACAGTGGATGAACTGCAGGAATCGGGCGAAGAGCTTAATATTCCGTATGTAGTTGGTGAAACTGTAAAAGTTACTTTTGGTCCTTTCAGCGGATTCAGTGGAATCATTGAAGAGGTGAACAGTGAGAAAAAGAAACTCAAAGTCATGGTGAAGATATTCGGGCGTAAAACTCCGCTCGAGTTAGGCTTTATGCAAGTCGAAAAGAATAGTGCAGGTGTTACGCTGTAGTATTCTTCATTAATGTTTATATATAAATCAATCAAAAATGGCTAAAGAAGTTGCTGGACAAATCAAATTACAGATTAAAGGAGGCGCAGCAAACCCATCACCTCCCGTAGGACCTGCACTTGGTTCTAAAGGGATCAACATTATGGAGTTTTGCAAGCAATTCAATGCCAGAACCCAGGACAAAGCAGGTAAAGTACTTCCTGTAATCATCACTTATTACGCAGATAAGTCTTTCGATTTTGTTATCAAGACTCCTCCCGTAGCAATTCAATTACTTGAATTGACTAAGTTAAAGAGTGGTTCTGCTGAGCCTAATCGTAAGAAGGTTGCCGAGATTACTTGGGATCAGGTTCGTACGATAGCTCAAGACAAATTGGTAGACTTGAACTGTTTTACAGTGGAAGCTGCAATGACAATGGTTGCTGGTACAGCCAGAAGTATGGGTATCACTGTAAAAGGGGAGTTCCCTGCAAATAATTAATTAAACTTCAATTATGGGTAAACTGACAAAAAATCAAAAGTTAGCTGCAGCAAAAATTGAAGCAGGGAAGGCATATTCATTAAAAGAAGCCGCATCTTTAGTGAAAGAAATCACTTATACTAAATTTGATGCGTCCTTAGATATAGATGTACGTTTAGGCGTTGACCCACGTAAAGCCAACCAGATGGTAAGAGGTGTTGTTTCACTTCCTCATGGTACGGGTAAAGAAGTACGTGTGTTGGTTCTTTGTACGCCTGATGCTGAAGCTGCTGCCAAAGAAGCAGGTGCTGACTATGTTGGTCTTGACGAATACATTGAAAAGATCAAAGGTGGATGGACTGATATTGATGTGATCATCACCATGCCATCTATCATGGGAAAAATAGGTGCTCTGGGTCGTATTCTTGGTCCTCGTGGATTAATGCCGAACCCAAAGAGTGGTACTGTAACAATGGATGTTGCAAAAGCTGTGAAAGAAGTAAAACAAGGTAAGATCGACTTTAAGGTCGATAAAACCGGTATTGTTCATACTTCAATTGGTAAAGTTTCTTTCTCTGAAGATAAAATTCGTGAGAATGCTAGAGAGTTTATTCAAACAATTCTTAAACTGAAACCGACTGCAGCAAAAGGTACATATATTAAAAGTATTTATCTTTCTAGTACAATGAGTCCGGGTATTAAGATCGACCCGAAAACAGTTGAAGAAAACTTATAAAAAGGAGAAATCATGAGAAAGGAAGATAAAGTTACAATTATAGAGCAAATAGCTGCTACGGTTAAGGAATATGGTCACTTCTATCTGGTGGATCTTACTGCTTTAAATGCAGCTTCTACCAGTGCTTTAAGAAGAGAATGTTATAAGTCAGATATCAAATTGATGATGGTGAAGAACACTTTACTTCAAAAAGCCTTGGAAACTTTGGAAGAAGACTATTCTCCTCTTTTCGATACTTTGAAAGGTTCAACTGCGGTGATGTTTTCTAATACAGCAAACGCCCCAGCCAAGTTGATCAAGAAAGTAGCGAAAGATGGTATTCCCGGATTAAAAGCTGCTTATGCAGAAGAAAGTTTCTACGTTGGTGCTAGCCAACTTGATGCACTCGTTGGCATCAAGAGCAAAAATGAAGTTATCGCTGATATCGTTGCCTTGTTGCAATCTCCGGCGAAGAATGTTATTTCTGCTCTTCAATCAGGTGGTAACACCCTTCACGGAGTTCTTAAGACTCTTGGTGAAAGATAATTTCAAATTAAACTATTTCGTAATAAACATTAAATTTTAAAATAAAATGGCAGATTTAAAAGCTTTTGCAGAACAACTAGTTAACTTGACAGTAAAAGAAGTTAATGAACTTGCAACTATCCTTAAAGAAGAATACGGTATCGAACCTGCTGCTGCAGCTGTTGCTGTTGCTGCTGGTCCTGCAGCCGGTGGCGCTGAAGCTGTTGAAGAAAAAACATCTTTTGATGTAGTATTGAAGAGCCCGGGTGCAGCTAAATTGCAGGTAGTAAAAGCTGTTAAGGAAGCATGCGGTGTTGGCTTGAAAGAAGCTAAAGACTTAGTGGACGGTGCTCCTAGCGTAGTTAAAGAAGGTTTGGCTAAAGACGAAGCAGAATCATTGAAGAAAACATTAGAAGAAGCTGGCGCTGAAGTTGAACTTAAATAAAAACATACCTGGAAATCAGGTCTTTCGGTTAAGAATCCTCTGATAAGGGGGTTCTTAGCCTTTTTGTGCATATATTTACAATTAAGTTCTACAAATTCATTCATAGATGTCTTCAAATACTGTAAACCAAAGAGTTAATTTTGCTTCAACTAAGAATCCGCTGGAATATCCGGACTTTCTGGAAGTTCAATTGAAGTCATTTCACGACTTTTTACAACTAGATACTCCGCCGGAAAAACGCAAAAATGAGGGATTGTATAAAGTATTTGCTGAAAACTTTCCTATCGCCGATACAAGAAATAATTTCGTACTTGAGTTTCTGGACTATTATATTGATCCGCCGCGTTATACGATAGAAGATTGTATAGAGCGAGGGCTTACTTATAGTGTTCCGCTGAAGGCGAAGTTAAAACTTTACTGTACCGATCCCGATCATGAGGACTTTGATACAGTAATACAGGATGTGTTCCTTGGACCGATCCCGTACATGACTGAAAAAGCCACCTTCGTAATTAATGGTGCGGAGCGTGTAGTTGTTTCACAGTTGCATCGTTCTCCAGGCGTATTCTTTGGACAAAGTGTACATGCTAATGGAACCAAACTTTACTCAGCCCGTATCATACCTTTTAAAGGTTCATGGATTGAGTTTGCTACCGACATTAATAATGTTATGTATGCTTATATCGATCGGAAGAAGAAGTTACCTGTAACTACTTTGTTGAGAGCGATTGGGTTTGAGAATGACAAAGATATTCTGGAAATCTTTGATCTGGCAGAAGACATTAAAGTTAACAAGGGCAATCTCAAAAGAGTAATAGGCCGTAAACTGGCAGCTCGTGTTTTGAAAACCTGGATAGAAGATTTTGTAGACGAGGATACCGGTGAAGTAGTTTCAATTGAGCGTAATGAGGTAATCATTGACCGTGAAACTGTGATCGAACCAGAACATGTAGATGAAATTCTTGATTCTGGTGTTCAGAATATCCTGATTCATAAAGAAGAAGCAAATCAGTCTGATTTTTCTATTATATATAATACGCTTCAGAAAGACCCGAGTAACTCGGAAAAAGAAGCGGTACTTTACATTTACCGTCAGTTGCGTAATGCTGATCCGGCGGATGATGCAAGTGCCCGTGAGGTTATCAATAACCTGTTTTTCTCTGAAAAGCGTTATGACCTCGGTGATGTAGGTCGTTACAGAATTAATAAGAAGTTAGGTCTTTCTACCGATTCGGACGTAAAGGTCCTGACAAAAGAAGATATTATTGAAATTATCAAATATCTGATTGAACTTATTAATTCAAAAGCTGATGTAGATGATATTGACCACTTGAGTAACAGACGCGTTCGTACAGTAGGTGAGCAATTATCGAATCAGTTTGCGGTAGGTCTTGCTCGTATGTCACGTATGATTCGTGAACGGATGAATGTGCGTGATAATGAGGTGTTTACTCCGATTGACCTAATAAATGCAAAGACTATTTCTTCCGTGATCAATACATTCTTCGGAACAAATGCTCTTTCTCAGTTCATGGATCAAACAAATCCATTGGCTGAAATTACACATAAAAGACGTATGTCTGCCCTCGGACCTGGTGGCCTTTCCCGTGAACGTGCCGGATTTGAGGTTCGTGACGTACACTATACCCACTATGGTCGTCTTTGTCCTATTGAAACTCCTGAAGGTCCGAATATTGGTTTGATTTCGTCCTTATGTGTGTTTGCAAAGATAAATGATCTGGGCTTTATCGAAACTCCCTATCGCACAGTGCAGGATGGGAAAGTAGATATTTCTGAAAATGGTGTTATTTATCTCACTGCGGAAGAAGAAGCTGATAAAATCATAGCTCAGGGTAATGCTCCTTTGGATGATGAAGGCAAATTTATACGTACCCGTGTAAAGGCCCGTCAGGATGCCGATTATCCGATGGTTGATCCTACGCAGGTGGAATTAATGGACGTAGCTCCACAGCAGATTGCATCTATTGCGGCTTCTTTGATTCCGTTCTTGGAGCATGATGATGCGAACCGTGCATTAATGGGATCAAACATGATGCGTCAGGCAGTACCATTGATGAAGAGTGAAGCACCTATTGTCGGTACAGGTATTGAACGGCAGTTAGTAAAAGACTCTCGCACACAGATTACTGCTGAAGGTGATGGAGTGGTAGATTATGTTGATGCTACAACCATTCGTATTTTATACGACAGGACTGAAGACGAAGAATTTGTAAACTTTGATTCTGCATTAAAAGAATATACAATTCCTAAGTTCCGCAAAACTAACCAGAATATGACGATTGATCTTCGTCCAATCTGTGAAAAAGGGGATCGCGTAACTAAGGGACAAATATTAACTGAAGGTTATTCCACAGAAAGGGGAGAATTGGCGTTGGGGAAAAACTTACTCGTTGCCTACATGCCCTGGAAGGGATATAATTACGAGGATGCGATCGTATTAAACGAACGTGTGGTAAGAGAAGACTTGTTGACTTCAATCCACGTGGAAGAGTACTCTTTGGAAGTTCGTGAAACGAAACGTGGTATGGAGGAATTGACATCTGATATTCCAAACGTAAGTGAAGAAGCGACCAAAGACCTGGATGAAAACGGTATTGTAAGGATTGGTGCCCGTATTCAACCGGGAGACATCTTGATTGGTAAGATTACTCCGAAAGGGGAGTCTGATCCTTCTCCAGAAGAAAAACTGTTGCGTGCAATCTTCGGTGATAAAGCGGGTGATGTAAAAGATGCTTCTCTGAAAGCTTCTCCTTCTTTGCAAGGAGTGGTAATTGATAAGAAACTTTTCTCACGTGTAATCAAGAGCCGTAGCTCTAAGATGGCTGACAAAGCATTGTTGCCAAAGATTGATGATGAGTTTGAAACAAAAGTAGCTAAGTTGAGAGGTATTCTTGTACAGAAACTTTTGAAACTAACAGAAGGTAAAACTTCCTTGGGAGTAAAAGATTATCTGGGAACTAATGTGATAGCTCAAAACGCAAGATTTACTGCTCATGACTTTGATTCAATGGATTTTGCATCTGTACAATTGAGCGGTTGGACAAGTGATGATCGTATCAATGGTATGATTCGTGATGTAATCCTGAATTATTTGAAGAAGTACAAAGAACTGGATGCAGAACTGAAGCGGAAGAAATTCACTATAACCATTGGTGATGAGTTGCCTGCAGATATTATTCAGATGGCTAAAGTATACATTGCCAAAAAACGTAAGATTGGCGTAGGAGATAAGATGGCGGGTCGTCATGGTAACAAGGGTATCGTTTCCCGTATCGTTCGTCAGGAAGATATGCCGTTCCTTGCAGATGGAACTCCGGTTGATATCGTATTGAATCCGCTGGGTGTGCCTTCACGTATGAACATTGGTCAGATATTCGAAGCAGTATTAGGTTCTGCCGGAAAGAATCTGGGCGTGAAATTTGCTACTCCAATCTTTGATGGTGCTGATTTGGATGATTTGTCACAATGGACGGACAAAGCTGGATTGCCACGATATGGTAAAACTTACCTGTTTGATGGTGGTACGGGTGAACAATTTGACCAACCTGCTACTGTAGGGATCACTTACATGCTGAAACTTGGTCACATGGTTGAGGACAAAATGCACGCACGTTCTATCGGTCCTTACTCATTGATTACTCAGCAGCCTTTAGGAGGTAAAGCTCAGTTCGGTGGACAACGTTTCGGGGAGATGGAAGTTTGGGCACTCGAAGCATTCGGTGCGTCACACATTCTTCAGGAAATTCTGACCATTAAGTCTGATGATGTAGTAGGTCGCTCGAAAGCTTATGAAGCAATTGTGAAAGGTGATGCAATGCCACATCCTGGTATACCGGAATCTTTGAACGTATTGTTGCACGAGCTGAGAGGATTGGGCTTAAGCGTCAACCTGGAATAATAATAAAGTAACTCTGTTCATATAAATAAATAATATGGCTTTTAGAAAAGACAGTAAAGCAAAGAGTAATTTCTCTAAAATATCAATCGGCTTGGCTTCTCCTGAAGAAATTCTGGAGAATTCAAGTGGTGAAGTGTTAAAGCCTGAAACTATAAACTATCGTACCTATAAACCTGAACGTGACGGTTTATTCTGCGAACGTATATTCGGTCCTATTAAAGATTACGAATGTCATTGCGGTAAATACAAACGTATCCGTTATAAAGGAATCGTATGTGACCGTTGTGGAGTGGAAGTTACAGAGAAGAAAGTTCGTCGCGAACGCACAGGCCACATTCAGTTGGTGGTGCCTGTGGCTCATATCTGGTATTTCCGTTCACTTCCCAACAAAATTGGCTATTTGCTAGGTTTACCTACCAAGAAACTGGATTCTATTATATACTATGAACGCTATGTGGTGATTCAGCCGGGAGTGAAAACAGAAGATGGTATTGCCACTTTTGACTTACTCTCAGAAGAGGAATACCTGGATATTCTGGATACACTGCCAAAAGAAAATCAATATCTGGAGGATACTGATCCCAATAAATTCATTGCGAAGATGGGTGCAGAAGCAATCTATGATTTGCTTGCTCGTTTGGATCTGGATGCCCTTTCCTATGAATTGAGACATCGCGCCAGTAATGACGCTTCTCAACAACGTAAGAATGAAGCATTGAAACGTCTGCAGGTAGTAGAATCTTTCAGAGCATCACGTGGACGCAATAAGCCGGAATGGATGATTGTACGTGTAGTACCTGTTATCCCGCCTGGACTTCGTCCGTTGGTTCCGTTGGATGGAGGACGTTTCGCAACTTCCGACTTGAACGACCTTTACAGACGTGTTATTATTCGTAATAACCGTTTAAAGAGATTAATTGAGATCAAAGCGCCTGAAGTAATCTTACGTAATGAAAAACGTATGCTTCAGGAATCTGTAGATTCACTGTTTGATAACTCTCGTAAATCGAGTGCCGTAAAAACAGATGCTAACCGTCCGCTGAAATCTTTGTCAGACAGTTTGAAAGGTAAACAAGGTCGTTTCCGTCAGAACTTGCTGGGTAAACGTGTTGACTACTCTGCCCGTTCAGTAATTGTCGTAGGGCCTGAGTTGAAGATGCACGAATGTGGTATTCCGGAACTGATGGCTGCTGAGTTGTACAAACCGTTTATCATTCGTAAGTTGATTGAACGCGGCATTGTAAAAACAGTGAAATCAGCCAAAAAGATTGTTGACCGCAAAGAAGCTGTTATCTGGGATATCCTTGAACATGTGATGAAAGGACACCCGGTATTGCTGAATCGTGCGCCGACTCTTCACCGTTTAGGTATTCAGGCTTTCCAGCCGAAAATGATTGAAGGTAAAGCTATCCAATTACACCCATTGGCATGTACTGCATTTAATGCTGACTTTGACGGTGACCAGATGGCTGTACACTTGCCTTTAAGCAATGAAGCTATTTTGGAAGCACAGATGTTAATGCTGGCTTCTCACAATATATTAAATCCTGCTAATGGTGCACCTATTACCGTTCCTTCTCAGGACATGGTACTTGGTTTGTACTATATCACTAAGCTAAGAAAAGGTGCTAAAGGAGAAGGATTAACATTCTACGGACCGGAAGAAGCATTGATTGCTTATAACGAAGGTAAAGTAGATATTCATGCTCCAGTGAAAGTTATTGTAAAAGACCTGGATGAGAATGGTAACATTGTTGATGTGATGCGTGAAACATCTGTTGGACGTGTGATTGTTAATGAAATCGTTCCACCTGAAGTAGGTTATATCAATACTATCATATCTAAGAAATCTTTGCGTGATATCATTAGTGATGTTATCAAAGCTTGTGGAGTAGCTCGTACGGCTGACTTCCTGGATGGAATTAAAGACTTAGGTTACCAAATGGCCTCCCAGGGCGGTTTGTCGTTTAACTTGGGTGATATTATCATACCGAAGGAAAAAGAAAAACTGGTTCAGCGTGGATATGACGAAGTTGAGCAGGTGATTAATAACTATAATATGGGTTTCATCACCAACAACGAACGTTACAACCAGGTGATCGATATATGGACACATATTAATCAGGAACTATCCGATATTCTGATGAAGACCATTACTAATGACGATCAGGGATTCAATTCAGTATTTATGATGTTGGATTCTGGCGCCCGTGGTTCTCGGGAACAGATTCGTCAGCTGTCTGGTATGCGTGGTTTGATGGCTAAGCCTCAGAAAGCTGGTGCTGAAGGAGGTCAGATCATTGAAAACCCGATTCTTGCAAACTTTAAAGAGGGACTTTCTGTATTAGAGTACTTTATCTCTACCCACGGTGCCCGTAAAGGTTTGGCGGATACAGCCTTGAAGACAGCCGATGCTGGTTATCTGACTCGTCGTTTGGTTGACGTTTCTCACGATGTGATCATTAACGAAGAAGATTGTGGAACACTCCGCGGATTAATAAGTTCAGACTTGAAGAACAACGATGAAGTAGTTGCTACTCTATATGAACGTATACTTGGGCGTGTTTCCGTACATGATATTATTAGCCCTACTACCGGAGAAATACTTGTTTCAGGTGGTGAAGAAATAACAGAAGAAATTGCCAGGAAGATTGAGCAATCGCCCATTGAAACTGTTGAAATCCGTTCAGTGCTCACTTGTGAATCGAAGAAGGGAGTTTGTGCTAAGTGTTACGGACGTAACTTGGCCACCGGTCGTATGGTTCAAAGGGGAGAAGCTGTAGGTGTTATTGCTGCTCAGTCAATCGGTGAGCCGGGTACACAGTTGACACTGCGTACGTTCCATGCTGGGGGTACTGCTTCTAACATCGCTGCTAATGCTGTGATATATACAAAGAATGATTCTCGCCTTGATTTTGATGAACTCCGTACCGTTGACACTGTTGACGAAATGGGTGAATCAGTGAAAGTAGTTGTGGGTCGTTTGGCTGAAGTACGTTTCATCGATGTAAACACAGGCATTGTATTGTCTACACATAATATACCTTACGGTTCTAAATTATATGCAGCTGACGGCGAGTTGGTAAAGAAAGGTAAGATGATTGCCAAATGGGACCCATTCAACGCCGTTATTATTACAGAAGCTACGGGTAAAGTTGAATTTGAAGGTGTGATTGAGAACGTTACTTATAAGGTAGAATCAGATGAAGCTACCGGTTTACGTGAAATCATCATCATCGAATCTAAAGATAAAACCAAAGTTCCTTCGGCTCATATCTTCGATCAAAAAGGAGAACTGATACGTACATACAACTTACCGGTGGGTGGTCACGTGGTAATTGAAAACGGTCAGCGAGTAAAAGCAGGTGAAGTTATCGTGAAGATTCCACGTGCTGTAGGTAAGGCTGGTGATATCACGGGAGGTCTTCCGCGTGTTACTGAATTATTCGAAGCACGTAATCCGTCAAACCCTGCTGTGGTATCGGAAATCGATGGTGAAATTGCCATGGGTAAGATCAAACGTGGTAACCGTGAAATCATTGTTACTTCTAAGACTGGCGAGGTTAAAAAGTACCTTGTTGCCCTGTCTAAACAAATCCTGGTACAGGAAAACGACTACGTTCGGGCTGGTACTCCATTGTCAGACGGTGCTATTACGCCTTCGGATATCTTAGCGATTAAAGGACCTACCGCTGTTCAGGAATACATTGTGAACGAAGTACAGGATGTATATCGTTTGCAGGGTGTTAAGATCAACGATAAACACTTCGAAATCATTGTTCGTCAGATGATGCGTAAAGTAGAAATTGATGAACCGGGAGATACCCGCTTCTTAGAACAACAGGTTGTTGACAAACTTGAATTCATGGAAGAAAACGACCGTATCTGGGGTAAGAAAGTGGTTATTGATGGCGGTGATTCTCAGACTATGCAAGCCGGACAGATTGTGACAGCTCGTAAATTAAGAGACGAAAACAGTATGTTAAAACGTCGGGATATGAAGTTGGTTGAGGTGCGTGATGCAGTTCCTGCTACTTCCAGACAGATTCTTCAGGGTATTACCCGCGCTGCATTGCAAACTCAAAGCTTTATGTCTGCTGCATCCTTCCAGGAAACAACGAAGGTGTTGAATGAAGCTGCAATTAACGGTAAAATCGACAGACTCGAAGGTATGAAAGAAAATGTGATTTGTGGTCACCTTATACCTGCCGGTACTGGTCAGCGTGAATTTGACAAGATCATCGTTGGTTCAAAAGAAGAATATGACCGTATCCTCGCTAATAAAAAAACAGTGCTGGATTACAATGAAGTATAATCTTTAGTTAGATATAATTAATATGGAATGCCTGATAAGTGTGAGTGCTTATCAGGTTTTTTATGTGCTGATCTAATAATTAAATTTGAAATGAACAAATTATTTCCTCTATCGGTTTGATACCTGTAGGTTAGGTGCTGGAAGATGAATTGTATCTATCAGAGTAATTATTATAAGAATATAGCATATCAATTAAACGGCTAGGTAAATACTGGCTCGAAGCCAGTAGGATTTGCTCCAAATGCCGATAGAACTGCTCTCGGATCCCGGTAGTATTTGAACCGAATCCCAGTGGCATTTGAAACAAAGAAAGGAATCATCTCCAAAAAGAAAAGTAACAGATAAACAATTGATTACCATTAAGATTGTTTGATTATTTGGTACATTTGTGTTCTGATTTAATCATTATATAATATAATAAGGTATGGAAAAGCAAAATTCAGATGGACAATTGCAAATAGAATTAAAGGAAGAAATAGCACAGGGAACGTATGCAAACCTTGCTGTAATAACCCATTCAAGCTCCGAGTTTATTCTCGATTTTATCCGGGTTATGCCAGGCGTTCCGAAAGCAGGTGTTCAGTCAAGGGTTATTTTAGCTCCGGAACATGCAAAAAGACTACTCCGGGCACTTGCCGATAATGTTGCGAAATACGAACATACGCTTGCCCCTATCCGTCTTAGTGAAGAGGATAATTTTCCACCTGTAGCCAATATACCCGGCGAAGCCTAAAAGAAAAAAAGAGGTATTTGATTGATTATTAAAATATTATTAGTAACTTTGCACCCCAAAATGTATCGAAGCGAAAAAGTAATATAACATAATATATAAATTTAAAAAACAATTGAAATGCCTACAATTCAACAGTTAGTAAGGAAAGGGCGTACCGTGTTGACGGAGAAAAGTAAGTCTCCGGCACTCGATTCATGCCCTCAGAGACGTGGTGTTTGCGTAAGAGTGTATACTACAACTCCGAAGAAACCTAACTCGGCTATGCGTAAAGTAGCTCGTGTGCGTTTAACTAATCAAAAAGAGGTTAACTCTTACATTCCTGGTGAAGGACATAATTTACAGGAACACTCCATCGTATTGGTGCGGGGTGGTCGTGTAAAAGATCTTCCAGGTGTTCGTTATCACATTGTTCGTGGTACTCTGGATACTGCAGGTGTTGCAGGTCGTACTCAAAGACGTTCTAAGTATGGCGCTAAGCGTCCTAAACCAGGACAAGCCCCGGCAGCAGCAGCCAAAGGCAAGAAAAAATAATTTGAGATAAATTAAGTAATAACTTTCGTTTTAGTTTGTTGGACTAAGATATACAGGTTGAGTAAATTCTCCGGAGGGAGAGTTGAAGACAAGAAATCGCAGCCAAAAACAAAACATTATTGTTCAAACAAATGAGAAAAGCTAAACCCAAAAAGCGGGTGATCCTTCCGGATCCCGTTTTTAATGATCAAAAGGTTTCTAAATTCGTAAACCATTTGATGTATGATGGCAAAAAGAATATTTCTTATGAAATCTTCTATGCAGCCTTAGAGACAGTAAAAAATAAACTTCCTAACGAAGAAAAATCAGCTCTCGAGATTTGGAAAAAAGCCCTCGATAATGTTACTCCTCAGGTGGAAGTAAAGTCACGCCGTGTTGGTGGTGCTACATTCCAGGTTCCTACCGAAATCCGTCCGGATCGCAAAGAATCAGTTTCTATGAAGAATCTTATCCTGTACGCACGCAAGAGAGGTGGAAAAACCATGGCTGATAAGCTTGCTGCCGAAATCATTGATGCATTCAATGAGCAAGGTGGTGCGTACAAACGTAAGGAAGATATGCATAGAATGGCTGAAGCCAACAGAGCATTTGCACATTTCAGATTCTAATACTGAAAAACATAAATCAATAAAAAGTATATCGAAGGAATTAAAAAATGGCAAAGCAAGATTTACATTTAACTCGTAATATCGGTATCATGGCTCACATTGATGCCGGGAAAACAACAACTTCCGAACGTATTTTGTTCTACACCGGATTAACTCACAAAATTGGTGAAGTTCATGATGGTGCTGCAACAATGGACTGGATGGCTCAGGAGCAGGAACGTGGTATCACTATTACATCTGCTGCTACGACTACCCGTTGGAAGTATAATAACGAAACCTATAAAATTAATCTGATTGACACTCCGGGACACGTTGACTTTACCGCTGAGGTAGAACGTTCATTGCGTGTTTTGGATGGTGCTGTTGCTACTTACTGTGCAGTAGGTGGAGTAGAACCTCAGTCAGAAACAGTTTGGAGACAAGCTGACAAATATAATGTTCCACGTATTGGTTACGTGAACAAAATGGACCGTTCAGGTGCCGATTTCTTTGAAGTAGTTCGTCAGATGAAGGACGTATTGGGAGCAAATCCTTGTCCGATCGTTGTACCTATTGGTTCAGAAGAAAAATTCAAAGGTGTTGTTGACCTGATTAAGATGAAAGCTATTCTGTGGCATGATGAAACCATGGGTGCAGACTATGATGTGGAAGAAATTCCTGCTGAACTCCTGGCTGAATGTGAAGAGTGGAGAGATAAAATGCTCGAAAAAGTAGCAGAATACGATGATGCGTTGATGGAGAAATATTTCGATGATCCTTCGACTATTACTGAAGAAGAAGTGTTGAGAGCACTTCGCAATGCTACTAACCAAATGGCTATCGTACCGATGCTTTGTGGATCTTCTTTCAAAAATAAAGGAGTACAAACATTGCTGGATTACGTATGTGCTTTTTTACCTTCACCACTGGATACTCCAAGTGTAGTAGGTACAAACCCGGATTCTGGCGAAGAAGAATCAAGAAAACCAAGTGAAGACGAAAAGACTTCAGCTTTGGCATTCAAGATTGCAACCGACCCTTATGTGGGTCGTCTGACATTCTTCCGTGTATATTCAGGGAAAATCGAAGCTGGTTCTTATATTTATAACTCTCGTTCAGAGAAGAAAGAACGTGTTTCTCGTTTGTTCCAGATGCATTCTAACAAGCAGAATCCAGTTGAAGTAATTGGTGCAGGTGATATTGGTGCAGGTGTAGGTTTCAAAGATATCCGTACAGGTGATACCCTTTGTGACGAATCAGCTCCGATTATCCTTGAATCTATCGACTTCCCGGAAACTGTAATTGGTATTGCTGTTGAGCCTAAAACTCAAAAAGACATGGACAAACTGTCTAACGGTTTGGCTAAGTTAGCAGAAGAAGACCCAACATTTACTGTTAGAACAGACGAGCAGACAGGTCAGACAATTATTTCCGGAATGGGTGAACTTCACCTGGATATCATTATCGACCGTTTGAGACGTGAATTCAAAGTAGAATGTAACCAGGGACGTCCTCAGGTTAACTACAAAGAAGCTATTACTAAAACTGTTAACTTACGCGAAGTATACAAGAAACAGTCGGGTGGTCGTGGTAAGTTTGCCGATATCATTGTTAACGTGGGGCCGGTAGATGAAGACTTTACGCAAGGCGGTTTGCAGTTCGTTGATGAAGTAAAAGGTGGTAACATTCCTAAAGAATTTATCCCATCTGTACAGAAAGGCTTCACAAATGCCATGAAGAATGGTGTATTGGCAGCATTCCCGGTTGATTCTTTGAAAGTAACATTGCTTGACGGATCATTTCACCCAGTTGACTCTGACCAGTTATCATTCGAAATCTGTGCCATTCAGGCATACAAGAACGCTTGTGCTAAAGCAGGTCCTGTATTGCTGGAACCGATCATGAAACTCGAAGTAGTAACTCCGGAAGAAAACATGGGAGATGTAATCGGTGACTTGAACAAACGTCGCGGACAGGTAGAAGGAATGGAATCAAGCCGTTCTGGAGCCAGAATTGTGAAAGCAATGGTGCCGCTGTCCGAAATGTTTGGTTATGTAACAGCATTACGTACCATTACTTCAGGTCGTGCTACCTCTTCAATGACTTACTCACATCATGCACAAGTTTCTCAGTCAATAGCGAAAGCAGTGCTTGAAGAAGTGAAAGGTCGTACCGATCTTATATAAAAATAATTAGTAAAGTAGCAGGTTAGCGAATGACTCTTAACCTGCCGCTTTCATTTTATAATACATTAATCTTAAACAAGACAATGAGTCAGAAAATTAGAATTAAACTGAAATCTTACGATCACAATCTCGTAGACAAATCAGCCGAGAAAATCGTAAAAACCGTAAAAGCTACAGGTGCAATTGTTAGTGGTCCTATTCCACTTCCAACTCACAAACGTATTTTCACAGTAAACCGTTCTACTTTCGTTAACAAGAAATCAAGAGAACAGTTCGAATTGAGTTCATACAAAAGACTGATTGATATCTACAGCTCAACAGCTAAAACTGTAGATGCTCTCATGAAGCTTGAATTGCCTAGCGGTGTTGAAGTTGAAATCAAAGTTTGATAATTAAATTATAGTGAAATGCCAGGATTATTAGGAAAGAAAATCGGAATGACATCCGTATTCAGTGCCGATGGTAAAAATGTACCATGCACTGTTATCGAAGTAGGTCCTTGTGTTGTTACTCAAGTTAAAACCACTGAAAATGATGGTTATGAAGCTGTTCAATTAGGTTTCCAGGACAAAAAGGAAAAGCACACAACTAAACCTTTGATGGGACACTTTAAAAGAGCAGGAGTAACACCCAAGAGACACTTGGCCGAGTTCAAAGAATTTGAGGGAGAATTAAATCTGGGTGATACCCTTACTGTAGAATTATTTAATGACGTTGACTTTGTTGACGTGGTTGGTACTTCTAAAGGTAAAGGCTTCCAGGGTGTAGTTAAAAGACACGGTTTTGGTGGTGTAGGTCAGGCTACTCACGGACAGCATAACCGTGCCCGCAAACCAGGTTCTATCGGTGCTTGTTCTTACCCCGCAAAAGTATTCAAAGGAATGCGTATGGGTGGACAAATGGGTGGTGACAGAGTTACCATTCAAAACTTGCGAGTTTTAAAAGTAATTGCTGAACATAACCTTCTTCTGATCAAAGGTTCTGTACCAGGTTGCAAAGGTTCAATCGTTTTAATTGAGAAATAATGGAAGTTAACGTATATAACATTAAAGGTGAAGACACTGGAAGAAAGATTACGTTAAATGAGTCTATCTTCGGAATTGAACCAAACGACCACGCTATCTACTTGGCTGTTAAGCAGTTCATGGCTAACCAACGCCAAGGAACACACAAGGCAAAAGAAAGAAGCGAGATCGCAGGTTCAACACGTAAACTTGGTCGCCAGAAAGGTGGAGGTGGTGCACGTCGTGGTGATATTAAATCTCCGGTACTTGTTGGCGGAGGTCGTGTTTTTGGCCCTAAACCAAGAGATTACTCTTTCAAATTGAATAAAAAAGTAAAGACATTAGCTAGAAAGTCAGCTTTAGCATACAAAGCCAAAGATAACGCTATTTTAGTGGTGGAAGATTTCAGTTTTGAAACTCCCAGTGCCAAAGGCTTTATTTCCATGGCAAAAAATCTTAAAGTATCTGATAAAAAGCTACTTGTAATTTTATCGGAAACAAATAAAAACGTATATTTGTCGGCCCGTAATGTGGAAAGAGCAAACGTGCAAACTATCTCAGGATTAAATACTTACAACGTATTGAATGCTGGGGTTGTCATGCTTACTGAAAGTGCTCTTTCAGAAATCGACAATTTGTTAAGTAAAAAGGAGGCTTAAATAATGGGAATTATTATTAAACCGTTAGTTACAGAAAAAATGAGCGCAATTACAGATAAACTGAATCGTTTCGGTTTTATCGTGCGTCCTGATGCTAACAAACTCGAAATTAAAAGAGAGATCGAAGCCTTATATAATGTTACGGTAGTAAGTGTAAACACTGCAAGATATTCCGGCAAAAATAAAACCCGTTATACCAGAGCAGGTATTATCAATGGTAGAACAAATGCTTATAAAAAAGCAATAGTAACATTGAAAGAAGGAGATACTATCGATTTTTATAGCAATATTTAAAGAAAATGGCAGTACGTAAATTTAAGCCCACAACACCGGGGCAAAGACATAAGATTATTGGTACTTCGGATGATATTACTGCACGGGTACCAGAGAAATCTCTTGTATATGGTAAGAAAACATCTGGTGGTCGTAACAACGAAGGTAAAATGACCATGCGCTACCTGGGTGGTGGCCACAGAAAGATGATTCGTATTATCGACTTCAAGAGAAATAAGGACAATGTTCCTGCAGTAGTTAAAACAATTGAGTACGACCCGAACCGTTCGGCTCGTATTGCTTTGTTGTTTTATGCGGATGGAGAAAAAAGATACATTATTGCTCCCAATGGATTGCAAGTAGGTACGACTCTCATGTCAGGATCAGAAGCTGCGCCAGAGATTGGTAATGCGCTTCCGCTACAAAATATTCCGGTGGGTACTGTAATTCATAATATTGAATTACGCCCGGGCCAAGGCGCTGCTTTGGTGAGATCAGCCGGAAATTTCGCTCAGTTAACTTCCAGAGAAGGCAGATATTGCGTTATCAAATTGCCTTCTGGAGAAGTAAGACAGATACTTAGTACTTGTAAAGCTACGATCGGTAGTGTAGGTAATTCGGATCATGGATTGGAAAGCTCTGGTAAAGCAGGGCGTACTCGTTGGTTTGGTCGTCGCCCAAGAAACCGTGGTGTTGTAATGAACCCGGTAGATCACCCAATGGGTGGTGGTGAAGGACGTGCTTCCGGAGGACATCCAAGATCTCGTAAAGGATTGTATGCTAAGGGACTTAAGACCAGAGCTCCGAAGAAACAATCATCTAAGTACATTATTGAGAGAAGAAAAAAGTAATCTGATTAATTGAGTAAACTATGAGTCGTTCATTAAAAAAAGGTCCATATATTAACGTTAAGCTTGAGAAGAAGATTCTTTCCATGAATGAGTCTGGCAAGAAATCTGTGGTTAAGACTTGGGCCAGAGCTTCAATGATTTCGCCTGATTTTGTAGGGCATACTGTTGCAGTTCACAATGGAAATAAATTTATTCCTGTTTATGTTACCGAGAATATGGTAGGGCACAAGTTGGGCGAATTTGCTCCAACCCGTACTTTCAGAGGACATGCCGGTAACAAGAAAAGATAAAGGAATTCATCTGAAATAATAAAGTAAAAATAATAATGGGAGCAAGAAAAAAAATATCGGCTGAAAAAAGAAAAGAAGCCCTTAAGACCAT
This sequence comes from Bacteroides sp., assembly GCA_021201335.1. Taxonomy (GTDB): domain Bacteria; phylum Bacteroidota; class Bacteroidia; order Bacteroidales; family Bacteroidaceae; genus Bacteroides. The sequence goes on along the minus strand of JAJQFD010000048.1, from coordinate 30,835 downwards.
GTATTTTGCAAAATTGCAAAATGTTCCAACTTCCCCCCGTAAGATGCGTCTCGTGGCTGACATGATCCGCGGAATGGAAGTGAACAGAGCACTTGGTGTTTTGAAGTTTTCTTCGAAAGAAGCTTCTGCTAGAGTTGAGAAGTTATTGCGTTCTGCAATAGCTAACTGGGAGCAGAAAAACGAACGCAAAGCAGAAAGTGGTGAATTGTTTGTGACTCAGATTTTTGTTGATGGCGGAGCTACACTAAAAAGAATGAGACCGGCTCCACAGGGGAGAGGATATAGAATTCGCAAACGTTCCAACCACGTAACGCTGTTTGTTGGTTCAAAAAGTAATAATGAAGAATTAGATTAAGCATGGGACAAAAAGTAAATCCAATAAGTAACCGTTTAGGAATCATCAGAGGTTGGGATTCTAATTGGTATGGTGGAAATGATTACGGTGATGCTTTGCTGGAAGACAGCAAGATTCGCAAATACCTGAATGCACGTTTGGCTAAAGTCAGTGTATCAAGAATCGTAATCGAACGTACCTTGAAGCTTGTCACTATTACTGTTTGCACTGCTCGCCCGGGAATCATTATCGGTAAAGGAGGACAGGAAGTTGACAAACTGAAAGAAGAACTGAAAAAGATTACCGATAAAGATATTCAAATCAACATTTTTGAAGTTAAGAGACCGGAACTGGATGCTGTAATCGTTGCCAACAACATTGCCCGCCAGGTAGAAGGAAAAATTGCCTATCGTCGTGCTATCAAAATGGCTATCGCAAACACTATGCGTATGGGCGCAGAAGGTATCAAAATTCAAATTTCAGGACGTTTGAATGGAGCTGAAATGGCTCGTTCTGAAATGTACAAAGAAGGTAGAACTCCGCTGCATACTTTTAGAGCAGACATCGACTACTGTCATGCTGAAGCATTGACAAAAGTAGGTCTTCTGGGTATCAAAGTATGGATTTGCAGAGGTGAAGTATTCGGTAAAAGAGAATTAGCCCCTAACTTTACTCAGAGCAAGGATAGCGGTCGTGGAAACAATAACAGTGGAAACGGCGGCGGAAAGAACTTCAAAAGAAAGAAAAATAATCGTTAATCGAATTTGAATTTTAGGAATCATGTTACAACCGAAAAAGACAAAATTCAGAAGACAACAAAAGGGGCGCATGAAAGGCAATGCCCAAAGAGGCAACCAGCTTGCTTTTGGTTCTTTTGGTATTAAATCCTTGCAGAGCAAATGGATTACCGGTAGACAAATTGAAGCAGCTCGTATTGCTGTAACAAGATATATGCAACGTCAAGGACAAATCTGGATCCGCATTTTCCCCGATAAGCCTATTACAAAGAAACCTGCAGAGGTACGTATGGGTAAGGGTAAAGGTTCACCTGAAGGATTTGTGGCACCAATTACGCCCGGAAGAATTATTATTGAAGTTGAAGGAGTATCATACGAAATTGCTAAAGAAGCGTTACGCTTAGCGGCACAGAAGTTGCCTGTAACAACTAAGTTTATCGTTCGTCGCGATTATGATATTCAAAATCAAAATGCGTAACGTTTATGAAAATTGCAGAAATAAGAGAAATTGCTACTAACGATTTAGTAGAAAGAATTGAAGCAGAAGAGGTTAATTATAACCAGTTGGTTTTAAATCATTCTATCTCTCCTTTGGAAAATCCTGCGAAGATTAAACAGTTACGCAGGACTATTGCGCGTATGAAAACTGAATTACGCCAAAGAGAACTTAACAATAAATGATTGGCTTGATGGAAGCAAGAAATTTAAGAAAAGAAAGAACAGGGGTTGTTCTGAGCAACAAAATGGAAAAGACCATTACAGTTGCATCTAAGTTCAAAGAAAAACACCCCATGTATGGTAAGTTCGTTAGTAAAACGAAGAAATACCACGCTCACGATGAAAAAAATGAATGCAACATAGGTGATACTGTACGCATTATGGAAACTCGTCCTTTGAGCAAAACCAAGAGATGGAGATTAGTGGAAATAATTGAAAGAGCTAAGTAATCATGATACAAGTAGAATCCAGACTCACAGTATGTGATAATAGTGGAGCAAAAGAAGCACTCTGTATCCGTGTTTTAGGTGGTACGGGTCGTCGTTATGCTTCCGTAGGGGATGTTATTGTTGTTTCAGTAAAGAGCGTCATCCCTTCAAGTGATGTGAAAAAAGGTGTAGTGTCAAAGGCTTTGATCGTGCGTACTAAGAAAGAAATCCGTCGTCCGGATGGCTCTTATATACGTTTTGATGATAACGCTTGTGTTCTTTTAAACAATGCAGGTGAAATCAGAGGCAGTCGTATTTTCGGCCCTGTAGCAAGAGAACTTCGTGCAACTAACATGAAAGTAGTCTCACTTGCGCCTGAAGTACTTTAATTTTGTAAAAGATTTGAGTAATGGATAAATTACATATTAAAAAAGGCGATACAGTTTACGTAAATACTGGTGTAGACAAAGGTAAAACTGGTCGTGTATTAAAAGTTCTCGTTAAAGAAGGGCGTGCATTTGTTGAAGGTATCAATATGGTATCTAAAAGTACAAAACCGAATGCTAAGAGCCCTCAGGGTGGTATTGTGAAGCAAGAAGCTTCCATCCATGTGTCGAATTTGAATCTTATTGACCCCAAAAGTGGCAAGCCTACCCGAGTGAAGAAAGAAAGATCTGCAGATGGAACTGTAGTGCGTATATCAAAAAAATCAGGAGAGGAGATTAAATAATGAATAAAACTGCTAGCCTTAAGAAAGAGTATACAGACCGCATAGTTCCTGCATTGAAGTCTCAATTTGAATATTCTTCATCAATGCAAGTGCCTGTACTTAAAAAGATTGTTATCAATCAAGGTTTAGGTATGGCTACTGCTGACAAAAAAATTATTGAAGTAGCAATCAATGAGATTACGGCAATTACAGGTCAGAAAGCTGTGGCAACTGTATCGCGCAAAGATATTTCAAATTTTAAACTACGTAAGAAGATGCCAATCGGTGTGATGGTAACTTTACGTCGCGAAAGAATGTATGAATTCCTTGAGAAACTGGTGCGTGTGGCTCTGCCTCGTATCCGTGACTTCAAAGGTATTGAAAGTAAATTTGATGGTAAGGGAAATTACACGATGGGTATTCAGGAACAGATTATTTTCCCTGAAATTAATATCGATAGTATAACCAGAATTCTCGGAATGAATATTACCTTTGTAACCTCTGCGCAAACAGATGAAGAAGGATATGCTTTACTGAAAGAATTTGGCTTACCTTTTAAAAATGCTAAAAAAGACTAAGACATATGGCAAAGGAATCAATGAAAGCTCGCGAAGTAAAAAGAGCTAAATTAGTAGCCAAATATGCCGAAAAAAGAGCTAAACTGAAAAAAGAAGGTAATTATGAAGCGCTACAGGCATTGCCAAAAAATGCATCTCCTGTGCGTTTGCATAATCGTTGCAAATTGACTGGTCGTCCTAAGGGATATATCCGTCAGTTTGGTATTTCCAGAATTCAGTTTCGTGAAATGGCATCTAACGGGCTTATTCCAGGTGTTAAGAAAGCAAGCTGGTAATTTATAGTTTAAATATTGTCAGGGTTGTCCTGATTAATTTAATTCATTTTATATGACTGATCCAATAGCAGATTATTTAACGAGGTTGAGAAATGCAATCAATGCGAAGCATAGAGTTGTGGAAATTCCTGCCTCTAACTTGAAAAAAGAAATCACTAAGATTCTTTTTGACAAAGGCTACATTCTTAACTATAAGTTTGTAGAAGATGGTCCTCAGGGAACAATCAAAGTAGCTTTGAAGTATGATTCAGTTAATAAGGTTAACGCAATCAAGAAACTTCAGAGAATATCTACGCCAGGCTTACGTAAGTATACTGGTTATAAAGATATGCCGCGTGTAATTAATGGTTTGGGTATTGCTATAATATCTACTTCCAAAGGTGTAATGACAGACAAAGAAGCTGCTGATTTGAAAGTTGGTGGTGAAGTATTGTGCTATGTTTATTAATAGGAGGATAAGTAATGTCAAGAATAGGAAAACTACCAATTAGTATACCCACCGGTGTTACTGTTGACTTCAAAGATGAAACCATTACAGTAAAAGGTCCTAAGGGAGAATTAAGCCAATACATTAATCCTTTAATTAATATCAGTGTTGAAGACGGACAAATTACATTGGGCCGTAGCAGTGATGAAAAACAGGAACGCGCATTTCATGGTTTGTATCGTTCATTGGTAAACAATATGGTTATCGGTGTATCAGAAGGATATAAAAAATCATTAGAACTTGTAGGAGTAGGTTATCGTGCTTCTAATAATGGCAACATTATTGAATTATCATTGGGTTATACTCATCCGATCTTCATTCAGTTGCCACCCGAAATTAAAGTTGAAACAAAATCTGAAAGAAATAAGAATCCTCTTATTATTTTAGAATCTTGTGACAAACAACTACTTGGTCAAGTTTGCTCTAAAATACGTTCTTTCCGTAAACCTGAGCCATATAAAGGTAAAGGTATTAAATTTGTTGGCGAAGTTATTCGTAGGAAGTCTGGTAAATCAGCAGGCGCTAAGTAAATCAGGTAAATAATTTATTATTATGACAACAAAAGTAGAAAGACGAATTAAAATTAAATATAGAGTACGCAATAAGATTTCAGGTACACCCAATCGTCCGCGTATGAGTGTGTTTAGAAGTAACAAACAGATTTACGTGCAAATTATAGATGATCTTTCCGGTAAAACTTTAGCTGCTGCCTCTTCTCTTGGTTTAGAAGGGAGCATACCTAAAAAAGAACAAGCTGCGAAAGTTGGTGAGTTAATTGCCCAAAAAGCACAGGAAGCTGGTGTGTCAACCGTTGTTTTCGACCGTAACGGTTATTTATATCATGGGAGAGTAAAAGAAGTTGCTGATGCAGCTCGTAACGGTGGACTTAAATTTTAATTTATTATGGCAGTTAACAATAGAGTAAAGATAACGAACGATATAGAACTGAAAGACAGATTAGTTGCTATAAATCGTGTTACTAAAGTGACCAAGGGAGGTAGAACTTTTAGTTTTTCAGCCATTGTAGTTGTTGGTAACGAAGATGGTATCATCGGATGGGGCCTTGGTAAAGCTGGTGAAGTAACTGCAGCAATTGCAAAAGGCGTCGAAGCTGCAAAGAAAAATCTAACCAGAGTTCCTGTACTGAAAGGTACTGTACCTCATGAACAATCAGCTAAATTCGGTGGTGCGGAAGTGTTTATCAAACCCGCTTCTCATGGTACCGGAGTTGTAGCCGGTGGTGCAATGCGCGCTGTATTGGAGAGTGTAGGTATTACTGATGTTTTGGCTAAGTCAAAAGGTTCATCAAACCCTCACAACTTAGTAAAAGCTACTATCGTGGCTCTTGGCGAAATGCGCGATGCCCGTATGGTTGCTCAAAACAGAGGTGTTAGTCTTGAAAAAGTATTTAAAGGTTAAGGAGGAACAATAATGGCAACTATAAAGATTAAACAAGTAAAAAGTAGAATTGGTGCTCCTACTGATCAGAAGAGAACATTGGACGCGCTGGGACTTCGCAAATTAAATCGTGTGGTTGAGCATGAGTCAACTCCTGCAATTCTTGGAATGGTAAGAAAGGTAAAACACCTAGTAACCATTGTTGAGTAATTTTTTTATTGATTAAAAAACGAATTACAATATGGATTTAAGTAATTTAAAACCTGCAAGTGGGTCTACTAAAACAAGAAAGCGAATTGGCCGTGGTTCTGGTTCCGGATTAGGTGGTACTTCTACTAGAGGACACAAAGGTGCGAAATCAAGATCTGGTTATTCTAAAAAAGTTGGTTTTGAAGGAGGTCAGATGCCATTGCAGCGTCGCGTTCCAAAATTTGGTTTTAAGAACATAAATAGAATAGAATACAAAGCTATTAACTTAGACACATTGCAGAGGCTTGCTGAAGCGAAAGGACTGGAAAAAATAGGTGTCAATGAACTCATTGCTGCCGGTTTTATTTCTTCCAATCAATTGGTGAAGATACTTGGCAACGGAGCATTGAATGCTAAAGTCGAGATACAAGCTCATGCATTCTCTAAAGCTGCTGCTGCTGCTATTGAGGCAGCTGGTGGTAGTGTAGTAAAACTCTAATCCAATGAGAAAAACCTTTGAAACATTAAAGAATATATGGAAGATAGAGGATCTGAGACAACGGATCCTTATCACCATATTGTTTGTTGCAATTTACCGTTTTGGCTCTTATGTGGTGTTACCGGGTATTAATCCGGGTATGCTATCACAATTGCATGCACAAACGAGTGAAGGGCTGTTGGCGTTGTTGAATATGTTTTCTGGAGGTGCATTTTCTAATGCATCTATTTTTGCATTAGGTATAATGCCTTATATTTCTGCCTCCATCGTTATTCAACTACTGGCAATTGCCGTTCCCTATTTTCAAAAATTGCAACGTGAAGGTGAAAGTGGAAGAAGAAAAATCAACCAATATACACGTTACCTAACAATTGCTATCTTGATTGTTCAGGCCCCTTCATATTTGATCAATCTTAAGTTTCAAATAGGCCCTGCATTAAGTAATACATTTGTTGGAGATAACTGGACTTTATTCCTTATCACTTCTACTATCATTCTTGCTGCCGGAAGTATGTTTATCTTGTGGCTGGGTGAAAGAATAACAGATAAGGGTATTGGTAATGGTATTTCGTTCATCATCCTGGTAGGTATCATCGCTCGTCTACCACAAGCATTTGCTCAAGAGTTCTCTTCTCGTGTAATTGAGAGAGGTGGCGGTGGACTAGTAATGTTATTAATTGAAATTGTATTCCTCGTGTTAGTTATCGCGACTGCAATTCTTTTGGTACAAGGTACAAGAAAAATTCCTGTACAGTATGCTAAAAAAATTGTTGGTAACAAACAATTTGGTGGTGCAAGACAATACATTCCTTTGAAAGTAAATGCTGCAGGTGTTATGCCTATAATTTTTGCACAAGCTATTATGTTTATTCCGATTACATTTGTTGGATTCTCTGGTGGAGAAAGTATGAATAGCTTTGTACGTGCATTTACAGATCATACAAGTTTCTGGTATAATTTAGTCTTTGCAGTTATGATAATTCTGTTTACCTATTTTTATACTGCAATTACTATAAATCCAACTCAGATGGCAGAGGATATGAAACGAAATAATGGTTTTGTCCCAGGTATTAAACCGGGTAAAAATACAGCAGAGTATATTGATGATATTATGTCTCGCATTACTTTGCCGGGTTCTTTCTTCCTTGCTTTGGTTGCTATTTTGCCTGCTTTTGCCGGTGCATTTAGTATTCAACCTGAGTTTGCCCAATTCTTTGGTGGAACTTCATTATTGATTCTTGTGGGGGTTGTTCTTGATACACTCCAGCAAATTGAAAGTCATTTGTTGATGAGACATTATGATGGTTTGCTGAAATCAGGTAGAATTAAAGGACGCTCTGGTGTGACTGCATATTAATTTTATTGGAAGAATGATATTTCTTAAAACAGAAGATGAAATAGAGCTGCTCCGGGAGGCAAACCTCTTGGTTGGAAAAACATTGGCTGAAGTAGCTAAGTTGATCCAACCAGGCATTACCACCGGTGAGTTGGATAGAGTGGCTGAAGAGTTTATCAGAGACCATGGTGCTATTCCAACTTTTAAAGGTTATCCAAATCAGGACGGTGATCCGTTTCCAGGTTCTCTGTGTACTTCTGTTAATGAACAAGTTGTTCATGGTATTCCAAGTGACAAAGTTGTCCTGAAAGAAGGTGATATTGTTTCTGTAGATTGTGGAACATATATCAATGGCTTTTGCGGTGATTCCGCTTACACATTCTGTGTAGGTGAAGTAGCTCAAGATGTTAAGAAGTTGCTGAAGACCACTAAAGAAGCGTTATACTTGGGTATTGAAAATGCCGTTCAGGGAAAAAGACTTGGAGATATCGGGTTTGCTATACAACAACATTGTGAGTCAAACTCATTTGGAGTTGTGCGTGAATTTGTGGGTCATGGCATTGGTAAAGAAATGCATGAAGATCCGCAAGTGCCCAATTATGGGAAAAGAGGATATGGAACATTATTGAAAAGAGGCCTTTGTATTGCAATTGAACCGATGATTACGCTGGGAAGTCGTCACATCATCATGGAGAATGACGGTTGGACGGTACGTACTAAAGATCATAAGTATGCTGCACATTTTGAGCATTCGGTAGCTGTAAATGCAGGAAAGGCAGATATATTATCATCATTTAAATTCATTGAAGAAGTTTTAGGAGATAAAGCAATTTAATATGGCTAAGCAATCTGCAATAGAACAAGATGGAGTTATCGTAGAAGCATTGTCAAATGCAATGTTTCGTGTAGAATTAGAAAATGGACATGAGATCACTGCTCATATTTCTGGTAAAATGAGGATGCATTATATCAAGATTTTACCGGGTGATAAAGTAAGGGTTGAAATGTCTCCTTACGATTTATCGAAAGGAAGAATTGTATTTAGATATAAATAAAAAATCAGATATGAAAGTAAGAGCATCATTGAAAAAACGTACGCCAGAATGTAAGATCGTTAGACGTAATGGCCGTTTGTATGTTATTAACAAGAAGAACCCTAAGTTTAAACAACGTCAGGGATAATTGTTATTGTTACAAAAAAAATATAAATAGATATATGGCTATAAGAATAGTTGGTGTAGATTTGCCTCAAAATAAGAGAGGTGAAATAGCGTTGACCTATATATTTGGTATTGGACGCAGTAGTTCAGCTAAGATTTTAGATAAAGCTGGCGTTGACAGAGACATTAAAGTTAAAGACTGGACTGATGACCAGGCTGCCAAAATTCGTGAGATTATTGGCGAAAGCTACAAAGTGGAAGGAGATCTTCGTTCTGAAGTACAATTGAACATTAAGCGATTAATGGATATTGGTTGCTACCGTGGCGTACGTCATCGTATTGGTTTACCTGTAAGAGGTCAAAGTACAAAGAACAACGCACGTACTCGTAAGGGTAGGAAGAAAACTGTTGCAAATAAGAAAAAAGCTACTAAATAATAATTGTTGATATGGCAAAAAAAACAGTCGCAGCTAAGAAGAGAAATGTTAAGGTAGATGCAAACGGACAATTACATGTTCATTCATCTTTCAACAATATTATTGTTTCTCTGGCTAATAGTGAAGGGCAGGTTATTTCTTGGTCGTCTGCCGGAAAAATGGGATTTAGAGGTTCGAAGAAGAATACTCCTTATGCAGCACAAATGGCTGCCCAGGATTGCGCAAAGATAGCATATGATCTTGGTCTGAGAAAGGTAAAAGCTTATGTGAAAGGTCCGGGTAATGGACGTGAGTCAGCTATCAGAACAATTCATGGTGCCGGAATTGAAGTAACTGAAATCGTTGATGTTACTCCATTGCCACACAATGGCTGTCGTCCTCCAAAAAGACGTAGAGTTTAAGATTTACCTTTATTAAAGTGAAACTTGATTTTGTTTTGGATTACATTAAATTCTTCTCTGTGATCGCGGCTGCAACAAATTGAGTTCATGAAAAACAATTAAAATATTTAAAAGAAAATGGCTAGATATACTGGACCAAAATCAAGAATAGCACGTAAATTCGGTGAAGCGATCTTTGGAGCAGACAAGGTTCTGTCAAAGAAAAACTATCCTCCCGGACAACACGGTAATTCAAGAAAAAGAAAGACTTCAGAATATGGAATTCAGCTTCGTGAAAAGCAAAAGGCCAAATACACTTACGGTGTGTTGGAGAAGCAATTCCGCAATTTGTTTGATAAAGCAGCTACAAAAAAAGGTATTACCGGTGAGATCCTACTTCAGATGCTTGAATCTCGTCTCGATAATGTCGTATTCCGTTTAGGTATTGCGCCTACTCGCGCAGCTGCCCGCCAATTAGTTAGTCACAGACACATTACTGTTGATGGTAGTGTAGTGAATATTCCTTCTTATGCAGTTAAGCCGGGTCAATTGATTGGTGTTCGTGAAAAATCCAAATCGCTGGAAGTGATTTCCAATTCGCTTGCTGGATTTAATCATAGCAAATACGCATGGTTGGAATGGGATGGAAATTCTAAGATAGGTAAAATGTTACATATCCCTGAAAGAGCCGATATCCCCGAAAACATTAAAGAACATTTGATCGTAGAGTTGTATTCTAAATAAAATAATTGATTTCATGGCGATATTAGCATTTCAAAAACCTGATAAAGTATTAATGTTGGAAGCGGACTCCAAATTCGGTAAGTTCGAATTCCGTCCTTTGGAACCTGGATTCGGTATTACTGTGGGTAATGCGTTGCGCCGTATTCTCCTTTCTTCATTAGAAGGTTTTGCGATCACCACTATTAAAATAGATGGTGTTGAGCATGAATTTTCTAGTGTTCCAGGAGTCAGAGAGGATGTGACCAACATTATCTTGAATCTGAAACAAGTACGATTCAAGCAAATAGTTGAAGAATTTGAGAGTGAAAAAGTAAGTATTACAATCGAAAATTCTAATGAATTTAAAGCAGGTGACATAGGTAAGTATTTGACTGGATTTGAAGTGTTAAATCCTGAATTAGTTATTTGTCATTTAGATCCAAAAGCAACTATGCAGATTGATATTACAATTAACAAAGGTCGCGGTTATGTACCTGCTGAGGAAAACCGTGAATATTGTACAGATGTTAATGTAATTCCAATTGACTCAATTTACACTCCGATACGCAATGTTAAGTATGTTGTAGAAAACTTCCGTGTGGAACAGAAGACTGACTACGAAAAGCTACTGCTTGAAATTGCTACGGATGGTTCCATACACCCGAAGGAAGCACTGAAAGAAGCTGCTAAGATTCTGATTTATCACTTTATATTGTTCTCTGATGAAAAGATTACATTAGAAACCACAGATGTTGATGGTAATGAAGAATTCGACGAAGAGGTTCTTCACATGCGTCAGTTATTGAAGACTAAACTGGTTGACATGGATCTTTCTGTACGTGCCCTCAACTGTTTGAAGGCTGCAGGTGTTGAAACATTGGGAGACCTGGTTCAGTTCAACAAAACAGACCTGTTGAAATTCAGAAACTTCGGAAAGAAATCGCTTACCGAGCTTGATGATTTGCTGGAAAGTCTGAATCTATCGTTTGGAACTGATATTTCAAAATATAAATCAGATAAAGAATAAAAATGAGACATAATAAGAAGTTCAATCATTTAGGTCGTACTGCTTCTCATAGAAATGCAATGTTATCTAACATGGCATGTTCCCTGATCAAGCACAAAAGAATCACTACGACTGTTGCGAAGGCGAAAGCACTGAAGAAATTTGTGGAGCCTTTGATTACAAAATCAAAAGACGACACAACTAATTCGCGTCGCGTTGTGTTCAGTAACTTGCAGGACAAATATGCAGTTACTGAGTTATTCAAGGAAATCTCTGTGAAAATAGCTGATCGTCCGGGTGGATATACTCGTATTATCAAAACCGGTCATCGTTTGGGAGACAACGCTGAAATGTGCTTTATCGAATTGGTTGACTATAACGAAAACATGGCGAAAGAAAAAACAGCTAAAAAGACAACACGTACTCGTCGTTCAAGAAAAGCTGCTGCCAAAGAAGAAGCTGTGGAAACTCCGGTTACAGAAGCACCAGCAGTGGAAGCTGCCGCTGACGAACCAAAAGCTGAATAAGAACAACTATTCTTTCTATAAAATAAAAAGCTACTCATCAAGAGTAGCTTTTTTTGTTCTATATAACGTGTTGATATCAAATATCTTTGGAATAGTTTTTATTTGGATCTGGATCTACTGGCTTCTTCATCAATACCTGTATTCCGGTTGCGTGCTCCTTTCACTTTGTCTGATCCGAATCGGTAACTAAAGCTCACAGTCAGGCTCCTTAAATTATTATTGGTATAGCTTTGAACTTTGATATTATTATAAGCAGAGGAAGATTTATCTAATGTCCCATTAAATATGTCATTAATGCTCAGACTAACTGATCCTTTTCCTTTTAGAATTTGTTGCCTTATGCCAAATGATAAATTGTTATATAGACTTTCACTCTTCGTGTATCCGTACCGAATACCGGGCATCATCATGTAGTTTATTTCAGCAGATAATGTTTTGGTTATTTCAAAATTATTATTGAACATCCAGAAACCTGATAGACCATTATTGTCGAAGTTTGTGACTGCTTTTCCTGCATCTTGATTGACATATGCCAATTGTCCCATCGTATTCATTCTCCATCTCTTAAAAAATACATTATTATAGCTTATTTCCAGTATATAGGCTGTTCGTCGTCCAAAGTTCCCCCAAGTATAACCATAACGTCCACTTTCTTCCACTGTCGGCTCCAGAAATATTCTGTCTTCTAGATCGGTAATATTGAATGTTACAGCTAATTTACCCCGGTAAATGTACTTAAGGTTGATGATATTTCCATAGCTAGGATTTAAGTCCGGGTTTCCTCTTCTGAAAGAGTACTTGTCCAGGGCAATTTCAAAGGGGTTTAATAACTCAAAGTCGGGCCGGTTGAATCGGCGGGTATAGGATAGGATAAAGCTATGTTTTTCAGAAGGTTCATAGAGTAAGAAAGCAGTGGGAAACAGATCCCAGTATGATTTCTTGTTTTCTTCATTGCTGGTGATCTGGTTACCTTTCTGATAAGTATATTCAGTTCGTAACCCTACCTGATACATCCATTTTCCGATCTTATGCCTAAAACTATAATGTGCTGCCAGAATACGTTCATCATATTTGAAGTAATTGCTTCTTGTTTCATCATTTTGCCATGTATTGTTTATCATCTCTTCGTAATTGATGTCATTATCCGTTTTGGTCTGACCGTATTTAATTCCTGTTTCAAAAGACGCATTTTTAAACCAGGGTTGTTTATAATCAATCCTGACTGACCATATCTTGTTTTTTTGTGGGAGGTAGCTTCTCTCCGAAGACCCGGGTTTTGCTTCAACATTATCCTCTCTGTAAAATGAATACAATTGGTTCTGCCGTTGGGTATTCGAGAAGCGTGCAAAATCTAAATCTGTAGAGAGCTCTTGCCCTTCTTTGGCAAATTTGTGCTGATAGTTGATATTATACATCTGGCCGGCACTTTTACTTTTGTATTTTCCATTCATATTTGATAATGAAGTATCATCCAGGGGTGGTACAATAACCGTTTGGCTGAGTAGATTGGCCCGGTTATCACTATCATATCCATTCAACATAAAACCTAGGATGTCCGACTGACTAAGGGATATATCCATTCCTACCCGATAGTTGTGGGATACTGTACGATAGAGATCTGAGTCTAATTCTTTGTCATATGATTGTACCTTATTACCGGATGTCTGCGATGTTAATTCATGGTTATATTCCGTATCATTTCCTACTCTGAAATTATAATTACCATATAGGCTTACTTTGTTTTTTCGATAATTCAGGCTAAGTCCTGCAATTCCTAAATCCGTCTTCGACCGTTTATATCCTACGTTTGTCATACCATTGAAGGTATCTATTTTGTTTTTCTTCAGTTTGATGTTGATGATACCTCCACTGCCACCCGCATCAAACTTAGAGGATGGATTGGTGATGACTTCAATACTATCAATATTTTCGCCCTGCATACCTTCGAGAAAAGAGGCCAGTTGTTCTCCTGACATCTGGGAAGGACGTCCGTCAATCCATACAGCCACACTGCCACCCATAAGTGATATACTTTTGTTTTGTACAAACACACCCGGAGTATTGCGCAAAACATCCAGCGCATTGCGACCGGCCGTAACGAGATTGTTGGCAACATTTATGACGTATTTGTCGATTTGTTGCTGAAAGAAAGGACGGTTCCCAACGACCGTTACCTCTTCAAGAGTGTTGTTTTGTACCAGAAATACATCTCCCACGTCCGCAGCATGGGTGGTTGGAACCGATTTCATATCATATCCCACATAAGAGATTTGCAGGATATAGCTTCCTTTTGGGATGTTATTTAGTTTAAAAGTACCATCTTTCTCCGTAAGGCCTCCTGCAACAAGGGTAGAATCTTTCCGTAAAAGCACTACTGTTGCAAACTCAATAGCTTCTGTTGTTGTTTTATCTTTTACTGTACCTTTTATATTAAATTGTTGTGAGAATAGGAGGGTAGTATAGAAACAAGATATAAGGATTAAAATAGTTCTCATACTTATTTGGTATTCTTAATTTTACGTTCTGTGAATTGCACTACTACTCCGTCTTTCTTTATGGTTCGAAGTACCCAGGAAGTTGCAGAATTACGCTTCATTCCTGCTATATACTTTTTCCCTTTTTTCGTGGCATATTCAAAATCATCCAGGTAGAAATATTCGTACGTTAGTACGGACTCCTGGCTGGATATATTGTTCTCAATCATTGTTGATCTGTCTTCCAACAAATCCCCTCTATCATTATATGTATAGACGTGCCTGATTTGTTGATGATCGTCTATTTGTTCTGTGTATTCTATCACTTTCTGGTTATCATCATAGAGGCAACCTACTTTTTGGTGTTCAATCTCCGGGAGTTTGTAATAGGCATCCGCCTGGGATTCCTGCGAATTTTTCTTCTTTCCAGTATTCACCGGATGGTATCCCAGTTCTTTATGATAAACGAGCTTTCGCTTTTCCGTCACCTTTTCTTTATCTATTTCTCCTTTTTCGTTCACGAAGAAATAGAATTCCTCAATAGATGTTATTCTGTTTTGAGCGGTAACAGGTAATAGGACTACCATAAAAAGAAAGGTGATGTAAAGGGGTAATAATACATGTTTCATTGTTAAATTAATTAAGGATTTAGTAGCAAAGATAAACTACAACCATCTCTTCATTGATTTATATGATCATGTATTTAGAGTGCAACGGTTTTTTCAGACGACTGATTGACAGTGGGTTACAATGTCTTCTTTTGGGAAAACTTTATATGTCAACAAAAAGTCTTTATATATGCCGTTAGTTAGCCATTTTTTTTGTGGAGTGAAACCTTATATTGCTGACTATGTCTTCCTTTTCATCCATTTGGAGTTTTTGCCGAATAGTGGTTTTTCGTTGGTAGATGGTACGTACACTTTGCTGGGTTACTACACTTATTTCTTTCGTGGTAAACTCGGCACACAGCAGACAACATAACTGCATTTCTTTATCGGAAAGGGTATTTTTAAAAGTCGAATACATGTTAGAGTAGAAGTTATCATACACCGAATCGATAATAGGATAGAGGTCTTCCCAGACCAAAAGACTATCCACCGGAATTTCATCGTTACTGATTTGTGCCATCTGTTGCAGTAATTCCTGATTTTGTGAGGTGGGAATGGAAGCTACCAGACGTATCAATCCTAGTTGTTGCAACAATATCTTTTTGAAAAAGTTGGTGGTATTGTCTTTCTCTGCATCACTTTTTGTGGCATCCTGCAATAAGCGTTGCAGGGCCTCGTTTTTTTCTTCCGCTTCCTGAAGCTTTTGTTTTTTTCTTCGCAAATAGATGTAAAAGACTCCGGCCACGATAAGGAAGGAAGAAATCAGCATACTCATCAGAAGTTGGGTATTACGATGTCTGATTTTTAATTGAAGGGCATTGTGCTCCAATAAGTTAATGGTTTTTAATTCGGCCTGACTTTCGATTTGCTTCTTCGTTATGACCTTCGCAATTGAATCGTTATATCTTCCTAACTGATGGTTATCAATATGACCGCCTTTCGCATAATCAATAACAGCTTGTATGGCAAGAATCGTATTATTGGTAGTCAGGTAATTGGGAGAGTCTTTATCGGCTCTTTCCTGATAGATCTTTTTAGCTTGATTTAAAAAGTACTGGGCGGAATCAATTTGATGTTCTTCAGTATAGATGAGTGCAATGGTGGAATATAGATTGGAATTAGCGTATTCCGGGTAATACCTGATTGCAGAAAGCATCGCACCCAGTGCACCTTTCTTGTCTCCTATGGCATAAAGAAAGTCTCCATAGTTTCTCCAGTAATGGGGACCTTCCCTATCGTTTTTCAGGAGAGCCGTTTTTGTACTCTTCTCGAAATAGTGTATAGCAGAATCTCTGGGTCCTGTTCTGCCGTAAGCCAATGCGATTCTGTATTCCATCGCTGCCTCAAAACGATTGTCGTAGGCTTTTATTTGGTGATAGCTCTTTATTGCTTCTTTTTCTGATTCGATTTCTGACTTTATAAAATAAAGTTCTGCAATGGCTATGCTGTCATTCAGTTGTTTAGCCAGAGATAATCCTTCTTCATTAAGAAGAGATGCACTTTTAAAATCATTTTTTAAGGCATAATACAAAACACTTAGTTGGTAAGAAGACAGTAATTTCAGTGAATCGTTCTTACTTTTATAATAGTTTAGAGCGAATAGAATGAGAGAATCCGTGCTCAGACTTTTATGGGAAGAATAATGGGCACTTGCTGTAATCCATCCGTAATCTGCTTTTTCCTTGTCAGCCAGTTTATCGGGGAAGTCAATCCTGGTAAGAATGCTCAAAGCGCTGTCGGGGTATTCCTGCCAAACACTTTCAGCATGCGAAATCATTTCTTTGGCATCAGGAGTGCAGGCAAAACATAAAAGTATCAGGATAAGAAAGTTAACTGCATTTTTCATGTTACCTTTAAGAGTATGATGCGCAAAGATAAGGATTATTCCAGTGTAATTCCCATCTTTTTCATCAGAAAAGAAGCATTCATATTCTGGGCAATGCCCTCCCGAAGCTTATAAGAGAAGGTTAATTCGTTGTTCTTGATATCTGCTTCAAACCGGAAGTTTTGGATTTCGTTGGGATAAGTATCTGCCAGTGTACCCAGCAGCAGATCATGTGTAGCGATGATTCCATTGGTCTGTAGAGCGATAAACTGTTTGATTAAAGCCAACGACCCCTTCTGTTTGTCTACTGAGTTTGTTCCTTTTAAAATCTCATCCAGGATGATAAATAACTCTTCGCCGTTGTTTAGTAAATCAATAATGCGCTTCAGCCGTTTCAACTCGGCAAAGAAATAAGATTCATTGTCGGTCAGGGAGTCAGTCGTTCGCAAACTTGTGATTAATTGGGCGGGATAAACTTCCATCCTTTCCGCAAAAACGGGTGCGCCTATGCAAGCCAGTAAGTAATTAACTCCCACCGTACGCAGATAGGTACTTTTTCCCGCCATATTTGCCCCCGTAATAATGATGAAATATGGACGCTTCACCATGTTAATATCGTTGCGAACGCATTTGTTACGGTTCATCAGTGGATGCCCCAATGCGGTTGCCTGAATGGGTTGAGACTGTATCACCGGAAAAGTATAATCCGGATTGTTGTACGCAAACGTAGCCAAAGAACAGAAAGCATCCATTAGCCCGATGGCTTCGAGCCATTGGGGCAAATGCCGGGCCGATTCTTCTTTCCAGGCTTCAATCTCCATCATTTGGTTGAGTTCCCATAGCATGAACCCGTTGAGAAGCAGGGCAACGAGCAAATTATTCCGTTGATCCAGCGCATTCATCAATGAACTGAGCCGCTTGATGGACTTGGAGGCAGCTTGCTTGTCACTTCCTACCAGTTCTTTTACTGCTTTGAGATCATTGCTTTGCATTTCACGCTCTTCAATCAACTGAATGAGCTGGGCGTAGATAGAAAGTATCTGCATTTTCTTACCATACATATCCTGAATGCGAGTGATGGTTTTTGTAAACGCGAAACTCAGTGTTACAAATCCAAAAAATACCCCGCCCACCACATTGAAGGAAATGACATTTGCCATTGCTAGTACAATAAATGTGATATTGGTCAACAATACCAGAAGGGGCAACAAACGCATAATTGTTTTGCTACGGTAGTAGCTGGGACGTTGAGCCCAGTCTTTAATCTCTTTTTCATCTGCCTTTTTTCCTTTATATACCAACCCGAGAATTCTGAATTTCTGGCGGAGTTTTAAATCGGGTGCCAGTTCACTAACTGCCTTTTGCCTTTCTTCAATGGTTTGTTTCGACCTTAAATGATGATTCAGCCAGTCGGCCAATTGTTTTCGTCCCATTTCGGTAGAGGTGCGATTGAGGCATTGAAAGAGGGAATGATCACCAAAGATATCGAGGTCATACGTATAGAGATGCTCGGAATCCATAAACTCTTTCCCGTCTTCGAAAGAAGATAAATCTCCTTCCATACTTTGCAATTCCTGCTGATTGATTTCGACTTTCTTTTCCAGGTAGTCTTTTTTATTGAATAAACGGTTATGGTGTTTAATCAGTATGAGAAAAGGAATGAAGGTAACACAAATAATCGCAGCTATGACAAGCCAGCTGGCAGACCAGAAATAAATGATCCCGGCAACTCCGGCAATAAACAACACCAGGCGTATGCTGCCGATATTATAGATTTGCTTTTTTACTTTGTTTACTTTCCCGGTAGTCTCAGATATGATTGTTTCATACCTTTCTTTTATTTCTACTCTTTTTTCCATTCCGTATTCTTGTCTATTTAATATGTTTCCGTATGGGCAGGGAGCGCCTACCCATCCGGTATCCTGCATAACTCAAACCCAATTAAAAAGAAACAAACTGCTTTTCCTTTGGTTTATCTGAATTAGTCGCATTTATTCTCCGAAAATCACGCAAGAAGGAAAGATTATAGAATCTTTAAGGATCACTCTGGGAACCAGAAGGTTAGAAAGCCGGTAGCATTTCTGCCAAATACAACTGGAACGTTGGTCAAAAGCAACCGCAATCCGGATGAAATTCCGGTTGCATTTAACCGGAAACAAACTTTGTCTGAATCGTTTTTTGATAGAGATGAGATAATCGCTTCTCTATCCTAACCTCAATCACTTATTAGCACTGGATGGATAAGGTAGAGAGAAATTGACTTTTTGGTAATAAAACAAGTGAATTTTCTTGTTTTAATTCTTCTATTTATTTATCTTGCGGGGTGCATTTTGCTTCTTAGCTGACAAAATGAAAACAGCGTGCATATGAAAATAACATTCAATCATGAGTTGCCGGATTACCCATCTTTTGTAGATGGTATTCGGCGTGCACCTGATCGAGGCTATACCTTGACAGAGGCGCAGACGGTTATTGCACTAAAAAATGCTTTGCGTTATATTCCTACAGCGCTCCACGAAAAGCTTGCTCCCGAATTTCTTCAAGAACTTCATACCCGTGGCCGTATTTACGGTTATCGCTTTCGCCCTCCCGGAGATCTGAAAGCAAAGCCCATTGATGAATACAAGGGAAAGTGTATCGAAGGCAAGGCTTTTCAGGTAATGATTGACAATAATCTCTGTTTTGATATCGCCCTTTATCCCTATGAGTTGGTGACATACGGTGAAACCGGACAGGTTTGCCAGAACTGGATGCAGTATTTGCTGATTAAACGATACTTGGAAGAGATGACCTCTGAACAAACATTGGTAGTTGAATCCGGCCATCCTCTGGGCTTATTCCGGTCGAAGCCGGAAGCTCCGCGGGTAATTATTACCAATTCCATGATGATTGGACAATTCGATAATCAGACCGATTGGAACGTTGCTGCCCAGATGGGAGTTGCCAACTACGGTCAGATGACGGCTGGCGGCTGGATGTATATCGGTCCGCAAGGAATCGTTCATGGCACATTTAATACTTTGCTGAATGCAGGGAGAATGAAGTTAGGAGTTCCGGCCGACGGAGATTTGCGCGGACATCTTTTTGTTTCTTCCGGCCTGGGAGGTATGAGTGGTGCTCAACCCAAAGCTGCGGAGATAGCCGGTGCGGTTGCTATCATTGCGGAAGTCGATTACTCCCGCATTCAAACCCGTTACGAACAGGGTTGGGTGAGCCATGTTGTATCTGATATACAGGAAGCATTCAGCATTGCCGAAAAGCATCAAAAAGAAAAGAAACCGTGTTCTATCGCTTATCACGGCAATATCGTTGATTTGCTGGAATACGCGGCTGCAGAAGAAATTCCTATTGAATTGTTATCCGATCAAACTTCCTGTCATGCAGTATACGAAGGAGGTTACTGTCCCGCAGGAGTCACCTTCGAAGAGCGTACCGAATTGCTGCATACATCGCCGGAGACATTTCGCGCATTGGTTGATATTGGTTTGCGCCGTCATTTCCAGGTAATCAAAAAGTTGGTTGCACAAGGAACCTACTTTTTCGATTACGGTAATTCTTTTATGAAAGCCATATATGATGCCGGAGTTAAAGAAATATCCCGCAACGGAGTAGACGAAAAAGATGGTTTTATCTGGCCCAGCTATGTGGAGGATATTATGGGGCCGGAGTTGTTCGATTACGGCTATGGCCCTTTCCGCTGGGTTTGTCTCAGTGGGAAGCACGAAGACCTGATTAAAACCGATTGTGCTGCCATGGAATGTATCGATATCAACCGCCGGGGTCAGGATAGAGACAATTACATCTGGATCCGGGATGCTGAAAAGAATAACCTGGTGGTAGGCACGCAAGCCCGCATCCTTTATCAGGACGCTGTGGGGCGGATGAATATCGCTCTCCGTTTCAATGAAATGGTTCGAAATGGTGAAGTGGGTCCGATTATGTTGGGGCGCGATCATCATGATGTGAGTGGAACAGACTCTCCCTTCCGTGAAACAGCTAACATAAAAGACGGCAGCAATGTCATGGCGGATATGGCTGTGCAATGCTTTGCCGGAAACTGCGCCCGGGGAATGAGCCTTGTTGCGCTTCATAACGGCGGAGGAGTTGGAATCGGCAAAGCCATCAATGGCGGTTTTGGTATGGTGTGTGATGGCAGCGAGCGGGTTGATGAAATTCTTCGTTCCGCTATGTTGTGGGATGTAATGGGCGGGGTGGCACGTCGTTCTTGGGCACGAAATCCTCACGCTATGGAAACTACCCAGGCATTCAATCAGGACTTTTCCGAACAATATCACATCACTTTACCTTATATAGTAGATGAAGAGATTATTAACCAATCATTAAATAGTCACCTAAATGACCTGGAATAAAATAGTAGAGTGCGTACCTAATTTCAGTGAAGGCCGCGACTTGGAAAGGATAGATCGGCTTGTAGCCCCTTTTCGGGCTAAGCCCGGTGTGAAATTACTCGATTACAGCAACGATGAAGACCATAACCGACTGGTAGTTACCGTGGTGGGAGAACCCGAAGCATTGTGCGAGGCAGTAGTTGAGGCTGTGGGCGTTGCAGTTAATATCATTGATTTGAATAAACACCAGGGACAGCATCCCCGCATGGGAGCTGTAGATGTTGTTCCCTTTATTCCCATCAAGAATGTAACGATGGAGGAAGCAATCGCATTCTCCAGACAGGTTGGAGAGAAAGTTGCTGAACTCTATAATCTTCCTGTTTTCCTGTACGAGAAGTCCGCGACCTCGCCGAACCGGGAAAATTTGGCTACCATCCGTAAAGGTGAGTTTGAAGGCATAACTGAAAAAATAAAACTTCCCGAATGGAAGCCCGATTTCGGCCCGGCAGAACAACATCCCACCGCCGGAAGCGTTGCCATCGGCGCACGCATGCCTTTAGTAGCTTACAATATAAACCTGAGCACCAGTGATTTGGGTATTGCTACACAGATAGCCAAAAACATTCGCCACATCAATGGTGGTTTGCGCTATGTAAAAGCAATGGGTGTGGAGTTGAAAGAAAGGAACATCACGCAAGTTTCCATCAACATGACCGATTACTCGAAGACAGCCCTTTACCGTGTTTTTGAGCTGACCCGGATTGAAGCCCGCCGTTACGGAGTAAGTATCGTAGGGAGTGAGATCATCGGTCTGGTTCCTATGGAAGCGTTAATTGATACTGCTGCTTATTACCTAGGCTTGGAGAACTTCTCGGTGCAGCAAGTTTTGGAATCCAGAATGATAGAATGATATGAAAGAAAACCTCATTATATTCAATGCCCGCATAGCAACCCCATTGGGCTCTTCTGCCCGAGAGGGGAAGGAAATGTCATGGCTACATATCATTGAGCGGGGAACTATAGAGATAACGAATGGTACTATTACATACGTCGGCCCACCGCGCAGCGGTGAGGAAGCTGGTTTCCGTTGGGGGTATTACTGGTATGATGCACAAGGAAGATGTGTGCTGCCGGGGTTTGTCGATTCCCATACCCATTTTGTTTTCGGTGGCGAACGTTCCGAGGAATTTTCACGGCGATTGAAGGGTGAAAGCTACATGTCTATCATGCAAAGTGGTGGAGGTATTGCCAGCACAGTAAAAGCTACCCGCGAACAAACTTTCGATCAGCTTCGTGTTCGGGCGGAGAAGTTCTTGAAGAAGATGACAACCATGGGTGTTACCACCGTAGAAGGTAAAAGCGGTTATGGGCTT
Source organism: Bacteroides sp. (assembly GCA_021201335.1). Taxonomy (GTDB): domain Bacteria; phylum Bacteroidota; class Bacteroidia; order Bacteroidales; family Bacteroidaceae; genus Bacteroides. The sequence continues at coordinate 8,505 of JAJQFD010000048.1, read as the reverse complement.
GATAAGGAAACAGAACTCTTGCAGCTACGGGTAATGAAAAGCCTTAATAACGACGAAAAGAGACAACTCGATATTGTGTCAACCTTTTTAGGAACGCATGCATTGCCGGAAGAGTACACCGGAAGAGCCGATGAGTACATTGATTTCCTGATCAAAGAAATGCTGCCTCTCATCCGAAGAGAAAGATTAGCCGAATGTTGCGATGTATTTTGCGAAGACGGTGTTTTCTCCATCCAACAATCCCGCAGGCTACTAACTGCTGCCAAAAAGCAAGGTTTTATTTTAAAGCTACATGCAGATGAAATGGTTTCGTTAGGTGGTGCCGAGCTAGCTGCCGAGTTACATGCTTTGTCAGCAGACCATTTATTGCAAGCTTCTGACGAAGGAATACGCCGGATGGCACAGAGCCATGTGGTTGCTACCCTACTACCATTAACGGCTTTTGCTTTAAAAGAATCTTATGCCCGTGGCAGAGATATGATCAATGCGGGTTGTGCGGTTGCCCTGGCCACCGATTTAAATCCCGGTAGTTGTTTCTCCGGTTCAATCCCGCTAACGATCGCTCTGGCCTGTATCTATATGGGACTTACCGTGGAAGAAGCCATTACTGCACTTACCCTCAACGGGGCTGCTGCACTGAACCGGGCAGAATCCATTGGTAGTATAGAAGTCGGAAAGAAAGGAGACCTGGTTATTCTCAACTCAGACAAATACACCATCTTGCCTTATTATATTGGTATAAACTGTGTAGACGTTACGATCAAAGAAGGAGTACTTTACATTAATAATCATTGAGAAATTAGGATTTTGAGTTAAGTAGTTAAGAATCTAGGCTGTTTCCATGCTTATCTTCTTTGCTACTTCACTTCTAAACACTCAATTCTCAATACGAACCCATAACTCAAATAACATGCTTGTCAATTTAACCGTAAATGAATTTTTAGATAAAGTAGCAGGCAAAGAACCTGTTCCCGGTGGCGGTAGTATAGCTGCATTCAATGGAGCCATTGCTTCTGCCTTAACAGAAATGGTTGCCAACCTCACGATTGGCAAGAAAAACTACGAAGAACATCAGGAACTGATGAAGCACATTGTGGAAATAGCCAACAGGCGTCGGAGTCTGTTCATTGCGGATATCGACCGGGATGCTGAGGCCTACAATCAGGTGTTCGAGTGTTTTAAGATGCCGAAAGACACGGAAAAACAAAAAGCCGAAAGAAGCGCAGCAATCCAGAAGGCCACCAAACATGCTGCCACCGTACCGATGGAAGTCGCCCGTAATGCTTTTGAATTAATGGAAGTCATCGCTGATGTGGCCAACTTAGGGAATCAGAATGCGATTACCGATGCTTGTGTTGCCATGATGGCTGCCCGATCGGCAGTTGTAGGTGCACTGATGAATGTCCGGATCAATTTAGGTTCTCTCAAGGATAAAAAGTTTGCCCAGGAAATGGCTGCAGAAGCAGACAAACTGGAACAACAGGCTTCTGAAAAAGAAAAGATGCTGCTGGATGCTGTGAAACAAGAGCTGGAATTATGAAGAACGTCTATTATATTGGATCGGGAAAGCTGACATTCGATGTCATCGAACGTATCATCAATGAAAACCTGAAACTGGAATTGGCTCCCGAAGCCAAAATCCGTATTCAGAAGTGCCGTGATTATCTGGATCAGAAGATTGCTTCTTCCGAAGAACCCCTCTACGGAATTACTACCGGTTTCGGTTCTCTTTGCGATATCAATGTATCGAATGATGAGTTGAGCACTTTGCAGGAGAACCTGGTGAAGAGCCATGCTTGTAGTGTGGGGGGAAGAAATCCGTCCCGTTATCATTAAGCTCATGATGCTGTTAAAGGCTCACGCGTTGTCATTGGGGCATAGTGGTGTACAGCTTATTACCGTACAGCGCATCCTTGATTTCTTTAATAATGATGTCATGCCTATAGTCTACGATCGGGGTTCATTGGGTGCTTCCGGTGATCTGGCACCTTTGGCCAATCTTTTCCTCCCACTGATTGGAGTAGGGGACGTTTATTACAAAGGCAAAAAAAGGGAGGCAATCGGTGTACTCGATGAATTCGGCTGGGATCCGGTTAAACTGAAAAGTAAAGAAGGACTGGCCTTGCTCAACGGAACTCAGTTTATGAGTGCCAATGGTGTATTCGCCGTACTGAAAGCTTTTCGCTTATCCAAAAGAGCCGACCTCATTGCTGCGCTATCACTTGAAGCCTTCGATGGACGGATCGACCCCTTTATGGATTGTATCCAACAGATTCGTCCGCACAAAGGCCAAATAAAAACCGGAGAGAATTTCCGCAAACTATTAGAGGGTAGCGAACTGATTAATCGCCCAAAGAAACATTTGCAAGATCCTTATTCGTTCCGTTGCATTCCTCAGGTGCATGGAGCTACGAAAGATGCAATCGATTATGTGGCATCCGTCCTTTTAACTGAGATAAATTCCGTGACTGATAACCCTACGATCTTCCCGGACGAAGATTTGATTATCTCTGGCGGTAACTTTCATGGCCAGCCCCTAGCTATCTCTTTTGATTTTCTGGCAATAGCTTTGGCCGAATTGGGTAATATTTCTGAGCGTCGGATAGCCCAGTTGATTATGGGGCTCCGCGGGTTGCCGGAGTTTTTAGTAGCCAATCCTGGATTAAATTCCGGTTTTATGATTCCGCAATATACGGCTGCTTCCATGGTAAGCCAGAATAAAATGTATTGTTATGCGGCCTCTAGCGATTCCATTGTTTCCTCCAACGGGCAGGAAGACCATGTAAGTATGGGCGCCAATGCTGCCATTAAACTATTTCGTATTATGGATAACCTGGAGCATATATTATCTATTGAGTTAATGAATGCTGCCCAGGGAATTGATTTTCGCCGTCCGGTAAAAACTTCTCCCATGTTGGAGCGTTTCCTGCATGAATATCGAAAAGAAGTTCCGTTTGTGAAAGATGACATAGTGATGTATAAGGAGATTCATAAAACGGTAGCCTTCTTGAGTCGGACAAAGTTCGATTATTAATAACCGTTTAATTACTTCTTAAATTCCTGGCTATCAGGAAAGGATGTTGAATGGGTTATAGATAGCTATGACCGCATATTCTTTCCTCATAGTCAGATTCCGTCGTTTCACCGTTTATATATCTTTTAATAATAGAGCCTTCAACCTCTAATATTTGTAAAAACGTAAATTTTCTACAGGAAACTTGATTTGTATCTTGAGTTTTCTGTCCATCTTTGCCGCTCTATAAAAATCAAAACGTATTAAGGGGTTGCATAAATGAAAGAAAACGACAAAGGAACAACAGGGAGAGTAGAAGTGAAAGACCGAATTATACGTCAAGCTCTAAAATCTTTTGCCGATCATGGGATTAAAAGTGTCAGGATGGATGATATAGCCAACTCACTAAAAATCTCTAAAAGAACACTCTATGAAATTTTTGCGGATAAAGAGACACTTCTTACCGAGTGCCTGTTATATCATAAAAAATGAGTGATAAAGCGATGAAAGAGATAGTGGAGAATTCCACCAATGTTCTGGAAGTCATTCTGAAATGCTATCAAGGTAGTATTGAAGCCTATCATAAGGTGAACAAGGCTTTTTTCGAGGATATCATGAAATATCCCCGTGCTTATGAACAATTGCGGATGGAAAGAGAGAAAGACAACCAAGTATCAGTTGATTTTTTAAAGCAGGGAGTTACTCAAGGTATCTTTCGGGACGATATCAATTTTGCGATTCTTCAGACATTAATTCGGGAACAAATGAAAATGTTGATGAAAACGGATGTCTGTAATGAATATGAATTTTTGGAAGTGTATGAGTCGATTATGTTTATATATTTGCGCGGAATATCAACTCATAAAGGAGCAATGGAGTTGGAAGAGTTTATTAAAAAATATAGAGAAGGAAAGAAATCAAATCAAGACAACGACAATAAATACAATGAATGACTTAGGTATGAAAAAGGTAAAATGTTTAATGTGTAAAAAGATGGTTTTGACCTTAGTTATGGCGTTAGCTTTGGTTAGTCTGCAAGCACAGGAAATGGAGAATGGTAGGGTATTGACTCTGAATTTGGAGCAGGTATTGGAAATTTCTTTAACTGAGAATCCGACGATCAAAGTAGCAGAAGAGGAAATATTATTGAAGAAGGAGGTTAGAAGGGAAACTTATGCCTCACTTCTTCCGGAATTATCTTTGTCAGGATCATATGAGAGAGCTGTAAAGAAAATGGCAATGTCAATGAACGGACAAACCTTTGAAGTAGGAACAGATAATACGGCAACAGGTGGTTTGCAGATTGGTCTTCCTGTTTTTGCGCCTGCTCTTTACAAAACAATTAATCTGAATAAAACGGATATCCTATTAGCAGTAGAGAAAGCACGTTCTTCCAAACTTGATCTGGTTAATCAGGTAACAAAAGCGTATTATCAATTATTACTATCTCAAGATAGTTATGAGGTACTTCAGAAGAGCTACGAAAATGCAAAAGATAATTTTGAAGTAGTTAATGCAAAGTATGAGCAAGGAGTGGTTAGTGAATATGATAAGATTCGCGCAGAGGTACAGATGCGTAATATATGGCCTACCGTTGTTTCTGCTAAGAATGGCGTGAGCTTGGCAAACTTGCAGTTGAAAGTGTTGATGGGAATCGATGCCGAATATGATATTTCAATTGTAGGTAATTTAAAAGATTACGAGTTGTCAATGTTCGAACAACAGTTATCAAATAGAGAATGGAACCTCATGAATAACAGTGATTTAAAACAATTGGACTTGAATTCCGAATTATTGGATCGTACCTTGAGTATACAGAATACGAATTTTATGCCAACATTAAGTGCTAGTTTCACTTACATGTACCGGGCGATGGAAAACAATCTTGCATTAGCCCATTATGATTGGAAACCATATTCTACTCTTAGTTTAACTCTATCTATTCCTCTATTCAAAGCTACCAACTTCACAAAAATAAAGCAAACAAGAATTCAGAAGCATCAACTGGGTTTTACCAGAGTAAATCTGGAAAGACAATTACGGATGCAAGCTACTGCTTATCTGGATAATATGAATGCAAGTACAGAGCAGGTGGTAAGTAATAAACAGAGTGTTTTACAAGCTCAGAAAGGACGTAATATTGCCGAGAAACGTTACGAAGTTGGTAAAGGAACGATATTAGAACTCAATGATTCGGAAGTTGCATTAACACAGGCAGAACTAACTTATCATCAGTCAATCTATGATTATTTAACAGCCAAAGCTGATCTTGATAAGGTACTCGGAAAAGATAAATTTGAAGAATAATATAGAAAGTAAAATAATACAGATAAATCAAGATGAAAAAGAATTTCTATTTGATTGCATTATTAGCAGTTACAGTATTAGGTTCGTGTTCCGGAGAAAAAAAAGGAAACCGTTTCCGCAGTAAATGAAGAAAAACCAATTGTAAAATTGGCCAATGTATTTTCGCGTCCAGTACCACAAACACAAGAATATACTGCTACAGTTGAAGCTGAGGTAAAGAATAACATTGCTCCACATACCCCGGTTCGTATTGACCGGATACTGGTGGAAGTTGGTGACCGGGTTTCAAGAGGCCAGAAATTGGTTCAGATGGATGCTGCTAACCTGAAACAATTGAAACTTCAATTGGACAACCAAGAAGTGGAATTTCAACGTATCGACGAGCTATATAAAGTGGGTGGCGTGTCTAAATCTGAATGGGATGCTTCCAAAATGACATTAGATGTGAGAAAGACTTCTTACGAAAATATGCTGGAGAATACGGCTTTGTTAAGTCCGATTAATGGAATAATTACGGCTCGTAATTACGATAATGGTGATATGTATAGTGGAGGAAATCCTGTGTTGGTTGTTGAACAGATTGCTCCGGTGAAAGTTATCATTAACATTTCTGAGTCGTATTTTACCCAGATTAAAAAAGGTGCACAGGTTTCCGTGAAATTAGACGTGTATGGTGATGAAGAATTTATGGGAAAAGTAAATCTGATTTATCCGACTATCAATCCGGCAACACGTACTTTCCCTGTTGAGATTTATCTGGAAAACAGAGATCTGCGAGTTCGTCCGGGTATGTTTGCCCGTGTAACGGTTAATTTCGGTACAATAAACCACGTAGTAGTGCCCGATCAGGCAATTGTAAAACAGGCAGGATCCGGCGATCGCTATGTATATGTATATGATAACGGAAAAGTATCTTACGTTAAAGTAGAACTGGGACGTCGTATGGACACAGAATATGAGCTACTTTCGGGTGTAGGTAATAATGCGCAGGTTGTTATTGCGGGACAGGCCCGTCTCTTTGACGGAACTGAAGTAGAAGTTGAGAAATAATTGTTCATTCCCAGTTTTAATTTAAAAACACAATAAAAGATGAGTATATACGAAGGAGCGGTCAAACGACCGATTATGACCTCACTCTGTTTTGTCGCAGTGGTGATTTTTGGTCTGTACTCTTTGACTAAATTACCGGTTGACTTGTTGCCGGATATCGATACAAACACCATCATGGTGATGACAGCCTATCCGGGTGCCAGTGCAACGGATATTGAAAACAACGTTTCTCGTCCGCTTGAAAACGTTCTAAATACAGTGAGTAACCTGAAACACATTTCTTCCCGTTCCTCCGAAAACATGTCTTTGCTGGTTTTGGAGTTTGAATACGGGTATGATATTGACGTGCTGACCAATGATGTCCGGGATAAGCTGGATATGATTACTTCAGCACTTCCGGATGAGGCAGAAACTCCTATTATCTTCAAGTTCAGTACCGATATGATTCCGATTGTAATGCTTTCGGTACAAGCAGAACAGAGCCAGGCTGCACTATATAAAATCCTAGACGATAATGTGGCTAATCCACTGGCACGTATTCCCGGGGTGGGATCTGTGTCCATAGCCGGTGCACCAAAGCGTGAAATTCAGGTTTATTGTGACCCCAATAAATTGGAAGCATATAACCTAACAATTGAAACAATCAGTTCAATTATCGGTGCAGAAAACAGGAATATTCCGGGAGGTAACTTTGACATTGGGAATGAAACCTATCCGCTTCGTGTCCAAGGAGAGTTTCAAGATTCCCGGCAATTAGAAGATATTGTTGTAGGCTATTCTCAGGGAGCAAGCGTATATCTTCGTGATGTGGCTAGAATAGTTGATACGGTAGAAGAACGTGCACAGGAAGCTTATACTAATGGTCAACGTGGAGCTATGATCATTGTGCAAAAACAATCCGGTGCTAATTCAGTAAATATCGCCCGTAGAGTAATAGAATCAATGGACGACCTTCAGAAAAGATTACCTCCTGATGTGAAATTGGGGGTTATTATGGATACTTCTGAGAATATCCTGTTGACCATTCAAAGTTTGGCTAACACAGTGCGGGATGCTTTGATATTCGTAATTCTGGTTGTATTTTTATTCTTAGGACGTTGGAGAGCGACAGTAATTATTTCAATTACTATCCCGCTTTCATTAATTGCTTCATTCATATACCTGGCAGTTACAGGAGGTACCCTAAATATTATTTCACTTTCGTCATTGAGTATCGCCATTGGTATGGTGGTGGACGATGCGATTGTGGTGCTCGAAAATGTCACGACCCACATCGAACGAGGATCGGATCCGAAACAGGCAGCTGTACATGGAGCCAATGAAGTGGCAATTTCTGTAATTGCATCTACCTTAACGATGTTGGCTGTATTCTTCCCATTGACGATGGTTACTGGTATGACAGGAGTATTATTCAAACAATTGGGTTGGATGATGTGTATTATCATGATCATCTCCACTATAGCTGCATTGAGTCTGACTCCGATGATGTGTGCGCAATTTCTTCGTTTACAAAAGAAACAAACTAAAATATTTACGATTATTTATGGCCCCATCCAGAAAGGTTTAGATGGTCTGGATTTATATTATTCTAAAATGTTGAACTGGGCTGTTCGTCATCGTATTATTGTTATCTTATCTTGTATCGGCTTTTTTATTTTAAGTTTACTTTCTGCAGGAGGTATCAGTACAGAATTTTTCCCAACACAGGATAATGGTAATATAACCGCCAATCTGGAATTACCGATTGGTACCCGAAAAGAGGTGGCGCAAGAACTGGCTGCGAAACTTACAAACGAGTGGATGAGCAAATACGGAGAAGAAATCTTGGTTTGTAACTATCGTGTAGGTCAGGCGGACAGTGATAATATCTTTGCTTCCATGCAGGATAATGGACCTCATATCATTGCCTTTAATATCCGTTTGACCAATGTAGGTGAACGTGAACGCTCGATGATGGATATTGGTGATGGCATGCGTCGGGATCTTCGCGCCTATCCTGAATTTAGTAAAGCACAGGTAGTAGTCGGGGGTAGCGGTGGTATGGGAGGACAGTCCACAGCAGACTTCGAGATTTATGGCTATGATATGGCGCAAACAGACAGAATGGCGGAAATAATGAAGCAGGAATTATTTAA
>JAJQFD010000060.1 GCA_021201335.1 Bacteroides sp. | reverse complement strand
TTTTATTTAGATTACCCAGAAAGGCCTCTTTATCAACATAGATAAAGAGGCCTTTGTTATTTAATGAGACTTTTTAATAGAAACTTATCTGTTAATTAATTTCTACAGATTGAAAGCAAATTGTTATATTATATGGAGAATTTGCTTTCTAAGTTTCATAAAATATCTTTTAATGCGATAAAAAGCATTTCATTTTATTTATATCTTTGTAACGTACTAATTATATTAAATCATTTAAAGCAAGTTATTATGAAGATGAAATTGTTTTTTGCCACTTTTGCCATGTTGTTTTCGATGGGAATAATTACTTCTTGTGGAAACAAGACCAATGCAAAGGCTGAAACTGCTTCTGTAGAAGCTACAACGAAAGCTGTGGATGAATGTTGCAAAACTGATACAACAGCGTGCAAGGATAAAGCTGCTTGTGACACTATTTCCTGCTGCAAAGAAACAGTCGCAACTGATGCTACAAAGTAAGTTATGTAGTATTGGTAGGAGATTAAAAGAGAGAGGGGACTTAACGCCCTCTCTTTTTTGTTTATTTATTGATGATGACTCTGTCTTAATTCTTCTAGACTCATTCGAGTTGCTAAAATGTGTTGACAAGGTCCTTTTCTTAATTTATTTGTTTTATAAAAAGAGCATTCACATGAACCGTCTGTTAAGCGTTCATCTTTGTCAATAACTACCTGTGTAGAATAGGTATTATTTTTCTCTTTCACTCTGGCCCTAACATGCAACATGTTTTCTATTACTTCTGTCGTAGAGTTGATCTTGACATTTCCTATACTGATTAACTCATTCGCTGTTTTTTCTTGTTCACTGCCAAAACGTAGGGCTTTAAAGTCAAGTGGTTCCTGTGTTAATTCTCGAACTCGATATACACCTGCTTTTAAATCATAAATAATTCTTCCAGCTTGGGTGTAGGCAGTTAGCGAAGAAACTACCGTACTGTTATCCATATTCAGTCGTTTAGCCAGACTGTCGGAGGATTCGAACCAATTTTCTTTTAAAGCATTGAATATTTGTAGTTTTGTGGAATTATCAACATTTCCCCGAGGGGCCATCAAATCAAAATTACCTGCCCGGCTCCAATCATTGGCTGTCCAGCCGGACAATCCTAATGTGAAAGTCATATCTCCCATATCAGCCATAAAGAAGGATGGCAAACCTGAACCTAAAAGAACCACTTTAAAGTTTTGAGTGATAGGAATCAACCGTTCCAGTATCATTAACCTTCTGCGTCCCCAGATGCGAATGGTTTGAGCTTCTTGGCCTGTATATATGGAACGTTGGCATATAATTTCCTTATACCAGGGTTCAAATTGGATGCGGATTAGTTTATTTGGTTCCAGAATAAAACGGAGGGCACGAGGGCCTTCCTTCTCCTTGAATCTTCTCAGTATTTGGCAAATACTGAATATATCCATCGGATGCAAATCAAAAGTAGTTGCGGGTAATGTCATGGCTGTACTTACCTGTAAAAACCCTCGTACCCAGGAGTCCGGTAAATCAATTTTTACTTCTTTGTAAGTGGCTTCATTGGTTGTTTTGGTTTCAAATCCACTGGGATCTATGGAAAACTGAGTATCTTTATAACCCCTGATTTTTTGAAATTCGCTATATAATTGAGCAGAGTAATCTATGTTGGTTGTTCCGCACTTAAACTCATTGATTTCAGTAAATACATTATAACTGCAACTTAATTTGCCATAAGACGATTCATCCTGGCTGAAACATTCAAAGAAAAGTTCATCAGGATGAACCGTGATTACCGGATCCAAGACAAACCAGGCATCTTTATCGTTTTTATAAAGATAATCGAAATATTCTTTACGAGCTTTATAAAAGGGTGCCAATACCCGTGACTTTTCCTGGTAAACGTCCTTGAGTTCTTGCCTTAAATCTTGAATACGTTTTCGTACTTCATCTATCTGATAATTGGCTATGAATTCTCCTAGCCAGAGTTTTTCTTGTTCAGCTGCCCAAGCTTTATAGTCTGTTTTATCTTTGGGCTTGAAACGCATGTCGGAAATTACCACATCGTGTAATGCTGATATGGCCTCCCGGAAGGCGATTTTCTTATTGAGTTTTCCGATAAAGAAGGTTGGATCACGCGAAATGTCGGGAGCGAAACTCATGGATGTATCGTTAGCACTGTTGCTGACTGAAGTACTTCCGCTGTATTTATAATCGAATAACATACGCTTAGTTTTTAATCATTAAATGCATATCCAGATGAGGATATTTTGCTTTGACTTCACTTAAAATATGAATGCAAGTAGCTTTATCCTGTACAGTAGATTGCGCTGATAGATCGTCAAGTATAGGAACAACAACCTTAGCTATGCTCTCGTTTTTCAGTGCTTCCTGATGGAGGAATCTGAAGATTCTGTTTTTCGCTACTCTTGCTTTATTAACCCTTGTGAGTACAGAACGAAAATAGTAATTTAATTCGCTGATAATTTCCTTTTTGCCTCCTGCATATTGGTTCAGGTAATGGGTAACTAACTCTTGCACATTTACACTGGGATGCTCGCTGAGTTTAGAAAGATATTCCAATGCGTTTTCCGGTTTGAAGAAACGTGCAATTAATTCTTTTCCGAAATTTTCTACATCTGCTCTGATAGAATCGACGATGCCAATGAGTGTATCACTATCCCAGTCGTTTTCTGTAAATTCAGTTCTGAAGAACTGGAAAGCATAAGTACGTGTATCATCCCAGTTGGCATCTAACAGCCCCAATGCTCTCCCTTTCTCATATCGGATGCGGTAAACATTTTGCTTGAAATAATTCCAACACCATTGTCTTATAAGTAAAAGCTTATGGTTACCTAGCGAAATGATTTGACGGATTGTAAAATCATTTATTTTATGATATCCTTTTAAAATCTCATATCCGGCTAATTGACTGATACGATATTGGGCATGGATAAGTTTGATGATATCTTTAGGAGTAAGTCCTGTATTCCAGTATCTTTTTAGTTCGTTCACAACAAACGACTGGATGAGAGCATGAGCACCTTCATATTTTTCTTTCCGGATAAGTGTATATACGAGATGCTGAGTAGTCGAATTTCCTACCGAATAGCTTCCTACCAACCGGCGGATGATTACCAGTACATTTTCTAAAACTTCCGGATAAGCAGTATCTATCTGGTTTAAAAGGAAATTATAGTTGTCGATCAGAAAATTGTCTGGATACTGATTCAATAGACGGATACCATCTTGCCGAACTTCAGGGATTTCATATTTCAGGAACAAGCTAACTAATGATACTGGAATATCTGTGGCAATTGCTCTTTGCGATTTAATTAACAGGATTTTACTTGCCAGCATAATATTTGTAAGAAGTGGCGATAAAAGCAAATGTTCCACAACTTCCCAACTAATCTGGTTAAATTGATTAGAAGCAATCAAATTGAGTCTGTTAATCATTAATTTAGCCAGTTCATTATTGGCTTCTGTATTTTCCAGATTAACCAACTCTGCAATAATTTTGCCGAGGATAACTTGTTGTCTTTCTTCTGTAAACCTGCTGTTTTTTAAAAAGTTATCAATCCAATCCACATTCTCTTTCCTCGAATTGCTGATAAGTTTAAGAATGAAGTTAAGCTCAGATACAAAGAGATCTTTCTCATTCTCAATCTGTCTTTGTGCCCATTCTCTGGCATCGTTACTATTGGAATCCAGGACACTGACTACAAAAGAAGGGTCTTTTTTAAATTCATCCTCTCTTTTTGCCAGAATCTCAAATCCCAACTTATTCGGATATTCGAAATTTCTTTTCAAGAAAAACAATACAGTATTACTGTCAAAGCGGGTACAGATCTCATCATAACTTTCATGTGCCTTCAGGTTTTGATAAGAAAAGCGATGGATAATATTCATCTGGGCTTGCAATAATAACTGTACATAAGCGTTTGGCATGGTATGCCAATGTTCCGGGAATAATTCCGGATGTTGGACAGTAATCGTTTCTTTTTCCTTCTGAGACTCAGTGGCAGTAGGTCGGTTTGTATTCTGGTCTTCCTTTTCTTCTTTCTGTTTACTACCAAATAAGCTTAAAATTGAGCCCAGAAAAGATTGTCCGGAATTTGTTGAGGTTGTTTTTTGATCGTTGTTGTTTGTCGTTGCAGGGGAAGAAGTATCACTGATGATTTTATTAGTATTATAATAATAGGTGGAGCAAATGACTTCTCTTTTACCTGAAATATAAGTTAGATTTTTCAGGCGTATTCTTTGTGGATCATTCCCAAAAAGAATGTTAGAGAGTAAATATTGCCTGGAACATTCTGGATAAGTTACGAAAATATAACTATATCTGTTTTTGGCTTGGTATATTCCGTATGAATTTTGAAGTTTTTCTTCTTCCTCTGAGTAGTCAGCCTCAGAATATTGTAGAAGGATTGCAACAGCCAGTTTTATATACTCTTGGGCATTCTTTTTTTTCACCTGTTTCCAACAAGTAATTTACTGCGTTTCTTTGAAAGTAAGCTTTAGTTAATTGTGAAAAAGCAATTTTACTATCCCGGTTTTTAATCTCCTTTTCTGTTTGAATATATTTATCCAGTTCAGGAATGTATTGTGAATAAGGTTTGGTTTTTGCAAACATCGCTTTCTCTTTTTCGAAACGATAAGAGAGCATAGCCAGTGTGTGATAATCATTACGTACTTGGGCCAGTTTATAAATAGAACGTATCTGCTTAAAATAAGGGGGTCTGAAGGTCCAGTTGTTCATCGTTTGATGAATAAGCGGCAGCAATTCTGTCTGTACTTTACATAATAAATACAACGTGGAAAAGTATCCGACAAACAATTGCTCTGAATGTTCGGTCAAATCGTTGATCAGGGCTTTCGCATCTTTATTTTGTATATCTTGCTGAATGGCAAGCGGTAATTGTTCAATTAACTTCTTAGTGAAACTATTCAGGTCGTCACCTTCCAATACGTTCAATAATCCTTCGCAGGCTATATTTCTCAGATAGGCCTTTTGCGTTTGTTGAAACGCAAAGGGCTCAAAAACCGGCTTGGCTTCTACAGCTTTGAATTTGGTCAGTGCCCAAAAAGCCGAATAAATCTGTAATTCATCTTTTCCTTTGGTAGCCAGTTTAATAATAAAAGGAATAGACTCCCGTATATTCAGGGATGCTGCTTTCCAAATAACACGACTGGTTTTCCAGGTTGTTTCAAATCTATTTCTACCTTCTATCGCATCCTGAAGGCGTTGGAGGATTACCCCTTTTAGCGAAGAAGGTTCAATATGATCTAAAGAAGGAATTTCGATAAATGTTTCGATCTCCGTTTGATATCCTTTCGTGCGTTTTTCTCTGTCCAACTGAAAGAAAATTGCTTCCGCTTTGTCACGTGAAACAGCTTCCGGCGTTTTAGTTCCCGATTTTAGGGTACTTCCCCGGCGGCCATAACGAAAGTTGACAATATATTCTGTTGAAGAAAGTTCCAGCAAATCAATTTCGTATACCTTGTCCGAATTACCCTCTTTGAAGTATAGTTTACTTTGTTGTATCAGTTTCATTGTTCAGTAGATTGAGGTTATGAAAAAATATTCCACCAATCATTACCTTTTGGTGTGGCATGTTTCTCTGGCTCAATTGTTTGGGAAGTGATTGGTTGCGATGGTTGGCTAGTTTCAACAGTTTTCTTATAAAAAGTGGTTTCATCAATAGGAGGACAACCGTGCTTTTTAATAATTTGATCGAGCTGCTTCCGAAATTTATCCCCTTTCCTTGGATTCACCATTTTCACAAATTGAATATATCCTTCAATAGAATGTATCAGATTATGTGCGTGGCCCCATCTCTGATCTTTCCAGCCGTTTACCTCAATATTATGAAGTAGTGCTCTGAATTTGCGTAATTGCTCTCGTTGCACATTCAGCTTTTCATTTACCACAATACCTGTTACCTTTTGCAAACCGCCGTTTCGCATCACCTGAGTCTTATCTGGGTGCATTACCAATCCTTCCGATTCGATGATCTTACCTAGAAAATGCAAGAGTCTGGCTACATTTTTCTCGTTTCTTCTGAAAGTTGAAAAACTTAAATCATCAGCGTAACGGGTATAAGTGAAACCTAGTTTTTCAGCTAATCCATTTACTTTCTTGTCTAGTTTATAAGCAACCAGATTACTGATGGCCGGGCTTGCAGGAGAACCCTGTGGTAAGATTCGTTTTCCCCTTTGCACATAATACCTTACACCATCCATTTCTACAGTTTCTGTTTCAGCTTGTGTACAGATTAGTGCAAAGATAATTGCCATTTGTTCGGAATATCCCAATTTATGAAATAATCCTTTAACACGTTTAAAGTCAATACTAGGAAAGAAATCCTTCAGGTCGACATTTATTACAATTTCTTTTCCGGTATGAGGTTGGGCATTGGTTAGTATTGAGCGATTTTTAATAAATCCATGTGCATGTTCGTCCATGGAGATAGGACTTAATATGGTATCCAATATCCATCGTTGTAAGGCTTTCATTTGTCGCTTTGGTGCCGAAATTTTTCGTTTGCCACCTGATTTTTTGGGGATTTCGAATGTATGGTAGTGTGTATGCCTGGAAACCTGCCGCTGAAAGATCAGATAGCGCAACTTAGCCAGATCCAAATTCATACTATTGGCGAGTTCTGTGAGGGAGGAAAAAACAGGAAGATTATATTTTTGGAGCGACTGGACATTCGTATCAGTATTATTCAGTCCGGCAGAAACACCTTTCCCTAAATAAATAATCTGTTCTTGTTGTAGTGACCTCCATCTTGCAGCCCTGTCCAATCTTTTTTGCTTGTTTTTTTCGAGGGTTAGTACTCGCTTTTCACGGGCTTGTTTCATGCGTGCTTTACGCATTTCTGCCAGCATGGCTTCCTGGTTGCGGAATTTACGGTCTTGCGCCAGTAGTTTGTTTAATTCCTGATTGATTTCAGCTTCCCGTTGAATCAGCCTTTCAGGAAGGGTGGGAGCATCTACATTCGAATCCCAAAAGCCCAGGCGTTTCATTTCTTCCAGGATATAGCTATCCTTGGTAAAGGCCGCGCGGATTCTGTCGTAGATCTGCTGTCGGGTAGATCTTTCTGACATGATTTTGCTGTTTTGTGTGTTTCAACTAAAAAGCCCTATTTAAAGAAATAGGGCTTGGATTTGAGGTTCAGAACCTTCGTATTTTCCTGGGACTATATCAATCAACTCCAGAGGATACCTACTATACGTATGGTTTACCTCGCGGAGGGAAGAACAGCAAACCATACGTATAGTAGGTATCCTCCCCATAAAGATTGCAGGTAGTGCCGAATGTCAAACAATTGCTCATCGATGACGAAACATCATCTTTTTCTTTGCAGAAAAGCAAGGTATTTCTAAACCGGTAGCAAAGCTAAGTATTTTTGTTAATAATGCAAATAATCAGAGAATATTTTTCAAAATGGGATAATAAATATCCTCTATTACCTGATTTTAAAGATCTGACAGTGAAAAATTTGTTTTAGGGAACCAGGAAAAGAAATACCTTTGGAATTTGATAGATTAATAATAGTAATTGTTGGTTCACCTATAACAGAAATAATGGTTACGTAAAAGTACTGGTTACTCAATGATGATTGTATTTGACTCGGATACCAGTAACAAATTTTGTTATTACTAAGTATTCGAACAATGCTTGCTACAAATTGAAGAAGATCTGCCTGAGCGAGCTGAACGCTTTCAGACAGATCTTTTGTTTTCTCAGAAGTTAAATCGTTAATTAGGAGTTTTGTGGAGTTTTTGTCTGCCAGTTACCCCGTGTGAAATCCGGAATTTCTACAGGCACACTGCCATTAAGAACTGATTTTTCAGTTAACTCGATGATGGCCGACCAAGCTGCAGCATCATATACATCCAAATCGAAAGGGAGTCCTTCGTGCATACAATAAATGAGGCGAAAATCCATGATATAGTCGCGGGCACGTTTTCCGCAAAGATCGATGGCTTTATCGCCTGTTTTTTGGATATAGGGGTGCTTATATCGTTCCAGTAGCTCTTCCATGCGCTTCTCCGAGAGCATGACATCGCTGTCTGGTTCCAAAGCAATGTGATAATCGGGGTGCTTAACCAAATATCCCTTGGTTCCATTTAAGGAGTAAACACGGCTATATGGTTGCGGAATACTCATACTGTTTTTTAATAAAATAGTATGTTCTTTTTCAGTTTGAATGATAGTGGTACTGAAATCTCCTAATTTATAAGTTTGATTGGCTTCTTTAGAAGATATTCCAAAATGTTTTTGTGCGTAAGCCGTCAATCCGGCCTGGCGGGTAGACATGGATACAAGAGTTTTCATCCGGTCGCCCCGGTTGATACTCATTGCTAGGCAAACAGGCCCCAACCCGTGGGTAGGATAAGTATTGCCGGAGTGGTTCGTATTGAAATCGCGGTGCCAGTAGTTTTGAAAGCCACCCTTCTCAGAAGAAGCAAATATCAGTTCACGGATGTCGTGGATGTACGCTCCTTCTCCATGCATGATTTCACCAAACAAACCTTGGCGTATCATATTTAAGGTGGTGAGTTCGAATAAATCGTAGCAACAGTTTTCAAGCATCATAAACCGTAATCCGGTTCTTTCTACAGTTTCTACCAGTTGCCAGCATTCATCAATTGTTGTGGTAGCAGGAACTTCTACCGCTACATTTTTACCTTGTTCCAGTGCATAAACTGAAATAGGAGTATGCGAAAGCCAGTCTGTACAAATGTAGATCAGATTAATATCAGGGTGACTGCAAATTTCTTTCCAACCTTCCGGCCCGGGAAACTCTTTGGCATTGGAGTGATTATAATCACTGATAATTTGTTGGGCATTTCTGATTTTGTCGGGAACAGTGTCTGCCAGTCCGACGATTTCAACTCCTTCCAGGTGTAGAAATCGGTGAATGGCTCTCATCCCTCGGGTGCCTAGACCAATAAAACCGACTTTAACAATTTTAATAGGTTGATAAGTAGAAGGTTTGGTTTCCGTATTATTATTCATTCGGGCTATACTCAATAAATAGAACATTCTCATATCATCCTGCTTTGATGAAGGATCCGTTTCCTAACGGTTGATGGGTTAGTGAAACAGATCCTTCGCTTTGCTCCGGATGACAGATTAATTTTAAACTGTCCGTCTTTCTTTTCCTGAAAAAAACTTTTTACCGTGCTAGTTCAAGTTTTGGTAACTTGTTCCATGCTCCACGCGTAAAATCAGGAATTTCAACCGGCATGGAACCATTATCAAGTGACTTCTCTGTCAACGGGATTAAACAACACCATTCCGCCAGGTCGTAAACATCCATATCGAGAGGAAGTCCGTTTTGTAAACAGTAGATTAAACGGTAATCCATAATGAAATCCATTCCGCCGTGTCCACCCACTTTTTTAGCTGTTTCAAGCAGTTGGTCATCGACAATATAGTGCTGGTATTTTTTCATCAATTCATCTTTTACCTCGGCAGGTACAAATTTGTGCGCATTCAGGTTTTCGTGGTTTTTTGAAATCTCCGGATCAATTTCGCCAGCTTCAAGTGCAAAGCCCTGTACCGGGTATTTATTGGCAAAACCTTTGGTTCCAGTTAATTGATACATACGATCGTAAGGGCGAGGAGAGGTGATATTGTGTTCAATCAAAATAGTTTTTCCTTTTTCCGTTTTAATCAGCGTAGAAGTATGGTCGCCATTTCGGAAGTCGGTGACTGTTTCTCCTCTTTTCTCTTTCAGATATTGCGGATTGCCAATGGCTTTTGTATCAACAGATACAAGGAAATTCATTTTATCACCGCGGTGAATATTCATCGCCTGACAAACCGGACCCAGACCATGTGTAGGATATACATCACCACGATGTTCCTTATTGTATTCCATACGCCAGTCATTCCAATATTGATGCCAGAAAGGTTGTAGTCCGTGGATGTATGCCCCTTCGCCATGAATTACTTCTCCCAATAAACCTTGTTGTACCATGCTCAGACTGGTTAATTCAAAGAAATCGTAAACGCAATTCTCCAATTGCATGCAATGCTTGCGGGTTTGTTCGGAAGTATTGATCAAATCCCAGATTTCTTCCATTGTCATCGCTGCCGGTACTTCAATCGCTACATGCTTACCATCTTTCATGGCTTTTACACCCATCTTAGCGTGATTTTTCCAGTCGGTTGCAATGTATATAAGGTCAACGTTGGGTAATTCGGTTACTTTTTCCCAGATATTTTCGTCACCAAAGAATTCTTGTGCCTGGGGGCGGCCATATTTTTCAAGTAGTGAATTGGCATGTTTTACCCGTTCTTCACGGATATCACACAGAGCCACCACTTCTACTCCGTCTATGCGTGCCATTCGGCCCACAGCACCCGGTCCACGCATACCTAAACCGATGAAAGCCACGCGTACGGTTGGAATAGGATCAGCCTTCAGGAGTAGCACATCTTCCTGTCCGGCTGGACGTTCGGGTGTGGGAGTTTTAATAATTGAACATGTTTTTTCCGTTGTGGTACACATGCAGAAGCATGAAACGACAAAAACGAATAACAGGAATTTTTTCATAATGATAAATTAATTGATTAATTAATAGAATGTTGACTGTATAAGATTCATAGAATATTTATATGAAAGAGCATGATTTATACATGCTTTGAGGGCTGTTTGAGCATAGAATCCGTAAACATCGGACAGAGAAATGCAGAAATAATTGAATCTTTTCATAATTGTTGTATCAGATATATACTCGTAAGGTTATATATAATAAAAACAGGGCTAATGCTGATTTTATCATCATTGAATGCGTGAATATCTCTAATTGCAAAATTAGAACTTTATTGCTGAATTGCAGAGATAGCAGATACAATTCTTTTTCTCTATTTATCGTAAATTTTGCTCAAATCAGTTATTTTTTCCTATTCTGCTGTAATACAGTGAAAATAAGATTGCTTTAAAAGTACAATATCTCTCTCGCTGAAAAACCTGATGTTTTTCCACGCGTACTTAGATTCAGCAAATTATTAGAATTGACATTTTGACAATCTGATAGATGAACGTGCTCAGATTCTCTTCTACGGGCTTGAAAGTTTGGATAGTGATTTCAAACGCAAGGAAATGGCATTAGGAAAATTCAGAAAGAAAGTAATTTCAAACATATCCAAACATCGTTCAGCTATCCGGGCGCTTAAGTTGATTGATACAAAATCTATTTGATGGTATGAATAAAGAAAAGCTGTCAAAATCACAACTTCATTAACTACGTCATTCCTAAGCAACCAGCTTTTTCAAAGATAAATGAAGGTAAAGCTGCTGCAACTTGAGCCGCGGGTTTTCTGCAACGCGCGGCTCAAGTTGCGACAAGCCGCGGCTCAAGTTCCGAAATTTGAGCCGCGCGTTTCCGAAACTTGAGCCGCGGAGTTTCTGATAGCAAAGTTTTAATGATAAAAAAGAATGCTTTTTCGAGGATTTGAGGTGGATTTAAACATATTTTCACTTCTCTTTGGCGCTTCTTTCCAGAATGGCGCGTTAGGGAAATACTCAATAATTGAGCAATAAGATATTTTTTTTTTAAATACAAATCAATCTGTTATTTGCAGTTGGGTTCCTTGTTCTGATTCCATAACCAAGAGCATCGCATTGGATTTTCAAATAAATGAATTTCTCAATTGAAGGAACTGATCGATTGAATATTTCAATTATTTTTGTATCCAGTCATTAAGATGAATGAGCAACCCCGCCTTTATCTTTGTTAACTGTATCTTCATTACCCAATTATTGGAAGGAATAACAGATATGAATACTCAACATCTAATAAGCACTTTTTTTCGGTGTCTGCTGCTATAGTCCCTGCTCTGGCAGACGAAGAAGAGAAGGATAAACCTAATATTGTTATTATCTACTGTGATGATCTGGGATATGGTGATATCGGTATTACCGGACATCCGGATATTAAAACACCCAATCTGGATAAAATGGCGATGGAGGGTATACGCTTTACGAACTATTATAGTGCCTCGCCAGCATCAACAGCAAGTAGATATGCTTTATTAACTGGACGATATCCACCCCGCTCCGGTTTTGGATGGGTATTAAATCCGGATTCAGAAAAAGGAATTCATCCGCAGGAACTCACGCTGGCTGAATTGCTGAAAGGGCAGGGTTACAAGACGGCCATGTACGGAAAATGGCATTTAGGAAATACACGCAGAGAATATTTGCCCTTGCAAAATGGCTTTGATGAATGGATCGGACTTCCCTACAGCAATGATATGATTCCTCCACGCTTTCAGGATATTGCCTTGATGTGCGGCAATGATACACTGGAAATAAACCCTGACCAGTCAATCCTGACAGAGCTTTATACGCAAAAGACCATTTCTTTTATGCGTAAAAATAAAGATACCCCTTTCTTTATTTATCTTCCGTATGCTATGCCACATGTTCCCTTATTTCCGGGGAAGGCTTTCCAGGGGAAATCCAAACGAGGTATCTATGGGGATACGGTAGAAGAAATAGATTGGGGAGTGGGAGAAATTCTAAAAGAATTGGAGCTACTGGGTATTGCCCAAAATACCATTGTTTGGTTTATGAGTGATAACGGCCCCTGGCTATTAAAGAATGAAGAAGGTGGATCGGCCGGACTTTTTCGAGATGGCAAAGGTAGTACATGGGAAGGTGGAGTACGTGTACCTTGTTTTGCTTACTGGCCCGGAAGATTAGTGAGTTCCGTTAGTGAGGAAGTAATCACTTCAATGGATGTATTCGCTACATCAGTTTGGATGGGAGGTGCAGAAATTCCAACGGATAGAGTGATTGATGGAAAAAACGCGGCTTCTTATCTGGCATATAAACAGGTAAGTAATAAAGAGGAGATTCCTTTTTATTATTTTGGGTTAAATCATCAGTTGATGGCTGTCCGGAAAGGTCCCTGGAAGTTACATGTAAAAACGTATAGTCAGCTAAATATTGATTATTTTGAAGGTAAACTTCCGCTTTTATTCAATCTGTACGAAGACCCATCGGAGAAATACGATCTGGCATTGACCCACCTAGAAATAGTTAAAGAACTTATTTCACTTATTGAGTATAAGAAAAAGGAAATAAGGGAAACAGGAAGCTTTTTTGATAATTAGTGAAGTCGGTAACCAAAGTAAATTAGGGAAAATGGCTTTTACTTTCTTTTAAAATTAAAGTCTAATCTTATAAAATGGAGTTTTTCTTGCTAAAAAAATAACATTTTATTTGGAAGATAAAATTTTATCCCTACCTTTGCACCGTCAATAAAGAAAGAGACTGATGAATCAATCCTTTACATATATTCTCCTATGCGGTATTATTATTCTACTAGAAAAATTTGGTGGAAGTGAGTGCTGTATGTAGGTATGTAAACTGAAAATATACGAAAGCCTTTCTCACTTCCATGTGCGAAAGGCTTTTTTCTTGTTAATAAGATAAAGGTGTAGGAAAATTACAATTAAAACATTATAAAGAAGATGAGCGAAAGATTATTTATTTTTGATACCACATTGCGTGATGGAGAGCAAGTGCCTGGTTGCCAGTTGAATACGGTTGAGAAGATTCAGGTTGCCAAAGCCCTTGAAACATTAGGCGTAGATGTGATTGAAGCAGGATTCCCGGTTTCCAGTCCGGGAGACTTTAATTCGGTAATTGAGATATCCAAAGCTGTAACCTGGCCTACTATTTGTGCATTGACTCGTGCGGTTGAAAAGGATATTGAGGTGGCTGCTGAGGCTCTTCAATATGCCAAACGCAAGAGAATACATACCGGAATCGGTACCTCTGATTCGCATATTAAATATAAATTCAATTCTAACCGGGAAGAAATTATTGAGCGGGCTGTAGCTGCCGTGAAATATGCCCGTCGGTTTGTTGACGATGTGGAGTTTTATGCGGAAGACGCCGGACGTACCGATAATGAGTATCTAGCACGGGTAGTAGAAGCGGTGATTAAAGCCGGGGCTACCGTTGTTAATATTCCGGATACTACCGGTTATTGTTTGCCCGACGAATATGGAGCAAAAATCCGTTATTTGATGGAGCATGTTTCCAATGTAGACAAAGCGATTCTTTCCACTCACTGCCACAATGATTTAGGAATGGCAACCGCAAATACAATTAGTGGTGTCTTGAATGGTGCCCGTCAGGTGGAAGTTACCATCAATGGTATTGGCGAACGTGCCGGTAATACAGCGTTGGAAGAAATTGCCATGATTTTAAAAAGCCACAAGGATATTAAAATCGACACCAATATCAATACCCAACGTATATATCCCACTAGCCGTATGGTTTCAAGTTTGATGAACATGCCTGTTCAACCGAATAAAGCCATTGTGGGACGGAATGCTTTTGCGCATTCATCCGGTATCCACCAGGATGGTGTTTTGAAAAATATAGAAACATACGAAATTATTAATCCGCATGATGTAGGAATTGATGATAACTCTATCGTTCTGACTGCCCGTAGTGGTAGAGCAGCGCTGAAGCATCGCTTATCAAGCCTGGGTGTGGAAATGGATCAGGATAAACTGGATAATATTTATCAGGAGTTCCTGAAACTGGCCGATCGTAAAAAAGATATTCACGATGATGATATTCTGGTATTGGCAGGAGCCGATCGTAGCCTGAATCATCGTATTAAATTGGATTATCTGCAAGTAACGAGTGGCGTAGGAGTTCGGTCGGTAGCTAGTCTGGGTTTAAATATTTCGGGAGAGCGTTTCGAAGCAGCAGCTAGTGGTAACGGTCCGGTCGATGCAGCTATCAAAGCATTGAAGAAAATAATAGACCGGCACATGACACTGAAAGAATTTACTATTCAGGCTATCAGTAAAGGTAGTGACGATGTAGGCAAAGTGCACATGCAGGTTGAATATGATAATCAGATTTATTATGGCTTTGGTGCTAATACTGATATTATTGCTGCTTCGGTTGAAGCCTATATTGATTGTATCAATAAATTTAGAATCTAGCAATTAGTAGTAAAAGTTAAGATAATCACCTCAAAATAATAAAGTTAGAAACTCAAAAAACTTAAGAAACTTACGTATTATGAATACATTATTCGATAAAATTTGGGATGCTCATGTAGTAACCCAGGTTAAAGATGGCCCAACGCAATTATACATTGACAGACTTTATTGCCACGAGGTAACCAGTCCGCAGGCATTTGCCGGTTTGCGGGCGCGCGGATTAAAAGCTTTTCGTCCGGAAAAGATAATCTGCATGCCTGATCATAACACACCTACCCACGATCAGGATAAACCCATTGAAGATCCTATCTCCAAAACGCAAGTGGATACTTTAGCAAAGAATGCTGAAGATTTTGGTTTGACACATTTTGGTATGCTTCATCCAAAAAATGGGATAATTCATGTGGTAGGTCCGGAAAGAGGATTGACATTACCGGGGATGACAATTGTTTGCGGTGACTCTCATACTTCTACCCATGGAGCGATGGGAGCGGTAGCTTTCGGTATTGGAACCAGTGAAGTAGAAATGGTATTGGCTTCTCAGTGTATCCTTCAATCTAAACCCAAAACGATGCGAATTACTGTTGATGGTAAATTGGATGAAGGTGTAACAGCAAAAGATATTGCTCTTTATATCATTGCACAGATGACTACTGGCGGTGCTACCGGATATTTTGTAGAATATGCGGGTGAAGCAGTCCGTAGTTTAACAATGGAAGGACGTCTTACCCTATGTAATTTGAGTATCGAAATGGGTGCTCGTGGTGGTATGATTGCTCCGGATGAAATTACGTTTGAATACATTAAAGGTCGTGAATATACCCCTCAGGGAGAAGCATGGGAAAAATCTTTGACATACTGGAAAACGCTGAAAAGTGACAATGATGCTGTTTTTGATGAAGAAATTGTATTTCATGCTGAAGATATTCAACCCATGATTACGTATGGCACCAATCCAGGTATGGGTATGGGTATTACAGAAAATATTCCCGCTATGGAAACAGTTCCGGAAGCCGGACGTATCTCTTATGCCAAATCATTGGAGTATATGGGATTTGAAGCTGGAGAACCTCTACTGGGTAAAAAGATTGATTATGTATTTATCGGTTCATGTACAAATGGGCGTATTGAAGATTTCCGTGAATTTGCGTCCTTAGTAAAAGGACATCGGAAGGCAGATCATGTAATAGCATGGCTAGTGCCGGGTTCTTGGGAAGTTGATAAACAAATCCGGGCAGAGGGATTGGATAAGATATTTGAGGAAGCCGGGTTTGCTCTTCGTCAACCGGGTTGTTCGGCCTGCCTGGCAATGAATGATGATAAGGTTCCAGCGGGGAAATATGCAGTATCAACTTCTAACAGAAATTTTGAGGGACGTCAGGGGCCAGGTGCCCGTACCTTATTGGCTAGTCCGCTCGTAGCCGCCGCTGCTGCTGTGACGGGAGTAATAACTGATCCAAGAACATTCAATTAATAACCACGATGAAAGAAAAATTTAACATACTAACTTCTACTTGCGTGCCTCTTCCACTGGAAAATGTGGATACAGATCAGATAATTCCTGCACGCTTCCTGAAAGCAACTGCCAAAGAAGGTTTTGGCGATAATCTTTTTCGCGACTGGCGATATGATAAAGAAGGAAATAAAATCAAGTCGTTTGTTTTAAATAACCCGACATATAGCGGTAAAATACTGGTAGGCGGTAAAAATTTCGGTTCTGGTTCGAGCCGTGAACATGCAGCCTGGGCTATCGCCGGATATGGCTTCCGTGTGGTGGTTTCAAGTTTCTTCGCAGATATCTTCCGCAATAATGCGCTTAACAACTTTGTGCTTCCGGTGATAGTCACTGAACCTTTTTTAGCCGAACTATTCGCCTCTATCGAAAAAGACCCGAAAACCGAAGTGGAAATCGATCTTCCCCGGCAAACTATAACTAACAAAGCAACAGGAAAAAGTGAATCGTTTGAAATTAATACTTATAAAAAGCATTGTTTGGAAAACGGTTTGGATGACATTGATTATCTTCTGACTAATAAAGAAAAAATAGAAGTATGGGAAGAAGTGTCAGAATCGAAATTTTAGATACCACGCTTCGCGATGGTGAACAGACCAGTAGTGTGTCTTTCGTGCCACACGAAAAGTTAATGATCGCCCGTCTGTTGCTGGAAGAATTAAAGGTGGACCGTATTGAAGTGGGTTCTGCTCGTGTATCTGACGGTGAATTTGATGCCGTCAAGATGATTTGTGACTGGGCTGCCCGCAGAAATCAATTACAGCGGGTGGAAGTACTCAGTTTCGTGGATGGACGTACTTCGCTTGATTGGGTGCAAAAAGCCGGATGTCGGGTTATTAATCTGCTATGTAAAGGATCATTAAAGCATTGCCGGGAGCAATTAAAGAAAACACCGGAACAACATATTCAGGATATCCAACAAGTAGTTGATTATGCGGATGACATGGACATTGAGGTCAACATTTATCTGGAAGACTGGAGCAATGGAATGAGAAATTCTCCGGAATATGTATTTCAGCTTATGGATGCCCTGAAGGATAGTACAATTAAACGTTTTATGCTGCCGGATACATTGGGTATCCTGAATCCGCTGGAGGTAGTGGAGTTTATGCGTAAAATGATTAAAAAATATCCGGATAAACATTTCGATTTCCATGCGCATAATGATTATGACCTGGCTGTAAGCAATGCATTGGCTGCCGTGTTAAGTGGTGCCAAAGGACTTCATACTACCATTAACGGACTGGGTGAACGGGCTGGAAATGCACCTTTGGCTAGTGTGCAGGCCATTCTGAAAGATCATTTCAATGCGATAACAAACATAGATGAAAGTCGGTTGAATGATGTGAGCCGAGTAGTAGAATCCTATTCGGGTGTACTTATACCAACCAATAAACCGATTGTCGGGGAAAATGTCTTTACTCAGGTGGCTGGAGTTCATGCGGATGGAGATAACAAAAACAATCTATATTGTAATGATTTGCTTCCCGAACGTTTCGGGCGTGTTCGCGAATATGCGCTGGGTAAAACTTCCGGGAAAGCTAACATTCGTAAGAACCTGGAAAGCCTGGGACTGGAGCTGGATGAAGATTCCATGCGTAAAGTCACTGAACGTATTATTGAACTCGGCGATAAGAAGGAACTGGTAACTCAGGAAGACCTTCCTTACATTATTTCCGATGTATTGAAACAAGAAGGCATTGGGAATAAAGTAAAGTTAAAAAGTTATTTTGTTACTTTGACACGAGGTTTGCGCCCTATGGCGACTCTGAGTGTTGAGATTGATGGTAAAATATACGAAGAAAGCTCCTCCGGTGATGGTCAGTATGATGCTTTCGTACGCGCCTTACGTAAGATATATAAGGTTACGTTGGGACGTAAATTCCCCATGCTAATAAACTACGCGGTTAATATTCCACCAGGTGGACGTACAGATGCATTTGTGCAAACAGTTATAACCTGGAGTTTTGAAAACAAAGTTTTTCGTACCCGTGGTTTGGACGCCGACCAGACGGAAGCTGCTATCAAAGCAACGATTAAAATGTTAAATATAATAGAGTAAGTTTTTTGAATTTAAAGTTTAAAAATTCTTTTGTTTTTCGCTTGGAAATTCTAAGACTACTAAACTTTAAACTCAAATAAGAACTTACCAACTCAAAACCCAAAAAAGCTTATGAAAATAAATCTAGCCGTCCTTCCGGGCGATGGAATTGGTCCTGAAATTATCGATGTTGCAATGAATGTAACAAAAGCGGTTTGCCGAAAATTCGGTCATGAATTAGCGTATGAGTATGGTCTTTGCGGGGCAATCGCCATTGATAAAACAGGTAATCCATATCCGGAAGAGACGCACGAACTTTGTATGAAGAGCGATGCTGTGCTTTTTGGAGCAATCGGTGATCCTCGGTTTGATAACGATCCATCTGCCAAAGTTCGTCCGGAGCAAGGTTTACTTGCGATGCGTAAACGTTTGGGGCTCTATGCAAATATTCGCCCGGTAGCTACTTTCAACTCACTGATTCATAAATCACCTCTGCGGGCTGATTTAGTGAAAGGAGCAGATTTTGTTTGTATCCGTGAACTAACTGGCGGACTGTATTTCGGACGCCCGCAAGGACGTTCTGAAGATGGAACTACCGCTTATGATACTTGTGTCTATACCCGTGATGAAGTAGAGCGGATTGTTGCACTGGCCTTTGAATATGCTATGAACCGCCGTAAAAAGCTTACGGTAGTGGATAAAGCAAATATACTGGCTACTTCCAGACTTTGGCGTGAAGTAGCTAAAGAAATAGCACCAAATTATCCGGAAGTGGAAACTGAATATATGTTTGTGGATAATGCAGCTATGCGTATCATTCAATGGCCGACTTCATTTGATGTAATGGTGACAGAAAACATGTTTGGAGATATTCTTACGGATGAGGCTTCTGTGATTACTGGATCCATGGGACTATTACCTTCTGCTTCTATCGGTACATATACTTCTGTATTTGAACCCATTCATGGTTCATGGCCTCAAGCTGCCGGTCAAAATATTGCCAACCCTCTGGCAACTGTACTTTCTGCTGCTATGATGTTTGAATATGCTTTTAACCTGAAAGATGAAGCAGCATTAATTCGTGATGCTGTTGATGCTTCTATGAGTGCGAATGTATGTACACCGGATATTCAGGTAGAAGGAGGTAAAAAATATGGTACTTCTGAAGTTGGTGAATGGCTGGTGGAATTCATCAATAGTTGATATATCATTTACATTGAAATAGCGTAAATACCCAGATGCTTATTAGAAAACATTTGGGTATTTCTATTTGGATTAAACACAGTGCATCTCGCATTTCTCTCCTTTAGTCTCTATTTCAATAGTAGCATGTGCAATTCCTATATCTGCCAGCCGATGATGTAGTTCATGCTTTATTTCCTCCATCTTGTTTACATCATCAACGGTAATATGTGCAGTTAGTGCATTCTCTGTAGTACTAATTGCCCAAATGTGTAAATGATGCATTTCAATGACTCCTGGTGTTGTCTTAAATACCTCATTGACTTTTTCTCTATCTACTCCCATAGGTATACCATCCAATGACAGGCGAATACTGTCATGTAATAAACGCCCGGTTGAAATCAATATCACAATAGCTATTACTATTCCAATTATAGGGTCGATAATATATAAGTCGGTATAATTGATAACGATACCAGAAATCACTACTCCAATTGAAACCAAGGCATCTGCGGCCATGTGTAAATAAGCACCTTTTACATTCAGATCTTTTTCTTTATCCTTCAAAAACAAATAGGCAGTAAAACCGTTGATAAATACTCCAATTCCGGCAACCCAGGCAATCACATCTCCCGATACTTGAACGGGATTTAATAACTTATGAATACTTTCAATTAAGATAACTCCAACTGCAACCAACAGGATAATTGCATTAAACAAGGATACAAGTATTGTACTTTTTTTTGTATCCATATGTGTATGTATTATTAGGTCTTATTTTCGCAAGTCGGAAAGCCAGTAAGGCAAGAACTAAGCTGACAACATCACTCAAATTATGACCGGCGTCTGACATAAGTGCCAATGAGTCAAACCAGGCTCCAGCCGTGAATTCTGCAATTACAAAAAGTAAGTTTAAAATGATACCTATAATAAAAGCTTTATTCAGCAAATTGGCATCAATATCCGGATGATGGTGATGATGATCATGTGTAGGCGACATATTTGATTATTTATAATGCATCTAAAAACTACTTAAATAAATCACAAAGTTAGGCGATTTTGAGAAGGCCGATCGATAAAGGACAAACATTTATGTATCTTTACCTGTCATTATTCTAACAAATAAAGTCATGAAGAAGTTTTTATTAATATTCTCTGTCGCTTTTTTTTCATTGAATTTAACCGCTCAATCTTATCAGGAATTATCGGAAAGAGCAATCGATTATATTGAAAAAGACAGTCTTGAACAAGCTGAAAAATTATTCCGCGAAGCTTTGAAACTTGAACCCGCTAATCCCCATAATGCATTACTTTTTTCTAATATTGGTACCATTCAGCGGCGAAGCCGTCAATATGAAATGGCCATTGAATCGTATACATTTGCGTTAAATATTGCCCCACGGGCTGTCCCTATTTTGTTGAATCGTGCAACTACTTATATGGAAATTGGAATGACTGACCGGGCCTATATTGATTATTGTGAAGTTCTCGACCTGGATAAAGTTAATATAGAGGCTTTGCTTATGCGTGCATACATATATATAATAAGAAGGGATTATAATGCAGCTCATCTGGATTATAGGCGTTTGCTGGAACTTGATCCTGAAAATTATAATGGGCGTCTGGGTCTAACAAATCTCTATCAAAAGCAAGGAAAGTACAGCCATGCGCTGGAAATAATTAATAAACTGTTAGTAGAAAGACCTGACGATCCGGTTGTATATATGTATCGTGCAGGTATTGAACAGGATATGAAGCATTATGACTTGGCTTTAATCGATTTAGATGAAAGTATTCGCCTTCAGCCGGATAATCCTCAACCATATATGGTCAGAGGAGAAATATATCTGGAACAGAAAAAGAAGGGATTAGCTAAAACAGATTTTGAGAAAGCAATATCATTAGGTGTTCCTTTGTCTGATTTAAGAGAGCAATTGAAAAAATGCAGATAATCTTGTTATAGAGTATACCCTTTCCATTCTTTCTATTTTATTTACCCTGTTTAAACCGGGTAAGAGACCTCCTTAACCCTTATCGTAGGCTTATTAATAAGAAGAAACATACAGTTTAAACTTTAAACACATTTAATCAGCTTATTTATTCATCTTGGTTGTTTTGTGAACTGAACTGAAATTGTTACACCCAGGTAAATGTCTTGTTTTGTTTGTTATTTCTCATACAAGAATTTAGAAAAAATGGGTACTGGAAATGCCGGATATTTTATTCTATTATTGTACTCTTTTTACTATTTCGTAGTATATTCTTCTTTTTTTCATTGGAATGGATATTTTCTTTGAATTATCGGCATTTGTTATGTATACAAATTAATAGGTTTTGTTTTAAATGGTTGGTATTTGTATTATTAGCCTTTAAAAATGAACATATTTATTACATCTGCCGGAATAAATGAAGTGAAATTTTGCATTCTGTAAGGAAACTATTATTTTCTTCACACAGAAACTCTCCAAAATAGCTGTATTTAAACAGTATATTTATAAACTTTTATTATTTAATTTTGAGGTAATAGATCCAGATATGTAAAAAATAATTGTTTTTTTTATCACAATTTCGATTCTCTTTAATTCTTTAAACTCCTTTCAAGTTTTTTTTAATCTTATTAGGCAAAAAAATATACGAAATAGTTGTGTATTTAAAAAAAATGTACGAAGTTTGTATTACTAAAATTACAATACAGTGATTTTTTTTGTAATACAAACCCTAACCAGTTATTTCAATGAGTGATTTAGAAAACAAGAAGCAAGAAGATGCGCCTAAGAAGCGCCCCTACAATTTGAGGGAAAAGAAAGAGAAAAAAGCAGCCTACAGATCTCTAATCAGGCCAGAATTGGCTGATGAATTGTACGACAAAGTATTGAATATTGTTGTAGTACAGAAAAAATACAGAGATCCTGATTATTCAGCTAAAGACTTAGCAAAAGAGCTTAAAACCAACACCCGTTACTTATCAGCAGTAGTTAATTCCCGTTTCGGAATGAATTACTCATGTCTGTTAAATGAATACAGAGTGAAAGATGCTTTGCACATGCTTACAGATAAGAGATATGCTGATAAAAATGTAGAAGAAATCAGCACGATGGTTGGCTTTGCTAATCGTCAGTCGTTCTATGCAGCTTTCTATAAAAACGTGGGGGAAACACCTAACGGTTATAGAAAAAAACATGCGGCTAAAAAGAAATAATCAGTTAATTATCGAAAAGACGGAAAAAGGAATTATCCTGAAGAAATTTAGGATTCTTCCTTTTCGTTTTTTATAACCTAATACAAACTTTTATGAGAAAATATATAGCTATGGTAATAACAACAGCGTTAGCCGTTAGTTCTTGTGATGGAACTAAAACATCAGGAAAATCTACTGATAACTTTGATTATACAGTAGAACAGTTTGCCGATTTACAGATTCTTCGATACCAGGTTCCGGGTTTCGATCAACTGTCTTTAAAACAGAAAGAATTGATTTATTATTTATCGGAAGCTGCCTTATATGGCAGGGATATTCTGTTTGACCAGAATGGAAAATACAACCTGCTGATTCGCAGAACACTGGAAGCTGTATATGAAAACTATCAGGGAAATAGGAACTCGACTGATTTTACGAATTTTGAGATTTATTTGAAACGGGTATGGTTCGCTAACGGTGTTCATCATCATTATGGTATGGAAAAATTTATTCCGGGTTTTAGTGAAGAATTTTTCCGGAATGAAATCAATAAACTGAATAAATCATTGTTGCCTTTAACGGATGGCCAATCTGTGGAGCAACTTTGTGATTTAATCTTTCCGGTAATTTTTGATCCGTTAATAATGCCGAAACGGGTCAACCAGGCAGCAGGAGAAGATGTTGTATTGACTTCTGCTTGTAATTATTACGAAGGAGTTACCCAGAAAGAAGCAGAAAAGTTCTATAATACATTAAAGGATTCTGCTGATACAACACCCGTATCTTATGGATTGAATAGTCGGCTGGTGAAAGAAAATGGAGAAATAAAAGAAAAAGTCTGGAAAATAGGGGGTCTTTATACACATTCATTGGAGAAAATAGTTTTTTGGTTGAAAAAGGCCGAATCGGTAGCGGAAAACGAAGCTCAGAAGTTAGTGATCAATAAACTTATCGAATATTATCAAACTGGTAACCTGAAAACATTTGATGATTATGCCATTTTATGGGTAAAGGATCTAGATTCACGCATTGATTTTGTGAATGGATTTACTGAAACATATGGTGATCCGTTAGGTATGAAAGCCAGTTGGGAATCTCTCGTGAATTTTAAGGATTTGGAAGCTACCCATCGTACTGAGTTGATCAGTAATAATGCCCAATGGTTTGAAGATCATTCTCCGGTAGAAAATCGCTTTAAGAAAGAAGAAGTAAAAGGAGTCTCTGCAAAAGTTATTACTGCTGCTATCTTGGCTGGGGATCTATATCCAGCTACAGCAATTGGTATTAATCTTCCGAATTCGAATTGGATTCGCAGTGTGTACGGATCCAAATCAGTAACTATTGGTAATATAACCGATGCTTACAATAAAGCGGCTCACGGTAATGGATTTAATGAAGAATTTGTTTATAGCGATGAGGAAAGAGAATTGATTGATAAATATGGTGATTTAACCAGTAATTTGCATACAGATCTCCATGAATGTCTTGGACATGGTTCGGGTAAACTGTTGCCAGGAGTCGATCCAGATGGCTTGAAAGCCTATGGCTCGACTATTGAAGAAACCCGTGCTGACTTATTTGGCCTTTACTACATAGCCGATTCCAGATTAATAGAATTGGGATTAACTCCAAATGAAGAAGCTTTTAAAGCAGAATACTACACTTACCTGATGAATGGACTTATGACACAATTGGTACGTATTGAGCCGGGAAATAACATTGAAGAAGCACATATGCGTAACCGCCAACTGATTGCCCGTTGGATATATGAAAAGGGTAAGACTAATAAGGTAGTAGAAATAGTGCAGAAAGATGGAAAAAGTTTTGTTGTAATAAATGATTATCAAAGAGTACGTCAGTTAGTGGGTGAGTTATTGGCGGAAGTCCAACGGATTAAATCTACCGGTGATTTGGATGCAGCCCGAAATTTAGTGGAAACTTATGCCGTGAAGGTTGATCCGGTTTTGCATCAGGAAATATTGACGCGTTATAAAAAACTGAATCTATCTCCTTATAAAGGATTTATAAATCCTGTGTATGAAACAGTAGTGGATAGAAACGGTAATATCACAGACGTAAAGGTTTCTTATACGGAAGGATATACGGAACAAATGTTGCGTTACAGCAAAAAATATGCTACATTGCCTTCATACAATTGACAAACAGCATGAGCGATATAAAAGAACAATTACAAGATATTAAGACACAACTCCGTCTTTCAATGAACGGGGTTGTGTCTCAAAGTATGCGTGAGAAAGGACTTCATTATAAGTTGAATTTTGGAGTAGAGCTGGCACGTATGAAAGAAATAGCTTCCCGCTTTGAAAAAGAACATCAATTGGCGCAAGCCTTGTGGAAAGAAGATATTAGAGAATGCAAAATCCTAGCGGGGATGTTGCAACCGATTGAATCTTTCTATCCCGAAATAGCTGATATTTGGGTAGAGAATATCCAAAATATGGAGATTGCAGAACTCACTTCCATGAATCTTTTTCAGCACCTTCCGTATGCTCCGGCAAAATCCTTTCAATGGATTGCCAGTGAGGAGGAATACATACAAGTTTGTGGCTTTCTTACTATTGCGCGTTTGCTGACAAAAAAAGGAGATATGAATGATCGGGCAGCTTCAGAATTCCTGGATCAAGCTATCTGTGCAGTCCTCTCTGGGACGTATCATGTACGCAATTCAGCCATTACAGCCCTGCGAAAATTCATGAATCATAGTCAGGAAAATGCATTCCGGGTTTGTCGGCTGACGGATAAATATGCAGATTCTATAAATGAAAAAGAACAACTCCTTTATAGTGTAGTAAAAGAAGAGGTTGAGAATTGGTAAAAAACCTCTTTATCTCATTCCTTTTCTGCAAAAAACGATTAACTTTGTTGGCTCTATTATGGATACAACAGATGTGAAAGATACAGTAAGGCAGATATTTACCGAATATCTGAAAGCAAACGGGCATCGAAAAACACCCGAACGTTTTGCTATACTGGAAACCATCTACTCCATAAACGGACATTTTGACGTTGAATCGCTATATTCCCGGATGAATGAACAGGAAAATTTTCGAGTAAGTAGGGCAACTCTGTACAACACAATCATTTTGCTGGTGAATGCCAAACTGGTAATTAAACATCAGTTTTCCACTTCTTCACAATACGAAAAATCATATAATACGGGTACACATCATCATCAGATTTGTATGCATTGTGGAAAAGTGGCAGAGTTTCAAAATGAAAACATGCAGCGGGCTATAGAAGGAACAAAGATGGCCCGTTTTCATGCATCACATTATTCATTGTATATTTACGGGGTATGTAGCAAGTGTGATCGAAAAACAAAAAGACAAAGAGATAATAATAACACCAAGAAAGAAAAATGAAAGTAGATGTTTTATTAGGCTTGCAATGGGGTGACGAAGGAAAGGGTAAGGTTGTCGATGTGTTGACCCCCAGATATGATGTGGTAGCTCGTTTTCAGGGTGGCCCGAACGCAGGTCATACATTAGAGTTTGAAGGACAAAAATATGTGCTTCGCTCCATTCCTTCTGGAATATTTCAGGGAGATAAAGTCAATATAGTTGGTAATGGAGTTGTATTGGATCCTGCTTTGTTTAAAGCTGAAGCAGAAGCTTTGGAAGCATCCGGTCATCCATTGGAAGACAGATTACATATATCTAAAAAAGCCCACCTTATTTTGCCGACGCATCGTATTCTGGATGCTGCTTATGAAGCAGCCAAAGGTGATGCTAAAGTAGGGACTACCGGTAAAGGTATTGGTCCTACTTATACGGATAAAGTAAGCCGGAATGGAATTCGAGTGGGAGATATTCTTGAGAATTTTGATCAAAAATATCAGGTTGCAAAAGCTCGCCACGAACAGATTCTGAAGTCATTGAATTATGAATATGATTTGACAGAATTGGAAAAGGAATGGCTGGCTGGTATTGAGTATCTGAAGAAGTTTACGCTGGTTGACAGTGAGCATGAACTAAATAACTTGCTGAAGGATGGTAAGAAGATTCTTTGTGAGGGTGCACAGGGAACGATGCTGGATATTGATTTCGGATCTTATCCTTTCGTAACATCATCCAATACCGTGTGTGCCGGTGCATGTACCGGATTAGGAGTTGCTCCTAATAAAATAGGTGATGTATATGGTATCTTCAAAGCTTATTGTACCCGAGTAGGCGCAGGTCCTTTCCCTACTGAATTATTTGATGAAATAGGAGATAAAATCTGTAAGCTGGGTTTCGAGTACGGATCTGTCACAGGTCGTAAACGTCGTTGTGGATGGATTGACCTGGTTGCTTTGAAATATTCTATAACGATTAATGGAGTTACCAAACTGATCATGATGAAGAGTGATGTTCTGGATACTTTCTCAACGATCAAAGCTTGCATTGCTTACAAAAAAGATGGAGAGGAAATAGACTATTTCCCTTACGATATCAATGAGAATATTGAGCCGGTGTATGTTGAACTACCAGGATGGGAGACTGACATGACAAAAATGCAGAGTGAAGACGAATTCCCGGAAGAATTTAATGCTTATTTATCTTTTCTGGAGGATGAACTTGGTGTAATGATAAAAATTGTTTCTGTAGGTCCTGACAGGGCACAGACAATTGAAAGATATGTTGAAGAATAACAGGTTTTTAATAATTCTTCCTAAAAAAGTGGAGGCCTGGATGGGAACTCCACTTTTTTTATTCTACATTTGGCAAGTAGTTTGTTATACTTAGTGTAAGTATTAACTAAAAGATTTTATAATATGACACCAATTGCATGGATAATATTTATCGGCATTGCTCTAATAAGCTATCTGGTACAATTGAATTTACAGAATAAATTCAAAAAATATTCGAAGGTTCCAACTACAAATGGAATGACAGGTCGTGATGTCGCTGTAAAAATGTTGCAAGATAATGGCATCTATGATGTAACTGTAACTCATACTCCGGGTAAACTAACTGATCATTATAACCCCACCAATAAAACAGTAAACCTGAGCGAAGGAGTATATGCCAGTAACAGTATTATGGCGGCTGCAGTAGCTGCTCATGAATGCGGTCACGCTGTGCAGCATGCCCGGGCTTATGCTCCGTTAACTTTACGAAGTAAATTAGTGCCCGTCGTTAGTTTTGCATCTAATGTCATGACCTGGGTATTATTAGGTGGTATTTTATTGGTAAACACTTTCCCACAATTATTATTAGCTGGTATAATTTTGTTTGCTATGACGACATTATTTAGTATTATTACATTACCAGTAGAAATTGATGCCAGTAAGCGCGCGCTGGTTTGGTTGAATCGTTCAGGTATTACAAATGCTTCCAATCATCGTCAAGCGGAAAGTGCACTTCGTTCAGCTGCTTATACCTATGTGGTAGCCGCTTTAGGATCATTGGCGTCACTTTTCTATTATATTATGATTTTCTTGGGAAGACGAGAGTAATTTTATAACTTTTATATTTCAAAACGGTGTGAAAATTGAACGACTTTCATACCGTTTTTTTATGCAAAACCTTTATAAATGGGTTTTTGTATATTAGGTAATTTATGAAGGGTACAGCTCCTAAATGGTAGATTAGGAGATGTTCTAGGGTCAAGGGATGAGCAATCTGTTAGGAAGCAGCCTTGCATCCGGCTTCTCATTAATATATGCGGGTGCATTTTTATTGAATGGTATTCCCCGGTTATCCTATTTATCAATATAGGATGAATTGAATATTTTAAGATAAAACATTTTCCATTTCTTTTACTGCTTTTTCCGGAGCCTAGCTTTCTGGTAATTTAATCATCTATATCGACATGGGAGGAATGAATGAAAAACTCTATCATATAGTCGTAGATGGTTAGTTCTCTACTTTTAAAGATAAAATGCTCAATTGTACTGTTTTTATCAGAGAGTCAATCAGCCGGAAAGCTTGCTTTTAGGAATTTTGTTTTATAGGACAATCTCTACTCCTTTTTCCGCCAATTATAGTAATATACACAGCGAAGATTACATTCCGATGTGAGTTCAATAAGTACATGTTTCAAATAATCAGTTGCTATATAACAAGTGTAGAAAAATGTACTGATAAACCGGAAATTATTTATTTTATTGTAACTTTGCGACCTTAAAAAGACAATTTAAAATCAGAGTTTTATGGCAGCAAAACCCAGTATACCCAAAGGTACACGTGATTTCTCGCCGGTAGAAATGGCGAAGCGTAATTATATTTTTAATACAATTCGTGACGTATATCACTTGTATGGATTTCAGCAGATAGAAACTCCGTCTATGGAAATGCTATCTACCCTGATGGGCAAATACGGTGAGGAGGGTGATAAATTACTTTTTAAGATACAGAATTCAGGTGATTATTTCAAAGGAATCACTGATGAAGAATTGCTGAGTCGTGACGCAATCCGATTGTCCAGTAAGTTTTGTGAAAAGGGTTTGCGCTATGATTTGACTGTTCCTTTTGCCCGTTACGTTGTCATGCATCGGGATGAGATAAGTTTCCCCTTCAAACGGTATCAGATACAACCAGTCTGGCGGGCTGATCGTCCGCAAAAAGGTCGATATCGTGAATTTTATCAATGCGATGCAGATATTGTCGGTACTGACTCCTTGTTCAATGAAGTAGAATTGCTGCAAATTGTTGATGAGGTATTTGCTCGTTTCGGTATCCGTGTATGTCTTAAAGTAAATAACCGTAAAATTCTTTCTGGAATAGCTGAAATTATTGGAGAATCCGATAAGATAGGGGACATAACCGTCGCAATTGACAAGCTCGATAAAATCGGACTGGAAAATGTAAATAAAGAATTGTCCAATAAAGGTATTAGTGCTGAAGCGATTACCAAATTACAGCCTATTATTCAGCTGAATGGTTCCAGCTCAGAAAAACTAGAAACTTTAAAAGAAATACTTTTAGCGAGCGAGATCGGAATGAAAGGAATTGAGGAAAGTGAATTTATTATAGCTTCTTTACAAAGTCTTAACCTTATGAATGAGATTGAACTTGATCTTACTTTGGCGCGTGGTTTAAATTATTATACCGGTGCTATTTTTGAAGTTAAAGCTCTTGATGTGCAAATTGGTAGTATAACCGGAGGGGGGCGCTATGATAATCTGACTGGAGTGTTTGGCCTTTCAGGAGTTTCAGGTGTTGGTATCTCTTTTGGAGCTGATCGTATATTTGATGTGCTAAACCAACTTGATTTGTATCCCAAAGATGCAGTTAACGGAACACAAGTATTATTTGTTAATTTTGGTGATAAAGAAGCCACTTATTGTTTAAATATACTCCTCAAAGTCCGTGCAGCTGGTATTCGCGCCGAACTTTTTCCGGATACATCCAAAGTGAAAAAACAAATGAGTTATGCCCATAACAAGAACATTCCATTTGTGGCTATTGTGGGTGAAAACGAAATGAAAGAAAATAAGGTCATGCTCAAAAATATGGAATCGGGAGAACAGAATCTTATATGTATCGAAGAATTAATTACGATTCTGGCATCGTGCTAAATACAGCTTGGATTAAATTAGTGCCTTCAAAAATAGCGACGATCAGAACCAGGAAAAGTATTATAACGCTCACACATATAATAAAATAAAGTACCATTATCATCGGTATTTTCCATAAAAGTGATCTGACGCAAGGTCGATACACTACATATAATGCAATTGCAAAATATACAGCAGGCCCTAAAAGTATGACATAGTCCATCGTCTTTTCCAAAAAGGAAGGCAGATAATCTTCAATAATTATCAATAGTGGTAATGTAAGAAAAACAAACGTATGGAAATGGAGGGAAAATATCATATTCTGAGCATAATATTTTTTTTGCTTATAAAAGAAAATTTGGAGTAGCAAAGCAAAAACCGGGACTAATAAGAACATGACATAAGGTGCATATTCTTTCATTTTATCTAACACATTTTTTTGATTGATCTTTTTAAGTGGTTTTTCCGAATTGATTTTAACAAAGCTGCTCCCGGAAAAAGTTTCATCCAGCGTTTGGGTCGCTTCTTGGAGAGCTACTGCTCCCTCAGGAGTTAATTTTCTTTATTCAATCTTCGAATTGAATGTTAGCATGGCAAAAAAGAAAAGGGTAGCAAACCAAAATAGCTTTGCCGGATATACATAGCAAATTACTTTACCTTCGAAGAAGTTTTTAGTGAGTTTCCCCGGAAAGAAAAATAGATATTTCAGTGTTATTAGTATTTTATTATCAAAAGCGAATACAGTGTCAAAAGTATTATAAATAATTTCATTAATGGTTTTTTCTGTTCCCGAGAAAAGATCCTGTCCACAGTTATGACAATATCTGGATACAAGCCGGGTTTGACAATTACGGCAAACATGTGGCACGGGCAGTTTTTTTTGGATTTTTCTGTTTGAAATAATGGATTTCATAAAATTAGATATATCTGGATGACAAAAATACGCATAACTTTTTTTATTCAGTATTTCCAAAGCGCTTCTTTTGTAGGACAAAAAGTCAGGATACAAAAAAAAGATAATAGTGAACAGTTATTCTGTCAGTTTGTTATTTTGGCATGATTTTCGCAATGAAGAAAGATGTAATATTTAAATTAATATTAAACAATTAAATAAAAAAGTAGAGTTATGAACATTAAACCATTAGCAGACAGAGTGCTGATATTACCTGCACCTGCAGAAGAAAAAACAATTGGAGGTATTATTATTCCTGATACTGCAAAAGAAAAACCTTTAAAAGGAGAAGTCGTTGCTGTTGGCCAAGGTACCAAAGATGAAGAAATGATCCTGAAGGTGGGTGATAATGTACTTTACGGAAAGTATGCCGGTACAGAACTTGAATTTGATGGAACTAAATACCTCATTATGCGTCAAAGCGATGTACTTGCTGTTTTAGGTTAAGATTTAAGTGCTAGTATATATTAAACTCAAAAAATAAATTAGAAATAATATGGCTAAGGAAATAGTATTCGGTATTGATGCCCGCGATCAACTAAAGAAAGGTGTTGATGAATTGGCTAATGCGGTAAAAGTAACTTTAGGCCCTAAGGGTCGCAACGTTATTCTCGAAAAGAAATTTGGTGCACCGCAGATTACAAAAGATGGCGTAACAGTAGCCAAAGAAATTGAATTAAGTGATCCGTATCAGAATGCTGGTGCTCAGTTAGTAAAAGAAGTTGCTTCAAAAACAGGAGACGATGCCGGTGATGGCACAACTACTGCTACTGTATTGGCACAATCAATTGTAGCTGAGGGTTTGAAAAATGTAACTGCTGGAGCTAATCCGATGGATTTGAAACGCGGTATAGATAAAGCTGTCGCGAAAGTAGTAGAATCTATCAAAGCACAATCCGTGGAAGTTGGTGACAATTATGATAAAATTGAACAGGTAGCGTCTGTCTCTGCAAACAATGATCCTTCTATTGGTCAACTTTTGGCAGATGCAATGCGTAAAGTCTCTAAAGATGGTGTAATCACTATTGAAGAAGCAAAAGGCACCGATACCACTATTGAGTTGGTAGAAGGTATGCAGTTCGATCGTGGTTACTTGTCAGCTTACTTTGTAACCAACACAGAGAAGATGGAGTGTGAAATGGAGAAACCATACATTCTGATTTACGATAAGAAAATCTCGAACCTGAAAGATATGCTTCCAATTCTGGAGCCAGCTGTTCAAACAGGACGTCCCTTACTAATCATTGCTGAAGATGTTGACAGCGAAGCACTTACTACGCTGGTAGTAAACCGTCTGCGTTCGCAGTTGAAGATATGTGCAGTTAAGGCTCCTGGCTTTGGCGACAGAAGAAAAGAAATGCTGGAAGATATTGCAGTATTGACAGGTGGTTTAGTAATCAGCGAAGAAAAAGGCCTGACACTTGAACAAGCTACCCTTGAAATGTTAGGCACTTGTGAAAAAATAACTGTTACCAAAGATAATACAACCATTGTAAACGGTGCAGGAACGAAGGCTAACATCGAAATGCGTGTTAACCAGATTAAATCTCAGATCAAATCTACTACTTCGGACTACGACAGAGAAAAATTACAAGAACGTCTGGCTAAATTGTCAGGTGGTGTAGCTGTTCTTTATGTGGGTGCTGCCAGCGAAGTAGAAATGAAAGAAAAGAAAGATCGTGTTGATGATGCTCTCTGTGCTACCCGTGCAGCTATCGAAGAAGGTATTGTACCAGGTGGTGGTGTTGCCTATATTCGCGCAATTGATGCGTTGGAAGGAATGAAAGGTGAAAATCCGGATGAAACCACAGGCATTGGAATAATCAAACGCGCAATTGAAGAACCTCTTCGCCAGATTGTTGCAAATGCAGGAAAAGAAGGTGCTGTAGTAGTACAGAAAGTGCGGGAAGGAAAAGATGATTTTGGGTACAACGCACGTTCGGATGAATACCAGAATATGCATGCTGCAGGAGTAGTTGATCCTGCAAAAGTAACGCGTGTCGCTTTGGAAAATGCAGCCTCTATTGCTGGTATGTTCTTGACTACAGAATGTGTTGTAGTAGAAAAGAAAGAAGATAAAGCTGAAATGCCAATGGGTGCTCCTGGTATGGGTGGCATGGGTGGTATGATGTAATATTGTTTTTGCAATTATAATTATAGAAGGTTTTGAAGAATGTTCTTTCCAATGGGAGAGGACATTCTTTTTTTTGTTATATATTTCGGTTTTACTGTTAAAAATGGAGGTAGCAGCAAACTTTTTTTTCGATTCCATTGTTTTAACGTATACCCTCCCTTCTTTTGACGGGAGGCATTGTTTTATTAACCTAAAACTTCATATTATGGATAAAGCTGAAATTGGGATGAATGCAGGTAAAATTTGGCACTTATTGGAAAATAATGCCAAATGGAGCTATAAGGAGCTGAAGAGTAAATCTGGTTTGAAGGACAAAGAACTGGGTGCAGCTTTAGGATGGTTAGCACGTGAAGAAAGAATTGAGCCTGATCAGGAAGGTGATGAGCTGTTTGTATTTGTATGCGTGAATGTTTATATTGGATAAAATAATAGAAGTCTAAACTCTCTAAAAAAATCTCATTAGGATTAATT
This sequence comes from Bacteroides sp., assembly GCA_021201335.1. Taxonomy (GTDB): domain Bacteria; phylum Bacteroidota; class Bacteroidia; order Bacteroidales; family Bacteroidaceae; genus Bacteroides. The sequence goes on along the minus strand of JAJQFD010000060.1, from coordinate 76,764 downwards.
TAAAGAGTTTAGACTTAATTTTTATTCCTTACTCCTGAAGTTTCTTAGCTTTACCTCAATAATAAAAGCCAATATTAATCCGAGACCTCCGAAAATAAGTATGCTTGATCCATAGATAATCCCCGTCACTTGACTATATTCCCAGTTTTTTATAGTTTCTAAATAATCCGGAATATGGTTCATACAGATAATAAATCCAATCAGTAGTCCTAGCTCTAGTCCAATCAGTAGAGCCCCTCCCTTAAGTGCACTAAAAGAATTCCCGGAAGAATAATTAGATAATGAAAGCTTATCCATGTCAATTGAGTTTATTCCAGTGATTTTTTCAATTAGCAGCAACCTTTCACGTCTTCGTCCGAACAGTTCAAATAATTTATAAATTTCAAATGTATGATGCCAATAATGGCCGGTGCCATAATAAAATCCATAATATTGTATTGGTTTTAAGTGAATACTTTCGTTCTTTGTAATGTTTGACGCTGAAGTTTCCGAAAGGTTACATTAGAGTTTGAGTCTATAACTTTATAAGTTATTATATATGGCTTTGAACTTACAGACTCAGAAACTAAAATGTAAACTTATCAGAAATCTTGCGTCTAACCAATAGTGTAAAAAAAACGAAGAATACCTGTATATACAGCGAATACTAAACGGAGAGACTGAGTTATTTGCTTTATTTCTTGAACGGTATAGTCGCCCGGTGTATTCGTTAATTATACAGATTATCTCTTCGCCCGAAGATACGGAAGAATTGGTGCAGGATATTTTCCTGAAGGTTTTTGGTAAATTGTCGAGTTTTAAAGGTGACTCGGCTTTTTCAACCTGGCTTTTTATGATAGCTTATAATAGGGCAATCTCTTTCACGCGTAAAAGGAAATTTGAATTTTTGTATGTGGAAGAAAATATAATCAATAATGTTTCTGATGATCAAGTAAGAGATCTGCTTTCTCCTACGGATAATGAGGAACGTATTGCTTGCTTAATATCTGCTATCTTCTTTTCTCTGATAATAGCATGTGTGACTCTTCTCCTCTTAGGAGCTTATGTGATTGTTGTTTATCTAGATTTTCACTTGATGAACTATATGCCGGATATCCAAATAACTCGATTGAATACTGATATGGTAAGCTTCTATAGCTATATTGCTTTTCTGGTTTTACTGCTTTTAGGAATTGATTATTGGTGGAGACAACGTCGAAGAAAGTCCGAAAGGCTGTAGTTTATTTACAAAGATTTCCTTTCCTTTGCAATCAAAAAAATAAAGGAAATGAGAAGCTTTGCATCCGACAATAATTCAGGTGTACATCCGTTGGTGATGGAAACCCTTATAAAAGCCAACCAGGATCATGCCATCGGCTATGGGGATGATTACTGGACAAGAGAAGCGGTTACTTTGATAAAAGAAACGTTCTCTACCGACTGTGACCCCATTTTAGTATTTAACGGAACGGGCAGTAATATGATTGTTTTACAGTTATTGACCCGCCCTTACCATTCTATCCTTTGTGCCGAAACTGCTCATATTTATGTAGACGAGTGTGGAGGCCCGGCGAAAGCCACTGGATGCCAGATTCGTCCAATTGCAACTCCCGATGGAAAACTTAGTCCTGAGTTGATTCAACCTTATCTTCATGGATTTGGTGATCAACATCACTCTCAGCCTGGTGTTATCTATCTATCCCAATGTACCGAACTCGGAACGGTATATACTGTAGAAGAGTTAAAGGCAATCACTGATTTGGCTCATCAACATCAGATGTGTGTACACATGGATGGGGCTCGCATAGCCAATGCTTGTGCAGCCCTGGCTCTTTCCTTAAAAGAGCTAACGGTTGATTGTGGTATTGATGTTTTAAGTTTCGGAGGTACTAAAAACGGATTGATGGTAGGAGAGTGTGTGGTTGTTTTTAATTCGTTATTTAATGGTGAAGTTAAATTCATTCGGAAACAGACGGCTCAACTTGCATCTAAAATGCGTTATTTGTCCTGTCAGTTTATACCTTATTTGACGGATAATTTGTGGCTTCAGAATGCACAGCATGCCAATGCGATGGCTGTGAAACTTTATCAGGAACTAAAGGTGTTGCCTAATATCCTTTTTACCCAAAAGGTGGAGAGCAACCAATTATTTCTTACCATGCCTCGGCATATAATTGATGAATTATTAAAGTCTTACTTCTTTTATTTCTGGAACGAAGAAAACAATGAGATACGTTTGGTTACTTCTTTTGATACAACAGAAAAGGATATTGATGAATTTATTGAGAAACTCAAACAATTGCTTTAATCAAACCCCAGATAAATAGTAAGCATCAGGTTTTTTTGTATTCTTTCGGAATCGTTATCATACTTCCATCCCTGGCTGCATAATAATGAGGAGAAAGTAATTCAATGCCTGCTTTACCAGCTAGGTCTTGGATGTTGGCATGTAAGTCTGAATATATCTGGGCTTGTTTGTCAGCGTCTTCAATGTAGGCATTGATCTGATAAATCGGATAAAAATCCTGTAATGAAATCTCATGCACGAAAGGCTTGGGCTTCTCCAGTACTCCGGGAGTTGCCAAGGCTGCATCAATTAATAAATTATGTACTTTTTCCCAATGTTCTTCGAAACCAAAACTAATTTCGGAGTGAATAATGAGTCCTTGCTCTTTGGCTGAGGCACTATAGTTAATGGTATGAGAAGAAAGTATGAAGGAATTCGGAATGGTTACAATCTCATTCTTGGGTGTCCTGATGCGCGTCACAAAAGCTGTTTTCTCTATTACATTTCCAACTGTTTCGTTCAATTTGATTCTGTCTCCTATTTTAAAAGGTCGCATGTAGGTAATAACCAATCCTGCCATTATATTGCCAATAACCGTAGTTGAACCTAAAGAAATGATTAATCCTACAAAGACGGATATTCCCTGGAATATCCCAGTATTGGACCCCGGCAGGTAGGGATAAATCATGGCGATCATAAAAGCATAGAGTAGAAAGCGGATAATTTGAAAAGAGGGCTGTGCCCAGTCTGGATAAAAACCACTTATTTTAAGTTTTTCCGATTCGATTTCTCCGGCAAAGTATCCAACTCCTCTTACCAGATACTTAATTGCAAGCCAGATAATAATGATGGTAAACAAATTCGGCATGTAATTAATAACACCTGCGAAAATATCTTTTACAGGATTCCATATATAGGAGAATATCTTATAGGCTAAATCTTCCGTTTGCGGGAAAATGGAAAACAAAATAGGGATCGATACGATAAGTTGTATCAATACGATGGCATAATACAACAGTTTTGCAAGGAATAAAAGCAATTGAACTTGCTTGCGTGTATCGAAGATCTCATAATTATGATAGAATACGGGTTTTAGTTTCGACTGTTTTAAACGGGCAATCTTAAATTTTGCCCGTTTATAAAACCAGAATGTAAACCAGATCAGTAATCCTTGTATAGTTAAAACTAACAGGAACAGAAGTATTCTCTTTATTAATTGCATAAATCCATACTCCTTTTGCAATTCGTACATTTTATTAATAATAATCAAACGTCGGAGGTTCGCCAGTTCGCTTCGGGTCATATTTTCCCACAGAGCATCCTGATCAGTAAATGAAGCAACTACTTTGTCCTCGTACATTATTTCTGTGGTGATATCGGTTTCTTCAATGTAAAGAGAGTCTGGCTGTAGCGTGTATCGTTTTCCCAATGAAGTTATAGTAGCTTCAACTATACGGGCCCGGACTTGTGGGGAAACTCCTCCCCGTTTTGAATAGATATAATATAAAGTGTCAGATTCCACAACGACAGGTATTCCGGGAGTTATGCTCCTAAGGGAATCGATTCGAATTCTTTGTTGAACTCTTTGAATGGAGTCTTCTATAAAAGAAGCTTTTTTCAGTGCCTCCATTTCGAGGCGCAGGTTCATTTCAGTAAGGCGGGATTCGACCAATGCCTTTTCCATTTCCTCCATTTTAATAGAATCTACGGAAGGTAATTGAATAGTTTCTGCTGTATCATTGTTCGTGAGGGCATTTAATAGGGCCTCTTTAAGCTGACTATGCACTGCACTGATACATAAAAAGCTCATGAAGATAAATAGGAACCATCTTTTATTTCTCATGTCGTGTCTAAATATGATTGTCAAATTTGTTGGAGCTCTTAAAGTTAGAAATTATTATTAATTACACAAAATCAAGAAAAGAAGAGTGAAGTATAGAAACGTAGTCTGGAGCAAAGAGTAAAAATGCTATCGGGAGATGGGTAAAAAGCTACCGACACTTGGCTAAAATCCTACTGGTATTTGATCCGAATGCTACCGTCTTTAGATTACAGATGTACTTTTATACTAAAAAACGCCGTATGGCAAATAACACATACGGCGTAATATAAATGATATAAAACTTTTAGAATATGGTCTTATTTTCTGTAGTAAGCCAGATCATCTTTATCAAACTTACGGATGAAGTTGATATGCTTTTCTATTTCTGCTTCGGCAAAACGGATGTATACCTGGGCGGAAGCGTTAAACAACTCACTGTTTCGGCTGGCATCTTGTAATAACAGGTGTCCCATGATGATATGGGCAGCCATTTCAACCAGACGGCGGGCGCAGAAGTCGAGTAATTCCTGATCCTTTGCTTCTATGATTTGAGTAACAACTGCTGCATATTTGCTCGCCATGTCTTTTAGTCTGTTTTTCAAACCTTCCAGTTCAGGAGCAACATCCATTGCTTCATATTCGCGTATCTGATTCAGGTATGCTCCAGTGGTTACATAACGAATGGCAGCTACCACCTGCAATTGAGTCGTTCCTTCATAGATTGAAGTGATACGGGCATCGCGGTAGATTCTTTCGCAGGCATAATCTTTCATAAAGCCAGAACCACCGTGTACCTGAATACTGTCATAAGCATTCTGATTAGCAAATTCACTACTCATTCCTTTTGAAAGCGGTGTGAAACTATCGGCCAGTTTGGAGAATTTCTTCTGCTCTTGTCTTTCTTCAGGAGTCAGTTTACGTTCTTTCGCAATATCATCCAATGCTTTATAAATATCCACAAAACGGGTTGTTTCATAGAGCAATGAGCGGCAAGCATCCAGTTTTGCTTTCATCAACGAAAGCATTTCGGCTACTGCAGGAAATTCAATGATAGCTTTACCAAATTGCCGGCGATCTTTTGCATATACCAATGCCTCGTTATAGGCTGCCTGACAAATACCTACTGATTGAGCAGCAATACCCAAACGGGCACCATTCATCAATGCCATTACATATTTAATGAGGCCTAATTTGCGGTCGCCACAAAGTTCGGCTTTGGCATTCTTGTACACCAATTCGCAGGTTGGAGAACCTTTGATACCCATTTTATTCTCAATACGGCGTACAGTTACACCACCGTTACGCTTGTCGTAAATAAACATAGATAAACCACGGCCATCACGGGTACCTTCTTCTGAGCGGGCAAGTACCAGGTGAATATCCGAATCTCCGTTGGTGATGAAACGCTTTACCCCATTCAGATACCAACATTCATCCTTTTCACTATAAGTTGCTTTAAGCATTACGGCTTGAAGGTCAGAACCAGCGTCCGGTTCGGTTAAGTCCATTGACATGGTTGCACCTTGACACACGCGTGTAATGTAACGTTTCTTCTGATCTTCGGTGGCGAATTCGTAAATTGTTTCTGCGCAGTCTTGCAATCCCCAAAGATTTTCAAAACCAGCATCGCTCCGGCTAACCATATCGGCAGCCATCATATAAGGAACATTCGGGAAGTTCAGACCACCATATCTACGGGGCATAGCTATACCCATCAAGCTGGCTTTGGTGGTTGCGTCTAAATTCTCGATCGTACCGCTTGCATAAGTTACCCGTCCGTTAGAAACAGAGGGTCCTTCATGATCGACACCTTCTGCATTGGGGGCTATGATTTCGCCACAAATTTCACCTACAATTTCCAACACTTTATCGTAGCTGTCCATTGCATCCTCGAAATCTACAGGGGCATAATCGAAATTATCTTTATCAGCATAGTTGCGCTCTTTGAGCTCAACAATCCTCTTCATCAACGGATGATTGAGGTGATGCTTTAGTTCGGGAGTATCTTGATAAAAATTTGCCATTATTGTATTGTTTTTAGTTTAAACGAAAATTGATTGGGATATTTAAGCTCATTCTACTGGGTATTCCTTCTCTCTTTCCGGGTAATGCTCCATATTCATCTATTAGCATTTTTACTACCCGCATGGCTTCCTCGTTGAAAAGTGGATGTGCCTTTTTTTTGTAAGTGCAGGTAACTTTACCTTCCGGGGAGATTTCACAATTTATAACCACACTACCCATCTCTCTCTTTTTTTCTAAGTCTTTGGGATATTGAATGTTTTTAGCCAGAAAAATCATCATTACTTTATTTCCGCCTGGAACATTTATTTGAGGAATTTCCATAAAAGGTATAAAATCTATTTCAGTTCCATCTGTATCATAAAGGTGTCCCTCTGTGACTAAGGGTTCAACTCCATTAAATCCGTAGACTTCTGTCCTTTTTATTTTACCGTTCTCATAATACTGTGTAAAAGTATCTAGTGTTCCGGAATTAAAGATTTGTCGATAGTATATATTCCCATTTTTATAATAAGCCAGTTTTTGTCCATGTGGCTTATTATCAATGTAAGGACATATTACGCTATCTTTTCCGTTTGGATAAAAGTATGTGTGGATTCCATGGCGAATTTCCTTTTTTTTGTTGAATATGGAATAGTCTCCAGTTTTTTTAAGTCGATGATCCGGGGTATAGAAAGAAACAGATAGAATTTTGTCTTTGGGAGTGATAATTGCATATTCTTTAGCTTCAGATGGAGTAACCCATTTACCTTGATTTATATAAATGGTATCCTGAGCAAAAAGAGCATTGGCACTGCACAGTAATAATATTCCAATCAGTATTCCTTTCATTTAAACACTTTTTATTTGCTATTAGCTTTGTAGTATTTAATCATTTTAGGAACTACTTCCTCAATCGAACCATTGATTACATAGTCGGCAATGGTATTGATCGGGGCATCTGGATCACTGTTGATCGAAATAATCATTGAGCTTTCCTGCATACCGGCAATATGCTGTATCTGTCCGGAAATACCGCAAGCGATGTATAATTTAGGACGAACAGTTACACCTGTCTGGCCAATTTGACGGTCATGATCAGCAAACCCGGCATCAACAGCAGCGCGGCTTGCGCCTACTTCTGCGTTCAATACTTTTGCCAGGTCGAATAGTAAATCGAAATTTTCTTTGGAGCCAACTCCATAGCCGCCGGCAACTACGATAGGAGAACCTTTCAGGTTATGTTTGGCCTTTTCAATATGGCGTTCAATAACTTTCACGATGAAGTCTGAATCGGAAACATAGTCTTTTACATCATGATTGATAATTTCACCCTGATGAGTAGGAGAGAGGATTTCTTTTTTCATCACCCCTTCGCGAACAGTTGCCATTTGCGGACGATGTTCCGGATTAATAATGGTAGCTACAATGTTACCACCGAAAGCCGGACGAATCTGGTACAAGAGGTCTTTATAAACCACACCAGCCTTTTTATCTTCATGATCACCAATTTCAAGGGAAGTACAGTCGGCTGTTAATCCACTGTGCAGGGCAGAAGAAACACGAGGGCCTAGGTCGCGACCGATAACGGTTGCACCCATCAGGCAGATTTGCGGCTTTTCTTCCTGGAACAACTTTACCAATACCGCAGTATGTGGCAAAGATGTATAAGGATAAAGTCCTTCACTGTCGAAAACGTGTAATTTATCTACTCCGTAAGGGAAAACTTGCTTTTCAATATCTTTCAGGTTGGTACCTATAACGATCGCTTCGAGCTGACAGGTAAGTTGATTAGCTAACGACCGACCTTTGGTTAGAAGCTCGAGGCTAACATCGGCCACGATACCATCTTCTATTTCGCAATATACAAATAAGTTATTCATAATTATCCAATCGTATGGTTAGCTAAAAGTTCAACAATCAGGTCTTCTATATCACGGTCTGCCGAAGTCAGTGTTTTACTTTCTTTGGCCTGGAATACAATGTTTTGAATGGTTTTAACTTTGGTAGGAGAACCGGAAAGACCACATTGGGCAACATCCCCGTTTACGTCACTTACGCTCCATTCTTCCAGATTCAGGTAATCACATTTGCTATATAAATTCGTATAGTCAAGATCACCTTGTTGTTTTTCTGTAACGGTTTTAGCATGTTTATACTTCATCACCAGCTTCGCATTGCGAGGACGGCAGGGTGCTGCTGATCCGTTAACAGTGATAACAATAGGCAATGGCCCTTCTACCGTTTCAATACCTCCGTCGATGTGTCGTTTTACTTTAATTTTACCGTCTTTTACTTCCAGAATTTCTTCGGTGTAAGTGATTTGTGTTAAGCCCAGCTTTTCTGCAACCTGTGGACCTACCTGGGCTGTATCGCCATCAATAGCCTGACGGCCACCGATAATAATATCTACATCACCCATTTTGCGGATCGCAGTAGCCAATGCATAAGAGGTAGCCAGTGTGTCGGCACCTGCAAAAGCACGGTCAGTTAATAAATAACCATTATCTGCTCCCCGATAAAGTCCTTCACGAATAATCTCGGCTGCGCGACCCGGTCCCATGGTTAACATGGTGATGGTGGAGCCTGGATTAGCATCTTTCAAACGGAGTGCCTGTTCCAAAGCATTCAGGTCTTCCGGATTGAAGATTGCGGGCAATGCCGCGCGGTTTACCGTTCCGTCGGCTTTCATGGCATCTTTCCCTACATTACGAGTATCAGGTACTTGTTTTGCCAATACAACAATTTTCAAACTCATGATATTAGTTTTAATATTTAAGTATTCTTAAAAACTATTAGCCTGCAAAATTAAACAAACACTTGGTACTACAAAGGAATAAAATGAAAAAATGCACAAATTTAATGATTGTGAGCATTTTTGCAGGAAGCATTCTTTATTCTTCAATCCTATATTCAACTTCATGTGCTTCAGTTAGTTGGGGGATTTCCAATTTGCCGAGTAATTTATCTAGCACATCATTTGACAATGGATATTCCCTGTTCTTATTTTGACTTCTCCAGGTAGGGTATGGTTTTTCTATATACACAATTTTAACCTTTGCTTTATAAGAAACGAAAAGGTTAATTAACTGAGAACGCATCTGTTGGGTTATATTGGTCGCGTTCCAGATGAAGTTATGGCCTTTGCGCAAATGACTTCTCGCGTCCTCTTTGGCCGTTTGTATCACCCATCCGTTGCCGGATTTATCTGTCGGACTGATTTTATGTTTTCGACGTATATCATCCAAACTAACGATCGGAATATCCTGCTGGAGGGATTGAATGTAGTGATCTTTTCCCATGCCAGGCAAGCCGGAAAGTAAAGTAACTTCACTCTTATAGTCTTCAAACGGAACGTAATCCACATAACTATCTGGTGTATGGAAGTAATGAAACCGGGCGGAATTTGAAGCGAAAGCTCTGGCTTTCCCCCAACAATCTTGTTCCTTACAGAATAGTTCGAATAGTTCAAGAGCTTCCAGTAACCATTCCTGATCTTCGCAAATGCGACCTCCGGCGTCTGCTTCCGCCAGAAGTCTTAAATGTGCGGTATTAACCCGAAGAGAGACTTCGTGTATTTTCTGAGTAGGATTCTGCTTTTCCATCAACCAGAGAGGCAGGCCGTGGAAGCGAACCAGCGAAGCAATTTGTTCCCGGATATGAAACGGGGTCTGGATATCCCGGTATAGGATAGTACGCACTGTATATTCTCCTTTTCGGGCATGGCCTTTTGCTGTAATCATACCATTTCCTTCATTAAGTGATGTTGAACGCTTTTCGATGTCATGCATCAGGGCTGCCGTCCAGAGTATTTCCCGAGTTTCTTCATCGAGGGAAATATATACAGGATGATGAGTTAGTTTGTCCAATACCATTTGCGTATGGATCGCTACATTCCCTTCGGCATGATGTAGTTTGTGCTGATCCACATTCTTCATTTCGGCTATCCAGGAAAATGCTTCTTCCAGGGTATTCCATTCTTTATTTGTTGTTAGATGCCAGCTCATAATTATTCCTCCATTTTAGGGTAATTTTCCCAGGTTAGTTTAGCTCGTTTCCAGTTACGAGTCCAATGTACATCTGTACGAACATGTCCTTTGCGCACGTATTTAAAAACCTGGTGCGGGAAATCAGTCACTGGATATTCTCCTATGTTCCTGCTCACGACTCCTTCGCGTGTACAATCTTCTTGTGTTAATGGATCAACTGATCCGAAAAAACTCGGCTCCTGTGCCCAGTCGATAATTTGTTTTTTCAGACTTTCTTCAGTTAGTTCCCGGGTAGATTGCATTTGTAATTCCGGAACTGTAGGGAAGTCAAACAATGCTGCGTAAAATTTTACTTCTTCCCACGAAAGCCATTTATCGAGACAACGCACTGCGAATATATAATAATATTCTTCGATTCGCTGATACTCAATTGAATGAATGGCGTATAAGTTTTCTCCAAATAATTCAATATCGGCTAGGTCATTTTTCAGTAACTGCCATCGTTCCCGTAACTGGCTTGTCCAGGGAGAAGTAGTAGGGGCGACATGTGAACGAGCGAAAACACCCCAGTGGTTGAGACAATTGTTTTCGCCATCCAGTTTTTCAGTATGTACCAATGTTTCAATCCGTTGGATATCTTCCCAATATGTGTGATTGATCCGGTCATCACTTGTGGTGCCGGGAGAAAAAGGATAATGATAGGTACGACCATATTTTTGTGATAACATAATTCTTTCTTTAGAGTTTAATTATATTTTGTTTATTTCTTCATTCCCTTCTAAAGAATATCGTGTTGCTAAGAATTCATCTTGTGAGTACACCTATTCGTGCGAATATATACTCCAAGAAAAACAAAAGTAACGTCCAGAAGAAGTTCCTCTGTTATTCGACTGAAGTTCATTTCACTTCCGAAAAAAGTTCTTTGGAATGGGAAATGAAGTCTATTGAAAATGATGAGTTAGGTGGTGTCAGAAGGGAATAACAATAGCGTCGACTTTCAGCAGAAAACCGATCAACACCACAAGATTATGTTATTATTTGGCAGTCATAGTTGTACCCTTTCATTAATTGCGGGTTGATTATAAACTAATTATGATTGCAAAGGTAAGGCAAATTTGTAATTTGACAAATAGCTTTCTGCTTTTCTTCTGTATTCTTTCTGGAAAAATCCCGATATTTGCATTCAGATTAATAAAGGTAAGGTGATATGAAGAAAGTAATTTTTTCCGGGTTATTGATGGGTGGGTTTGTTGCGTTGTTGTTTACTGGTTGTAATTCCACGGATAACAAACCGAAAAGCTCAACTGAAGTACAAATAAAAGGTAATTATAAGATGTGGACAACATTAACCGTAGCAGAAGGAAAGAGACTCATTGCCAAAGGCTTGAAACAATATGCACCGGTAGCAGCGAATCTCAAAGAAGGTCAGGTGTTAATTACAACCGGAAGTACCAATCATTATATTGCTGAAGAATTTTTAAATGACAGCCTCGTTCAGGGCTCTTTGTTGACGGGGCATTTGGTACCCAAAAAGAATTATACACCCAAAAAAGCTGATCAACAACTAGGTAGTGTTTATCTGGAAAATGGAAATGCCAAGGCTCAGCCTTTGGACGAATCACTTTCTCTTTTGAAAGAGGGCGCTATCGTATTTAAAGGGGGTAATTTAATTAACTACCAGCAGCAAAAGGTAGCTGTACTGGTGGGTTCCCGTTCTGGTGGAACTGTGGGTAAAGTCGTTCCTTTGGCGGAATCCGGCAAAGTACGGTTAATTATTCCGGTGGGGCTTGAAAAAGATACATCGGAAGATATTGAAAAAACTGTTTCCAAGGTGGTTGAAATGGATCAGTGGCCTACTTTGAAAATTCTGCCTGGCGAAATATTCACGGAAATTGAAGCAATTAAAGTATTCGCGAATGTAGAAGTGATTCGTGTTGGTTCCGGTGGTATCGGTGGTGCAGAAGGATCTGTGAGCCTATTATTACGCGGAAATGAAGAGGAAGTAAAAAAGGCAATGAAAGTAATTGAAGAAATACAGGGAGAAGTTCCTTTCTTCAAGCAAGATTAATTTGGAGACATGGTATATTACATCTTTGTGATGTTTCTATACCATGTGTAGAATAAGAATATTAACTGATGTGGTTTTATTTCTTCATCCATTGAATCGGGTAGCCCAATGCTCTCTTTATTGACTCCATTTCTGCACAATGCCACATCTCGTGCTTAAAACACCAGGACAGGGCTTCATATTTGGTTTTTGCTACCGGATGTCTGAAAGGAATCGGTTCTAGTTCCTGGTACAGAATTTCATCTTTTAGTGAAGATAGATTATCCAAACAGATTTCATGTACTGTGTCGAACTGTTCCTTTAGCCGGGGAACAGGAATCAGCCCTTTTTCTACAGATCGATGTAAAGTCCCCATTCCATTGAATAGCCCCACATATTCCCGAAGGGGAATTAAACGATAAATATTTTCATTCATTCCGGTAATAACAGTAATTGCATGAAAGTTTTGCGAAATCAGTAAATGACCGATTTGCCAGGCGAAATTTGAGTCTGTACCTTCCGGGATGGTATACCATAATTCTTCCGGTATTTCAGATATTAACCGGTTAACGAAACTACGCGACTCCATGATTTGATCTTTCAAAAAAGTAATCTTGTTTATAACGATATAATTTGGTAAGTTCATATGGTTAGTGTACAGATATCCTTTTTATGTGACAACTTACGGAAGAAAATGTTCCCAGTAATTTTTTCTTGGCAATTCTTTTTCAAACCGTTGATAAAGGTCAGCCAACCGGATCATTTTTCTGACCGATGAATATTCCTGTTCTAAATTCACCGCCTGTATCTGTCGGGCTATTCTACATTTACAGGTTCCTTGTGGATTATAAAGTGGACAGGTATCATTCATAAAGTGAGATATTTTACGAATGGAGCGGGAAGAAATTTTGCGAACATTCTCTTCTTTCATCTCCATAATTTCGCTGATTTGACGGAAGGGTAGTTCCAGATTTATTCGAAATATAAAAATCAGACGGGCATCGTTATTCAGACAATGATTTAGGGCTGTGATGCACCAATCGCATCTTTCTTTAATCCAGTTATGTTTATCTTTTTCTGTTTCATCGTATTCAATCTCCGGGAGTGCTCTGAATGCTTTAAGTTCTGTGAGACTAGCTGTTTTTTCATTCATCAAATACCGATAGATGGTTCGTTTCGAAATGGTATATATCCATGAGGAGAGGGACGAATCTCCTTTAAAAGTATGGATGCTCTTAATGATTTCATACCAGACTTCTTGTGTTGCCTCTTTCGCAATCTCTTTATTTTGAATAAGACGGTGGGAGAGAGTGGAAACCATTGTACCATAGTCTTTCACCAGTTGATTTAATTCAATTTTCATTTCCAATAGTAATAAAAGTACACCATAAGTAACTGAAATTACTCCATGAGAAGAGTTGTTGAATCTACTTTTGTATAACAAAGCAACTAATAATTTAATTAATACAAGTATGAAAAAGAGGAAAAATAAAGTCTCGTTCTGGTTTTTGATATTAATCATCAGTCTATCGCCACAAATCGTGGCAGGAAATTATGATTATCTATATCAGAAGTTGCCTTTTAAAATGCCTGTGGTACATAAGCCGGTATTTCCGGATTATAAAGTTAGTATCACCGAATATGGAGCCGTGTCCGATGGCATAACCTTGAACACCGAGGCATTTAATAAAGCAATTACAGACGTATCAGCCAAAGGTGGTGGAGTGGTAAATGTGCCTTCAGGAATCTGGTTTACAGGTCCTATTGTATTTCAATCGAATATTAACCTGCATCTGGAAAGTGGCGCACTTATTCTATTCTCACCTGATTTTGATTTGTATCCGCTGGTTGAAACCGTTTATGAAGGATTAAACACTCGTCGCTGTCAGTCACCGGTATCTGGAAAGAATCTGGAGAACATTGCCATTACCGGAAAAGGAGCAATCAATGGTTCCGGTGATGCCTGGCGTCCGTTGAAAAAAGGAAAAGTAACAGAAAGTCATTGGCGGAAAGTCATTAGTTCAGGAGGAATATTGAGAGATCCTCAGACATGGTTCCCTTCAGAGAAATCTTTAAAAGGAGAAATTTTAGGCGTAAACAGTGGAAAAGTCCTTTTGACAGATGAGGAATGGTTATCGGTCAGAGATTACCTGCGTCCGGTAATGATTAGCTTTATCAGCTGTAAAAATGTTTTGCTTGAAGGAGCTTTATTCGAAAATTCACCCAGTTGGAACATCCATCCATTGATGTGTGAAAATGTAATTATTGATAATATACAGGTAAGAAACCCTTCTTATTCTCAAAACGGAGATGGGCTAGATCTGGAGTCGTGTAAAAACGCCCTCATAGTAAATTGTAGTTTCGATGTAGGAGATGATGCCATTTGTATTAAATCGGGTAAAGATGAAGATGGCCGTCGGCGAGGACATCCGACAGAAAATGTAATTGTAGATAACTGCCGGGTATTTAAGGGGCACGGTGGTTTTGTAGTAGGCAGTGAAATGTCGGGCGGAGTAAAGAATATTTCTGTCTCTAATTGTCAATTTATCGGGACAGATGTTGGTCTGCGTTTTAAAAGTGCGCGGGGGCGCGGGGGCGTTGTAGAGAATATCTATATTGACAACATTAACATGATTGATATTTTGCATGAACCTCTTTCATTTAATCTCTATTATTTTACCCAAAAAACAAATATGATTCCGCCCGTGGACGAAACAACTCCTGTGTTTCGGAATATATTCATCAAAAACATAACTTGCAGGAATGCCAATAAAGCAATGCTTTTTCATGGAATTCCCGAAATGAATATCCAGAATATTAATTTGGAGAATAGTTTGATTATCGCTCAGAATGGGGCTGAGTTGCGTGAGGCCGAGAGGGTTCAGTTTAAGAATGTGCATCTGAATATTAGTAAAGGTCCTGCTTTACTGTTAGAAAACGTGAAGGATTTCACTGCTAGTGATTTTACCTATCAAACTAATGAGGAAGAGGCTGTAGTTATTTTAGGAGAGAAGAATCGAGAGATAAATATTCGGAAGTAAAAAAAGAAACCAATTATTATTCTATCTTGTAAAATAAATAATTAAAACTTTGTTGATATAAATTATAAAATGTAGTTTTGCTTTCATTTTAATTATTGCTGTTAATCGAAATCTTTAGTAATTATTAATTTATATCAAAAAGAAGTATTATGAAAAAACATTTATTTATTCTTGTCATGATTATGCTCATGGTAGCATGTCAGAAAGAAGAGAGTGCAGTTGTTAAAGACATTGGAATTGAGAGTTTTGAATTGATCCATAGTGATACAATTACCCGTGCCTTGAATATTTCCGCAACAATAACACCGGAAAGTGGGATGACTGTTGGATATACCTCAAAAATTAAAGTTAATTTGGGAGAAGCAGTAACAAAAGCAGCAAAGGTAAGTATTTTTTGTAGTTCATATGGGGCATGGATTGAATCCTCTACAAATAGATTTGCTGCAACTATAACCAAAACAATTAATAAAGGCCAAAAAAGTTTTGAATTTACCATTTTACCTTTAGAAAAGGGAAGTTTCAATTTGAAAATAACTCCGACAAGCGATAATCAAGGAGATTGGATATCCGGAGAGTATAATGTAAATTTTTCAATGCTAAAACGGAATATAAATGCCCCTGCAGAGATTTTACCCGAAAAAGAATTCACTGCATCTATATCTTATGATGTTAATACAACTGCTGTTTGGGAATATGATAAAACTAAATTTACAGAACTTAATAAAGGTTATGATTCTTCTGCAAGAAAATATAATATTAAATTAAAAGCTAGTTCAACGATATCCGCTGGCAATAAACTAAGAATTTCTATTCCAGCCTCCTATACTACTGCAAATGGGGTAAATCAACAATTTACTTTTATAGAATCAGAGCATACTATTAATATCATAAGCCCTTATGCTATAACAACGAATGATACTCAAGCCTATGTTGGTAAAACAACAATTTTTACGATGAAAAACTATAATCAAATATCCAATCCTAAAGTTACTTGGATTGCTGGAGATGGATTAAAAATAATCTCTGGAGAAAGTACTGGAGAAGTCAAAATTACGGCAAATGAAGGTTATAGCGGTATGAGTAATGTTAAAGCACAAGTGACATACAATGGGAAGACATGGACTGAGACAGGTCCTTCAATCTGGGTTGGAAAACCTAGAATTAATAGAAATGGATATACTACTCAAACAATTCAATATAGAACTCAAGCGGTTAAAATAACTCCTACTTTTGAGGGTATAATCAATACAATTTCTTGGAAAGTGGTTGCTGGTAACGCTACAGTAACACCGGCTACTGATAAGAGATCTGCAATGATATCATCTACAGCACCTAAGAATCTCGAAGAAACAGTGAAAATAGCCGTTGATGCAACAAATGAAGGAGGAACAACGTCTGAAGTATTTGAAATAAAAGTAATTAAAGATCCTATAATATCTCCTGATGATCCATCAATTCCTTTCGATCAATTTGCGATAATAAATCCTCAGTTATATTCAAATGGAACAAGGTTTAAATATGATTTGGTCTACAAAGCTGCTACTAAGCCTATTTCTTTTCAAGCTCTGTATGTTACATTTTTATATCCTAGTATATATGATTGGCGAGTAAATTGGGATTGGGAGTCTCACCCTGGAATAACACAACTAATGCCGCCTAAAGTGGATTTGACAGAAGGTTACACCGATTATATTTTAGATGCTAGGGGGTATAGTTTTCCCAACCATTCTGTTCTACCTGGTGAAATTTATTCGCGTAGCTCAGGAATGTATCTACAATATCCCCTCAATATAAAAATTAAGGATATTGAGACTATACTAGTTCATACATGGGAGCCACGTGGAAATGGCGGAAAGAGCTACGGATATGATTATCAAATATATATGTATGGCGATATAATTGTAACAGATTGATATATATGTTCTTGGCAATATGATTAGGAGGATTTGCAAGTCATTAAAGGGATTTGTGAATCCTTCTTCATCAAATATATATATAAAATTTGATTTAAGGGCGCACTTTATTACTCAATGAATTCTTATATTCACTCGGAGTCATCCCCATGTGTTTCTTAAAACATTTACTAAAATATTTCGGGTCGCTAAACCCGGTCATATAAGCAATCTGCGAGAAATTATACATATCGCTTTCTATTAATTGTGCGGCTCGTTTTACCCGGATTTCCCCAATAAAGTCTACCGGGGTAACTCCTACAATTGATTTTAGTTTCCTGTAAAAAATAGAGCGGCTCATCAGAAGCTTATTCGCAAAATCATCAATAATCAGATCCGGGTTATCCATTTGTTCTTCCATAAAGGCCATCACTTGTTGCATGAACGATTCATCGTGTGGCATAACTTCAGGCTTTGAAGGTTCCCAATTTTGGTTAGCTATCGGTCGATTGGCGTCGATTGATAACCTGTTAATGAAGATTTCCTGCAGTTGTTTGCGTTGGGCAAACAAAGAATCGATACGTGCTTTCAGATAGGTAGAACTGAAAGGTTTTGTAATGTAATCGTCAACACCTTGTTCCAGTCCAATGATTCGATCGTCTAAAGAAGACTTGGCAGACAATAATATGATGGGAATATGACAAATATCTTTGTTATCTTTGATTTGGCGGATCATTTCTAATCCATCCATGACAGGCATCATTACATCACTAATTATCAGGTCAGGAATGTTTTTCAATGCCAGTTCCAAACCTTCTTCTCCGTTCTCTGCCTCCAGTATTACATATTTCTTTAGCAAAATGTTTTTTATTAATCTTTTCAGTTCCTGATTGTCTTCTACAATGAGTATGCTGAGTCTTTCCTGTGAGTCCTGATTTTCTTCTACTGGAATCTGTTGGGTAATGGGGTTGAAAATTGTTTTTATTTCAGGAGCCAAACTATCTGAAAGTATAAGCTCAACCTGACTGTCTTTCTCAAGAACTGCCCTGTCAAGAGGCAACGTTACATAGAAATCACTACCAATTCCCGCCTGGCTTTTTACGTTAATATTACCATGATGCAATTCGACAAGTTCTTTAACAAGCGATAATCCGATGCCGGACGAAGGTTGCAAAATTGTATTATGCGATGCTATAGTCTCAAAACGTTGAAATAAGGATTCC
This sequence comes from Bacteroides sp., assembly GCA_021201335.1. GTDB lineage: Bacteria > Bacteroidota > Bacteroidia > Bacteroidales > Bacteroidaceae > Bacteroides. The sequence goes on along the minus strand of JAJQFD010000060.1, from coordinate 58,483 downwards.
TGCTTTTCTTTGGCGATGCCGATTCCTTCATCCATCACATGGATAAATACTTTTTCATCATCCTTTTTTATACGAACTTTTACACTTTTCTTAGGGAGGGTATATTTAAAGGCATTGGACAATAAATTGAATATAATCTTTTCAACCTTATCCCTATCTATCCAAATGTATAGCTCATTTATTTCGGTCTCAATCCGAAAATCAATCTGTTTTTCAGCAGCAACCATTTTGAAGCTTTCTGTTACCTTTTCAGTGAAGGTAATCAACTCGGTCTCTTCTGCCAGAATTTTCATTTTTTTGTTTTGTATTTTGCGGAAATCCAGTATTTGATTAACCAGCCGCAACATACGATCTGTATTCTTGTGTACAAGTGTCAGATGTTCTCGGGCTGTAGTGGATAGCGGTTCATTTTCCAATACCTCAGTGACAGGAGTTGATATAAGTGTCAATGGTGTACGTAGTTCATGCGATATATCCGTGAAAAACCGCAATTTGATGTTAGATAGTTGATGCTCCATATCAACTTCATGCCGTAAGCGATAGATATAAAAGAGTACGTATACAATGGCAGTAGTAAATACCATAAATGCAAGCAAGTAAACCAGCCAGGCCCATAGTGTTTCCCAAAAAGTAGGTACTACTTTAATGGCTAAAGTACGCATATTGTTCACCCATACTCCATCACTGTTTGTAGATTTAATTAATAGCCGATATTCCCCTGCAGGTAGATTGATATAACTGGCCGAACGGTTTTTGCCACTATAATTCCATTCTTTTTCGAAACCTTCTACCCGGTATGCATATTGTATATCTTCGGGTCTTACATAGTCTAATGCAGAAAAATCTACAGAAATATTTCTTTCTAAGGGTTCTAAAATGATTTCGTTTAAATCATCCAGTGGTGTTTCAATCGGACTTCCGTTGATTCGTATGTCGGTCAAAACAATAGGGGCAATATAACTACTTTTCTTCATTCGTTCTGGGCATACCTCCAGAAAACCCTGATCAGTTCCGAGAATCAATTGTTTTTTTGCATTGATTACGGGAGGTGCTTCGGTAAAGTTCATAGGGTGCTGAAAGAATTTTGCATTATAATTCTCGAAGCTCTCCGTTTTCGAATTGAATTTATTCAGTGTGTTTTCAGATACGATCCATAAATTATTGTCTTCATCTTCAATCATAGACATCACAAGATCCGAACCTAATCCCTGTTCTGAGGTATATACTTTGAATTCTATATTTTCATTTAGTAAATCTTTTGACTGGATCTTGTTGACACCACCTGTAAAGGTAAGCACATAAATGTCTTTGTTACTATCTCTACAAATGTACATAATGTCACTACCAATCATACAGTGTGTACTCTCCGTTTTCTGACGGTTGTGGTAAAATGCGATTTCTTCCGGTTGAACGAAATGGTTTGAAAAAGTAATCAGTCCGTTGGTTGTAGCTACCAGAATTACGCTGTCTATTTCGGTAATATGTCGTATATTATGCGCGGTATTATTGGGATAGTTTTTCAGCTCGTTTTTGTTATTAATAAAAAACACTTTCCCTTGATTGTCCTTTTTTACCAGATTTAATCCTCCTCCATAACATCCGATCCAGATGTTCTTTCGGCTGTCGGCAAAGATTATGAATATATCATTATGGCTGAGACTGTATTTATCCTCAGGGTGATGGATATAATGACGAATGGTATAACTATCTTTGGTTTTAGGAGAAAGCATGAAAATACCGTTTTCCTTTGTTCCTAACCAAAGGTTTCCTTCCTCATCTTCGCAGAAGGAATAAACGTTTGAAGAGAATGAAGTTTTATTTTTACTGATAACGCCCTCGGGGGTTAGATATCCGGATAATGTTCCATCCATTTCATATATACGAATATATCCACTTTTTGAAGCTACCCAAAGGCGTTTGTGAGGATCCGTGAAAAAAGCGCGTATTTCGAGTCCCGGATCTATCCGGTTTAAAGAATATACTTGGGAATTAAATGACATTCGGTGAATGCCACGAGTATCTGCAATCCAGATATTTCGTTGTCTGTCTTCATAGAAACGTCTTACCAATGGGGAAAATAAGGATTGCGGATTATTCGGATCAATATAGTAAGGCTTCAGGCATTTTTCTTTTCGGTCATAATAACAGAAATTTCCTTTATAAGGAGTCAACCATAAATTACCCTGAACGTCCTCAAAAATAACATTATCGTGGTCTTTCCGATAGTGGAATACTTCTTTTTTGGGGGTAAACAAATGTTGTTTTTCTCCTGTTTCAAGATTGATGCGTACTACACCGGGATCGTTTGACATTGCCCAAAGTTCTCCCAACCTGTCTTCATAAATGAATAAAGCTTCATTGGAAGGGTGTGTTTGTGATCGAATATCAATAGTCTGAAAAGTTTTTTTCTGTATCAAATAAAACGACTCCATTGTCTGTAGCCAGGGATAGTATATGATTTCGAATTGGTTTTAACCAGTGGATATGTTTAATCGAAGAAGGAGTGTCGACAAACTCTATCTTCCCGGAAGATAAATCATAATACGCCAGTTTTTCCGAGACGGAAATCAAATAAATTCTCCCGTTATATTCTTCCATGAATTTAAACGGAAAGGTACTATCAATCTGTTTATTGCCGACAATGGTAATTCCTTCGTCGGTCAGTATCCACTCGTCCTCTTCGGAATCCTGATACACATTGAAAACCTTGTTTCCTTTCAATAAACCGTTATAAGTATCATATAAAGTAATACCATCTTTATCCTTATATTTATTTTCATCCACCCGGTAACAATATCCTTGCTCGCAAATAATCCATGCAACCCCTTTTTTAAGCGGATATATGTTTTTCACCGAACTGTTTCTTCGTTTCTCTTTTTCAATAGTTTCCAGTACAGGGTAGAAAACTTCATTACTTGTATCAAAAATATAAGCTTTGGAGTCATAAGTCTTACACCAGATATCTCCATACCTGGTTTCGGCAATAGATAGAATACGATTGTTGGATAAATGATGGTTTGTCCGTAAAGACGATTTATAATTTTTAAAGGTATATCCGTCAAATCTGGTCAACCCGTTGCGGGTAGCCATCCACATAAAACCTTTTTGATCCTGCAATATTGTTGAGATAATATCTTGGGATAATCCGTCATTCATGGTATACTCGGTAATATGGCAGGCAGGCTGAGCAATTATAGCAGTGGCTATAAAAAGGCGAAATAGGATTAAGAATGTCTTTTTTATCATAATTAGTTTAATGCTCTCTTCTACAAATATAAATAGAATAGAACTTAAACCAAAGTTAACACTGTCATATTACTAAATGGATGTCATATTGTATGGGTTTCAAGGGTATATTGAAAGATATCGCTTTTCGATAAGAGTGGAAAAATTAATCAGAAATTGGCATTTTTCCGGTATGATCAAGTATTCCTCTGATAGCAATAAATAATACACTATTTATTTAAATATAAATGAGTATGTTTGTCCTGTCTTTAAATAAAAAACCATGAATACAAAAGCCTTTTATTTACTACTGTTGCTTCCGTTACTATTGGGGAGCTGTGCAAATGGACCCGCTTATAAAAACAGTTCACTTTCGCCCGAAGAGCGCGCGGAGGACTTGGTCAGTAAGCTTACTTTAGAAGAAAAAGCACAAATGATGATGGACGCTTCCAAAGGAGTGGAGCGGTTAAACATTAAACCTTATAATTGGTGGAATGAAGCGCTGCATGGTGTGGCCCGTTCCGGGCTGGCTACGGTTTTTCCGCAACCCATAGGTATGGCGGCATCGTTTGATACGGATGCTGTATTTAAGATATTTGCAGCAGTATCGGATGAAGCCCGGGCAAAAAATGCACTTGCTGTTTCACAAGGAAGTTACGAGCGCTATCAGGGATTGACGATGTGGACACCCACCGTTAATATTTTCCGTGATCCGCGTTGGGGTAGAGGGATTGAAACATATGGCGAAGACCCTTACCTAACAAGCGTTATGGGGGTTGAAGTAGTAAAAGGTCTACAGGGAACCAATGATGGTAAATATGATAAACTTCATGCCTGCGCCAAACATTTTGCCGTACATTCCGGCCCGGAGTGGAACCGACATTATTTCAATGCGGAGAATATTAATCCTCGCGATTTATATGAAACTTACCTTCCCCCGTTTGAAGCATTAGTGAAAGAGGGAAATGTGAAAGAAGTGATGTGTGCCTACAATCGTTTTGAAGGCGAGCCTTGTTGTGGAAGCAATAAATTGCTGGTACAGATATTGCGCAAAGACTGGGGCTTTGAAGGCATTGTGGTAGCCGACTGTGGGGCAATTTCCGATTTTTACCGGGAAACTGCTCATCGTACACATCCGGACGCAGCTACAGCTTCTGCCGATGCTGTGTTACATGGTACGGACCTGGATTGTGGTTCCAGTTATAAGGCATTGGTTGAGAGTGTTCAGAAAGGATTGATTGCTGAAAAAGATATTGATGTATCTGTTAAACGGTTATTGAAAGCGCGTTTTGCACTGGGCGAAATGGATGATATTAAGAAAGTATCATGGGCAAAGATTCCTTATTCTGTAGTTAGCTCTGCTGCTCACGATTTACTTTCTCTTGATATGGCCCGTAAATCCATGACTTTACTGACGAATAAAAATAATTTCTTACCCTTAAAACGTGGTGGACTGACAATTGCAGTAATGGGACCTAATGCCAATGATTCTGTTATGCAATGGGGAAATTATAACGGAACACCTGCACGTACCATAACAATCCTGGATGGGATTCGTTCCACGTTGGGAAAAGACGATAAGTTGATCTATGAACAAGGCTGTTCATGGGTAGAAAGAACTTTAATAAAGAGTGTATTCAACCAGTGTGTTTCCAAAAACGGACCGGGTTTTAGTGCCCGTTACTGGAACAATACGAAGCATGAAGGTGAACCTGTAACTACTACACAGGTTACTACTCCTTTCCGTTTCTGTACGTCCGGAAGCACAGTATTTGCTCCCGGTGTAAACTTGACAGACTTTTCTGCTACTTATAACAGTGTTTATACTCCTGAACAATCCGGAGAAGTTATTTTTGACTTTTACAGTTATGGGACAGGACGACTTCTTATTGATGGTAAAGAAGTGAAGAAATATGCAAATAGGCACGGTAGCCGGCAACAAACTTATATGATGAAGGTAGAGGCTGGAAAATCCTATGATATTGAAATCGACTTTGAATTTCTGCGTAATGATGCACAGTTAAATTTTGATTTAGGTTTCAAAGAAGAGGTAGATATCCGTAAATCTGTAGCAAAGGTGAAGGATGCTGACCTTGTGATTTTTGTAGGTGGTATTTCTCCTTCTTTGGAAGGAGAGGAAATGGGGGTGGATTTGCCCGGATTTAAAAAAGGTGACCGCACCGATATCGAATTGCCGGCTGTTCAGAGAGAATTTATCCGCGAATTACATAAAGCCGGTAAAAAAGTAATCATGGTTAACTGTTCTGGTTCGCCTATCGCACTGGAACCCGAAACAAAAATATGTGAAGCTATTTTGCAAGCCTGGTATCCGGGGCAATCCGGAGGAAAAGCGGTAGCCGAAGTTTTATTTGGTGATTATAATCCTGCTGGACGTTTACCGGTTACATTCTACCGCAATATGTCACAGCTTCCCGATTTCGAAGATTATAATATGGCCGGACGAACTTATCGTTACCTGAAACAAGAGCCTCTCTTCGCGTTCGGACATGGTTTAAGTTATACAACTTTCAAATACGGTGATATACAGTTAAGCAAAGCCGAAATTCCGGTGGGGGAATCTATTAAAGTAGTTACTTCGGTAACAAATTCCGGTAAATATGATGGAGAAGAAGTTGTACAGGTTTATTTAAAAAAGAAAGACGATACCGAAGGACCTGTAAAAACCTTGCGTGCTTTTAAACGCGTATTTATTCCTGCCGGAGAAACAAAAACGGTAGAGTTGGAATTAAGCGGAAAACAGATGGAATGGTGGGATGAGAATTCCAATACTATCCGAACTTCAGAAGGAACTTTTGATGTAATGGTGGGTAGCAGTTCCGGTGAGCAGGACTTGCAGACTGTTCAATTAGTGGTGAAATAGTTCAATAATATTATATCTCTGGTTTCTATTGCCGGGGCACTTGAGCACCCCGGCAATAGAATAAGAATATTGATATATTTTATTGTAGTGTTATTTCTTTGCGAACGAACTTTCTTCAAGAAAGTACTGCAATTGCTGAACCAATCAAGTTTGGTTCCTGCATCTTTTCGCGTGGAGAAATAGTCATTCTTACTCCTGGAGGTAAAAGGGTTTCCAATCCAGCTTTCACTTTTTGCTCGAAATCGTTGCTCCAGAATAACGATCCGTCTGCTGCCAGGTAGATGTTTTTGATGTTGCTGTTTTGTGCAACCAAAGCCTGAGCCATTCCAGTTAATGAAGCTGCTACCATATTTGCTGAACGATCATAAATCCAGTTGGCAACATCCACATGCTCTTGCTTGTGATCATCCGGATTGTTAATGATATGACTCAGGTCACCTCCATCAAAATCCGGTTTGATTTTTCCCTCTTTAGAATATGTATTGATCTTTTCGAACATGAATGTCGTTTTGAATATCTCACCAATATAGGCTCCAGAAATTGTTTTTTCGAAACGCTGTTTACCCTTATTGTTTGACATGGCATCAACCATTCCATCAATAACATTGAGGTAAGGGGGATTAAAGTTACCCGACTCCATATTCACCGGTATTACCTTTTCCGCTTTTTTGTTCAGCTTCTCTATTTTATTAAGAGGGATAAGTCCAGCCATATTCGTTCCGGTACCCACAATTAATCCAATGTAAGAATCAAAAGATTTATTGTTTTCCATGCGTTCTGTAAGGCCGGCGAATAAACACGCTACTGTATCATTGATGACTTTTATTTCAGTAAAATTTGTATGTATGTCTTTATGGTTGTTCAGGTATTTAACAAGAGGATCTCCAACCGGTTTGCCGATCATATCGGGGATATCAATTCCTTTGGTCCAGCGAAGAAGGATGGCATCACCGTTATCTCTGCTCTCAGCCGGATAAGAAAAACAATAACCTATTTTTGCCACACTGCTATCAAGTTCTTTTAAGCTCGCAATAGTTTCCACCATTTTTTCGTGTAGCTTTTCCTGGTCAAAACCTATTGTTTCAATGCAGGAAAGTTTATTCTTTACACTTTCAAGAATAGTGGCTTTCCCCTCTTTAAACTCCACAATAGCGGCTCTGAAATTTGTTCCTCCCCAATCTAGGGCAAGTACTTTTTCATCCTTAATATCTTCTTTGGGGAAGATGTAAGTAGGGATAGCTAAGATTTCGCGGTCTTCTTCTTTAAGGCCTTCTTCAATTCTTTCCTGCAGTGTATCGGCAATCTGCTTAAGTTCTTCAGTGGTGAGTTCGAAAATATTTTCCATAATTATTTAAAAATTAGAGTTTTGTAGAGTTACAAATATATTCCTTTTTCGTACTAATGAAAAAATACGTACATCTTTTTATGTTTAATTGTATTATCTTGATCTGCTGTACGGGAAGCTCCCAAATATTTCAGATATTTCTTAATTTCTCTTCTATCCATTGAGTTAATGCCTCACGGGCATCCTTCAATTTGTCTTCCCAATGTTTCACGGAGTTCTGGCCGATAATATCCGTTACGTATTTTACAGCAAGAAAAGGTGTTTGAAACTCCTTACATACGAGTGCCTGTGCATAAGCTTCCATATCAATTACGTTTCCTTGGAAAGCTGAAATTTCAGTAACGAATGTATCCCCGGTGTTGCATACTCCGGTTTTTTCAGCTTCCGCAAGCCAATGGTTCAATAAGATGTTATTTTGCGTCGTGTCTTTTATCTCATATTCAATGCCAGGTAACTTGGTGCTTTGATAATCCCGGTCTATAAAATGGTTACAGAGAAAAAGATCATTTACTTGGTGTGACAGTGTGCCGGCTGTTCCTATATTAATTACAAAGTCTGGTTGATACTCCATAATTACCCGTGTGAGTTTCATGGCTGATTTTGCTTTACCAACTCCTGTAATTACATATCGGATGTTTAAACCTTCCGGATATACCGGATTAAATTCTTCTTTTATTGCGTAAGTAATGAGGATTCTTTTCATTTATAGATGTTTTTAGAAAGGGTAAACTTAGTAAAATACCACGAACAATACAAAGTCCATTTCATTTCTTTATTTTTGCACTTTATTAGTTGAATGATATGTTGTCAATAAATGATCTGGTTAGATACCTGGAAGAATCTAATGCGGCTTTTGAGATAATTCCGCATCAAAAGCCAATAGTAACTACTGCTGATGCAGAAGGACTTTTTGATTTGAATAAAGCAGCTCCGGTTTTCGTTGTAAAAACAGAAAGTGGATTAATGGCTTTTATGGTTAGTTCCCAAAGAGGCCGAATTGATTTTAAGTTGATAAAAGAGTTATTGGGTTTTGCGAAATTTAAAATGGCGGATAAAAATGAGATTAAGGAACGTACCGGATATGAAGTGGGTGCTATTCCTTTAGTCGGTCATCAATTGCCTTGTCTTTTGGATCGTAAATTGTTGGAATTTGATTTTATTTATGGCGGTACAGGAGATATATGTCATACTTTGAAAATATCTCCTCAGGATATAATACGGTTAAATCCTGAAACGAGAATCATCGAATGGTAATAATGCTGGTATCCGCATGGGTAGGGGCACCCATAAAGGATGCCACTACCCATGCGGGCAGATTCTTACTCTATCTCGCGGATACGAATTGCTACCCCTCCACTGGGAGCTAGCCGTTGTTTTAATTTCGTTTTCTGACTAATCGTTTTAGACGAAATAAGATAACTTTGCGGATTGGTTCTCCAATCTGCATCTTTACCATCCGCATAAATTGTGGCGATATATTTTTTCCCTTTAGGAAGAAAACTGAAATCAATAATTGATTCCCGCGGATTTTCGTCGGTGATACCGCCTACAAACCATTCGTTTTTGCCTTTGGATTTGCGGGCAATCGTAATATAATCGCCCGGCTCCGCTTCCAATATCCAGGTATTATCCCAGTCAACAGCTACATCTTTGATAAATTGAAAAGCGTCCGGAAAGCGGTCGTAGTTTTCAATCAGGTCGGCAGCCATTTGCAACGGGCTATACATAGTAACATAGAGGGCTAGTTGCTTAACTAATGTAGAACTTCCTTTTGCCGGATTTGATCCGTAAACAGACAAATCGCCCTGGAATATTCCCGGTGTATAGTCCATAGGACCTCCTACGAGGCGGGTAAAAGGTAAGATAGTGGTATGATCCGGTGCAATTCCTTTAAATGATTCAAACTCAGTACCCCGGGCAGATTCCTGTGCTATCCAGTTGGGCCAGGTGCGGTGAATGCCGGTAGGCCGAACCGCTTCGTGCGAATTGACCATTATCTTATAGTCTGCGGCTGTTTCTGTCACATAGTTGTAGTGGTTTACCATCCACTGACTGTCGTGGTGTTCACTCCGGGGAATAATGCCCCCTACATATCCGGTTTTAACCGCATCGTAGCCGTGATCAACCATAAAGCGGAAAGCATCGTGCATCTGATGTTCGTAGTTGACAACAGAAGAGGTCGTTTCATGATGCATAATAATTTTCACTCCTTTTGCGGCTGCATATTGCTGCAATTCTTTGGCATCGAAATCGGGGTAAGGTTTGGTAAAGCTATAGATACGTTCTTTAATATACGCATGATTATCTTCCCAACCTTCATTCCAACCTTCTACTAATACTGCATCGAAACCATGCTTGGCAGCGAAATCAATGTATTCTTTTACATGCTGCGTGTTGGCACCGTGCCGACCGTGTGGCTTGAGTTTTGTATAATCGGTCTGTCCGATAATAATGTCAGAATAATCGGTGTATGACCAGGTAGAGCCTCCTCCGGTGAAGTATTCCCACCATACACCCATGTATTTGGTCGGTTTAATCCACGAGGTATCTTTTATTTTGCAAGGCTCGTTGAGGTTGACAATCAAGTTGGAAGCCAGGATGTCGCGTGCATCATCACTAACCATGATGGTGCGCCACGGAGTAGCTGAACCGGTTTGCATAAAAGCTCCGTTTCCGGTTTTATCGGGAGTAAGGTGAGCACTGAGCTGAAAGGTTTGATCATTCACATTCAGGTGCATAGCCGGATAGTTAATAAGGGCGGCTTCGTGAATATTCACATAAATTCCATTGGCTGATTTCATCATTAAGGGGGTTTGTACGGCCAGGTTGGGGGCAGGTGATTTGGCAGCCAAAGGCTCTTTGCGCACTTCATCTATCAAGGCAGCGATGCCTGACAGGGAAGAAGTAGTAATGGGAAATTCGTTCGTATCATAATCAGCCGGAATCCAAAAAGTTTTATGATCGCCTGTCAGGCTAAATTCAGTTAGTTCATTCTGAATCCGGAAGTGTCGTAGGTTAGGTTGCACAGGAAATTCGTACCGAAATCCGAGTCCGTCGTTAAACAAGCGAAAGCGGATATTAACCTGCCAGTCAGTTTTTTCCTGTTGCAGGCAAACCAGCATTTCGCGGTGGTTATCACGAATTTCTTTTTCTTCTCCCCAAACAGGTTCCCAAGTGGTATCCGAAGAAGTAAATTGTGTATCGGTTATACGAAAACCTTCTGCCAACGGACGATCAACATGCAACAGGGCAAAACCCATTTTACTGTTACGGATAATGGGTTGGCCTTTATAATCGAGTTGGTAAGTCGGCGTTCCGTTAGGAAGTAAAGAGAAGGTTAAAACAAGTTGGTTGTCCGGCGAAGTTAACTTCTGACAATAGCCGGAGTAAGAAAACAGGAGTGCAATAAGGTATAGAATAAGTTTTTTCATGATATATAATCTTTGTTTTATAACATAAACAAGTAGAATGGGGATTTTACTTAGAAAATTCAACGAATTTTCCAGAGATTTTTTAATTCGCACTTTAGTCTATATCCGCAGGAATAGGGACATCCCTTGTGGGTGGCCAAAGGAGAAGAATATCATTTTTCACCCTAATACAGATCAAAAAATACCCCGAAAAAAGAATAAAATAGTATTTCTTTGCAGGGTAATCGCTAAAAGGCGTAAATATACCATATTTAAAATAACCCAGATTAATAAGAACTATGAAAAGATTATCAATTTACTTCCTCGTGCTTTTTTCTTTGTTTAGCTTCGGAGTGAACGCTGAGAATTATCCTTATCGGAGCGATTTGCTTTGGGTAACTACACCCGACCATACCGACTGGTTGTATAAAACCGGAGAAAAAGCGAAAGTTACCGTTTCGGTGTATGAATTTGGCATTTTGCAGGACAATCTGGAAATCGCCTATAAGATAGGACAAGACTGTCTTGATCCTGACGACGAAGGAACTGTTCGACTAAAAGACGGCAAAGCCGAAATAGTGATTGGTACCATGAAAAAACCGGGTTTTAGGGATTGCCAGATGAGCGTGAATATAAGTGGAAAAACACATACTCACCATATCAAAGTTGGATTTTCCCCCGAAAAAATTGTGCCTTACACACAGATGCCTGTTGACTTTAAGGCATTCTGGAAAGAAGCTCTTGAAGAGCAGGCGAAACTTCCCCTGAAACCCGAAGTCACTTTTGCACCGGAATATTCTTCGGAGAAGGTAGATTGTTATCTGGTAAAACTACCCTGTTACCGCCCCGGGCATTCTGTTTACGGTTACCTGACCAAACCCAAAGAAAAGGGTAAGTATCCGGTGGTTGTTTCTCCTCCGGGTGCAGGAGTGAAACCTATGAATCCGCTTAAGACTATGTTCTATGCAGAATCTGGATTCATTCGCTTTGATATGGAAATACACGGAATAAATCCATCGCTGGATGCAAATACCTATAAAGACATTTCCCGTACATTTGGCGATCATTACCCCAATGGTTATCTGGCGAATGGCATTCAGGACAAAGATACTTATTATATGAAGAAAGTTTATATGGCCTGCGTTCGCGCCGTCGATTATCTTTGCTCTTTGCCTGAATGGGATGGTAAGAATGTCTTTGCACAAGGTGGAAGCCAGGGAGGTGCATTAGCTATCATTGTTACCGCATTAGATTCGCGTATTAATGGTTGTATAGCCAATCACCCTGCTTTATCCGATATGGCAGGTTATGTAGGAAAAGGTGTGACCGGTGGCTATCCTCATTTTGGACGCAAATATAAAGGTATAACATTAACACCTGAGGTTATTCGCACCTTATCTTATTATGATGTGGTCAATTTTGCCCGCATTGTTACTGTTCCTGTCTTTCTTACCTGGGGATACAATGACAATGTATGTCCGCCAACCACCAGTTATGCTGTTTACAATGTAATTACTTCTCCCAAAGAAGCATTGATTACTCCAATTAATGAGCACTGGACTTCTGATAATACACGTTATGTGCAGCGGGATTGGATCAAAAAAACACCTGAAATAAAGAATCAGGATACTTATTTATTCTCCTGGTTCTTTTTACTCTTGTTTTTAATCTGATCGATACGCACGAATTCCGCACCGTAAAACATGGGGTATCTGACGCCCATAGTAGGTATACGTTTGTATCTGGGGGTGAAATGCACAGTCAGGTGGTTGATCTGTTTATGACTGACTTCTTCGGCTGTGCTGACTCCATTCCCGGCAGAACTCGCTTTAACAGTAAAAGTACCGAACCCATCAAGATGCACTGATTCACTGTTTAGCAAATGCAGTCGCATGCAATCCGTCAGATTCTGAATAACATTATGTACATCACCCGGCGAAAGAGAAGATCTTCTGGCAATCTCTTCGGCCAATGTTTCTGTGGTAGCCCGTTTGCTTGATTTAACCAAGTGGGGATACCATTTATTTTCTCCATCTTCGGAGGCCATATTGCTTTGTACAGCTTTATAGAGAAGTGGCATATTAGTAATAAGTTTAGTTTATAATATAGTTAAGCGCTTATCGATTGAGACTATAAAGGTATACAATTTTTAATTAAGCACAAAACAGTAATAAGAACAGCGCCGTTCTTCGCAAAGAATAGCGCTATTCTTCATCAAAAACAGCGCTGTTCTTGTGCAAGATTAGCGCTGTTCTTAAAATAGGAGAACGCTTAACTACAAAGAGTAGAATGCTTGAATGTTACTAATTAAGGGCTAAGATATTGTTGGTCAAAAGAGTATTCGGAAAATTGGCACTTGATTATGGCCGTTTTCTCTAAGAATTTATGTAATAATTTATAAGAGTGAGAAGATTATAAAAGATTCTTTTTAAAATTACTTTTTCTCTCATTTGTAATACTTACAATCTATTTTATTTGTAATATTTTCATATATTTGTTCTTGCTTAACTTGTAATTTGGACTATTTATGGAAAACTCACCTTATGTTTATAAATCTCCTAACAATCAAAGAATCCATGGGTGGCTTCTGTTTTTTTTGATTACTGTCGGAATCGGTATTCTTGTTAACATAGCATTGAGTATTACAAGTTTTAATATCGAGGATTATAATTGGACAGAAAGTCATTTGTTTACATTTATCCTTGCCAGCCTTGATATCTTATTTACGATAGGTATAGTAGGGTTTGGCATATTTATGATCTATTCTTTTGTAAAACGCAATTCCAATGCTCCTATTTATGGAATTATTTACTGTTGTCTTTTGCTTTATTCTACCTGTATACAACTTTTTGTAGCTTTAATTGATGATGAAACAGATATAATTGCCGGTAACGAAGTAAAAATAGCTCGCAATTTTATATGGAGTATCATATGGATTCTTTATTTTATCATGTCCGATCAAGTACAGATGCTATTTCCAAAAGAAAACAGAAAACTCCCGAATTCGGTTTTATTAATAACGGCAGCTATTGTACTTTGTCCTTTTTCTGTGTTTTTCGCCTCAATTTATATAGCGGCTGGAATGTAACTATTCCTATCGGAAACTGATAGAATGCCGATAGGAATAGTTGAAGTTTATATATTACCAGGTACGGGTCGAATAATATTTCCTATTCCGCGAACCAGTTTACACCGCCTGTATAGGCTGAAAGAACCACTTCCCGGCTGCTAAAATGAGCCTGGAATTCTTCAGCTGACAATGTATAAGCGTACTGCGAGTTGTTAACAGAAATGCTATTGCCATTTAAGTCGGTACAACCGTATATTTTATAGCCGTTTTCCAGTGTAGCTGTTGACGGGTTAGGGGCTGTACCGTTGCTGCCTCCGCTTAGTCCCCATCCAGAAGTTCCGTAAATTTCGGCCATCTTACAGTTAGCGAAAGTGATGTTATCGTAATGAGAAGCATTTCCGGCCGTGCGGCATAAATACATATAAGTAGCAGTACCATCGGTTGTTAAGTCGCAGTTGAGGAAGACGAAACCTTTATTGCCGACATCCACCCGGGCTTGCAAAATATATCCGTTATTCACCGAACGGATTTCGCACTTTTCGAACAAAGCAGCACCCGGAGAACCCCAGATAAAGTCAACATCCCCGGCTATCAGACAATTATAGAACCAGCAGAAACCTTTCAGGTTAAGGGTATCCTGGCAACTTAATAAGTTACAGTTTACAAATGCAACCGCCTTATCTTTATTATTCGCATATATCGTCTCTGCCTGGTCACCCGATCCGGTTTTACGTGGGTATTTTGTATGGTAAGCGATTCAAAGCGGAGTTTATCCACTGTTTCTACCAGGAATAAGCATCGTCCGCCCGATTGAGATATGGAGGTACCCGTTTCGGCATTCCTGTCAATTTCCATAGAACCTCCGGTTCCACCATTCAAGCCATCATAATTGTTATAACGGATGATTACACCATCCTTACTTTCTCCTTTAATCGTGAAATTATTTACCCCTCTGAGGAAAAGTAACTCTTCGTAAATACCATTCTGGATATATACGGTTTTTTGAGTATTCTTATCTATATTGTTTACAAGGAAATCCATGGCTGCCTGGATGGTACGGAAATCTGCTGTGGAATTGTCACCGCCTACAGTCACTGTATGAGCAGCATCCGTTGGTACGGCCGGAGCTTCTTTGGTAGTAAATGTCCATTGCGATTCTTTGATTCCAAAGAAGTCAGCATGTTTGATGGCTTTACCGTCAATTAGGACATAATACTTGGTATTGTATTCCAGTTTGTTGGAATGTAGTTTAATGATAGCCGTGTTTCCTTCGATGGTAACTGGATTATAGTTAATCACCCGGTATCTGTTATCACCTTTACCTGCTCCGAGAATATCCATTTTGGAATTAAGTTTACCTCCGTTAGCCAGTGCTACTTGTGCTTCAGACAAGTCGATTTTGTCTACCGGTGTGCCGTCAGCTTTAAATATTTTGATGCTTCCGGTTGTGCCGATTACAGGTGCTTCTCCCTTGAAATTCAACTTTAAATAAGTATCTTTATGTACACCCGTGGCCTCATTTGTAGGGAATACAGTATAATTAACCACCAGTTCGGCACTTGCGTCATTACCCGTTTCGCCATTGTTCCAGGGAGTCACAGAATTACCGTCTACTTCGACACTACCAATAGGTGCAGCCGAGCCATCATGTGTAATGGTAAATATGTATCTGTTACCTTTTTCGATTGCACTTAACCGGGTGTCTGTATCGGCCAGACTCCAGGAAAATGTTTCACCGCCTATCGTATATTCGATCGTTTGTGTAGAGGCTATATTAGCAGGGATAACGATTGCTTCGAATACACCACTTGAAGGCTTATAAGGAGTAATGTCCGTAGGTGTTGATTCGTTTTCCAGAACAGAAGTCGTCAAATTGTAGTTAGCAGTTGTATTCATCCCTTTAAGAGTTAATTCCTCTGGTTGAATTGCCTCGCCATTTTTGTTTTTGAACTGGAAAATGACCATGGAAAGCTGATGCGAAAAGCTGAGTGACACCTCAGTAGCACTGATCAGTGAATATCCACTGCGTGAAGTAGCACGCATTAGGTCATGAGCAGTCGATCCGGCCGACTGATTAGCTAGATTGACCGGATAAATAAAATCTCTTACTTCCGAAGAATAAGGATAATACCCGAAAAAGTCTACCTTGGATCCATCGGTGGGAAAGGTAAAGGGTGATGAAGAAGAGAACCGGACTTTGGAGCCCTCTGCTTCAGCTGTATAGAGGATATTAGCGGAATTATTAACAGGTGTGTATGTTTCGGTCTGCACCATGTAAATTCCGAGTTGATCACCAGAGAGCCATTGATCTCCATCCTGATTCACACGGGTCGCATATGCATTTGCTTCAGCGACGAATGCAATAGGCTTTGTCTCTTCCGTTTTATTATCGTCGTCACTGCATGCTGCGAATAGCAATGCCAATAGACCAAAGGGGATAATATTTTTATATTTCATATATTCTTATGTTTTTCATTTAATACTGGGTTCTGCAATTGCTAATCAAATTAATACCAACGTGGATCACCCGAAGTCAGTTTGGACTGCGTGAAATCTCCTTTTTCGGGATCTGCAAACAATGTTGCTGCTGTGTATCCGCAATCTTCTCCAACAGCTGTTCCCTGCCAGGTAGTATCACTTACATAATAATTACCGCTTGCCGTAGTACTTTCAGCATTGGACCCGGCAGATACACCTCTTGATGTATCGAAAGGAAGTCCGATTATGTTATTTGTAAAGGTCAGTGAACCTTTGGTTGTACCATTGAATTGAACAATGGCGTACTTGGGACCTTGATTGAAAGTACACTGGTCGATAGTGACTGTAGGAGGTACACTTGTTTCGGCACTTATGTTAATGCCTCTACCCGCCAGGTTATAGATGGTGGATTTTGTAACTTCGATAGAAGGCACCGAACCAGCTTCAACGGCCAATAAGCTATAAGTATTGATATGATAAAAAATACAGTCTGTTATTTTATAAGAGTTAATTACTGGTGTACCTGCCTTCAGACGAATAATACCCCGCATATCATGTACACGACAGCTTTCAATGGAGATTTGTTTGATGGTAATCGATTCTTCCTGGTTCATAAAATAACTGTTTTCAAATATACCGTTTAAATCCAGATTGTATAATTGCAGTAGATCCATATCACCTGATATTGTCACTGAGCTTGCGATATAAACCGAAGGTGCGGTTGTACCTCCTTCTCCCACAATCATAAGCGATGTAATGGAAGCAGGTACACTAAACCCAGTATTTTCGGAATAACTTCCACCATCGGCCAATACAATCGCAACTTTTGAACTTGTAGCACTTGATAAGGCCGATTTAATTGATCCTCCGGTTGATAATTCAATCTTTTCGTAATCGGCGGGTATTTCGATATCTTCTGTCGGTTCTTCCGTTTTATTATCATTACCGCCATCTCCCCAGGGTGCGATGGAATTGCCATTATAGTCTACGAGAACAGCTTCCACTTCAGTTGCAGAAGTCTTAACAATAACCTTGAAGGTATAAGAATAGCCTGCTTTTATTTCCAATCCCGGATGGCTGTTGTTCATCGTCCATTGATACTGATGACCATCTGCCATAAGCGTTACTTCATGCCCTGCAGCAATTGTAAACGGAAGAAGGATGGCTTCGAATGAGTTGGCATTTTTATAAGGAATGATATTGGCCACTGTAGCTGCATTGCTAAGAGTACCCGTTTTAATGTCAAAATTAGCTGTTGTATTCATTCCTTTAATAACCAATCCTTCGGTGTCTGGAGTCAGTACATTATTTTCTTCATCCACAAAATTCATGATTATTCTTGACAATTGATGTGTGAACCCGAGTGAAATAGATCCTGAGGTAAACCCGTTACCTCCATTGTCGGCTTTAGCAATCATCAGATCATGTGCAACCAGACTGGCAGACTGGTCGGCTAGGCTGACCGGATAACTCCAATCGGATAGGGTTGAAGAGTAAGGATAGTAAGCAATAAAATCTACAGGAGACTCATCAGCCGGATAAATAATATTTCTTTCACTAGGCTTGAATACAGTTGTTTGTGCCGACAATTCTGCTGCATAAGGAACATTCGAATAATTGAGTACCGTGGTTTTGTTACCAGACTCTACCATGTAAATCCCGATTTGGTCGCCAGCAATCCATTGACTTCCTTCCTGATTGATGCGGGTGGCATGTTTACTAATCCCTGATACAAAGGTAATTGCGTTGGGTATATTATTAATGTCTGTATCACTCTGATCGTTGCAAGATAGAAGCATCGCAGCGATTAGGGTGAAACAAGTTAAAAGTCTAAATTTTATATGCATAGTATTAATTATAAAATAATTAGGTAAATCTTACTACTTAAAAAGAATGATTAAAGGGAGGTGTATGTACCACCTTCTACTTGTCCCTTCACTATGTCTTTTACTAAATAATGCAAGTATATTTCAAGATTAGTATAGCGACCTGTGGGATCCAATGTTTTTTCATTTCCATCGGCTGCTGAATTTTTATCCAATCCGAAAGCATCTTCGAAGCTGTCGGGAATACCATCACCGTCAGTATCTTTCTTAACTTTACCTGCTTCATAAACAGGCCATCCGCCTACGGCACTTTGCGTATCTACATAACCGTTGATACTTCCGTTACCACCAGTCATATAAGTAGCTGTACCAGTACGTGTGTCATTTACGGCACGTAAGTCTACCGCATCTCGTTTCAGGCTTGCTCCGGCATAATCGAGCACTCTTTCATAGGCTACTGCAGCTGTATGGGTGGTAACTTTTGAAGCAACTCCGTCGGGAGCGATACTAATAGGAGTGGTTAACTGTGTATAGGTTGTGCTGCCCTGATTGGATGTGTCGTATTCCATTCCAGCCCAGTTATCAGCATTGATTCCGTTGTCATTTCCATCGGTAGTTTCCAGATAGTTGGTATTGTCTCCTACATAAATGGAAGGACAGCCATAATCTACACTTCCTTTTACACCTGAAATCCGGTAGAAATATCTGCGCTTTTTACCGTTTGTGCTGGCATCAGGTCCGTTGACTGATGCAGGTCCCCATTTATAATAGTTGCCTACAAAGTTTATCTTTTGTCCTTCACCGCCATACGCAGGATAATTGGAGTAGTTATATACTACACAATTCCGGTAGTCCATCGCACGCTGGTTGTTCGTTAATGGGTTGTCTGATGTACCATATACATCACCGCCATCAAAGCGCGGGTTACGACTGTCATGATGTGCTAACAGGTTGTGATGGAATGAAGCATTTACACCACCCCAGATACCACCATATCCGTGCTGACCTTTGTCATGCACTGAGTTACGCAAACTTTCGGAAAGTACACACCATTGCATGGTGAAATTCTCATTAGCATAGAATGAAGAACATTCATCGGTGCTCCAGCTCATGGAGCAATGGTCGATAATCACATTTTTAAGGTAACGTCCCCACATTGCATCATCTTCAGTTTTTGCTTCATCTCCCATGCGTGCACGTATATAACGAATGATAACATTATTCGCCCTTACTACAAAGGAGTAATTTTTCAAACAGATACCGTCACCAGGTGCTGTCTGTCCAGCAATGGTTACGTCTCCATTTCTGATATCCAGTCTGCTCTTCAGCTCAATAACTCCATCTACTTCAAAAACAATGGTGCGAGGACCTGATTCAGATAAGGCCGCGCGTAAGCTTCCCGCGCCCGAATCGTTGAGATTGGTTACTTTGATAACTCTGCCTCCACGTCCTCCGGTGGTAAACATACCGCCACCTTCGGCACCGGGGAATGCACGGATTAACTCATCATTTTCGTGAGAAGGAAGTCCCAGATCAGGATCATATTCTTCATCGTCGCCATCGTCACCTCCATTGTCGCCCCACGGCGCGATGGAATTGCCGTTAAAATCAATAAGTATTGCTTCCACTTTAGAAGTAGCGGTTTTAACGGTAATATTAAATATATATGAATAACCGGCTTTCATTTCCAGTCCTGCATAACTATTGCTCATCGTCCATACGTACTTGGTGCCACCTATAGTGACTTCTACTTCATGGCCCGAAGCAAATGTAAACGGAAGAAGAACCGCATCGAACGAATTATTGTACTTATAAGGAGTGATATCTGCTGTGGCAGCTTTACCACTCAGTAAACCTGTGCTGAGGTTGAACTTCGCAGTTGTATTCATTCCTTTAATGACTACCCCATTGGCATCCGGGGTAATAGCGTTACCGCTTTCATCCAAAAAGTTCAATGTTAGTTTTGATAGCTGGTGTGCAAAAGTGAATGAAACCGAGCCGGAAGTAAATCCACTGCCATTGTTGTCAGCTTTCGCTACCATAAGATCATGCGCTACCAAACTGCTTGCCTGATTGGCTAAGCTAATCGGATAAATGAAATCAGCTACAGCCGAAGTGTAAGGATAATAAGCAACGAAATCAACCGGAGCTTCGTTTTCCGGATAATAAATCCTTGTTTCATTGGCTGTGAATGCTGTAGATTCAGCAGAAGACGCTGCTGTGTAAGGCACATTCGAGTAATTGAGTACAGTGGTTTTACCGGTTTCTACCATATAAATACCTACTTTGTCACCCCCCCCCGTCCATTGACTTCCATCCTGGCTAATTCGGGTGGAAGAGTCATTTAATCCCGATACGAAAGTAATCTGGTCCCGCCCATTACCGATTTCCGTATCATTATGATCATTGCAAGATGCAAATAGCATGGCCATTATGGCCGAACATGTAAAGAATCTAAATTTCATAGCTTAGAATATTATTATGGTGCAAAAATAGATTTACACGTCCTACTTTATGTGTAAAAAATGAGCTATAGGTTGGATTTTTAGTTCTATTTGTTCTTGTTAAGGTAGGGGCAGTTGATTAACCTGTTGAAACTATACTTTATATTAATGAAGCGATGCAAATATGCGCCTTTGTTCAATGTCATTTCAGAATCAGAGGAAAACGTTACCGGAAGATGAAGGAAGATCTTATTCAATTCGCCTCGAATGCAACCGGAAGTTGAGGCAAATGCTACCGAAACCGGGAGTTAAAAGAACTTCTTCTTTTTAATGATCTATTTCCAATTCAACTCCCTCTCTCACGAGAATTTTCTCAAAAAAGTATCATTCGTCACATCTTTTACCGCAATTGTTTGAATATAAGCTGATTAAGGAATGATGCTTTCTCGTTTTTAAATCACACTAGTAATATAAGTCTCATATTTTTTAACCATCCACACATTGGAGGATATAACGAAACTTTTATTCGATCAGTACAAATCCGGCCCATTTCTTTATGTTATCTTCGTGTGTTTTACTGAACTCTTTTTGTGTGAGTTGAAAGGCTTCGCGTAGAGGTAGACCGGTTATCCATTTTTTATAAAAGGTAATCATAAAGTTTTGAGTAACCCGATCGTTGACATCCCAGAGGGTGATTATAAGGGATTGAACACCCGCTAAACGAAAGGCTCTCTGGAGTCCGTAAGTCCCTTCATTATTTATAATATCACCTTTTCCGGTATTACAGGCAGATAAAACCACCAGTTGAGTATTTGTTAGATTCAGGGTGGATATCTCATGCGCACAAAGTATTCCATCTTCTATGTCATCGGGTATTTCTTTCGATAACCACCTGTTGTTTGCACCGGTAAACAACAGGCCGGAGCGCACCAATGGGTTTTCTGATATTTTATAGATGTTTTTTTGAGTTTTGTTTTTTATTGCTGAAGGATAGTAATACCCATGGGTAGCGATATGTATAACAGAAGGTGACTGAGATGAAAGTGACTTAAAACGTGTTTCGGTGGCTTCCATATCCGTATATACGTTAGTAATCCATCCCAAATCACGGAATATTTTACCAATTGAATCAACTTCTGCCTTCGCATTTTGCAGGTAGCTAAAACCTTGTCCTCTGTCGAAGAAGTCGCTTAGCGAACGAGTAACATCTTTGTCTGGTTTTTGCAGTAAGTCGGGATCAAGTACAATCATGTCTTTAAAATGGAGGTCGTAATCCGGGCCTCCAAACAGAGCAATGGATTGGGGCGTATCGATTATCTGAGGATCTTCTTTTAAAGAGAGAATATCTTTGGTTGAGAGAACATGCTGAATATGGTATTTATCAATTAAATACTCGTTGCCCGAATCTTTCAACGCGTTGAAAGCTACATGATGCAGAAGCCCGGTAGGAGCCATATAAACTCTATCGATATGGGTAAGTTCTTTTTCGATAGGTTTCCAAACGAGAGAATAAAGAGTGTTAGCCTCGTAAGGCATGGAAAGAGCCTGCTGTAAATCTGATTCGGAACAAAGAGGAATTAACTGAGGGTATGAATCATTGGCCCGTAGAAGAAGGGCGTAATAACGGATCTCGCCGGATAACTCTTTATTGGGATTGATAAAAGAAAATTCAATAGCTACTTCGTTTTCCTGAAGCGCATTCCTGATTTCTTCCCACCCGGGAGTCTTTTCCTGGTAATCCTGATATTGATTGGATTTCTGGATAATTTCTCTTTCCAGTTTGAGGATGTCTTCTTCCAACTGGTTATCAATATATATCTGTGACAAATAGTTTCGGGCTTGTTTCTCCTTTAATAATTTTAGTTTAGTCCAGGATTTTAAGAGGTATTCGTCGTCGCTGATTATAATCGAATTTTGAAGTTGCGTAATAGAAGATAATAAAAGATTTTTGTGGAAAAGCTCGGTGTCATAAGCAATAGCGGTGGAATGAAGAATTTCCTTGTTTCTGTAAGCGAAAGATTTTATATTATTAAAGGTCTCTTTTCTGGATGCTAAAAATACTTCCTGCTCGGCGGCCGGTAAGAAAGAGAATGTATTTTGAGTGCTATTCTGGGTTGAACGAAGGGCTTTAGAATAATGTTCCGAAGCCTCTTCAGGTTTTTCTTCTATTTCTTTTAATAACGCTATCTTTTCGGCGAGCGTATTATATATCCGGTATTCTTCGTTGTTGCTGTTTTCTAATAATAATTTCCATCCTTCATGATAAAAGGAATAAGCTTTCGAATATTCTTTCAGACTGTTGTAATAATCTCCGATTGTTTCGAGTTGATATACACAAAAGATGCTGTTTCCTCCGAACACGAGCTTAAGTTCATCCAACAGCGCAAGCAGATTTTCTTCCGTAAGCTTTCCCGGCTCTACTTCCCTTACCACATTTAATATATTGATGATTAAGTTGAGAGAAGTAGCCGTAAAATAGGGGCTTTCATAATATCGGTGCGTTCTTTTTAAATGTTTATGATAATATTCGTATGCTTCGTGATAGTTTCCCTCCTTTTCCGCTATTTTACCCAAATTGTATAAGCTGTTTTCATAAACCATATCTCCGATTAATATAAATTTTTTCTCCCGGCTTTTCCTGTCCAGGAATATTTCTTTTGCTTTCTCAAACTGTCCGGTTTCCATATAAAATTCACCCCGCACACAATTAAGAGAAGACATCGGGTCGATTTTATTTTCCATCAGCAAAAATGCCTTTTTAATTGCTTCTTCCGCCAGACTGTATTGTCCGGAATAAGTATATGACTTTGCTAGTGCCGTGAGATACGTTAAATAAGTATCCTTAGGAAATCTTTTTTCTGGTTGAGGAATGGCTAACAAGGTGGAAATGGATTCTTTATATTTGCCATTTCGGGCATACACATTTCCTAAAGCCAGAGTTTTCCGCCAGTATTGATCGGTTAAACCTTTCTCCTTATATATATCCAGGATTTCCAAGAGGCAGCTTTCCGCCATATTGGTATTACCGGTATGCTGGTGGTGAGTGGCTAATATGCTGAGCATCTCCGTATGTTTGAGAGTGTTTTTAAAATATTTTTCGGCCATTTCACCTGCTTGAATCCATTGATCGTTTTCATATTTTAGGGGAATAATCCTGGTATGTCCTCTTATGGATTGGATTTCCAGTGCAATGGACGGATTATTATCCAAATATTTTTTATTAATCCTTTCTGCTCTACTTAACTGGTAGCTTCCTATCTCATAACAACTTGAAAGAATAGTTGCTTTTGCTAGCTGGCATAAGGATTCAACGTATTCAATGCTTCTTCTGGTAAATATTTTTTTCCTGATAGCAGTTGCTCTCTTAAATATTTTTCTTGCCTTTTTATTTAGAAAAGGATTACTTGTTTCCAGCGAGATTCTTCCTAAGTAGTGCAGTGTTTCCGCATACTCCGCACTCAGAGTATCCGATATTTCTTTTCGGATAGTTAACGACCGCTTGAGTAAGCTGTCGGCCATCATATAATTACCAGTGATATAATACCATTTTCCTAAGTAATGGAGAGTCTCCGCATAGGTTGAATTGTCATTGACAACGACTTCCTGTAGATTTAAAGCATCTGTCAATACCTTTTTTGCCTGATTGAAATCTTCTTCTTCGATTAACCTGGCTGCTTCCTTGTTGAAGTTGGTCACATCCTGTCCCCAGCTTAAACAATTGAAAGAAATAAAAAGAATAAAGCCTATTATTGATTCTGTTCTCATAGATGAATGCTTCCAATGCGGAGTTGTTATTAACTATTCCACTAAAACAAATCCTGCCCATTTTTTAATATCATTACCATACTTTTCGCGGAATTCTTTTTGCGTTTGACGAAAAGCTTCATTTAAAGGGAATTCGTTTGCCCATTTTGTATAGAATGTTTTCATAAAATCTTTGGTTTTCATATCATCTATTTCCCAAAGGGTAATAATCATAGATTGTACTCCGGCAAGACGAAATGCTCTCTGAAGTCCGTAAGTACCTTCGTTATTCGTTATATCTCCTCTTCCGCTATTGCAGGCAGATAAAACAGCCAGTTGAGTATTGGAAAGGTTCATGTTAGAGATTTCGTAAGCTGTTAATACGCCATCTTCAGGGTGTGGAATAACAGTTTCGGGCGAATTCCAGGTATTATTTACACCTGTAAATACAAGTCCTGAACGTACTAGCGGGTTTTCGGATTTCTTATATATGTTTTTGGAAGTACTACTTTTCTCGATTAACGGGAAGTAAAATCCGTGTGTTGATATATGTATGATGGATGGTGATTGAACAGAAAGTGATTTAAAATGAAGCTCGGTGGCCTCTTTGTCTCTATAGACAGATACATTCCACTTCAAAGAAGAAAATATACTGTCAAGGGCTTGCACTTCTTCTTCTGAGCCTGGAAGGTGATCAAACCCTCTTCCCCGATTGACATCCAAACTATCCAGGACCGATCTCATCGTTTCTTCATCGGAGTTGTTTACTTCGTATTCTGCATAAACATTGGTCATTTCATCGTTGGAAAGATCATAATCTGCACCTCCGAAGAGTGCAATAGTAGGCGGGATTTTATTAATATCCTTTTTCTCTTTTATCATTCTGATATCCCTGGTAGACATAACCTGGTGGATGGTATATTTATCAATCAGGTAGTTATCGTTATTGTCTTTTAGTGCATTGAAAGCTACGTGATGGAGCAATCCGGTAGGGGAAATATATATTTCCTGCACACCTTCCAGTTCATTATCCAATGATTCCCAGATAAGTTTATACAATATATTTGTCGTAATCGGTTGATTGATTATATTTTGTAATTCAGAACTATTACAGCAGGAAATGATCTTCGGAGACTGATAATTATGACCAAGAAGAAGAGCATAATAGGTCTTATCACCCGTATGTTTGCCCTCACTATTTTGATTTTCATAGAAAACGAATTCAATAGCTGCCTGTCGCGGTTTAAGTTGCTTTTTTACGTCTTCCCACGTATATGAATATTCCTGCAGAAGATTTCTATAAGGGTTGGAATTACGGGTAAGTTTCTTTTCCAGTTCTTGTATTTCGTTTTTCAATTTACTCAGGTCTCGTTCTGACGGGGCAAAACTTGTTTCCATTCTGATTTGCCGTTCTTTTAAGAATCTTAATCTATTCCATTCCTTAGTCAATGAATCATTGTCGTTTTTGAAAAATGATTCCTGGATATGTTTGGTCGAATTAACCAGTAATGATTTGTGAAATAATTCTGTATTATATACCAGTTCAGGTATAAATGACGAATCATCTTTCCTTTTATGCCCTTGATATTTTATTTCATTAAAAAACCATTCTTTGCCTTGTAATGTATACTCTCTTTCATTCTCAGATAGAAATGCGAAGTATTGTTGGTATTCGGCCTTTGCCATTTCCAGTGATTTTGAATAGTAGGTTACAGCTTCTGTAAAATCATTTGTTTTCTCTTTTATGGTGGCTCTCAATGAATAAATCTCAAAAAACAGTTTGTATTGTGCTTTATCCTTTCTCTCTTTTAATAGTTCTTCGGCTTCATTGCAACAGTTCAAGGCTTCAGTGTATTTTTTTAATTGAAAGTAATAAACTCCTATATTGTATATGGAAGTAATGTAGGCTATATTTTTTTCCGTACGGAGGGAAGTACCGAGTTCTAATAATTGAAGATGTAAATCTTCGAATGAAGAGTCTGGCTCTACTTTATTGATGACATCCAGTAACAGCTCCATTAATTGCAAATATGCATGGCTTTCGTCTCCCGCAAATTCTTTTTGCAAGTTAAGTGCTTCATGGAAGCATTTAACCGCATTCTCATACGCTCCAGCATATTTGCAGATAATACCTAAAATGGATAAAGATTGTATATATGTACTATTATAATTATGCTTTTCCGAGATTTCCAAAGTATTTAAAACAATTTCAGCTCCCTTTTCGAAATTTCCAATATCTATATACAAGATTGCCAGGTTATTTTTAATTAGTGCTACCTGTTGACTTTCTTCGCCATAGATATCTTTTCTTAAATTAAGTGATTCAATCATCAATGCTTCCGCTTTTTCATAATAGCCGAGTTTGTGATAGCAATCTGATAAAGCATTTATCGAATGTAGGTAGTAACTGTTTTTTCCCTAATTCTTTTTCGATTGTAGATAAATGATCTGATAAATAAGGAAGAGCATATTCATAATCACCGATCATGGTATACATTACACCGAGATTGGTAAATATACCTAGAATATCGGCATGTGCACCGACTCCTCGTTTATCATAAATTTCCAAGCTATTGAGAAGAATATCTGTTGCTGGCTCATAATGTCCCTGGTTCAAATATATAGTGCTAAATGTTAGGGAGCAACGTGTATACTCAATACTTTCTTTTCCAAAATGTTTGGAAGCTAATTCAAGAGCTTTATTTAAATAATTCTGACTTTCAATCAGGTTGTTCAAAAAAAGAAAGTAAGTTGCTGTTTCTCTCAGCAGAGCTATGGATAATTTTATGTCTTTTTTAGATAGGCTAGCTTCTAATCTGATTGCTTCATTCAATAACTCTTTTCCTTTTGATAAGTCACCCTGGTATACATACAATTTACCTGTTTGGCATAATGACTTGATATAACCTGTACTATTTTTACCGGCTATTTTTTCGTAAAGAGGGATTATGTATGCAAAAATGTTTTTTGCTTCCTGAAACATTTCTTTATCCGCATATATTGTACCCATAAGATACAGCGATTCTACATATTCTGAAGTTGAAGTACCTGTTAATCCCTCTCGGATTTCGAGAGAAGTGGATAAGGCATCTTCTGCAAGATTATATTGTCCGGCTTCGTAATAATATTTACCCAAGTAGTACAATGTTTCCGCAAAATCCAAAGGGTCTTGTGGAGGTTGTTGTTTTTCAATGGCCTCCATTATTACTTCATGAGCTTTCTTAAACTCTTCCTTTTCAAGAAGGTCATCTGCTCTCTGATTCAATTGCTTTATGTCCTGTCCCCAGCAAATACAACTAATAAACGAAAAAAGAGTTAGACAAATAATACGTGGTGTTTTCATAAGTAGAGTTTCTTAAAACCATTTTCTTGTTTGTAACTGCGCAATTAACTCAATCGAATTATTTTGATATAGATTTTCAACTTCTGCAAGTTCAATGAGCAAGTTTAAGGATTCTTTCCGGTTTTTCTCTTGCAAGTAAATCAAGGCAAGATACCATTTTGCATCGTATAGAAATAATTCTCCGTTTTCAGAGAGATATTTTAGTTTGGTTTTAGCATTCGCTATTTGTTGAATCTCAATTTCACTGATGGCAGCATAGAAAGTTACGTTTTCAGGTATCTCTTCAATATTGATTTGATTAATCGCTTTGTTAAATGAATCGGAAGCTTCCTGGTATTTCTTATTATCATATAGCAAGAATGCTTTTTCAATATCTTTCGCCTGTTCATTCGTGAATATATAGTCACCTCTGGATGGAATTTCCTCATAGGGCAAAGCAGCGTAATGCTCTTCGAATAGTTGTTCGGAAGAATATTTCGGACCGAAACCGATATATAATAAAAGCAGAATAACTACAGCTACAGCTGAAAAACTTATGAAGTGTTTTACATAGGGTGCTTTGTGTTTGGATGCAGCATGCATCGGCGGTTTTAATGTGATTTTCTCTTCATCAGCTAAATCAAGCATTTCTTTTAATGCTTTTTCTTCATTCAGACGTTCGATGCTAATGGAAATATGTTCCGCAAGTTTAACTTGTTTAGCGAAATCCGGTTCGGAGTTCATCAGCTCTTCGAATCGAATATATTCTTCCTTAGATAATTCGTACCGGATATAGCGATCAATAATGTCTTCCCACTCTTTACTCATAACAAATCTTCTTTTTTGAGTTTCTCCATTACCTGTTCTTTGAGGTTTTTCAAACAGATAGATTTTCTGTTTTTGGCTACCTGCTCATTTTTATATCCCATGATGTGGGCTATTTCATTCATCCTTTTTTGTTTCCAGTAAAATAGACTAAATATCTTATTGCATGGGTATTCCAAAACAGATACGGTACGAAAGATAATTTCCTGTATCATCGTCCATTCATCTGAACTATAATAGGATTCTAATTCCGTGATCGACTGAGTAATAGGAAAATGAGGATGCTTATCGTTCTTTCGGAGAAAAGAAAGAATCTGGTTGGTTCCGATTTTAAATAAATAAGTTTTTAAGGAACAGGAAAGATGGGTTAGTCGGCCCTTTTTTATATTATCATACAAGCTGATGAAACTTTCCTGATAAATATCGGAGAGGATATTTTCGTCTAGTTCAAATCGGCTGATTCCATATCGGAAAAAGGATTCCCTGTACAGATAATATATTCTTTTTATTTCGCTGTCGTTTTCATCTCGAATCAACGAAATAATTTCATTGGCTGTGTTTATTTCCAAAATTTTAAGGTATTGTCGGGGTTAGTGCTCTCAAAGAAGGGTGTCTGTTTCCATCTTTTTTCATTGAACATGGTTTTCATCTTGTTTTCCAATATATTAGCCAGTTGTTTGCTGGTGTATGTTGTCTGATTATTTTTTAATGTTGTGTAAAGCGCATGAGATAAAGATCCGTAATGTTTTTGAGGTCTATTGTCGTAATGTTCATAGTTTTTCTCATCTTCTTTGCAGGCGCTGAATACAGTAATGGAGGCCATTTGGGGATTAGGAATCAATCGGTTTTTTGAAGCATCCTTTTTTAAAGCGGGTTTTATATAGTTATCCGGCTTGAATATATAGCTGGTACCCCTAATGAACTCTTCGTCATCTCCTTCTCGGGTGCCGGTTCCGCTATGGCATGCATCTAGTACAACTATGATGTTTCCGGTGGCTCCTATCTTTGTGCGGATTTTATTTAATAACCTTTCCAGTTCATCATCTCTTAGATGATTGGCTCCTTCATACAATCCCTTCTTGTAACGTCTGTCGGCATCATAAGGAATGAGTGCTTCGTCCAGTTCGTCTAGTTCGTCTCCATCGTCATCTGCCATTTGTTGGCCGTGGCACGAGAAATGAATGTAAATACAATCTCCCTTGACTGATTGTGTCTGCAGTTTCTGAAAAGCATTCAGAATATTTGCTTTCGTTGCCTGCCCGTTCAACAGTTGAATTATGTTTTTAGAAGAGTATCCGTTAGCTTTAAGAAGAGGAATGATTAATTCCGCATCATTTGCTCCATGAATTTTGGGCCAACCACTGGTTTCCGGATAATTATCAATACCAACAAACAGGGCTCGGTTGGTTTGCGCACTTGTCATGAGTGAGATAAAGAGAAGAAGAAATAGGACATTCAGTTTATTTTTCATTGTAGGTCATTTATTAATTAATGGCAAATATAATTTTTTCTCTCTTATTCTAAAAAAAGCCATTCTTTTCCGGTTACCTTTTTCAATTTTCTGTATTAAGAGGGTGAAGAGGCAATATTGGAAAACAACTCAAAGAGATAAAAACTTGTTTTTCGGCTAAAGGATCTCTCTGTGTTTCGATATAATCCTCTAAAAAACAATTATTTATGAATATGCTAACCAGATATGAATTCAGATAGAAAATTGTTTTTCAAGAATCAGACTGATCATCGTTTAAATTTGTATGATCATACAAATGTGAAAAACGCGGTGGAAAACGTCCTACGAAATATTATTCAGGCGATGATTAAAGAACCTTTGATCAAAGCGATTCTGGAAGATGAATTGAACAAGACTTCGCTTCCGGACAATGTCAGGTTGAGTCCGGTTCGGATTGACCAGCATTGTAATATTTATCTCATGGATTATGACAACGCAAAACTGCAAATACAAGGATACCAAGCTAAAACTCTCTACTTATTTTATTTATTATCTCCGGTTGGAGTTTCAAACCGGGATTTATCTACTCACTATGAATTGCTGAAAAAAATATATCAGGTAGTTTGTCTGCATAAAATGAATGATGATTATCGGGCTGAAGTTGTTATCCGAGGTCTCCTGTTCAGAGAGGGGGTCATAAGTGAAGCCACTAATAAGATAAAAGTCGCTCTCCGGAAAATTATTCCATTAAACGAGGTTTTCGAATATTATATGATAGGTGGTAATCGTAACTGCACCCGGCAGATTGCAATACCGAAATCGTTGATAAAAATAGATAACGAGCACTTGAACAGGTTGATGGAGCATTGGAAAAATAAATAGTGATTATGAAATAAAGGAAATGAAGATAAAGGGTTCGTCTTCATTTTTAAGAAAATGAACCCGGATTGTTGAATGAAAAAAATAAATAACTATGGGATTTTTATCAATTATTCTAATTATCGTTGTAGCTTACTTTGGGTATAAGTTTGTGAAAGGAAATGATACTCCTTACGTGAAGGAGAGGATTAAAGGGAGACCTGAAAACCAGAAAAAAGTTATCAGGTATTTTTGCAATAGCGATGGGTGTTTTTCCAGCAGGATGAAGGACGAGGAATATGACGGTATGGTGAAGGCTGTTTTGAACTCAATTGATTTCAGGCAAAAAGCCCTGAACAAAATTGGGTTGGATGAGGATCAGGTGAAAGAAATCGAACCGGTTCATTTTGAGAACTATTTGTTCGGTAAGAAGTATTTTGCCCGCTTAGGAAAAGATCATAAATGGCGTAGTTCCGGTTATCAGGTAAGCTGGCTTTTCTTTAGCGATAATCAAGTTTATCTCTATCAATATACTTTTAATCTGGACGAAGATGGTAAGCAGGAAAAAACAGAAGAGTACTTCTATAAAGATATTACTAACTTCTCTGCTTCATCTGATACCGAAGAAGTACCGGTTTACGATCCGAAAGAGAAAAAACAGGTGCTGAAGAATATTGACTCTTGTCGGTTTGCGATTACCGTGCCCGGGGATAAACTTTGGTGTGCCATGGATCAAAACGATTATACTGAAGGAGCCATTCAGGCAATGAAAGCGAAACTGCGGGAAAAGAAAAATTCGTAAAACCAATTGAAACGTATATCTGATTTAAGAACCCCTGATGAGATAGAACAGAATACAGCTGAAAACTACTGTTTACATCGCCCTCTTCACAGACCTAAAACCAACATCGTCTTTGCCCTTATACAATTAATCTGTTTTGAAGGGATTGTGGTCGTGGTTTCTCTTGCTATACACATTTTGTTAGCCTGGTTAGGGGGTTCTTCTTTTGAAAAATCACTCTTTCTCTTGATATATTATATGATTAGCATTCTATTCCTGGTGGTTTTCTCCAAGAGAATTCTCATCCTGCTGATAGAATTATACCAACATTACGCGCCGGAAGAAGTAAGAAGAAAATGTATACTGATGCCAACCTGTTCCGAATATGCTTTGTTGGCATTGCGAAAATATGGAGTCATCAGGGGGATGTATAAAACATATATCCGCCTGACAAGAAGATGCAAAGGGAGTATCTATTCGATGGATTATCCTTAAATATCAGAAGAAAGAGATCATAATCCTGTAACTAAAAGAATTGTATATCATGGGAATATTCGGTAAAAATCCAAACGAAGCAGCTTATACTGGAGGAAAGAAACATTGGGCTGACGTTATTAAAAATAGCGGTAATGGGGAGCTTTTGATATGGAAACAACCAGAAGAAGATTTTAATACCAATTCTACGCTGATTGTTATGCCAGGAGAAGAGGCCATCTTTATTAAAGACGGCCATGTGGAAAGTGTTTCGGAGAATGGAAAGTACAACTTAAAGACAGACAATTACCCATTCATCAGCCGGATAAGAAACGCATTTACCGGCGGAATAAGTGTGTTTAATTGTGTCGTTTATTTTGTAAGAAAAGCACATAGTGCCGAGATAACTTGGGGTACTCCGACACCTATGCAAGTCAGAGATCCTTTGTTAGGGATGATGACCAATGTACAAGCCAATGGATCGTTTAAAGTTCAAGTTGAAAACTCCGTGAAGTTTCTGGAAAAATTATTGGGTAATAACGTTTTCTTCGAAACGCAGGCAGGCTTGAATAAATATTTCTTTAATGAGTTTATCCAGCATATTACGGATTCAATACAAGATGCCATTGAGAACTCAGACGAAGAGATTACCCGTACTTTCAAGAAGAAAGGCTTCCTGGCAGATGATGTTCTTACCCCAATACTTCAGGAGATTCTGGATGATTATGGACTGAGATTGGTGAAATTTACCATTGCGACCTTGCAGTTCGTCAATGATGAATTGCGCCGGATGTACGAGGAAAGAACACTCCAAATGAACCTGGATGCCAGAGAAAAACTGGTGAATGCACAGGCCGATAAATCTGTATTTGGGGTGTTAGGAGAAGACTGGAACAGGCAACAAGCTGTGAATATCTTTTCTGATCTGGCCAACAATCCGGGAGGTGGAGGCATAGCTGCCGCAGGTGCGGGATTAGGGATGGGCATGGCTGCCGGTGGTGCTTTTGGTGGAATGGCCCAGCAAATATTCAATCCGGCGCAGCCACAAGCATCCGGACAAGCCGCACAAGGTGCTACAAATCAAGGGCAAACCCCGGCATCCAACGAGAATCCGGTAGAGAAGATAAAGCAATTAAAAGAAATGCTTGATATGGGAGTTATCACTCAGCAAGAGTTTGATGCGAAGAAACAGGAAATACTAAGGAGGATGTAAAAACGGAAAACGATGAAAAAAATATTGTGGATAGTACTGGATGCTGTTTTCTTGATAGTGTTTAATGTCCTGTTCTTTTTGATGGGGGGAACCGAACATCCGGCTTCGGTTTGGATATCTTACGGGTTTATTCACTTCGCTTACCTCATGCTTCTGCTGACTCCTCTGTTCGTTCGCGAAGGAAGTGGAGCAGAACAATATCGCCGGCCCTTATTCGGAATATCGGGTTTTTATTTCTTTGCTGAATTCATTATGGGAATTATCTTTATATTAATCGCTCCGGAAGGCTTTAAACTAGCGTTGTCTCTTCAGTTAGTTTTGATGGGAATATACGTTATCATGTTAGTTTCGAATATGCTGGCCAACGAACATACTGCCGACAGTATAGAAAGAACAGAGCATGAATTGAAATATGTAAAGGAGTCTTCTGCCCTATTAGATTCTATTATGAGGCAGGTTGCCGATAATAGATTAAAAAGAAAAGTGGAGAAAGTATATGATCTTATCCATAGCAGTCCCTCCCGATCATCGTATGCGGTTTTCCACTTAGAACAGGATGTCATCAATGAAATAGGTAACCTTTATAATGCGGTAATAAAGAAGGATACGCAACTTATCATCCAAATTTCTGATAAAATATACAGTCTTGCCGAAGAAAGGAATCGTCAATTACGAATCAGTAATAAATAGAAAAAGTATGGCTCATCAAGTAATAGAATTATCGTGTCCGGGTTGTGGCGCCCGTGTTGCTACCGATCAGAAAGAATGCATTTACTGTCACAAACCCATTATCATATCGACTTTCAATAGTGTGTACTCTATGCCGATGCCTGAAGTCAATAAGTATGCAGGTGCTTACCGAAAAGCGTTGGCTGAGAATCCGGACGACCCGGAACTAAATACATCCATTGGTATGTGTTATTTGAAATTGAAATTATACGACCGGGCGTTACCTGCTTTTGAAAAAGCGATGGAAGATAACTTTGATAATCCGGAGGTATTTTTCTATGCTGCCATATGCCTGTTGAAAGGACAGAAAGCATTTGTTACCCCTAGAGCTAATATTAACAAAGCAATGGAATACCTGAATGCAGCAACAACCATAGAGCCTAAAGGCATATATTATTATTTTTTGTCTTATATAAAATATGACTATTTCAGCCGGAAGTATCTGAATACGTCTCCCACCTATCAGGAAACGTATCTCCTGGCAATGGACAGTGGGGTATCCGATTATGATATTGAACAACTGTTCTCCATATTAAATGTTGCAAGGCCGGAATGTATTTAACCTATACACTACTTGTTGTTCGAGTAAAAAAGCTTTTCGCTCTTCCTTTTTCAAGTATAAATCATCATTAAAAACAGTAGATTATTTATGAAAGCAAATATGAAAAATTCGTCACTTATTCTTTTTCTCATCGTCGGTATCTGTATGAGTTGTGGCTCAGGCAGCGGAAATAAGTATGTAGAGAATGAAGCATTGGGAATATTCCCTTCCATTTTTGTGGAATTACACAAAGAGTTGCAACGTCAGAAAGAAGAATACGCAGGTAATTCCGTTAGTAATGAAATGGACTTAATGGAGTTGAATAGAAAATGGAGTGAAGCGGAAGAGAAAGCTAAAAAGGATGCCCTGACAGCAGCCACCCAGGAAATAGGAAGATTAGCCGAGAAAACCGTTCCGTTTGAATGCGATTATGAAGATCCGGATTTTGAAGTTCGCTCGGCCATGATCGAAGACGGAGATACAACGACAGGTGCCTTAACTATTTCGCTCGTGATAGGCGCGAAACATGCGATGGAGGCTTCGACCAAAGCCAATTTGCATTACCTGATTATTGATAAAGCGGGCAACGCGATAGGGGCAGGCACTATCAATCCGTTTGTTTCTACCCAGATTATCACGAATAGAACTTTCCCACATAGACAAAAAATAGCCGAAGGAAACGTTTGCTGCTGGCAAGGCTCCAAATTAATGTTGTATTGCGGATCGTATGATTATACCAACTTTTCTCATATCCTGTTTACGGATAAGAAGTAAGAGAAACGATGATCCATACGGTGCTTCTGTATCTGAATCTTCCGGATGCCGGTAGGATTCCGGCCATCTTCCACTAGGTTTCGATGCGTTTTCCGGTAGGTTTTGGGTTAACTTCCGGTAGCGTTTTATCCAGCCTGAATCGGGTGGAGGAAGAACGGGAGATATTTGAAAGACAAATTTCCCTGTCAATCTGGTTGCAGAATCAGAACGACAGGGAAATTCTTTAGCCTGAGCGAATATTTACTCTCTTTCTTACATCAAAGGATTGCAAACATCGAGAAGAACATCATTACGACCGATATGAGTAAAATTGTTATCATGATAACAGTCAGAACGCCAATGAAACTATAATGTTTCCTTAAGAAGTTCAGGGCTTTGGTAAGTTCCATGGTACTGTTATTGGTCAGGGACCTTTTCAGATTCACAGCAAACTTATACAAAAAGTAAGTCGGAATGAAATAGATCAAAAATGTAATCAACATGAAAATAGCATGCATCCACGAAAATATACCGGGATGATACATCATGTTATGACTGGCTACTGCATACGAATTCATACTGGTGATAAGAATGCCCATCGTTAAGATACAAAGGGCACTTAATCCTAAAAGTACAAATACTACGATTGCCAGGAATTTTGCCCATTTCGCAATATCTTTCAGAATTTCGTAGGCTTCCTGGCTAATATACAAATTATTAAAGTTCATTATTACAAAGAAGTTAGTTATATGCTACTTCACCTTAAACAGCCAGCGGGTACCAGCTATAATAAGATGTTTATCAATATTGTTTAGATGATTAAACTCTCCCTGGAAATGGGTACTTTCAAAAGTATACGCAAGATGGAAGCGTAAGTCCTTTACCAATAGCTTTGTGAAGGGATACCACTCGACTGCTGCCTGGATTCCCATACTTTCGTAAGCATTGCTGCCAAACTCTTTATCATGACGCTGGTTCCACGTACCTTTCAAGAAAGGCCTCCATTTGCCACTG
The DNA here is from genome assembly GCA_021201335.1 of Bacteroides sp. Lineage (GTDB taxonomy): Bacteria > Bacteroidota > Bacteroidia > Bacteroidales > Bacteroidaceae > Bacteroides. The sequence goes on along the minus strand of JAJQFD010000060.1, from coordinate 22,100 downwards.
TTGTACTTCAGGTTTAGGGCTAACGACTGGTCGCGAACATACCGGCTTCCCAGTTCATCATCGCTAACTATCGAACTGTAATCCATGTTGCGGTTTCCCAGGAAATAATCCAGTTCAGCCGTAAACTTCCGGATGTTAAGCTGTGTACCGGCCGTCAACCAATGATAGAACTTTGTTTTGGAGTGTTGAAAAGCACCGTAACCCCAGCGGGTCTTTAAAACCCCATTGAACAAACTCCCTTCCCATAATACATTGATGGCAAATGCTTTGTTTTTGTACTCTTCGCTGGCAAACTGGGGTGCATCCGAATTAACCACCTGAAGGTTTATTTTCTGTCCGGCAAACTTATAGGCTACATTCACACCAGTCTTGTACATATCTATATCTCCGTTCACCATAGTCGACTGGTAAATGTCGGCTCCATTGTAATCGTATTCAAATGTACCCAACTGCATGGATTGTTTCCCAGCCGTAATTGTCCATTTCTTTCCGATATCGAATGCCAACCATGCCTGATCCGTGGCACTCGAATAATTATCACGTATCAAAGGAGTCTGTGGTTTATTAAATCGATGCCGTATGCGGTAACGAAGACCGGGAATAATCTCTCCAACCAACCACAACCTGAATGTCTGTCCTCTGAAGCTTGCCTGATCCAGATCCCCGTTTTGAATGGTAGTCTGAAAGTCAACCCGTGTGTCCAACATAATGTTAAGCATTTCGTCATCCCAGATCAGTTTATCCAAAATACTTTCGCTTTCTTTATGCTGTGCAGCCAAAGAAAGACTGAAAATAAGTACAGAAAAGAGAATCAGGAGTTTTCTCATGATTTATGCACGCTTTTCCAGGCGTCCACATAATCCTGCATGGTGTCGGCCAGTTCCTTTCCAATAATGCTGTAATCTTCGTCTTGCAAGTTTGCCAGAGAAACACGTACCGACCATTCAGGACCCGCGAATCCTCCTCCGTTAAGAAGTACGATGGATGATTTTTCGGCCAGACGGAAAACGATGTCAACCGGTTCGAAATTCTTTTCAAGGAAAGCTACGAATTCTTTTCCGTGATTCTTCAAGGCCCATTCCAGCAAGTCGAATTCGCAATAATAAGCAGCTCTTTCCGTATCCGGTACGAGTGGAATCTGGAGTCCTTGCCACAATAAATTGTAACGACGTTGCAAGATCTCAATACAATCGTTTTTATAGATATTTTCTTTATCTAGCAGAGCGAAGGCAGCAAACAATACCATTTGTATTTGTTGTGGTGTAGATAAACCGGCTGTGTGGTTTAAGGCTACGCGGCGGCTATCCGCTACTAAACGGTCGATAAACTTCAGTTTTTCCGGGCGCAAGGTAAGACTTCCATATTCTTTCGCCAGGTATTGCTTGTCTTTTTCAGGGATAGCCGACAACATATCGTCGTAGATATTATCTTCATATAAAGCAATAACACCGATACGCCATCCTGTTGCACCAAAGTATTTAGAGAATGAATAAACACATAACGTATTTTGAGGAAGTTCATTCATTAAGGAAATGAAACCCGGAACAAAAGTACCGTAAACATCATCCGTAAGAATCATCAGATTCGGATTGAGGTTTTTAACCACCTTAACGAGGTATTTTCGGCTATGATCCGAAATTTCTACAGACGTTGGGTTACTGGGATTAACGATAAAGAAGGCTTTGATAGATTTATCACCCAGTTTGTCCAGTTCCTGATCCGGATACTGAAAATTCGAATTCCCGTTTTCATCTTTTCCTGAACCGTGAATATAGATAACTTTGAAATCGTATCTGGCCAGTTCCGGTATTTCGAGATAAGGAGTGAATACGGGTACACCCAGTGCAATTTTATCACCTTTTTTGAGGAGGCGGTTTTCCACCAAAGAATCAAAGATGTAGCACATCGCTGCTGTACCTCCTTCGGTAGCAAACAAATCATATTTCCCGCTCCGGTTCGGTTTGTTGTCACACATTTCCTGAATCAGGTAATCATGCACAATAACTTCTGTTTGTTTCAGGATTCTTACCGGACTGGGATATTGATCACCTACTATTCCTTCGGTTAATTCAAATACCCAACTATCGGGGTCGAAGTTATGTTTCTCAATACCATATCGGTATAATCCTTTTAGTAAATCAATTCCCGGACGATTAGTATTGTCTTTTAAGTATTTCTCAAATCGTTGGGCTATTCCTTCTTTTTGGGGAATACCTGCTAAACCGGAAGCCTGGTTCATTGGCCGTCTGCTTTCTTCGATACCAAACTGACCTAACGTGAAGAATGCTTCCCGGGGAACGGTTGCAGTCCAGTTGGGATTTCCTCTACCAGCATTTAACATGGCTCTGGCAGGTTTTTTCTGTTGATCGGAAGCTAAAGTAATTAGGTTATCTTTTAATTCAAAGGGACTTAAATGTTCCAATTGCTCCTCACGTTTGCGCGAAGTCTTGAGTTTCTCTATATCCATAACTAAAGTGATTTTTGGAATTATAAATTATTACTTACTAGGTTTTCAGCTTAATAACAATACAATAACAACCCCCCAGATGATAAGCAGTGTATTACCAATGGCGTATGTAGTGGTATATGACAGGGCAGGAACCTTGCTGTGTATATTATCCTGTATGGCTCCCAAGGCTGCAGTGGTCGTACGGGCACCAGCACAGGCACCCAGTGTAATAGCTGGATTGAACTTGAAGACAAAACGTCCCAGCATTAAACCGATAAACATTGGTACAAGGCTAACAAAAATACCGGCGATGAATAGGCTGACACCTGCGGCTTTCAATCCGGCGATAAAATCGGGACCTGCGGTGATACCTACTACGGCGATGAAGAAATTTAGTCCGAGATTATTCATCAACCAGATGGATGCTTGTGGAACCGCTCCGAAGGTTGGACGAAGCGAACGAAGCCAACCAAAAATAATACCCATGATCAATACACCTCCACTGGCACTTAAACTTAAAGGAATATTACCTGTGCGGAAAGTCAATGAACCGATAATTCCTCCGAGGAAGATGCCTAAAGCCACATATAACAAATCGGTAATATTGGTAGGACGTTCGGCATAACCCAGGTAGGAAGCAAAACGATCGACATCGCTCTTGCGACCTTCCAGCTCCACGATATCACCTCTTTGCAGGGTGACATTGTTCATCAATGGAATAATAGCATTACCCCGATGAATCTTACGAATAATTACTCCATGCCGTTCTTTACAGGTTCTCAGGCTCCTTAATGTTTGGTTTACGATCTCTTTATTCGATACCATGACCTTCAATGCCTCCGCTTTGAAGTCAAGTAATTCAATATCGGCTACCTCATCACCAATTGAATTTTCATCAGCAAGGAGTGTATCAATTGGGCCATTCAAAACCAAACGGTCACCTTTGTTGATTACATTATCGGGTGCAGGATTCTGAATAATTTCCCCTTTTGAATTGCGAATTCTTTCAATATATACAGGCCAACCTTTTGTGACCAACTGGTCTTCAAGTTCTTTAACGGTCCGTTGCTGATTAAAATAATCGTTGGTTACCTGAATGGCCCGGAAGGTTGTGCCATCGTAGGCTGCTTCCATACTAGCATCTTCATCTTCAATGGCTCCTCCCAGTGACTGTTCATATTCTTTAATGCGTTGATCAACATTCTTTCCTAATAGTTTAGGGCCGATTGATGCCAGAAACCAAGCTGTTCCGGCTGTACCGAAGATGTAAGTTACTGCATAAGCTACAGGAATCTGATTAATAAATGTTTGCTTCTGGTCTTCGCTGATATTTAACTGGTTAATCGTATCGGTTGCTACCCCGATTACAGCAGAAATAGTATTCGCCCCTGCTAATAATCCGGCAGCATTGCCCAGGTCGAATCCGGCAATTAAGGAACATATCCATGCCATCCCCAGACAGCATACACAGACAATGACGGCGAAAAGAATTTGAGGAATTCCTTCTTTTTTAAGGCTGTGTACAAATTGTGGACCGACACTGTAGCCTACTGCGAAAAGAAAGATAAGAAAGAACGCTGATTTTACGACAGGAGAGATGGTTATATCCAATTGTCCGACTAACACACCCATTAAAAGAACACCTGTAACAGAACCCAGGCTGAAACTTTTGATCTTAATCTTACCTACGGCAAAACCCAGTGCAAGAGTTAAGAAAATTGCCAACTCCGGGGAGTTTTGCAATGTTTTTACGATCCATTCCATACGTTTTATACTTGATTAATGTTTTTATATATTTCATTTAAGTATAGAAACGTATGGATGTTTCTTTTGTTTTAAGAAAGGGATGAAAAATGGTGTAAACGTACGGAAAATTGGTTTACAATTCCCGGATTACTTTGCAGGGATTGCCGATTGCCAGACAGTTGGCAGGAATGGATTTAGTTACCACACTTCCGGCTCCAATAGTGGTATTATCGCCGATGGTAACTCCGGGGAGAATAATGGAACCGCCACCAATCCACACATTGCTACCAATGGTGACGGGGGCGGAGGATGTTTTCCAGGCAGAAAGATCGCCTGTTAAATCTTTATTCAGTCGCACATTTGGATCTACCGGATGCCCAACGGCATATATCTGCACATTGGGGGCGATGCCGGAATTGTCTCCAATTGTAATTTTGTTACAATCAAGAAAGACGCAATTCATGTTTATTTCCACATTATTACCGAGGTGAATGTTTTCACCGTAATCGACGAAAATAGGAGCAGTGACCCAGACGTTTTCACCTTTCGAGCCTAATAGTTCTGACAATATGCTGTCTAACAATTCCTTGTCGGTACTATCTGCTTGGTTATAGGCCAGGGTTAACTTCTTGGCAAGGTGCCATCGCGTAATTAACTCTTTATCACCGGCATAATAATATTCTCCCGCCAGCATTTTTTCTTTTTCTGTGCGCGCCATAATCCTGATTTATTAAGTTAGAAATACCTATTAATATTTTTTGGGACGTATGTGTTCCAGTTCGCGAATACAATATCGTAGAATGAAGAGCGGAATCAAGCCAAACAGTCCAAATGAAGCATCAACTAGCTGCCAGTAAAAAGGAATTTCTCGGATAGCTCCGCAAATAAGAATCACCGGGAAAGTGAGAATGCAAAGTGTTATGGCCCAGTAAACAATCCAGATATTCCGTACAGGCTTAAAGTAAACTCCCAAGAAGGCAATAGCAATGCCTATATGTGCAAAAGCAAGCCAGTCGGTACCGTAGGCCAGGAAAGGATATTTCAGATTGGTTTGGGAAACCCCTTCATACACCCGTGCGATCCATTGATGGAATCCCGTGTAACTATCCGGGGGAACATCTGTTGAGATTCCCAGAATGTTGCAAAATGTTCTCAATTCACTTTCCAATGGAAAAGCAGTTATTCCCGAAACAATAAGAGCCGCCATGAAAAATAACACCAGAACATGGATGATACGGATTAATCTTCTTTCTTTTTTAAAATGATTCATCTTTCTTAGCTAATTGTTGTAATATACAAATAGACGTCATTTCTCAAAGATAGGAAATAAATCGATATCTGGTGTCAGATTTCAAAATGATCTGTCAAAAACATAATTTTACATCTATTCCACATTGAAATGGACGTCCTTTTTGCATAAATCCATTGCCCATGCTCTCAAAGTAGAAAGCAGTATATTTCTTTTGCAATATGTTTTGTACCCAGAATGCAAGGTGGTGGTTTCCTTTGCTTAACTGAAACCGTCCGTTCAGGGTTCCATAGAAGGATTGGCTGGCATTGTTTTGTTCTGTCCAGTAAATACGGCCTGCTCCGGCGTAGTTTACGTACAATTGAAGTTGGTCAAGTACGCTTGATTTGACAGGAATAAGATACTGACCTCCAACATTAAAAGTATGTTTAGGAACAAAAGGAACATAGTTGCCATCGTAATTCAGATCTTTGTTCTCTTCATCCTGAAATTCTTTGAAAGTGGCTTGTGTATATCCGTATGAAGCATTAAAGGACAACCTCTCGGTAACACTGGCCCTTAAAGCGGCCTCCACACCGTAACTATGGCTTTTACCAGCGTTAATCGTGATACGTCCCAGTCCGGAACTAGCAAACTGAGAAAGTTGCTGGTCGCGTGTTTCCATATAGAAGGCTGCAAGATCGGCCCAGAGACGTCCTTCCCAAAGGGTAAGGTGAGAACCTGCTTCGAAGTTCCATGAATATTCAGGTTTGTAGGTAGTTTCCTTCTTAACGTCAGTTTCTTTTTCGGGCATAAACCTGTCGATCATTTCGGAGAAGCGACCGAAAACGCTGCTTTCCATCAAGGCTTTTTTCGAAGAGTTTTGCAGTTCGTCCTGGATAATGTCGGAGAACATCTGGATGTTATATCCTCCGGAACGGTATCCCCGGGAAACGGTAGCATATACGCTGTTGTTCTTTTTCCATTCATATTGAAGGGAAAATTTGGGTAACAACTGTACATAATCGTTCGAGAGTTTGCCTTGCATCTCGGCAGGTGCCAGCATATTATCTGTATAGTATTGCGGTGGCCCTCCCATAGAAATAGACATGTTGAAGTCAAAATCCATCGGTGTGCTGTGGGCCTTATACTTCATCGACATTTTTTCATAATCCAGACGCAATCCGGCTGTAAACGAAAGTCCTTCTACAAACAGGTTGTTGAAAGTAGACTGGTGGAAGATTGCCCCGTTTAACGTTGGGGTATCAAAATCATCATTGATAAGCATCGACTGATTGTTTACGACAAGCTCCATGGTTCCGGGCATTCCTCCTATATTTTCAAAGGCACTATTTGCGTTTTTCTCAATAATATCAGCAATTCCTTCTCGTTTAAACGTTACGGGACCATCCGTTTTTAACCATTGATAGAATCCGAAAGCTCCGGTTGTCCATTGCCAGTTACTGCCAGGCTTGGATTTGAATACAAGCTCTTCGGAGATGGTATTGTACTTTTGTTTTTGTACCAGATTAAAATAATCACGGGGAGTAAAATCCTGATCGATACGCATCCGGTCGCGTAAGTTCTGGTATCCGGTTACGGCATTGAAAATAAAGTTTTTCGCTTGGTATTCTATGTTGAAACCACCGTTGAACAGGTTACGCCTGTAATCGCTTGGATCATTGGTCGCTATTTTCCCCATATATTGGTTCAAATTTTCATCGGCATTTTCTGGGTTCACCGCTCCGTTATAGAAATAGGGGTAACCGCCCTGATCACTATATTCGTAGTTAAGGCTGAAATCTATTTTCAGGTTTTCGGTTGCGAAATAGATGCCCCGGATTCGTCCGCCGGCATCATTAACACGGTCAACTTTTTTGTTATTCTGGAAGCTGTTATGAAAGAAGCCTCCGGCATATTCATAAAACCCTCCTGCCGAGAATGCGAATTTATCCGAAATGCGATGATAGTGTGTGAGTGAAGAACGAAAGCCTCCGCGACTGGCTATCCCTAGTTGAACATCCGTACCCTGATAACTGAAAGGCGACTTGGTATGAATCCGGATCAATCCTCCCATCGTGTTACGTCCGTATAATGTTCCCTGTGGGCCACGTAAAACATCAATTCGTTCTACATCGGAATAGTTGAAATCAAAAGCAGATTTATCAATATAAGGTACGTTATCGACATAAAGACCTACTGACGGAGTATTAATACGTGAGCCGATTCCTCGAATGTAGATCGCAGAGGTTAGCTTTGAGCCGTAATCGGGGATGAACATATTCGGCACCAGTCCGGTAAGTCGTTTTACAGACGTAACCTGGTTGGATTGCAAATCATTGTGTGAAAAAAGTGTTACTGCTGTCGGTTGTTCCCGGAGTTTCCGGTTTTCTTTAGGAGAAGCTACTACTATTACTTCTTCGATATCTACCACTTTCAGACTATCGGTTGGAAATTCATCTGCACATAAATGGTTAACGAAAAAGAGAGTAAGTGCGATAAGAATACAGTTTTTCTTCATTTTATATAGTACATTAATCAGTTCGAGATGCAAAATAACTGCAAAAAAAGCGCTCTCGCAATCCTAATTAATGAGGATTATATCCGGTCGGCATCAATATATCCGTTCATGACAGCATACATGGTAAGTCCTGATACAGATTTAATGCCTAACTTTTCGGTAATGTTTTTGCGGTGTGTGATGACAGTGGTTAAACTGATATTTAATTTTTCCGCTATTTCTTTGTTAATATACCCCTGGCTCACCAGTACTAATACCTCAATCTCCCGGGCAGAAAGGTCTTTATCTTCTTCGGCAGGAGCGGAGAGAGGTTTGTCTTCTTCGAGGAATTTAGCCAGTTCGGTTTTCATGCGTTCTTCGGGTAAAAAGATGTTCAAAATGTTGTTTCCAGCTGGCAACACCGTTCTACCTAATCCGTGTAAAAGGATAACGGTTTTCTCTTTCCGGGACAGGAAAAAAGTATTGTACAATACATACGCCTGTGAAGAAACAAAATACCAGGTGTACATATCGGGTGTATCGTCCATAAAAACCCCGAAATTAGAAAAGGTTCGCACGATACATTCGGGATTTATTTTCAGCAACAACGTTTTAAGTCCGATGGCTGAAAGGGTGTCGGGGGTGATGATTGCTATTTCCACTTTTTAAATTGAAAATTGAGAATTGAAAATTAAACGTTCATAGCCAGTAAAGAGAGAATTAAGATTGAAGGTTGATTTCAGTTTTTAACTTTCAATTCTCAAGTTACTAACTGCTTCTGCGCATCTTTCTCCATCCATGGCAGCCGAAACGATTCCTCCGGCATATCCGGCTCCTTCGCCACAGGGGAAGAGGCCTTTCACGGTGATATGTTGCAGGGTGTCTTTGTCTCTCAGGATTCGTACCGGAGCAGATGTACGGGTTTCAACCCCGATCATTACTGCTTCGTTGGTCAGGAAGCCGTGACTCATTTTTCCGAACTGGCGAAATCCGATTGCTAATCTTTTTGTGATAAATTCCGGCATCCAGAAGTGGAGGGGAGAAGAAATAAGCCCTGGTGAGTAGGAACTTTCCGGCAGATCGAAACTTAGCTTGTTTCGGGTGAAATCGATCATGCGCTGGGCGGGGGCTGTTTGCTTCATGCCTCCCTGTAACCAGCTTTGCTTTTCGAGTTGCTCTTGGAATTCGATCATGGTGAGCGGATTGTCCGATTCGGGTTGTAAATCTTCCGGGTGAATTTCAACTACCATTCCCGCATTACTCCATCGGGAACCACGATTGGAAGGTGACATCCCATTAACAACTACCTGTTCCGGTCCGCTGGCAGCAGGCACAACGAAACCACCTGGGCACATGCAAAAACTATAAACGCCTCGTCCTTCTGCCTGAGTGACAAAGCTATATTCGGCAGCAGGCAGGTATTTACCCCGTCCGTTCCGGTTGTGGTATTGAATCTGGTCGATCAGTTCCGCGGGATGTTCGAGGCGTACGCCGACGGCCATTCCTTTAGCTTCAAGGGTTATCTGATGGGTAGCCAGCCAGCGGTACACATCTCGGGCGGAGTGTCCTGTCGCTAAAATAACTGGTCCCGAAAAAGTTTTCCCGGTGTTTGTCTCGATTCCTTTTACTTCGTTATTTTGTAGAATAAGGGAATCCATCCGGGTTTCGAAGTGTACTTCACCACCGCACCGTAGAATTGTGTTTCGAATGTTTTCAATCACACGCGGAAGCTTATCTGTCCCAATGTGCGGATGGGCATCTACCAGAATAGAAGAGGGCGCCCCGTGCTGACAAAATACATGTAAAATTTTATCAATACTCCCGCGTTTCTTACTGCGGGTGTATAGCTTTCCGTCCGAATAAGCACCCGCGCCACCTTCGCCGAAACTATAATTCGATTCCGGATTAACGGTGTGTTCACGACTGATCTGTGCGATGTCTTTTTTGCGTTCCCGGACGTTCTTACCCCGTTCCACAATGACAGGACGAAGCCCCAATTCGATCAGGCGAAGAGCAGCGAATAATCCGCCGGGTCCTGCGCCAACGATGATGACCTGCGGTTTGTCAGATACGTCGGGATAGAAAGTTTCTTCGTATGATTTATCCTGCGGGAGTTCATTGATCCAGACCCGTACTTTCAGGTTGATAAAAATAGTACGTTGTCGTGCATCAATGCTGCGGCGAAGAACTCGGATGGCGTTAATCTCTTTAGAGGTCAGTCCTTTTTCCGTAATAAGATACTGGGTGATGGATGATTCATTGGCTGCCTGTTCGGGTAGAATGCGTATTTGGAAATCTTGTATCATATCTTTTTTGTAATGAGTTACAAAGATACGATAATTCGAAGGAACCCAATGCGGAGGGTAATGATAAACTGAATATTCGGAAGAAGAAGTATATTTACGACCTGGATGCGGTAGGATTCACCGCAAGTTGCGGTTGTATTCGTGGTAAATTGCGGTAGCTTTTGCTTCTTATTTTACCGGCGCTTTCTAACGTTAATGAGGGATAAAACAAGAAGGGCACCCCAGAAAGGATGCCCGACATTGTACGAAATCTTTTTTGTCCATTCCGAAGGACAGTATTTATGCAAAACAATTATTATAAGAATGCAACTGCTCCTATGCTTATTCTGAGTCCGCTCCAGTCGGCACGGGTCATTTTAGTATCTCGATCCCCTTTAAGATGCATCTTTTTGATAATGTCCAATTCGTATCCAACGGTAGCCTGTACGCCTATATGACGATGGAACTTAAACAATACTCCTACCGCCGGCTGGATAAAGATATTGTGACCTTTCATTCGGGTCGTTTCAGAGATGCTTTCATCACCTACTCTTAAATGATAGCTCGATTTGGAGCGGTTCAGGATGGTGCCCATCGATCCTTCCAGGAAAGGTTGGAAGGGGGAATTTTCGACCAGGAAGTATCGGTAGAAAGTTCCTAGCTTATATCCTCTGTTGCGAATTTTATATCGGATATCTCCCGAATAATCGCCCAGGTGGTTTTGTCCGGCTGTGTTTAGATAACCGAATAGAAGTCCTGCCTGATGCTGCTCCATGAAAATAACACCTGCACGTATGTCGTGGGTCATATCTCCCGAAAAATCATCCGTGGTTCTATACCCATTGATTGAAGTCAGATTGCTTTTCAGGTTGTCTTTCATGGCCGACATCCGATAGTCTCCATATCCGAGGTTGTACTCAACAGTATATTCAAAGTCTTGTGCCTGTGCGGCAATAGCTCCGATAAACAGAGCTGCTAATAGTAGTAAATGTTTCATCGTGCGAAATAATTATTAAGATTAAAAATCAAACCATCATAAGAAGTCAGGGTATTTCCCAATAAACGAATATGACTTCCTTTGTTTGCGGAAGAAAAGAGGAGCTTGTCTGCATAGGTGTTGTAGATACGTAATTCATTTGTTGTTTTAACCAGCAGGTTGCCATTGAGCGGATCAATATTGCAGATTTCGTAAGGGGAAGGCAATGCCATTTCCCGCATGACTGACCAGTCAGATATGTTTCTGACAATCAGTTTTCTGCCTTCACTGTTTGAAGTAAATAGTTCGTTGTAATTTACCGGATTGAATTCGTATATGTTATCTGTTGTCTGAGTGATATCTCTTCTATTGGAAACCTGGTAATTATCCAGTTCGAAAATCCGGATAACATTGCTTTCCGTTGTAACCAGGTACCTTCCGTTGGGAGATAATGTAAAGCGGAAAATGTCACTTTCCGAATAGACTTCGAATTCTCTCTCTTTATTTCCGGTGAGTGCGTCGTACACTACCCCACGAAGACTGGATGAACCAGAAGAGGCGAAATAAACCAGTTTATCATCTATCGTCAGGAAGAAGAGTTTTTGTCCCAAAGTTGTTTCCAGCCGAATGTCATTGCAGGGAATGGTCATCAGCTTATTCAGAAATCGTCCGTCATAAATGGTTATTTGTTTTTCTTTGCTTACTATTGTGCTGTTCATCAACACTGCCACTTTGGTTGAAATAGGAGAAGAGGCAATCTGGTCAAAGTAGTAATCCGTATCCGCTTCAACGGCCACTTTGGCTTGGGTTAATTCGGGTACGGTGTAGCTGCATAATCCATTGGACGAAGCAGTGTACAAAATGTTCTCTACTTTGTTCCAGCCAAATCGGGTCCAGGTTTCGGAAATTACCTGTCCGTAGCATCCGGCCAAAAGATTTCGGCTGAAGACTGGCTCTTCCGGACTATCGTAGGGTGCCAGCTGAGCTTCTATCTGGTATTGGTCTGCTGGCTGTGTAGATCCGAAACCTGTTGAGGCCAATCGTAGATAAGTCTGTCCTTCGGTTAGCGTTACCTTTTCATCGTTCACCAAAAGGGCAAAAGAATTTCTGACGGGGTTTTCCCACCGGATTTCAATTTCATTGACGGTGGAGGAGTTAACATAGAGTTTAAACTGTTCTGGTACTTCAATACTACCTACTGACCAGAGATGGGTTTTCGAATCATGCTCGCTGATTAATTCCATAAATATATGGTAAGCTGCTGCTTCGCCTACATAATTCCTGTCAATGAATACGGTTTCCTGTGTTTCTTCAACTGTGTTTTCGCGATAAACTTCCGCATTATCGTAATGCACCTGGTAGGAATTTACCTTCAGGTACGACAATGTAGGTTTAGTCCAGTTCAGTTCGAGATAACCATCCTTATTAATCTTTGAAAGAACGGTTGCGGGTATATTCAGATTATAGTCAATAAGAACCGGCCAGGAAAGACTATTGGAGAGAAACTCCGTGTCGTATTGGTCGGCAATGCTGCCACTGCTGCTTTTTATAAACAAGTCGCAGGTCAGTGTGTAATCACCCGTGGGAAATTCTTCTTCGGTAATGCTGATAATTCCTTCCTCTTCCTTGTTGAATTTCCACTCTTTCGCCCCCATCTTGAATATGGCACTATTGATATCTTTACCAAAGGCGGTGAGAGCGAATTCGATGTCTGATTCCTTATGAATAATGAAGCTTTCGCCATTTGAGATCATATTCAGATCAATGTCTACCGGAGTTTCTGTAGGCTCATCGATATGAACATAGTTGTCGGTTAAATCATAATCGCAACTATACAAAAGTGATGTCAGCAATACAATTGCCACCAGAAATAGATTTTTTTTCATGTCAATTAGTGTTTGATTAGCCGAATAACGCCCTGAAAGCCTCCTCTACTTTTCTTACGGGAGTTAATTCGATCGTCGTTTTCTTTGTGTTGATGCCTTGTAAATTATATTTAGGTACAATAAATTGTTTAAATCCGAGTTTTTCCGCTTCGCTGATTCGTTGCTCAATACGGTTTACCGGACGAATCTCACCCGAAAGTCCGATTTCGCCTGCCATACAAACACCCGGTTCGATGGGTACGTCCATATTCGAAGAAAGTATAGCACTGATTACTCCCAGGTCGATGGCCGGGTCGTTTACCTTTAATCCTCCGGCAATATTCAGGAAAACATCTTTCTGGGCCAGCTTAAAACCGACTCTTTTTTCGAGTACTGCCAATAACATATTCATTCGACGGATATCGAATCCGGTAGCTGAACGTTGCGGATTACCATAAACGGCAGAGCTGACGAGTGCCTGCGTTTCAATCAGAAAAGGGCGAACCCCTTCGATAGCGGCGGCAATGGCTACACCACTCATTCCTTCATGATCTTGCGAAAGCAAAAGTTCGGAAGGATTGCTTACCTGGCGCAATCCGTTTTGTCTCATTTCATAAATACCCAGTTCGGCTGTGCTACCGAAACGGTTTTTTATGCTCCGAAGGATACGATACATATAATGCTGATCCCCTTCAAACTGGAGAACAGCATCAACAATGTGTTCCAACACTTTGGGACCTGCAATACTTCCTTCTTTATTAATGTGTCCGATGAGCAATACGGGGACGTGTGATTCTTTGGCAAAACGCAATATGGCAGCTGCACATTCGCGCACCTGCGACACACTTCCCGGGGATGATTCAATGGTTTCCGTTGAAACGGTTTGTATAGAGTCAATAATAACCAGTTCCGGCTGAATATTTTTGATGTGGACAAATATCTGTTCGAGCGATGTCTCGCATACAATATAGCAATTGCCAGGCATGTCACTTAAACGATCGGCCCGCAGCTTTAACTGACGGGGGCTTTCTTCACCGGAAACATATAAAATACGTTTCTCCGGCATGTGGAGTACGGTTTGTAATACCAGAGTTGATTTGCCTATACCGGGCTCTCCTCCGATGAGTACTAGTGATCCGGGTACCAATCCACCGCCTAATACACGGTTCAACTCTTCATCATGCATGTTTATGCGTGGTTCGTCTGCGGCTTCAATGTCACGAAGAATGACTGGTTTAGGTTTGTCGATTTCAAATCCAGTAACGGGACGTAGTTTGGATGGTTCCTTTCGAATAACCTCTTCTACATACGTATTCCATTCTCCGCAAGAGGGACATTTTCCGATCCATTTGGGCGAATCTTGTCCACAATTACTACATACGTATACCGTTTTTTGCTTAGCCATCCGTGATTTATTTTAGGCAAAAATACGATTTTATATGAAAGAATAGCAAAAATGGTCGAATTATCTTCTTTTAGCCCGCTGAAGTTCAATGACATTAAACAATTGTCTGACATCGCAAAGGTCTATTTTTCTGTCCGGATACATGTCATTAAGAGAGTGAATGGTAATGGTATGATTCTCTACATCATGATCCAGAATCTGCTTGATAAGAATCCCGTCGGTATGTACAATTACGAAATCCCATTTGCGGATGTGTAGCTTGGAATCAGCCCAGAGGTGAGGGGCGATCTCCCGGCACAACAGTTTATCTCCTTCCAGATAGCTATCTTCGGTGCCGTCGTTCATGCTGTCTCCTTTCACTTCGAAAACAATGTAATTTCCGCGGCCTTCATGATCGGCAATGAATGGGATAGTGGGTAAAGAATCCATATAAGTGTTATCAGCATATCCGCTTGTATATCCGGCGTATGCATACTGGTTTACGAAGGGCACATACATTACATGGTTGGCAGCCATAAGAACTGCATTCGGCATTTCGCGTACTTTTTTTACTTCTCGGTACATTTCGCCTTCTTCCTGTATTATCCAGTCGATATTCCAGTGTGGAAATGTTTCCTCAATTTTTTTGAGGGTAGGTTTACGAAGGACTGCGCCTACTTTATCCAGATATCCGTTCCCCAATCCGGATTTGATGTAAAACTGATTCGGGTTTAACCCTTCTTTTTTGATTAACAGGAATATTCTTTCTTTCAATGTCATATTTCAGCTCTTTGTACTTTTTTGTATTGCAAAGAAAGAAAGAAAAAACGAAAAATGATAGAAGTTCGATGGGGAAAGGGAGAAATACTAAGGAAGATGAAATATAAGAAAAGTAGCTATCAAAAAAGAGAATCTTAATGATAGCTACTAATCTAGTTGTGATTCATAATTATTTTTTAGTATGCAATATATTGTCTTATTTTCCTTAAAGCTTCTTGCACCGCTCTGGTATTAGAGAACGTTTTACTTTCTGTTATTATTATGTATTCTTTAATTTTTGAGATTGGTATTGGAATATTATCATATACGATATAATTATATAATCGTATATGAGTCCTATAATCTTCAGATTTTTTAATATATTGCTTTATCTTTTCCCAATAATACATTCTCATATTTGGATAGATCAAAATTAGAATTAAAGAAGCTATTATTTTAACAACTAATCGCTCTGATTTATTCTCTAATAAATGAGCTATTAAGGAATAATCAATATTTTCATCTTTATAAAATACGAGCATATTACTTAAGTAATCTAATACTGTCAACTTTAAATAATAGCTGTGCCCCTTCTCTAAATAATGTAGATAATTTTTTATTAAATATTTATCTTTCAATTGAAGTTGTCCGGCCAAATCTATAAGGCTTATTATATACCATTCATTTGTAGATGATACACTTTCCCTCTTGATAAATTTAACAATGTATTGGTAATCCAACGGATTATCCTCAAAATCATATTCATCAATAAGGTCTATTTTCTTTGAAATGGATTTACCTTCTAGTATTTTTTTATAATCAAGTTTATCCATGATGCTATCTTCGTCTACCTGTACCTACACCTTTTTCTGAGTTTTTCTTTTGAATATTTCTTTTCTCTCTGCTTTTTTCTTCTTTTTTCAATCTTTGCTTATAGGCTTTTTGCTCTTTTGATAATTTTCCTTTTAAGCCTTTCAATGCATTGGCAATTTCATAATCATCTAAGTTAGACAACCCATCGTCTTTTTGATTTCCGCGGGCTACCTTTGAAAATCCACTGCTATTTGCATCAAAAGTATTAGTTGTAGAATTTGATCTCAATAGAGATCTTACAAATTCCTTTATTAAGTGCCTGCCAATATTGGTTCCAGCAAAGAAGATATCAAATTCTGGATAAATGTTGGTTAATCCACCATTTGCTAAAGGTGTTATTACTGCGTAACCTCCCTCTCCGTCCTTATGGGTGAAAACCATCTTGGCACTAATTGAGACGCCTACAACTACCACTTCATTATTTTCTACAAACGAAAAGCTTGTGTAAAAGTTTCTAGTTTGATCATTATATGATAAGTTGCCGCTTAAGTTTCCCATCATACTTAACACTTCTTCGTCTGTATATCGGTTTTCCCAATTTCCGTAATCATAACCATTCCTAGTTCCCAAGTCTGGATTACGAGTATATGCCATCCAGAATTTCCATATCTCATCCGGATCACTTGTTGACCACCAATCCTTTCCTGTAGGATCAATTCTTGATATCGGATTATTCGCACAATATGCATACGGACTAATCGAATAATAATTCTCAGCATGGGGATCCATCGTCGTAAACCTTCCCAGTGCCGGTTCCATATATCTGGCCGAATAATCATACAAATTCAGTCCATTCTTTCGATCCAGTTCTTTACCATTATATTTATAGGGTTGCTTATCCTGTTCAGTACTGGAGATTTCACCGAATGTCATCCCAAAGGGATAGTAATGATTCTTTTGTATTACTTCCAGGTTATTATTCATTACGAGCCGGTTATTACCCAGATGATCCCGCACATAATAATGATACATTTTGGAAGGCATATCAATGTAGCCATTTGCAAATAAAATACGTTTCAAAGAACCATTTTCATAAATCTTATTACCAACATATTCTGTAGAATCCGATCCATGAGTAACTTTCAGCTTGGTACCATCAGCCAGATAAGTGTATTTATTCTGTATGCTGTTGATAGTAAGCTTACTGGGTAAATTTAGTGAATTATATTTTATTTCGCTAATTCCTTTATTTAAATCTTTGGTTAGAGCACCGTTTCTGTTGTAAATGTATTGTACAGCTGCGTTAGAACCGTCTTTAAAATCATTCAGTCCAAGGTTAATAGCTGGATTTTTCACGCCTGCATCGGTTACAGAAGTCAACTGATTGCCATTATATGCCATCGTTAATTTATCTACCAGCCCGTAGCCTGTGGCTGTTTTTCCCCAACGTTCTAGAGCGGTAATGTTACCATGCTTATCATAATTAATGACAGGTACTTTATAGTTGTTGTTCAGTGTACCATTCACCAGGTAGTCTGCCCGAGTTAAACGTGAAAGGTTGTCATAGTTAAAGCGATAACCTCTGAGGCTTTCATTACCCACTTTCCAATTCATGGCAGAGATATTACCGTTGTAACGGGCAGTGCTGCCTGCATACGTGTCATTGTAATAGAGTGTCTGGGTGAAGTAATAATTATCGATATTTTTTAACCATGAACGCACATTGTAGCTATAAATCGTGCCAATATCAGGACCGTCCAGTGTGGCTATTTTTCGACCTAAGTCATCGTAAAGAATGTCTGTCAGATAAGCGGTGGAGGCACCAGCATGGCCCAGCTTGTGAGAAGAGACACGGGGCCTTCCTACATGATCATAAGACTGTTCGTAATACTCAATCGTTGTATTTCCGGAGGCGGTGTGCTTTATCATTTGTTTCAATGGCAGACCAGAGAAATTATAACCCGTGAACTCCGAGTCTTTGCCTCCCAGGTGATTGTTTTGGTGGCTTTGAACCAGCCTTCCTCTTTCATCGTAGTACAGTGCGGTATATAACTTAAGTGTATTATCATCCGCTCCTTTTACAAAAGTTCCGGTTAGCAGGCCCTGGTATTTTCCATCGTAACGTTTACCATAATCGGATGATGGGGTTTCATAAGCCAATGCCGGACAGCCGCTTAGACTCAGGAAGTTGTAATTATCATAATAATTGGCAGTTAATACATTTACTGTACCGGTTAAGCTAATACCGCTAAGGTTGTAGCCTTGATGGGCACCTGAATTGCCGGCCCAGGTTGCCTTTACGATCTTATTATTTAACGGCTCACTTAAATAGTTCAGCACATTTCCACAAGTACCTGTTAATGCCACTCTGCCATACGTGTCGGGGATGCTAAATAACCATTGCCCTTTGGCACGTGCTTCGCCATCCTGAGTGAAAATCAGCCGATCGGCGTGATCGTAGATGTAATAAATCCAGTCGACACCAGGTAGTTTTTTGGCGATACAGCGACGCCCATTATCATAATGGTACATATAAGCCAACTTTTGCATAATAGCGTTTCCGTTGGAGAAATCAGTGGTTTCTTCAATAACCCGCGGAGGAAGAACATAACAGAGATTGCCATAGTCATCATATATATAATAAGTGTCATACCTGCCATCTGTATTAAACTGCCGGGTAAGTACCAGCTGATTGACTTTATTTCTAAATTCATACACGCGGTTTCCGTCTTCATCGGTGATTTGGGTAACAAATAATTCGCCGTCGGCATAAAAATTGGTTTTCCATATTCTGCAGCCAGTAGATTCATTATAAACCCAGAAATGCTTACAGGCTAAGTCACCGGTAGTTCCACTATTGGTTGTGTAGGTGGTTTTGACGGATTTTCCATTGTTATGCCACTGTGCTCCCGGCCCGGTTCTCTCCAGGACACGATTTAAGGGAGAGTCTTCATATTTGATCCGGGTATAAGGATGGCTGTCAGCCTGTCCTTCATTGGTGTTGGTGGTTTTAGCCAGGTTTTTAATGGTTTGTGTCGCCACATAAGCTCCATTATTGCCTGGGATAGCTGCCGGCAACCAGGTATCAGATTCCCGTCCATAACTGTCGTATTCCTGAAGGGTTACCAAATCCTTTTTATCCGGGGTAATTCCCTTCTGAATACTTTGTTCAGGGCGTCCGAAGCCATCAAAATAGTCTATCTGATCCAGGTAGGGAGAATTTGACTGGTGCAGATATGTGCGTTTCAGTATGTAGCTCTTCTTAGGGGTTTGAGCATACGCTTGGCCTGTTCCTGTGAGGATCAGCCATGCCAGAAGTATATAATAGCGTTTCATAATGTATCGTTTACTGGTTTTTGTAATTATACTCGTAGGATTCGATGTTTTTCTCAACATTGTTTTCTTTTAGGTAAACTCGTTTCAATCTGTTGAGGACATCATACTCGTAATAGGTTGTTATTCCACGCGGATCGGTGGCTGTTAGTATTCCTGCCAGTGGTTGGTAGGTATAAGTATTTATCAATGCCGCTGACAGACTGGAATTGCTGCGTAAATTATTAATCTTCAGCTGATCACTTGTCGAAAGCAGGGTGCTGTTGCTGATGCGTTGTACTTCTGATTCTCCTCCTAATGCCGTTCTTACTGTGCTATAGGCAGCTCCTTTGATTTCTGCTACCGGATAATGTCCTTTATATGACCACAAATAGGTGGTGATTACTCCATCTTTTGTAGTGCATTGGAGCAAATTACCTTGATTATCGTAAAGATCGTAGGTTATCTGGGTTTTGGTGTCATTGTAGGTGTAGCCTTCTACGGAGGTAGGCAAAATGAAGTTTTTAGTTTGATTGGGATCCTGACCATATCGGGTTCTGATATTATCCTTCTCATAGCCATTGCGATAACCTGTCTCCTGGATAACTGTGGAAAGCATGTTCTTATTGACCATCACTTGCTCAACGCTTGAAGAACCGGAAGGATAATGGTAAAAGGAATCGTCGAAGTACTCATTATTAGACATCATTTTTTGTGATAATCTGAATAAATCATCATAATGGAATGATTCATCTATCGTGACCGGCAAACTCGGATTATCGTAGAAAGTAGTTTTCTTCTCTTTTAATTGTCTGGTTCCAGTGTAATAACTAATTAGCTGAGTTTGGTAATAAGAGCCAATGTAATTGTCTATTTCGTGCCACCAATTTCCGTCAGGCCCATGGGCAAATGTTGTCTGATAAACTTTTAATCCATCAAAGGAATCAGGGCCGAGTGGCAGGAACTCGTAAACATAATTTTCAGATTTTACTTTCGCATTGTTTTTGTTATACCACGCTCGGGTAAGTATTTGTGGTTTAAACGATGGGTTGTAACCGATAATATTGTAAGGGCCTGCATAGTTACTATAGCAATCCACCGGAGTTCCGGAACAACCCGCCGCTACATAATCTGCCGTATATCTTCTATCTATGGAATAGGTGGAGACTACCTTTCCGAGGAAGTTATTGCCGGATGCCTCATATCTGTAAATAGCTACTTCAGGATAGGAAACACAAAACAGTTCCTGAGAAGCAGTACCGATGGGAGAGGATTGAAAAATACGTTCCGTCCACATCGTAACTCCTCCACCACGAATAGTAGGGACACCTAGATCGACGGCATGAAACCCCTCATCTTTCACATGATAAATTTCATTCATAAAAGCTTTATGATTCAAATCGAAGTTGGTATAACCCAGGCGATCTTCATTCGTTCCATACTTGAATTTGGTAACAACTGCCGGGCTGCCGTTTTTCGGATCGGAGATAATACTTTCGATTCGTTGACCTCCACCTTTTACCCGTTGAAAACGACCAAGTGCATAGCTATTGAATTCATGAGGCTCGTACTGGTAACGGGTGGTGCCCCCGGTGGGGAAGGTGATCTCTTGTAAAGAAAACAGGTTGTAACCTGAAAGATTGTATGTCCGGTCATATACCAACGTGCTAATTGCCTGGTGAGACAAGGGTGAAGCGGTGATAGAGTTGGAAGAGGAATTTCGAACATACTTGTAGTTTTGCGAAGTAAATTCGGAATGGAAGTATTTTCCGTTCGTCCTTTCTCTGTAAAATCCCCACTGATCGGCATAATGTTTTGATAAAACGGGTTCGCTCGGAAGATAATAAGAGAAATTATACTTTTCGCCCTGAGTGCGGGAGTCGGAACCATATACGGTTACACTATTTAATAATGTATGCGGATAGTGCAAGTCATAATTCAGCCGAATAGTCTTACAAAGCTGATTGGTAAACTTATTGGTAATTTGTATCTCTTTGATGCTACCGGATAATTCGCTATTTTCGGCAAACGTATAACGAATAAACCGGACGATCTCTTTATCGGACTCAATCCGGGTGATTCGCCAGGTAACGCTTCGAGGAGAGCCAGCGGTATCACCACCTGCAAAACCGGTGTAGTAGGTAGATTCACTATAGGGAAGATCGCCTGAAGTCGATCTTCTGACCTCTTGTGCGGCATCATAAATACGGAGCTCCCTGTATTCGGGGGTGTAATTGTAGCTTTCTTCGTAAGTGAACTGAATGGTTTCATTCAACGGAGAAGTGATGGTAGTTAACGGCCAAGCTGTCTGTGGACGGTCAAATAAGGGCTCCGCATCAATTCCACGATTTTTGTCAGGGCCAAATTCGGCCAGTGTGCCACGACCATCCGGACGTGGGCCGCCAAAAGAATAGCGGAAACCGTGGTCGTCGGTCAGGTTAAATCCTTCAATGTAATTGGCTTCATTGGAGTTAATGTCCAGTTTCTGTCTGGGCTGATCGAGGAACGTGGCTTTCAGGTTTCTTCTTGACGACCCTGAATAAATGCGTGACCGATCGGAGATAATAAACTGCGCCTGAACACTGGGGGTAAGACAGGAAAACAGGTCATATTCTCCATCCAGCCGGGTATCTCTGGAAAATGGCATACCGGTATAGCCTACCATCGGATAGCACATGGAGGCATAGTATCTGTCTTTATCTTTTTCTTCATAGGCTAAGCACCCGGCGCCTTGCCACCTTTCACAGTGGTAGGTTTCCAAGCACTCGCCACCGAACCGTACG
>JAJQFD010000053.1 GCA_021201335.1 Bacteroides sp. | reverse complement strand
TCGGTAAGTTCCAGTATCAGATTTCCAGCTCAGGAGCCGCCACGAAAGAAGAATTTACCGTCGGCTGCATCCGAGGCGTGAAGCTACATTTCCGTCCCGGACGTATGGTTCGCACTTCCGTGAGCGACCATACTTTCGAGCGGGTACTGTCTGTGAAAGCGAGAAAGGAAGCGAAGAAAAACGGATAGTCCGACGGTTACAATGAGGGTTTTGCTCCCCTGTCATACCTTATATATAGGTGTTGGCGGGGGAGTTTTTTTTTGATAGGGACGCGTTTGATGTTAACCCGACATTCATGGTTAGTTTTGAAGTTGATCTACTCCGTTAATAAGCAGATGTCAAAGCGGCGGGAAGAAAAAGTAACAGAAAGCCCGAATATTATTAATTTGTAATATATTTGCCGCATTAACCAATAATTTTAAACAAAAGATGGATTATATTCAAGTTTTAGCATTTATGCTTTTTGGGGGCATATCTTTTTTGTGTACGATGTATTGTTCTAATGAAAAAATAAAAGAAAGTGTAAATGGTAGAAAATTTCTTGACTCCACAGAACTTATGGTAATGAAAACACTATTTAGCAGAGCAGACTCGACTATAAATACTGATTTGAAAAATGCAGGTGTTTTATTCAAAAAACTAACTTTAGGTTTGATTGCTTTGTCATTTATAAGTGAAAAATTAAGTTTTACTATAAGCAGTTATTTTTTTCTAATTGGAGGCATTTCCTTATTATTTTGGGCTGCATTATCTTGGGGTGAAGATCCATTTAAAGAGACAATAGACTATCTCAAGCATTTTCTAGTTCTGGCAGCAGGAATTATAGGTTTATGTTGTTTAATGCCTGAAATTCCACCAATAGCATTCATATCTGAAAACATAAAGTTGCTTGAAATAACAGATTCATCTCTTGGACTTAAACTAATTACATGCTTGACACTTATTTTATCATTTCTAATCATTTATATTTTATCATGTATCGTATGGACATTTGTCAACTCCATCTTTGTAGGTGTTTTTCTTATGCTATCAAGATTAACTGCTAAATTATCAAATGTGATAATTAATAACAAAAAAGGATTTTCCTTTTACATAGTAATTATAGGATTTATTTCATCTTTAATCGCAGGAAGTCTATTTGATATAAAATGGATTCTTTAAAGACAATAATGCACATGTTACCCCTTCCGGGTACAAGATTAGCTATAACCCTCACCAAACGGCTAGTTTATATGTGCCTAATAATCCTAACGGATTCCGTATAACCCATTAATAACTATAGCATAGTCCGGGTTGTATTTATTATAAAGAGCTCCGTCTATATGCCTATCCCGACAACTATATAATAGTATAGTTGACAATAGTACGACTGCACAAAATATCTTTTTTAACAATCAGCTATTTATGTTTGCACTACAGTACCTGCCTTATCCCCACGGGATATGCATCCCGCCATTATGCACATTTGACCCCATTCGGGGGATGTTCGAAAAACTAAATGAAGTTAAATAATAGCATTAAATATGATTAAGAGATAAGATATATATAATAAGTAAAGGGATTTACCTCTTTTACTTGTTATATTTTTATTCCAAAATTATTTCATTAAACCTTTCAGATACTTACCATATACTTCGTAAAACGGAGAGCTTGAATCCCACCCTGATAATCTATATACTGTCATTCCTTCTGGGACAATATCCAACATTTTTTCAACAACAGAAATATGATATAGAACATAAATACCACATTCTTCAACAGCGAATATCAAACGATTTTCCAATGGTATTTTGTCTAATTTTTCATTATCCAGAACTAGTTTTGATAAACTAGTTATTTTCCCATTGTAGGAAGATAAATCATATTTTGATTTATTTAAATCCACACAATTTATTTCATTATAAACTTTTATGGCATAGTAGCCATAAATTAAGTCATCACTTTTGTCATGTATTAACACAGGTACAAATTGGATGTCTTTTATACCCATTCCTTCGATTACGTTTTTTAATTTCTCAGAAAATATCGGAGATGGTGTAACGAAATCATGGTAATCGACCATTATGGGTTTTCTAGGTATAGGGTCTCCAAATATTAATTGAATAGGTTCAGTATATTCAATTGGTTCTGCCATTAAAAAATCCATAGCATAATCTTCAAAATCATCATGTAAGTCAAGCATTGGATAATTTGGACTTTCGACTAGTCCTAAGAAAAAATAGTCGTCATTGTAATCTTTCATATATTTATTTTTCATATAATTATTGTCATGATACATTTCCTGTTGTTAGTGTAAGTGGGCTAAGACCAATATAGTAGATAGAATTAAAATCAATACAGAATATGTCACAAATATAATTCAAATTAATCATCCGTTCCCCGTGAATATATTATTATATTGATTTAGGAGATAGTTTTAAGAAACCGAAATCTCGACATATTTAACCGTTTTAAGTTTAACATATGGATATTGCTTTACTCTGATCTTATATGCAAGTAAAGTCTGTCCATTATTGTTTAATTTCTTCATTTATTTTCCATTATCTTTTATTTATTTTTTTAACTTTGTATTCAGGTCTAAAACACACATTATGTATGCAATAATAACTGAGAATGATTCCTCTGAATGGAATGATAGGACGGGAGAGTTATATCATTATCCAAAACGCTATCGAAGAATACTTTCACCCGGGACGAAAATTATATACTATAAGGGTACAATGAGGGATAAACGATTTGAGAATCATCGTTTATCTATTCATCCTCATTATTTTGGCTATGGAACGATTAAGGATCGATTCATTGATAAAGAATCATCTAAATCTGATTATTACTCTCATATTGAAAACTATAAAATGTTTGAACAACCTGTTTTGATATTAAAAAATAACAATCAATATATTGAGACTATACCGGAAAACAGAAAGACAAATTATTGGCGTGATGGAGTCCGTGAAATATCAAAGGAAATTTATGACGAAATTATTTCCTTAGCAAATATTGCAATAGAAACGAATGAATTGGAAACAATTGAAAATTCATTAGAAGGAAAACAATTAAGAGTTTATACTACTAAATATGAGCGTGATCCTAAATTGAGACAGCAAGCTATTAATATTCACGGCTATACATGTATGGCATGTAAATTTAATTTTCTTGAAAAATATGGTGAACTTGGTAGAGGTTTCATTCATGTGCATCATATTAAACCTCTTGCACAAACTGGCGAACAAGTAGTTAACCCAAGAACTGATTTAATTGTACTTTGCCCGAATTGCCATTATATGATACATAGGAATTCAAGCAAAGTTTTAACTTTAGAAGAAATTATACAGATTCTTGACTTGTCTAAAAACAAATAATCTCTCTTTTTATTTATTCCATATAAAATTTCCAAAAACACCTATGAGGAAAGAGTTGGAATACATTTTTTACTCTCATCCGGATTCCGGATAGCTATATCATAGAAAGTCTTAAATGCACTAAATGCTTCATCGTACAATTCCTGATCCAGATAAATGTTTCCCAAACTTGAATATATTGATATTAGTATATCGTAATCAGTTTCTGATGTTAAATCTAAAGCATTGTAGTAGCATTTCAATGCTTCTTGTGGAGACTCTAATTCTTCCCAAATGCTGCCTTTACTGAACAGGCCTTTTGCCAGAAGTCTATTGTCTTTTCCAGCTTTTAGTTCTTTTAGAGCAATATTTATAATTGAATCGTAGGGAAGTAATTCCTAATTGGTTTTATCTTTTGCTTCGACTAATAATACATTGTAATATGTTTTATTATAATCGTTAAAATCAGCGATTGTAAAATTGTTTTCAAGTTCCCATAAGGCACTATCAGGAGCTATACTTATTTTTTTCGATTTCTATCAAACTCTCGTCTACATATCTATCCCGACAACTATACAATAGTATAGTTGATAATAGTACTACTACACAAAATATCTTTTTCAACAATCAGCTATTTATGTTTGCGTTACAAATGTAACAAATAGTTGTCGGAATATAGGGTGCAATAGGAAAAATACCTCTCTCTGCATATCCCGAAGGGATAAGATGTGCATAACCGCGGGATGCATATCCCGTGGATAGAAAAGAGCTCTCCCCACTCAGCTCCGAACGGAGGTGAAAAGAATGTATATTGACCCCTTTCAGGGCTCTTTTGTCGGTCTCTGTCTTATCTCCACGGGATATGCATCCCGCGGTTATGCACATATTACCCGTTCCGGGTAGAAGATTAGCTCTGACCCTCACCAAACGGCTGGTTTACTGAAGTTGATGATATTGATCCTCACCTTTCCTCAGCCCTTCCTCACAAATCCCCCCCTCCTACAACGGCTATAGGCGTCAACAGTTACTTCAGGAAATACTTTTCATCAATAGTAACTTCAAACTCCTCAAGCACTTTTCTATATTCTTCTTCGAAAGAAAATTCCTTATGATGTTCCCGTTGATTCCGGATATAGTTCATTACCATCTCCTTGTCTCTCCATGTATAGGTGAAAGCAGCATATCCTTCTGCCCATCCCTTAAAGTCAGGAAAATATTCAGAATCTGCCAACCACCCCGAAGATGCCCGTTTTATATCTCTCACATAATCTGCTAAAGCAATAGAAGGATGTAAATCCGAAAGAAGATGAATATGATCCTCCATTCCGTTGATGCGGAATAAAACCCCATTCTTTGCTTTAATGATTCCCCAGATATATTTATATAATAATTCTGAATGTTCAAAATTTAATGTTGCCTCACGATTCTTCGTACAAAATACGATATGATATAGTATCTGTTTATAGCTTGACATCTGCGTTCGCCGATTATAATTATGTTTACGAATGGCACAAATATATAGAAAAGATTTGGTTGAAAAGCAATTCTGGAATGAAAGTAATAGGGAAAAGACCTATCACTCCATATCCCGAAGGGATAGCATGTGCATAACCGCGGGATGGATATCCCGGGGAAAAAGAGAAAGATGGATACCAGAGCCCTGAAAGGGGGTCAACAGGTATTCATGTTCACCTCCGTTCGGAGCTGATTGGAGAGATATCTTCCCTTTCCACGGGATATGCATCCCGTGGTGATGCACATTTGCCCCCATTCGGGGTCAGTACCGGAGGAATAGGAAAAACACCTCTCACTCCATATCCCGAAGGGATAGCATGTGTATAACCGCGGGATGCATATCCCGTGGAGAAAAAGAAAGATGGATACCAGAGCCCTGAAAGGGGTCAACAGGTATTCATGTTCACCTCCGTTCGGAGCTGAGTGGAGAGATATCTTCCCTTTCCACGGGATATGCATCCCGTGGTTATGCACATTTGACCCCATTCGGGGTCAGTACCGGAGGAATAGGAAAAAGACCTATCACTCCATATCCCGAAGGGATAGCATGTGGATAGCCGCGGGATGCATATCCCGTGGAAAGAAAGCAGATACTGACAAGAGAGCCCTGAAAGGGGTCAACAGGTATTCTTCTTCACCTCCGTTCGGAGCTGACTGGAAAGAGATCCTCCCTCTCCACGGGATGATATCCCGTGGCTATCCACACACTACCCCTTCCGGGTAAAAAATCGACCGTATGATTCACCCGAATCAGCCGTATTATTACCCCGAACAATACGGTCGATTCACCCAACTAATACGGTCGATTTTTAGTTTCACCCCTTCCCATCAAAAAAACTCACTTTTTCCTTCCCCCACCGACACGTTACGCCACCCCCTTGCACTATCTTTGCCGTATAATAGCAAAAACACACACCATGCCTAAAAATAAAAAGATAGAATTCCTGCAACGTTGGATGTTCATTATCAGCAAAATAAACACCCATCCCTACATCAGCAAACGGGAATTGCTCGGGTGCATACAAGAAGAATTCCCCCTTTACGACGGGGTGGAAGGCGTCAGAATCCACGAGCGAACCCTGCAACGAGACATTGCCGAAATCCGGAACTCAAGTTACATGGACATCAGCATCGAATATTGCCCCCACCACAACGGGTATTACATACCGCAGGACGAGAAATCAATCTCCAAACTCGAACGACTTTTCGAAGTAAGTTCCCTGCTGATGTTCAGCGACCTGAAAGATATTGTTTTCACCGAAAGCCGCCAGTCGCGCGGACTCGAACACCGTTTCACCCTGATCAATGCCATCCGGCACGCACACGAAGTAACACTGGCATATCAAAAATTTACCGATGCCGAACCCAAAATCATGCGCCTGCAACCCTACGGACTGCGCGAATTCAAACACCGTTGGTACCTGCTCGCGATGGACGTCAACTCCAACTCCCAAAGCAGTGAAGACCTGAAGATATATGGGCTCGACCGCATCTCACAGCTCACCCTCACGGCACGGAAATTCAAGAAAAACAAACAGGTGAAACTCCGCCAGAAGTTCCAACACTGTTACGGTATCTACACCAGCAAAGAACTGCCCGTGGAGCGTGTCGTGCTTTCTTTCACCCCTTTGAGCGGCCGCTATCACGATACCTGCCCTTTGCACAAAAGCCAGCAGACAATCCTGCACACCGAAGAAGAATTCCGCGTGGAACTCAACCTCAAAATCACGCCCGACTTTATCAACGAACTCCTCACACACAGCGAAGGACTGCGCGTAATAGAGCCTGCACACCTACGGCAGACATTGATAAAAAAACACCAGAAAGCGATAGAATTGCTCCGTAGCACCTGACAGGTTGGCCCCTGAAAATCACACACATCATCTCTCTCTTATACTAACTAATAAATAACATTTTTTCAAGACGTAAAAACGCAAAAACCAACACTTTAAAAACTTAATTTATGGCTATCCAGTATGAAAAAAAGAGTTTGTGCTCAACTTCAAAGAGGACAAACCCACGATGTACCGCATTGTGCCGGTGAAACAACAACAAGTATCGTTCGAGAAGCTACTCGACGAAATATCCAGTTCGTGCGGCATCAGCCGTGCCCAGGTAAAAGCGAGTGTCGAAGGGCTGATCGACCGCATGTCCCTGTTTATGGACTATGGCATGTCCGTCAAGCTCGGTGATTTCGGTAGTTTCAAGCCTACTATCAACGTGAAGGCGCAGAAAAACAAGGAAGACCTGGGCGTGGAAAACGTGCGGCGGAAGAAGATCTTGTTCACCCCCGGCAAACGGTTCAGGGATATGATGAACGCAGTTTCCGTTACCCGGGCGGGCGATGATGAGGTGGATTCGTCGAATGCCGGAGGGGGCGGAGATAACAATAACGGCGGAGGTGGAAACAATGGCGGAGGCGGTAATAACGGCGGAGGTGATGATCCGTTTGTTGATCCGGCGGCGTGATAATTAACGAGGAGGCTGTCTCACTTTGAGATAGCTTCTTTGCTTAAGCTCCCTGCAAAGCCGGAAATAAGCAAAAATAAAGGTATTAAGAGATAAATGTGGTTGGCTCACAGATATTTGCTAGATTTGCAGGTGAAAAAAGAATACCTTATTTAATTCCAACCAATTAGTGAGAAATTAAATCCATGAAAAATATTCTGACCGACAGGTTGATTATACGGTTAGCTAAACCGGATGATGCACAGGCGATATATCAGTATCGTTCCGATGCTATCGAAAACCAATATCAAGGATGGTTTCCCGAATCTGCTGAAGAGGTTCGTAATTACATAACTAATATGCCGGTGAGTCTAGATGTAGCCGACGTATGCTTTCAATTTGCCATTCTGACTAAGAATGAAAACCATCTGATCGGAGATATGGGAATAGTCTTCACGGGTCATGAAAGGATGCAGGCAGAGGTCGGTTGTACGTTGAATAAAGATTTTCAAGGCAAGGGTTATGCTACCGAAGCACTGACGGCAATGGTAAATTATCTTTTCGTAGCATTAAAGAAGCATCGTGTTGTAGCATCCATCGATCCAAGAAATACGTCCTCTATCCGATTAATCGAACGATTGGGATTCAGGAAAGAAGCTCATTTCAAAGAGAGTTATTTCCTGCGTGGCGAGTGGGTAGATGATATCATTTATGCTATGCTCGATAAAGATTGGAGCAACCGTTAACCTACATAGAATGATTATATGATAAGAGTTTGCTTTTTGTTGCTGACGGTTTTGATATTCCATCCATACATCCATACACAAGATATTGATAATAAAGAGATTGCGTATCTTGAAAACAACGGAGGTAAGATCTACTACCGTGATACCGGTTCCGGTAGCACAACCATCGTGTTAGTTTCCGGGGGAACACTCGGTTTGGAAACGTGGAATAGTTTTCAGGATCAGTTATCAAGTCATGCCAGAGTTATTTCCTATGACAGAAGCGGTCTGGGCAATTCCGACTATATACCGGACAGTAAGAATATCGGTTCAATGACCGGGGAACTCGATCTGATCATTAACAGATTGAATGTAACTACTCCCGTTGTTTTAGTCGGTCACTCCATCGGTGGCTATATAGTTAGAAAATATACGGAATTATTTCCGCAGAAAGTGAAGGCACTTTTCTTAATCGATGCCTATCATGAGCGGTTCTACAAAGAACTGAAAGCTGCTGTGACAGAAGAAATGTGGAAGAATTATGTCAGTAACTGGAAAAGCCTGATCAGCCAGGTACCTCCCGGTGCCGCTGGTGAAATTGGTTTCACGTTGGAATTGATGGAATCTGATGAAAGGTATTCCATACCCCCGCATATTCCGGTATATTTATTTACATCAATAAAGGAAGTAGAGATAGAAGAAAGGTTTGTCGAATTTAATAAAAGAGCCTTTGAGGTTCATTTGAGGCTAAATAAGCAACTAGAGAATGACCACAAGAACCTCCATCATATCGTAACCGATAAAAGTTCGCATTACATTTATTTAGAGGAACCGGAACTGATTATGAATGAGCTATTAAAAACGATTGGTAATTAATAGATGAAACATAAAGCCTTCTTATATTGCTGGCTTTGGAGACGTTAAAATCTTTAAGAAATCCCGCAGGGATTACATGTGCATAACCGTGGGATGGATATCCCACGGGATAAGATAGTGAGTTATCCCCGTGAGCTACGAAGTGGGTCAATTGCTGTTCACCCCTGTTAGGGCTGTGAGAGTAGAGTCGGGGTATCCCTGACTCCACGGGATATCCATCCCGTGGTTATGCACGTACAATCCCTTCGGGATTTCTTAACAGACCTTACGGTTTTGGTTTGATTGTAAAGGGTGTGGCAAAAGTAAATCTCAGATGAAACGAAGTTTCGAATCATATAGCGACGTAAGTCAATTATGAGTTAGTAAGTCGGCAAGTCCGGAGGACTTGAATGTGCATAACCGTGGGATGCATATCCCACGGGATAAGATATCGAGTTATCCCCGTGAGCCACGAATAGTGGGTCAATTGCTCTTCATCCCTGTTAGGGCTGTGAGAGTAGAGGGGGGGGTATCCCTGACTCCACGGGATATCCATCCCGTGGTTATGCACATACAATCCCTTCGGGATTTCTTAACAGACCATAAGGTTTGGGGTTCAAGGGTGCTTCGGCTGCTTGGGTGCCAAAGGCTTTTGTATTCTCTTTATTCATGATTGCCGGTGAATAGCAGCACGGTTGCCAGATAGATTTTTTTGTTCATTTTCTTATTGTATTTTTTGAGGGGTTATTTTGTATGTTGCAAAGTTAGCGTTGCCGGAGTTCACGGATTATTGCCAATCAAACGGTTTGTTGTTCAAATCAAACAATCTGTTCTTGGTGGTCTGTTACTTATTGATTATTATAGGCATTTTATCATTTTATACGGGCGATTCGATGTGCGGTTTGCAGTTATTCGAAGACAAGAAAAATAGGTTGAATTGATATAGGTCAAGGAATATTAGATTCCGACTCTTTACTTTTGCTATTATAATAAAAATAAAGCGTATGAAAACGAATCTTCGAATACTGACCGAACGTCCACATTTGCGTAATCCGTCCCTCACGGTTCTGATGAAATTGAGTGTGGACGGGCATTTTGATCAATCACGTTTTGAAAAGGCATTACGTACATTAAAAGATGTTCACCCTCTGCTTTATTCATCCATTTTCATTGACGATGATGGGGAAGCTTTTTATCAGGAAAATGCTGTCCAACAGCTTGAATTGCATTGTCGTAAACGTGAGCATCCAGATCAGTGGCTGGAAGTTGCCGAATCTGAGAACAAGAAACCTTTTAATTGCGAAAAAGGACCACTCATCCGCTTTTTTGTATTCTATGGTGAAACAAATTTTGATATTCTTGTCGCCGCTCAGCACCTGCTTGGCGACGGTGACGCCATCGCAAGATTAGTATGGGATGTAGTGTACGTGTATACCGGGAATAAGCTGCCTACACAAGAACAAAGACTCCTTTCTAATAAAAATGATTTTCCGCCTCATGCCAAACTTGCTTTTCCTGTAAAAGTGCTTATCGGTTCACTAAATAAAATGTGGAATAAGGGTAAACAGCCTCGTTTCGGGGAGACAGAGTTTCAAGACATGTTCAATCAATATCATCAATTAACAGATATTGCTTTAACCTACTTAACAATAAATAAGGCCGAGATGAATGATTTGTATAATGCTTGTAAAGCGCATGGCTTAACCATAAACGATGCTATTGTGACGGCATTTATTAGGGCTATGCAGGAAAGACATATCCATAATAAGAAAATGACCGTAGGGATTCCGATAAATATAAGGAAACAAGTTTCTTTTTCTCCGGATAGATGCTTGGGTAACTTTGCTTCTGCTATTACAGTGGCTTACAAATATGATTCTAAAAAAGATTTTTGGCAAAATGCGGGTCTGGTAAAGAAAAGAATAAGGTCAAAAATGGAATCAACCCAGGCACAATGGTTATTATTAAATACATATGCTTCTATGAATCCTTTACTTATTGATGCGATGTATTTTGCTGCTTATGGGGAGTGTCAGGATAAAGCGGCAAAGAAAGCGGCATCCATACTTTCAGTTGATACACCTTCTTCTACAGCTATATCTAATCTTGGACGCTTGAATTTTAATTGTCGGATAGGTTCTTATGGCATTCGTGATTGGGTATTCTTTCCACCAAAAGCACCGGGAAGTTATCTAGTTCTGGGAGTTGCTACCTTACATGACACCATGCAAATTGGATTTAGTTTTGACCGCAAAATAATATCTTCTGTGGTTGTGGAAGATATTAAATCTAAAATGTTGAGTTTGCTGCTGTACTGATATAGAAAAGAATATTCTCTTAAAATCTTTGGCATATCTAAAGAAACTTTTAGCCAAATCTGTAAATAGCATAAGGGCGGAAATGATTGATAAAATTACTGTTAAAGCCATTGTGATGAGGGCTATGGTTCTCTTTTTCATAATCTGATCGTTTTATTTGATTTCTAATTCCAGTTCTTTATTTACTTGTGGTTTACGGCTATTTATAAATGTTTCTATTATGGGCAGGATATTTTGGGCGGTTTGTTCGTTGTAGCACATTCTTTCCAACGGGCAACAGTCTGTTTTATCCCGGTTCATTATAAAGGGTACTATCTGTCCGAAATCGGGTTCGATACCGGCATCACGTAAGAACATTACCGCCGAAAGGCTGATTACATCGGCATAGAGTTCTTTGATTTCCCCCAGAATCATGAGGGCTGCGGCGGCTTTGCCTACTACTTTATCGGCTATGCGGGCATCTTTCAGAAAGCAGGGTTTGTTCTTTACCATATCGTACAGATCTGATATACCACGCCCTGAGAAAGTGTAGATATAATCAAAATTCTCGACTACACAGGAATAGTTTCCTTCGTGCAGTATCTTTATTAATCGTTCCATTGTCTATTTTTTTATTGTTACCATGTAGAGACGCATATTTGCGTCTCATGTATAAAATATAGGGAATATTCAGACGCAATATTGAGACGCAAATATGCGTCTCTACATAGAGGCAATCATTAAAATTCAATTTTTTGTTTTAATTGCTCTGCATACAGGTCTATGCGGCGCATTTCATTGGGTATGTCGATGGTCTGCGGACAGTGTGGCTTGCAGATTTCGCATCCGATGCAATGGTTTGCCTGCCGTAGTTTGGGTACATTCCGGTCGTAGCCTACAAGGAAGGCACGGCGGGCTTCTTTGTAATTCTCATCGTTGGAACTTTTGAGTCGTTTGCCTGCGCTGGTGACGCGGTTGAAATGACCAAATACGCCCGGTATATCCAGTCCGTACGGACAGGGCATGCAGTATTCGCATTCGGTGCATTGTACGTAATCATCGTTCATCATGATTTCGGTTACCTGTTCGAGGGCGGTATATTCGAAGTCGGTAATGGGGTCAAGGGGAGAATAGGTGCGGATGTTTTCCTGAAGGTGTTCCATATAGACCATACCACTTAACACGGTGAGTACGCTTTCGGGTGTTCCGGCATAACGGAAAGCCCAGGAGGCGGCGCTTTCTTCGGGGCGCAGTTGTTTGAGAATATTTAAGGCCTGTGCGCTCAGGCGGGATAAACGTCCTCCTAATAGGGGTTCCATAATTACGATGGGGATGTTTCGTTTTTCGAGTTCGCCCATGAGGTATTCGGCGTTTGTATTCCAGCCGGAGGCATGGAGCCAGTCGATGTAGTTTAACTGTATCTGTACAAAGTCCCAATGGATTTTGCCTTCGTCCATCTGGGCGAGCAGGTAGTCGAAGGTGTCGATATCTCCATGAAACGACCAGCCGAGGTTGCGGATGCGTCCGGCTTCTTTTTCTTTGACCAGAAAGTTGAGCATACCGTTGTCGTAAAAGCGTTCCATAAGGGCTTTCATTCCGCCCAGTCCGATGGCGTGGAGGAGGTAGTAGTCGATGTAGTCTACCTGTAGGTTTTCCCTGGACTTTTGGTATAATCCGCGCGAGCCTTCGAAGGTGCGCAGTTGCGGGTCTTCGCGGTGGGTGGATAGTTTGGTGGCAATGAAGAATTTATCGCGCGGATGGCGACTGAGGGCGATGCCTGTGGCTGCTTCTGACCAGCCTCGTACGTAGGTAGGGGCTACATCGAAATAGTTTACTCCGTGGTCGATGGCATAGTCGACTAATTGGTTTACGGCATCTTGGTCTATTTCTTCCCCGCTACCGTCGGGTTTCTGTCGGAGGGGCCATCGCATGCATCCGTAACCGAGCAGGGAGACTTTATCGCCGCTGTTATGATTGATGCGGTAGGTCATTTTGTCTTTGGGTACTTCGCCGATGGCTCCACCTTCTGCTGAAACGGTGTTGTTGGGTTTGCAGCCGGCCATGAAAGCACCGGTAGCCAAGGTGCCTGCTCCGAGGGTTTTGAGGGAATTGCGGCGGGATATGTTTTTTTATTATTCATAATTTGTCTTTATGTAGAGACGCATATTTGCGTCTTCGTATTGCGTATTTATTTTAAATTTATATCAATGAAATTTATTGAGACGCAAATATGCGTCTCTACGGGTGAAATCAAATGGCATGATGTCTTACGTTTCCTTCCACATATATTGCACTGAACGGACGTGCGGGACAGAGGTTTTCGCAGGCTCCGCAGCCAATGCATAATTCTTTGTCGATGACAGGTATTTTGAGTGAGTCGCTGTAACCGGGGTCGCGGTCGACCAATGTGATGGCTCCTGTAGGGCAATGGCGTTGGCAGTTGTTGCATTGTATTTCATCGCGGTTCACTACACAATTATCTTTTATCCATACGGCCTGACCGATTGATATGGCTGATTTGTCGGCGGTAGTAATGGGTTTGATGGCTCCGGCGGGGCATACTTGTGAACATTCTACGCACTCGGGGCGGCAGTATCCTCTTTCGAAGGATATTTCGGGCTGCATAAAAACGGATAGTTTGTTCGATGGGTTTAATATATTGTTGGGACAGGCTGATACACAGAGCTGGCAGGCGGTACAATGATTTTTCATGTTCATGGCGCTTATTGCTCCGGGGGGAACAAGCGGGGTTTTACGCTCGGGACGTTTTTTATCCTGAATGTCTGCCAGTCCGCCGTCTACATGCAGTTGTTGGGCTTTGATGGTGCTTGTTACGGCAATGGTTCCTAATATAGAAAGGAGGTTGCGGCGGGTGAAGTTTTCTTCTTTGTTCCCGACAGTGGAATTATTTTGAACAGGTAAAGTTTCAACTATCTCTTTCTTACTGCCTAATTTCACCGGAGCATATTTCATTGCTCCGAACTTGCATTTGTCGATACAGGTGAAGCAGGTGACACATCTGCTGCGGTCGATGTTCATCTCTTTTGCATCGATGCACGATGCTTTGCAACTACGTTCACAGGCTTTGCATTGGGTGCATTTATCTTCTACGAAAGTTAGCCGGAACAGTGAGTATTTTGATAATAATCCCAGCAGGCTTCCTACTGGACAGAGTGTGTTGCAATAGGTTCGTCCGTGACGCCATGCGAGTATTCCGACTACTATCGCCGTGAGAGCTGCAATGCCTAACGTAACCCAACTTTTTATCAATACTTCGGTTGAGTAAAATGCGTAACTGTTTACCTGTTCAGCAATTAATGCCAGCAGGTTATTGCCCAACCGATAAACCGGAGCGAAGAAGTTAGATGCCATACGCCTATATGCTGCATAAGGGTCGAGAATCGAGACAATCGGACTGATTCCTATAATT
This sequence comes from Bacteroides sp., assembly GCA_021201335.1. Taxonomy (GTDB): domain Bacteria; phylum Bacteroidota; class Bacteroidia; order Bacteroidales; family Bacteroidaceae; genus Bacteroides. The sequence goes on along the minus strand of JAJQFD010000053.1, from coordinate 3,229 downwards.
ATAGCAATAATAAACAGAACTAACACGCCGTAGCGCAACCATGTTTTGGACGGCGAATAGCGAAAGCGGTTTTTCTTCTTTTTCCTGCGTGCTGATATATTGGATACTGCATCCTGGAATACTCCCAGTGGGCAAATAACCGAACAGTATATTCTGCCGAACACAAGGGTGAGCAATGCCAATAAGACAATTACCGCTACATTTACGGCCAGTATGGCGGGTATGAGTTGTATCTTTGCCATCCATCCGAACCAGTGGTGTATCGTTCCTGTGAAATCGAGGAATAAGAGGGTCAGCAACAGGAAAAAGACTGCGGCAAGTATTATTCTGATTTTCTTGAACATGAGCGTTTGTTTTTATGTTCTTTATTTTACAAGGTCAAGGTCTTTCAACCATTTCCGTACATCGGGCATGGCATTATTAACGGAACCGCCGCGGATGGGAAGTCCTTTCAATACCGTTGCTTTTGGGGCGAGCTTTTTTATATCATCAACACTTGCTCCCAGGCGGCTGCCTTCGTGGGTAATAAAGGGTACGATGGTTCTGCCTTCGAAATTGTAGCTTTCGAGGAAAGTCATTACGGCAGGGGCAATGGTGTTCCACCAGTTGGGCGATCCGAGATAGATTACATCGTATTGGTCGAAGTTTGGTGCTTTGCTTTTCAGTGGTGGGCGGTAGTTGGATTGTAATTCTTTTTTTGCCTGGTCGGTTACATCCCGGTATTCTGCTGGATAGGCATCTACTGTTTCAATCCTAAATATATTGCCGCCTACATTTTTCTGAATATGCTCGGCTACGATGCGGGTGTTTCCGTTGCGAAGGGAGTAATAAACTATTAATACTTTCTTTTCGCTGCCCGGAGTCTGGGCATGCGTCTTAATTTCATTGGTAAACAACATAGTTATGAGTGCTAATAATAATGCTTTCGTTTTCATATCTGTTACTTAATTTTTATATCTACAAAAGTAAGGAGATATGAAGGGTTTTATTATCGCAATTCAAACCATGTGTTGTTCAAATCAAACAGTTGGTTTTTTAGTTGCTAATCCTTTCTAATTTAGGAAAAGGTAAAATCCATATCTTTTTCTTGTCCTGTGGATTTTTCGTATTTTTCTATTTCTTGCCGGAGGTTTTTTTCTTGTTGTGAAAAAAGGAAATTGCGTATCGGGATTAAGTTTGTTTCTTCTCCGCTGCGCGATTCTTCGAGGGCCTGGTAGTATTCCAGCTTGTCTTCTGTAAAAATGGTTGCTAATGGTTGGTTATGGTAGGCAAGGATGTAGTTCATCAGTAAGCGTGAGGTTCGTCCGTTGCCGTCGGCAAAAGGGTGTATGCTTACGAGGTAATAATGTGCATCGAAGGCCAGTTGGTATATTTCGCGAGGGGTGGTTACGGTATCGAGGCGTTTGTTTAATTCTTCGCATAGTTTGGTTACTTCGCGTTCTACTTTCTGGTAGTTAGTGAAATAGCGTGCTCCTACGTGTACTGCTGATTTTCGCCAGTCTCCCTTAGATGAGTCGTAACTTCCTGCGGCTGCATTTATTATGCCGCCTGTGCTGTGCATTACATGGGCGGATATTTGTTGTATGAATACAGGGGTGAGTTTTTGTTTTTCTTTTGCACGAGCCAATACAAATTCAAGTGTGTCATAGTGGTCTTTTACCATATTATGATCGTACAGGGGTTTGCCTTTGGCGGTAATGCCGTCTTGTATGAGCAGCCGGCTTTCTTCCTCGGTAAGTGATGAACCTTCGATAGCTGTTGAATGATGCGAGATTAGTATCTCATTCATCTGTTCGTAGCCAACGGCTTCGGCTATGTGCAGTTGGTTGAATTTATCTAATAGTTCTTCGAAGGCCATATATATTATATTATTTGGTTTCTCCTGCAAAGATACTATTCCTTTGTTTTATTTTTTATTGGGAGTGGGGATATTTATAAAAACAACTTGTAATATTACACGTTCAGGAGGGAACGATGTGTGGTGGGTGAAATATCAGTATGTTTTTTGATGAAATTGCTGAATGACGCTGTTTCTTCAAATCCTAATGCAAAAGCTATCTCTCCAACTGAATAATTGGAATGTTGTAGTAATTGCACAGCTTCCTGGATGATACGGCCAGTGATAAGGGTGGATGTTGTGCGTCCTGTGGTCGATTTTACAACCCTGTTCAGGTGGTTGACATGAACGGAGAGACGTTCAGCATAGTCGTTGGGCGTTTTCAGTTCAAGGGTTTTATTGGGTATGTCGACGGGAAACTGCCGTTCGAGTAAGGCTAGGAATAGTTCGGCTGTACGTTGCGCGGCACTTTTCTGAGGGACGTATGTGCTTGTATCCTGCATCTTCATGGCTTCGTGTACCAGCAGGTGCATATAACTTCGCACGATGTCGGCCTTACCGGCATAGTCGGATTTGAGTTCATCCATCATTTTCCGGAACAATGCACGGGTACTCTCTACCGTCTTATCATCAATAAAATAGATACGTTCCATGGATATATCGAATACAGGTGTTGCGGCAAGTAGGCTGTTGCGGTCACCGGAATTGAGGAATTTTTCGTTGAAGACACAATAATAGCCGTTGCCGATACCCATTCCGGTAGGCTCCCATGCGTAAGGGATTAAAGGAGAGGAAAACAGGATGGCGGGACGGTCTACCTCTATCCATTTGTCAGCATAATATAATTTACCCAGGTGAGTTACCAGGGCAACTTTGTAGAAATCACGGTAGTTGAAGGTTGTTGTACCTAATTTACATTCGCTGGGCTGAACATCGAAGTATTCGCCTGCTTTTTGATAGGCTGTTGCTGAAGGTGCTGCTGTTGGGTTAACCCGTTTATTGAATTCTGCTAAGGTTTCTATCATGCTCTTTTTTTGATTTGGGTTTAAATGTAGTAATTTTTTTTGAGGGTGTAAAAAGGCCGGGGTAATTTGGTAAAGTTGCAAACTTTAAGCAATGACCCCACATGGGGTCAAACGTGCATAACCACGGGATGTAATCCCGTGGAAACAGATAACCCAACTCTACTCTGACAGCCCTGAAGGGAGTAAAGAATATATTATTGACCCACTATTCGTGGCTCACAGGATTATTCTATATCCTATCCCGTGGGATATGCATCCCACGGTTATGTACATGCAATCCCTGCGGGATTTCTTAAAGATTTTAACGTCTTAAAATTTTCCGAACATGACTGGGTTTGACTTCGTCAACCGTTGATTCACCCGGGGT
>JAJQFD010000055.1 GCA_021201335.1 Bacteroides sp. | reverse complement strand
GCATATACTTTTGATAAAGTGTACAATTTATAAATAGCAACTTGAATTAATTACATGTTTTGTTTTTGCGTTTTTTTGTTTTTGCGTATATGCATGTACAAGTGAAAATGAATTAGATATTGATAATGAATTGTACAATACGGGAGGAGATATAACTACAAGAGCTTCGGCATTAAACTGGTTTAATATTGAATCTGATACACTCACAATGGTAGATATAAGGGGAACGAGAATTTCAGGCTTTCTTGTTCCTTGGGTTCGTGAAGCTCCAAATGCCGGTGTTGCAAATGAATGGATTGATGCAAACTTTTATATACCCAATGCAGGGAAAATGTATACAAAAGAAAATGGATGGGAGCTGGTTTATAGTAATACATTGCAAGTAGATCCATATAAATATATAGGATTATATAATAAATATACGGGGATTCTTCGTTTTTTTCTATACATTTTAGCAGATCCAGGTAATCAGGGGTCTTCACAATCAGTTTGGGGTATAAGTATAAATAAAGAAACATCTATCATGAATTTCAATAATATTTATGCAAAAGGTGCAGATAAACCCGTTTCTTCGCCAGCTTATGTATCTACTTCCGAGGGAACATTTGTGGGTGATAAATTTAATTCTGTTGGTATTGCAAATGGAACATGGTATGCTTTCGAAGTTGAATGTGCGTATGACCCAAATATAATAACTGATACTAGCTATTATTTTACAATAATGGGAAGAGCAATAAATAAAATAGCAAGTAAAGGGAAAATGACTACCTCAGGAGGGGTAACGGGTACAATTACCACGATGAATGCCTCCTCTTCTTCTATAAATTTATCACTAAGTAATATGTTTAATAATTCAAATACTCAGTCAATGAGTGTTTCAAAAAATAATGCTAGTACCGTTGGAGAAGTAATAGATGAAGGTATTAAGAAGAATGATTCTTTTTTTAAAGGGCTTTGGAATAATATTAAAGGAAATGCATCAAAGTGGATTGCTACAGGATTAGAAAGTGGGGCAAAAAAAGGTATTGAAGCTATAATGTCTTCTGGAGGCTCTATTGCAGCTAATGCGTTGAAGGGTCTTTTTAACGGATTAATTGGTGGAGAGAAACAGAATATGATTAGTGAGGTAGATCTAAAATTAAATATGGAGTCTGATATGCAAATGGATTCAGAAGAAATGCTGGTGGGATGGACTGATAAGAGGTTAAGTATACCTGGATCACCTGATGCTTCGCTTTTATACAATAGGCCTTTAGGTGTTTGGAATCTTCGGAAAACTCCAATAGTGTATATCACAACAAAACGGTGTTTATATTATGCTACCCAAAGTCGATATCCCTATCCTTTCGCTGGAATGAAGTATTATTATACTTATTCTTCCAATGTATTCTCAAGTAATTCTGTATTGCTTAATTCTGAATTAGAGAAAGACTTTAGAATAGAAAATTATGTTGCAACAATAATAGCAGAGTCGGCATCGAATGACCCTTTTTCAGTCCCATCAGCTGTAATTAATGATGGTGTTGATGAAAATAGCAATGAAAGTATTTATGTTAAATATTACACAATGGGAAATGTAAATAAAACTTCCATGATAAAAGAATATTATAATCCGAACCAATATTTATATCATAAAATGGCTAACTTCGATTTCAAAGTAATTATCAGTTTTGATTTGGTAAGTAAAGATAATAAGCAAAGATTTACATATAATAAAGTTTTTGAGGCTGAAGAAAACATATCTATAGGATCATCATATACAGCTTTCTTGGATGACCCATATAGTCAACATCCAGAATTTGGTAGATTTTAATAATAGATAATACTTCTTGCTGTTTATATAGCCCAATAAACAGATAACACCCTGTTTGACAAAATATAAAAGAGAGCTTTCACCTTAATTAGAGGCGGTTATTTTTTTGATAAGTAACCGCCTTCATGTTGGTAAATTACTAAGTGAGAATAGACCAATATCCTATTTACAGCGTCAACTGAGTACATAATCCTCCCATTTACGTCATCCATATACAGATAATTGTTGTTGTATTAGTAGTTGTATTATAAAGACGGAATATGAAGAAAATGTCACTCATGTTGGGAATGCTTATTGTCCTTTTCCTGACATCCTGCAAGTCCGAGAAGGAATATTACATGTTTACCTCTTTCCATGAACCAGCCGATGAAGGTTTACGCTTGTTATATAGCGAAGACGGGCTTCACTGGGATAGTTTGCCGGGAATCTTTCTAACACCGGAAATAGGAAAAGACAAATTGATGCGCGATCCTTCCATGGTACGCACTCCCGACGGGTTTTTCCATTTAGTCTGGACTTCCAGTTGGAACGGAGATCATGGTTTTGGCTATGCCAACAGTAAAGACCTGATTCATTGGTCAGAACAACAATTCATACCTGCGATGATGAACGAACCGACAACCGTCAATACCTGGGCCCCTGAGATATTTTACGATGACGAGCAAAAGGAATTTATTGTGGTCTGGGCATCCTGTATTCCTGGCCGTTTCGAGAAGGGCATTGAGGATGAAGATAACAACCACCGTCTTTATTACATTACAACCAAAGATTTCAAAAACATTTCCGAAACCAAATTATTCTACGATCCCGGATTCAGTGTGATTGATGCCGTTATTGTAAAAAGAGCGACAAACGATTATATACTGGTTCACAAAGACAATACACGTCCCAACCGGAACCTGAAAGTTGCTTTTGGGAAAACACCCATCGGTCCTTATTCCGAAGCATCCGAGCCTTTTGCTGATACTTTTGTAGAGGGACCTACTGCTGTTAAGCTGGGTGATGAATATTATATTTACTTCGATGCTTACCGCGAAAAAATCTATGATGCAGTAAAAACCAAAGATTTTATTACTTTTACGAAAGCGACCGATGAGATATCTGTTCCTCAACTGCATAAACATGGTACGATATTCAAAGCATCGGCTTCTGTAGTGGAAGGATTAAAAAAGAAATCAGCTCAATAACTTACCTGCTTAGGATAAAGCACACTCTATTATATTTTAAACCAGCTCATGAAAAAATTGAAGTCCTTTTATCTTTTAGTGGTTCTTGCTATACTGAACCTGAGTAATACTTTAGCTCAGGACAAAATCCATTATACCGGAACTGAATTGTCTAACCCAAGATACCATGACGGGCAGCTCTCACCCGTCGTAGGAGTACACAATATCCAGGTGATGCGTGCCAATCGTCAGTTTCCGGATGATTCTAATGGGGGAGGGTGGACCTATAATCACCAGTCTATGCTGGCTTACTGGAACGGAACTTTCTATATGCAATACCTCTCAGATCCCATTGATGAGCATGTTCCTCCCTCGCAAACTCTTTTGATGACTTCTAAAGACGGTTATAACTGGACAAATCCGGATATTGTTTTTCCTCCTTATAGAGTTCCCGACGGATATACCAAACCCGATCGGACGGATGTCGCCAAGGATCTGATAGCCATCATGCATCAACGGGTTGGTTTCTATGTTACAAAATCCGGTCGACTGCTTACGATGGGTAATTATGGAGTAGCATTCGATAAAAAGGATGATCCGAATGACGGTAACGGGATTGGTCGTGTGGTTCGTGAAATAAAGAAAGACGGAACATACGGCCCTATTTATTTTATTTATTATAACCATGGATTTAATAAAAAAACACGGATTATCCTTACTTTAAAAAGAGTAAAGACAAAGACTTTGTAAAATCCTGTCAGGAAATTCTTGATAATCCGCTGTACATGATGCAATGGGTGGAAGAAGCCGACAGGAACGATCCGCTTATTCCATTGAAAAAAGGATATAAAGCATTCAATAGTTATACGCTGCCTGACGGGCGAATTGTTTGTCTGTGGAAGCATGCCCTGACATCCATCAGTGAAGATGGAGGACATACCTGGGAGGAGCCGGTATTACGCGCCAAAGGATTTGTAAACAGTAATGCAAAAATCTGGGGACAACGCCTGAGTGATGATATGTATGCTACTGTTTATAATCCCTCAGAGTTTCGCTGGCCGCTGGCAATCTCATTGAGTAAAGACGGCTTGGAGTATACGACACTTAACCTGATTCATGGCGAGATACCACCGATGCGTTACGGAGGTAACTATAAATCATTCGGCCCTCAGTATGTACGGGGGATCCTCGAAGGAAACGGTGTTCCTTCGGATGGTGATTTGTGGATAACATACAGTGTGAATAAAGAAGATATGTGGATGGCCCGTGTTCCCGTTCCGGTGAAATTACAGGCCACGGCACACGTAGACGATAATTTAGCTTCCTATTCGGAATTGTCGGATATGACTGAGTGGAACATTTACTCACCTGTATGGGCACCGGTTACACTGGAAAACCTGCAAGGGAAAAAATGGTTAACGCTGAGCGATAAAGATCCGTTTGATTACGCAAAAGTAGAACGGGTGATTCCGGCAACCAAAGAACTGACGGCTTCTTTTGATTTGATGGCCGCACAAAATAATCAAGGCACATTCCAGATAGAGTTCCAGGATGCGAACGGCATTGCCTGTTCTCGTCTGGAGTTAACCAACGATGGAATATTTCGTGCCAAAGGTGGTTCCCGTTTCGGTAATATGATGAATTACGAAGCAAATAAAGTTTATAAAGTAGAGGCTGTATTATCGGTAGCAAACAGGAGTATAACTGTTTCTGTTGACGGAAAGAAAGTAGGTACACGCATGTTTTATGCCCCGGTTCCTGCTATCGAACGAATGGTGTTCCGGACAGGTAAGGTTCGTGACTTTCCTACACCGGAAACTCCTGCCGATCAGGATTTTGATGTCCCAAATGCGGGTGATCAAGATCAGTTATCCGTTTACCGTATATCCAATATAAAAACATCCTCAACAGATACAGATGCCACTTCCGCTATACTGAGATATGATAACTTTGCACATTATGCCGATTACTTCAATCATATGGAGGATGAGAATATTGTGCAGGTCATTCCCAACTCAGAATCTTCCGAATGGATGGAGCAAAACATTCCTTTATTTGAATGTCCGCAACAGAACTTTGAAGAAATGTATTATTACCGCTGGTGGAGCCTGCGTAAACATATTGAGAATACTCCCGTTGGTTATGGAATGACAGAGTTCCTTGTCAACCGTTCATACGCCGATAAATACAACCTCATTGCTTGTGCTATTGGGCATCATATTTATGAGAGCCGTTGGCTCCGCAACCAGGAATATCTTGATCAGATTATTCACACCTGGTACCGTGGCAATGAAGGAAAACCCATGGCGAAGATGATGAATTTCAGTTCGTGGAATATTGATGCGATGCTGAATCGTTATCTGGTAGATGCAGATAAAGCATTTCTGTTGGATATGAAAGATGATCTGGAAGCCGAATATAAACGCTGGGAAAGTACCCATCGTTTGCCTGGCGGCCTTTACTGGCAGGGTGATGTACAGGATGGGATGGAAGAATCTATTAGCGGAGGGCGCAGAAAGAAGTATGCACGTCCTACCATTAACAGCTATATGTACGGAAATGCCAAAGCCCTTTATGAAATAGGCAGGTTGGCGGGAGATCAGAAAATGACCCAGACTTACCGTATGAAAGCCGATACGCTTAAACGTAATATACAGGAAAAATTATGGAATGCTCCCCGTGAATTCTTTGAAACTTTACGTACCGATTCGTTTGCGAATGCCCGGGAAGCGATAGGATACATTCCCTGGTATTTCAATCTTCCTGATGCCGGCAAATATGATATCGCTTGGAAGCAAGTAATGGACGAAAGAGGATTTTCTGCTCCCTACGGTTTGACAACAGCAGAACGTCGCCACCCCGAATTCCGTACCCGTGGGGTCGGGAAATGCGAATGGGATGGAGCTATCTGGCCTTTTGCTTCTGCTCAGACGCTGACTGCTATGGCTAACTTTATGAATAACTATCCACAGACTGTACTGACTGACAGTGTATATTTTCACCAAATGGAACGATATGTTGAATCGCAATATCACCGTGGACGCCCGTACATTGGTGAATATCTGGACGAGGTAACTGGACACTGGCTAAAAGGTGATCAGGAACGTTCCCGCTATTACAATCATTCTACTTTCAATGACCTGATAATTACCGGATTAGTAGGATTACGTCCGCGTATGGATAACACGATCGAAGTAAATCCGCTTCTCCCCGAAGATAAATGGGACTGGTTTTGTCTGGATAATATATTGTATCACGGACATAACATAACCATCCTATGGGATAAAGACGGTACCCGTTATTATCAGGGTAAAGGGCTACGTGTCTATGTTGATGGTAAAGAAGTGGGTCATTCTCAAACCCTTTCCAAGCTAATTTGTGCTGACGTATTAAAATGAAAATAACTTGATAAGTATGAATAAAATTTCCCTGGTTGTTCTTTCTCTCTGTCTGTCGTTGCAAATGCAGGCTAAAGGCATTGTGATCGATAAACTGACGACCGAGATGCAGGAAGGGCTTGCGATTGTAAATACATATCCCAGGTTAAGCTGGACAATGACGTCGGATGAAAACGGCACCCGCCAGACCGCTTACGAAATTGAAATGCGCGAAGCACATACAGGAAGATCGGTATGGAATTCCGGTAAAGTAGATTCATCCCAAAGTCATTTGGTTCCTACTTTTGGTGCAAATTTACTGGCCTATAGTAGTTTTTATACTTACTTATGGCGTGTTCGTGCTTGGAATGAAAATGACATTCCTTCCGAATGGAGCAAAGAAGCTTCTTTCCGTTTTGTTACAGGCTATGAATTACATACCAGTGAATGGATCGGTGCCATCACACGAAAGGATGCCCATCTGCCGGAAGGACGTGATTTTCACGGAACAAAGCTGAAAAAGCCTGAAGTGAAAGAGGTTTGGAGCGCTGTAGATACTTTATCCAGGAAAAGCATTTCTCTGCGTAAAGCATTTAAAGCTTCGAAGGCAATAGCGGAAGCAACCGTGTTTATTTGTGGATTGGGAAATTACGAACTTTCTTTGAATGGAAGAAAAGTAGGTGAAAGTGAGTTCGCTCCTTTATGGACCGATTTCGATAAAACTGTTTATTATAACATCTATGATGTCACTGATTTCCTGAAGAAAGGAGAAAATGTGGCAGGTGTCATCTTGGGGAATGGTTTTTACAATGTACAGGGAGGACGCTATACCAAACTGAAAATAAGTTTTGGTCCGCCTACACTTTCCTTCAAATTACTCATTAATTATACGGATGGAACTCAGGAAGAAATAAAATCGGGAGCCGACTGGAAATACATGTTGAGCCCAATTACATTTAATTGCTTGTATGGTGGCGAAGAATATGATGCGCGTTTGGAACAGAAGGGATGGGATAAACCCGGATTTAACGATTCAAAATGGCTTCCTGTAGTAATCCAGGAAGCACCCAAAGGAAAATTGCGTCCACAGCAAACAACTCCGGTAAAGATTATGGAGCGTTATGGCATTCAGAAAGTTACCAAACTTACTCCGGAACAAGTGGAGTCTGCTACCAAGAGTACAAAACGAACCGTTGATCCTTCTGCCATCGTACTGGATATGGGACAAAACCTGGCAGGATTCCCGGAAATTACTGTCAGAGGAAAGAAAGGACAGACTGTTACCTTGCTGGTAGGAGAGGCCCTGACAGAGGAAGGTGCTGTTAATCAACGGCAAACAGGACGCCAGCATTTTTACAAATACACATTGAAAGGTGATGGAGAGGAAACCTGGCATCCCCGCTTTTCTTACTATGGATTCCGTTATATCCAGGTAGAAGGAACGGTGTTGGCAGGAGAAAAGAATCCCGGAAATCTGCCGGTACTCAAGAAGATTGAATCTTGCTTTATTTATAATTCGGCACCTAAAGTATCCACGTTCGAAACTTCCAATCAGTTGTTTAACGCTACTCACCGACTGATAGAAAAAGCCGTGCGAAGCAATATGCAGTCTGTATTTACAGACTGTCCTCACCGGGAAAAGCTCGGTTGGCTGGAGCAAACTCACTTGAACGGTCCAGGGTTGCTTTATAATTATGACCTCAGAAGTTACATTCCCAAAATCCTTCAGGACATGGCGGACGCTCAACTTTCGAATGGGGCTATTCCTTCTATTGCACCGCAATATGTACTCTTCGACGAACCGTCATTGCTTGATTTTGCTGAATCTCCGGAGTGGGGTAGTGCGCTCGTTATCCTACCTTTTGTGTATTATGAATTTTATGGAGACGACTCTTTAATAAAGAAGTATTATCAGCAAATGCGCTCTTATGTGGATTACCTGACTTCCCGAGCTGATAACCATATTGTTTCTTTTGGTTTGGGCGACTGGTATGATTACGGTGATTTCCGAGCTGGGTTTTCGCGCAATACTCCTGTTCCGCTGGTGGCAACTGCCCATTATTATATGGATATTAACTATTTAATTCAGGCTGCTCATATTGTAGAGAATAAACATGATGTGATTCATTATAGCGGACTAGCTAATCAGGTAAATATGGGTTTTAATGAAAAATTCCTGGATTATGAGAAAGCGCAGTATGGTACTGGTAGTCAGACCAGCAATGCGTTGCCGCTTTTCCTTCGAATGACGAAAAGTTATGGACATGGGGGTGTCTATGAACCGGATCGTAGATTATATGTGCAGGTATTACAGAATTTAGTGAAAGATATTGAAGCGCATGGAAACCGGCTTACTACCGGTGATGTCGGTAATCGTTATCTCTTCCAGATACTTGCCCGGACTGGCTATAATGAGTTGCTCTATAAAATGTTTAATCATGACGAAGCTCCCGGTTACGGTTTTCAGCTTAAATTTGGGGCAACCACCTTAACAGAGCAATGGGATCCTCGACAGGGTTCTTCCTGGAATCATTTTATGATGGGACAGATAGATGAATGGTTCTTTAATTCGTTAGCAGGTATTCGTACAGTTGCAGATAAAAAAGGATTCAGTGAAATTGAAATTCATCCTTATCCGGTAGGGGATCTAACGTATGTGAAGGCTTCCACTGAAACTCCTTACGGGGAAGTAAAAGTATCCTGGGAGCGTTCGGGGAACGAATTCACCATGCATATTCATGTTCCGGTTAATAGTACGGCTACAGTTTTTGTACCAGGTAAAAAAGAACCGCAGAAAGTGGGTAGTGGTACCTATACTTTTACATCTCAAATAAAGTAAGATATTTGTTATGGATTTAGTGAAGGCTGAAAGCCTGCCAGATTTAGCCCAAAGCCAGCGAGCGAAACGAGTGCAGCCCTGGGTAATAAAGACGTAAAAGGGGAGTTCTGTAAGAACGATATACAATACTGAATCCTTAATATGCCGTGCTTACAACACTTTTTCCGTCCTTTGAATCACTCTACCCAGGGTCAGTGAACAACGTGAGCGCAGCCTTGGGCTAAATCTGGCAGGCTTTTAGCCTTCTTCATTGTAATAATATCACTAATTTTATTGAACTATATATTATACACTAATTTGAACGATTATTTATTATAAAACCGTGATTAAGATGAAATTAAAATCAATCGCATTTTTGTTTTTCTGTTTTTGTACTTTACTCGCAGCCCGTGCGGAGCGTGTCGATATGCTTCAGGTCGGAGCTAAGGGAGATGGAAAAACACTAAACACCCAGCTGATAAACGCCACCATTGAGCGTCTGAACAAAGCAGGTGGAGGTACACTTTTCTTTCCTGCCGGGAAATACCTCACTGGTCCTATTGTGATGAAGAGCAATATTACCCTGGATATTGAAGCCGGAGCCACTTTAATGTTTTCCGATAACTTCGACCATTACCTTCCTTTTGTTGAAATGCGTTATGAAGGAGTTGTAATGAAAAGCTTTTCTCCTTTAATCTATGCGGTTGACTGCGAAAACATTACCATCAAAGGGGAAGGAACCCTGGATGGACAAGGCAAAGCCTGGTGGACGGAGATCTATCGCGTAGAAGTTGACATCAAAGACAATGGTAAACGTGATCTGAACAAATATCAGCCTATGTGGGATAAAGTAAACGATACCAAAGCTTTGTATGCCGAAACAAATGCCGATTATATCAACACATTGAGTCGCCGTTTTTTCCGCCCTCCCTTTATTCAGCCTATTCGTTGCAAGAATGTCCGTATTGAAGGCGTGAAGATACTTAATTCTCCCTTCTGGACCGTTAATCCTGAATTCTGTGATAATGTAACGGTAAAAGGAATTACTATTCATAATGATCCATCTCCCAATACAGACGGTATCAATCCCAGCTCCTGCCGTAATGTACACATTAGCGATTGTCATATTTCAGTAGGCGATGATTGTATTACCATTAAATCCGGCAGGGATTTACAGGGACGTAAATATGGTGTACCGTGTGAGAATATTACCATTACTAATTGTACGATGCTTTCCGGACACGGTGGAGTAGTCATTGGTAGTGAAGTAAGCGGCAGTGTTCGCAAAGTAACCATCAGCAACTGTGTATTTGACGGCACAGACCGCGGTATTCGCCTCAAAGCCACCCGTGGAAGGGGAGGAGTAGTTGAAGGAATCCGTGTAAGCAATATCGTGATGAGTAATATTAAAAAGGAAGCGGTTATCCTCGATCTGAAGTACAGTAATATGCCTCAGGAGGAAGTAAGCGACCGCACGCCGATCTTCCGCAACATCCATATTTCCGGGTTGACAGGAATGGATGTAAACACTCCTATTTATATTCGTGGACTGGAAGAATCTCCGATTACGGATATCACTCTGCGGGATATCAATATGAACAGCCAACAGAAACCAACTTTCGAAAACTGTGAGCGTATTAAGCTAACAGATGTGATTGTGAATAACGAAGAAGTAAAGTTACCATGAAAAAAAGATTAGTTCCCCTTTTCTTATTGGGATGCACTTTCAGTCTTACTGCTCAAAATATGACGGTTGAGACTCAGTTTGCCCGTCCGCTTAGTGACGTGCTGAAAGAAATATCTACTCGTTTTAATGTTACCCTCAAATACGATATTGACACTGTAGGCAAAGTATTGCCTTATGCCGATTTCCGTATCCGTCCTTATTCCGCAGAAGAATCGCTGACCAATGTGCTTGCTTATTTCGATTACAAGTTCGTGAAGCAGGATGAAAAGACATACAAACTTAAATCTTACGAATACCCTCGTCGTACAGATGAAGATGGTGAAAAGATGCTGGCTTATCTCCATACTTTATACAAAGACCAGGCAAGCTGGGAGGCCCGTAAAGCCATTCTTCGAGCGGAAGTGCGTCAGAAGTTGGGTATTGATCCCATCCTGAAACAAAAGGTAAATACCAAACCTGTCCTTTCCAAAGTTCGGAAGTTCGATGGTTATACCGTGCAGAATATTGCATTAGAAACCTTACCCGGTTTGTATGTTTGCGGTTCTATTTATACACCTGCTAAAAAAGGAAAACATCCGCTTATTATATGTCCCAACGGTCATTTTGGGGACGGGCGTTACCGCAAAGACCAGCAACAGCGCATGGCTACACTGGCTCGTATGGGTGCTGTTTGTGTAGACTATGATCTTTTTGGTTGGGGAGAATCAGCGTTGCAGGTAGGTGGAGCGGCTCATCGTTCCAGTGCTGCACACATCATGCAAGCAGTCAATGGACTTTCCCTGCTGGATTATATGCTAACGCGTAAAGACATTGATCCAACCCGCATTGGGGCCAACGGTGGTTCCGGTGGAGGCTCCCAGGTAGTTTTACTCACAGCTTTGGATGATCGTTTTACTGCGGCTGCTCCGGTGGTAAGTCTGGCTTCTCATTTTGATGGGGGCTGCCCTTGTGAAAGCGGAATGCCTGTTACGTTGGCGGGTGGAGGAACAAACAATGCGGAGTTGATGGCTATGTTTGCTCCGCAGCCTCTGTTGGTAGTGTCGGATGGTAAGGACTGGACAGCGAGTGTACCCACCCTTGAATATCCTTACCTGCAACGCATCTATGGTTTTTATAAAGCTACGGATAAAGTTTCAAATGTTCATCTTCCAAAGGAAGGACATGATTTCGGACCTAATAAGAGAAATGCCGTATATGATTTCTTTGCCCAGGCATTCAATCTTGATAAAAAGATGGAAGACGAAAGTAAAGTAACCATTGAGCCTGAAAGTGCTTTACTCAGTTTTGGAAATAAAGGAGAACTGATGCCTGCCCATGCGATCCGTTCTTTCAATGATGTGGCAGCTTACTTCGATAAAAAGCTTTATTCCCAACTCAAATCTGATGCCGGACTGGAAAAGAAAGCGGCTGATTGGGTGGCAACACTGCAACTGGAAAATGAAAAAGATGCGGGTTTCGTTCGTACATTGATCTATAACCATCTTCGTCAGGTTCGCGACTGGCACAATGAACATCCTTATTCAACTGTTCCCGAAGGTATCAACCCTTCTACCGGAAACAAACTAAGCAAACTGGATCGGGAAATGATTGCCGATTCTGCTATGCCAAAGGAAGTACATGAAAAATTAATGAACGGACTTCGTCGTGTATTAACCGAAGAACAGGTGGAACAAATCCTTGATAAATACACGGTGGGTAAGGTAGCCTTTACCTTGAAAGGATACCAGGCGATTGTCCCTGACCTGACTGCTGAAGAAGAAGCTACCATTCTGGGACATTTAAAAGAAGCGCGGGAGAAAGCAATCGATTATAAAAACATGAAGCAGATCTCTGCCATCTTTGAAATTTACAAAACAAAATGCGAACAGTATCTGAACAATAACGGACGGAACTGGCGACAACTGTTTAAGGATTATGTGAATAAACGGAATGCCGAGAAGGCAGCGCAGAAGAAGTAAAATACTTCTTTCTGGATAATTCCAATGTATGTAAATACGATAGCGCTACTCTGCAAATACGATAGCGCTACTCTGTAAATACGATAGCGCTACTCTGTAAATACGATAGCGCTACTCTGTAAATACGATAGCGCTACTCTCAAAACCCTATATTTTTATGCTTTTGTATGCGGAAGAATTAAATTCAATAACACTCCTGTCAATGTCTTTAACCTAAAGAGAAATCTCCTGCAAAGTAAAGGCTGAAAGCCTGCCAGATTTAGCCCAGGGTAAAGTGAACGTAGTGAACGGCACCCTGGGTTTAGATAGCTAAAAAGACAATGAGTTCCGAAGGAACGACATAATAAATAAATGATGTATGCCGTGCTTTCAGCACTCTTCGTTGTTGTGGCATTGTTAACCTAGGGTTCTCGTTTAGCTACGCTCCACTTCACCCGTGGGCTAAATCTGGCAGGCTTTCAGCCTTTTACTTTGCAGGAGATTTCCCTTTAGGTTGAAAACATGGGCCCTTACGCACGCGTATGATCACGAGATACTACTTTCTATTCCGTAACAATATTCGAATAAAATGTCTCCTCCTGTATTTTCTGGGTTTCCATATAATAAAATGCCAGTTTGGCTTCTACCTGTAATTCTTTTGCATTAATATCTGAATACTCCTGAGAGAAAGACTTAATGGGACCATATTTTTCACCATACAGCCGATATACTTCTGTAATTGTACTGTCTGATTTAAGTATTATATTCTTTATTTCTTTTGCCGGTCCGATATCCGTCATCTTTTGGGATAATACAATTTTACCGGTTTCCTTTCGTAAGGCATTATCAGACGGATTCGCTATAAATTTTATGTAGGAAGCTGGAATATCATCATACTGTCCATACAATCCTGACCAGGAAGAGTGATTTAAAATAACCAAGTCTGAAGGATTATTATTCGTAATCATTACCCTCACATAGTGAATTGCTCTTTGCCCTTCATCTTCTTTTTGCTGTGAATCTTCAGCAGAGGTATATCTTTCTATTTTAACTTCAATATTATTTTGCGCTTTTAAAGTTATGAAGATGCAAAACAAACACAGTAATACTACAACATTTCTTTTCTTCATATTTCTTTCGTGTTAGAATGTGTCTATATAATAAGTGATTGAGAGTATGCAATAAATTAAAAACTGTGAGAAAGCCCCATGCCTTCCCACAGTTACAGAAATGTTGAAAACAATCTTTCACCCGGCTCAATGACTATTGAACCTGCTACATCTTATAATACCTTTTACCACCATCTTGGGTCACCTGCTTTGCCTTCACCTACAAACTTCACACCTTCTTTGATGGTGAAATCGCCGTTACGCGGATCGGTAAATAACTCTTCTGAAGTCATTTCCAATGTTACCGCTTCTGTAAACGGACGATTATTGACTACAAGGTCGGAAGTTACATAGCAACTGAAGAATTTCAGGTAAGACGAAGCATCGTTACTGGAAGCATCAATCTTAACATTGTTATTCGTACCGGTAAATATACTATTGGTAATTGTCATACTTTGAGGTTGGGCACGGATATAGAATAATCTTCCCGGACCCACGTTATAGTTGCAGAATATAGACTGATTGATCAATAAATTACCCAGACCTTTACGAATGTCCATCAACTGATCGCCCATATCTATCATAGTTGTATTTCTTATGATAAATGAGCTGACAGTCATATCATCTTTACCCATATTGAACATACCATATCCGCTGGCTCCTATATTTTGGAGGATACAGTTGTCGATAACGATGGATTCAACTTCCAATCCGGAACCATTCAACCGGATTAGGCTGCGGCCAATGTTTCGGATTTGGCATCCTTGGAAATATATATTCTTGAAGCAATTACTATTGCCAATGTTGAACACATAATTACCACTGTTACTCCTTGCATCTAATATTACATTCTGGAAAGCGATAGCAGTCAGCGGTTTTTCCATCGTAACAGAAGCCAGATACAATTCGGGTATTACCCCATTTCTTCTTCCGCCTGAGAAATAGATGGTTTCAATGCCAGATGGGATCGTCAATGATTCGATTTCGTACGTAAGATTATTTACAACAGGGAAATATAAAGTTAGTTTCGTCACACCTTTTTCTGCCTGCTGTTTCAGCAGGTCGTTCACATTGTCCGAAGGTGCTACTGCAATAACCGGGCTGTCACTTACCCCTGCTGTTTTTCCAGAAAAGAAGCCTCTTTGCTGATCTCCCTTCATTAAAAGTATATAGTAATCTGTTCCAGCCTTTAAGTCATTGATGGAAACAACGGCATCAGCTATTTCTTCTGCTGACAGGTTCCTTTCTTCAAATACCGTATCCTGATCGGCAATAATCTCCGCCCATTTGATATTTGTTACTTCCTTTTCTTTGTCCCATTCGATGATGAATCCATTGGGGGTTGAGAATATAGTTTTTATTACCTGTTCAGCAGGTGTGTCAAAGTAAGCCTGCACATACCCGGTTTCCCGGTTGTTCTTGTCGATTGCTTTCATCCGGACGGAATATCGGGTGGTACCTTTGAAGTCTTCAAAAATTGTTCGATATTCTCGTTTAGTTACCGCTTTATCATCTGTATAGACTGTCAACGTGTCTGCCAGAATATCTATGGTACGGACGATATTATTGAATAACAAACTGTCGCCTTCACTAAATTCAAAAATGTATTTGCTGGCATCTACAACGGCAGTGTAACTCATCTCTACAGAGGTCGCCCATAATGTTGACCACTCAAATTTAATGGAACGGAAGGGGGCATCCTGGCTGGTATCTACCGGCCATTCATTGGCATCATCATCGCAGGAAACGATGAAGGCCGAAACGATGGCACAAAATAACAGGGTATATATATATTGTATTTTCATGATTTAATATCCATAAGAGTTTGACAAATAACCTTTGGCTTTCGTTATATCTTCGTAATAGATAGAGTAGAGGTGACGGTAATTACAAACCCCGTTGCCACCTGTAGCACCTACTTTATAGTTCTCGTATTTGTTTTGCACTTCACTTCCATACTTGAGCTTTCCGAATAATGAACTGTAGTCATAAGATGCCCTCAGGCCGGAACCCGCAATTAGTATCTTACAGTAATCGGTCATCGTGCCATCCAGCTTATCACCGGTATAATTGCTTTCATTCCAATACGTTTTGGGAAACCAATCTGCTTCGCGGTATTTGCTTGGGTCTGGATTGGATGCCAGCCGGGTGTAGAAGTTTACAGAGCTGAGATCCACAAATTTAGGATCATTGGCCTGGTAAGCATAGTAAATCTTTTCAGGGAAAGATCCGGCAGCATACGTCTTGTCGAAAATCTTCACGTCGCGGGTACCGTCATACATCAAAACCATAGCTTCTTTCATGTCTTCTAGCTTTTTGTCGAGTAATCCCCAGCGTACCAGGTCGAGCTTACGGATACCTTCGCAACCGAATTCCCAGGCACGTTCGTGAACGATTGCTTCGAAGAAATCAGGGTCATAATTGGTAATTTCCGGCGAACCTGATCCAAAGGCTCTTTCACGTACTTTTTCCAGTGCCTCCCGTGCGCTCATGTGTGCAATGTTACTGACAACATCTGCACCTTCTAACGCATAACGTGCCTCTGCAAACATCAGGTAGATGTCCGAATAACGCATCAGAATCCAGTTAATCCCAGTCGGAGTACGTGAGGTAGCAGTCAATGCAATGGCCCGGTACGCATCGTTTGTCCAGAAGAAATTCCATTTCCCGAACTTTACGCTCATCATGTTGGTTTCCAGGTATTGTTCGATGGTGTTGCTGTTCCTACTGTTCTTTCCATAACGTGTCCAGGTTACGGCGTAGTCACGACGTTTGTCGTTTTTGTCGAATGAATAGAAGTAGTATCCGTTGCTGCTTACATAGCTACCGCCGAATCCACGGCTACCAAAACCAATTTCGCCATCCATAGGGCATCCCATCAGGGTACCGATATCACCACTCTGACCGGCTCCGTTGGCTACTTCAAACAGGTTTTCGTTGTACGGGTTGTAGTCGAGGTGGCAAACTGTCTTCCAGATGTTGCCATAGTCCGGGTCGAGTTGATGCGGGTTTTCCGGGTCAGCCAGAAGTTCGGCACATTGCTGTTCGGCTATTTTGTAATAGTCCTGCCAATTTTTGGGACGTCCCACATAGTAACCATTTATTTCTTCCATACCTGGCAAATTTCCTGAATACTGCTCTACATTGGTAAGATCAGGGAACTGGTTTTTATCACGGAGTGACCATCCCCCGGCAAACAGGGCGATACGTGCCAGCAAACCTTTGGCAAATCCTTTGGTGATGCGTTCACAGTTATAATCAGCTACTTTGTCTACATAAGGAAGGTAGTTAACCGCTTCCTGCATATCGGTGATAATGGAGTTATAAATACTGTCGCGGTCGATCTTGCCCATATATACATTCGATAAGTCAGAGTTGGAAGTTTCGTTGCGGTAAGGAACATCCCCCCACCGACGTACCAGTTCGAAATAAGCCAGTGAACGTAAACTGAGTGCTTCGCCCAGATAACGCTTCATGGACTCAGGTTTGGTTTGCAGCAGGTTGGAATTGCGAATTCCTTCTACCGCTGTACTGGCTAGTTCAACAAACTTAAAGATCTCTTTCCATATAATGGTATTGTTGTTGGAGTTACACCAATAATTGGCGGCCGGTGTATCACCACTGGCGGTTTTTAGACTGGCATCTGTAGAATAACCGCTGGCAAGTTCAATGTCTGAAACACCTTGCCAGTTAACAGACATCTTCTGGCCATATACATACGTATTACACATTTGCGAATAGATACCCATAATGGCCGATCGGGTCATACCCTCATTTTCGAAAGTAGTTTGAGGGGTTTGTTCCGAAGGAGATTCTGTATCCAGAAAATCACTACAGGAACTGCATATAATCATTCCTGTAACAAGGAATAGGAATATAAGTTTTCGTTTCATTGTATTCAAGTATTTAGAAAGTGATGTTAACTCCAAAAATATAGGTGCGTGCTTTCGGATAAGCTGATAAATCTGTTCCCGGTCTTAAAGCAGTATTTGCAGTGTCCACTTCCGGATCTTGTCCGCTATAGTTGGTCCAGCAGTACAGGTTGCTTGCGGTTCCGTAGAAACGTAAGTTTTGTACTCCCACTCTTCTCGTAATAGCTTTGGGAAGAGTATATCCTATCGTCAGATTGCTGAAGCGAAGGAATGAACCATCTTCCACCGCAAAATCGGTAGTGGCCATACCGTTTTCCAGCGGATGCCACATGGTAGCGTTTTGATTTAATTCTTGTAAAAGTGCGGGATTGGCATACTTCCCTGAATAGATGTTACGTCCTGTTTCCGGATCGATTGTTGTGAAGCGGTTCGCCAGGTTCATGCTGCTCAGGATGTTTTGATAGCGTTTGGAACCTGCATAGACCGTATAGTCGATTTTGTTGGCATTCAATATATCGTTTCCGTAGGAAAAGTTAAACATGGCTGCCAGGTCGAATCCTTTCCACTGCGCATTCAGGCTGAATCCTCCTGTGAATTTGGGAAGTGTGCGTCCGATTACGGTACGGTCGTCATCCGCATTGATCTTAGTAGTACCATCGTCATTCAGTTTTTTAATCTTGATATGGCCTGGACCGAAGTAGTCTCCCGAAGAGGTAAATACACCGGAACAGTCTACCACACCTTCGTTGAGTTGCCATTTCTGAGTCGTTGGATTAAAGGTAAAGTCATCGAAAGAGTAGAAACCATCTGTTTTGTATCCGTATATCAAACCAATCTCGTCTCCTACAAAGACACGGTAGTTATCCCGTCCGAAGTCGTTTCCGGTGATGCTGTTGGATGAACTGCTTAACTGGTCGTCTTTACCTCCTGACAAAGCATCCACGTTGTTTTTATTGAAAGCAATGTTGAAGTTCATTCCCAGTGAATAATCCTTACCCTGTAATAAAGTTGCATCCAGCGTTGCTTCTATACCTTTGTTAGTTGTTTGTCCCACATTCTGAAACTGGGTTTCGTAACCAGAGTTGGACGGTAGTTGCACTTCCAGGATCAGGTCTTTGGTGACGTCTTTGTATAAATCAACCGTCAGGTTAAGCCGGCTGTTGAATAAATTAATATCAAGACCCACATTGGTTGAGTATTTGGTTTCCCAGGTTAGCCTTTCATTACGCAAGCGTTTATCGGGCTGTAATGCACTTTGCGGATCTTCGTTCTGGTAATACAAATTCTTGGTATTGGTGACTGGTGAATATGTTTGCCGCCAATGTGAACCTACACGAGCGTTACCTGCCGCACCGTAGCTGACGCGTAGCTTCAAATTATCCATCCATTCTTCGTAAGGTTCCATGAATTTCTCTTCAGAAATACGCCATGCCAGCGAACCTGCCGGGAAGAACCCCCATTTGTTGCCGGGTGCAAATACATTGGTACCATCAGCACGGGCAGTAAAGGTCAGGTAGTAACGGTGGTCGTAGTTATAAGTCAGACGACCAAAGTAGGATTGCGTGCGATCGGGCTCTTTAATCTTGGTATAAGTAGGTTCAACCGTACCGTTATTCCACATGGCCAATACATTATCAGCCGTATAATCAATCGGGAAATAATCCGAGTTGACTTTCATGTCGTTCATCTCCGTCGTATTGACCTCTAATCCGCCCATCAAATCTATATTGTGATGTTCGGCCAGGATGGTATTATAGGTAACTAATCCACGAAGGGTCCAACGGAAACCATCCTCATACGTGCGGTAAGCTACCGGTTGTCCGGCTTTACCGCTGGCCTCACCTGTATTTCGCAGATAGATTTGGTCGGTCCGGTTATAGATATATGCATACGTACCTTCTCCGCGAAGGGTCAATCCTTTGAGGACGTTCCAACTCAGGCCCACATTGTATGAGTTGGTGTACTTGGTTTGCTTCTTATATTCGTTGGCGATGTTGTCATAGGGGTTGTTCAGGTTGGTGATGTTTTCCACATCATAGTCGTCGCCAACATCTCCTTCCGTTAAAGTTTCGAGGGTATTGACTACCGGATATTTCACGGCATCACGTAGTTTGCTACCACTGGATACACTTGCCCCGTTGATGACTGTCCGGGTAAGTTTGGACTGAAAATCTAATTTCAATGCCCGGTTCAGTTGCCTGTTTAGTTTTACGTTGATATTGTCGCGGATATAGTCCGAGCCTATCATGATGTATTTTTCATCATCGCGGGTATAGCTCAGATTGTACGTCATCTTCTCATCACCACCCATCACACTTAGGCTGTAATTCTGTTTGATACCCGTGCGGCCGAATATCTTGTCCTGCCAGTTGGTACCCTGCATGGATTTGTAAATGCCCCGGTCTTCCCATCGGCCATAGCGATTGAAGAAGCTGGCATTGTCACTGGGATCCAGCTCTTTCTGGAAATATACATATTCATAAGGTGACAGTACATCGTACTGATTGTACATTTTGCTGGCACCGATGGAAGCATCGAAGCTGACTCTTACCTTTCCCGAACGTCCGCTCTTGGTGGTGACAAGGATTACACCATTGGCTCCTTTGGCCCCGTAGATAGCGGTGGACGAAGCATCTTTCAATACGTCGATCGATTCAATTTCGCCGGGAGGAATCTCATTGATACTATTCACCTGGAAACCATCGACAATGTACAGCGGATCGTTACTTTGAGTAATCGAACCACCACCACGCACACGGATGTTAATGGTAGCATCGGGCGAACCCTGTGTAGTAATTACATTCACACCGGCCAATCGTCCGGAAATGGCTGCTGCTGCCGAGGTAACCGGAATGTCTTTCAGTGTTTTGGCACTCACTGAAGCCACAGATCCGGTTAGGTCAGCCCTTTTTGCGGAACCGTAACCAATAACTACTACTTCATCCAGTGTCTGGGAATCGTCTTTGAGCGTTACGTTGAGAGGTTTTCCGGACACAGCGTTTACCTCTTCGGTTTTCATACCAATGTAAGAGATAACTAATTTCTTTCCACTTCCGGATACAGTGATCGAGAAATTACCATCCAGATCGGTAATGACCCCATTTCCTTTATTACCTTTTTCGATGACGGAGGCACCGATGATCGGCTCTCCCTGCGAGTCACTAACTATCCCTTTGATCGAGACATTTTGTGCGGTTATTCCGTTGGGAACAGTTAACAGCAAGGCGAGTAGCCATGCCCACCGCGTGTTTTTCAGTTTAGAGAGTGTTCTTCTTTTCATGTTAAATATTCTATGTTAGCTATTTAAAAAAAGAGATATTTCGTTGGTTGATATGCAAGGTTTCTACCGGTTAACAACGACAAAAATAGGCGAGAAGATGTTCTGAGAGGGGGATTAATAGTGCAGAATGGGGGATTAATTATCCACCCTTACAGGAAGAACTTTATTTGTGGAAAGAACCAGAAAGACATAAAAAAAATACCCTTGACTGACTAACCAGCCTGGGTATTTTTAATAAGACAGAAAAGAAGAGTACTACGTACCGATTTATTAAAACCTGTATGCAAAACCGACTCCGTAATTATTGGTATTAATTACCGGAGCCACCACCAAACTTTTTTTATTACTATTGATGCCGAATACCTTATGAAAAACGGGAAGTAAGAGATAGCTTATCTCCGCACTCATAATACCCACACCTGCTCCGGCTACCACATCACTTACCCAATGTTTCTCATTTCTTACCCGTAGGTATCCTACACCGGCAGCTGAAAGATAACCCCCGAGTGCAATCCAGGGGGAGGCATCTTTATACTCCCGGAAAAGAAGGTGGGCACCTAAAAATGCCGTAGCGGTATGCCCGGAAGGAAAAGACGTTTTCGAGGAATGATCGGGCCTTTCCACACCAAATCCTTTCTTCAGTGCTTGTACAGTATTCGACATGATTAGATAAGAGGTAACTAAGACGATTGTCCGGTCAGGTAAATTGTGCTTCGCTTTAAATCCGGCCAGGTCAAGTCCATAATAAGCCACATAGGGAGCATACTGTAAATAATTGTCAATCGGAAAATTATTCTGATAATGTTCAGTTATCTCATGATGCGTACTTTCATCAATCCTTTTTAATTTGCTACTTCCCTGCGTAAGGAGACCATAAGAGATAAGCGCAGTAGGGATTATAAATTTAGAATAGGGCGCATTATGAAAACTCTTTTTTTTCTTCAAAGGCTGAAAGGTGAAAGTCATTTTTTCTCCCTTCGCTGGGTTCAATAAATCCTCATACAAATCGGTGTATTCGTTGATGGGATCCATAACAGGGTTATTATCTCTATATATCCTAGATGAATCTTTTAATAAAGGAGAATGGATCTTATTACCCGAAGTATTTTCCTGCCCCATTGCACAAACGATAGCTGTCATTACCAGAATAAAAGATAAATAGATCTTTTTCATACTCTTACATGTTATCCTTCCATATGATATTTGCTACTTGAAGTAACATTGTACAAATAAGAGTACTAAATCTGAAGAAATTTTGAAGTGATTTTAGTATTTAAGAGAATATAATTTTTGTAGAGATTTATATTGTTTTTTTGTGTTTTATAAACGAAAATCATTTAAACGATTGCAGTAGATGATAAAAAAAAGATTAAATCTTCTCTCTTCAGACTTGCGCAGCCCAAGTTCGGAAAGGTTTTAAGAAGAAATAATTAGGGCGAAGAATGAGAGTCTAGGATTAAATCCACTGTAAAAAGATTCTCTGTATTCTCTATTTTCAAAGAGTGCTGATCGGGATATAAAATTTCGAGCTTTCTTTGTATATTTTCAATGCCTATTCCTTTGTTTTTGCCGGAATCAGAAGACCGGTTTTCAGGAATACTGTTCTCAATATGGAAATGGATTTGTCCATCATTTAACTTCAGTTCCAGTGTAATCCGGTAATCTCCTCCCACATACTTAAAGGCATTCTCTATGAATGGCTGGAACAATAAAGGATGTATCTTTTGTTCTTTTAAATCCGGATCAAAGTAGACGTCCAGCAGTAATCGTTCGCTCTTCCTCAGTTGCTGAAAGGCGATATAAGATTTCAGGAACTCTATTTCCTGACTTATGATAACTTCTTTCTGTATGTCATATAGTTGGTATCGCAACAGGTTGGCCAGTAATTCGAGGGAGTATTTGGCCGTCTCATTTTTCTCATCTACCTGAAAATAGATGGTATTGAGGGCATTAAATAAGAAATGAGGGTGGTATTGTGACTTTAAGTATTTAAGCTCTGTTTCGAATTTCTCTGTTTTTAGTTTCTCCAGTTGCAGTATCTTTTGTTGGTAATTCCTGGATACTGTATCATTTCTTATCAATGTGTAATACAACAGTAAACAAGGGATGTAGGATGTTATTATCAGTATATAGTCTGCCAACGTATCGTAAAAAAATATATGGAATACCCGACCGATATAAAGAACTATATTGAAAAGGATAAATAATTCCAGCAATACTCCTACATATTCTTTCGTTACCGAGGTGTTGGGAGTTGTTTTGTTGAGCTTATACCGCCAATAGAAATCCATTATATAGCAAAAGAGAACAGAGCATATAACACTGATTATGTGCAATGTCATGTCACCGTGCCAGAAAGCGTCTCTTCTGGTTAAGTCGGTTATAGCCCGCAAGATGTTAAACATCATAATTCCCCAAAAGAGGGGAAGGAGCCACGAGATTATATTCCTTTTGTTCTTCATTCAGTACTCTTCTTTTCTGCGTGTACCCGCATCTGGTGATAAATATATGAAATATTCCAAGAATAAAAGGATAAGGGTTTACCCTTATCCTTTTCATATCCATGCGGATATACGGCCAATAAATACATCACAAATTTATTCGCTTACTTTCATCAATCCTGTTTTCCCGTCTTGAATCTTTTATCCCCTTGCCGGAATTAAACCGGTAAGTCAATGTTATTCCCACCATTCGGGTATCGAAGGAATCTTTGTACCAACCAGACAGATAATTACTTTGCAAATCAATGGTAGGATGATTGGAGAAGAAAATGTCGTTACCATAGATATACAGACTGAGCCGATTGTTTAGCAGGCTTTTACGGGCACCTACTGATACAGTCCAGAACGAATGGATGGTAGCCTGTCCCTCCACCATTTTTCCGTTGTAAAATCCAACGGCTTCTATTCCCCATCCGTGAGGCAGTGAGAGTTGATTACTTACGTGTATCATGGGGGTAACTTGGCTTTCCTTGTATAATTCATCCGCCATCATCCAGTTAAATTGTTTGTAGGTTAAGGATGAATTTACATGCATTGTCCACCAATTGAAAGGCTTCAGGTTATTTAAACCCAGTTTTATACCTGCGGAGTGGTTTTTATCTAAATTCAACGGCATAACAATAATTGTGCTATTTTCTTCTACTACGTAACTCTTGGTAATCGGATTCTTTCTTCTCGAATAAAACAATCGGATGGCATATTGTTTTTTCAGGAGCCAGGAGATTTCGAAGTTATCAATTAGTTCGGGTTTGAGCTCTACGTTTCCTCTATCATGTAGATAACGGTCACTCACTTCAACAAAAGGATTTAAATCCCTGTAGTTTGGGCGGATGATGCGCCTGTTATATATAAAGGAAAAACCATGCTTCTCCGAAGGCTGATATTGAGCCATGAATGCCGGAAAGAGATGAATGTAATTTTGCCGAACAGTAGAGTCTCCGTTATGAGACGAGAAGAAGCTTTTCGTTTGGGTATTTTCGGCACGTACACCGATTTCTATGGAAAAGGAGGATGACCACTGGGAACTTACCTGGAAATATCCTGCTTGTATGTCTTCGTCGTAACGAAAGTGGCTGCTCAGCTTATCATCTTTCTGCCAGGCTTCTTCCTGCTTGTTTTGATAGATCGCCTCATTGCTGATTTTTACGAAAGTAGACTTGAGTCCGGTGCTTATTTTGAATCTGTCCGAAAAGTGATGGCTCAGGTTTGTTTGCCCGCTGTATAGCCGGATATCGCCGTTTGTGTTGCCTGCCAGAGAGTCTTTTTCGGAAAAGGCAGGAGGGATTTGAAAAACACTTCCCTGTATCATGTCGTTTTCCTGCCGGAAATGTTGGAAATCAAAGGCAGCATCCCACTTACTGTTATCCTGCCACTTATATAAAACGTTGGCTCCACCCATCAAATTTGTGTGGTGAACGTTGTATCTGCTGATTGCTGTTAAAGTGGAGTCTTTTTGTGCTTGTCCTGTATAAAAATCCGAGATGCATACCTCGTCTTTTTTCCTGTCGAGCCAGTTGGATGCTATATATCCACCCAGGGTCAGACGGGAGGACAAATCATAGTCGGCCCCGGCTTTTGCATAATGCGATTGGTAGCGGGTTTTCCTATGGGCATCCATGTCCAGTCTCAGTTGAGTGGGTTCAAAGGTAACAGGATCCAGGTAATTCCGGGATGAAATAACATCCCCAAAGTCTGTTCCCCAGTAAAGGGAATAATCCATGTAGATGCTTAAACGGTTGTGACGAATACTGAGTGATAAGTTTTCACTTCCCCGGGTGTGCTTCCCTAGCTGAATACCGGAAGAAGCCGAGAGCCTTATTCCCTGTGTGGTTACTTTCTTTCTCTGGATATTAATAAAACCCGAATTCCCGGTTGCATCATATTGGGACGAGGGCTGAGAGATCAACTCAATTTTGTCGACCGATGAGGCGGGGAGAGACTGTAGAAAACTAATCAGAGCATCACCGGACAGATACGTTAATTTATCATCCATCAATACCTTAGCACCTGTTTGTCCGTTCAGGATAATTGTACCGTCATTCTGAACGATGATTCCGGGTAATTTCTTCAAAGCATCCAGAATGTTTCCGTCAGTACTTAGCAGGGCAGAGGATAAGTCGATGGTTGTTTTACCCGCTTCCATTTTAAAAGGCGGCTTTTTGCCGGTTATGGTTATAGCGGATAGAAGATGTGCGTCTTCTTGAAGGATAATGGCATTCAGCCTGATTTCTAACTGTTTATCAACTGACTTTGAAATACATTCTCTCTTATATCCGATCATCGAGAATGAAAGAACATACTTACCGGAGGCTACATTTGTTAGTAAAAAAGCCCCGTTGATATCCGTCGTAGTCCCTGCTACAAAGCTGGAATCTGTGCTGGTTTGAACGACGACAGATACATTTTCCAACGGAAGTTTATTTTCATCCAGTACCAGGCCTGAAAGACTCGTCTGTGCTGAGAGAGAAGAATAGCCTATCAATAGCCCTATCAGGATACAAGTAAGTTTGTTCATGTTCATACAATCCATAGTTTCGGAATCAAAACTATGGATAAGTATGTCACTATACAAAATACTTTTATGAATGGAAGGATTTTCTTGATGAATGGTAAATAATCCCTTACTTCTCTTCTATACTTGCCAGGAACTCCAGTACTATTTGGTTAAAAGCGTCCGGTTGTTCCATGTTAAGCATGTGCCCGCAATCTTCCAGTACTACCTGCTTTCCATTGGGTAGATACTGTAATATTTCGGGGTTTTCCGAATACCTGTTTCCGGGAGCGTTTCCGGCTACCAATAGCACGGGCACTTCCGGATGTTTTTTCTTCAACGCTTCGTGAGCATCCAGTCCGGCAATTACCCGTACTTCTTTGTGCAGGGGTTGCCAGGCATCCCAATCCTCAATCATTTGCCAGAGTGGTTGACGCATCCTTTCCCGTTGGGTTCCTCCCGACTCCATCAAACCCTCGAACCATTCGCGTTTCATCACGTCCACTCCCTTTTCTTTTAGTTCGGCTATCTCCTTGTCTCTCCGGGCTTTCTCTTCTTCATCCATTGGTTGGCTCGGACCCGGTGATTTGCGTATGTTTCCACTGGCCAGTACTGCCGACTTCATCTTCTCCGGGAACCATCCCAGCATATCCGCGCCGATGAAGCCACCCATAGACAGGCCTACGATGTGAGCTTTCTCAATCTGTAAAGCATCCATTAGCTTCACCAGATCTTCCACATGGGTAAACTGATCATCCTCTGATTGGGAGGATGAACGGCCGTAACCCCGGACATCGTAACGGATAACCCGATACTGCCTGGCAAACACTTCAAACTGTGTATCCCACATCCGGTGATCCAGCGAATGACCGTGAACGAAGATGAGCGGTTCGCCGTTTCCTAGTTCCTGGTAATAAAGCGAGCCGTTATCTACTTCAATATATCCTTCTTTGAGGTTGTTGGCGCTACAACCCATAAAGAACAGGAGAGAAAGAATAAGAATAGAATGTACTTTCATGATTTCCTTACCGTGTGAATGTATATACCTGTCCCGCTTCTGTCGGGATATCGTAAAGATAATAGTTTTTCAGTTCAATTCCTTTCAGGGGTGCTTTTTCGCTGATGAGCGGGCGACTGATCTCCTGCTTGGCAAACAGCGGATTCGGATTGGTTCCTTTTGCCTCCTTCAATGCTGAATGATTCAGTTTCAGTGCATGGTGAGCCCGTAGGCGAAGATTTCCACCGATGGTAGACTTGATGGTAGCCGATGCAATTTGTCCATCCTTCCAGGTCAGTGAGATAATCTCAAAACCTCCACGGGCACGCAATCCGTTGATTTCCCCGTCTTTCCAGGCATCCGGTAAGGAGGGAAGTAAATGAACCGCCTCGTCATGACTTTGCATCAGCATTTCGGCGATACCGGCAGCGCAGCCAAAGTTTCCATCGATCTGGAAAGGCGGATGTGCATCGAAGAGGTTCGGATACGTTCCTCCATTCTGCCCTTTTTGTTCCAGCGGAGAAACCAGTGTCAATTGATTGGTGATCAGTTTCAACGCATGGTTTCCGTCGAGGCAACGTGCCGAGAAGCATACTTTCCATCCCATTGACCATCCGGTAGAAGGATCACCGCGTTGAATGAGCGTATTGCGGGCAGCTTCGAAGAGGATAGGAGAGGTATAAGGCGAAATCTGATACCCCGGAAAGAACCCCCACAAATGAGAAATATGGCGATGGTGATCATTCGGATGATCCCAGTCTTCAAACCATTCCTGCAACTGACCGTACTGGCCTACCTGCATCGGTGGCAGTTGCTTTTTCATCGATCGAATCGTATCGCAGAACAAGGCATCCTTGTTTAAAAGCTGAGCAGCCGCATCCGTATTGGTAAATAAATCAAATACCAGTTGATTATCCATCGTAATTCCGGCAAACAAGTTGGCTTTTCCTTTCCAATGCCGGGGCGCATTTTCCGGAGAGTTACTAGGAGTTACTACGAGGTAGCCGGTATTCGGATCTCTGACGAGGAAATCCACAAAAAAACTCGGAAGCACTTTTCATAATCGGATACACGCTGGCCAGAAATTCTTTATCACCGGAGTATAAATAACGATCCCATAGGTGTTGACACAACCAGGCATTGCAGGTTGGCCACGGACCACAATAAGCGCGGTCGACGGCTCCATTCATTCGCCAGAGATCGGTGTTATGATGCAATACCCATCCCCGGCAGCCGTACATCTCACGGGCGGCTTCCTGGCCGTTTTCATACAGTTCGCGAATCATTTGCAGGAAAGGTTCGTGCATCTCGCTCAGGTTTGTAACCTCTGCGGGCCAGTAATTCATTTCGGCATTGATGTTGGTGGTATAGCGACATTTCCACGCCGGATTAAGCTTCGCATTCCAGATTCCCTGAAGGTTTGCCGGCTGACCTCCCGGTTGGGAACAGGCAATCAGCAGATACCGGCCAAATTGAAAGTACAAGGAAACCAGGTGCGGATCATTCGATGTAGCAAACTCCTGTACCCGGACATCCGTTGGTTTGTCTGCTTGTGGGGTGCTACCCAAGTTGAGCGAAACCCGTTTGTAGTATTTCTGGTATTCAGCGATATGCGCTTGCAAGGCTTTCGCATAATTTTTTCCGGCATTTTGGAGGGAGAGATTATTCCGGGCTACCGGATCGCCTGAGATATCTTTGTAGTTTACAAAGTTGGTAGCCATAGCAATGTAAAGCGTGGCACTGTTGGCATTCGATACGGTTAGTAACGTATCGGTAGCCACACTTTTCCCACCCTGGAGGCTTAGTTTCAGGTCGGCCCGGAAACGAACTTGGCCTTCGGTGAATTCATCCCCTTTGGTTATTCCTTCCATAACCAGGCGATCTTTACCTTTTGTACTCACACTTACTTCTTGCGGACAGGTTAGGGCTGTGGTAAAAGTGAGATGTCCGGGTTGGGAAGCGGTGAGGCGCACAATAACCAGTTGGTCGGTGAAAGAAGTAAATATTTCCCGTTTATAGTCCACACCGTTCATGGTATAAGACGTAGTAGCTACTGCTTTGTCAATGTCCAGTTCCCGGCGGAAGTTGGTGAAATGATCGTGTCCCTCGAAGTTCAGGCGAAGGCTTCCCACTGTTTGGTAAGGCATTCCGAACCCTTTTTTCGAGAGAATCTTTTCTCCAGCCATTTCCTGAGCTTCCGGATATTTCCCATCAAAGATAAGTTGGCGGATGGTAGAGAGGGACTTTCTGGCCTCCGGATTGTAATTGGTGTAAGGCGAACCGGCTGATACCGTTTCTTCGTTTAACTGGATTTCTTCACTCGCCGGATTTCCGTAAACCATCGCTCCCAGTCGACCGTTACCCAGTGGGAGAGCCTCTTCCCAGTAAGTGGCGGGCTTATCGTACCAGAGTATGGTTTTCTGTTGGGCAATCAGCGTGGTAGTCGTTAAGACCGAGGCGTAAAGAAGGATGGCTTTCAGTAAATAGTGTTTCATGTTTTTTTCGATGAATAGGTTGAGTAATCAATAAGAGGAAGCAATATTACGGATATTGTGGCTTTTGCTAGAGGAATATTTGGTTGAATGAGGGGAGAAATTTGGCAGATGGAAACGGGGATTCTTTTTAATCGCGCATTCCTCTCTTTTGATTTGCGGGGTGATAAAAACCATCTTTGGGGTATCGTTCAGACTTGCGCAGCCCAACTTCCCAGATTGGCGCAGCCCCAGTTCCCAGATTGGCGCAGCCCAAGTTCTCAGACTTGCGCAGCCCAAGTTCCCGGATTGGCGCAGCCCAAGTCCCCGGACTTGCGCAGCCCCCGTTTTCAGGCTTGAATAATGCAAGTCTGAAACGTAGAGTAGGGTAAGTCTGGAAAGCCTTTTATTCTCTCTAAAACGTACCCGGCTTCTTTTTCGCTTTCCACAACATCGCGCAGAATAACACAGAGAAGGCGGCGGCTCCAATCCAGAAATAGCGGATGGATGAGAAATCGTAAGAGACAACCCCGTTTATCACAGATTTGCTGTCACCAATCAGTTGGCCACTCATGATATCCTGGATTCCTGCCCCCAGATAACTGGCAATACCCACCACTCCCAGTGCGGCACCGGAAGCCTTTTTGGGAGCAATATCCGTGGCCATCAGTCCGCCTAAATAACAGATCAGTACCCCGATGGATAGACCGAACAGAATCATACTGAAAATGTCGATGTAATAATACCCTTCCGGCACCAGCACAAACAGTGCGATGGCTAGGGTATTACCGATTCCGAAGATAACTGCCGGAAGCGTGCGGTTTCCTTTGAAAAACTTATCTGACAAGAAACCGGACAGTACCGTCCCGACAATTCCGCAAACGGAGGATACCGCCACGATGCTGCTTGCTTCCACCGAACTGTATGCTTTCTGGTTCTCCAAAAAGAAAATTCCCCAGCTATTAATCGCATAACGGCTTACATACATGCAGGCGCTCGATAGTGCCAGTATCCAGATAAACGGATTCTTTAGTACTTCTCGCTGGGCTTTTCCTGCAGATTTTTCCCGTTCTTTGGGTGGTATTACGGAAGGTAATCCCTGGCTGGTAGGACTATCTTTCATAAAGATCAGTATAAGAGCAGCACCTACCAGTCCGGCTATCCCGGCAGCGCTTAATCCCCATCTCCAACCGGCTATACTGACCACAAATGCGGTTGCGATAAAGGTAATGGCTTCCCCTATGTTATGGCTGGCGCTCCAGAATCCGTAATAAGAACCGCGCTCTTTGTCGGTGTACCAACGGGATAAACCTACTACGCTGGATGGTGCACCCATGCTTTGTACCCAGCCATTGATTCCCCAAAGGATGACAAATACCCAGAACGAATGGCTCATGCCCAGAAAGAG
The DNA here is from genome assembly GCA_021201335.1 of Bacteroides sp. Taxonomy (GTDB): domain Bacteria; phylum Bacteroidota; class Bacteroidia; order Bacteroidales; family Bacteroidaceae; genus Bacteroides. Next base: position 83,171 of record JAJQFD010000055.1, on the reverse strand, counting down.
ATTGATCAGGGAGGAAATGATTAACCCGACACCCATAAACCGGGTGATATTAACCCGGTCGCCCAGAAATCCGTTGGTAAATTTTCCGATTGCATACGTGAAGAACAGGGCTGAACCTACAATGCCCAATTGCTGCTCGGTAAGGATACCTTCATCCACCAGCGGCTTTTTGATGACATTCAGACTCATGCGGCACACATAATATAATCCGTATCCCAGTGTGGCGGATACAAAGAACGACCATTGCAGTCGTTTCAGCTTCTTTGGGTCTTCTACCAGCTCTTCTTTATCGGGAAGAGGGGAGAAGTATTTTATAATCTTCTGTATCATGGGTATCAGGGGCGGTGAGGTATCGCATCTACGTTTGACGAGGTTTGTTTTTCGATTTCCTGCGGCATGGATACCTGGCGACGGTGTTTGGTCGCCAGATATTCAATCATCCGGGCAGGTCGGTCGGTTTGCACGATTCTGGCTCCTAACGGCCCGATGAGATGCCCCCAGGTTTCGTCTGCGTTTTTTAAAGCCCTGTCGTCACTGTATCCGGCGCATAAGGAAGGCCAGAGAGAGTTGATCCAGATAAGAGAAGAGGAACCCTGCAATGCTTCTTTGCAGGAACGAACCATCTTTTCACCATTTTCCTGGAACACTAACTCATAAAACGGGTATTGCTTCTCTAAGATTTGGCGGAGCTGTTCGGTAGTGGTTGTATCCCGGATGTGAACCACCGGCATAAAGATCATCTGATCGAGTTGTTCTCCCATCTCCTTTTTCAATTCGTTATACGGCCGGGATGATTTGAGGATGGTTTGTTCAACGGTTCCTGTTTCTTCCAATATCCTGAACACATCCCCAAAGTATTTATCAGCTTTATCGAGGTTAACCATAATTTTTCCTTGGGCTAATTGCATGGCTTCTTTCAGGGTAGGAATTTCAAATTCAGTAACCACATTGACGGCATTCCGTAATCGCATTTCTTTGATTTCGGCCAGCGTATAATCGCTCACCAATCCTTTGCCGCTGGTTGTACGGTCTAACTTCCGGTCGTGCATCAGGATAAGTTCACCGTCTTTAGTTTGCGCCAGGTCAATTTCCACGATGTCGACTCCCATATCGATGCAACTCTGAATGGCTTCCAGCGAATTTTCACAGTAATTGCGCCAGTCGCCCCGGTGGGCTACAACGGCCACGTAACCGCTCTCTTTATCCGAGAGCCGGTTTTTGATTTCGGTTATCCTGTCTTGTGCATTTACGCAGCCAATAAGGCACAGAACGGAGAATAAAAGGTATATTCTTTTCATTTTCTTTCTTTCGTTAATTGATTATTTTTCCAGATCAGTTTCTCACCCCAGAAGGGGAGGACAGCGTTCCGGCAATTCAGTTGAGAAGCCCTTTCCAGTCCCTTTGCAATCGGCCAGCGCGATTCGTCTACTCCGGCATGTGCCAGCTCCAGAATGTGGGAAAGGAAAACATACTCCGGCGTAACAACTTCCCCGATCACCTGGTTTTCCGTCAGCGCATTGGGAGCATAGCGGGCCATAAATACATTGACAGGCTTCAGTACATGGTATTGCGAAGCTTTGTAGTTGGAATCGCCCACATGCATCAATACCAGATTTCCGCCGTTGCTACCGCAATCCACCTGAAAAGTGGTTACGAAGTTTGTCAGCGAGGTATTGTGGTCATTGATATTGGTTGTTACCGTAAAACGGCCAATGGTATAGGCAGAGGTGGACGAAGAGGTATAGGCATACCCTTCTCCCTTTTTCAGGTAGTTGGAAAGAACAGGCTTGTTATTGTCAAACATCTGGTTAATCAGTTCGGTACTATAATGATCCGAGTGGTTATGTGTTACGCAGAGAAAGTCAAGGTAGGGTTCCAACTGCTCCGCGTAGCGGTGGCAAATGTCAATTCCGAAACAACCGTCGGGCGTTTTTACCAGGTATCCCATATTGTAGAGCATCCAGATCACAGTGCTCCCGTTTTCTACCTGCGTGGACCTGACTTCTTCCACTACTTTATCAAACGATACCTTGTAGCAAGTCAGGATGGGATCGTATTTCTCCCTATTCCCAGCGGCGGCATCCAGGCTTTTCAGGTAATTCTTAAAGTAGGTGTCCGAGCATAAATCGGCGTACCCCTGAATGGCTTCAAAGGCTTTTTCCCGCGGCGAATTATAGTTCAGGCAGGAAGTACTCCACAGTTGTTCCATCACTTTCTCAGCCTCATTCTCCGAAGGTGGCGGTTCTGGTGGCGGTATCGGTTCATCGCTCTCCGAACAGGCGATAAAAAGAAACAGCCAGAGAAAGATCAGACCGATATAGTTAGTTTTCATAAGCAGGGTTTATTGTTTTGAAACGATCAGCTAATTGTTTGGCAGTGGCCCGTTGGCCGTCTTTGGTTTTCAGGGCTTCATGCATATATACGCCTTTGTACCCTTTCCGGGTAAGGACATCAAACAGTTCTTTCCAGGGTACGACTCCGTCACCCGGTATCCAATGGCTTTCGTTCACCCCGTCATAGTCGGATATATGGAGCGTTGCCACCCGGTGACCTGCAATCTCAGCAAAATGAAGAGGCTCGCCCGACAAGTAATGATTGGTATCGAAGCATATCCCTACTTCCGGGTAATCTTCAATCAGGCGTAATAGTTCTTCGGGTGTATTGCCAAGACAGGTGCGGGGTAAGTTTTCGATACACAATTGTGCACCGATCTCCGCTGCATACTTCCATAAGTAGCCAATGGACTGGATGCTGTTCCGGATACGTTCTTCCCGGGTTTCATCGTCTATCGGCTCCGAACTGCCATGTAATACCAGCTTGGAGGGATTGAAGACGGCAGATATCTTTATCATTTCGGCAATGATACTGACGTTTTTCTTCCGGTCTTCTTCGTCTGAAACCGATATGTCCAATGTCCGGGAAAAAGGAAGATGGATGGACCATACTTTGAGTCCGGCACTGTCTATTTTACTTTTAAGCGCCTGCACCTTGGGAATGACTTCTTCTTCGGAGATATTGCGGTAACATTGGTTCAAAGCCACCTCCACATACGCAATGCCGTTTTGTTTGGCATCCAGGAAACTGGTTACGGTCGGTTCTTTCCATAAGGCGGTTGTTGTACCGATTTCTACGTTTTTATCCACCGTACAACCGGATAGCCCTACTAAAAGGCATCCTGATAAGAGTATATTTTTCATGGAATAGGAAGGGTTTAGAGTGGGGAGCATTCTTCTCCCCACCTGATGATTAATGCGTCAATGTATTACTTTCTGTTTGTACCCCACATATTTCCACCGCGCACACTCCAGGAAGAAGTTTCCAGTCCGGCTTCAATAGGAAGAGCAAGTAAGGAACCTACATTCTCTGATCCGATGGTACCGATATACAGCCGCTTGTCGGGGCCGATGCTGGCACTGGCCATGAATTGTTGCTCACTTTCATACCTGTAATCCACATTCCCGGTGGAAGCATTTAATCCGTAAATCACATAGGCACTTCCTACCTTGCCCTGTGTGGCACAATACACCTTTCCATTGTCGGCCAAAACCAGTCCGCAATAGGTGAGTGCGGCTCCGGCTTCTTTCTCCCATTTTAAAGAACCGTTGGAGTGGACGGCATATATCTTTTTACCTCCTTTGTCGTTGAAATAAATAGTTCCGTCAGGTCCGGTAATGGGTAAGTAAGCATCACCGCCCCCTGTGTTGGCATACGTCCATCGGGAGTTTCCGGTACTCATATCCAGGGCCATAAGTCCGGCACTACCTTTCAGGGTGGCGTAGAGGGTGGTGCCACTGTTATCCATAGCAAAAGCTCCCCGTTCGGTCACGTTGATTGTTCTGCTTGTTTTCCACACCTCATTCCCCGAAGCATCGAGCTTATAGATAGCTGAGTTGGTTCCGATGTAGACATGATCAGACGCATCAACTGCTACGGCACTGGATGTACCGTTGGGCACAATGATCGAATATACCTGTCCCGGTGTAGCTTTCGCCTGTATAGCATCTGATGTTCCGTTAGGGTACACACAGATCAATAAGAATTCGTATTCCGTATCGTTGGTTAGTCCCGTAACCTCGTAAGACTCTTTATCCTTCGGGATGATAATCGGATCGCTCAGGGAAGAAACCAGCAACTTGTATTCTGTCAGGTTATCGCTGTTGGGTTTCGTCCATCTTAACCGGATCTTCTGGTCGCCTGCGGCAGCAATCAGGTGGGTGGCCGCTATCTTCGTGGATACTGGTTTGGCCGTTACGGATATCTTGCCACCCCGGCCTTTTGGATAAACGGGTTGTACGGAAAAGGTATAAGTCTCCCCGTTAACCAGTCCGGTGATGGTAGCTGTTTTTACACTTTCTTCCACGGTTTTTTCTCCTCCGCCGACCGTCAATGAACTGGCCGTCCACGACAAATAATAGCCGATAGGGTTGGAGCCTTCGAGCGCTTCCCAACTAAGGATTACTTCTTCATCGCCAGCTACAGCATTCAATCCTGCAGCTTCCATCCGGTCGAAGCTTGCGCCAGGTATATCTTCCTCATTACAGGCGCAAAAGAGTAGGATTAAGAGAGTAAATATAGGGTATATAATCTGTTTCATTTTCTAATCTTTTAGGTTCCACTTAATATCCGTTGTTTTGCCAGAGGATAGATTTATTGTCTATTCTTTCTATCTCGGCTTTAGGAATCGGATAAACCAATTGGTAGTCTTGTATCGTATGACCTGCCGCCGCCATCGCTTCTTTGGCATAACCCATGCGTACAAGGTCGAACCAGCGATGCCCCTCGAACGGGAATTCACGCTGTCTTTCTTCCATCAGGGCTTTGCGAAACGCATCTTTATTGGGCAAATTGGCTATGTCAAGTGCCTGTAAGCCTGCCCGTTCCCGTACTTCGGTGAGCGCATTCATAGCGTCTGAGGTCTGCGAGTTATTATATGCTACTTCATTCAAGGCTTCGGCATACATCAGTAATACATCGGCATAGCGAAGTAAAATGAAGTCGTTGCCGACGGTATTGTTCGTTGCATCCAGCTCATCGTAATACTTCTTGATGACATACGAGCTTCCCGACTTAACCAGAAAGATGTATTCTTTACGCAAGTCATTCACTTCGGTATACGCATCTATTAGCTGGGGTGTTGGGTAGTCGGTTGTGGTGGAAGTTGTGCCTGGAGAGAACCAAAGTCCATGTCCTTCGCCGGGAACCGTTTTATTGTACCGGATGGCAAAGATGATCTCATCGTTCATCTTCTTATCGACATTGAACACATCTTCCATGTTCACCAACGAATACTTGCCGATTAGCTGACTCAATACATCTTTGGCTTCTGCCCATTTGTGGAAGGTAAGATACACTTTCCCTAACAATGCCTTTGTAGCTCCTAAGGTAGCTCGCCCCAAATCAGTACCACTGTAGGATTCCGGCAGCATATGGTTATCGATAATCAGCTTTAAGTCACCGGCAATGAAGTCGAACATCTCCTGATCCGAACTTCGCGGAGTTTTTAAGGACTCTTCGATAGTTATCACCTTGCGGGCCACCGGAACACCGCCCCAGAAGCGGTACATATTGAAATAAGTCAATGCCCGCAGGAATAAAGCTTCTGCCTTATACTGGTCTTTCAGTGTAGCATCAAAAACAACCGCATCAATCTGGTCAAGTATAAGGTTGCATCTGTAAATTCCATTGCTATAATTCGCCCACGCTTTCTGCAGAATTTCGTTGGCGGCCGTTTCCTTGAACTGATCAATATCATAGCGGTCTTGCGTACCGGTAGTGGGTGCACTTAATTGCATGTTATCACTGCGAAACTCAACCAGTTCATAGCTGAAGGTGAACTGTTCCTGAAGTTTAGCGTAACATCCGATTACGGCCGTATTAAAATCTTCCGCTTTCTGATATAATTTATCTGTAGTCACCTTATTACTCGGTTCCAGATCGAAGAAACTGTCAGCGCAGGAGGTTAAGAAGAGAAGTGACAAGGCGCATATCCAAGTATATTTTTCATGATCGTAGTATTTAGAAAGTGATGTTTAATCCGAATGTGAAGACTTTGGCCAACGGATAAGTTCCGTAATCTTCTCCCGGTGTGAGAGCACTGCTGGGACGTTTGCTTACCTCCGGATTGTAACCGGAATAATCCGTGGATGTCCATAGGTTTTGTCCCGACACGTAGGCCCTCAATCGCTGGATGCGCATGCGCTGCGTCCAGGCATTCGGGAGTGTATAACCCAGAGATAGATTCTGCAGACGCAGATAAGAACCATCTTCGATATGCCAGGTGGAGGTACGTCCATTCTGTCCGGTCGTTTTCCGGTTGGCCCGGTTTACCTTTCCGCTTCCGGGATTTTCCGGACTCTGCCAACGATCCAGAGCAAGGGTTGTTCCGTTTACATTCCCTTCCATGTTATCGATATAGCGGCGGTTCAGATTCAGAATCTCGTTTCCATACACACCCTGGAAGTTGAACGAAAGGTCAAAGTTCTTATAATGGACGGTTCCTCCGAAGCCATACGTAAAGTCGGGCATGTAGTTACCAACAATGGTACGATCCTTATCTACATCCAGCACGCCGTCACCGTCTACATCTACAAAGCGGAAGTCGCCCACTTTGGTGTTCGCAAAATGCGGATACTGTTTTAATTGCTCTTCCGTTTCGAAAATACCATCCTGCACCAATAAGTAGTATGAACCAATTGGTTTACCCACTTGTGTAATGTAATAAGCATGGGCTACACTACCAATGTCAATGATTTCACTCTTTCCGTAACCAAGCTCTTTTACCTCGTTACGATTGGTTGAGAAGTTGGCATTGAACGAATATTTCAAGTCTTTGGTAATACTCTTTTGAGACGTTAACAGAAATTCCCAGCCCCGGTTGTTTACTTTCCCCATATTCATCCGGGTTTCCTGATGGCCGGTAATGGATGGGATAGGAGTATCCATCAGCATATCGGTGGTGTTACTGTTGTAGAATTCGACTGTCAGACCGAGCAGACCATTGAACAACTGCAGATCAAAACCAACATTGATCATGGAAGTCTTTTCCCAGGTAAGATCATCATTTCTAACCTGATCGGGTTTATAGCCGGATACCAGACTACCCCCTCCTGAACCTAGAATATAATCGTCCCCAGACATGGTAGACATGTGCTCATAGTTACCAATCTGGAAATTACCGGTAGCTCCGTAACTGGCCCGTAGTTTTAAGTCGTCGACAAATTTCAGTGCTTTCGATTCTGTAAAGAAGTTCTCGTCACTGATTCTCCATGCAACCGAAGCAGAGGGGAAATACCCCCACCGGTTATTCTTCCCGAATCTGGAGGAACCGTCGGCACGAATAGCCGCAGAAGCCATATAACGCCCTAGATAACTATACTGCACCCTTGCCAGATAAGAAGCCAGTGACCATTGCGTTTTCTCGGAAGTGCCATCGTAGTAAGTCTTTCCACCGTCGATGGTTTGTATGTAATCGTTCGGGTAATCGGTGGCATATACTCTATTGCCTTTGAGAGTTTCCTTTTGGGCGGATTGAACGAATACGGCATTGATATTATGACTGTCATTAAAGGTGGTAACGTAGTTAATCTTGTTCTCAATCAGCCAGTTGAAATAAAAAGAAGACGAACTGTAACCCACCGGATTGGATGCTTTATCGTAATACCTGGAGCCCGATAACGGAAGGCTTGACGACCGGTATGTATCGTTGTGTGCCCCGTAGTAATCTCCACCTAAAGATATGTTATAAGTTAAACCTTTTATGAATTCGTATTCTGCATACAGCTTTCCAACCAGGGCATAGCGGTCGACCTCATCCGATTGTAACTTGGCCAGTGCGACCGGATTTCGTATTTCGTTGTGCTGATAGTCCGTACCGATTCTCCAATATCCATTTCCCTGATAGTTGAAGGATCCATCTGAATTATATGCGGGCCAAACAGGTGGCATGGCTAAAGCGGAAGCCACTATACCTCCCGAACCGTAGGGATTGTTTGCGTTAACTCTGTTTGAACGGGAAAAAGACGGTGCGAAGTTTACTCCGAACCGGAATTTATTGTATTTACCATCCAGATTGAGTCGGGTACTGTATTTTTCGAAGTCCGATTCAATAATGATACCGTCTTGTTTATAATAACCGGCAGATATAAAATAACCGATATTTTTCCCTTTGCCAGATAAGGAAATATTGTGGCTGGTAGTGGGTGCTGTACGGAATATCTCATCCTGCCAGTCGGTATCCGTCAGGCCTTGTTCACCATTCAGATAGGGAAATAATTCGGTAGGTATTTGATGGTAACCTTGCGGACGAACAGAGTTCGGATCATCCGGCGAACCTGTTGGTACTTCGGCAAGATAGGCGGCATTATGACCGTCGCGGGCTACTTCTGCAAATTGGTAAGCGTTCATCATCGGAAGTTTTTTGGATACCTTCTGTATACCGTAATAGCCATCATACTGTACCGTCAGTTTCTCGGATTGTCCTTGCTTCGTGGTAATGATTACTACCCCGTTTGATCCACGGCTACCGTAAATTGCTGCGGAAGATGCATCTTTAAGCACTTCGATAGATTCAATGTCATTGTTATTCAGGTTGGCCAGTCCTCTTTCAACCGGCATTCCATCAATAATATATAGCGGGTCATTACCGGCATTAACCGAGCTAATACCACGTACGCGGATGGTGGCAGTTCCCTCTGGGTCGCCACTGGGCTGTAGTACCTGTACCCCCGCCATTTTACCAACGATGGCTTGTCGGAAGTCCGTCACCGGAGTACCGGCAATATCTTCTGCTTTCACCTGGGCAATCGAGGTTGACACATCGCGTTTACGCATGACTCCGTATCCTACCACAACAACCTCATCCAGAATTTGTGCATCTTCTTTCAAGGTGATCTGTAGGCTGGTTTTATTCCCCAGTTTTATTTCCTTTGAAATATATCCCACAAAGGATACCAAGAGAGTGGATCCAACGGGAGCTTCAATAGAGAAATTACCGTCAAAATCGGTAATAGTTCCAATAGAAGTATTGTCTTTTAACGTAATGCTTGCCCCTATCACAGACTCTCCGTAAGGATCCGTAATGACCCCGGTATATTTGTTGAGAGGTATTTCTTTAGGCCTGGTAATGAGAATGATTTGTTTTCCCTGTATCCGATAGGTGAGATTTGTTCCTTTCAGGACAATAGCCATCGTTTCAGCTAGGGGTTGATTGGTCACATTTATATCGATGGTTTGCCTTACATCGATAGCCGATTCATTATAGGCTATGGTCATCTTTGTTTGCTGTTCAATCTCCTCAAAAACAGATAAGATCGTTTTCCGGCCTTGCGTTAAAGTGATGGTTGCTTGCTGTGCAAAGGTATCTGAACAAAATAGCATCAGGAGGAAAACTAAATATATCCGGGGTGAATAAACCCACGGTTTTCTTCGTAGTTCAATGAATATTTTCATACTTTTGTATTGATGTTTTTCGGTAAATATTTTGTTTAATTGAAAAGGTTAATTAAAAGGTTTATCGATTTCAAACCGGGGAGATTTACTTGCAGGCTCTCTCCGGTTCTTTTATTCATAGCTCATTGTTTTTAAGATTAATAAAAGGTTTCATTGAGTTATATCATTCGTATTCATTAATAGATATACAGGGTATCTCCTTCTATTTTATATGTTAACTGGGGCAACAGGTAAGACAATACACTCATGAACTCTGTGATACTTTCGTCATTGATTGCCTTTATCGTTATCCGTTCATCTTGGTATTTATGTGAGTTAAGATTGACTTTCAGTGCATATTTACGCTCTATGATTTTGGCGATTTCATCAATCGGCATGCTTTGAATAATCAGATTACCCTGCGTCCAGGCAATGGCATTTTCCACTTTGACCATATTCTTTTCCACCGTACCGGATTGTCTGTTATAAGTCACCTGCTCACTGGGTTGCAATACAACAGCTTCTTTATTTGCATCCCTGAACCTGACGCTTACCTTACCGCTTTCGAGGGTCGTTGACGAACGTTCGCTATCTGTATAAGAGGAAAGGTTGAATACCGTACCCAATACTTCGACTTCCATATCGGTGGTTTTTACAACAAAGGGCTTGGCTTCGTTTCTGGCGACAGTGAAGTAAGCTTCTCCGTTCAGGAATATATCTCGTTTACTTGAAAACTGCTCCGGATAAATCAATATACTACCCGAATTGACCTTTACGACAGAAGAATCTGGTAGGATAAGTGTTCGTATCTCCCCATGGGGGACAATACATTCCACCAGCCTGATTTCAGGGATGTCTGCTGACTGGTCTTTCATAATAAACCAGGTTATGGCGACAGAGATGAGAGGCAACAGGAAGAATGCAGCGATACGGGAAAACGTATGCATCCATGCGGTCTTCCGGGACTCAGGTGTTTTAGCCCGAATTTGAGAACGTAAGGAGTCAAAGGAATAGGCGGTAGATTCATCCGGCTGAATCTCCAGGTTATTCCAGATATTCTGAAAAGCAGCTTCTTTCTCTGCTTCGTCTGTGGCATCCTTTACCCAAAAAGTAAACTCTTTCTGCACCCGATCGGAATAAGGATGATCGAAGTATTTCCGGATGATTTCATAAATTCTTGTCGGCATAGTTTTCCTGTTTTATATGTATGACAGGAAGGACCGTGTTTTCTCCCGACCTCAAATGATTTTTTTTGAGAAAACTTACATAAAGAATAGAATAGCGAGTGATAAGATCTGTCGAATCTCTTTCAAGGCAAGGCTCAGTTGGTTTTCTACGGTTTTTTTTAGTGATCCCTAGTTTTTCTGCAATTTCTTCCTTTTCCATATTTTCTACCCGGCTCATCCTGTAAATTTTGCGTCTTTGCTCTGGCATTCTCTCTACGGTCAGCTGGATTAAAAATTCCAGTTCTTTGGCATCCAGTTCTTCGTCGGGGTTGGTTGCAGTAGGTGGGCGATAGTTGGTGATATATGATTCTTCCACATATTTATGTTCCAGGTAGTTGAGTGACACATTTTTAGCGAGTCGGTAAATATAAGCATTGAACGAACGTAAACCCGGAAGCATTTCCCTGTTTTCCCATATCTTTAGGAAAGTATCCTGTGACAATTCTTCGGCAACTGCTTCCGATTTAACAATATGTGTAATGAAATACTTCATTTTAGGATAATACTTCATGAAGATAGGACGAAAAGCTTCCTGGTTTCCAGTTGCTATTTTTTCAAGGTAATATTTCTCTTCACTTGGTATCATGTCAGGCGTATGGTTTATTATATGTCTTAAAAAACAAGAAGGGGATGATAAAAAGTCTGTTTAAGAACATACTTGCTTAGGCAAATATAAGATTAATATGAATGCCTTTCTATTAATTTACTTAAAAAACACCTTTGTTGGATTTGTTAGTGACTAACCATTAACAAATAAGTTCTTTCTGTTCAGGAAGTGTTACTTTATAACTTTATCTGGTAATAAAGCTTAATTAAGCCAGTCCTATAATTTTATTGAAAATTAATAACTTATCTTCATAGGATAATTTTAAGAATATCACCATGAATGATTTTAATTTTACAGAAATCGGCTTAAATGCCGGACGTATCTGGAGAGAACTGGAAAAAAGGACCTCTTTCATTTCCATACAGCACTTATGCCAAAAGCTGTCTATGACATTCGAAGAATCCGTTTTATCCATCGGATGGTTGGCTAAAGAAAAAAAGATTGTAATTCAAAAGCAAGACGGGCGTTTAATGCTTTGTAAAATGAATAGCGATTTTAGTTGGGGATAAATAAATACAACCTTCGCATTCTATTCTGACTTTAGTTTCCAGACACCTCATACAACGGATTAGGCTCATCCGTAATCTCATGTACCCCCAAGTCTCTGTTGATACCTAAACGACGTACCTCTGCAATTGCATCTTCAAAGGTAATATGAACAATGGCACACACAGCCTTCTGACCATTCGTCCATTTTGTTTTCCGAACAGCATTCTCTAAATTAAATTCCTTTGTGGGAATGTTTGTTTGGTTATCCGCGCTGATCAGGCATGCTTGTCCATCGATATCGACGTATACCTGCATCATTAATACCCCTTCAATATTTGACAATGATTTTTCTTCCATCAAAGGACCCAATATTCCCAGACTGGAAATACGTGCTGTAGTTATTTTGCTTTCAATATGAAAAGCTTCAAAACTACAGCCGTCAAATGTTTCAGGAAATAGGTTCTGAGCGTGCGTTTTTACTATTATTGAGAATAATAGTAAAAGAATAAAAGTAGTTTTTTTCATTTAGTGGTTTTTTGCTTCAATGGCTTTTATTCTTCCTCTACAGTATAAGTCTCATTATAAATATCCTGTAAACTTCTGCCATTGTATGTCCAGTAGGGTGTGGGTTGTACGCTATAATCCAATCCCAGTAATTCGCGTGTCACAGCTGTCAGAGATATTTTCATGCCGTTGTGCAATACTTTTCTATCGGTGAGAACCGTTACTTTAATTGAACTATTATCCCTGAATTGCAATTCACTGCCTGTCGGAATATTCATTTCGTTATACCTCAGCGTGGGTCTTCTGCTCCGTGTAAAACGTTCAATCGCAATTTTATCGTCCAGCGTAAGGTCTTTATTCATTTCCGCTTTTAGTTCGGCGGTTATGTCTTCACTCCTTTCCAGAAGCCGGAGTATGACAATTACCTGTTCAGCGTCTATTTCAAAATAATCGCGTTGCAGATTGATCCGGTTTGGGTGAAAGGCAGTATGAAGGGCACGCTCTACCTGAGAGCAGTCCGTGAGGTCGACTTTGCAGGCAAACTGGCATTCAAAGGGAAAGGGTATGCTGGCGTTATAAAGTTCACGCAGATGTTTTTCAATATTATCGTGGGGGGTCATTCCTATTTTAACAAGTCCGGGCATGGCAGGATTTGTAAATACATAAATGATCTCGTAATTTGAAGGTTCTAATGTGCTCATGTTGTTATATGGTATTTGTTATACAAATTATTTAATTTACAGCCTATAGTTGGAAAACGTATGGGCACTGTTTTGTCATGCAGGGTTTTTTTGCCTATTTCGGCACCGTCATTCAGTTGTATTCCAGGTGCTTTGGGCATTGTGTTTTTCGTTTCAATCTATATGAAATCATTAACTGTCTGCCAAAGTTAAATATTTTTCTAATATTACCGAAAGAAGTTAAAAAAATCATTGGAAAATATCTTTGCAGCTTCAATAAGAATAATTTTAGGATCTCATTGTTATTGGATCCTATACTAAATTTAAGTTATGGGTTGTAATTTCTTCTGAATAATATAGGTTGAAAATATCCTTCATTTTTGATTCAACTTTTTATGGATATCCTATGCTTCAAGGATGTTTGCATATGTTTTTTCATCACTATTAGTGAAAGTACTTCCAGTCACTCAAGACGATATATCCATATATATATGTAAAAAATGTTAATATAGTATTGTGCAATTAATATTATTAGCATGTTTGTATTAAACAAGATGATTAATACATCATGATTATGAAAAAAGAAGAAAAAATTAAAGAGCTTTTATCTTCCTGGGAAGAGACGTATAAAAAAGGACAACTTACTTTGTGGATATTCCTTTCGCTTCGGGAAAACGAAAAGTATGTGGATGAAATTAAAGAATTCGTTGTGGAAAAATCAAATAGAACGATAACATGTGAGGAGCAGAGCTTATATAGAGCATTAAGAAAATATGAACATGTGGGTATTATGGGCTATCAACTAAAAAAAGGGAAGAAAGGCCCAGAAAGAAAATATTATTTCCTAACTGATTTGGGCAAAGAGCTTTTTGAGCAATTTATTAAAAGAAATATATATATATTTATTTTATTCAGAAGATATTAAGAACTTATTAAAAATTTGAAAACCATGAAAACTATTACACCTTTCTTATTACGATTTGCATTATTTGCCTCTTTGCTGACTATAGCATTCCGTTTTTTCATAAGTTACGGTATTGATAACAAATCAACTATTCTCGTGGGTATAGTAGCAGTAGTATATTTTTAAGTTTATTTTTCGGAGGGTGGTATTTCGGCAAGAAAGACGGAAATTATCTACCTATTTATGACGTTGGATTCAGATTTCATTTAACCATTTATCTTATTTATAATGTTATTTCAGAAGGATGGTTTTTTTTCGATCTTAATTCAAGTTTTGAAAACATCCGATCGATTCATCTTACTGCTTTATTGTGGGGAGGATTTTTAATGATACACTTTATTGTTTATTTATTTAAAAGGAAGAATTCAATTAATGACTTATCTAAAGAGGATTTATTTGATTAATTATAGAAAGAATACACCTGGGTTATTTATTTTTATAAATCTGATGATAGAAGGAAATACAGCAGGCATGCTCCAATGAGGATGATAATAAAGTTAAAAAGAAAAGGTTTCCATAATCTTTCATCTTTTGTTATAATTCCATAAACCAGTCCGCTGATGGTGATGATTAAAATGGAAATTAATATAGCTATTACCCCAGCAAAATAGTAAAACAAGGATAATAACCCCAGGGATATTCCCAATATACCTATGATAGCTTTTGTTAATGTTAACTTCATCGCTCAATCTTTTTTGGAATCAACAACACTGAAAAAATAGATCCTTAACTTACTCTGTCTGTGAGTAATAACAAAACAATTAACAAATGAGCTTATAATTTAGTTCTTCTTTTTTTAATAATATTACTCAAGCTGAGAAATGGAAGATATTAACCGTACTTTAGATGATTATTTTTTTTGTTCCGGTCACAAATTTAATATTTTTCCAATAGAATGAGTGGGAAAGATTATCTTTATTAACTAAAAATCCCCCCTGTTAATTTTAACCACCTACATCATAAGAAAGGAAACATGAACTTTCTCTTCATCAAAAAAGATCGTCGAGGGAGTAAGATACTCAAATGTTTTTTCCAAACCTCTGATGGAACGGAGTCTGACCTGGATCAGTTTTTTATCCAGATTGATACGGATAATATCCTTATCAATTCGTTCATTCATGTAAACAATAAATCCACGGATTAGCATGTTCATAGCTGCCTTACCGTTGTATGACAGTATTAACGATTCCTCATTCAGGCTTTCAACTTTTACCTCGACTCTGACGGCGGGGAGAAATCGGCGGGGAGAGTAGGATAGGGAAAGGGTTTGCGAATCCACGTACTGAATCCCGATTTCTTTGTGGTATCGGGATCGAATGAATCGGCGTATTTCAATATATGTAACGGAGACCTACATATTTGCTCTTAATAATCCACCTCCCTCGGTTTCTTTTTAATCACATTATATAGCATCCGCACCTCATCCAATTTAAGTGTAAAATCACGGTACTCCGGTGATGGATTCAGCGAATGGCAGGTAATTTCTCCTGTTTCCAGGTTTTGATCGATAATTTGTTTAATCAATACCGACGAATCGAATACAATTACCCAGTACGGGTATTTTTCATATCTGAGTTTGTCTTTCCAGTAAATCCGGTCCAGCTCACGCGCCAACAGTTTGTCCCCTTGTTCGAAGCTTCCGCGGGTACCATCGTCCATGCTGTCGCCTCTTACTTCAAAGGCCATGTATTTTCCCTGTGCAAGCTGGTTTACTTCAAACTTTTCAGTTTCCCACTCATCTCTGTCTGCTTCGAGCGTATAGCCTTCGTTGGCAAATCTTCCGTAAGCATAATAAGGTACCAGGGGCACTTTCATCTGGTACTTACCGTTACCCAGATCGTAAAAGCGTACACCGTTGGAGTTCTCCAGCACCAATTCACCGTCGTCTTTGTTCGGGAGGGGTAATATCTCCATCTTATTCAGATCTCTCAGCATTTCGCCTCTTCCCCGGTATAGCCAGTCGAAGTTATACTGTGGGAAAGCCTTCACTACTTTTTCGCTGGTAGCGCGCGAGGGGCTTCTCTTTTCATTAATAATACGCGTAATAGTAACATTGTGGCTCATACCAATAGCCCGGCTGAATGAATTTTTATTCAAACCTTCCTGATCCATAATGAATTGTATTCTTTCCCAGCCTTCCATATAAATAAACTGTTAGTTTTTTGTAGAAATGATATAATTTTAATTGCTATAAATTTGCAAATAAGGCATACGGTATGTATATTTGCAGCATCAAACAATCAATCATATGAACAAAGATAGAAGTTTGATTTGATTAAGCAACAATCTATATTTGAATTTTTATTTTTTATGAACGAAATTACGTTTAAAGAACAACAGAGAGAAGCAAGAAGACAGGTCTTCACGACTTATAAGAAGAAAGAATGAAACCGTCCCGGTTTACTTCGATCAGAGGAACGATTACAGGTGTTTTTTAAAAGACTGTCTGCCCGGAATAGCCGGAATCATTCTATCGACTTAAATCTATTGGTAAATATTTCTCACAATTAATCTTTATTTATTACAGGTATTTTTATGAAACTGATTCAACTTCTTCTTGCCATTTTTGCGATGGGATGTGCGCTAGCCATGCTGTATAATGCTGTGGCAACCCATAGCCTGATGCGACTAGTTAGCGTATTTGTGAATTTTATTTTAGTTACACTAACCGCAGTGCTGACCCATTTATCTTACGAAGAGTATGTTAACAGATAGTTTGTACCCCATTGATACTACGGATCTGTATCTGTTGGTCGATCAATTACAAGCCGTTCAAATTATGCCCGAAATTGATGTATGTAATCTCTTCAATACCGATTCGGTGGAGGATATATCCGAGGTAATTCTGGATGAGATAGATCACGCTCCCGACGAGGATGAGGAAGAATGGGATGATGATTATGATCCGGAGGAAGACCGGATGGCTATCTGTCGTTCGGTTGGACTGAGCAGATGGGCCTGAGTGAATATCAATTTTTAATCAACCAATTTATTAATTTTTAATTTAACAAAATTATGGACTTTAAGCAACAACTGAGAGAACAAAAGTTAGGGGAAGTACTTGAATTTCCTTATGAATTACTGACAACAATCAGATTCCATGTACGGTTTTTGAACATCAAGCTTTTCCAGGAAGGAAAAAAGTGGAAATCCGTATCCGACCCAGATGTCGGAGTGGTAAAGGTGGTTCGGGTATTATGAAAGATGAAGTGCTAACTACTAACTTGTTTTAGCTGGGAATATGAACAACAATGGTTACATAAAACTACACCGTAAGTTTTTCGCGCATGAATTATGGACTGAAGCCCGTACTTTTAGCAGTTGCGAAGCGTGGCTCGACATTATACAGTCGGCACGAATGGATGCAACGCCTCATACAGAGAGTATCGGAGGGCGCGATATTACCTGGAGCCGGGGACAATACCCTGCATCTGTTCGTTTTCTCGCTAAAAGATGGGGGTGGTCGACACGAACTGTCCGTACCTTTCTGAATAAATTAACAAGGCGAGGCATGATTACCGTCGACTGTCAAAGTCAGGGGATGAACATCATTACACTACGTCGGGAATATGAATTCTTAACTACTGAAACACCGATTGACACAGGTAAGGACCATGAAATCAGCCAGTTAAAGGATTTAGTGACACAGCTGGCGGCACAACAGGTGCACAGCGGCGAAACAAATTATAGGTATAAGAGAAATAAATATAATAACTCCCCCTTACCCCCTCAGGAAAATGAGAGTGAGAGAGATTTAGATTTTATTGAGTATAGTAAACTTAAAAACGCTTTGCTCAACGATGCCGTATGGAAAGAGAATATTTGTCGCCAGTCTGGTCAGGGAGCATGGTTTGTTAAAGAACTACCCGAACAGATAGACTATTTCCTCTCCTGGATACACTCTATGGGAGAAGAAGACTCTATACGAGAATTTAAAGATGCCAAAAGAAGATTCTTCTATTGGTGGAAATATCACGGAAAAAAAGACTTTGAAAATGCAACAGAAAATCAACAACGATACATCGTTTACTAAAGTACAGCCTCATTTACCAGAGGCAGAACAGGCCGTAGTAGGTGCCATAATCAGTCAGGAGAGCGTACTCCATGAAGTGATTAGCTTCCTTCATCCCGAGATGTTTTACGACTTCCGCTACCGGGCCATTTACGAGGCCATTCTTTCGCTCAATAGCAAGCGGAAGCCTATAGAATTAATATCTGTTACCCAGGAAGTAGCGGCTCTGGGCAAGGCAGAAGAGGTAACACCCTATTTCGTCACCCAAACAATGGGAGCTTCCCTTACCAGTGTCTATGCTGTGGAGCATGCACTCATGGTAAAGCAAAAGTACCTCCAGCGCAAAGCGATTGAACTTTCGCACCACTTACGCGAGCAGGCTTACGATGAGATGGAAGATATCGGCGACGTACTCTTCCGTACCGGTGAGCAGATTGAAGCGCTTCAGGAATCCCTTATCGGACGGAATGAGATCAAATCTTTCCAGCAAGTAGCAGAAGAAGCCTTGAAGGACTTACAGCGGAAAATGGACCTATATCGCTCTGGTAAACAGACAGGTATTAATACCGGGCTGGATAATCTTAACCGCATAACCGCCGGCTGGCAAAAATCTGAACTGGTAGTGCTGGCAGCCCGTCCTTCAATGGGTAAAACGGCTCTTTCACTTCATTTCGCCAAAGCGGCAGCTAAGCAGGGTATTCCGGTGGCTTTCTTCTCGCTGGAAATGTCGGGTATCAGCCTCTACAACCGCGTGATGCTTTCGGAGAGCGAAATAGATCCCGACAAACTCAAATCGGGTGACATTGGCCCAGTAGAGCTGGAACAGATCGAAAAAGCTGCCATGGCCCTCTATAAACTCCCGATTTATGTAGACGACAATGCCAGTGTGAGCCTATCCTACATTCGCTCCCGTTGTCGCCTGCTCAAGAAGCAGGATAAATGTGGCATGGTTATTATCGACTACCTGCAACTCGCTTCTGAGAGTGGACAGAACAACCGTAGTCGGGAACAGGAGATCACCAAGATGAGTCGTGAAGCCAAAATCATAGCCAAAGAACTCGACGTTCCTGTACTGTTACTTTCGCAACTCAACCGAGACGTGGAAAAGCGACTAGACAAAAAGCCCATCCTGTCCGACCTGCGCGAATCCGGTTCGATCGAGCAAGATGCCGATATGGTAATCTTTATCCATCGTCCAGAGTACTACAGAATTTTGCCCACAGACCCTGATGGTAATCCTATCATCAACTACGGTGAGCTTCTGATCCAGAAAAACAGGAATGGTCCTACCGGTGTCGTCAAATTCAATTACAACGATACGCTGACGCGGATTTTTGATCATCAAACACAGTAGGGATAAAGCGGAGCGATTTTATATTCTACGCCTATTGTGTTTGCAGAGTACGCCTATCGTATGAGTTCGATAAGCGTACTCACCTTATCCAAATTCCAGCTATCCATTTTAGGCAAACCTCTAAGCGGTTTCGGGAAAACAATAAATATCAGGGATGAAAACTCTAAATGTCAATTTTATGGAAAATACTATTAATTAAATGGTTATATTAGCGCAATAATGGATGAAATTGTTAAACTTAAAATACACGACAATGAAGAAGTTTATGTTTTTTCTCTTTGTAAGTTGCTTTTTAGCAGCTTGTGGTTCTGATGACGATCCTATTGAAGAAGTAGATATTGTAAAGGAACTGGTGCTATCTGCTCAAGGAGTTGCCCACATTGATGATGTAGAGTATGAATTTGAAATCTTGGATGGCAATGGTGACTATACGGTTTCGGTATCGGACGAAGAAAAGGCAATTGCCACCCTGGATGGAAACAAGGTAAAAGTCAGCATGCTTTTTAGTACTGTCGATGTAACGGTTTGTGACAAGAAAGGCCAGAGTGCCACTCTTTATATCAGTTCGAGCGCACCATCATTGAACTTTCCAAGTAAGTACACAGTAATAATGCATAAGGAAAGGACGCTTAAACTAGATGATATTACTTTTGGTGCCGGAGGGTACACGGTAACGAAATTGAAAGGTACTTCTGCTGACGTAATAATTAATAAAAATGATATTGTTGAAATAACGAGTAAAGCGGAAGGTGGTAGATCTTATTTCAAAATAATTGATAAAAGAGGAACATGGATGGATTTTTCTGTAGATGTGATTTCAAAATATGAATTAACAAGTAATCAACTGGATATAAAGGCTGTTAACGATGAAACCATTACGATTACAATAAAATGGGGTGAAGGAGGCTGGAAGCTTTCAGAATATCCATCATCGTCATTTTTTTTATAATGTCGTTATAATGAAAGAAGGTCATCTAGAAGGGTATGATATTTTACAAATTAACACCAGTGAGAATGTAAAAGGGGAGAGCTTCGTTAAACTCGAAGATAAAGCCGGAAACATAGCGTATGTGAAAGTAACGGTCTGGTAGCTTTTAAGTTATTTGCATGATTCGAAATAGGTAGAAGGTGTCTGAAAAGCAGGCACCTTCTTTTTATATCTTGATGTTTGATAGATCCCCAAGTATATCAACCAATAAAAAAGACAAATATAAAAATTAATGATATGGAAGTGACGAGGCACGCAATGATAAGTATCTGAGGTATAATGGAGTACATTAATAAATGTAATCTATCAATAAATTCGATCTTTCTATTTAATCTCAATTGCTCACCAAATATCTTTTTTATTTCTTCACATTCATCTTTCTTAAATTCTCCTTTATTAGTAGCAGAAGCCCAATTTAAACAATATCCGTAATTCTTATCACTCTTGACTCTTACGATGTAGCACAACTTTTTAGAGAAAAAAGTTAAAGAGTAGATGTTGTAATTATGGATGGCCGAATAAGCTATTTTCGAAATGGATTGATTAGTTGTTGCGGATGTCACTTTTTCTTCTCCTATCCATAGTTCTTTATCTTTGAATAAAAAAGAAATCATCTTTTCTTGTTTTCTCAGAAAATACTGTATTATAATTGCTACTACTATTACCCAGATGACAACAATACGTATCTTATAGATATTAAATAAGAGTACAATTACACCTATTGATCCCATTAAAAAGATTATTAGCAGTAAAGATATAAACATAGCTTTAAGACTAACAGCTTTAAATTTTATTTCTTTGTCCATCGTGAATTATTGTAATGTCTTATTCAATATTCAATGATATCAGAATGAGATTCTACGTTATAAACGAATAAATGAAGCCATCTATAGGCCTCTTTATCAGAATCTTCATCTAACGGTAGATTAGCGTGAATAGCCACATAATGGAAAGCTTCTCCCTCATCAAATAAATGTTCCTGAATTAATTTTTTTATTGGCTCCCAACTCACCCTTAAAGAAGAATGTGGCTGATCATATACCTTTCTTATCTGTGTTATTGCATCAGCATATTTATAATATTTAAAATATGCAGCCAAGGTTCCTGCTAAAATTTCTTTTTCTTTCATGTATAGTTTTTATCTTCTTCCATAAAGATTGTTTTCGATATCCTCTATTACTTGTATGTTATTTTGAACCATATTCTCTCTGATTTTAAGAGCATTCTGTATTTCTGTTTCAGTAGTCATCGTGTAGTTTTCAACTGGCAAAAAGAAGATCGAACCGTTTCCAAATTGATAGTTATTTTCGGTCCCGGAGGCCTGTATATCACCTCTGAAAAAAGTTATCCAACCTATCCAATACTTATTGATTTTCTCCACTTCCTTTCTCAATCGGGAGGGTAAAATGACCGCATATTCAGCTTGAGTCAGCTCAACGCATACTTGTAGCAGCTTCATGCAAAAGTCGAGTTGATTGAAATCCGGATAGTTTATTGTTGGGAAATCAATATTAATGTGTCCTGTCCAATTATCAGATCCATCCAGTATTTTTACCGAAACTTTTCCTTCCTTCTCCTTTTTTGTGTTTGAATAGGAATTTAAAAAGCCTATAGGGGAATATGAATTCCATTCCAGGTTTTTATTCGTTTTATCCTCATTTATATAGGCCAATTCGTTATCCTCAATTTGTGACAATACGACGCTGTCAAAATCATCAAAAGAAGGATTAAAACAATACCAATCTGTTGGTTTCTTACCCCAACCACAGAGGTTCTTAAAGATGGGATGTAGATTACATAACTCTGAAAGTACCTTTTTACTGTAATCAATATATTCTTTTGCGGTCAGACGCCGGGGCTTATATCTAACCATTAAAATCATGTCTTCATTCATTGTTTGTTTGTTGCTTAGGCTTCACTTGGTTTTCGTAACTTATCGTGCCGTTTATTGTGTTATCTATGTTTCCTCCTTGAAGGATTTGTGGTAAAATTACATTATTTGGAATTTGTGTCCAAATATAATAGCAGATAGTTGAATCCGAAGGGTACACAGGAGGTAATGTATATGCCAGGAATAATATATAACTTTGCGCCCATGAAACAACTTTATTTTATTCTCTATGTCGTCGGATTATCCGTTTATGTACTCTCCCTGGCCTACTATGCATTTAATGTTGTGGAGAAGCGTCTTACACCTGAAGTATCTTCTCTTCAGCAAATCAATGTGAATGTAAGGGGAGGAAAAAATAAATATAATAATTATATCCTGAGTGATAAGGATTATTACCTGACGAGGTCTAAAGGTGCTTTGGGAACGATTATTGCGAAGAAGGAGTTATCTCAGTTTGATGTGGAGGCTATAAACAGGCAAGAGAATGAATCTGTAGCGATCTTGAAACTTCCTGTTAATCCGGTAAGGGTATCTTATTTTATTGACCAGGAAGGAGATAAAAAACCCTTTGTTCCTATAGGGTTCAGAGAAGGTGCTGAAAACCAAAAGGACGGTTGGTATTACTTTACACTTCTGGGATATGCAATTAGAAGTCTTTTCTTTCTTATATTCTTGGGTGTAAATGCTGCATTGGCCATAAAAATATTGTCATCGGGTGGTAATTCTGGTACAAGGATAGCCTTATGCTCCGTTAGCCTGCTAATCTTGATTGCGGCATTTACTGTTTTCTGATAAGGCTTATCTTTTTAAGGAGTATCCCATTTAATCCATATTCAATACCGGGATATGAAAATCGATGTCATTCAAAAATAGGTTCAGGAAAGCACAATGTCGTGATCTTTTAAGAAATCCATGATTCGTTGTGTTCTCCAGACTTTAAACACAATTTTTCCATAGGGAAACTGGGCAACTCCGGTTAACAGATTTGCCTGTTCCTTGTATAAAGGGGTAAATTGTATGATTACTTTCATTTCAATGAAAGCCATTAATACATTGGTCTGGATATGTTTGTCACCTTCTTCGCCTTCTTTTATTTTAATGGAATCTACATTCGAATCATCACTTTTTCCCTTCACAAGGTAGTTTAATATCCAGTCATAACTTTCCTGACACACCATGTACTTAAATGTACGTATATGTTCTGATATAATCCACACACAATTAGCTTGGGTTAGGTCATCATAAAAAAACTGAAATGTAAGTTTCTCACCTTCTTCCATTAGCTTCTTAACGAGCAAATGGGCCTTTAAATTGTCATGTTGGTTATCCTTATATATATTTAAATTCCGCTTCATTGAGTCGTCTTAATTCAATTTCGGATGTAAAGATACGAATATCATGATACTAATCACACAAATAAAGTATATTTATCCATTGTACTATCACATTCAGAAGGGTACTCTACCCGTATTTTGTAGGAAAAATTACTATCACACAAATGGAATGTAAATGGAAAAAAGTGGAATTGTCTTTACAATTAGTCTGAATTATATCTGTGCTTAAGATTCCTGCACTTATTATTGAAGCAACGGAAACAAGGGGGAAAAGGATATCGGATACTTGTCTTCCTCTTTTTATGGTTTTCCTAAGTATTTAAAGAAGATTTCTGCCTGTGCGGGCGTTAATAAGACAGCTCTTTTGCTGTATCCCGCTTCTATCAGTTCTGCTTCCAGTTTCGGGTTTCTTTTGATCCATTCTCTCAGTGTGCTTCTTGCTGTTGCCGGTTGAACGTTAGGCATATATAATAAGGCAAATTCACTTTTACCGTATGTTTTTATTTTTGCTTCCATACTACAAATATAGTCATTTTCAGGCACATATCGGCTCTTTTTGTGGGCTTTTGTAAGAAGAAAGCGACTCAAAATTTGGGTTATCTGTACCTTTGTTTTAGTAAGATTATCAAGCGTATTTTAAAACTTTAAAACAGAAATCGTATGGCATTAATTTACAAAGCTTACCAGTCGAGTTTAGAAACAAAAGAGGGTAAAAAACTGTATTATCCCCGGTTGGTAAAAACAAGGAAAATAGTGGATACCCAGAAATTGGGTGAGTTGATTGCAGAGAAGTCATCCCTTACCCCGGGTGATGTGCATAACGTAGTGCGTAACCTGATGGCCGTGATGCGTGACCAGTTGCTGAATAGCTGCACTGTTCGTCTTGACGGACTGGGTACTTTTACTATGGTTGCTCATGCGGGTGGAAATGGAGTTGAAAAACCGGAAGACGTCAGTAGCTCGCAGATCAGCCGTTTGGTATGTCGTTTTACTCCCGAATACAAACGTCCGTCGGGAAGTACTTCAACCCGCGCTCTGTTGGACGGAGTTGAGTACATAAACATTACGCAACTGGGGGGGGGAACAATAAGTTCTTCTACGGATGATGAGGATGAGGATACCGGTGGAAATGGCGGTAATGATGGCGGATTCATCGATCCGGCAGCGTAATTTATCGGAGGGTAGATCTTTGGTGTTGATGAGAATGTTTCAGCAGGTCATTGTTTGTTGAATCCCGAAGGGATTTTATGTACTTAACCGCGGGATGTATATCCAGTCGTGGTCGGAAGATAACATTTCTTAGCCATCAAGCCAAAATCTAAGGTCTGCTGAAGAAATCCCGGAGGGATTGTATGTGCATAACCACGGGATGTATCCCGTGGAAACAGATAATCCGACTCTACTCTCACAGCCCCAATAGGGGGTGAAGAATATATTATTGACCCACTTCGCGGCTCACGGGATAGTTATTTCTATCCCGTGGGATATCCATCCCACGGTTATGCACCTGTAATCCCTACAGGATTGCGTAAAGATTTTAACGTCTTTAAATCTTCAGACCACGACTGGATGTAATCCCGTGGTTATGCACTTGCTACCCGTTCCGGGTAAAAGATTAGCTCTGCCTCACCAAACGGCTGATTTACTTAAATTGACGAAGTGGGGATAAATGCCCCGTCAATGGAGTAAAATTTCTCTAATTCTGCATGGCTTTACTTTCCTTGTATTCGGAGGGTGTCATTCCGATTTGTTTTTTAAAACATTTGGTAAAGTATTTCGGGTCATTAAATCCAGTCATGTAGGCTACCTGTGAAAAGGTATATTCTCCGGAATCGATCAACTGCACCGCTTTCTTAATACGCACTTCCCGGATAAAATCGACTGGCGTCAGTCCTATAACGGCTTTTAGTTTGCGATAAAAGACAGTCCGGCTCATTAACAAGGCATTGGCAAACTCGTCGATGGTCAGTTCGGATTGGTCGATATTCGTTTCGATAAACTCCACTGCTTCTTTGAGAAACCGTTCATCACTGGCGATAATCTGAGGCTGGGAGAGGAAGTTATCTACCGAAGTATATTCTTTTTGAGTGGTTAAAGCAGAAAGATATTTCTCCTGTAAAAGCTTCCGTTGTTTGAGCAGACTACTGATGCGTGTTTTCAGGTAAGTAGCACTGAATGGTTTGGTGATGTAATCGTCGATGCCCTGTTCCAGTCCTTGGATACGATCGTCCAATGAAGATTTGGAAGAGAGCAATATCACCGGAATATGACAGGTATCTGTGTTCTCTTTAATGTTTCTGACCATTTCGAGTCCGTCCATTTCAGGCATCATCACATCGCTGATAATTACATCCGGAATGTATTCCAGTACTTTTTGCAGACCTTCTTTTCCGTTTTTTGCCATCAGTACCTGATAATGCTTCGTTAATGTACGACTCAGGAAATGCCGGAGTTCGTCATTGTCTTCTACAATAAGAATAGAATCTTTTTCGTCGACACCTCCCTTATCCGGGATCTCTGTCGGTGAGTAAGAAATATCCGGCGAATCAGAAGAATTGAAAACGGTCTGGGGTGAAGTTTCGGTATCAGATAAAATAAATTCTGCCTGGTCATCTTTTTGGAAATGCTCATTTCCTGTTCGGAAGCTGACTTTAAATTCACTTCCCTTACCCGGTTCACTGAATACTTCAATCATTCCATGATGTAATTCCACTAGCTCCTTCACCAGTGAAAGACCAATGCCGGAAGAGGGTTGAAGGATATTGTTGCTTACCAGTGTTTCAAACCGCTGGAAGAGAGTGGATAATTTTTGAGGCTGAATACCTATCCCTTCATCCATTACCGATATGGATAGGTGAGACGTTTCTTCTACGATTCGGAGTGTTATTTTTTTGCCGGGAGAGGTATATTTAAAGGCATTCGATATCAGGTTGTAGAATATCTTTTCAAATTTATCCTTGTCAATCCATACCCGTATATCCGGGCGGAGGTACTCCATGCTGAAGTTGATCTGTTGTTCTTCCGCTATTTGATTGAAGCTACTTGCAATTTTATGGAGTAAGGAAATGATATTGACCTCTTCCACCAGCACTTTCATCTTATGATTTTGTATTTTTCTAAAATCAAGTATCTGGTTAACTAATTGAAGCATTCGATTGGTGTTTTTCTGAACCAGTGCCAGGTGTTCTTTGGCAGTAGGAGTAAGCGGTTCGTGCACAAGTACTTCATTCACCGGACTTGATATCAGTGTGAGGGGAGTACGAAGTTCATGCGAGATATCGGTAAAGAATCGGAGCTTTATATTCGCCAGTTGCTGTTCCATACTTACCCGATGGCGTAAACGATAGATATAAAAAAGAACATATACAATGCTTCCTGTCAACAGAATAAACAGCAGGAAATACAATATCAATGCCCAGATGGTTTCTCCAAAAGTTGGGAGTACTTCAATGGAAAGGCTTCGTATATTATCTACCCAGAGCCCATCCCCATTTGTGGATTTTACTTCGAAGCTGTATTTTCCTTTGGGGATATTGAGGTAACTGGCTGTTCTGTTTTTATCGGCATAGTTCCATTTTTCTTCCAGTCCCTTCAGGCGATAGGCATATTGAATGCCATCCGGATTAATAAAATCCAGCGCGGCAAACTGAAGGGTTATGTTTCGTTCGGATGGTTCCAGGGTTAGTTTCTCCTGGTTATCAATATCCGTATATAAGGGAGATCCTTGTATTTTAATATCGGTAAAGGCAATGTAAGGCGTGTAATTGCTCTTTTGAATCTGATCCGGATCAATTTCCATGACTCCTCTATCTGTACCGAATGCTATCTGATGATTGGGCGTTAGGGTAGGGATGGCTTCGGAAAATTCGGAGCTTTTCTTCAGAAACTGATGATCGAAGTTTTCGAAAGTTTCATTGTATGGGTCATATTTGCATAAAGCATTTTCCGAAACGATCCATAAGAAACCTTTTTTGTCTTCAATCATAGAAAGAGTCAGGTCTGACAACAACCCGTTACGTTCTGTGTAACTTTTAAAAGCGATGGACTCCGACAATAAGTCTCCCGAAACAACTTTATTAATCCCTCCTGTAAAAGTAACCAGATAAATATCATTGCGGCTGTCGGTGAAAATCTGCATCACATCGCTGTTGCTCAGGCTCGAAGGTACTCCCGGCTGGCATACATTCCGATAAAACTTGATTTCTTCGGGTTGAGTGAATTCGGAAGAGAAAGTCAGTAATCCTTCTGTTGTGCCCACCATTATAACATTTCCAGGCACCTGGGTGATGTAGCGGACTTTAGAGGAATGGGAGGAAGGGTAGTTGCTGAGCAGATTTCCACTGTGTATGAAACGTATCTTCCCTTCCTGATCTTTTTGTACCAGATTGATTCCGCTTCCGTAACATCCAATCCAGATACGTTTCTTATCGTCGTGAAGAATGGAATACACATTATTGGAGCTCAGACTGAAATTATTGTCCGGATCATTTTTGTATTGCTCCAACTGAAAGGAATGGCTCGTATTTTCTTTTCTTTTCAATAAAAATAAGCCGTCATGCCGGGTTCCAATCCATATATTTCCGTCCTGATCTTCAGTCAGGCAGTATGCACTGTGCTGAAAACACTCCTTCGCTTGCGTTATTTTCCCACTGTTTGATAAGTAACCTTTTAACTTCATGTTTGCATCAAATATCCTGATTTTTCCGCTTTTGGTTGCTACCCAGAAATTGTTTCGGCTATCGCATAAGAATGCACGAACCTCCATGCCGTAATCCAAGTGGATCTCTTCGTAATGCTTGCGCAGGAAGGATACTTTTTTGGCACCCCGATTGGAGGTAAGCCAAAGGTTGCCCTGGTTGTCTGCGCAATAATTACGTACAAACGGATAGAAACCAGACTTAGGATCATCCGGATTGACCAGATAGCCGGTTAGCTTTTTCTCTTTCCGGTCGTAATAGCTGAGGTTTCCTTCCCGAGGCAGAACCCATACACATCCGATGGGATCTTCGTATACAAAGGGCAGGTTGGCACGTTCAAAATGAATAACATCGGAAGGAGGAGTGAAAAGATGTTGTATTTCCTGGTTTTTTACATTCACACGGATGACTCCTTTGTCATGGGAAAATAACCAGAGTTCTCCTTTGCTATCTTGAAATATCTGCGCCACATTATTATCCGGATGGGTAGGAGTCTGGATACTTATTTGTTGGAAAGTTAGGTTCTCTGTGTTGAATAAAACCAATCCCACATTGGTTCCGAGAGCCAATATATTATTATCCAGAGAATGCATTGTTAAAATTCGGCATTTATCATGCGGTAGTTCAACAAACTGTGGAGTTTGAGTGGTTTGGTCATACCGGGCCAGTTTACCGTTCGACGAAGCCAACCAAATGTTGTTATGATGTTCCTGTATGTATTTAAACGGGAAATCACTTTTTATTTCTTTCCGTCCCACAATGGAGATTCCTTTGTTGGTGAGTATCCATTCATCTTCTTCACTGTCCTGGAAAACGGTGTATATATATTCTCCTTTCAATGTATTTCCGAATGTATTATAGAGCGTAATTCCTTTTTTTCTCTGATCGCCAGCTCGTCTATACGAAAACAATTGCCACGCTCACAGATTATCCATGCAATCCCTTTCGGCAAGGGGAAGATTCTCTTAACCAAATTTGTTTGATGCATTTCCATTTCCACACTCTGCAATACATCCATGTATTTTTCTGTTTGGTTATTGAACAAATAAGCTCGGTTTTGATTGGTGTGACACCAGATGTCTCCATATCTGCTGACATAAATATGATTAAAACGATTGCCAGTCAGTGTCGATCCTTCTTCCTGCAGAGATTTATACTTTTTGAAAGTATAACCATCGTATTTGTTTAATCCGTCCCAGGTACTTAACCATATAAATCCTTTCTGGTCTTGCAGGATAGCTGTAACGATGCTTTGTGCGAGTCCTTCATTGATGGAAAAATGATTGATTTCACATAGGGGCTGAGCTATGGAATAGCAAAAGAATGAAGTGATAAATTGGAGAAGTAAAATAAATCGTTTCATTGTATCAGACTATTGTTCAAAACAAATATAAGAAAAAGGTTACCAACGTGGCATGGCTTATATGTTATTGAACGAATAGTACACCAGTTTGGATAATTTCTCCACTTCCTACCACCATATCTGCTCTTCATTTTCATAGGTGAAAATTCGTTCTTCTATCCCTTTTGTATGATTATGCAGTAAAAACAAGGCATTTGATGGACAATTGTTATAGGTTAAATAAACTTGATCCGCAGTTTTACGACCTAACGATTTCCATGTATCATTCCAGTAAAAAAGTTCATATTCGTCTCCGATTTCTATGCAATTTCCGTCCCCCCTTGGCAAATATCGTATTTTCTGTATAGAAACTTTTCTTCCAAAATCCATTCCAACCCAGGAGTCACTTGCAGTAGGTGCGTCAAAAAAGGTTAGCGGATTATTATCGAAAACAGCCTGTATGGTCTTATTCGATTCATTGTACCAAGATCCTTTCGTACCAATAACTCTTCCTTGAGTAGGACTAATGGAATCTGCTTCAAAAAAGGCTAATTCAGCTATGTTACAGAAGGAATCGTCGGGAGAATAGTATCTCCAGTACCGGAAGTGATAATTATCCGGATTAATTATTCTTTCTTCAAATTTATTAGTACCCTTCTCGATTATGTGCAAAGTCTCAAATCTTTTGAATGTTTTATCATTGGATGCCTGTATTTTTCCTCCCCTAATACGGCATAAATTGGCAAATGGCGGATGAAGATAAGGGAATTTTCTAGTTAAAATCATGTTTTGTAAACTCGTTACTGTAGGTTTGAGTGTCTGTATCTCACCTTTACTGGTACATTTAAAAGGATCTCCCACTGCAAATATTCCGTGGGGACCATAACAAACGGGAAGGTACATTATATCTTTTCCCATTTTCTTAAACTTCGCCTTGCCATCAATTATTTTTCCCCAATGTATGGGTGTCCATTTCTGATTATCAAAAACGGCCAAATATGCATATTTTGAATTTCCATAATTCCTTACTTTGATTTTAATATCCTGGTATGATACATATTCTTCAGTGACATCTTTCATGCATAAGTTTTGGAATAATTGAGGAATAAATCTTTCAGTGATATTCAATTCATACAAATCTTCATTTATTGAATAGGTATTTCTAAAAACTTTGCAATATTTGTATTCTGGTCTGTTGGGATAACCGGCTTTATCATGACCAATTTCAAATAAATAATTTTTCCCTGAATTATTAAACAAGACATTCCAAGAATGGCCATGGCTTCTGAATGGCCATTGAGGTATAAAATCAATTGCAGTAGGAATTCCGTGAGCTCTCATCACCGCCAGACATATATTGGAATAGTCATCGCAAACGCCAAACGGTATCTGAGTTAAGGTTCGTAACCTTTTTATGGGAATAAGTCCTTTATCTGGAGTGTAATTTATGGAGACTTTCCTTCTAAGCTCATACAATACCATTTCACATGCTTTATAAGAGGAAGATCTAAACAAAGCGTTTAATTGCATATTATCCAAATGTTTTTTGCATATTCCGAAAAATATACCTTCCAATTATCCAATATCTGATATCTCATGGTCTTATAGGGAAGGATGTATTCACAGAAATCGTTAAAATCGAGTTGTCTTGTCCACTCGTTATTTCGCCAAAGCTTGAATGAATTCTCAATATTGTCAATTAAGTATTGAGAAGATATACATTCTACATCCGGTTTTGCTTGTAGAGAGATTCCATTATACTTATTTGATATAATTTCATATAAACTGTCTCTGTCACTTAACTCTGCTATTGAATCGATTTCGTTATAATAATTGGCAATTACAAGGGTATCTTTATACGAATAATGTCCAAGCATATTTTCGATTAAAAAACAAGCAGCTTTATATTTTAAGCTATCAGGCGTGATTAATAAATAATAATTCAGTGTTTTTTCCAATTCATTTTTATTTTTTCCCGCCATTGACAAAGCAAAGGTTAATCTTTTAGACTGTTTTGGATGATCTGTGCGACATGAATATATAATTGATAAAAACATTAGAAAAAAACTACAAATAAGGATATTCTTAAGCATATTTTTAAATATATGGAGTGATTCTAGAGTGATTTCTTGCACTTCTTGTATGTAGTATACTTATTAAATTAAAAAATATATATTTACTAATTTCACGAAAACCTGAGGAAGTTATAAAAAAAAGTAATTACCCAATATCTAAAAATATGCAAATGTGTAGTGATTTTATTAGTAATGATTTATTAAACTTTCTGTAATACAATTGTTTATATGAATGATGTTTTTCCAAATGATGTATTATGAAAGCAACGCAATACAATCAATTTTCTACAGATTTACAATTTTATGGAGCAAATTTCTTTTAAAAAAACAATTTAGATTTTTAGATTTGCTAATAAATAATAGTGCTTAAAATGGGCTTAATAAATTGTATGTATATTTTTATTCTTCTTTTCTTGTAGTTGAATTAATGAAAACTAATGCCTCTTATAGAAATTTAAAATGTCAACGATACAAAAATAGATAAATTATAAAAAACTACGAACTAGATAGACTATTATTAATTTGAAAATTTGAATTGTATGGAAAGAAAGGTTTTAAAAGGACTTTTTGTTTTATTGATTGTACTTATTTCGGTGTTTAATGTAAATGTTAATATGTATAATGATAATCTCTTTGCTATGAGTCTAGCAAATATTGAGGCCTTAGCACAAAATGAATCTGGTAATAATCCGTGTAAAACAAGGACAACCACAGTCTATGGACCAAGACTCTATTGTACAGAGGCTGGAGCACCTTATTATGCTTGGATAAGTAAAGATCACAGTTGCTCATACCGAGGGGACTCAGGGAGTTGTAAAGAAGGAATGGAACATCAAAACTTTGATTGTAAAGGCCAGGTTAGTAGTGATGTTTGTTATTCTACCAATTATTGTAGAAAGTAATAAAAAAAAATAAAGATACAAGACATTTTTATCAAACTGTTCTTGTGTCTTTGTTTAGTAAACTATGAAGATTCAATTGCTAACCATATGTTTGTTCTTCATGTTATCCTGCGCAAGAAGGATACCTGAAGAAGGTTATTTGATTAATATAGAGAATGCAAATCATGAATCAACTTTATTTTATTCTTCTATATTTGGACAAGGAAAAACGATTATTCTTGAAGAGAACGAAGAGTCTCTTATAGGGATGATCAATAAAATGCAGGTATATAAAGATACAATTTTTATATTGGACAAACATATTGCTAAATGTATTTTATTATTTAAGGATGATGGAAAATTTATTAGAAAGATTGGAAAGATAGGGAATGGGCCAGGTGAATGTGTAAGTATTTCTGATTTCACAATTGATTCGAATAAAAATGAATTATATATTTTAGATTATTATAAACAAAGCATACTTAAATTTTCAATATCTTCAGGTGAATTTATTTCTTCCATTAATATTTGGAACAATAAGGGAAGTTTAGTGGGCGAATTAGCGTTTTCAAATGGCTCTTTATATGCTGATGCAAATTTTGTTTATAATTCATCAAAAGATAATTTTCTGTTACAAAAAATCAATCAAATAACAGGTGAATGCTTTGAATTTTATTATTCTGTAGAAGATAATAAAGGTTGGGAAAATGCGGACATGGCTTTGTTAT
Organism: Bacteroides sp.; assembly: GCA_021201335.1. Lineage (GTDB taxonomy): Bacteria > Bacteroidota > Bacteroidia > Bacteroidales > Bacteroidaceae > Bacteroides. The sequence goes on along the minus strand of JAJQFD010000055.1, from coordinate 49,973 downwards.
CTCCATTTTATTTTACAGGAAAAAGATTTTTATTTTCAGGCATTTTTATGAATAGAGTAATTGATATTAGCAAAGAGATCCCAAGTACTTATTTAGTCTTTGAAAGTAGGAAATTTATAGATTCCAAAAAGTTGAATGAATTAAAATCATCTGATGAAATCATTCTGGACTTAATGAAAACTAATAATGATTATCATCTCAATACATTTATTGAATATGGCAATTATTTGCATTTCCAATATACACAGGGAAATTCTATAAAATTTGTCATCCTTAATATTAACACAAATGAGACAATCTTGTATAATAACATACAAAATGACTACATCTTTTCTACTGATAAATCATCTTTTTATTTTCCACAATTAGGTTATGCAACAAAAGATGGAATTTATTTTTATTATAATACAAGATCACTTTCTGATTTAATTTTTGCTCTGGAAAAAGGAATTATTTCTAAAGATATAGATAAATACAATGAACTTTTAAAACTCAGTGAAGATTCAAATCCCATTCTATTTTATTATAGATTTAAAGAATAGTTGAAGATGGTATTTATTTTAACTGTTTAGTAATAGAATAATATGATCACAAAGTTGCTTCTTGGGAGTATATTAATTAAGTTATTTTTTGCAACAGAATATATCAGTGATACTAAAAAAAATAAGAAAGGTCAAGACGATAAAGTATATCCAAAGGAATTAAAGTTAATGCCGAGGAGTTAAAATCAGATTATTACAGTGGTTTGTTAGGATTTCTGTATGCTTCAAAATAAACGACTGCCAAGGTATATAACTAAAGGGTGCTTAGTTATATACCTAAGGCATGCTTAGTTATATATCTTGGCACCCTTTAGTTATATACCCTTTACTCTGTTTTTGTAAATAATTGATAATTAGTGGATTAGTTTATCCTCTTTGCTCGTTTTATTTGGATTGAAACGTCATATATATTCTTAATTTAAAAAAATAAAAGAAGATGTACTATTTAAGAATAATCTAGAGGATTAATATACGTAACATACATTCTTTGATTACCCAAACCCAAACAAAAAACTACGACAAATCAATAGTATGTATGTCTTAAATATAAATTGTAACCTGTGTAACCAAGGAAATGCTTCAAAATTACCTTTTTATTCAGCATTTGTTTTAAGAAAATTATTTATTATAGCTTTCTTTTGTATCCATATAAAGTACCATATTAATCTGCACCAATTTTTTCTTGAAGATGAAGAGTAGTGACATATTTATTGCGCTAAAAATAATAATTATTCTTTTGTATGGAGTTGTGACTTTGTGCAGTTGTCAGAAGAAGACTTTTAATTTATTAGAGGAGGCGTTAACATATGCTTCAGAAAATAGATTTGAACTCGAAAAAGTACTTTACCATTATAAAGATGATACTTTAAAGTATAAAGCAGCTTGTTTCTTAATAGAAAATATGCCCGGACATTATTCTTTTGAAAACACATTTTTGCTGAAAAATTATTTTGGAGAATTAGATTCTGTATTAACAATGGGAAGAACAATGAATTATGAAGAAATAGATACATTATATATACGGGAAATTTCAAAATATGAAAATGACTTTTCTCATAAGGTCGAGGATGTAAAATTTATTTCTTCAGAATATCTGATCAAAAATATAGATTTTGCATACAAGGTTTGGAAAGAAGAACCATGGTCCACTCATTTGACATTTGATGAGTTTTGTGAATATTTATTGCCGTACAAAGTTGTTGAAGGACAGGCACTAGATGATTGGAGAGAATATAGTCTGGAGTCTTACAATCAATCACTGGTTAATCTTAGTTATTGTTCTCTTTATGAAAAGAGTGCTTATGCAGCCTGCAACATTGTAACAGAAAATATGCGACAAGATATTTTTCCAAGGATATGGCCAGTTTCGTTTCCTCCGGTAAAACCTCTTAGGACATTACTTAAAATACCATGCGGTACTTGTGAAGAATACTCCATCATGGCGACAGCAGTTTTAAGAGCGAAAGGAATTCCCTGTGCTATAGATTTAACACCTCAGTGGCCTTTTAGAAATATGGGACATGTATGGAATGTTTTATTAGAGAATACTGGTAAAACATCGGCTTTTGAAGGAGCCAATACTCCGGCCGGAACACCTCATAAAAAGGATCATAAAATGGCAAAAGTGTATAGAATGACATATGCTAAGAATAAAGAATTAAAGCGATTAAACGAGGTGGAGAAGCGTGTTCCTCAGGCTTTCAAAACTCCTTTTTTAAAAGACGTCACAGAAGAGTATATGAATACAACAGATATTTTTGTACGTCTAAATGAAAAAACAGAATGTAAGTATGCATACCTCTCAGTTTTTAATAACGAAGAATGGATACCTGTAGCTTGGGGAAGAAGAGAAGGAGATGGCTTTTTGTTTGAAAAAGTAGGCAAGGATATTGTTTATTTGCCAGTATTATACGCTTCAGATGGTATATATTCATTGAGTGACCCTATAAAGGTGGATTTGACTGGTAAAAAGATTCTTTTAACTCCTGATACAATCAATCGGCAGACACTAAAATTATATAGAAAATATCCCAGTATGCCTTACAGTTATGGTGAAAATTTAAGAATATTAGGTGCCAAAATCCAGGCAGCCCATACTGCTAACTTTGAGGACAGTGTAACCATTCATACTTTTTTGAACTTGGAAAATGAAATCGAGCTAAAAGAAAATAATCAAAAATACAGATATTGGCGATACTATTCTTCTCATTACGGATTTGTAAATGTAGCTGAACTCGCTTTTTACGAAAGAGACTCAATATATTCTACAATAGGGAGGGTGATTGGTACCAAGGGTTCGTATAGGCGTGAAAAGATATATGAAAGAGAGGCTGTTTTTGATGGGAATTTATTGACATTTTTTGATGCACCTACTCCTTCTGATTCATGGATTGGAATGGACTTTGGGAAACCGATAAATATATCACGAATCACTTGTATCATGCGGGGTGACGGTAATAATATCGAAACAGATAATGAGTATGAACTTTTCTTTTGGTCAAAGGGATGTTTTCAGTCTTTAGGAAAGAGAAAAACTCATGATGTATTTCTTTCTTATAAAGATTGTCCAACGAATGCTCTTTTTTTACTTCGATGTCTCACCAAAGGAAAGGAAGAACGAATATTTACATATCGGGAAGGTAAGCAGGAATGGTGGTAAAATCAATAAACTAAATTCACGATAAACTATTTAAATACTTTGTTCATTAAAAATCTGATTAAATAATGAAAAACAGGAAAGTTCTTATTTACGTAATAAGTATATATTTATTTTTATTCATCGCTTCTTGCAAAAAGAACGAACAATTAGCTAATGCAAAAAGAATAGTTGCCGAATGGGTGGGGAAAGAAATTCAGTTTCCATCTGATGTGTCAACTACTTATTGGGGGAGGGACACAATCTATACGATTAAAGATACACCTTTTAAAATACTTATTTACACCGATTCAGTCGGATGTACTAGTTGTAAATTACAACTTTATAAGTGGATGGCATATATGCAAGAGGCTAGCGAATTGATGGCAGATAAAGTCAGTTTCCATTTCTATTTTCATCCTAAAGATGAAAGCGAATTAAATTTTCAATTGAAGCGTGATAATTTCAGAAAAATGGTATTTATGGATAGAGAAGGCAAACTTGATAAACTGAATAAGCTGCCTAAAGAAATGAATTATCAATGCTTTCTTTTGAATGAAGAAAATAAAGTGCTTTTGATTGGGAATCCAGTTATCAATCCTCAAATATGGGATCTTTATAAGCGAACGATTACTAAAGAAGAGACTGGAGAACCAATGCCTTCGCAATTAACTACGTTAGAAGCGGAAAATACGGAGATTGAGTTAGAAAATTTAAAGATAAATCAATTATCTATAGCAACATTCATACTCCATAATACTGGAGATATTCCTTTAGTGATATCAGATATTTCTGCTTCCTGTGGCTGTACAGTTCCAGAATGGGATAAACGACCCATAAATCCTGGAGCAAAAACAGAAATTAAAATTAGAATAACACCGGATACTTCGGGCTATTTCAATAAAACCATTATTGTGTATTGTAATAGTAAAGAAGGTTCCAAAAAACTGATATTGAAAGGTTTGACGCAAGGATAAATGAAGGAAAGGGTGGAGGATTGTCTTCTCTTGCAAAGCCAGACAATTATATACCACCTGTTTTCCTTGCTTGTTTGAAAAAAAGGAGGTATTGGCAAATATAAAGATCAGAAATTGAAAATCTCACTGGTGAGATGGACTGTTGAAATGATATATACAGTTAAATATAGGAATTATTAATAAGAAAATTTAATTTATATGAAGAAAAAAATTTTAGGCGGAGTATTAGTTTTGGTTATTGCAGCGATAATGTCATTTAATATTACACACGAAACTAATAATAACAATTTTTCTTTTTTAAGTTTGGAAAATATTGAAGCATTGGCAGGGGAAAACGATGATAGAAGCAGGTGTAGTACCGAATGGTTTGCAAATGTAATGGGACAAACAGTAAAGTTGTCTTGCAGTGCAGATTGTCCATCAGGGCAAAGAGCGCAATGTAAGCAAAATAACTGTAAATGCGTCTGAGATTATTTCTAGTATTTATTTACTACAATTAGTGATTTTATCACTAATTGTAGTGTCATTTATCAAACACAACTAATATTTAAATATGAAAGTTTTTATTTATTTATTTGTAGGGTTGTATGCATTATTTCTAATCTCTTGTAATAAAAGAGTTGATAATCATCATTTTGAAACCATTGCTATAGATATTGAAGCTGCAAAAGCCATTGATATAAGAAATAATACACAGTGCGAAATCACAGAAATAGAACTTGAATTAACAGATAATTCATTATTAACTGAAATTGAGCAGATCGAAATTATAAATAATAAAATCTATGTTTATGATAAGCACCGCCTCTTGGTATTTAACACGCAAGGCAATTTTTTACATAGCATAGGAAAAAGAGGTTCAGGTCCTGGCGAATATACAAGTGTTGATTCATTTTTTTTGAAGAAGGTAATATGAACACATATGATAGTAATCTTCAAACATTATTCATTTATGCAACGGATGGATCCTTCATTTCCTCCAAGAAAATAGTTGAAAGTATGTCTTCCATATATCCGGTTTATGGCCATAGATACATAGGGAGGAAGAAATATCAGGGAGATAGAGTACAAGTACCTACTCTGGCTATTTTGGATGAAGATCTGGATATGATAAGTAATATTGATAATAGAAATTTAACTTCTGGCATAGGAGTGTTCGACTATTGTTATGCGTATGATGATCATATTTCATATTGGGAGTTTTTGAATGATACGATTTATACAATAAAAGATAATAAAGTTTTCCCTGAATATTATATTGATTTTCAAAAAAATAAGGTTCCAGAAATTGAAAGAGTAAATAGAGAAATCGGAGAAATTATAGAATACCTTAATTCAAATAGTTCTTGGTTAGCTACAGGTATTAGATATGTCCAAGAAGACATAAATGACCTCTGGTTTATATTTACTTTTCAAGGAAATATGAACATAGCAAGATATAATAAAGAATCCTCGAAAGTATCTGTATGTTATTTTTATGATTCAAAAGAAGAATTGAAATTTCAATATTTCATGAAGCATATTGAAGGGTATATAATACTGTCTGCTTATGACCCCAACGATGAAGAATCAAATCCTAAATTATTGGTTATAAAGTTTTAATTAATCTTGTATTCAAATTAGTATAGTATCCCTATAATTAAGTAAAAGGATCAATACAAAAGATAATTCTGTGATTTGAGTGGCTTTTAAACCTAAAAAGTATCATGAAGGAAATAAAACATAAACTGAAATACGGATTAAAAAATCTTTTGCAATGGACTTTAGTGATATTTTTCACAAGTTCATTAGCGATCATTTTGCGTGTTTTTGTTTTTGCCAAATTCTCTATTCCCACTCCTTCTATGGAACCTAGCATAAAAGCGGGTGAACAGGTTTTAGTAAGTAAATTAACTCCAGGTGCGCGTATTATCACTAATTTCTTTACGCTTAAAAAAGGTGAAGTTCCTGAAGTAAAAAGAATGCCAGGATTTTCTGTAAAACGGAATGAGGTATTGATTTTCAATTTCCCGTATTCTGATTGGCAGCGAATGAGTATAGATATGAATGTATTTTATGCCAAGCGATGTGTGGCCATTCCAGGAGATACCTTTTATATTGAAAATGGGATTTATAAAGTTACCCAGTCGTCAGATACACTTGGGTGTTATAAAAATCAACAATATCTGGCAGAAAGAAAAGACAATGATTTTAATTCGGATATATATAACTGTTTTCCATTTGATACACGCTATTCATGGAATATAAAGAATTTCGGCCCCTTGTATGTGCCACGAAAGAATGAAACGTTGTTAATTGATACCCTTAATATTATACTCTATAAGAAACTCATTGAATTTGAAAGTCGGAAAACAATCAAAACAAAAGCGATGCATGTATTAATGGGGGATAGCACCATACAGAAATATACTTTTACTAAAAACTATTATTTTATGGCTGGTGACTTTGTTTTTGATTCACAAGATTCACGCTATTGGGGGTTATTATCGGAAGATCATATTGTTGGGAAAGTTGCTTTTGTATGGAATATAAAAGATATATCTACAGGAAAAACAAAATGGAGCGATTTTTTAAAGAAAATAAAATAGCAGAACATGAAACAGAGATATAGGATGAAGGCTATAATAAATTTAATTCTTACAGTTCCATTTGTTCTGGTTCTTTCAACAGTTTTTGCAATAAGCAAAGATATGGCAAATGGGATTATTTCCGGGAAATATATTTGGTTCTACTTCTCTCTTTTAATCGTTTCGTTAGCCACCTTTTTTTCTTATTGTCTGAATCATAAAAAAATATCTTTTTCACTTTTGGATTTGCTGATTGCATTATTTTGCCTTACCTCATTCTTTGTTACCTATTACCATAATCGATTAGTTACTTTTCAATCCATTCAGTTAGGATTAATCTTCTTTTTATACATTTATATCAAAATATTTATTGTACAAGACAAATGGAATGCTTTTATTCTTATTGTATTTTTTGTATTAACAGGCTTTATAGAGGCTCTGTGGGGATTAAGACAGTTGTATGGACTTTCTCCATCCTTCCATAATCTTTTTAAAACTACTGGATCTTTTTTTAATCCGGGACCATACGCTGGTTACCTATCTATGGTGGCCCCTTTAGCCTTCTATTATATACTTCGGGATTACCCAATGTTGAATAATAAATTCCAGATATTCTATATACCCTACTATTTTAGATGGAGTGTATCCGTTATTACGTTGATCAGCATTGTTTTGATCCTTCCTTCTACCATGAGTAGAGCATCCTGGATTGCCATGCTCTTGGGGTGCATAGTAACAGGATTATGTTACATCTATCAATTTAAGAATTATGAGAATTATATTTTGAGTTATATAAAACGATTTAAAAACAAAATCTTGATTCTGGGTTCCTTTCTAATAATCCTTGCTATGGCGGGAATTTATTATTTGAAGAAAGATTCTGCTGATGGGAGGTTTCTGATCTGGAAAATATCGGCAAATGTTATTGGTGAACATCCGTGGGGAGTAGGATTGGGCAATTTTCCAGGAGTTTATGGAGATCAACAAGCTAATTATTTTAAGAATCAGCAATTCACCGAACAAGAGCGGAACGTTGCCGGAAATCCGGAGTATGGGTTCAATGAATATTTTCAGTTAAGTATCGAGGTTGGAATAATTCCTTTTTTACTGTTTGTTTGCCTCATTGTATATGCTTTTTATCTGGGTTTCAAGAAAAAAAATGGGGAGTAATAGGCTCATTAGCTTCTCTTCTTGCTTTTGCTTTTATGTCCTATCCGTTTAGTATTCTTCCGTTTCTTATATCCCTTGTCTTTTTGCTGGCTTTGACTTCGGAAATGACGAGTGTTGGTAATCAACGTTTTTCAATGATCCGTATATTTTTTCTTTTCACCTTGGTTGCAGTTACAGGTGTACTTGTTTATAAAAAAAATGCCGATGTATCAAGCATATAAAGGTTGGCAAAAAACAAAGATCTTATTAAATATTGGTTTTCATCAAGAAGCAATAACAGAATATGATAATTTGTATCCGTTTTTACAACATGAAACTGAATTTCTCTTTGAATATGCTCATAGCCTATCAAAATCAGAACAGTATGAAAAAAGTAATCTGATTTTGGAAAAAGCAATGGCGATAAGTTGTGATCCAATGCTATACAATATCAAAGGTAAAAATTATCAGGCCATGAAACTTTATGAACTAGCAGAGCAGAGTTTTATCAAAGCATCATTAATTGTACCAAGCCGCCTTTATCCCTATTACTTGTTGTCGAAACTCTACGAAGAAACTGGCCGGTATGAAAAGGTGTGCGAAATGGCTGACTTTATACATTCTAAAGAAGCTAAAGTTCATTCTGAGGCGGTAAATGAAATAAGAGAAAAAGTAAAATCAATGTGTGAAAAATATAATCCCAATAAATATGATTAAGTACATAATACTTTGTACCATCCTTATGCCTCTGGTATATTCCTGTTCCTCTCCTTCAAAAAAAGAAACTGAGAATGAGTTGGAAGTCATCGAAGTAAACGAAAATATACCAGAAGTTAAAGCCAAATTACTGGAATATCAGGATTTTCATTATGAAGTGATTTCTAACGGTACGATTGCTTCCATGAATAAAGCCGAATTAAGGTTTCAATCACAGGACCAGATTCTGAGAATCTATGTAAAAAACGGACAGCGAGTTATGAAGGGTCAGAAGCTGGCAGAATTGGATGATTTCAAATTGAAAAACAGTATGAACCAAGCCATTGAATCACTGGAACGTGCCAAACTCGATTTGCAGGATGTATTGATTGGGCAGGGATATTCACTCAACGATTCTTTACGTATTCCTCCTGAAGTGATGAAAATAGCCAGAATACGAAGTAATTATGATCAAAGCCAGAATAATTATATAATGTCAACATATAATTTGAATGCAGCTACCTTATATGCTCCCTTTGGGGGTGTTATAGCTAACCTGACAATGAAAGAATATAACCAACCTGGCAGTGATCCATTCTGCCTTATCATAGACAATCAGAAACCTGAAGTGATATTTCATATCCTGGAAAATGAATTGTCACTTATACATGTCAATGATAAAGTAATTGTTTCTCCATTTTCTCAATCATCTTATGCGGTAGAGGGAAGAGTTTCGGAAATCAATCCTCTCATTGATAAAAATGGGATGGTAATGATAAAAGCCATTGCAACCAATAAAGATAATCAATTTTATGAAGGCATGAATGTGAAAGTTCGGGTACAGCGATTGCTTGGGAAACAACTTATTGTACCTAAATCATCCCTTGTATTGCGTACTAATAAAAAAGTAGTTTTCACATTAAAAAATGATAAAGCTATATGGAATTATGTGGAGACGGCTCAAGAGAATTCAGATAGTTATGTGATATCAGCAGGGCTGAATGCTGGTGATAGTATAATATATGAAGGAAATTTGAATTTGGCGCATGAGTCGTCGGTAATGATAAAAGAGTGATAATATCTGGAAAGCAAGGACGAAAATATATATACTTAATAGGGATTGCACCAATATTTTCGGCCTAAATTTCTTTTTAAGAAAGGAGGTGTAGAAAAAATAAGAATTAAAAGTGGCGGTCAAGGAGACTTTAATCGTTGAAAGGATAAATACGATTAATTGAATAGAATTTTATAATCTAAAAGTAAGATTTAAATATGAAAAAGAAAATTATTGGAAGTATGGTAGTAGCCATTACCGCAATTACTGCATTTAATATTAATTTAAATGTTGTTGAAAATAATTCTTCTCATTTCTATCTAAGCAATATTGAAGCTTTAGCTGCGTGTGAAGAACGTATTCAAAAAGATGGACCTTTTATTACGGCTATTGTTTGTAATAAAACAACCTCATGGCTTGATGATCTTCGCAATCTCCCATGCAATACTGAAAAAAAGATAATGAGTGTAAAATTTCTAACAGATTTCCAAAATAGTTGAAAGTATGAAAATATTTATAGGAATAGTTATTCTCGCTATTATAGGTATAGCTGTATTCAATCTTAATATCAGTATCGATAATGAAGAAAACACTTTTCTCATTTTATCAAATATAGAAGCACTTGCAAAATGTGAAGAAAGCATTACTAAACCTGAAGGTAATAGTAGATATAAGATTACAGTTTGTGATAGGACAACCACATGGCAAGATAAAATGTCAGGGGTAGCATGCGCAACTGAAAAGAAGGATTCAGAGTGTGTGTTTGAAGGTTATTACAGTGGTAGATAAAATCATATAAATCAAACATATCAGAGGATTTATATCCTCTGATATATAATAATTTAAAAGATAGATAAAATGAAAATCAGTCATATTAGTGCGTTTTTTTTCTGTGTTTTTATATTTCTTGCTTGCAAAAAACAAAAAGACTCAAATTCAAATGTTGAAGTAATTGATATAACATTAAGTAAAGACATTAAAGTGTCATCAGTTTTTAAAAATATTAAATTCATTCCTTTAGAAACTAATAAAAATTCTTTAGTAGGTTTGCATATAAAAAAAGCGGAAATCTATCGAGATAAGATATATTTTCTTAATCAAATGTCATCTCGTTCAAATGTTTTATGTTTTGATATCAATGGATATTATCAATTTAAGATAGATAAAATAGGACAAGGAGAAGGTGAATATACATATTTGAACGATTTTATAATTAATCCCATTACAGAAGAAATTATTCTTTTCACATCAGGCCGCGCAATATATTTTAATATGAATGGGAATTATTTATATGAAAAAAGAAGTAAAGAAATATTTCCAATTTCTCAAGTGCTTTTTCTTAATGATAGTACTTATTTAATTTATGATAATAACGCTTTCCTACCAACTGAAAATACTTTGTTTTATTTAGATTCTCGATCTTTAGAAATTCGGAGAGCAACAAATAATATGTTTAATTATTTTTATGAAACAGGAACTTCCTCATTATCTATATATAGAGATAATGTACTTTTCTATAATGGGAATGATACAATATTTAATGTCAAAGAAAGTAAAGGGAAGTATTATATAAATTTTGGAAAAAAACAAGAGCAAGCAAGGTGTTTAATTAAATCAAGTTACGAGGAAAATACTGAAAATCAACAAATTAAAGCTATTGATCTTTTAATGGAAGGATTATTTAATATCGTTATTTCTTTAGGTGAAAATGAAGAATATATATATGCAAATTATTTGAAAGACTCGGGATCTAATAAAAATGAAGAATCCTTTTTAAAGAACTTTTTTATATATAATAAATTAGAAAAAAGGACATATTTATCTGATAAATTAATATTTGACAATTTGGGATTATTAACCATTCGCAACATAACATTAATAGGTTCAACAGAGAAAATGTTATTCGGCATAATGGATGGTACTTTTACGGAAAAAGAAAGGGATTTAATATCACAAAGTGATCACCCTGATAAGGATAAAATTTTAACCCGTGACTTTGAAGATAACCCAGTATTACTTATTTTCCAATAATATTATGAAAATATATATTTTGATATTAATATGTATGCTTGTTAGTTGTATCAATAAATCTGAGAATAAGACAAAACAGCTTACCCCTATAGAATTAATTGTTAATAAATTAAGTGAAAAAGATAGGCCAAAACCTTGCTTTGTATTATACGTTTCTGAAGGTATGTGCGCTGCATGTATTAATCAGGAGTTAATGAATGTCGCAAAAGATAGTATAATATTTCATAACATACATGTTTTAGGCTCTTTTTCAAATCAGAGATATTTCAATTCTTTTACCAATTCTATTGATGAATCACGAAAAATATTTTCGAATGTGATCTTAGAAAAAGATTTAGATATTTTTTATGGGATTTATGAAGAAGGACAAAAGAAAATATCGAATATTTTTCATCCAGAAGTGTGTGATCCCAAAAGAACATTTGAATATTATGAAACGGTTAAGAAATATTTAAATTAGTAGACTATTCAATCGTAAAATTAAGTTATATAATATCCCATAAAAAATAACACTTATCTATTTCATTAATGTGTCACTCAATTTTATTTTATAGTAGAAATAGTTTGAAAACTATTAGCCTCAATTTTTATAAGAATGTGTAATAAGACAATTATGAGGCGATATTATTAATCCGGGTTTTGTTACGAAAATAAATAACTCTTAGAGAATATTCAGTTCAAAGAAAGATACCATTTTGATCTCTCTCCCGGATTATATATTGTTGATGAAAATAATTAAAAGAATATATGTATGCAATGGAAATTTTAAAGATTATTATCGGCATCTGAAGCATAAGCAAGGTTTATTAAAACAGAAATTAAAACAAAATGATCCGCTACCTTATCCATCGTCCTATATCAGTACTGCTAACCTTTACAGCCCTGTTAATGTTAGGAGTAGTTACCTATATCAATCTACCGGTAACTTTATTGCCCGACATTGCAATTCCTGAAATAACCGTTCAGATTTTAGGGCAGAATACATCTGCCCGGGAACTGGAAAATACAGTAGTGTCGAGAGTTCGCCAACAGTTAATGCAGGTAGGTAAATTGCGTGATATTCGTAGCGAGACCCGTGATGGTAATGCTGTGATTCATCTGAGTTTTGAATACGGGGCCAATACTGATCTGGCTTTTATCGAAGTGAATGAGAAAATTGATGCAGCGATGAATTACCTGCCTCGTGAACAGCAACGTCCCCGGGTAATCAAAGCCAGTGCTACAGATATTCCTGTATTTAATCTTGATCTCACCTTATATTCTGACAGTACTTTTGAACAGACGGATATCTCTAAATTTATCGAGCTCAGCGAATTCGCAGAAAATGTAATCAGGCGTCGATTTGAGCAGTTACCCCAAGTAGCCATGATCGATATTTCCGGGTTAATGAAGAAGCAAATTATAATTTCACCCGATAAAAAGATGTTGGAAATCAGCGGAATTACCTTGTCTGATATTGAGGGAGCATTGAATAATAATAATGTGGATCCGGGTAGCATGGTTGTCCGTGATGGCTACTATGAATATGTTATCCGCTTTTCTTCCATATTAAGAACGCTGGAAGATATCCGGAATATTTATATACGTAAGAACGACCGAATCTATCAGTTAAAAGATTTTGCCAACATAGAGTTTGCTCCTGAGAAAGAGCAAGGTATGGCTATCTATAACGGAAAAAGAGCCATTGTACTTTCAGTAATCAAACAATCGGAAGAAAACATGAGCAATATGCAACGTGCCATGAATGATGTGGTTGAGCAATTCCGTAAAGACTTTCCCGAAATTGAGTTCCATGTTACGCAAAGTCAAACAGAACTATTAGATTATACCATATCGAATCTCCTCCAGAATCTTTTGTTGGCATTCATATTTGTCTTTCTGATCTCCGTTTTCTTTTTAAAAGATGGTCCGTCATCTCTCATTATCGGGATTAGTTTATTTATATCGCTTATTATTAGTCTGTTATTTTTCTATCTGTTTCGCGTATCTCTGAATGTTGTTTCACTTACCGGACTTATTCTGGCATCCGGGAATATGATTGATAATTCCATTATCGTGACGGATAATATCGGGCAACTTCGTAAGCGAGGATTCCATCTTACAGAATCCTGTGTATTGGGTGCAAAAGAAGTTAGTGCTCCCATGTTGAGTTCTGTCCTGACTAATATTTGTGTCTTCCTGCCTCTGATATTTATGAGTGGAATTGCAGGAGCCATATTCTTTGATCAGGCATTTTCGGTTACGGTAGGATTAATGTTATCCTACCTGACCAGTATAATTCTTTTGCCAGTTCTTTATAAATTGATTTATTCTTTTCAAATACGCTGGTTTTCCAGATTGTTGAAGAAGGCTGGAGAAATGAGTCAGAAAGGAAAAACATCTCTGGCTGAGAAGATTTATCATCGAGGTATTAACTGGATTTTTGACCACAAAATAGCATCACTAATATTTATGCTAATCACACTACCTGCCTGCTTCGGCTTGTTTTCATTGATTAAGAAAGAAAAGATGCCGGACATTAATCAAAATGAAGCTTTGGTACATATTGAGTGGAATGAGAATATCCATCTTCAGGAAAATCATCAGCGCTGTTTGCTTTTTTCTAAAGAGCTGGAATCTCGTGTTGCCGAAACTTCAGGCTTAATTGGTCAGCAGCAATTTTTGCTGAATAGGAATCAGGATTTATCATCTACCCAGGCTGAGATATACATACGTACCCGGACTCCGGAAGAGATAGAGCAGTTAAAGAAGGGTATCCAACACTATTTTGAGAAACATTATCCGGTTGCATTAATATCATTTTCTCCTGTTGGAACTATTTTTGAGAAAATATTCACAACTGGAGAAGCGGATTTGGTGGTGGAATACTATTCAACCGATAAAACCAAGAAGATTGATGAAGAGGTAATACATTCCATTCAGGAAAATATTCAACATAAAACCAGAGAAGCTCCTGTAGGAACTTCTTTTCAGAATCAAATAAACCTGCGTATTGATAGAGAGAAACTGTTGCTTTATAAGGTTTCTTACGATCTGGTATATAGAGCCCTTCGAACAGCTTTCAAAGAGAACCAATTTGCAACGCTGCGTTCTCAACAGCAATATCTTCCGATTGTACTGGGAGACGAGGAGAAGACAGTGGCAGATATTATTCAGAATACCTTGATTGAAACGTCTACCAATAAAGATGGGACCAAAAATAAATTGACACTTTCCTCCTTCGTGACAGCAACACCGATAAAAGACTTGAAAACGATTGAAGCGGGCAAAGCGGGTGAATATATTCCTTTTTATTTTTATGAAACCAATCAGGCACAATCCATAATAGATACAATTAAAGAAGAAACAGCCAAAGATCCCCACTGGGAGGTTGACTTTTCCGGCTCTTTCTTTTCAAACCGGAAAATGATCAATGAAATGATTGTTATTCTTTTCGTATCCATCATGTTGATGTATTTTATATTGGCCTCTCAGTTCGAGAATTTCAGGCAACCGCTGATTGTTTTACTTGAAATTCCCATTGATATTGCTGCCGCCCTGGGATTACTTATTATTACCGGGCATACGCTGAATTTGATGTCTGCAATCGGAATAGTAGTGACCTGTGGTATTATCATTAATGACTCTATCCTCAAGTTAGATGTTATGAATCAGTTACGAAAAGAAGGGATGCCTCTAATGGAAGCAATTCATGAAGCCGGACGTAGGAGATTGAAAGCGATTCTTATGACCAGTATGACCTCTATCGTCTGTATGGTACCCCTTTTATTCAGCAATGATTTGGGGTCTAACCTGGAGAAACCCCTTGCTATTGCTACGATCGGAGGGATGCTAATAGGAACTCCGGTTAGTTTGTTTGTCGTTCCTTTGGTTTACTGGTGGATCTATAGGAAAGAGGAAAATAGTATCACAGAATAAAGCATAACACATACACAATGAAAAACTTTTTCGTCCTTTCTTTCATTTTTAATTTGATTCCATTTACTATTTCTTCACAAATACTGGAACTGGATTTGAATCAGAGTATCGAAATAGCAGCCGATAGTTCTTTGCAGGCCTTTCGTGCCAAAAATCTTTATATGTCCAGCTATTGGGAGTATCGTTCTTTTAAAGCCGGACGTCTGCCTTCTTTGACTTTTAAGAGTACTCCCATTCAATATAGTAGGGATTTTACACGTAGGTATGATTCGGAAAATAATATCGATGTTTACAGAAGGCAGCAATCCTTATATACTTCCGGAAATTTATCAATCAGTCAGAATTTTGATTTAACAGGAGGCACCTTTTTCATCGATTCGGAGATAGGATACATGCGCAATTTTGGAAACGGAACTTATTCTCAATTCAATACAGTACCTGTCAGAATTGGTTATTCACAAGCCTTGTTTGGTTTCAATGGTTTTAAGTGGGAGAAGAAGATTGAGCCCCTTCGTTATGAAAAAGCTCAGAAAGAGTTTCTCTATTCCAAATAGGAAATCTCTGAGTCCGTTATTTCTTATTTCTTTTCTCTGGCTATGGCTCAGATGGAATATGACATGGCCCTGGAGAATGTAGCCTCATCCGACACTCTTTATCGCATGGGTGCTGCCAGACAGAAAATAGCCTCCATATCGCAGGCCGACCTGTTGACGTTGAAATTGGATGTGGTGAATGCTCAAAATTCATTCCGGAATGCAGAAATAAGCCTCAAAAGATCTATGTTTAGTTTTGTGTCTTTCCTGAACATGGAAAAGGAGACAAAAGTAATACTTGAATTACCTGATCGTCCACAGGAAATGTATATTTCGCCCGATGTTGCTTTGCAGTACGCCAGACAGAATAATCCAAACTTCATGGGTTTCAACCAGGAGATTCTGGAGGCAGAAAGAGAAGTTGACAGAACCCGGAAGAGTTCGAATTTTGAAGCCAGTTTATCTGCCAGCGTGGGTTTCAATCAGGTAGCTGATAATTTTAGCGATGCTTTTAAAAAACCTCTGCAACAGGATATTATCACTATTGGTTTGACCATTCCTTTGGTGGATTGGGGTGTCCGGAAAGGCCGTGCGAATATGGCGCGGAATAACCTAAATGTGGCAAAAATATCAGTACGGCAAAAAGAGTTGAGCCTGGAGCAGGATGTAATCGTGACAGTGAATGATTTTAATATCCAGCAAAATCTGATTAGCAGTGCGGAAGAAGCCTTGGAACTGGCCACTATGGCTTATCATGTAACTAAAGAGCGGTTTATAATCGGTAAAGCAGATTTGAATAGTCTTACTTTATCATTGAGCAGACAGAATACGGCTCAACGGAATTACATTTCCACACTGAGAGATTACTGGTTAAGCTACTACAAATTGCGCAAATTAACGCTGTTTGATTTTCTGGGACAAGAGGTTTTAACAGAACAGTTCGACAGGATAGAGGGTATAAGAATGTAATGTTAAATCAACTCTCTTAAATCTAAAATGAATGCGGAATAAAAAAGATATAAAGGTTTTTGAAAATAAGAAGGAGGAGAGAATAATACGGAAAAATGGGCTTTCTTCTTTTTCCATTATTATTATTATCATTTCTTTCGTTCTTCTCGGATGGATTTTTATTCCTCAGTTATCCATCAAACTCAATCCTTCCAGGAAGTACCCGGTTGTGAATGTCAGTTTCAATATGTGGGGACAATCTGCCCGTGTGGTGGAAACGGAAGTAACCTCCAAACTGGAAGCCATGCTGAGTCGTATAAAGGGAGTTCAAGAGATCAGTTCTTATTCTTCCAATGGGTCGGGTAGTATTACGGTAAAATTATCCGAACACGTGGATCCTGATATGGCCAGGTTCGAGATATCAACTATTATCCGGCAAACTTGGCCGTCTCTACCACCGGGGGTCAGTTATCCTTCCATTTATATGTCAGGTACCACGGAAGAGGCTAATTATCCGTTTCTGCGATACACCATTAATGCCCCGGTGTCTCCCATACTTATACAGGAATATGTGGAGAATAATATAAAAACCAGATTGTCAGAATTAAAAGGCATTGATCGCATTGATGTGAACGGAGCCAGTAGGATGGTTTACAAGTTGACTTATGATTTTGAGCAATTGGAAATATATAAAATATCAGTCAACGAAATTAAATCTGCTATTCAGTCGTACTTGAGTCAGGAATTTCTGGGGATTGGCAAAATAGAGGATGAAAATAAGCAAGAGCAATGGATTCGGGTGGCCCTTGTAGCAGAGGAAAGAAATAAACTGTTTGACCCTTCTGTAATCCAGGTGAAAAATAACGAAGGAACTATCGTTTTTTTAAAACAATTGGTTAAAACCAGTTTGGAAGAAGAGGAAGCTTCCAGCTTTTTCCGTATCAACGGATTGAATTCAATTTATCTGTCCATTACAGCCGAAGATGCGGCTAATCAATTGAAATTGAGCAATGAGATTCAGGCGTTTATGAAGACTATAGAAAATTCTCTACCGTCGGGATATGCATTTAGCCTTACGTATGATGCCGGCGAATACATAAAAGCAGAGATGGATAAAATATACTTTCGGTCGGGGCTGACAGTTTTAATTCTTATAGGTTTTATATTATTAATCTACCGGAACATCAAATATTCATTTTTGATTATATTTTCATTAATAGCCAATATCTCTATTGCGGCCCTATTTTATTACCTGCTTAAAATTGAATTGCAAATGTTTTCCCTCGCAGGCTTGACGATTTCTCTGACGTTCATTATCGATAATGCTATTATAATGTCCGATCAGATTATTGAACGAGGCAATAAGAAAACATTTATGGCCATTCTTACTGCAACGATAACTACCATCGGCGCTCTGGCTATTTTATTTTTTTTGGAGGAAGGTGTCCGATTGAATCTGCTGGATTTTGCCTGGGTAATTATTATCAATCTGGTGGTTTCATTGCTGATAGCTTTATTCCTCGTACCGGCTGTAATTGAAAAGCTTCATATTACAAAAAGACAGAAATTCCAATCTAAAGAATTTGATCGACCCAGCAGCCCTTTTCTTCTTTTCCTGAGAAAGATGAAAAGTAGAAGATCTGTGGTGATTTTCAATCGGATTTATGAGAAAATCATATGCTTTACCTATCGTAAGAGACACTGGATTACCGTTCTTCTGGTGTTGGCTTTTGGATTACCGGTTTTCCTTTTACCGGGAAAAATAGAGAAAAAGACGGAGAGAGGATACTTCACCATCAGTCAGGATGAGGATATCGGTTTTTGGGGAGATCTCTATAATAATACATTCGGATCTGCATTTTACAAAGAAACCATAAAGCCTGTTACAGATGTCATATTGGGGGGGACTATGCGTTTGTTTGCCAGAGAGGTTCGGGAAGGTTCGTATTCATCCGGAGACAGGAGTGAAACTTCATTGAATATAGCTGCTACGTTGCCTAATGGCTCTACCCGTGAGCAGATGAACACCCTCATGCAGAGAATGGAAGATTATTTGAAATCATACCCTGAAATAAAACAGTTTGAAACGAATATTGAAAACGGAAGAAGGGCCGGTATACGCATCTTGTTTATAAAAGAGCATCAGCGGAGTCAGTTTCCCCATCTTTTAAAATCCAGATTAATAAGTAAAGCATTGGAGTTGGGTGGAGGTAGTTGGAGCGTTTATGGTTTAGGTGATGGATTCAGTAATGATATAAAAGAACAGGCAGGTTCTTGCCGGATAAAAATTCTGGGATACAGTTATGATGATTTGAATGCATTAGCACTCTCAATGAGGGATTCTCTTTTACGTTACCGCAGAATAAAAGAAGTAACAATTGATTCCCGGTTTAGTTGGTATAAAAGCGATTATGTGGAATATGTTTTTAATCTGAATAAAGAGAAATTGATTCAAAACAATATTCTGCCATCCGATCTGTTTCATTCATTAACTCCCATGTTTGAGAAGAATGCTCATGTATGTGACTGGGTTAGTGAAAGCAGAATAGAACCCATTCAACTTTATTCGGCGCAACTGAATAAGCTGGATATATGGAATATGGAGAATTATCCGGGAAGAATAGGAGAGAGAGGATATAAACTAACAGGAATAGCCTCCATAGAAAAAGCACAAGTGCCACAGGATATCGCCAAAGAAAATCAGCAATATCGCTTATGTCTGCAATACGAATATATTGGTAGTTATCAACAATCCTGGAAAATCATGGAACGAACCATCGAATCTTTTAACCGGACGGCCCCATTGGGATATAAAGCCGAGGGTGATTCTTCCAGATATTGGTGGAGTGAAGGAGGAAGCAGTCAATACTGGTTGTTATTTTTAATTGTAGTTATAATGTTTTTTACAACCGGTATTTTATTTAATTCTCTTAAGCAGCCTCTCGTTATCATCTTCATAATTCCCATTTCGTTTATCGGCATCTTTTTGACCTTTTATCTATTCAATTTAAATTTTGACCAGGGAGGGTTTGCTGCCTTTGTTCTTTTATCCGGAATATCCGTCAATGCAAACATTTATATGTTGAGTGAGTATAACAATATAAGAAATACACATCCTACGATGTCTCTTATCAGGGTATATATAAAAGCCTGGAATGCTAAAATCAGACCTATATTCCTGACCATTGTGTCTACCATTCTTGGATTCATTCCTTTCATGGTGGGTGAATATAGGGAGGCTTTTTGGTTTCCGTTAGCAGCAGGTACTATAGGAGGTCTGCTATCTTCTTTCGTCGGTTTATTTATCTTTCTACCATTGTTTATGGGAATAAGTAAGCCATTAATTTTTACCCGGAACGGGTAGCATGTGCCTAACCTAAAGGGGCGAAGAATCAACCGGAATCAGACAATTATAGTAGTTTGTTATCATTTTTTGTATGCCCCCAAATAAACGAATGCCAACGTATATAACTAAAGGGGGCTTAGTTATATACCTAAGGCATGCTTAGTTATATACCTTGGCACCCTTTAGTTATATACCCTTTGTTTTGATTTTATAAATAACTGATAACTAGCGAGTTAATCTGTGTCTTGTTCCGTTTTTGCTTAAGTTGAAACGTCAAATATATTCTTAATTTAAAAATGAAAGAAGGAGGTACTATTCAATTATCAAAACAAATAGCCAAATCCCACATTTAGATAAATCGGATACATACCAAAAGTAATAGTCTCAAAGTTGCTTTTAAATATGTCTTTAAAACCCCAGCTCAGTTTGGAGTGTACAGTCAGGTGCTTGAATGCTTTCCATTCCGCTCCCAGCTCTGCGCCCCATTGGAATCTGCTCAGATCGTCAGAGAAATCATAAACGGCTTCATCCACATATATTTTTGTACCGGTAGGGTCTCCTTCTCTTAAATAACCGTCGTAGGCAGTACCGGAGAATTCACCGTCAATCATATAGGAGAAGAAGAATCCACCCATAAGCTTCCAGCGGGGTGATAACTTATAATTCGCCAGCATTGGAATCGTGAGATAGGTATTGTTTACTTTTGTTTTCACAAAGCCGGTCCACCGACCTTTCATATAACCACCATCATCCTTATCAGTCATTTCAAGGCTATAGTTTCTAACTCTGGCATTGGTCTTCATGCCTTTTGTCTCTAACCGTATACCAGTACTGATTCCCCAGTGGAGATCAAACCATTTACTGACACTTCCTTCCAGGTTAATGGAAAGGAGGGGTGAATAGCTTTTTATGGAACGAATTTCTTCAGGGAGTGGGAGAGGAGAAGTACCTCCTATATTAACTCCGGCTTTTATACTATATTCCAATCCTCGCGCAGCAGACCACAGTATACCTTTCGTTGTCTCCTCCTGTGCACGACACGTAAATATGGTAAATAAAGAGATACTTAATAACAGAATATTTTTTTCATGAATGTTTCTTTAAAGGTAAAAACTATTTTTTATTCGTAAACAAGTCTCACTTCATCTAGTAATAAAGTACTTCCTATGGCACCGTTAAATAATGCTCCATCAATACTGGAAGAGAATATGATGGCTATATTATATATATTGTTTTTCAACTTTTCCTGATCAATTTCTTTTCCATCCAGATAGACAAACGGAAGTTCAAAACGGGTCCAGGTATCAGTTTCTTTTTTGTCCGCTTCATCGAATCGGGCAATAGCAACAAGATTGGGACTGGTAAGCGAATTAGTTCCATCCAAGAATTTAACAGTCTCATCTGTTTCATACATAATGGCATAAATATCGAAATTGTCTTTCTTATCCGGAACTACATTATTTTCCTTGTCCTTATAAACCTCTCCTGCTTTGTATTTATAATGTCCTTCCAAATAGATAGGAATGTGGTTAAAAGGTATACCAAATTCTGTTGCTTTCAAAGGATTCATAAGCGCATTTAACGCTTTGAATGTGCCAAAAAAGAGGTTACCAGCCGCAATGGGCATTTTAAGCCTTTCGCCGAAGGAGCCTGTACTCTTTGTTTCCAGTTTCAAACAATAACCGCTTTTTCCAAATTCAGAAGGAGCGGTAGGGAAGTCTTCGGGTAATGTATTTCCTGCTATAAGAGAAAAGCCGGCATTTCCGCTGCTCCATATATCCAGAGTTTGAGGTTTTTCTTCTCCCTCAGGAATAGAAAGCTCATAAAAAAGATAATATTTCGCGTAGATTCTAAAATGTTCAAAATCATAATTACTAGGAACTCCACCATCCGTACAACTTACTGTATACGTTTTAGTTGATTTTCTATCTTCAGAAGTAACCGTATAGGTTGGATTTTGCGTGAGATCTCTTACAGTACCACTGGGAGGATCAATGGTGGCTCCTGGAGTTAGGGTGAAATGTAAAGTGGCTTTTGTGATATCAACGGTGGGTTTTACAATCAGATTTATTCGGGTATTCTCTATCTGAGGATCCCGCATTAAGATATTTTCCTCTACAGTACATGTCTCAATGTCTGCTTCAAAATTTGGTGCTTCATCCTGGATACAAGCAATAAGCAGGAAAACAGTAGTTAGGAATATGAAAATCTTTTTTAGTTCCATTTGTTAATAGGTTTAGTTTTATCTGTAGTTTCTTAAATATTACAAAGGTAACTTTTTTAAAATAAGTGTAACATAAATAAAGTTTTTTTTAGGATCTATTATTGTTAATGATTTATGCATATTTGACATTCAACTGATTACAAAAGAATTGTTTCCACGTCTATTATTTATCAGCAAAAATGTAATCATAAACCTTACTATACGCCAATGGTTAAAAAACTATTTTTTTCCGGGTATTTGTTACTGACAACCTTAACTATTAAATCTCAGACACCGGAAGAATACAAATTATGGTACGACCGCCCCGCGCAGGTCTGGACAGAAGCTCTTCCTCTTGGTAACGGCCGGTTGGGAGCTATGGTTTACGGAAATCCCGGAGTAGAACAGATTCAGTTGAATGAAGAAACGATCTGGGCCGGACAGCCCAATAACAACGCCAATCCCAATGCGTTAGAATACATTCCTAAAGTGCGGCAACTGGTATTTGAAGGAAAATACCTTGAGGCTCAGACGTTGGCAACGGAAAAAGTGATGGCTAAAACCAATTCAGGTATGCCTTACCAGTCCTTTGGTGATTTGCGAATTTCTTTTCCCGGACATACCCGCTATACCCAGTATTACCGGGAATTGAGTCTTGATTCTGCCCGTGCTATTGTTACTTATCAGGTGAATGGGGTGAACTACCGCAGGGAGATGATTACCTCTTTTGCTGATCAGGTGGTTACAGTAAGATTAACAGCCGACAAGCCGGGTAAGATTACCTGTAATGCTGTACTTACTTCTCCGCATCAGGATGTGATGATGGAAACTGAAAAGAATTGCGTCACCCTGTCCGGGGTTTCGTCGCTACATGAAGGATTAAAAGGAAAAGTGGAATTCCAGGGACGTTTAGGAGCTACTTCCAAAAGCGGAAAAGTAACTTATGCGGATGGAGTCGTTTCCGTGGAAAATGCAGATGAAGCTATTCTGTATGTTTCCATTGCTACTAATTTTAATAACTATAAAGATATTACTGGAAACCAGGTGGAAAGAGCCCGCGACTATTTTGAAAAAGCTGTTGTTCGTGATTATAAGCAATCTAAACGCGAACACATTACTTTCTATAAGGGTTTGATGGATCGGGTGTCTCTGCATCTGGGTAAAGATAACTATGCGGGTGTAACCACTGATATGCGTGTAAAAAACTTTAGTAAAACAAATGATGCGCACCTAGTGGCCTTATATTTTCAGTTCGGACGTTACCTGTTAATTTGTTCTTCGCAACCGGAAGGTCAGCCTGCTAATTTACAGGGAATCTGGAATGATAAACTGTTCCCTTCCTGGGACAGCAAGTATACTTGCAACATCAACGTTGAAATGAATTACTGGCCAGCCGAAGTAACCAACCTGAGCGAACTGCACGAACCGTTACTCCGGATGACCCGCGAAGTAAGTGAAACGGGTAAGGAAACCGCACAGATTATGTATGGAGCCAATGGCTGGGTATTGCATCACAATACCGATATCTGGCGAATTACCGGAGCATTGGATAAAGCCCCTTCTGGTATGTGGCCCTGTGGAGGTGCCTGGCTTTGCCGTCATTTGTGGGAACGCTATCTTTACACCGGAGATATTGAGTTTCTGCGTTCAGCTTATCCCATTATGAAAGAAGCCGGACGATTCTTTGACGAAACGATGGTAAAAGAACCGGTACATGGATGGCTGGTTGTTTGTCCCAGCAACTCTCCTGAAAACACACATGCCGGTAGCAGAGGCAAAGCTACTACTGCCGGAGGCTGTACCATGGACAACCAGTTGATTTTCGATTTATGGAATTCTATCATCACTACCGCACGCTTATTAAATATAGATAAGGAATTTGCCGACCGTCTGGAACAACGTTTAAAAGAAATGGCTCCCATGCAGATCGGCCATTGGGGACAATTACAGGAGTGGATGTTCGATTGGGACAGCCCGGAAGACAAACACCGCCATGTGTCACATCTTTACGGTTTGTTCCCCAGCAACCAGATATCACCGTTCCGAACCCCTGAATTATTTGATGCTGCCCGTACTTCACTGATTGCCCGTGGAGATCCCTCTACCGGATGGTCAATGGGGTGGGAGGTTTGCCTATGGGCTCGTTTGCTAGATGGAGATCATGCTTATAAGTTAATCACAGACCAGTTGACGCTGGTACGCAACGAGAAGAAAAAAGGAGGTACATATCCCAATCTGTTCGATGCGCATCCCCCTTTTCAGATTGACGGAAACTTCGGTTGCGCCGCCGGTATCGTGGAAATGCTGATGCAAAGCCATGACGGATTTATCTATCTGCTTCCAGCACTTCCTTCTCTGTGGAAAGATGGAGAGATCAAGGGAATTGTAGCTCGTGGCGGTTTTGAACTAGATTTGAGTTGGAAAAACGGAAAGGTAGAGCGACTGGTCGTAAAATCACGGAGGGGAGGCAATTGCCGTTTACGCTCTTTAAATCAGCTTACCGGAGACGGACTGAAGTTTGCTAAAGGAGAAAATCCTAATAAACTTTATGAAATTCCTGCTGTAGCTAAACCGCTGATTAATGAAAAGGCCTCGTTGAAAAAAGTTGAATTGAATAAAACATATTTATATGATCTGAATACGGAGGTTGGTAAAGAATATATTATTTTTGGAAAATAAACAACTGCCTGCGACATAACCGAAACCAAATCAACTAAAAGATATATTGAATGAAAAAATTTAAACTATTAACCTTCCTGCTAACCTTTACTATCTCAGGAAGCATTTTAGCCCAAAACCAAAATTATATACCATGGGCGCACGGTAAATTAAAAGTATCCGAAGAAGGCCGCTATCTGAAGCACGAAGACGGAACCCCTTTCTTCTGGTTAGGTGAAACAGGCTGGTTACTTCCACAACGACTGAATCGGGATGAGGCTGAATACTACCTCGAACAATGTAAAAAGGCAGGGTATAATGTCGTTCAAATACAAACCCTTAATAACGTGCCCTCTATGAACATCTACGGGCAATACTCTCATATCGACGGTTATAATTTCAAAGAGATCAATCGGAAAGGTGTTTACGGTTACTGGGACCACATGGATTATATCATTAAAACGGCTGCCCGCAAAGGAATTTATATCGGTATGGTATGCATATGGGGGAGTCCGGTGAGTCGGGGTGAAATGGATGTAAAACAAGCACAAACCTATGGAAAATTCCTGGCTGAACGCTATAAAGATGATCCGAATATCATCTGGCTGATT
Organism: Bacteroides sp.; assembly: GCA_021201335.1. GTDB lineage: Bacteria > Bacteroidota > Bacteroidia > Bacteroidales > Bacteroidaceae > Bacteroides. The sequence continues at coordinate 24,105 of JAJQFD010000055.1, read as the reverse complement.
GGGGGTGACATCCGTGGGGATGTGAAAACAGACGTTTGGGAAGCTCTTGCAACCACTATCCGCAGCATTGACAAGAACCATGTAATGACTTTCCATCCACGCGGAAGAACCACCTCTGCCACTTGGTTTAATAACGCTGACTGGTTAGATTTCAATATGTTCCAGAGCGGACACCGTCGCTACGGTCAACGGAAAGGAGATGGTGACTATCCGATTGAAGAAAATACCGAAGAAGACAACTGGCGTTTTGTAGAGCGTAGTATTGCCATGAAGCCAATGAAACCTGTTATTGACGGTGAACCTATTTACGAAGATATTCCACAAGGTTTGCACGATCCCAATGAAACCCGTTGGCATGATGGTGATGTTCGTCGATATGCTTATTGGTCGGTATTTGCCGGTTCATTTGGTCATACATACGGACATAATTCCCTGATGCAATTCATCCGTCCCGGAGTAGGAGCCGCTTACGGAGCAACTACTCCCTGGTATGACGCATTGAAAGATCCGGGTTTCAACCAGATGAAGTACATTAAGAATCTGATGCTTACCTTCCCATACTTCGACCGGATACCCGATCAAAGCATTATTGCCGGAACCAATGGCGAACGGTATGATCGGGCTGTGGCTACCCGTGGTAAAGATTACCTGCTGGTTTACAATTACACGGGTCGTCCGATGCAAATTGATCTCAGCAAAATCAGTGGGGCAAAGAAGAATGTATGGTGGTTCAGTGCAAAGGATGGAAAGCTCTCCTATATCGGTGAGTTCGATAACAAAACCACCACTTTCCAGCACGATAGCGGCTATATTAGTGGTAATGATCAAGTTTTGATTGCTGTGGACGCATCGAAAAGTTACATCAGGAAAGAGTGGACAGAATTGCCGGATGCACAATTGAAATACATGCCCAATAATGAAAAATAAACTATTACTATTTATTCTCATCAGCTGCTTTTGCTCCTTTGCAAGGGCAGCTGTGTCTGTAGAAAATCTTCGGGTTGAGCAGTTGACTAACCCTATGGGAATTGATACAGAGGTACCTCGGCTAAGCTGGAAGATTTCATCCGACAAAAGAGATGTGATGCAGACGGCCTACCATATATTGGTCGCTTCTTCACCTGAAAAGTTATTGAAGAATGAAGGAGATCTGTGGGATTCCGGAAAAGTGTCTTCCGATGCTTCCCATCTGGTATCCTATCAGGGAAAAGCCCTGAAAAGTAATCTTCGCTGCTATTGGAAAGTGAAAGTTTACACTACGCAGGGCGAAACGGCATGGAGTGATCCCGCCAGCTGGAGTATGGGGTTACTCGGAGAAACCCACTGGAAAGGTCGCTGGATTGGGATGGAACGTCCCGCACCGTGGGATAGCGAAACTCAGTGGAGTCGTTTAAGTGCCCGTTACCTGCGTACAGAATTCAAACTGGACAAACAAATCAAACAAGCTACCGTACATATAGCCGGAATGGGAATGTACGAGCTCTTTATTAATGGAGAAAGGGTAGGAGACCAGGTATTGGCACCCGTACCTACTGATTACCGTAAAACAGTTATTTATAATACCTTTGATGTCACTTCCTTTCTGAAAGGAGAAAACGCGTTAGGGGTAACTCTCGGAAACGGACGTTTCTATACCATGCGTCAGGATTATAAACCGTATAAGATACCTAACTTCGGTTATCCCAAATTACGCTTGAACCTGATTGTTGAATACACCGACGGCAGCAAAGAAACGATTGCCAGTGATACAAACTGGCGCATGACGGCTGATGGACCGATACGTACCAACAACGAATATGACGGGGAAGAATACGATGCTCGCAAAGAACTGAAAGGCTGGACAACAATCGGTTACGATGATTCTTCCTGGAATCCAGTAGAACGGGCAGGTATCCCCGACGGGACCCTTCGTGCCGGGATGACTCCTAACATGAAAGTGGTGGACAAAGTAAAACCTGTTTCCATCAACAAAGTCGGCGATAAATATATCATGGATATGGGCCAAAACATGACTGGTTGGATTCGCATGAAAATCAAAGGAAATGCAAGCGACAGTATTCGTTTGCGCTTTGGCGAACTTTTAAAAGAAGACGGTGAACTATACGTACGTAACCTGCGTGATGCGCGCGTAACCGATATCTATGTGGTTCGGGGAGATGAAGTAGGCACCGAATGGGCTCCTCGTTTTGTATACCATGGCTTCCGTTATGTAGAAATTACCGGGTATAAAAATCCCACGCTGAATGACTTTATGGGTGAAGTTGTCAGCGATGAAATGAATCTGAGTGGTTCTTTCAATTGCTCCAATTCCACTTTAAACCAGGTTTATAAAAATGCTTACTGGGGCATTCTGGGTAATTACAAAGGTATGCCTGTCGATTGTCCACAGCGCAATGAACGCCAGCCCTGGTTGGGAGATCATGCCATGGGTTCATGGGGAGAAAGTTTTATGTTCGACTGTGCCACCCTCTATGCTAAATGGATGGATGATATTTGCGAAGCACAACGGGAAGACGGTTGTATTCCTGATGTAGCACCTGCTTACTGGAATTACTATTCCGATAACATGACATGGCCGGCGACGCTTCCCATTGATTGTGATATGATCTACACGCAATTTGGAAATATAACTCCCATCGTAAAGAGTTATCCGGCCATTAAAAAGTGGCTGCATCATATGTGCAAAGAGTACATGACGGAAGACTATATCATCACTAAAGATAAATATGGTGACTGGTGTGTACCTCCCGAATCATTGGAGTTGATACATAGCCGGGATCCTCAACGCCGTACCGATGGCACGCTGATCGCTACTGCTTACGGTTGTAAAATGCTGGAACTGATGACTCGTTTTGCCGAACTGCAGAACTTTACGGAAGACGCGGCACAATTCAAAGCTTTGCGTGAGAAGATGAAAGATGCTTTTAACCGTAAGTTCTTGGTTGTTAAAAAAGGAACTTCATCTGTTCCGGGACATCCATTATATCCTGACAGCATCTATTATGATAACAATACTGTAACAGCCAATCTTCTTCCGTTAACCTTCGGATTGATTCCCAATGAATATGTGGAAGAAGTGAAGAAAAATATAATCACTACCATCATCACCACCAATAAAGGATTTATCAGTACCGGAGTAATTGGAACTCAATGGCTGATGCACGGACTCAGCAACATGGGAAGCTCTGATATTGCTTATTTACTCGCCACCAACAAAAAATATCCTAGCTGGGGTTATATGGCCGAACAAGGTGCAACTACCATTTGGGAACTCTGGAACGGGAATACCGCCAACCCTGCCATGAACAGTGGTAATCATGTCATGCTGCTGGGTGATTTGATTTCCTGGTGTTATGAACATCTGGGAGGAATCCGTAGCAGTCGGGAGAAAGTGGGATTTAAACATATTATCTTCCGTCCTGATTTTGATATACAGGAATTAAGCCGGGTAGATGTTACTTATGAAACTCCTTATGGCAAAGCTGCCAGCAAATGGAACAAAACACCCACCCACCTTGAATGGCAAGTTATGGTGCCTGCTAACTCAACAGCCGAAGTTCATCTACCGAATGGTAAAGTGGAACATATAGGCTCCGGTACGTATCATTATAGTGTTACTATACCCACCCGTAATAAAGCCATTCTGAGTGATGAGTTTTTATATGAAGAAGCCTCTTTCCCGGAATGTCATGCTTCTACGATTGTAGAAACACCGAAAGGAGACCTTGTAGCCGCTTTCTTTGGCGGAACTAAAGAACGGAATCCCGACTGTGTAATCTGGGTTTGCCGCAAGGAAAAGGGAAGCAATACTTGGACAGCCCCTGTACAGGCAGCCGACGGAGTATTCAGCCCTACCGAGCGTAAAGCCTGCTGGAACCCGGTATTATTTCAGATACCTGGTGGAGAATTACTTCTTTTCTATAAAATCGGTATCAATGTAGCCGGATGGGAAGGCTACCTGGTGCGCAGCAAAGATGGTGGCAAAACATGGAGCAAACGCGAAAAACTGCCTGATGGTTTCTTAGGTCCGGTAAAAAACAAACCGGAATTTATTGATGGACGTATAATTAGTCCTTCCAGCACAGAAGGCTCCGGTGGCTGGAGGATTCACTTCGAAATCTCCGATGATCTGGGGAAAACCTGGCGTAAAGTCGGACCGATCCCGGCCGAAGAAGCCGTTTTGACTCAAATGCAGGGCACACAACCAGCAGAGAATAAAGATGATCAGGAAGCAGGTGAAGCAGTTAAAGAGCAAAAGAAATATTATATTTATGCTATTCAGCCTAGCATCTTAAAACATAAAGACGGTCGTTTACAGGTACTTGGTCGTACCCGCAATGGGTATCTGGCTACCAGCTGGAGCAGCGACAACGGGGATACCTGGAGTACTGTAACTCTCAGCAACGTACCGAATAACAATTCCGGAACGGATGCCGTAACATTGAAAGACGGACACCATTTACTGATTTATAATAACTTCCGTACTTTGCCGGGTACACCGAAAGGTCCGCGCACTCCGCTGAACATTGCTGTTTCTAATGACGGTGTTAACTGGAAAGAAGTATTGGTACTGGAAGATAGTCCGATTAGCCAATATTCATATCCTTCAATGATTCAAGGGAAAGATGGAAGCGTACATGTAGTTTATACATGGAGAAGGCAGAGGATTAAGTATGCGAAGATAAATCCAAAGGATTTAGATTGAAAACAACAGTTTGATTAAACAGAAATAAATTCTGAAAAGATTAGTGAAAAAAGAGGGGACGTTAAGGAAAACCTGAGCATAGGCTCTTCCTTAGCCTCCCTTTCTTCTTATTTTTGAAACATTTCTCTGAAATTACGACAAACTTCAGCACATTCTTTACACATCTTGGCACATTCCTGACAATGCTCGTTTTGATGTTTGCTACATTCTTCAGCACAGGCTTCGCAAACTTTGATGCACATTTCCAGATATCCGTCTACAAAAGGACTTCTATGCAACATACCGAGCGTGAACTGGCATACTTCTGCGCAATCTTTATCCAGACGAATACATTTTTTCATCATTTTCACGTCTTCTTCTTCCAGACATGAACTAAAACAATGGTTGCAATAAATCACGCATTCAGCAAGTTTATGAGCAACTTCTTTTTTCTTTTCAACTTTTTCTTGTGGTAACATACAGTTAATTTTTTAGAGATTCATTCTGCAATGAAATCTGATTTCACATAGCACAAGAACAGTTGTGAAAAGAGAATGTTGAGATTTTCAAGTGTTTTTAAAGATAATCGACAAATAATAGGAGTATATCGATGGTATTTTAATAAGTTATTCAATAAAATTAGTGTATGTTATTCATAAGTTGAGAACGTGTTTCACAATTGATTTCCTCATTTGATGGATTAAGTTAAGGCTGCAAGCCTGCCAGATTTAGCCCAGTCATGTTCGGAAGATAACATATCTTAGCCAACAAACCAAGAATCTAAGGTCTTTTAAGAAATCCCGCAGGGATTGCATGTGCATAACCGTGGGATGGATATTCCACGGGATAGGATATAGAATAATCCCGTTCTGTAAGAACGGTACACAATGCTAAATCCGTCAGGCTTGCAGCCTTAAATCTTATTAATAGTTATGTTAGCTAAACTTATTAGCCCTACTCTCCGTGTACGATAGCCCTACTCTCCAAGTACGATAGCTCTACTCTCCGGATGGTATAATTGTTCCAGTTAGGATAATATAAAACGAAAGCTTTTGCCATCTAAACTTATCTTTTCCGGGACTTCAACTCCCGGTTCAAATAATCCGAAGACAGAAGAACCTGAACCCGTCATGGAAGCGTAAATGGCTCCTGATCTGTAAATCTCATTTTTTATTTCTTCAATCACCGGAAACTTTGGAAACACACTTTCTTCAAAGTCATTCACCATTAATTCTTTCCAGAGGGAAACGGGACGTTTAATTATCTCCTTCAAAGAACAAGTTGGTTTATGAGGTTTGATCTTGGCAAACGCATCCCGGGTGGAAACAAAGACGTTAGGTTTCACAATCAGAATACCATACCCATGTAAAGAGAGTGATAGGGGAGAAAATAAATTCCCGATTCCTTCTGCAAAAACGGGTATGTTTTTAATAAAGAAAGCACAGTCGGCTCCCAGCATTGCGGCATACTCTTCCAACTGGTTGTCAGACAATTGTAATTCAAACATCTGATTGAGCAGCCTTAACATATAAGCTGCATCTGAAGAGCCACCTCCCAATCCGGCACCAGTGGGAATGTGCTTGTAAAAATCTATCCGAACGGGGGGAAGGTTGAAGACTTCGTCCAGGATTTTATAAGCTTTGATAATCAAATTATTCTCGGGATCACCTTCAATCGGTAAACCACTCAGGTAAAGAAGATACTTTTTGTCGGTGGCATCTGTCCACTCGTGTATTTCGAGTGCATCTTTCAGGGGCACAGGATAAAAGACCGTTTCTAGGTTGTGGTATCCATCTGGTCTTTTCTCTGTGATATGCAGACCGAGATTAATCTTGGAATTCGGAAAGACAATCATGATTTACCTTTTTTAATTTGTTCCCCACAAAGGTAAGATAAAATAATTGTATCTTTGTCATCCCATAAAAACGGAAAGACAGAATAATGGCAGATCAAAGAAGACGTAGCAGTCGTAATATGAAAAATACGACTCAGCCGGTAGGTGATTACGGACGCTTGCAACCCCAGGCAAAGGAGTTGGAAGAAGCCGTATTGGGAGCGTTGATGATTGAAAAAGATGCTTATGCGCAAATAAGTGAAATTCTCAGACCGGAATCGTTTTATGAGCATGCCCATCAGCTTATTTACTCGGCTATTACTGATTTGGCCATCCGGCAGGAACCGGTTGATATCCTTACTGTTACCGAACAACTTCGTAAAAAAGGTGAGCTGGATGAAGTAGGAGGGCCTTTCTACATCACGCAGTTAAGCGGGCGGGTGGCATCATCTGCGCATATTGAATTTCACGCCCGTATCATTGCCCAAAAACACCTGGCGCGAGAACTGATCACCTTTACCAGCAACATACAAAGCAAAGCTTTCGACGAAACACTGGATGTGGACGACTTGATGCAGGAAGCGGAAGGGAAACTCTTCGAGATTTCGCAGCAGAATATGAAGAAGGATTATACACAGATTAATCCTGTCATCACCGAAGCCTACCAGCAATTACAGAAAGCAGCAGCTCGTACCGACGGTTTGAGTGGTTTGGAAAGCGGGTTCACCCAACTGGATAAGATGACTTCCGGCTGGCAAAACTCCGACCTTATTATTATAGCTGCCCGTCCGGCCATGGGTAAAACAGCCTTTGTATTATCAATGGCCAAGAATATAGCGGTCAACTTTCATCACCCAATCGCCGTGTTTTCATTGGAAATGAGTAACGTTCAGCTGGTTAACCGTTTGATCGTGAACGTCTGTGAGATTCCGGGCGAAAAGATCAAAAGTGGACAGTTGGCTGCTTACGAATGGGATCAGCTGGATTACAAACTCAAAGATTTAATTGATGCCCCGCTGTATGTAGACGATACGCCTTCTTTATCGGTATTCGAACTTCGAACCAAAGCTCGTCGTTTGGTACGTGAGCATGGAGTGAAGATTATTGTTATCGACTACCTCCAGCTAATGAACGCCAGCGGGATGTCGTTCGGTAGCCGTCAGGAAGAGGTAAGTACCATTTCCCGCTCACTCAAAGGGCTGGCTAAAGAGTTGAATATTCCGATTATTGCCCTTTCTCAGTTAAATCGTGGGGTTGAAAACCGCGAAGGAGCCGAAGGAAAACGTCCGCAATTGAGTGACCTTCGTGAGTCCGGAGCCATTGAACAGGATGCCGATATGGTTTGCTTTATCCACCGTCCCGAATACTATAAGATATACCAGGATGATAAAGGGAATGACCTTCGCGGCATGGCTGAGATAATCATTGCCAAGCACCGTAACGGTGCCGTCGGGGATGTACTGTTACGATTCAAAGCTGAATTTGCCCGTTTCCAGAATCCGGATGACGAATTAATCCCCCCCCCTTCTTTTGAAGGAGCCATACTGGGATCAAAAATGAATAATGGAATTATACCGCCACCGGCGCCCCCTGCTCCGATTGGCGATCCTCTGGGAGGAGGGAACAGCGATCCGTTGCCTTTCTGATCGCACGCTTTTATGAACAGGACAATCCTTCGTCTGGCTATACCCAACATTATTTCCAATATCACTGTTCCTTTATTAGGGTTCATTGATTTGGCTATTGTAGGTCATCTGGACTCTGCCAGCTATATCGGAGGAATTGTGGTAGCCACTACTATCTTTAATTTTATTTACTGGAACTTTTCCTTTCTCCGGATGGGAACGAGTGGTTTTACTGCCCAATATTACGGAGCAAAGAATATACCCGAACAGGCTCATACACTTTTGCGATCTCTCTTAGTAGCTGCTATGGGTGCTTTATTGATTATTGCCTGCCAGTATTTTATCTTAAAATTGGGATTTCATATTTTCGATGCCGGAGAGAATGTGAGGCAACATGCTGCCGATTATTTCAGGATCTATATCTGGGCAGCTCCTGCGGTATTGGGGCTGTATGCGTTCATTGGCTGGTTTGTTGGAATGCAGGATGCTAAAACTCCCATGTTTATATCCATTTTTATCAATATAGCCAATATCCTTTTGAACCTGTTTTTTGTGTTTGTTTGTAAGATGAAGATAGAAGGAGTGGCGCTTGCCTCTGTCTGCGCCCAATATGGAGGCTTACTTTCGGCTTTGTTTATCTGGATTCATCGGTATAAATATATGCGGAAGCATATAACTTTTTCCGTTCTTAAAGACCTGAAAGCATACATCCCTTTCTTCCGGGTAAATGCCAATATATTTATCCGTACATTGGCATTGGTGTCTGTTACCACCTATTTTGTTTCGGCTTCTTCTCGTAAAGGAGAAGATATCTTAAACGTCAATGCTTTAATTATGCAACTTTTCACTTTGTTCTCTTATCTGATGGATGGATTTGCTTATGCTGCTGAGGCACTTACCGGACGATTTGTGGGAGCAAGATCAAAAGAATTACTGGGTAAATTGATAAAGTACCTCTTTAGCTGGGGAGTGGGAATTGCTTTGTTTTTTACCGTGACGTACGCTTTGTTCTTTCGACAGATATTGTCTCTTATAACGGACAAAGAAGAGGTGGTTGCACTGGCGCTGGATTATAAATTATGGGCTTTGTTTATCCCGATAGCGGGTTTTTCTGCTTTCCTTTGGGATGGTATATTTGTGGGTGCGACTGCTTCGCGACAAATGAGAAACTCTATGTTGTTGGCAACTACTACCTTCTTCGGTATTTACCTGGGATGCAGTTATATTACTCCTTATTATTTTAATCTGTATGGCAATAATATTCTGTGGCTGGCATTTATTAGTTATCTGGCTATCCGTGGTATTATGCAATCGTTCATGGCTCCTTCGATATTGCGAAACAGTTGATTGATTCTCTATCCTAAAACCGGAATCCGGTTTTCTATCTACCGGCATCTTACTTAAATACAACCGACATTCCCCTTGAATACTACCGGGAATTGGTCAATACTCCTGTTGATCAAGAGCGTGTGAAGGATCTGTATCTATATGCCATAAGGTGGTGGAATATTAGCATGATAGATGATTTATCAGATCCTTCACTTTGCCCGATGACAAGGCTTAAGAAGGTATTTTCTTTAATTCCTGTTCCCAGTATTCCCTATATTCAGGTAATAATTGAAGCAGTTCGGTATATATATCTGTTAATGCTCGACTGTCTTGGCGGGCTTTCTTTAAATCGGCTTGAATCAACAACGACGCCGGATAGTCAGGGCTGTCTTTAGGAATCTTATTCAGATTATTACGGGCACAGGCATAATCTTCCCTATAAACAGCCCAGTCGGCCTTACCCAGGTAATCGGGCATACCAGGCATATATCCTTCGGGTGCAAAAGAACCCTGTGGACAACCAAATTCCGTCATATGGCTGACCCGGAGTTTTTCGAGGAATTCACGATCGGCCGTTGATTTCTTGCCGATTTTACGTACTACATTGGTATAATCAAAAATTCCATAAAGTATAACCGGTTTATTTTTTCCGTCCGATACAATCATTCCGTATGGACACGCAGCCTTCCGAAGGTCAAATGCCCATTTTTTGAATAAAAGTTCGCAGCAATCGCAGGTATGGGCGGTATATGTTGAACAAACGCCTTTGGGAATTTTACTTATTTTTTTACGATTATCTATGAGGTAATCGCGGATATATGGATTGGTTATCCGGGATGGCTGGAAGACTATGGCAGCACGCCCGTCGTTTGAGTCGATTTCTGTTATCTTTTTATTTAGTGCTTTGGCCAGTTCATTCGCTGTGACAATCACAGGGCTTTTTTCTGTGAATTCTTCTATTTCGATGGAAGAGGCTGTTTGTTGAGGAATAACAGAAATCGGTTCGCCATAATTCTTGTTATCTTCTTCACCTAATACTTCCAATAGCAAATTGTAGAAATCGGCATATAAACCTTTGGTGTGATCATCTGCAGCACCGTTAAAGAATTCCCGTACTTTTTTAAGCAATCCACTGGAAGTATTGGAAATGCTTCTACAATAACGAACTAAAGTCTGGTTACTAAAAGTATGATAAGTATCGGCATAGTGTTTCAGAAACGCTTCCAGATTTTCGGGAACTGAATAGAGTTCTTTGAAGGAAGAAATATAATAATCTCCATCTTTTGAGGCGGCCAGTTCGTAGATAGCAGCTACCGTGTCTTTTGTTACCCCGTATTTTTTTTGATGTTAGCAGCCATCTGTGCAGCAATTTCTTCGTGTTCACCATCCGTCTGAAAGGCCAGGTGGATGGCCAGATCCATAAACTTACTATCGTGCATGAATGCGGCAATAGCTGCGAAAGTTCCGGCTACTGTACTCCATTCGCCATCCAGGGCATGATAATGATCGTATAATTTTACGGTATTCATTACAAAGGTGCGTATTTTTTCATGCAGCTCTTCGTACATTACTGCTTTAGTGAAGAATGCCAGTTCGGGTACTTTGGGAATATATCCGCTTAATTTAGGTATCACTGGTTTGGCTACAAAGTAAACACCCAGTTGATATCCGTCGTTAAAGTGTGAGTATCCTTTGGTCATCAGGTTATTCAGAAAATCGAGTGCATCCGAATAACCTTGTCGTCCTTCTATCTTAAAACGGAGTTCGATAAAACCGGCATGAGTTGCACGGGCGATCATAGTATCGGTTTCCTGGAAAAGATCTTCATCCGTGTATTTATGGGTATAGCCACCATTATTATCTTTTTCATCCTGATCTTTTTTCCCCTCATCTTTGATTTCATAATTAAGAAGGGGTTTCTCAAGCGCCCATTCAGCCAATCTATCTTTAGCTGGTTGATAATCATAGTTCTCAACCAGTTCCTTCATGTCTTTTTCAAAATGATACCAGTTGAAGCCGTGGTATCCGTAATTCATAGCCATTTCATAACGATAAGGAGCGTAGTAAATATCGCTGTATTCACTGCATTCGCGCATTATCTGGAAAGTAGTACTCTCAATGCTTTTTTCTCCACAATATAAATGACGCAACAGAAGTTTTAAACATCTTGATCCATCGGAATCAAAGCGGTTTACCATATAGGTACAAACAACGTTTCTAAGTGTTTTCTCATTTTCTGTCCAGTTTTCCGATTCCTCCAGTGCAACTAATTGCTTTTCTAAAATCTGACGGGCTTTCTCGTAACTTTCAGAATTAACCATTCTGGCAAAGAGTACGTTGTCATATTTTATTTTTATGGCTATATGACCTGAAGTAGTGATAGAGTCGAATAAGCCTTCCTCTGCCATTGACTCTAAAAAAGGTAATATTGCTTTGCGCGAATAAGGAATGGAAAGGTCGGAATCAACATCCAGGCCGGAATACTTTTCTTCTGCTAACTTCTTATTTGATTGGTCGCCAAAAGCATGTAACTCGATCACTTCTTCATCAAAACTAAAATAGAAACCATAAGCAGCGAGAGATAATTTCTCCTCTTTTATCAGTTCGTGGCCGTTGTGGGCAGAAAGGTCTTGAATGGTTTTACGAAACAATACCATTGCCTTTTTGGCGGCTTCGGCATAATGCTTTTCAAAATATTCATTTACAATGGTTTGATATGTTTTGTTTCCGGCTGCTTCTTTGTATTTCTTTGAAATATATTCCAAATCGCTATTATCAATTTTCTCGGGAATAGAGCCACCTTGCGCTAATAGGTATTCTACCAAATCCAATCTTCTTTGTGAAAGGTCTGTCATATATCCCTGATGGGCCTTCTTCATCCCTTGGTTGATTAAATCAGTTACTTTTTCCTGATTTAAAAGAGCCTGAATTTTTGGAATTAGAGCTTTAACCAGTCTAAAGTTAGCGTATTTGCATCCATTCAGAATTTTTTCTTGTAACTTATTTATTTCTTCCTGGTTGGTATCATCTGTTTTATTTTCTATAGGTTCGGATTTATATTCATCCTCTCTGGGCTTATCCAAATGCAGGTATTCTTCCGGGTCATAAAAACATCCATCCCAGAAGTCACTGTCATGTCACTCTTTTAGTTTGCCATCATCTTTAACCTCATCTGGTACTTCGTTCTTAGCCACTGTTTTAGGTTTAGTAGCTGCTTTGGGGGGGAGTGGTTTCAGAGTCCGGCAATGCGGGAGATTCTTTTTCCACGTATCCTTTTTTAATTTTGGCATTGGCTTGTTTGATGGCTTCTTTTTCAGCAGCCTCAGCAGAAGGGAACATTTTCGTATCGCTTTTTCCATTGCTTCCTATACGCCCATAGATTACTGTTATTTGATTTTCAACGGTTTCGATGCTCCAGAACTTGCTGGAGTTGCCCTCCATCAATTCGAGGTACTTTTTCATAATAATTTCGTTTTACTATTGTGTTTGTATCCTAATTATACAGGGTAAAAGTAGTGCTTCAGGAAACAATAATTAATAATGATTTCATGAAAGTTATTCATAATTTCCAGCTGTATATCGTTCTTTTCGAACTGTTGGGTTTCAACAAATAATAGTTTGAAAGGAAGGAACTTGAAATAACCTAATAAGGGAAAGGAAGCGTGTTCAGAAAAGGACCATTCGTATTTCTTTATAGGGCATAAAAAAAGGGATCACGCTTGACCCCAACCTTTGTTAACCTTAAATCTAATACTATGAAAAACACGTTACAAAGATATGTACTGTTTAGTAAACAGCAAATTTTACGCTCAGAAATATACGTTTTATAACATACATTAAGATTTTGATAGGTTTGATAACTTATTTACGTTGATGGTTTATTCTTTAATCTCCTGATACATAAATCTTTTAATACTTTTCTTCGCTGTTTTCTCAAATTCTTCGAAATGAATTTTTATTTTAGCTATCTGGCAGTATTTCGGAAGTTTCTGGTTCAATTCGTTTCGATTAGTTTCCATAACCTTATCAATTTCACTTTGCGAAATGCCTTGAGCAAAAGCTTCGTCGAAATCAGGATAGATCAGTGCAACCAGTTTATCATTCTGCATCACAATCAATGACTCAGACACATAGGGCATATTATTAAGTTTGCTTTCAATTTCTTCAGGATAAATATTCTGTCCGCTGGAATTGAGTAATAAGTTTTTGATTCTTCCTTTGAGAGTAATATTACCCTGTTTATCCATGGTAGCAATGTCTCCTGTATGCAACCAGCCTTCTTCATCAACGGCAACTGCGGTAGCTTCCGGGTTTTTATAGTAACCCAGCATTAAGTTTACTCCCTTACAAAGGAGTTCTCCCGGTATATTCTCCGGATCATCCGAATTGATTTTCACAATCATACGGCTCGCTGCTTTTCCACACGAGAACTGTTTATGCTCTTCCCAGCGTACAGAACTGATGATAGGGCCACACTCCGTCATTCCGTAACCGATTGTAAACGGAAAGTTTATCTTTTTCAGGAAAACTTCAACCTCTGCATTTAGTGGGGCACCTCCGACTATGATTTCATCGAAATTACCACCAAAGATATCAATAGCAGCCTGCCGAGCCGTGGTTATTATTTTATCATTAATAATAGGTACACAAAGCAACAGCTTTCCTATCTTATTATCAAGTTTGGGGAGTATTTCTTTTTTGATTATTTTTTCGACTACAAGCGGGACACAGGAAATAATTTTGGGTTTTACTTCCCCGCATGCTTGTGCTATAATTTTGGGAGAAGGAATACGTGTCAGGAAATGAATATGGGCACCGGTGCAAAAACCAAACAGGAAATCGTAGGACATACCGAATACATGTCCCATTGGAAGGATGGCAATCATATTATCTCCGGCTTTCAGAGGAACCATTTCTTGACAGTAAAGCACATTCGACCATAAACTTCGATAGGGCAGCATGACCCCTTTAGAGTATCCGGTGGTGCCTGAAGTATAATTAATCAAAGCCAATTCTTCGGAGGTATCCCTACGATAGTGGACATGTTCCGGACGGAATCTTTCCGGATATTTTTTCCCGTATATTTCGTTGCGGTGTCCGTGTCCGTAAGTAAGCTGTTCATCCCGGGAAACAAGCAATGAAAAATCAGCTACGCTGATTACTCCTATTAACAACGGCATTAAGTTTTCATCCAGATTTTCCCAGATTTGATCGCCTACAAAGAGTAATCTCGCCTCGGAATGGTTGACAATATGATGTATATTATCGGCTTTAAATTCGTGCAGGATAGGTACAATAACAGCACCGTAAGTAATGGTTGCCAGGTAAGTTACAGCCCAATGCGCGCTGTTACGACCGCAAACGGCAATTTTATCTCCCGGCTGGATACCGGCCATTTCGAAGGCAATATGGAATTTAGCTATTTTACGGGCTACATCTTTATATTGTAAAGTTATTCCATTATAGTCTGTCAGTGCATTTAAATTCCAGTTTCTTACAATACTTGTTTCTATATATTCAATAAGATGCTCTTCTTGCTTCATTTTATTTTGCACAGTTGGTTTAAATTTGCGCAAAAATAGTATTATGCCTAAACAAAATAGCGTTTTTACTAATTTATTCATGTTTATTAACGAACAAATAAATAGTAAAAACGCTGTATGCTATCAGAATGTATATGCTGTTTAATTGAGTATATTTTCCTCCATATGTTTTTTCTCCGAAATGAGCAATAATTTGTCTCCGATTTTTAGTTTGAGAGAACCATTCGGAATCAAGAATTCTTCTTCACGTTTTACCATCATGACAAGGGTTCCTTTAGGTATATTCATATCTTTGAGTGTATCAGCTATTTCAAGCATTTCCTCGGTGATAGTCACATCTCTCAGGCTGCTGTCTATTTCTTCCGGTAATTCGATACCAAAATCATTTCCTGTTTTTTCCAGTGGAGTGGAAAGATTTAGCAAGCGTGCGACAAAAGGAATAGTTGTTCCCTGAATGACCAGTGAAACAATTGTAATAAAAAAAACAATATTAAAGATAATATTAGCTCCTTCTACATTGGCTACTACCGGATAAGTAGCAAAAATAATTGGTACAGCTCCTCGTAAGCCTACCCATGAAACAAATATTTTCGATTTCAGATTAATATTCTTGAAAGGAAACAAACAGAGAAATACACTTAATGGCCGGCCGATAATAATCATAAAAACACCAATCAAGAGGGCTACAAAGGCAGTTGCCCACAATTCACTGGGGTTGACAAGTAAGCCAAGTGACAAGAACATAATGATTTGGCAAAGCCAGCTTAGTCCATCCATGATGGTTGCAGTATCTTTTCGATAAGGTATTTTGTGATTTCCTACCATTATACCAGCAATATATACAGCGAGATAGCCGTTACCGTATATCCTGTCGGTGAATGCAAAAGTAAAGAATACGAAAGAAAGTAACAGGATAGGGTAGAGGGAATGATTATCGATATCCAGTTTATTTAACATAAAAATAGCCAGTTTGCCTAATAAATATCCGGCTGCCGCACCTACAGTAAATTGTATCAGAAAAGAGAGTGCTATGGCACCTGGACCCATGCCAGAGGAACCAATTACCTGTATTAATACAATTGTCATCATATAGGCCATAGGGTCATTACTACCACTTTCTAATTCAAGCATGGGACGCAAGTTGTACTTCAGATTCATTTTTTGTGATCTTAAAATGGCAAATACAGAAGCAGAATCGGTGGATGACATGGTAGCTGCCAGTAATAAAGAGGTAAGGAAAGGTAGATGAACGTTTGTAAAATCCATTCCAGTAATAAACCAGATGAAAAGGCCTGTAAACAGCGCTGTGAGAAATACTCCCAAGGTTGAAAGTACAATACCTGGCCATATGACCGGTTTAATGTCTTGAAACTTTGTATCCATACCGCCGGAGAAAAGGATGACGGTTAAAGCAATCATACCAATAAGTTGTGCCTGAACAGGATTACTAAATTTCAATAAAGCAATTCCGTCGTTACCGAAAATCATTCCGACAATCAGAAATAACAATAAAGCAGGAACCCCAAAACGGTAGCCTGTTTTACCTGCCATGATACTGAAAAATAGAAGTATAGATCCGATTAATAAGATGTTTTCTCCGGAAAATTCCATAAACAATATATTTAATGGGTGAACTAAAAAGAGTTTTTTGTCAAATTAGTGCGAAGTTACACAATTTGTTTAACAATTTAAAGTGGTAATGGTTTAGAAAACAGAAAAAAGCAACTTGTATTACCTGAAACTTAGTATAAATGTTGTTGATGAGGATTGTTGTACCGGAAGCATGTTAATACTTCCACCGGATAGCCTCATTATCTGTCTTGACAAACTGAGTCCGATTCCGTTTCCGCCGTCTTTGGTGGTGAAAAAAGGGATAAATATTTGTTCGGCAATTTCTGCCGGAATAGGAGGGCCGTTATTACTGATTTCAATAATCACTTCTTCGGCTTCATTCGTATATGCCCGGATGTTAATCAGTCCGGTCGGTTGTGAGCCAATGGCTTGTACCGCATTTTTTAGGAGGTTAATAATTACCTGTGAAATCAGATGTTCGTCGGCATACAATATCAGATCGGGAGGGGTAATGGCAGATTGGAAAGTTATGTTGTCACAGTTATGTTGATGGCGGGCCAGCTCGATCATTCGTTCAATGAATGGACCCAGATCGAATAAGCAAGGTTCTGGAGTAGGAATCCGTGTGAATTTGCGGTATGAATCGACGAAGGAAAGCAGTCCCTTTCCGGTTGTGCTGATTGTTTGCAGACCCCGTTGTACCTCTTCTTCCGTTACATCGGAATGAGAAAGTAAGGTCTCGCTCAGTGAAGTGATGGGCGTTACTGAATTCATAATTTCATGGGTTAGGACACGTATCAGCCTTATCCAGGAATCGATTTCTTTCTCGTCTAACTCCTTGTTGATGTCATTAAGTGCCAATATGCGCAAATGTTCTTGCCGGATATTTATATCGGAAACCCGGATCGAAAGCTGCACTTGTCCCCGCTCGTTTACAAATTGAATTTGCGCCTTATCATCTGCCTTCAGGTTTTCGAAGATAGGAATAAGGTCCGGATCAATCTTGTATAATTGCCGGATGTGGGTGAATACTTCCAGACCAAGTAATCGTAAGGCCTCGTTGTTTCTTTGGTAAATGGCTCCCTTATCATTTAAAACAATCACTCCGGTATTTATGGAGTTAAGAATTAATTCATAATATTTTTCCTGTTGGATCGTTTCTGATTTTGCTTCATACAGTATCTGGGAAATACGGTTAAGCATTTTATTAATAAGTTGATCATGCTTTGTGCCTTCCTTTTCGGTGAAGCGAAGGGCATTATCATTATTTTCAATAGCATCTAAGAGGAAAATAACTTTTCGTATTTGCATTTGGTGAAGTCGGAGCAGCCACCAACAGGCATAAAGCAGTAATATGATCATAATACCTGACCAGATCCAGCTTTGCTGAATAGAAAAATAAAAAGCGGCGGTAAGAAGAGCCATAACAAGGATTAGCCGGAACAACATGCTTTCTTTCATTCGCCGGATCAGGTTATTCATAAACTGAATTTTTTCATCTTATTGTAAAGCGTTTGACGCGTAATACCGAGTTGAGCCGCAACGGCTGATAAGTTACCATTGCAGTTCTCCAATGCTTTCTGAATCATCTGTCGTTCCATCTCTTCCAGGGTGGAGACATTTTTTTCAACCGTTTCTGTTTTACGATTGAGAGTGAATAAAGCTGCCGGAATGCTATTTCCGTCACAGATAATAACCGCCTTTTCGATAGCATGTTCCAGTTCCCGGATGTTACCGAACCAGGGGTTTTGTAGGAGTCGTTCTTTGGCATCTACGGTTAATACAAGGGATTCTTTATGGTATTGTCTACTGAAACGAGTAATAAATTTCTCTGCCAGGGGAATAATGTCTTCTTTCCGCTCCCGAAGGGGGGGGGATTTCGAGGTGTATCGTATTGATACGGTAAAGGAGGTCTTCCCTGAATTCATCACGGACCACCATTTCCTGTAAGTTACGGTTGGTAGCACAAATCAGTCGGATATCAACAGGGATCGGCTGATTACTTCCGACACGAACCACGCTTCTTTGCTGAATAACGGTCAACAGTTTCGCCTGTAAGTGATAAGGGAGATTTCCTATTTCGTCTAAAAACAGGGTTCCCTGATTGGCTGCCTCGAATTTCCCTTCTCTGTCAGCATGTGCGTCGGTAAAAGAGCCTTTTATGTGTCCGAAAAGCTCACTTTCGAAAAGAGATTCGGTAATGGCTCCCATATCAACAGCTACCAGCGATTGCCGGTTTCGTCGGGAAAGATAGTGAATCTCACGTGCCAGCATTTCTTTTCCGGTACCATTTTCACCAGTTATCAGGATATTGGCATCTGTAACAGCAACTTTCTGAACAAGAAAGCGTAAATCTTGCATCGGCCTACTGTTTCCCCAATACATACCTGAATCCTGTGAATTTCCCTGACCGGATTTAAAAGGGTCTTTGGTTGACTTTTTTTTATCTTGTCCATTTTTACAAGCATTCAGAAGTATTTCAATGAGCTTCTGATTATCCCAGGGCTTAACCACAAAGTCTGTAGCTCCTTCTTTTATTCCTTTTACTGCCAGTTCGATATCGGCGTAGGCTGTAAAAAAGACGACGGGTAATGCAGGATTTATTTTCTTTATTTCATGGAGCCAGAAAAGTCCTTCATTCCCTGTATTAATACCGGATGTAAAATTCATATCCAGTAATATAGCTGATGGCTTCTCTTCACGTAATGTGGTATGGATGGTATTAGGGGAGGAGAGCGTGATTACTTTTTCAAAGTAATTTTTCAGCAGTATTTCGACAGCTGTCAATACTCCTTTATTATCATCTATAACCAGAAGGGTTCCTTGTCTATTCATATTTTTGTATCTTACAGCACAAAGGTAAAACTTGAAAGGAAATTCTCCTAAAAACTGTCTAATTATTAGGCATCCTTGTCTAAATATTAGACAGTCTTCTCTATTTAAGTTATTGTAAATTGCTGACTGTCTGCAAAAAGCATATATGGCATACTTTCTGTTTGACTATAAGTAAATCATTGATTTAGATATTTCATTTAGTATTGACTTGGAAAGTCACGAGGAAGAACCGCTGTGAAGTGCTTCTTCCTGTTTAACCGAATATTAGTAACAATTAAAATATAAAAACACACTATGTTGCAGTTAAATGATATCAGTAAAGTCTTTCGTACCAGCGAAATAGAAACAGTAGCGCTTAATCATGTAAACCTGGAAATAAAAGAAGGAGAGTTTGTGGCAATTATGGGTCCTTCCGGTTGTGGTAAATCCACCTTATTAAATATAGTGGGAATGCTGGATAATCCGTCAGAGGGATCGTACAAGATGATGGGAGAGGAAGTTGCTAACATGAAAGAAAAAGAACGAACCCGCATGCGGAAAGGAAAGTTAGGTTTTGTGTTCCAGAGCTTTAACCTGATTGATGAGTTGAATGTATTCGAAAACGTAGAATTACCTTTAACATACTTAGGGCTGAAAGCCTCTGAGCGAAAGCAAATGGTAAATAATATTCTGAAACGTATGAATATCAGCCATCGAGCTAAACATTTTCCGCAACAACTTTCTGGTGGACAGCAACAGCGAGTGGCTATTGCCCGTGCTGTGGTGACAAACCCAAAACTCATTCTGGCAGATGAGCCTACTGGTAATCTGGATTCTAAAAACGGAAGTGAGGTAATGAACTTGCTGACTGAACTCAATAATGAAGGAACGACTATTATTATGGTGACTCACTCGAAGCACGACGCCAGTTTCGCGCATCGGATCGTTCACTTATTTGATGGAAGTATTGTAGCCAGTGTAACAGCATAAATCAAAGCTATGAAACAACTATACTACTCTCTGATTACACTAGTTCGTGGAAAGGGATCGAATATAATCAAAATTATTTCGCTGACATTGGGACTTTTTGTCAGTATCCTCTTATTTACCCGGGTAGCTTTTGAGTTAAGTTACAATACCGGATATAATGATGCTGATAAGTTATATTCTATAATGGGCACCTATACTATTGGCGATAAGAAACAGGAAACACCTAGTAATATTCTCTTTGGTCCTGTGACGTATGCGGTGAGAGATGCTTTTCCGGAAGAAATTGAATATGCGAGTGTTACCCAGTATAGATGGGGTACTAGTAATTATTTTTTAGGTGAAGCCAGTTTTCCGGATCAAACCACAATTTTGGGCGACTCCCTGTTTTTCTCTACGATGGGCATACCGGTACTGGAAGGAAGTATACTCGATCTGAATATACCGGATGTCGTTTTTATATCTGATAAACTAGCGAAGCGCATCTTTGGTTCCGAAAGTCCACTGGGAAAAACAATATCCCGGAATAAAGAACAGGAAATAACTGTGAGGGGTGTATTTAAGTCGGTAGAAGAAAATAATTCTATGCGGCCGGATGTGGTGATGTCTTTTATCACCCGTGAAAAATACAATTGGGGATATTATGGCTGGGGTGGAGGAGACAGCTACCAGGGATTCGTCCGTCTTCGTGATGTGAATGACCTGGAGAAGATCAACCAACAAATAAATACTATTATTCAACAATATGATCCGTTTGAACCGGAGAAAACAGGGTTTGCAGCAGAATACCACTTACTCCCTCTCCGTGAGTTGCAAAGTATCGGAGGACATCAGAAAAGAATGATTACGATTATGGCATTACTGGGCATCGCCATACTTTTAATTGCTTCTTTAAACTATGTGTTGATATCTATTTCTTCATTGGTAACCCGTGCTAAGGGTATAGGGGTACATAAATGCAACGGGGCCTCAGCCGGAAATATCTTTTCGATGTTTCTTTGGGAAACATTTATTATTATCCTCCTGTCCTTATTATTGGGCTTTGTGCTATTAATAACTTTCCGCCCTGTTATTGAAGAAGTATTGGAAGTAACTTTATCGGGTCTTTTTATGTGGAAAACATTGTGGGGACCTCTAGTTGTTATTTTTCTGGTATTTATAGTAGCTGGCATTATACCCGGAAAGATATTTTCCCCTATCCCTGTCACTCAGGTATTCAGGAACTATGCAAATGCTAAAAGCAGTTGGAAGCGACCGTTGCTTTTCATACAATTTGGGGGTGTTAGTTTTGTTTTCGGATTATTGTGTGTGGTATTGCTTCAGTATAAAGAAGTGATGAACTATGATTTAGGTTACAATGAAAAAGGTATTGCTTCAGCTTATAAATTCTCATTAAACAGAGATAATGTAACAGCGACTCTCAAAAATCTTCCCATGGTAGAGTCACTTACCTTCTCAGACTCCCGTATGGCTACAGGCTTATCGGGTGAAATGATATTTGGATCGGATGGAAAAGGTCTTTTTTCGACTCGTTATAATATAACGGATAAAGATTATATTTCAGTTATGGGGTTGCAAATTATAGAAGGTAAAGGACTGGAAAAGAATGGTGATATAGTTGTTAATGAGGAGTTTGTACGGCAAATGCATTGGACGGATGGTGGAACAGGAAAAGTAGTAAATGTGGGTGGAAGTATAGGTAGAGTAACTGTTGTTGGTGTACTGAAAGACTATATACATACTTCCCTCTTTACTCCACCCCAACCATTGGCTCTTTTTTGCTTACCAGAACATACCCATGTAATTAATGTACGTTTGAAGCCTCCTTTTCGGGAAAATTTGGGAGCATTAAACGATGCCGTACAAGAAATATATCCAAACCATCCTATTGCATTTAATTATCTTCCGGATCATATCAAAGGGCAATATGACTCCATTCGTCGTTTCCGTGATTTGGTGCTACTAGCTTTTGTTTCCATTCTGCTGATCACTTTAATGGGGCTGATAGGATATGTAAACGATGAAGTACGGCGGCGAAGCAAAGAAATAGCCATCCGTAAAGTGAACGGTGCTGAAGCCTCGGATATTATCAAGATTTTATCCAACGATGTGGCTTGGGTAGCTTTGCCCGGGGTAGTATTAGGAACGATAGGGGCCTATTTCATGGGACAGGAATGGCTTAGCCAGTTTGAGTTTTTCCGGATTACTGAATTAATGCCTTTACTGATTATCTCTACTTTAGTGGTACTTCTCATTATTTTCGGTTCAGTGATTATCAAGTCATATAAGATCGCAAACGAGGATCCGGTGAAGAGTATTAAAAGCGAATAGAATAGTGAAGTTGTTTTTCTTGAAGATATCCCCGCATGGGTAGAGGGAGCGTCATAGGTCCAATCGTTCTTTGATAAACTGTATACAATGATACTGGATGGGGTCAAATGTGAACAAACAGTGGACGAAGTCAATAACCCAGATTTCACCCAGTCATGTTCGGAAGATTTCGAGACGTTAAAATCTTTAAGAAATCCTGGCGGGATTACATGTGCATAACCGTGGGATGTATATCCCACGGGATAGGATATAGAATAATCCCGTGAGCCCCGAATAGTGGGTCAATAATATATTCTTTACCCCCTCTCGGGACTGTGAGAGTTGAGTTGGGTTATCTGTTTCCACGGGATTACATCCAATCATGGTCGGAAGATTTTAAGACGTTAAACTCTGTAAGAAATCCCGCAGGGATTGCATGTTCATAACCGTGGGATACATATCCCACGGGATAAGAGATAGAATAATCCCGTGAGCCATGAAGTGGGTCAATAATATATTCTTCACCCCCTATTGGGGCTGTCAGAGTAGAGTCGGGTTAGCTGTTTCCACGGGATTACATCCCGTGGTTATGCACATCAAATCCCTCCAGGATCTTAACAGACCATAGATTCTGGCTTGATGGCTAAGAAATGTTATCTTCCGACCACGACTGGATTACATCCCGCGGTTATGCACATGTAATCCCTCCGGGATTTCTTAAGAGACTTTAATTTAGGCTTGATTGCTAAGAAATATTGTCTTCGGAACATGACTAAGTGTACCCCGTGGTTACTGACAAACTCCCCTTTCCGAATCCCGAATAGGGTTCAACCCCTTCAAAGTTATGTTGAGTGGGGATATTTCGTATCCCGGGTTTGACTTCGTCCACCGTTGGTTCACATTCAAATCCTTCGGACTGCTGGCTTACAATTGACTTACATCGATCTATGATTCGTAACTTCATTACCTCTGTCATTTACTTTTGATATCCTACTACACATCCTAATGAAATATCTTACTTGTTTACTTCTCTTTCCCCTTCTTTCTTTTCCACGGTTTCTGTACCGAGATAATGACATAGAGAAGCAGAAAAGCCGTCTGTGCAGTTCCGGCTATCTGCGTAGTGTGCAAATTCTCCAGAAAAACCGTATCTGTGAGGGCGGCATCGCGAAGCTGATTGGCAATAACAACATTTTCGTTCACACAGGGGCCCAATACAAACGTTCCAAAGAGCACTTGCAAGATCGTCATAATCCACTTCACTATAATCCACGGATGCTTGAAGAATCCCCAGTTCGTCCAGATGCTATACACCAACCCGGTGAGTAAAGAACCGAAAGCCCCGTAAATAATAAAATAATCATCGAGGATTTGTATGATTCGCGAGCGCATGTAAAGTTCATCACC
>JAJQFD010000019.1 GCA_021201335.1 Bacteroides sp. | reverse complement strand
CCGCCGACCCTCTGCTTGTAAGGCAGATGCTCTGAACCAGCTGAGCTAAACGCCCATATACTTCCGTTTCAAAAGCGATGCAAAGATACGGCTTTCCATGAAACATCCAAACTTTTATCTTATATTTTTCATGGAAATTAAAAATTTCATCTATCTGCAACTTTTTCTATTCGTCATGTGTCTAACCCTCATAGCGCTAAAATAAATATGGTTACATTTCAAAAAGCAATTTCGTGTCATCATGAAAAAGACATTTTTATTCACGATGCTGCTTACACTTTTTGTGAGCGCTATCGGACAAAATCTTTCTATAGAAGGCCGGATAATATCAACTAGCAACTACCCGGTTGAGTATGCTACCGTCGTGTTGCAAACTCCCGATTCAGTTTTCATATCTGGAGGAATAACAGATCCAAAAGGGCATTTCCAAATGAAAAATTTAAAAGAAGGTCATTACAATCTTTCAGTTTCCTGTATAGGCTATTCCAGCAAAAATATTGAATTCAATGACTTTACTAAAAGTATAAATTTAGGCAACCTGATGATTGACTCTACTTCCATCGCATTGGAAGAAGTTAAAATCACTGCCAGTCAAATCATCAATCAGATAGACCGAAAAATCGTATTACCTACTCCCGCCCAATTGAAAGCTTCTACCAATGGACTGTCGCTTTTACAACAATTACAGTTAAGCCGGATTACTGTCGATCCGGTACGCAAAACTGTTTCTCTTTCCGGAGGAGAAACAGTGCAACTACGTATAAATGGAGTAGAAGCAACCATACAGGAAATTACAGCACTTCAACCGGATGATATTATTCGCGTTGAACATCACGATGATCCTGGATTACGCTATAACGGTGCTGGAGCAGTAATCGATTATATCACCCGACGGAAAGACAAAGGAGGCTATTTTGCCATAGACACACAAAACTCTCCACATATTTGGTTCGGCAACAATCAAGTTTCCGCTAAATTCAATTATAAAAAATCAGAATTCTCCGCTTTTTATTATGGTGGTTACCGCTCCTGCAATAATCGTTGGAGAGAAAATACGGAAACATTTAATTTTGAGGATGGGAGTTCATTAACCCGAATAGAAAATGGCTTACCAGACAAATGGGCGATGAATTGGAATTACCTACATTTTAATTACAGTTACCAGGAACCGGAGAAATACTTTTTCAATGCAACTGTTCGGGCAAATATTAATGGTGCCCCACGTAATTATCTTCATAGCGAATTATATCCGATAAATCATCCGGAACAGAGCGTTGAAATGACAGATCACTCTTCATCTTCCGAACGCCGTCCTTCTGTGGATCTCTATTATCAACGTTCCTTTAAAAAGAATCAACTGTTGATTTTAAACGTGGTAGGAACCTATACTTCTTCTGACAATGAACGTGAATACATTGAAAAAACGGAAACTGAACTGCTTACTGATATTTTTTCCAAAGTGGATGGAGATAAATATTCCATTATTGGAGAAGGTATTTACGAAAAAGGATTCAAAAAAGGACGCCTGAACGCAGGTATCAAGCACACGCAAAGTTTCTCGGATAATACATACACCGGAAATACAGAAGCCATCACCAAGATGAAACAAGCCGACACGTATGGCTATATTGAAATCCAACAAAAAATTAAGAAGTTCAACTATTCCGTTGGAGTAGGCGGCATGCGTTCTTGGTTTCGCCAAGGAGATGAAGGTTATCAGGATTATACCTTCCGCCCTAGTGTACGCTTGACTTATAATTTTACCGACAATTCCTTCATCCGCTACAGAGGAAGAATATACAGTTCTACTCCTTCTCTATCTGATCTGGGAGAAACAGAACAGTTGATTGATTCACTGCAAATACGACGGGGGAATCCTCATCTTAAACCTTATACGACATACAACAACTCATTAACTTATAATATTCGTATCGGAAAGTTCAGCACCGAATTGTACCTTTCTCATTTGTATCTGGACAAACCTATTATGGAACAAAGAATTCGTGAAAATGATAAATTTGTACGGACCAATCAAAACCAGCGAAACTGGCAAAAGCTACGTTCAGAAATTACTTTTAAAATTGGTCCAATTAAAGATATAGTCACATTTTCCTTTACTACTGGAATGAATTATTACGACAGTAGAGGATTAGATTATAAACACACCTACACGGATTGGTTTTACAAGGCTTCTGTTATGGCCAATTATAAAAACTGGATGCTTTCTTTTTATCTCCAAAGCCATGAGAAAAATCTATATGGTGAAATACTTCGTACCAATGAAGAAAACTTCCATATTCTATTCTTATCATATAAGCATAAACAGATAAGTGTGGGTGTAATGACTCTTAATCCTTTTACCGACAACTGGAAAATGGGAAGCGAGAATAAGAACAAGTATACTCCATCCAAAAATTGGGAATATATAAAAGAAAGTACCCGTCTTTTTGCTATATCATTTACCTATAATTTTTCTTTTGGACGAAAATATGAATCTGCATCAAAGAGACTGAATAATGAGGATAACGATTCAGGAGTAATGAGCGGAGGAAAATAAAATAGGCATAATAAAAGTAAAAGGAATTCTAAAAGATTAAATTTAATTTTCAATTTCCTACTTTTGCTGAAACTTTTATAATCATTCATTATGCAAAAGGATAAAATACAGAAATGGGAAGTTTTGAACAGTCACTATTTATTTCGGGAACCTTGGTTCACCGCTCGTAAAGATACAGTAAAACTTCCCAATGGACATCAGATTCCTTCTTATTATGTACTTGAATATCCGGACTGGGTGAATATAATAGCTATAACAAAAGAGAATAAATTTATTTTTGTCAGACAGTATCGTCATGGACTCGGTGAAATCAATTTTGAACTCTGCGCCGGTATATGCGAGCCTGAGGACAGTTCACCTCTGCAAAGCGCACAAAGAGAATTACTTGAAGAAACCGGGTATGGAAATGGAATATGGCAATCCTATATGATACTTTCTCCCAATCCCTCCACTAATACGAACTTAACTTATTGTTTTCTAGTACATGATGTTGAGCTTATTTCCAGTCAACATCTGGAAGACACAGAAGATCTTTCCGTTCATCTTTTATCAATTGAAGAAGTCAAAGAATTATTGCAAAACAATCAAATTAAGCAAGCACTTATGGCTGCTCCTCTCTGGAAATTTATAGCTGAAAATAAGTTGTTATAATCAAAACCTGCAATTCACAAACAACAATCTTATCCCATTCATTGAACTAGTCAATGAACAGAATTTTTATTTGTGTCTCTTTAAAAAGGAAAGGTTGTCTATAAAAGACTGAGAGATAGCTTTCATTGGTGAATTTAAGAAAAGTTAAGTATATTATTCGGAATAATATCCATTCCGGTTCATTATTTAGAACAAATATATAGACGATTCCGATTATGAAATAAGCCATAAAGATAAGACAAATAGGATCTCATTAACAATATTTAAAAATAGATTCAATTCTTTCAATTTCAACTACATCTGTAATCTAAATTAACAGATAACGATATTAATAAAAAATAAAATGTAAGCTGGTACACACCATTTATATATTTTCTACATTTAAAGACACATTTAAGTTTTAAAAACAACATATTTATGCGCTTTTCTATTAAAAACTCTTGAGAATTTCATTTTTTTAATAACTTTGCCACCTTTTAAGAGAAAAACAAAATAGCGAACAAGAAAAACACGTAAGGTGGAGAGAATACCCTTTGAAATTATAGTCATAAATACAAGAGTAAATTTTAAGTGAAGAAAAAGTTATGAAAAGAAAATTATTCCTGATTACAGCATGTCTGTTCATAGGGATCGGCTGGATTATGGCCCAAACCCGAACAATCACAGGTGTTGTAATATCAGAGGAAGACAATGAACCAGTGATTGGTGCGTCTGTATTAGTTACAAATACAGATATCGGAACGGCAACCAATCTGGATGGTGAATTTGTACTTTCGAATGTGCCCGCCTCGGCCATAACTCTGCGAATCTCTTATTTAGGCATGCAAACAGTAGAAGTGCCAATTTCAGCTCAAAGGATGGGAGTAATGCTTCAATCCGATTCAGAAATGCTGGAAGAGGTTGTAATTACTGGCGGATATGGCTCAGGGAAAAAATTGGGATCTATAGTTAGTTCTGTTTCGGTTGTTAACAGCCAGAAATTAAAGAACCAACCGACAGTTAATTTTGCAGATGCACTACAAGGACAAGTAGCTGGATTATCTGTTCTTTCTTCTTCCGGCGAGCCCTCTGCTACGGCTTCCATTCGTTTACGTGGAGTTAATTCGGTTACAGCTATGAGTACCCCTTTATTCATTCTTGATGGGACACCCGTATCTCAGGTTATATTCAGTACTATGAACCCCAATGACATTGAAAATATTACTGTATTGAAGGATGCTTCTGCCACAGCGATTTATGGTTCTCGTGCTGCAAATGGGGTAATCATCATTACAAGTAAAAAAGGAAAAATGGGGCAGAATGCACAGGTAACCTTCAGAGCACAATATGGAGTTTCGAATATTATTGATAATGGCCTGAAGATGATGAATTCCGAGCAGTACATGACTTTTCGTGAAATGCTGGATCCCAACCTTACGAGTAATCAGGAATGGGTTAATCACAAGAAAGTGGTGCAGGACAATGGTATCAACACCAATTGGAGAGATGAAATATTCCAGGATAATGCACCTACCTATAACTTAGACTTATCAGTAAGCGGAGGAGGAAGTAACAACAACTATTATCTTTCTTTGGCACACAATAATACAGAAGGGATTGCTCCTTTATCCAAAATGAATCGTACTGCATTGCGTTCCAATCTGGAAGTTCGTGTAAATGATTGGTTTAAAGTAGGTTTAAACTCCAATCTGGCATTTCAAAAATATAATCAGAATCCGGATGTTGCCAATGCCGTTAGTCAGGATAATCCGGCAGCATTTGCCCGGTATGCCCGTCCGGATGATGCTTCGCGGTATTATACTTTAGATGAAAATGGGAAGGCAATCTATGGCGATCGGGCAGACTTTCTTCATGAGTCCAGATTTATAAATCCACTTTATGCGGAAGATTACAGGAAAAGAAATCATGAAAATTTTGCCGTAAACCTCAGTTTATTTGAAGAAATCAGACCAGCTAAAGGGCTTATCCTCCGGACAGTACAAGCATTGGACGGTTTCGACAACACTTATTCTGGCAAAACAGATCCGGTTGAATCTTTCACAACTCCCATGGGAGACTATATCGAAGGGAATAACGGTCTTGGTAGCTCTCGTGAAATGTTTCAGCGATTTTGGCGTTTTACTTTTACCAATACGGCAGAATATAAGTTCAATATCGAGAACAAGCATTTCGTCACCTTACTTTTAGGACAAGAATCGATTTTGAGCAAAGATCGTTCTTTTGATGTATCTGTCAGAGGAATCAGCGATAAGCGTTTACAAATGCTAAGCAACGGAACAGAATATCTTCCACCTACCGATTATAAAACTGAAACGGTATTTAACTCTTTCTTCTTCCGGGCAGACTACTCTTTTAAAGAGAAATACTTTCTGGATGCGTCTTATCGTTTGGATGGTAGTTCTAAATTTACTCCACAGCATCGTTGGGCAGAATTCTATGCAATTGGAGGAAAATGGAATTTGAAATCCGAAGACTTTTTAAAAGATGCAAATTGGGTACAAGATTTAGGGGTACGTTTAAGCTATGGTACAACTGGTAATTCACAAATCGGCGATTATATTTACTATAGCCTGTTAAGTAGCAACCAGGTATCTTATGAAAATCAAGGAGGTGTTGTTATTACACAGCCAGGAAATCCCAATTTAACGTGGGAAACGATCACTTCAACCAATTTGGGATTTGATTTTCGATTTCTGAAACGAATTTCCGGATCATTGGATTTATACTATAAAAAGACTACAGATATGCTCATGTTCATTCCTTATTCTTATACAACCGGTTTTAGCGGTAGTTTAGGAAACATAGGAGGTATGGAGAATAAAGGAGTGGACTTAAGCCTCAATATAGACATCCTTAGTAAAAAGGATTTTTACTGGAGTTTCAGAACGAGTTTAAACTACAATAAAAATGAAATAACAGAACTTTTTAACGGATTGGATGAATACTTGATTCCAGATACCGGAACAAAACTGAAAATCGGTCATTCACAAGGAGATATGTACATGGTAAGACGTGCAGGTGTCGATCCTCGTGATGGTAAAATTATCTGGTATGATAAAAACGGAAATCAAACAAAAATATACAATGAAAATGATGCGGTATTTGTTGGAAAACAACAATTTGCACCCTGGAGTGGTGGCTTTGGAACAAATCTTTCCTGGAAAGGATTTACTGCAAGCGTAGATTTTTCCTTTGCTCTAGGTAAATACATGATTAACAATGAACGGATGATGCTTGAAAATCCGAATGCATATGGTACCAGCATTAATCAATCAAAAAATGTACTGAATATGTGGACTACCCCAGGACAAATCACCAATATACCTGCTGCAACAGAAAGAATTTATTTGGATGATTCGTTTATAGAGAATGCTTCCTTCCTTCGTTTGAGGAATATTACTCTCTCTTATTCATTACCAGAAAGCTTTATGAAGAAGACAAGAATTTTTAAAACCTGCAATGTATTTGCAGTAGGGCGTAATCTTCTAACTTTCACAAAATTTAATGGATATGATCCGGAACCAGACTCCAACCTGATCATGTTTGATTATCCGAATACCAGCCAATATTCATTTGGATTTGAGGTTAGTTTTTAATTAATGAGGAAAAATAAAATGAAAAGCAATAACATAATATTCGCAGCTATTCTGCTATTTCTGTGCAATGCCTGCGATATGAATAAAGAACCTTCTGGGCAACTTGATGCGAATAAGCCCATGACCCTGAAAGATTGCCAAAGCTATCATATTGGGTTATATGCAAGTTACCGTGGAATCGTAACGGGTGGCTTTCTTACGTATGGGGATATTCAAACAGACTATTTTCATTCCGTATTAGGGAATATGGGAGCTCTGGATGACCTTTATAGTGGAAGAATCACACCGGGAACCAGTGAGATAGAAGATATTTGGGGTGGAAATTACATCATGATAGGGAAAGCAAACTATTTTCTCAAACAGATTGAAAACTTACAGGCAAATACTCCTTTAACGGATGCACAAGTAATAGAATTAGATCGTTATAAAGGAGAATCATTATTTACACGTGCTTACTGTTTTTATGATCTGGCACAGAAGTTTTGTTTGCCATATACCACAGAAAATGCAGGTAAAGAACATGGGGGACTTCCCTTGGTCAGCAAATACGCACCCTCTGATGATAACAGTCAGTATCCCACCCGGGGTACCCTACAAGAAATTTATGATCTGATTGTTTCTGACTTAAATGATGCTTCAGAATATCTGAAAGCCTTTGAAACGAAAGATACAGAAAACACAGCATTACCTCAGGCTATGAGTCCATGGATCACATCCGATGTTGTTAAGGCATTACAGGCACGCGTCTATTTGGCAATGGGCAATTGGAAAGAAGCACTGGAAAAGGCTGAAGAGGTAATTAAATCAACACGATATGATCTGATCAGTGACTTATCTTATTTTTCCCATTTCTGGGAACAAGATTATGGTAAAGAAACCATCTGGCGTGTGACTATGGATAGGGATCACTTAGGAAATACAACAGGAAGTCTCTTCCTGGCTAACTCAGGTTATAACATGGCTTTCATTCCAACCAAAGGAACGATAGATATGTACGCAGCCAATGACAACCGCCGTAAAGCTGTTTTTGCCAACAGATCTATCCGGCTAACAGAAGCTAACGCCACTGTGGCAGCATTTACTAAATTTCCTGGTAACCCCAACTTATTTACAACAAGTCTGAATAATTTTGCCAACATGGGAAAACCTTTCCGTATTGCCGAACAATATCTGATTGCCGCCGAAGCAGCAGCGATGCAAAGCATTAGTTCCAAAGCCAATCAGCATCTCAACACCTTAAAAAGTGCCCGTATTCCTGGATTTCAAAACCAGCAACTAATTGGTGAAACCCTTATTAAAGAAATACGTTCTGAAAGGCGGAGAGAGTTGATAGGAGAAGGATTTCGTTTATCAGACCTGAAGCGATGGGGGGAAGGGTTTGAAAGATCCAACGGACAAAATAACGCAGTAATCAACACCTTAGGTAATGTCCATCAGTTAAATTATAATCCGGATGATTATCGGTTTGTATGGCCTATACCTCAGGGAGAAATTGAAGCCAGTCCGCAAATAAGAAATCAACAGAACCCAGGCTATTATTAATCATCAAAAAAGAATCAATCCAATGAAATATATAAAAACAGTCATTTGGGTGGCATGCTTTCCATTCTTTCTAATGTCATGTGATAGTGACGACGGCACATCCGTTAATTCAACCTCAGCAATAGTTGAGTTTCAGGAGTCACAAATGACAGTGAAAGAATCTACTCAATTTGTAACCATACCTATTATTATAGACTCTGAAGGACAACGGAATGGAGATGTTTCTTTTCGGGTAACCATGAAAGAAAATGACGGTAGCTTGAAATTAAACAGAGATGTTATACTTACCACTGAAAATTACCGAACACCTGCAGGTGTAAATTCCATTAATTTCGAAGTTGCCTTGAATGTCAATAACAAGGAACCGGAGCTAGGCAGATTTATTATTTTTCAAATTGAAGAGTTGACCGGAGCAAAAGCCGGCACCAAATCTGAATGCAAACTCAACCTTACTGAAATTAACTTTATTGAAGGAATTTACCAACTTAGAGGCTCAAATCCTATTCAGGAAGAATGGGTAGAAGGTTCAATGAACATTACTACACAAGATCATACCATGAACCAGGTCTTTCTGGATTTTGGATTAGGTAATCCGGTTCCCCTTCATTTTGAAGAAGTGATACCCAATAGATTGTATAAAGTAACCATAGAACCAAATGCACTTGCGGGCCAATATAATGGTAACGATGTTTTCATGGCCACATTTACTTATAACATGAAAAATAATAGTATCACTTATGAACCAGATAAACCTATTAATATTCTCTTTGAAATCAAAGAGAAAGAGAGCGGGGAAGAATTATTATTCACATTCCTGGACGGATTTGGATTGATGTCTCTGGATGAAGAAGGGAATGCCGAATGGTA
The DNA here is from genome assembly GCA_021201335.1 of Bacteroides sp. Taxonomy (GTDB): domain Bacteria; phylum Bacteroidota; class Bacteroidia; order Bacteroidales; family Bacteroidaceae; genus Bacteroides. The sequence goes on along the minus strand of JAJQFD010000019.1, from coordinate 106,428 downwards.
TGAATACGATGTTTACCTCAGAATGGCAACAGCCACTAAAGATAATTGATATAATGAATAATTATAAATCCGAACAGGAATGAAGAAGAATTTATATTTCATCATAATACTATCCTTATTCGCTTTCATTGGTTGTACGAATGATTCGGATATTATTGAAAAGGATAATTCCAAAGAGTATAATGGAGTACCTTTAGAAGAGAAGTATGTCGAACAAGGGGTTTTCAGAGTGAAACTTAACCCACAGACAGAAGCTAACTTAAATATTGTAACGACACGCAGCGGAATCGCAACCACAGGTGTAGCAGCTCTGGATGAGTTAATAAATCAGTTGGGTGTGATTAGTATACAACGCACTTTTACTGATGGGGGTAAATTCGCTGAAAGAAGGCGGAAAGCCGGTTTGCATTTATGGTATGATATCTATTTCGATAAAAAGCAACCCATGACCCGAGCCTTCAGTGATATATACCAGATACCGGGAATAGACGTCATTGAACCGATCTACAAAGTAAAGCGAATCGGAAATGAGAACACACCGGTTGCTATAAAGGATGTTCCCGAGTCAATTAACACTCGCAGCAATAATGATTTACCCAAAATAACATCTGTATTTAATGACCCCTATCTAAAATATCAATGGCATTACCACAACGAAGGTATTCTTCGTCATTCACTTCCTGGAGCTGATATTAATTTGTACAAAGCATGGGAAGTAGAGACTGGAAAACCACAAGTAATTGTGGCTGTAATTGATGGTGGAGTTGAAATTGATCATCCGGACTTGATTCCTAACTTATGGATAAATACCGGTGAGTTAAATGGATCTGACGGAGACGATGATAATAATGGATATACCAATGACATTCACGGCTATAATTTCGTATTCCCTCATAATAATGATTTCAAGGTATCCATCTGGGAACGAAATGATAATCCGGATCAAGGTAAAGTTACTCCCCACTTACACGGGGTACATGTTGCAGGAACAGTAGCTGCTGCCAGTAACAACGGTTTAGGAGGAGCAGGAGTAGCTGGTGGGAATGGTTCTGCGGATTCTGGAGCAAGAATCATGAGCTGTCAGATTTTTGCTTATAATGAAGAGGGAGGCGAAGAAACCGCACCTGACAGAAACATTACGGAGGCTTTCATGTATGCGGCTGAAAACGGAGCGGTAATTGCACAATGTAGCTGGGCTCTTGTTTGGACTGGTTCTGAAGTTGAGTTACCATTGGCAGTTAAAGAGGGCATTGATTATTTTATAGAAAATGCAGGAAAAGATATAGAAGGCAATTAAACAGGTCCATTAGACGGAGGCATTGTATTCTTTGCAACAGGTAATGACAATGTAAATGCCAAAACAGTACCAGCCTCTTATGAAAAAGTTTTCTCTGTCTCTTCCTTCACAGCCAATTATCAAAGAGCCTCCTATTCTAATTACGGGACATGGGTAACCCTGACTGCTCCAGGGGGAGACGGTGACTATTCCGAAGGAACTCAGGTATTCAGTACTTATATGGGTAAACAATACGGTTATCAAGCCGGAACTTCAATGGCTTGTCCACATGTAGCAGGTATTGCCGCATTAGTTGTTTCTAAATATGGGGTTGATAATAATGGGAATATTATTCGAGGTGGTCTTACTAATCAACAACTTTGGAACAAATTATTAGCTTCTACCACTGACAACATTAGTTGGTATAATTCATCTGCTTACCCCATGGGTAAGGGATATATTGATGCTTATAAAGCATTGGTAATGGATGATCCTGATTATCAGGGGAAAATAGCACCTGATCGGGTACCAGAGTTAGAGGCTAACTGGTTTCCGAATAAAGTTAAATTATCTTGGAAGGTAACAGCCGATGTCGATGATATTTCCGGTAAAGCGAAAGGATATAAGTTATTTATAAGTGAAAGTAATTTATATGGCCTTGATTTCTCTCAATTATCATCCACTGAGGTCGTAGAAGTTTTAATTAATGGAAAAGCAATTGGTGAAACATTAACTTATGAGTTCAATGATACAAACAGCGCATTAGAAACAGGTAAAACCTATTATATCTCTATGGCTGCATTTGATAAAGAAAACAATTACTCACATTCTTCTACCATTCAGGGGAGTCTGATTCCCAATAGAGCACCAGTAGTAGAAGGAACACCAACTTCAGTAACATTGAAGAAAGGAGAAGTTAAAACCGCTAACTTGAAAATATATGATATAGAAGGAGATACCTGGCAAATCAAAGATTTCAATACAGGTAGCGCAGCAGTTACGTATGTTCAGCAAGGAGATCAACTTATAATCACTTTTAATGCCAACGCTATCACACCTGGTCAAAGTTTTGATGTCACATTCGTTGTAGAAGATGCGATGGGAGCAGCCAAAACCATTTCAATTCCTTATTCAGTAATAAACAATGCTCCTGTATTGCTTCAAAACTTTGAAGATATTCTTTTTCAAAAATCAGGAGAAACAATGGAATACCGACTAACCGATTACTTCATTGAAAAAGATAATGATGCGATTGTTTATACGGTTGAATCCAATAATCCGGAAATAGCAACTGCATCTGAATCGGGGGGTACATTGATAGTAACTTCAACCGGGATCGGTACGGCTCGTATTACTGTAGAAGCAAAAGATCCCTATAACGCTCAAACGCAAGAAGCATTTAATGTTACTGTGCGGGATGAAAGTCAGGGGGTTGATCTCTATCCGGTTCCCGTTAAAAAAGACGGTATACTTAACATTCGCATGGGACGTCATGTAAAAGGAACTATCCAAATCACTCTTTATGGCTTTAGTGGCGCCAAAGTATTCAGCGAGTCTGCAGAAATTACACCGGAAGGCCCGGCCCGGATTGACCTTAGCAGTTTGAAGGCAGGTAATTACCAAATTGTAGTGAAATACAAAAACCAAGAATTTACGAGAAACATTACTAAATTATGAGCAAATTGAAAAATATAATCTTTCCTCTGTTATTACTTTGTGCTGTAGGAGCGAAAGCACAGGTAGTAGCTTCCGTGGGATTTGAAACAGATGCACGTTCTGCCGGATTCGGGGGTGCGGGAATTGCTTTGGACGCAAATGCTTTTTCAATCTACCGTAACACGGCAGCAATCAGTTTCGCTGATTCATTAAAGCCAGTTGCCGTCTCCTACGGATATTCTTCACTTTTTAATAATGCTTATCTACATACTGTTGGTGGTTATTATCAGTTTAACAAGAACCATGCATTCACGGGGGGAGTAAGATATTATGCCGCAGATAAAATCCGTAATACAGAAGATGGTTTGAATTATTATACAGTAAAGCCTTATGACATATTAATAGATTTAGGATATGCAAGAAAAATAAATAAGACGTTAAGCCTTTCTATCAATGTACATTACATTCTTTCTAAAATGAATGAAGCTCCAGGTATAAAGAAAGGTAAATCACTAGCCCTGGATTTTGGTTTATACTACCACAAAGAAACATACAGCGCAGCTATTACGGTAGATAATTTAGGAAAACTAATTAATTATGGATCGGATGAATACAGAATGCCTGCCAGTATTAATGCGGGGGGGCTTATCACTATACATTCGCCGAAAATCACCGTTTAACGGGTTCTTTGGAAGGAAAATATAATTTTCTGCCTAGCGACTATCGTTTTCTTTCAGGAAGTGTCGGAGCAGAATACATGTTCCGTAAGATGGTAGCAATCAGGGGCGGATATCACCTCAGCAGTGAAACCCGTTCAAGCGGAAACTATGGTTCCATCGGATGTGGTGTATATCTGGGACCTATCGTAGCTGACTTTGCTTATCTTTTGACAGAAAACTCCAGTATTATGAAGGATGTATGGTATGTAACAGTGGGCTTTAAATTTTAAGTAGCCCATATCTTTAATATAAATTCATGTAAGATATATGAAAAATAAAATTATTTTTTATCCCTATATAATCTTGTTCATGTTAGGACTTAGCTTCACATTAGCGAGTTGCAGTGAAGATGAGACAGAAGCGCTCATTGCTCCTTCTGTAGTTCTTAATAAAATTATAACAGCCAGTAGTGATGAGCTGAAAGTTATAATTACTCCTAGTGAAACTACGATAAAGTATGAATATGCTATCGGAGGTGAAAATGATCTGGATGCATTTCTCAATGGAAGCCTTGCCGGAATAAAGGAAGTAGAAGGGAACAGTGAAAACACAGTGATCTTCTCTAATCTGGAAGCGAGTGAACTATATGTTATATATGCACGCGCCTATAGTGAAAGCGATGTAGCTGGACCCTTGGCTATGTTAAAATCCAAAACGAGAAACCCACTTACTAATTTCTCAGTAGAACAACAATATCTGACAGATCAAGCCGTAGCATATACTATTACTCCCACGAACGAATACTATAAATTTGATTTCGCCATTGGAAAAGCTGTTGATAAAGAAGCTTTCGAAGCAGGTGTTATCGACGGATTTACGACCAAAGAAGATTTCTCAAAATATACTGCCAACTTTTTCGATCTGGATTCCGATACAGAATACATCTTTTTTATCCGGGGATATGATAGATTGTCCGGACTCGTATCCGAGACACACATGTATGAATTAAGAACGAAAGAGAAAGGAACAGTAGCTGCCGTAGATTTTAGAATTGATTATCTGGATCTTTATTCCGGCGATTATACACTTACACCGAATGAACATTGTCATCAGTTTGCCGTATTCTTCGCTATTCAAGATGAAGCAAAAGACATCATGGAAAGTGAACTAAACTGGCAGGGTGACATTGTTAACATGATGCAGCAATGGGTAAAAGTAAACAATTCAGCCATCTCTTTCAGCGCAGGAGGTCCGCTAAATGTGAGCCATCATACACCTCTTTTCCTGACCGGACAAATTTCCGATCCCTTTGAATATCCCATGGAAGCTTATGTGTTATTAATAGATACTATCACAAACTTCGTAGGAGTCCAAAGACATTCTTTCGCTTCAGCTTCTTACAATAACAATGTAAAAGAAGCCAAAGTATCTCTCACAGTATCGAATATTACAGAAAATGGGGCCTTCTACGAATTCACCCCTAATGAACATACGATCGGATTCTTCTACGAAACTTTCGCTGCTGATATTTATGATGAGATCCTGCGATCTCCCGATTATTATGACGGTTATTTCAGAGACTATCTATTTGCTGAAGGCTACTGGTATTATTGCCATAAAACTCCCACAGTGAATACCATGGAAACCCAGGGAGATCCGGGTAAAAGATATTATGTGATATATATCCCGGTAAACTATAATGGAGCCAGTTTTGGTGGCTGGGGCGAGGTTAACAGTTTCATGTACCAAACAAAGCAAAAGGATAAATAATAAAAAATATAGAATATGAATCTCTCACAACTAAAATATTGGAAGATATCGCTCTTCTCTTTCTTTTTATGCATGTTGTATACAGGGTGTAGCGATGATAAAAAGACTGATTATATAAATCTCTCTCTGAATTCATTTACATTCAATGCGAATGGACAAGAAAATATTCGGATTGAGATAGAAGCAAGCCAGGAATGGCAGGTAGAATATGATGGAAGATGGGTAGTTGAAGAAGAAAAAACACCAAATTCTATTACCTTAAAGGCGACGGCTACCCAAAGTAGCATGGAACGTAAAGCGAGAGTAATTTTCAGAGCAGGAGAAGCTACAGAAGTAGTAAATTTGAGTCAGTTAGGAACCAATGTAAATTTCAATCTACTAGATTTATATTCCGGAATCATCGTTGTCTCTCCGAATGGTAAGTACATTGGTGGAGTAAGGTTCGAACTTCTTCCCGGAGATCGTTACGAATACACACCCTTTACAATCAAGGTAGAAAATGGCCAACGTATTGAGAAGCCAAAGCTGAACAAATTACACAATCCTGCCAGTATCTCAGATGAAGGATTTCTTATTTTGAGAGAAGAAGGGACTTCAAAATCCCATTATTATGGTCTATCGTGGGATGGCCAAGAAGAATTGAGAGAAATGCTCTCTCCCCAAGGTTTTGATACACCCGTTGTATCTGCCAGTTCTGCAGATGGTTCCGTATTAGTAGGATTTGCATCAAGGATATCGGATAAAAAAAGTTATCCAGTAAAATGGATAAAGAATGAATTGGAAATGTTTAATCCCACAGTATTGGAAATTCCTGAAAGAACTCTATTGGACAAGCCAATTGATTATGGTGCTTACGCCAGAGGTTGTTCTGTGGATGGGTCTGTTATTTACGGAACAATTGCTGATGATATGAGTGTTATTTACTGGAAAAATGATAAAGTTAACTATGCTGGAAGAGACAAAATCAAGGTTCATACACTTACATTAAATCACGGAGGACAAGACTTTACCCTGGATGTAGTAAATCGCCCCGTAATGACAAGTGAAACCACGAACATGAGCTTAAACGGTAGATACCTGGCTGTTACTTTCTCGGAATCTACAGCAGTAAATAAGGCAGAAAAAATAATATATTCTCCAGCCTGCTTTGATCTGGAAACGGAAAAATTAACTATCATTGATATACCTACGGGGTTTCCCGGAGGGTCAGCTTCTACGGTGAGCAATGATGGTATAGTAGCTTTTGGTTGTCCTTCTCCTGGATATACCGATGGCTTTGTATATGATATGAGCTCTCAAGAAACCAGAAATGTGAAAGATTTCATGCAACAGGAATATGGCATCACTCTTACCAAAAACGATGCTTTGCTGACCAGAATTGCTCAGGATGGAAAATTTGTATCGGGTATGAATGCCGTGGTTGTAGCGCAGCTTTATCAGTGCTGGTATTTAAATGTGGCTGATTAATTGTTTTTCTAAATCCAAAACAAAAATTACATGAAAAAGTTTTTATATCTTGCTATATATCTATTTACTGTCAGTTTGTTTTCCTGTAGCGATGATGACCAACCGATAGGCCCTTATGTTCCTCAGGAGGTAACCATAAGTGATCTCGGCACGCCTGAGAAACCAGCTACATGGGGAGATAAAATCTCCATTACCGGTGGAAACTTCTCCGAACAATCGGCATTCTTTATTTTACCGGTTGAAAGTAAATTAGACCCTGATCAAGGTACTCCATTAAAAGTAATTGAACAATCAGGATCCTCTGTTACACTTCAAGCACCCATAACCAATGGTAATGCTGAATATGAACTTTACCAAATACAAGGAGAGATTATTTATTCATTAGGAAACCTTTTTTTCCTTAAACAGAAATTCGTAGATAGAATGATTGGTGGAATTACCATCAATGATCAAACCGGAAGTTTCTCAAGTTCATATCATCAATTTTATTACAATGAAGGGAAATTAGATTCTGTCGTTTACAAAAGCTTAAATTCTGATGGTACCTCTAACTATAAAGGAATAGAATTTGAATACAAAGACAATTTACTCTTTCGTACCACAAAGAAAGAGTTGGCATTAAATTTTATGACTTGGGAGCAACAAATGCGTGTTCTGAATAAAACAACATACGATTATAATCAGAATGAGAGGAAAATGATTATGACTGTTTTAGAATTCTCCGGATGGCCATTTGATGATACTACTACTGAGTACATATATACTTTTACTTTTAATGAGAATGGAAATCTTGCTTCCGGATTTAGGGAATGGGTTCTCGAAGATCAATACATAGGAGAAGACGAAAATCATAACCCTATTTGGGGATCTATAAATAAAAGAATGGAATATAATTATTTGTATGATTCTAATGGAAATTTAATAGAAAGTAATAGTACTGAATATTCTAACGGAAATGCCGGCAGTGCTAATTTCACCAAATTTACAAAATTTGATAATCAACCTACCTTCTTCCCTAAATCTGCGTTAAATAACTGGTACTGGCTTTTACCTGAGAATGATATTCTTACTTATAGCTTTGGGCTTCAAAATAATGTAGTAGAGCTTACATATCCTAAAGGGCCAGGAACAATCGGTGATGATCCTGTTACGACCTATGAATATGAATATGATAAAGAAGGGTTTCCCATTAAAATTTATACTCCTACACCTACCGAAATTGAAAGGAAACCTATGTTTGAAGTTGTTTATTTAAAATAACACTTGCTTTGGAAAATTTACCCATGATTTGGAATCTATACAAATCATGGGTAACAAAGTCACATTATTCCATTTACAAAAACCAGTGAACCGAAAGTCGATAATTCCTCATCATATTCAAACCCTTCCCAGGAAAAGGCTTTCAATTCTTCCGGATCCTCAATCCTATTCTTAAGAATTAAACGGGCCATCTCTCCCCTACACATCTTTGCATAAATAACAATAGATTTGGGCTTGCCATTTTTATTAACCTTAAATTCAGGAGTAATTACTTTAACTTCTTTCTCTACACGCTTCCAGTCAAACAGACGTTTCATTTCTTCGCTAGCCAAATTACACAAAATTCCTCCCGCCTGCTTAATCTCACTGATAAATAAATCCGTCAGCAAAGGACGCCAGTAAGCAAACATGGTTTTATCTCCTAACTCCGGCAAGCGTACATCTCCCTCCAACCGATACGGACGAATCAGATCCATTGGACGTAACAAACCATACACAAAAGAGGTCAACCGCAAACGATCCTGTGCACATCGAATATCCTGTTCCGTAAAATCCTGAGGATTTAATCGCTTAAATACCATACCGGTATAAGCAAACATGGCTGGAAGTTCAGAGGTGGTTTCAGCTTGGAATTCCTGAAAACGTTTGTAATTCTCCAGTGCTATATTAGAGTTTACTTTCAATTGTTTTTCCAATTCATCTACAGAAAACTGAGACAGATGTAAAGCTATCTCCGTAGCTTCTTGTTGAAAGTGAGAAATGGAAACAAAGGGAAATTTCAATTTAGAATTGAAATTCATAGTCTTGGCACAGGAAAGCAATACAAACATATTCTATTAATGTTTCTAAATGACAACTAACAAAAATAGCATAATTTGTATAGTTAACTTGTTTTTTTATTTAATCTTTTTTCTTTTTTACCACAAAATTATATCTTTGACAAAAACTAGATCAATACAATGAGACGCATAACTAGACTAATCTTATTTCTGGTACTCCTTGTCCTTTCCAATTGTTCGTTGGATGATTCGATTTTAAATCATTGTACTATAGAAGGAACCATAAAAAACACCGCAGGAGAAACATTACAGGGGGTAACGATCGAACTGGTTACAGTAGACGGAACCCGAAGTGTTCTAACAGACCAATCAGGTAAGTACCAATTAAATGATATTCCTTATGGACTGGTGATTCTAAATTACAGTTACGGAGAATATTACAGTGTAAAAAGAAGGCTTACACTTAACAATACCGAACCTATCACTATAGATTTAATACTGCGTCGTTTTCTTGATGAATACTTTCTGTCTTGCTCTATTGAGTATATAAGCCTGCAGAATATAGATAAGACAGCACATTTTGATGTTTCCACAAATGCAGGTTTTATGGTAGAGTGCGAGGCATCTTGGTTGACAATAACTCCTAAACAGTCATTCGGAAGTGATAAAGTAAGGCTCTCTTTTACCCAGAATAACGACCCTGTTCTGCGTGAAGCAGAAATCATTATCATTGGGGATTATGGAATTGAAAAACGGATTACAGTTACTCAACAGCCCGGACCGGTCTTAGGTTCTGAAGGTACGGATAATCCGGGATATCTTCCCACAGTAAACAGAGAAGGTATTCTGCTTCACTTTAACAGGGCTGTGGAAGTGATCAATGTTTGTAAGAAAGATGATAAGAATCCTATTCAGATCGAACACGAACTACTTAATAATGGATTGACGGTAAAACTATGCGGGTTTAAACAACCCATCCATAAAACGGTTGTTTATACCCTCACCGTAAAATCAACTGACGGACTTACTATTACAACAGATTTCCAAATTCATAGTTATTTAAAAAAATATAGAACTAATTACTGGTATGATATGTTATATCTGCCCGGTGATGAAGTTTACTGGAAAAAAGGAGAAGAATATTCATTGCATCAGGTGGAAGATGACCGGAAACTGAGTGTATTACCCGATAAACATACTTATTCGCATATTGCATTTACCGCGGATAAGATCATCTGCTTTCGGAAAAAATACAATGGGGAATTCTTTGCCGATACTTATCAAAACCATACAGGTAAACTACTTAGTGAAAAAAGGATTGAACTCAATGAAGAGTACAGTCTGTCTGGTGTTTCTGTTCTGAACAACGGAATAGCACTGTTGCATTGCGGTTCTGCCCTATTCCTGATGGATACTAACCAGCCGACACTTCAGCCCATTCAATTAAACACAGAGGGCATCGAGGAACCTAATATGTGGAGTAACCTTCCTAATAGTATTATATCTGCCGGTGGTGGAAACAGCTTCTATTTATATCACCATTACGACTCCAGTAATGAAAAAACAATATACCGGATTGATGCCTCCACCCGGCAAATAAACAAAATTGAATTACCAGGCAATTATTGGTCTGTATCCAGAGGTTTGCAATCCCCCTATCTTGTTTTTTCATGGGGAGATCGGCTATTACTAATAAATACAGAAAACCAGAGCCAGATTACCATACCTACCTCGACTAAATTTTCAAGAATAAATCTGATTGAAAAAGAAGGGACAGTTCCTTATCTTATTCTAAGTACAGAATATAATTTATACATCGCTGACACAACTACCAAGCAACTATATCAGTTAGGGGAAGAGAATGTGTATTTGAAAATAGCCTCCGAATCTTACAGCGGCACGTATCAGATTATTTACATAAGCAGTACAGGCGATTATTATGTATTCGAAACAGATTTACTTATATCAGCAACTATACAGCCATGAAATACAATAGACTCATTTCTTTAGCTGTCTTCAGCTTCATTATATCCATCAGCTTACAGGCTCAAATTAACCTGCGTCCAGGATATGTCATTACAAACAGCAACGACACGATTCATGGTTTTATTGACTTCCGGACAGATATGAGAAACGCTCATCAGTGCACTTTTAAAGATCCGGTTACCAATGCCCTTACCAACTATCAGCCGGGTGATATCTATGCATACCGGTTTACCGATGATGGTAAATTTTACGTCACCCGTACCCTGTCAATAGAGGATAAAGAGCAAACTCTTTTTCTTGAATACATCATTCAGGGGATTATCAGTCTTTATTATTACATGGGAGAAAAGCCTTATTATTTCTTTGAGATGGAAGATGGGCAAATGATTGAGATATCCCAACAGGAACAGAAAGAAATAATAACAGAGGATGGAAGAAAAGGATATAAAAAAGACAATCGATATGTGGGAATGCTTAATTATATCTTTAGTAAGAGTGAACAAGTACGAAAAAAAGTACGAAATATCCATGTTGGAAAATTTTCATTGGCAGAACTCACAAAAGATTATCATAATGAAGTATGCGAGACCGGACAGGAATGTATTGAATTCGAAAGCCGGAAAGATAAAAGATTTATCACCTTATCCTATACTTTGACAGCCGGAGTAAAGCATCAAACTTATTCACTGGATGGAAAAGCTTTCTTATGGAATGTAGATGAAATGAAGTCAGTTTCTCCTTCCGTGGGATTTGAGTTGGGATTAACAATTCCACGATGGTCACGTATTATTGGTGCGAACGTATCGCTGGATGTAAGTAAGCTAACAGGAGAAAAAGACAGGCTACCTACCACTAATGCTTATTTTAAACTGAAAGTAGATGCCATTGCTATCGGCAACCGGATTGGTATACGCCTTCATCCATTCAAAACTTCCATAAAGCCTTATATAGAAGCTGGATACTATCAGAGTTATCTCGCAGGACTGAAAGTTGAAGCCTCTATACAACGGTATGAAGTGGATGTTGTGAAGGAATACAAGACTGATTTTGCCAATGAAGCTTCTGATTTCCTGTTTGGATATTATGTCAAAGCCGGTGTAAATATACCACTCAGAAAACACCAACTGTCGGTTTACGCTTACTATCAGCAAGCTAAGAATGAAGAGAATAAATTTAAAACTGCCGGGCTTTCCGCAGGATTTACCTTCTAACTACAGATTACTTATTATATGAAAACCACAATTCAGCATATACTTTTTTTCCTTTGTTTTATAGGTTTGCTTTATGCCTGTAAAAATGAAGAAGTGACTCCACCGTCAGCAGAAATCTACGGAGTTATTAAAGACATCCGTCAACAACCACTGGAAAATGTGATTGTTTATCTACAGGAAAAGCCAGGTGAAACACAATACACAACGACTAATGGTCTTTATGAATTTACCGTTGAAGCTCCTGGAAATGGAACAATTATTTTTGAGAAGGAAGGGTTTATCTCCAGCCAAGTAACGTATGATTGCCTTCCCGGAGAGAAAATTAAAATGAGTGATGTTATTCTTAAACTTGAACCAGAAGAACCAGAAGAGCCGGAAGAACCGGAGGAGCCAGAAGAACCTGAAGAACCCGATTCTTATTTAATAGTTCATTCTCCAGACACCATAAGAAAGAGTCTTCAAGCCGGGAATCTACACTTCCAAGTTGAAACCTCGTCCGAAGCATGTGATGCTGTCTGCAAAGAAGATTGGGTAAATGTTTTTACTTCTCATTCCTATCAAGAGAACAGGTTCGATGTTTATATAAACTACGATGCGAACCCTCATGATGAACTTCGTCGAGCCCTGATTATTCTGAGCACTGAAACAGCACTCAAGGATACAATCTGGCTGGAACAAAATCCGGGACCTGTACTGACAGCCATTGATTATTCCGGAAAAGACCATGCTCCTACACCACTGAATGGAACAGCATTTATTAAATTCAACCGAAAGGCAAAAATTACTTATATCAGTAATACCAAAACAAGTAATCTTATTTATGAAGAGGACAGTACTTTAGTGAGGATTCCTGATATTGACGTTATTCCTTATCAAGATATACAATACTCTTATCGTGCCGAAAGCAATGACGGACAAGTAATAAATGGTGAAATTACAATAATACCTCCTTATTTTTCATCACAAAACATTCATGGAGCTTTCTTTACAGACAATAATGAATACTGTTGGTTGCTCACTATAGATTCAAATCTTACGACTCTTTCCCAGTATAAGACATCCGATTTGTCACAAATCCGTTCCATAGACCTATTTGGATACTGGAAGGCATGTTACAACCCATTCAATCATTATTTGTATTTATATGGAGACGAAATTAAAATAATGGATACAAAGAACGGGAATATCATCAATACCATTAAGAAACCGTCCGAAATGGGAGGTACAATCCAATCTATGGACTTCGGATATAACGGTTGGGGAATATTCTTTTCACCAAATCAGATTTTCAGTATCGATTCAAGAGAAGGAAATAAAGTTATACCGTTTACTTCAGACATCCGATTGCTTAACAACCCCGGAGATGTAAACGAATGGCAAGGTAATATAGATGATAATGGTTCCTATTTACGGTTTACCACAATGAATGCATTCAACAACAGACAGCATCTATCCTTATACAAATCGACCCATTGCCGCGAACTTATCGCCATAAATACGAATACTCAAAAAGCAGATATAATTTATACTTATACGGATGATGACTATTTTTACAGAATAGGGCATTATCCACATAAAACAGAGTTTGCTTTTACCCTTATCTCTGAAGAAACCAGATGGATAAATTTTGAAACAAATGAAACAAAAAGCTATCCATTTCGAGGATATGAGATGGTTCCTGTGGAGAATGCGAAGCCGTGGAATAAGTATTTACTTTACTATAATGGAATAAGTATGATGGATCGATGGACTCAAAAGATAACTAAATTGATGTCTGTTAGTTTTTATCAATTAATTTTTTCTGAAGATAGTGAATTTATTATTCTAAGAGGTAGCAATTATAGCTATCTCTTAAAAACACAGGATTTACTGGAATAGAAATTATCAAATTGCTATTACCTTCCTGTTTTCAACAACAAAACAGATTGTATTTCCACAAATCCCTAACAGGCCACTTTCACAAAAACCGGCTAAAAATTTTCTTTTCTCTCTTTTAAAGGTTCAGAAAACCGAAAAATCGAGTAAAAACGACCCGATTTGAATCAAAAAATAGCAAAACTTATAGGATTTGCAAAGAGAACTTATAACTTTTCCGTGGAGAACCTATAGTTTCAAGAAAGAGAATCTATAAGTTTTCTTCGGAGAACTTATAGGTTCTGGAATGAAATTGAAAAATTTCCATGTTATCGCCTGTTTATTTATCCTATTTTCACTCTAATTGCTCTCTTAGAAAAGAGATTTCAAAATAATCATAATCACTACACAATCGCAAATACCATGACATATAGAATACCATTCTATTTGCATTTCCAAAAAAACAACATAATTTTTCACAGAATCGCATCTATTTGAAATTATCGGATATCATTTCCTTGCATTATTCGCTCTTCCTATGAGCCAAGGACCGAAATATTCGATTTACAGAGCTTTCCATTATCAATGTGTCATTTTGGACAAAGTGTCAAAACTAAAAAAGGGGATGACATTCTAGTCTCCCCAATCTACATACAATATATTATTCTACATTATGAATACTTATACTCCTGCCAGCTCTTAATCTGGATATCTTCCTGATTCATCTCACAGAACGCTTCAATAAACGCGCTTGCCAAACGAGCATTGGTTATTAACGGAATATTATGGTCAATCGCTCCACGACGTATCTTATATCCATTGGTTAACTCGCGTTTGGAATGGTTCTTGGGAATATTCACGATCAGGTCGAACTTATGGTCAGCGATCATACGCATTACATTGTCTTCCGCTTCCGGTTTTTCATCCGGCCAGTATACAGGCTGCGTACTTACTCCATGAGCGTTCAGGAAAGCAGCTGTACCAGCGGTAGCATAAATCTTATAACCTTTTTCATGCAGCATCCGGCTGGCATCCAGCAAATCAACTTTTGATTTCACCGCTCCGGAAGAAAACATAATTCCTTTTTGGGGAACTTTAAAACCGGTGGCAATCATCGCACTTAATAAAGCTTCCGAGAAGTCATCCCCCAAACAACCCACTTCTCCGGTGGAAGACATATCAACGCCTAATACCGGGTCTGCCTTATGCAAACGGGCAAAAGAGAATTGAGAAGCTTTTACTCCGATCCAATCTACATCAAAAGCCGATTTATCCGGTTGTTGATAAGGAGCATCCAGCATAATGCGGGTAGCCGTTTCAATAAAGTTGCGCTTCAACACCTTGGATACAAACGGGAAACTGCGGGAAGCACGCAAGTTACATTCAATCACTTTCACCTCATTATTACGAGCCAGGAACTGAATATTAAACGGGCCGGAGATATTTAATTCTTTAGCTATCTGCCGACTGATTTTCTTGATCCTGCGCATAGTAGCAAAGTAAACTTTCTGTGCCGGAAATACCAATGTGGCGTCTCCGGAGTGAACACCGGCAAATTCTATATGTTCGGAAATAGCATATTCCACTACTTCTCCGTTTTTAGCTACCGCATCAAATTCAATTTCTTTGGCATTCTGCAAGAATTGGGAAACCACTACAGGGTGTTCTTTAGATACCTCAGCAGCCATTTTCAGGAAGTTTTCAAGTTCTTCTTCTGTATAACAAACATTCATGGCTGCTCCTGAAAGCACATAAGACGGACGAACCAGCACCGGATAACCTACTTTTTCCACAAATCCTTTCACATCTGCCAGACTGGTGAGTTCCTGCCAGGCCGGTTGATCAATGCCCAAAAGATCGAGCATCGCAGAGAATTTGTTCCGGTTCTCAGCCCGATCGATGGAAATAGGCGAAGTACCCAGAATAGGAACGGACTGACGATGTAGTTTCATGGCCAGGTTATTGGGAATCTGACCTCCCATAGATACAACCACACCTTTGGGTTGTTCCAGATCAATTACATCCAAAACACGTTCAAAAGAAAGTTCGTCAAAATAAAGACGGTCGCACATATCATAGTCAGTGGATACGGTTTCGGGGTTGTAGTTAATCATAATTGATTTATAACCCAGCTTACGGGCCGTTTGAACAGCATTCACCGAACACCAATCAAATTCTACTGAACTACCAATACGATAAGCTCCCGAACCTAATACAACAACCGATTTTTCATTCTTGTAGTAATTCACATCATAACCTTGTACTGCATATGTCATATACAGGTAGTTGGTCAGTTCCGGATCTTCCGAAGCAACGGTGTTGATACGTTTTACGGCTGGAAGAATATTTAATTCTTTCCGCCGGGCACGTACCATCAGGTTTTCTTTTTCCATATTTCCGGTGGGGCTTAATACAAAACGAGCGATCTGGAAATCGGAGAATCCTAATATCTTGGCCTGACGCAGCACATCCGCCGGAATCTCTTCGATGGTATTATAAGCAGCAAGAACAGCTTTATAATCGACTATATTTTTCAGTTTGCCAATAAACCAGGGATCAATCTTGGTCAATTGATGGATCTGGTCAATGGTATATCCCTTCTCCAATGCTTCCGCCATAGCAAACACACGTAAGTCGGTTGGGCGTGAAAGTTCTTTGTCGAGGTCTTCGAACTTCAGATCGTTACCCACGAACCCATGCATCCCTTGTCCGATCATGCGAAGGCCCTTCTGGATAATCTCTTCAAAAGAACGACCGATAGACATGATCTCTCCTACCGATTTCATGCTTGAACCAATTTCACGGGATACACCGGCAAACTTGGTTAAATCCCAGCGGGGTATCTTACAAATCAGGTAATCCAGTTGAGGAGCCGTATAAGCAGAATTGGAGGTTCCCATCTCTCCTATCTGGTCAAGTGTATAACCTAATGCTATTTTAGCAGCCACAAAAGCCAATGGATATCCGGTAGCCTTAGAAGCCAAAGCAGATGAACGGCTGAGACGGGCATTTACCTCAATAACACGATAATCGTCTGTTTCAGAATTGAATGCATACTGGATATTGCACTCTCCCACTATACCCAAGTGACGAATACATTGAGTAGAAAGATCCTGAAGCAATTTCAGTTCCTTATCATCCAGTGAACAGGTAGGTGCCACTACAATTGACTCTCCAGTATGAATACCCAATGGATCGAAGTTTTCCATGCTGGCCACTGTAAAACAATGGTCGTTCGCATCGCGGATTACTTCAAATTCAATTTCTTTCCATCCTTTCAGAGATTCTTCGATCAGGATTTGTTTGGAGAAAGCAAAAGAGCTTTCCGCCAGTTTGATAAATTCATCCCGGTCTTGACAGATACCACTACCCAGTCCGCCGAGCGCGTAAGCTGAACGGATCATTACCGGAAAACCGATTCTTTCGGCTGCGGCCAACGCTTCTTCCATGGTTTCCACCGCCTGGCTTACCGGAGTCTTCATGTTGATTTCGTCCAGTTTTTTCACAAAGAGATCTCGGTCTTCGGTATACATAATAGCTTCTACTGAAGTACCTAATACACGTACGCCATATTTATCCAGCACGCCACTTGTGTAAAGGTCGGCACCACAGTTCAGTGCTGTTTGTCCACCAAAGGCAAGCAAAATACCGTCGGGACGTTCTTTTTTAATAATTTCTTCAACAAAATAGTTGGTAACAGGTAAAAAGTAAACCTTATCAGCAATTCCTTCCGAAGTTTGAATGGTTGCGATATTGGGGTTCACCAATACGGAACTAATACCTTCTTCTTTCAAGGCTTTCAGCGCCTGTGAACCGGAATAATCGAACTCTCCGGCCTGACCGATTTTGAGTGCTCCTGATCCTAGCACCAAAACTTTTTTTAGTTTATTCTCCATTTTCTCTGTGGTTATTTTAAGTTCTGTAGTAAGCAAAAAAAAAGCGTTAACCTCTTTGAAAAGGTGTAACGCGTCCGGTTAAGATCAGTACCAAGTTAAGTGGTTCATATCATTTTTAAAGTTTACGCAAAGTAACGACTTAATTCCAACATAACAAAGATATCCCAATCTTTTTCTGTAATTTTGTGCGGAATTTAAAACATATTGATTTTTTATGGAAACAGTCGTTAGCGGAATCCGTCCCACTGGTAATCTTCACCTGGGGAACTACTTTGGAGCAGTAAAGAGTTTTGTGCAAATGCAGCACGATTATAATTGTTTTTTCTTTATTGCCGACTGGCATTCTTTAACTACCAGACCTAAACCTGAAGACATTATTAAAAGTGCCCGGACCATTCTGGCCGAATACCTGGCTTGTGGTATTGACCCGGAAAAGGCTACCATTTATATACAGAGTGATGTAAAAGAAGTATTGGAACTTTACCTATACCTGAATATGAATGCCTATCTGGGTGAACTGGAGCGCACCACCACTTTCAAGGAAAAAGCTCGTCAGCAACCCGACAATGTAAACGCCGGTTTGTTAACTTATCCTACCTTAATGGCTGCCGATATTATTATTCATAAAGCTGCCAAGGTGCCCGTCGGAAAAGATCAGGAGCAAAACATGGAAATGGCCCGCAAGTTTGCCCGTCGATTCAATTCCATGTATGAGATTGAGTTTTTCCCCGAACCCGCTTCCTTTACTTTCGCGACTCAAGCCGTGAAAATACCGGGACTGGATGGCTCTGGTAAAATGGGTAAATCAGATGGTAACTGCATCTACCTGAATGAAGATTCGGCATCTATTCGTAAGAAAGTGATGAAAGCGGTAACCGATTCAGGTCCTGCAGGAATGAATACGGAAAAACCGGAAGTTATTCAGAACCTCTTTACGTTCCTGGATATTGTTTCAACCAAAGATGCCTACGATTACTTTAACGATAAGTGGAATGACGGAACCATCCGTTACGGAGATTTGAAAAAACAATTGGCCGAAGATATTGTAGCCTTCAATGAACCGATTCGCGAGCGGATTGAAGAATATATGGCGAATACCGAATTATTGGATAAAATTGCCCGTCAAGGGGCAGAAAAAGCCAGGGAAAGTGCTTCGAAAACAATTAAAGAGGTTCGTCAGATCATTGGTTTCCGTCCGTAGTTCTAAATAATAAAAATGATCCGGAGCAGAATGAAATACCAGTTTCATAAGTGCTCCGGAGCATTTTTATATTCTCTTCTAGAAAGTATCGATTTTAAATGAATATTGGTATTTTCCAGCTTTCAGCCTGTATTTATCCAATACGGGTAATCCCCAGGAACAATCTCCTCCCACTCCCATTTGAGCACAATCAATATTTACGACGGTATAAGGAGCTGATTTTAGTTCAAAATCATGTTCAGCCTCTTCCAGTGTTTGTTGTGTATACGGCCAGGCACTTGCAGAAAAACATCCTTCAATTCCTGAAAACCGGATAAACCGGGATTCATCTCCAAAACGAATCCATCGCACATCGCAACGATTTGCATTTTCCTGTGGACGAACATACGAAGTGATCCAATCCTCCACAGAGGAAGAGTAAATTCCTACCGCTGCACCAGTCTTACGATCCCGATAATTTTCATGTGGGCCTCGTCCGTACCATTTAATTTCCTGTAATTTTTTATTAATTCCGAATTGCAGCCCAATACGCGGGATATCGGGGTTGCCTTGCGGAATATCCATCGCAAAATCCACTTCTACAACTCCATCCGAAAAGATAGTATGCGTAATAGAAGCAGTAGAATGAGTTTTATTAAATAAATATCGGCTTTGGAATTTAATTTGATGAGGGGCTGAAGAGAGAATACTGATTTCTTCTAATGTATAATGAGTGGCTTCCTTCTTCCAGACTCCTAATTTCTCTTCCGTTTTCCATCCTTGATCGTTATCAGTAAGAGCTCGCCAGAAATTAAAACCAACACTCTGAATTATAATCGGGATGCCATTTCTTTGATAAGAAGATAGCAAACCAGTTAAACGATTGATCTCAACAAGGAAATTTTCTCCTTCTACCTGATAAGAATTAGGAGTTTCTTGGTTTGTGAGTATAGATTGTCCGGAAGAAGCTATCTCATGCCTGCGTTCAGATTTCTCGGTAAGCGGGAATTGTTCCCATGCAATTACATGTCCGGCAGGTGCCCAAAGGGCGTCCTTTTTTAAAGAGATATAGCCATTTAACAAATATTCTTTGGAGTCATTCCAAGTGAGTCCTTTGGGTAAAGTGAATTGCTTTGTTTGCATCGGTGGAAGATCGAAAGAGAGAATTGCCATGTCTACTATTTCTCCTTCAGCCAGTAAATGGATGTTTAGATCACATTCATTAAGGTTAGTAGCTAATAACCGGTTGGTAATCTCAATGACCAATGGATCTTTTTGTATCAATTGGAATGCAAAAGGCTGATATACTTTATACATTTCATAATAGTGAGGATGCGGAATACGATCCGCACCAATCAAGCCATTGATACAGAAATTCTTATTGTTGGGATAATCGCCAAAATCTCCTCCGTAAACAAAACCGGAAGAAGGATCTTTGGGATCTTTCCACAAAGCCTGATCAATCCAGTCCCAGATAAATCCTCCGATCAGCATATCGCTTTCATAAAAAAGATTCCAGTAGTCGCTGATATTCCCCAGGCTGTTTCCCATTGCATGGCAATATTCATTGAGCAAGAAAGGTTTCCCGGAAGGATAGACTCCGTGTTGTTCTTCGTTGGTGCATTCTCCGTGTTCTCCTTTCCGGGTTGCTTTTCCCTGCAAATGTAATTTCAGCCATTCTACAGTCGGATAAGTCTGACTATCTATGTCAGCAACGATATTCATATCGGCGTACTGAATAAGACGTTGCTCCGGATCGTTGACTAAAGTAACCTCACGCATTTGATAGAAAGTGTCTCCATATCCAGCTTCATTTCCTAAAGACCACATTAATACAGATGGGTGCTGGCGGGAACGGATAATCATGCGTTTCATCCGATCGGCACAGGCTGCCATCCAATCCGGAAGATCAGCAGGCAAAACCTTCCGGTGGTAACTCAAACCATGCGTTTCCAGATTTACTTCGTCCATTACCATGATACCGTATTGATCACAAAGCTGGTACCAACGCGGATCGGTGGGGTAATGCGAATTCCGGACAAAGTTAATGTTTCCCTGCTTCATCAGTTGAATATCCTTTATCATCTCTTCTTCGGAAATAACCCAACCCTGACCCGGAGAAAACTCATGCCGGTTTACTCCCCGTATTTTAAAAGGTTTTCCATTAATTAGAATTCTTTCTCCCTCCCGGTCTATCCGACGAAATGCGACCGGCAGCTGGTAAGCTTCCATAACCTTTTTGCTTTGTTTTAATTCTACCTGTAAAATATAATATTGAGGTTTCTCGTCCCACCAGAGGAGTATTTTGCCCAAATCTATTTCAGGAAGAATGATTTCTTTCCCCCACCCTGCGGCAAAGGGTTCCAAAAGAATATCTTTCTGTAAGATTTGTTTTCTATCAACCGGAGAAATGACCGACACTGCCATAGAAAAACATTTCGCCTGCTTACCCGTAAAATTAGCCGGGGTGTAGTGCAAACGAATTTTCCCTTCTTTCTTTTCCAAGTCAAGCAGGGGCTGAGCATATATATCCCACAAAGTAGTTTTTGGAACTGCCCGGATAAACACATCCCTGAAAATACCACTAAGCCGCCAGTAATCCTAATCTTCCAGGTAAGAACCATCCGAATACTTATAAACTTCTACAGCCAGCAAGTTTTCTCCTTCGTACAAATAATCTGTTATATCAAACTCGCCAGGTAAACGGGAATCCTGAGAATATCCAACCTTTTCTCCATTAACCCAGATAAATGCAGCAGAACTTACCCCAGCCAGATGCAATATAATTTGTTTGTCCTTCCAACTATCCGGAACAGTGAAAGTTTTACAATAAGAACCTACGAGATTCCGTTCTGTAAAAGAAGTATAACGTTTATCCGGTTCTCCCATTACATACGGCGGATTTACTTTAAACGGATATTCTGAGTTGGTATAAATCGGAGTTCCGAATCCTTGGCGCTCCATAGTGGAAGGTACCTCAATGATATTCCAACCTTCTCTTGGATAACCAGGTTTATAGAAATCAACCGGACGAGACTGAGGATCATGCGACCAATGGAATAACCACTTTCCATTTAAGGATTGCAACCAACAGGCTTCGTTATACTTCATGTTAGTGGCTTCATCCAAAGATGGTGAAGGCCAGATTGTAGTACGGGCAGGCAACTTATTGATTCCAATCACGGAAGGATCTTGTATTTCTACAGGGATTTGCTGAGCAAAACCAATTGCAGAAAATAGGGTCATGAATATAGATAGAGAACGTTTCATTATTGTCTGCTTATATTAAGAATAACATTTTATGTAAAAATAAAGATTTAAACATAAAACAGACATTTCTCAATGGGTTTGATTTACCAATTGAATGGTTCCGTCCGGATTGTAATAAAGTTTATCTACACAAATAGACCGTAGGTTCCCCTGACCGGAGAGAGCCATGTTATGATAAAATGCGTACCACTCACCTTTATATTCTACAATGGATCCGTGATTGGTATCGCATCCGGTAGGTTCCATATAAATACCTTTATATTCCCATGGCCCCAGCGGATGATCGCTTATGGCATAATTCATACGGTTTCCACCTTCTTTATGATTATCGGAATAAGATAGATAATATTTACCATCTTTTTTATGAACCCAGGTTGCTTCGTGGAAATCAACTAAACCTTCCATGAATGTCAAAGGTTCAGCGAGCTCCATCATATTATCTTTCAAGCGGGCACCTGCACACCGGCCGCCACCACCATAATAAAAATAAGTCTGTCCATCATCGTCCGTAAAAACACACGGATCAATCATGGCAAATGTATCATCACCCAAGCCTTCGATATATCCCTGAACTTTAAAGTCGGAGGCAGGTTTTGTACTGGTAGCCACTCCTACTTTCCAGGTGTGGTTCCAGTCGGTTCCACTCGGATGAGGAAAAAAGAAATAATAGATGCCAGCTTTATACGCACAATCCGGTGCCCACATAAAACCTCCTTCAGGTCTTCCCCAGGGTACCTGACTTGAATTGAGTATTTCACCATGATCCGTCCAGTTTACCATATCATCCGTAGAGAATACATGGTAACGATCCATCAAATCACATCCACGGGGAGGTGCTATATCATGTGAAGCATAAATATACAGACGACCATCTTCCCAGACATGTGCAGATGGATCTGCCGTATACATGTGAGTAATAAACGGATTAGGGCCTAGTTCAACGGATTTGTTTTGTTTGCATCCAACGAATAAGAATAAACAAACGGCTAAAAGAAATGTACCTTTTTTCATTGTGTATAGTTATTAATAATACGATAGGTTCATAATGCATGAGTCTACTTTACCAGTTATCCGTTCTGAATGGAGCAACCGGAATACCACTCACACTAAAGATACTGGCTTCCACATAGTTTTTATAACCATACCTTACAGCCACAGGATGAGGAACCTTATCACTGGAAACGGCCAACCGGGTTGTTTCTGTTTCTATTTCAGCTTTGGCGGGATAAAAGACTTTATCTTCCCCGGCTATTTCAAAACCGTCCAATGCTGTCCACATGGGATAAATACCTCGTTGGGCATTATTTAGGTTGATATATATTTTCCCTTCTTTCTTTTCTAATGAATGGCAAGTGGGAGGTTTATATCCAAATCCTTTTCTACCATACGTTTCGGCCAGTGCCCAGTATGCCAGTCTATTGCCTACTGTTTTCTTATCTACCGGATGAATAAAGACCGGACTCCCAATATCCATGGTAGTCACCATTCCTGAATTCGGGATGTCTCTCATTGCCTGAAGTTGTGCTTCTCTCAAACGAGCCGCGGATAGGCCATTCGGATCATCGTAATTATAAGGAGCTATTTGTACAAAGTAAAAAGGGAATTCACCTACACCCCAACGGTTTCTCAAATCCTTTACAAAGGCAGACATCAAAGTCGGATATAAATCCGCATTATCCCTGTTGCTTTCTCCCTGATACCACAAAAAACCTTTGATAGTAAAATTGGTAAGAGGGACAATCTTGGCATTGAACAAAACACAGGGAGTGGCTGTGGGTCTTTTTACCTCTTCCGTATTCTCCAGAATCGACAAATCGATCTCTTTAAAGGGAGAAACAGCTTCTTTGCTCATCCAGGCTTCTATTTTGGAACCACCCCATGAAGATATAATAATTCCGACAGGAACTTCCAACACTTCCTGGATATATTGGGCAAAGTAATAGGCTACCGCACTGGTGGTTGCTACATTCTCCGGCGTATTCTCCAACCATTCCCCTTTACAATCTGTTTGAGGAAGCTTATTAAACTGGCGTACCCATGATCCGTTCTTGGAATCGGTGGTATACATACGTATGGGCGTTCTTGGTTTGGCTTTGGCAATAATATCATTAGTTTCCTGAACGGGTTGTCGATCGAATCCTCGCATCGGCATTTCCATATTAGATTGTCCGGAACAAAACCAGACTTCGCCCACCAGAATATTCTGAAGCGTAATCGCCTCTCCATCATCGAAGGTTATATTATAAGGGCCTCCGGCAACCGGAGTGAAAATCTCCACTAACCAGTTGCCGGTTGCATCAGATTTTACCGTATAATTCTTCCCATCCCATGAAGTCGTTATACGAACCTGGCTCTGTTGCGCTGCCTTCCCCCAGAGCTTGACCTTGCTTTGTTGTTGGAGCACCATATTATCTCCCAAAATAGTGGGCAATTCTACTTTAGCATGTACAGTTGTAATTGTACATAAGGCTAAACATATAAAAATAGATATCTTACTGAGTTTTTCTTTTATCATAAACATGTTTTCTTATTCTAATGATTCTGCCGATGGTGGTACATCCTGTAAAGATGCTCCCCATTGGTAATTAGGTTTACTCCCCATATTCAGCACAAGCTGACCACCTTTTATTAGATCTTCATGACTAAACCAAGGCTTATTCCATTCTTTTCCGTTCAGCGTAGCAGACTGAATGTATTTATTATCCTCCGAATGATTTTGCGCGATAATCTCAAAAGTATGGCCATTCCCCAACTTTATTACTGCTTTTTCGAAGGCAGGACTACCTATATTATAAGCAGGCATTCCCGGAGTAACGGGATAAAAGCCCATGGCAGAGAACACAACGAAAGCCGTCATTCCTCCGCCATCTTCATCGCCGGGAACACCCATCAGGTCGTTTCGGAACCATTCTCTCAGGAGTTTATGGATTCTTTGCTGGGTTTTCCAGGGTTGACCTACATAATTATAAAGATAAGGAATATGCAAAGAAGGCTCATTAGCCATCGAGAATTGCCCCACATTGCCGGTATGATCGGGTAGTTGGGCATAGAAAGCATATTTACTGCGTCCTAATGGTTCCCTAAAGGTTGTATTCAGATTTTCAATAAATTGCTGAGGTCCATTCATTAATTTAATTAAGTCAGCAATATTGTGCTGAACATCCCAGCGGTAAATCCAGCCATTATTTTCTCCATAGTATTCCCGGGCTCCCTGGCCTCCGGCATAGCGATAGTCAAAGGGTTCGATAAACTTACCGTCTTTATCCTTCGGATGGAAGAACATGGTTTCCCGATTGAATACATTCCGGTAATTATAAGATGCCTTGAGGAATTTTCTGTAATCATCCGTTTTTCCTAATGTTTTGGCTATTTCTGCCAGGCACCAGTAATCATAACTATTTCCCAGAATGACGGAAATGGATTGTCTTTTCTCGAAGTGATGAACTTCTTTGCAGTATTCTTTTTCTCCGGGTTTCAAAGCGGGATAGAAGCCTTTTTCCAAGAAAAAGAGATCCAGTTCAGTATTCGGCATCTTTGTCCAAGGCAAAAGTGACTTTTCGGTTATGGAACTTTTACAGGATTCATAGGCAGCTTTTAAATCAAATCCTGTAAGGCCTTTGCAATAAGCATCCCAAATAACAGCTACCGCATGATTACCATTCATACGGTGACTGTCTCCGGTCACTTCGGGGAATGTTGGCATCCATCCATCCGGACTTTCCTGAGCCATGCGGATGTAAGAAGTAATCATGGCCTCTTCCATTTCCGGTTCAATTAAAATACGGAGCGGATGAGTAGCCCGGTAGGTATCCCAGATCCAGTCATCTGTATAAAAAGGAATTCCATTATCCGAATGGATCTTTCCGTCTGTAGCACTGTAATAATGTCCATCCTCGGATAAATTAATCATCCGTTCGTAAGTACGGTAAAGGGAAGTATAGAAAATGGTTTTTGCACTTTCATCCTGACTCGTAATCTGGATTTTATTTAATACATCGTTCCAGATATTTTTGCCGGTAGCAGCTACTTCTTCCACACGATATGTGTTAATCTCCCGTTGCAGGTTCTTCTTTGCTTGTTCACTACTGATAAATGATACTCCGTAACGGATCTGAATATTATCCTCTTCAAATTTCAATACGACTGCTTTGTTTTGTCCATTTACCGTCGTTAGCCGGGTATCTATTTTCCGGTCTGCTAATGCTCCTGCTTCCGCTGATTGCTGTGCTGTTCCAAATATAAATATACTTTGGTAGGGCCTTCATCGATAATTTGGTAACCTGAGATACTTCCGTTTTGATTCAAAGATAATTCTCCGTTTCGGGTATTAACTACAATATAGTTTTTCCCTTTTTTCTCGAAAGTCAAGTTATAAATACCTGATTGATGAGAAGGAGCATAATCCACTTCAATTTGATCATCCACCAGATAAACAGAGTAACGGTAAGGAGTAATCTTTTCCAGGTCATAAGCGTATTTTCTTACCGCCGACAACTCTCCTTCATTCCCAGTTAAGGGACTGATATTAAACGCAGAACTTCCCCGATGGCTGGTTACTATCACAGGCAAACCGTCTATTTGGTCTGTCGTGTAATCCGCACGTTCCGGGTAAACCCGGAGCATACTGTTTGGCAAGTGTACGGTTGGATAAGTCGGTACCAGCAGATGACTGATATTACCTATATACGGATCGACATAATCTATCGGTTCTTTCTCTACAACCGATTCATTTGTGCAACTATTTAACAGGAACATTGCACTCAAAACATACATACCTTTTTTTACTGATTTCATAGATTAATCCTGATTTAAAAGATGACGAATCATATTGGTTAATAATTTAGCAGCAACCGGATCTGTATTTCCTTTCTCCACTGCCATAGTCGAAATCAAAGCACTTCCACCATCCTTAATTTCCAGCAACGGGAATCCTTTGATTGTTTTTACATATTCAGAGCGTTCCTCCATATCACCGTTGATATAACCGTGTATTTTTGTCTGATTGGCTAACTCCATGACATTCGGACCCCGGTTCACTTGGAATGCAGCATGACAAACAAGAGGTAGTTCGCGCTTATTATCATTGAAGTAACGTAATTCAAGCAAATCAATGCTATCAAATACGGGTGATTCCGGAATTTCCATGTTTACGATATCCCCTTCTGTGGGAATAATGGCTCCGTTGATATATTCAGGATACAATTCCTTCGCAAACTCTTTGGAGTTGGATAATAATACTTTCCCTCCCTTTCTTATATAATTCCGAAGAAGATCCAGTTCGTTATCATTATATTTCCCATCCATGTTGGAGAAGATATACAGATCAGCCTTTGCTTTAAGAGCTTCCGAAATACTATTTGCATGAGAATATTTTGCATTTACAGAAAGAAGAGCATCTTTTAATTGATTATTATTATCCACAACCATTATTTTCCGGTTGATAGCACTTAGTTGCACCCAGTCACTAGAAGTTAGCAACAGCTGATACTCATTCTCTGACCTTTTCACTCCTTTCTCATGCAGCCTTAGTTTGAGTTTAGCAGAGACTTTTGATTGCGGAAGAATATCCGGAATCTTAATATCCGGAGTAAAAATATACCGTTTGTAATGTTCGACTCCGGGTATTTGCTCCACTCCAGAGGCCAGTTTTAATCCGGTTTCTGTTACAAGCTCCCAATGCATAACGGTAGGCTCTAACTTTCTTCCACTACCCAGGTCATTGACTATATAAATCTGAGTCGGAATCTTTTCGCCTGCATAAAAGTTTCTACCCCACAGTTCGGCACTGATAAGCACGGGTTGCATCGCTCTCTTCATCGCATAATAAGTGGGATACGGATCTATTGTTTGTACATTATAAACATTCCGGAACCAGGTTAATAAGGCAAAATGCAGGATACCCGATGCTTTATCGTTGGAGCGGCGTAGTGCTTCTGCCAATTCTCCGGTAATGAACGACTGAACTTTTAAAAATGCCTCCGGATTACCAAATGCATACGCCTGATAACCGATTAAAGTTTGTGGATTCTGATGTACCAGTGTATAAAAACGGACTGGATGCCCGGTTTCATTGTTTAGATAACCGGTTGACATTTCTTGGCTGATCAAGGGTCGACCTTCATTCCGGTTTTGCTTTTGAAACTCTCCATTGAATTGTTTGAAGATAGTATGGTCATACCAATTGATGTAAGAGTGAATATCGTCAATATCCCCGTCGTCAATACCCTGATAAAAAGCTTCCCCTTGTTTGGCGACATTGCGACGATAATTGGAATCGAAGCAAATTGGGCGGGTGGGATCTATTTGACGCATCTGCTTGACCACATTGGAAATGATTTCCATCTTTTCTCTTCTCTTTTTCAAGTCAGGTTCATTATCATAAAACTTCATCTCATTGTTGATCGTCCAAAAGAGAATAGAAGGGTGATTCCTGTATTTCTTCAATAAGCTCAGGTATTCGTTCGCCCACATCCCAATGAGTGCTTTCTCAGGCATGGATTCATGGATCATTAACCAAGGCCATGTACCTTCATGGCTGATGCCAATGCCATTCTTATCGGCAGCGGTGATCCAGAGTTTATTATAAGGTGTAGTGTGGGTGCGGGTTACTTCCATGTTGCCTGCTTTCATGATCTGATAGAAACTACTAGCCAAGTCAGCATCATTAGGTGCCAGTGCAAAGGGAGTATGGTTTCCACCCCTGAGCCAGTAAGGAATTCCATTCAGATATAAGAGTCCATTCTTTGATTCAAAGGTACGGAAGCCGGAACAAATGGTAATTTCATCTACCGCTTGCTTATCCATGGAAAGTTTAAAGACAAAATCATAAAGATTAGGGGTTTCCGGAGTCCAAAGCCGGGGTTTTAAATTCGTTAGGGTATAGGTTAATATTTTCTCCTCGCCGGGAGCCAGTTCTATTTTGTTTAATGATTCTTCGGTAAAGAATAGGTTCTTGGTAGCATAGTCTATAATATTCGTGGAAAGATTATACCTACCTTTCTTCCCGGAGTAGTTTTTAAGGGTAATATCAATAGTTGCTCCATCCAGGGCAGGTTTAATAAATACATCTTCAATCCTTACCGGATCAGTTATAACAAGGGATACAGGTTGCCAGATACCGGCCGGATCATCCCCATAAAATCCGTGGGCCACATCTTTCAACATTTTATTAGTCACTGGTACAGTTACCGAAACATCCACGATTTCATCCGCATTCTCTATTTTCAGGTATTCTTGGGTTACATATACAGCTACCAGGTTTTTACCAGGCTTTAACAAAGAAGATACATCGGCTTTGATTTCTCCGAACATACCTATGTGAGAGGTAACCAACGTACCATTTACATATACATCTGCCATCTTGGAAACAGCATCAAATATAAGTTCCATATTTTTGCCCGTTACATGATCCGGCAATTCAATCCATTGGCGATACCAGGCTGCTTTTGTTTTTTGATAATCAAAGGTATATGATTCGCATCGTTCCGTCTCCTGTTGGTAATAAGTATCCGATACTCCTTTGTGGAACTTACCCATCATTTCGCCGTGCAACCAGATTCGTATGGGATTCCAAAAATCGGGTACATTCATCAGGTGCCAATGGTTATCAGCCACGTTTGGATTGCTACCTTCATTGGCTTCCGATTCTTCATAATCCGGCAGGAAAAGCCACTGTTCATCCAGTGAGATTTCGGTGCGGGTCGATTGGATCCAGTCTACCTTTAGGGGTTGATAAGCGGCTCTCTCCTGTTTCCTTTTACTTTCCTTTTGCTGGGAAGACAATTTTATTTCGTATACCTGATTGGGAAGGTTGGCCAATGCGCCCGATGCAAGTCCTGTAACCGTAAGATCATCAAACTCGGTTTCAATCCATCCTCCACCCAGGGTAATACAGCCGGAAGGAGCCAATGCGAAGTTTTCATCTTCCACATCTATACGAGGCAGCGTTTCATTATTCAGGAATACACGGATCCGGTTATCACATACTTCAATCTTAAAGTGATACCACTCTCCGGGAACAGGATGGAAATCCAAGCCACGGATATCCAATAGTTCATCGGTACCCATATATCCCATCCGGCTGAGGTAAATATCGTCCTGCAAGCCACCTTTTAATCCTATAATATACCTATCAAATCGGTTGTGCGCCCTGAATCCGGCCCAAATCTGTACCTGCTCCGCATCTTGGGGAGCGCGGGCCTTAAAAGTTACCACATAGTTTTTCCATCCGACTTCCCCGAAGCAAGCGTACGCATCTTTCGATTTAAATACACCGTCGGCAATGCGACACGAACCACGTCCAATTACCTGAATTGCTTCATCGGAATTGGAAAAGCTGTTTTTCAGTTGAATGCTTTCCTGTGCATATATTCCATCGGTAAGGTCCAGTAAGCAAACCAGTAAACAAATAAATAGAGTTGTTCTTTTTTTCATCCTGATATTATTTATGAGTCTGGTTATATTTTGTCGGTTTTCTGTGTTAATAAGGAATGATTAGCGTCGGCAATAAATATAAACAGGCTCTGAATCTTTCTTTTTACTTAAAAAAATGAGAGCCGGAGACTGGTGTTATCCTGACAGTCTCCGGCCAGCTAATAGCCTTAATCAATCTTTACCTTCTGTATATCTGTATAATTATACTTTTTGTGGCTGTCGTTACAACAAACCCCTACCCTTACCCAATAAGTCATACTGGTAAACCGTACCGTATTGGAGGTAAACGAGATAACAGTACCTTCCTGTTCATTTGTAACGGTCACTGTTCCACCGTTTATCTGATCATCCTTGTTATTATTACCGACATACTGTGTGCTGGCGATAAATAACTTGGCATTGTTCAGGTCGGGCATGGCAACTCCTTCTTTCGCATTTCTTTTGAAACGAATAGAGCAGGTGATTTTATTATCTGCCGTCAACGTGGGTTTATCTACCCATTCCACATCCAGATAAGGTATAACGGTGAAGTTTTGGGTTACCGAACCTCTTATCTGTACGATTTCTCCTTCTTCCTTATACGGATAAAAGGCTCCTTCAATGGGTGTCATCCGGTATTCGCCGGAGAATATTTTAGTATGGATATAACTGCCATCCTGCTTCATATTAAGATAAGTAGGCGTTATCACTGTTTCCGGGTTTCCTTTTGCCCAACTCAATTCTTCCATCTTGATACGCATATTACCATTTCCCTGTTCTGTTTGTAGAGGATTCCCGTTATGATCAACTATCTGGCCCTGAATAGTGGCATCGGGATCAGAATAGTTGTCTTTTTCGCAGGAACCCAAAACGAATACCAGCATGATCGCTGCCAGGGTATAAATTATATTCTTTATCATCGTTTTACTGTATTAACGGTTAATATTGATCATTCTGCACCAACAATGAGTTTGTCTTTAGCTGTCCATCGGGTATTTTCTCGTAGTAATACTTCGTTTGGAACGTAAGGCTGTTATTGGCCCGTTCGCTGATACGGGTATCGTAAATGTATTTTCCAACCGGAATACTGTTTTCCTGTACAGTGGCTCCTTTGGCAAACATAAACGGACAAAGCATTCTCCGGCGGTAATTATATATTTGTTCATCGAATGTAAACCACCGGCGCAAATCCCAATAGAGTTTGTGTTCGAAGCCTAATTCTTTATATCTTTCTACACGTACTAATTGTAGGCCACGGGTGGGTGCAACAATGAAACCTCCGGGGCCTTCGCCTCTTTTAAATGCCGGGGCAGTGGAAAGCTCTGATTTGCTGGACAATAATGTAGCGCCTGCTCTGTTACGTACCAGGTTTATCGATGTATATGCGTCTTCCTGCATATCTGTTCCTTCATAAGTAGATACACCGTTTTGTGCCAGTTCCAATGCTGCTTCCGCTCTATTGAGTAATACTTCCGCATACCGGATATCTACCCAGGGCTGGTAAGAAGCATGCAATTGAGTTGTACTGGCAGTTAAAGCAGGATTCAACCATTTTCTTCCGTGGAAACCGGTCAATGTATTATTGGAACCTCCGTTAGCGGGACCATCCAGTCCGTTGATGTATAACTTGGCTCCGGTGGATGTTTCGTAAGGAACTTGTGTTAAAACATTGGTGGTTGTTTCTATAATGTTTTCCTTGAAGAAACTACTGGTGGTGTAGGAAGCGGTTGTATTGAAATCATCCGCTACAAACTTGGCTATTTTGGCAGAGGGGTCTACTCCTTCTTTTATAATACCGCGGCGAATATCTACTTCAAGTCCTTTGAATACTTGTGTAGGTAAAAGTACAGAACCTCTTAAACGGGGTTCGGCATTCTTAAACAATTCGCCCGGGCCATCGTATACAATGTAATTTCCGTCATCGTCCGTTGTTTTCAGTTTACCTGTGGCCGGATCAATGGGGAGGCCATCGAATAATTCTACCCAGTCGAGGGTTACATTATAACGGTCTCCATACGTTGAAGTCATGCGGGGAGGACTGTATACAGCATCGAAACTATGTACGTAGTTGCTATAGTCATACTGACGGATGAATATAGATTCGGGACTGGTAGCGGCTTTTACAAATACATTGGCGAAGTTTTCGCTTTTGTCGGTATCCGCATTGTACAAGGAATATCCTCCTGCATCAACCGCTTTGGCCGCACTCCATGCCTGCTGAAAATAATCATTGGCCCTGGAAGAAGGAATACCGCAAAGCAATACACCATCCACACTGTGGTTAAATTTCTCGCCATAGCGGGCAATGCTACCGGCATAATTGGCTACTCTCGATTTAAAAGCGGCTGCCACATACTTATTGGCTCTGCCCACTTCACTTTTGGCATTCATATTGGCCATGGCATAATCCAGGTCGGCCAGGATGAAATCATAAGAAGCTTCATGGCTGCTGCGAGCCACTTCCAACTTTTCATCCAACTGTTGCGCCTTTTCCAGCAGAGGCATACCACCGTAACGTTTTACCAGTTGGAAGTACACATAAGCACGGATAAACCGGGCTTCTGCCAGCCAACTTTCAGCACCATCCAATACACCTACATAAGCAGGCAAGTTCTCAATCAGGTTATTGGCGTTTCTGATTATCTCGTAACCCGGTTGCCAATAGCCCCGTTCATAGTTAAAGATACCCGGATTATTACGGTTGACGGTTTCTCCGGTACTTAGCATAGGCCATAGAATGTTATTCCAGAAGAAATAACCTTTCTGGTCGTTATCTTCATTGCCTACATTGAAATCGTCCATCGGTAATCGTCCGTACAGAGCAACCATGTAAGCTTTAATGCCTCCCTCATTATAGATATCTTCATCCTGCATGACGTTTATTGGCGGAATATCCAGTGATTGGCATCCCATTAATAAACCCATCAAAAGGGCGGACAAATAGTATATATTCTTTTTCATATCGTTTTGAAATTATGGATTAAAAATCAAGACTTAAACCGAAGTTCACTGTTTTGTTCAGAGGGTACATGTAACCGAACTGTTCGGTTGGACGTTCCGGGTCCACTCCCTTCACATCTGTGATGGTGAACAGGTTGTAAGCATTCACATACACTCTTAAATTCTTAACGCCTAGTACACTTAGTGTTCTTGCCGGAATGGTATATCCCAGTTCGATTGATTTCATACGGAGGTAACTACCGTTCTGAATGGCGAACGAAGAGTTATCGTCGGGCTTGGTGGCACCATACGAGTAATAGCCACCGATCCATTTGTTGGTGGGATCATACGGGTTCTTCTTCGGGTCTTCGGGACGCCATCTGTCGAGGAATAAATCAAGGGCGTTACCGTTCCAACCTAACGGAGTAGATAACTGGTCGCCGTAGGATACGTAGGACATGCCTGCGCCCTGGAACAATACGCTAAGGTCGAATCCTTTATACTGCGCCGATAGGGTTAAGCCGAAGTTTAACAACGGATAGTTGCGCTTATCCTGAAAATCCGCTTTTTCCGCATCCGTAGCGGTGGCAATCGGATGGCGGTCGTAATCGTCGATTATACCATCACCGTTCCAGTCTTCGTAAATATAATCACCGGGCAACATACCGTTGTCGGTAAAGATGGGCGAGTTGGCTATTTGATCGTAAGAAGTATATCGGCCGTTATCGCCCCAACCAAACCAAATGTCTTTCCACCGATTGCTTTTGTTGTTCCGGTAATTATCCCAGGAGTTACCGAAAGGAGATTGTTCTCTATGGTTCCATTTGGAGCGTGTGAGTGCTATATTTGCTAATACATTATACCCAAAATCTCCTATCCGATGGCGGTGCCTGAGTTCAAGTTCCAATCCTCGGGTAATATCACTGTTGATATTTTCCTGTGGCATTTTAGAACCGAAGGTTCCGGGAACGCTTACCAAACGATTTTCAAGAAGCCCGTCGCGTTTACGTTCGAACACGTCGAAGGAGAAACCCAGCAGGCCGCCCCACATATCAGCATCTAAACCGATATTTAATGTTTTGGAAGTGTACCACGTAATGTTTGGATTCGGTGTGATTCTGAATCCGAGTCCATTGGCATACGTTCCGTCAAAAACATATCCGGTGGGATAGTTATTGATTCTTCCCCCATCTGTGTTGGGGTAATTGTAACCGCCAATAAACTGATAATCAATTGCCCCGTCATCTCCTAACTTCCCATACGAAGCACGGATTTTCAGGTTTTGAACAAAGGAAAGGTTGTCTTTGATAAATGCTTCCTCAGACATACGCCAGCCGATAGAGGCAGCCGGGAAGAATCCCCACCGTTTGCTGGGAGGAAATTTGGAAGAACCATCGTACCTGAAACTAGCCTCCACCAGGTATTTTCCTGCGAAGTCATAGTTCACTTTTCCTACCCAGCTTTTGGAAGCATATTCGTAAATATCGTTGGCATCTGCGGTACCGATCTGATTTTCATTGCCTTCACCGGCAAACAAATAAGGTAGCGGAATACTAAATTGCCGGAACGCCTTGATATTGTCTCCTTTACTATGCGATTCTTCATACAATACAAATCCGCTGACATTGTGCTGACCAAAACTGTTTTCGTAGTTTAAAGACAATTGCCAAAGGTTAGTCTGAGCCGTTTTATACTTCCGGTCGAGATTGGTAGGGCCGTTCTTGGCGGTACCCACATACGTATCATTTACGGAATTATAGTCGTATTCATAAAACTCTTTTAAGTAGATGGAATTATCCGAAATGGTATTATCGAAAGTGTACATCCCCTTGGCACTCAACCCTTTCACGTAAGGAATGTCATAGGTAAATGTACCTGTTGCCTGGAATATCTTATTGATATTCTTCCGATAACCCGATACATCCGCACTGGTAAGTGCTACGGTGTTGTTTACATCCGCTGCCGAAGCATTCCGCTGATAGTATAAGGGATTGTTGTTGGCATAAATCGGATCATCCGGAATGAGTCGCCACAATTGCTTGTAAATTTCCCAGATAGGTGTACTGGGACTTTTCTTTGTATCGAGTATTCCATTGACGTTCAAAGATACTTTCAAACGGTCAGTCAACTGGGCATTAATGTTGGATCGGAGGTTGAAGCGATCGTAATTCAAATCACCACTTCTGAAAAAACCATCTTGCTGCGAGTAACCGAAATTCAGGAAATAGTCCACTTTCTGGGTACCTCCACTGGCACTTACATTGTGTTGTTGTTGTCCCGCGTTATTTTTCAATGTGGCATCGTACCAATCGGTCGATTGTTTTTCGCCTGTCAGGTAGGCACCGATCTGTTCGTCGGTATAAGTCAGGCTTGGGTTGTCGAGGCTACGCATGCTCTTTTCATTGAACAGTGTCATACGATCGGCAGAACCAACCGGTTTCAATACATCCGAAGGACGTTGGAAACCATAGTATCCATTATAGGATATCTTGGTTTTACCTACTTCGCCCCTCTTGGTAGTTACGAGTACTACTCCATTGGCCGCTTTTACTCCATATACAGCAGCAGAGGCGTCTTTCAGTACGGAAATGCTTTCTATTTCATCGGGCGATAGTCTTGCAAAACTATCATTTCCCCGGGGTACTCCATCGATTACAATCAGTGGTGTACCATAACCACGAATATCAAACTGGTTATTAAATTCGCCAGACTCGGATGTTTTCTGAACCACGCGAACGCCGGCAATTTTACCTGTCAGCATGTTTTGGGTATTCTGGTTCTTGGTGGCATTTAATTCCTTAGCGGTGACCGCAGCCACGGCGCCGGTAAGATTTACCCTTTTCTGGGTACCAAAGCCTACTACCACTACTTCATCCAGCTTTTGGGCGTCTTCCTGAAGAACAATCTTCACGTTGTTGGTATTGGTAACATCTACCATTTGGGTGGAGTAACCTATATAGGTTATCTTCAAAAGCTTGGTGTCTGCGGGAACTTCGAGGGTGAATTGCCCGTCCAGGTCGGTAATGGTACCAACGGTCGTTTTATCGATCACAACACTGGCGCCAATGATCGGTTCGTCCATAGTATCTATTATAACACCTTTAATGGTTCTGTTTTGTGCATAACCCGGTAATGCAAAACAAATAAAAACCAATAAAGAGGCTAACAAACGTAGTGCTGTCGTCGGAACAGTTCCAACACGTCCAGCCATTAGTTTCGGTTCAATCATAAATTTGTTTTTCATGAAATTAAGTAAGTATGATTTAGTTTTTTATGTATGATACTTATGATAAAATATCATCAGGTAATAATCCGATAAGGATAGATTGAATGAGGCTTTCATTTATTTAAATTCGACCGGTCGGGAAAGCCTATTCATTTTTCACTCAAGCTCTTCGGCTCATTTTTTATTCTTCCGCAAAAGACGAAGGTGGATTAACACGAATCTGGCTCGGTGGTGTGGAATAACATTCTTTGTAACACAATTTCTCTTCTTTCCATACTTTCCATAATATTAAATATTAGTTCGACATATTTTGGTATTAGACTGATTGATGTCTTTCACTGTTGCAAATATGGGCTTACTGAATTACCTTATCGGTTAATTAGTGATTAATTTGAAGAATAATTTGAATATTTTCTTTCAACTTGTTTATATAATTTATTTGGGGTTGTTTTTCCGATGCAAAACGGAAAAAGAGAAAGAGAGTCTGCGTTAACTATCCACTTTTTCTTTCCTCTTTATAAGTAGCAAAATGTCGAAATTACAAAATGATAATTCAAAGGGGGCTGGTTTGAGTTATTTCGGACGAAAATACAAGCGCTGAATTATAACGGAAAAGAGAGCAATTTGGAATTGCCCGAATGTTTTGATTTGGAAGAATAATCTGACACAAAACATACTGCGAACCATAAATCAAGATAGAGGGATATCAGAATCACAGAAATCGCATCCAATTGCTAGAATACAACCATTCAACTTAAAAGCTGAAAGAGAAATCGAAGAAGAGAATATATTCATTATTTATGCAAAACCGTAATTTCACTGCCAAAGAACTTCAGTTTTTCTTGAAATGAATAAGGATTTGGGTCAAATTCAACCGGCATTTGGGTGAAATGCTTATTGTATTTGGACGATTTGCTACCGGCATTTGTCCCAACTTCCGGTAGCATTTTAGTTAATTCCTGTTGCATTCTCCTTCATTCATTAACAATTCAATGCTGGTTTGTCGATTTTTCAAAAAGTACGAGTTACAAGAAAAAGCCTTTTTTATAAATTGTGATTCTATATTTTGCTTTTTAGTGGAAAAGTGACAAGAAGAGGGATTAACCGGGTATACAAGTCATCAGGAAATAACCTGCTCGAAGGTATATTTAAATTCCGCACCGAACAAAGCCTGGTATTCTTTTACGAAAGAAGCATATATCTTTTGCGCCAATCCGTTTTTACCTGTTTCAACAAGGAGCTTACACTTTAATTTAAGTGCGTCCTCATTCAATGAATCGTGCGCAAAAATGGCATCGGAAATATTGATTTTAAGGGAGGTATCCAGTACTTGTTCGGTATCTGCAGCGATCAGATGAAGCAGAAGATCAATTAATTTATTGGAGAAATCCGACTTAAAGGTATCTACCCAGTCGGCTTGTAGGTTAGGAAGCAGTTCTCCGGCCGATGTGATAAATGCCAGCCGCCTGATGTCTCTCACATCCGGTACTTTCGCCAGTCTGTCCATCAAAACCAGCGCTTCATAGTAATCACAATAAATGTCGTTACCAAAATGTACACTCCAATAAGAAGTCTGACTACTGATGGATATCTCCCCGATTTTTTCAAAAATCAGTCTTAGCTTACTCAATGAAACGCCCCGGTTATTCTTGGCGCTTTCCTCGCTTTTATCATACCATAGAATCTCCCGTAGCTTAAAAGAGGATATCCCTTTCCCATCTTTGAGTGTATATAATAGTATAAGGAGAAAGAGCTGTTTAAGGATCGGCGAAAACTCACCGGTGACATTCCTTGATTCTTTCCCTATTACCTGGAAACCACCAAACAAGCAGATAGAAGGTTGGGTAATTTCCTCCTGAATAGTTCTAATGCCGGTTACCGGATCCTGCATATCCATAAGTTCTACTCCTGTTGCCGTTACTGGTTGGCCGACATTGTTTTTTCGAGTTTCCAATTGTTTTCTTCTCCGGTTCCAACCATAATAAACCAGCAGGAGCACAGCCAAAATGAGGAAGATATACCACATCAGAGAGTTACCTTTAGCATGCTTTTGAAGCAATTCGGATGATTTCATGGGTGGAAAAGAAAGCGTATAAATCGCAATCTCAGCCTCCGCTGCTTTCTCGTCGGTATAAGATGTTACAGCCACTAACTGTCTTTTATCATTCGTTAGATACAGATCGGCGAAAGAATGGTTATCGTTAAACGGATAAGGGATACTGTCAGCCAGGATATCATATACAGGCTCATCCATCGAAAACCGATAGAGTTGTAGCACTGCGTTGAACTTCTGATTCGGAAAACACAACGCATAAAAACACCGTTGCAAGGTGTCAACCACCAAAGAATTGGCCGCCACAAAATTATGTTGGGTGGCATCCAGTTCCCAAAGTTTCTTTGTTTCTGAGGTTTGAACGTTATACGTAAATAAGTCATAGTAATTATGAGGAGAAAACTCCTGGTTTCCTTCTTTATTTCCATGACCGCCGAAAATGAGTACAGTTTCTTCATCGATAACCCCCAGTCCGGCTAAATAACGGGGCAATATGGGAGACTCGCCTTTATATACCCCCTTTTGCCAGGTTCGAGTGGCAAAGTCATACATATGGATATCGTTCCTATACAGATGGAAACCATATCCACCAAAAGTATATAAAGTATTGGTGAGAGGAGAAAAAAACGGTTGTGATGCCAGAAATGAGGATCAACCGGGTTTTCTTTTTCATTGTTCCACGATTTCGTGTCTATGTTATAAACAGCTATTTCATCCTGGAAGTTATACGTGAAATAATAATCTTCCAGTGGATTGTACAGTAATTGATTCGCTTTACTTCCGGAAGGAAATCCCCGGGTAAAAGTATTTGCTTCGAATATATCTTTCGTTATATCATAGGTATAGAAGGAGTGCCGGTCTGCAATAGCAACCTGATTTATTTGCGGATTAAAGGTGATTTGCGGATAAACTCCCGTTTTAAAAGAAGTTCTTTGAACCCAATAGGCATGATAATCCAGCAGCCAGACTGGATTTTCAGTGTGGGCAAAATGTTTTTTTTAAATCGTCATACGCTCCTTGTAAGGTATGTTTAGACAGTTCCCAATAGTACAGTGGCTTTCCCTGGAGGGTATTAATCCGGATATTTTTGACGGCCATTTTGGGTACATCACTTGTCTGGTAAGATAAAAGATTGCTTTTACCAAATAAGATGTTCACACGTTCCAGTCCTTCAAAAGTGTCTTCGATGGCATCATATTCTTTTTCGTTGATCTTCAGTTTAAATATCTTCTGTTTTTTATCGATAACCAGTTTTATGCTGATCCATTGATCGAATTCAATCCCCAGGTCTTTGAAAGTACCGTTGTTTAGTACCTGAGTGGATTTGTAAGTGGCCGTAAGCTGGGGCTCAAACACTTCGCTGTTCCGGGTACGACTTAGCAGCAAATCAATGTGTTCATTATTCTGCCCGATTATCCGAAGTATATAACCAAAGTTGTGATGGATATGCTGAAAGTTGACATCAAATTCCAATATAAATCCATCCTTAAAGAAAAATGGTTGATCAGGAGTCAGATTCAGGCTGGTTCTTTTTTCTTTTTCAACTTCATAAGACTGAAAGCCAAGTCCATAATTATATCCATCTTTGCCGGAAAGAGTTTGTGTCAATAGCAGAAGGCAGTAGAAAAGAAGATATTTTAAGGTGGCTTTCATTAGTAAGAACTATGTATTGAAGCACAAATATCGTATTTATTATCTGATTATGATAGAATAAGTTTAAAAATAAACGTCGGATCAGTTTCCAATACACTGATCCGACGAATTTAAGAGTTCAATAAAATAAATATGTATTTACTTCACTACTTCAATTTGTACCATGCGGTTTAAATAAACTTTGTCTCTGTCAAATTTATCGATTCCACCAACAGCATCGATTGTCATACGATTACCAGCGATTCCATATGTAGATACCAATGCATCGACAACAGCCTGGGCGCGTTTGCGGCTCAGTTCTTTGTTTTTCTCAGGTGTACCGGTAGCTGAATCAGCATAACCAACCAATTTGAACTTCAGATCAGGGTATTGTTTCATCTGATCAGCAAGGAATCCCAAGTTAACCAATTCCTGTGCAGAAACTTTCGAAGAACCAATCGTGAAGAATACCGACCGCGGTGCGATTTCAGGAGTAGTGGAAATTTCTTTCACGACTTCCTGTATTACCGGTTTAGCTGCCAATTCTTGTTTCAGATTCGCATTTTCGGCAACCAGCGAATTCACTTTCGAACGGATGTCTTTGAGCTCTGCTTCAGAGATAAGCTGAGGGGTCTGTTTAGCCTTTTTGAATCCGCGAGTTGGGAACCGATAGGTCAATCCGAGAGAAGCAGATACAGTACCGTCGAAATCTTGGTTACCACCTAGTTCGCGATCAAATTTATTCTCTACCAACATGCCACTCAACTCCAAATTAAGATCCAATGCATTCGAAAGACGGAAACGATTGATAATACCCGCATTTACACTTAAGGCTTCGCCTTTTTTACCTGAGTAGGTATGGGTAAAACCAGCACCGGCATAAGGAATAATCTCATAGATACGATCAGGGTTATATCCACCAAACAAGGCATTCAAATTAAACAATGCATCTGCATGCAGATTGCCGTAACTGAATTTCTGTTTGTAATAACGATTAGCTCCGGTTCCTTCCATTCCTTTTGCATAAGGATTTGAAGCATCTGTTGTAAAACCGCGCGCCTGGAGTCCGCTATATTGCAAACGAAGTCCCAATCCGGGAG
Organism: Bacteroides sp.; assembly: GCA_021201335.1. GTDB lineage: Bacteria > Bacteroidota > Bacteroidia > Bacteroidales > Bacteroidaceae > Bacteroides. Next base: position 64,801 of record JAJQFD010000019.1, on the reverse strand, counting down.
TAAACCATTTACCGACTGATACATTGAGTGTCGGGCTGATGCGATCACCCAAACTTCCTCTTGTATCGCCGTTACCTAATAATAATTCGGCTCCACCGCCTACAGAGATAAACCAATTATCCCGGAATCTGTTCGTGAGTACTTCATACTTGTCTTGTCTTGCGTTCGCGTACCCTTCATTTTGTGCTTGTGCTGGTGCAATAGCGGCCAAACCAGCAATAGTTAGGATCATCAAATTCTTTTTCATATTATAATAAATTTAAAAAAAACGTTGTAAATAAACAATTTCCTTTTTAACATTCCAAGAGTTTCATCTTTAATAACATACTTCCTCTGAAAAAAGGTTAAAGGAATAGGCATTAATTATACTATGAAAAAAGTCCTAATCAGAATAAAAACGTACCGATACAAGTATCCCGCATACACTCTCTCTTTAAAAAGAAGTGTATACGGGATTAGTTGTAAATTATAATTTTAGTTAATAGCATTTAAACCCCAAGTTTGTGAGGGTGTATTGCCCATCACAAACTCCAATGTTCCCCCTGCCTGAATATCTTTAAAATCAATAAAAGATAATTCATAAGGCTTTCCATTAAGTAGCACTTGCTGGATATAAATGTTGCTTTTACTATTATTAGTGGCTATCACTTTAAAGGTTTTATTATTACCTACCTGAATCAGCGCCTCATCGACAATCGGACTACCAAAAATGTATTTTCCTCCGGCAGGTTCCACCTGATAAAGCCCCATTGCTGAGAGTATATACCAGGCAGACATCTGACCGACATCTTCATTGCCGCTTAATCCGGCAGGCTGGTCGGTATAAAGGTCTTTCAATACTTCCCGTACCTTTTCAGCAGTTTTCCAAGGCTGACCGATATACGGATATATATAAAGGACATGATGACTGGGTTCATTACCATGTGCATACTGCCCTATCAAACCGGAAATATCAGGGGAAGCATGTGCCCCCAAGCTACCTTCCACAGTGAAAAGTGAATCAAGTTTGGTTACAAAAGCTTCTTTGCTTCCGAAAAGATCGACTAATCCATGTATATCATGTGGAACAAGCCAAGTGTATTGCCACGCATTTCCTTCGGTATAATCATTTTCACGGTGTACAGATTCAAATGGATTGAATTTTGGGCGGAATTTTCCGTCGGAAGAAAGTCCGCGAACAAATCCGGTTTGCTTATCGAAATAATGCTTATAAGCTTTGCTGCGGTTGAGGAAATATTCATAATCTTCCATTTTACCCATCTCTTTGGCTACTTGTGACAGTGCCCAATCGGCAATAGCATATTCCATACACTTCGATAATCCTTCGGATTCTTTATCATAAGGGATATAACCGTATTCTTTCAGGTATTTCAGTCCTCTTTCATCCAACATGGCTGAGTTCTTCATGGCTTCGTATGCCAGTTCTTTATCAAAACCTCCGAAACCCTTTAATATGGCATCTGCTACCACAGGGATCCCCGGATTACCTACCATACAATCGGTTTCACAGCCTACCAAATGCCATACAGGTAGTTTTCCCTGTTGCTTGTAAATGGTTAGCATGGTATTAATCATATCACCCATCTTTTCTGGGTGAATGATAGTCATCAATGGGTGAGCAGCCCTGTAAGTATCCCAAAGGGAGAAAGTGGTATAATTTACAAAACCTTCTCCTTTATGCATTTGAGCATCGGCTCCCCTGTAATCACCGTTTACGTCACAAAACTCGGAAGGAGCAATCATTGTGTGATACAAGCCGGTATAGAATATGCGTTTAATGGTTTCATCGTTGCTTTTTATCTGGATTTTATTTAACTCTTTATTCCAGGCTTCATCTGCATTGACAATTGTTTGTTTAAAATCCCAACCAGGTAATTCTGCAGCCATGTTTAGTTTTGCATTCTCAATACTAACGGGCGACAAGGCTACTTTAATATAAATATCTTCTTTATCCTGCGTATCAAATAAGGCTTGTCCAAATACTCCGGTTGCCTGTAGTTCAGTAGCTTCTTTTCCTTCCTCACCTTCTGATAATAAGAAACCTTTCATCGGTTTAGAAAAAGTGGCGGTAAAAAAGACTCGTTGGTCATTGGCCCAGCCTACTGAATTCCGATAACCGGAAATGGTCGTGTCATTTTCATAGATCAAATAAGTATCTACCGGTTTATCCCAATTCAACTTACTCTTTAAGTCAATAATTACTCGGGCATCCTTCGATGCAGGGAAAATATATTTGTGAAATCCAACACGTTTGGTTGCGGTAAGTTCTACATCAATTCCATAACGATCCAAGTGAACAGCATAATAACCCGCTTTCGCTGTTTCTGTTTTCCGGTCAAAAAGAGAATATTGTCCGGATTCAGGATCGGTAATGTTTCCTTTTCCTAATTTCACCGGACCGGTGACGGGCATAAAAGCAATATCACAGAGATCGCCGATACCCGTACCATTCAGATGCATGTGGGTAAAACCAAAAATGGTTGAATCGGAAATGTGATAGCCGGAAACCCAGTCCCAGCCTTCTGAAATGTTAGTAGGGCCTAATTGAACAAGCCCGAAGGGTACATTTGCTCCCATAAATACATGACCATGATCTCCCGTTCCAATATATGGATCAACGTAGGCAGTCAGGTTTAGGTTGGTCGTTTCTTTCTCAACATTTTCCTGGCAGGCGGATAGACCGAAACCCATGGCCAATGCCAGGCATGTTAGGCTTTTTAATCTCATAAACAAGTTTTTAGGGGGTTAGTAATTATATATGATTGCTTTAAAATTCTATAGTCGCGATTTGAGTATTATGATCCGTCAGGTATAAGACCGAATCAATCCGGGAAGAAGGTATCGCTGAGGTCTTCACTTTGATCTGAGGAGTTACAAAGATAAAGTCAATCTTCTGCCTTTCATTTTCAGAAGCTCGCCCAAAATCGTGAAAAGTGATTGATTCTCCTGTAACAACCGATGCTATTTTATGTGCGTCTTTTAAGACGAAAGGATTGTTTGTTAAGGTTTGATAAGCATCAGATTCATCTGTAATGTTAAAGTCGCCGGTTATAATGGCTGGATTATCTCCCACTATTTCTTTAATTTTATCAATTATCAGTAAAGCACTTTGCTTACGGGCTTCCGTACCTATGTGATCAAAGTGGGTATTTACTACCATAAATACTTTGCCATTATTTTTATCTTTCAGCTTCACCCAGGTGGCAATCCGGGCAAGTGCAGCATCCCATCCTTTTATTCCTACGCTATCAGGATTCTCACTTAGCCAGAAAGTATTGCCGTCCAGCTTTTCAAAGTTATCCTTCAGAAAAGCTATTGGTGCATATTCGCCGGCCTCTTTTCCATCTTCACGTCCTACACCGATAAATTCATATTCTGGTAAGTTTTTCTTTAAATCCCGAAGTTGAGAGTTTAGGACTTCCTGTAAACCTATGATTTCCAGTTTATTTTCACGAACAAATTGATAAACAAACGGCTTACGGTTATTCCAACTGTTAACTCCATCATGAGAATTCTCATACCTGATGTTAAAAGTAGCGATTGTTAATAAAGTTTCTTTTTCTGGTTTACAACCCAACATACACACCAGAAGAAGTACATAGAGATAAAATTTATTCATAAAAGAGCGTCAGTTTCAAAAAAGAACTGCAATTTAAGAGTTTTTTATGTAACCCTCTATGTTTCTGTTTATAAATTCTGTGAAAAGCCCTTTTTTCTTGCTTATTTCTTTTTAAAAATATATCTTTGTGAGAATAAACATCTGAGATATGAAACACATTACGCTATTTTTGGCGCTGTTTCTTTTCCAGTATTTTAACGGATGTACAAAAGAGAATGAATTTACGGCTACTCAAATAGAGGGTACTATTAATCAAGCAGATAATTCACCATTAACTGGCGTCACCGTAGAACTTACAATTGGAGCAAATACTTACTTAGCAGAAACAGACGAAAATGGCTTTTATTCTTTTACAAACATTGAGCCCGGTCTGGGGTTTATTTCTTTTAAAAAGCTTGAAAATATAGTTTATGAAGAAAGGATTGCTGTGTATGAAGGAAAAAGCCAGGAACATCATTTTACTATTAACCAACAAGCAGAAGATGCTTTTATCCGACTTATCAATAATTCTCTGGAAATCAGTAATCAGGAACAGTCTGTTACTTTACAATTAGAATCAAACATTTCATATACTATTTCCTGTAATTCTAATTGGATTACATGGGAAGACAAAGTTTACCAATCCTTTGAACCGCTTTCCGTTCGGATAGCTGATAATGAAACATTTGAAGAAAGGACTGCCGAGATTACTATCACTACACAGAACAGAGAAACCAGATTGGTTACAATTAAACAAAATGCTGGTCCGCCACTTAAACTATTGGATAGTGAAAATCTGGCAGATGCTACCGCCTTCTTTCATAAAGGTGTTATATTCCATTTCTCTCAACCTGTACAATTTATCCGGATAGAAAATACGCACAGAACAGCTATAGACGAATTAAAAGTAACCGAAATCAATGAAGGAAAATCCATACATGTCAGCAATTTCCCTTTCTTATTGTTTGAAAAGGTTGATTATAAACTAACAGTTGAAGACCGTAACGGAAATGAGCTTACTATTGATTTCTGCCAGAAACTTTATCAGGGAGAATTAATATCTAAATCCAGAGGTGAGTTTTTACTCACTTCTAACAATACTTGTGGATGGATGACAGGTAATCCGGGTTATATCGTTTCTCTACCGGAAATGAGAACTATCAAACAATTAACAGATGTAAGCAATTACGATCATTGGAGTTACAATATACAAAATGAAACCGTAAATGCAGTAACTAAAACTGCAGATGGAAGTTATAAGATAGATATCTATAAGGCAAATACAGGTCAATTGATCGAAACATCCATTTTTCAATTACCAGAAAATAATCATCTGTCCCAAATTACTTATGCGGGTAATGGGGTAGGCTTATTTACCACTAACAATCAAATATTTACAATTAACACGGAGCTGAAGTTTCTGCCTTTCATCGGTTATAAAACCGAACCGAATTCGGGGAGTAAATCATTAGCACCGTATGTAGAAAGTTGTTTCAACGGAGAAGGATTTATACTTCACGGTTCCAACCCTGTAAACCACGTCACATGGGTGGATGCCTCTACACTTGAAGCAAAGAAAATTGTAGATGCGCCCAATGATCTGCTGTGTGTTGCAGGAAAACAAAGTCCGTTTATAGCGCTAGGTAATGGCAATGAAGTCAGATTGATACATATCCATGAATTATCAGAAAAGAAATTCCATTCTCCCGGAAGTTTTTATGAAATGGTTCTTATTGAGAACAAACAGGAAGTAAGTAATTTGCTTCTTTTCTCGGATCATTGTATTTATGTTATCAATTGTCTGAATGGAAGTTCCAGAAAGATAGAAGTACCCTATCCAAATTTTCATTGTACTTCAATGCAAACAATAGGGAAGTATCTGATTCTTTCGAGATATGACCAAAATGACGGCAGATATTATAATTATCTCTATAATACTTCGCTATTTTATTTATAACCTGGTATAAAAAAATCCCGCCTACTGCTGTGAGTAGAGGGATTTTCCATATAATTTAATCAAGTATCTTATTTAATCACTTCAATAAGTACCATACGGTTTAAGTAAGGTTTTTCGTATTTTTCAACACCACCTACTGCGTCAGTTGACATGCGGTTGCGTTCGATTCTATATGTACCAACCAAAGCATCAACTACAGCTTGAGCACGTTTGCGGCTTAATTCTTTGTTTTTTGTAGGAGTACCAGTTGCTGAGTCAGCATAACCTGTTACTTTGAATCTTAAATCAGGATATTCTTTTATCTGATCAGCCAAGAAGCCCAAGTTAATTAATTCCTGTGAAGATACTTTAGCAGATCCGATTGTGAAGAATACAGAACGTGGAGCAATATCCGGAGCTTTTACAGTTTCTTCTACTACAACAGCTGTTGGTTTGGTAGCCAGTTCTTGTTTCAGATTCATATTTTCAGCAGCTAGAGAATTTACTCTTGAACGAATATCTCTCAACTCAGATTCAGAAATGATCTGACGAGCAGGCTGTGGTTTCTTAAATTCACGAGTTGGGAAACGATAAGTTAAACCGAGGCTGGCGGATACAACGCCATCAAAGTCTTTTTTACCACCCAATTCTCTATCGAATTTATTTTCTACACCCATTGCACTCAATTCAAGATTCAAATCCCATGCACTTGATAAACGGAAACGATTAATAATACCTGCGTTAACAGCTAAAGCTTCACCACTAGGGCTTGAATATGAATGGGTAAAACCAGCACCTAAGTAAGGAATAAATTCATAAACGCGATCAGGATTATATCCTCCCAACATAGCACTTAGGTTAAATAACACATCACCATGAAGATTGAAGTAGCTGAACTTTTGTTTATAATAAGGAACTCCGTCTCTCGGTTGAATTACATTACCAGTAATATATCCATTAGTCCGGTCGGTAGTGAAACCCCGAGATTGAAAACCACTATATTGTAAACGAAGTCCTAAACCAGGAGTAAACCATTTACCAAGAGATGCATTCAAGGTAGGGCTAATACGATCTTTAAAACTTCCTCTTACATCACCATTACCTAACGTCATCTCGGCACCTCCACCAAAAGAGAAAAACCAGTTATCCCAAAACCTATTGGTAAATACCTCATACTTGTCACCAGAAACATTTTCATATCCTCTACTATTGGTCTGTGCCATTGCAGTAGCGGATAAACCGGCAATCGCCAGCAACATCAGAACTTTTTTCATACTTAAATTAGTTAAGTTATTAAATTATTTATAATCATTTTTTGCTTTCACAATTACAACATTAATAACAGCAACATTAAAAAAAGGTTTTCAAAAAGATGCATTTTTTCCGAAAAATAGGTTTAAAACACAGTTTTCGAATCCATACAACCTTTAAAAAGTGACAAAATTATGTTTTCTCTTAGAACTTGAATAACGTACTGTTTATCAATTACTTAAAATAAAAATCCATTGAAAAAATTTATAAAAAAAACACAAAGCTGAAAAGAACCTTTTTCACTTTCCGACCCTGTGTTAAAATAAGAGACTCTACATGTCATTGAAAAGACTTTCCTTTATAAAAGTCTTGTAGAAAATTCTTTCCGGTTCTTTATATAAACACTATGCTGAAAAAGTAATGCAAATATGAGTTTTTATTCGATTTCCTATCAGAATCATAGGAAAGTGCTACCGGAATATGATGGAAAACCTAATTCTATTTGCTTCACATGCTACCGGAAGTTGGGGTAAATCTTACCGGAACAGGGATTAAAAAAACTTCAGCTTTTGAATGGTCTATTCTCTACTTAATATACTCTCTTAAAAGAATTATTTCAAAAAAGTATCACTAGTCTCATTCTTTCTATATAAAATGCTGAATATAAGAATATTAAATGCATTGCTTAATTGCTTTTTTTCAGTATGCAAGTTACACAAGTCTCATACTTTCTAAAATGAGTTTTTAAGATTAAAGGTATTAGGCGGATTTGTCAAACTATTGATTTACAACAATATAATATAAAAGTCAATTAGAACTATATTACCAAAGATGATTTTGAAATGAACCATATGGATAGAAGCGTGGCAATAGTACAGGGGAACATGAGAATCAATCATTTAAGTCAATTGGTAACAAAAAAGTTCATAAAAAAACAGAGCCGGAAGGCATAATTCACTCTTTCCGACTCTATGTTAATATATTAGACACTCCAAGTTATTGAATGGGGATTCCTTTGTAGAAATCAAGTATTTTGGTACGGAACATATATTCGTATTTTGCCTGAATACGGTCTGAGAGAGCCTTCATCAGGTTTAGTTTAGCTTCGTTAAATTCTAGGGATGTAGCTTTTCCGTTTTCGAACTTTTCTTTCATAAGTCGAAATGCTTCTTCATTGGCTTCTACAGCAGAAGCACTGGAGGTGTATTTGGATTCTGCAGCAACAGCATTATACCATGCCTGCTGAATCTCCTTATACAAGGTTTTCTTGGATTCGTCCAATTGAATAGCATAATTATGTTGTTGCAAACGTGCTCTGCGAACATTATTACGAGTAGCAAAACGATTGAAAATAGGGACACTTAAATTAAATCCCAAGTATTTGGTGAAGTTATCGTCCATTTGTTGCCCAAAACTTCGCCCGTCACGAGTTGAATAATAACCTGAACTTAATCCAGCAGAAAAAGATAACCGAGGATAATATCCACTCTGAGCAATGCGTATATTTCTTTCACTCCCTTGCAGACGATATTGAGCTGCACGGATTCCTGGTTTTATTTTGGATGCTTCCCAGTAAATTTCATCTGGAGGTACTAAGGTAGAAACAAATAGTTCTTCTTGCGGATCTGTTAAGAAAAAACCTTCAGGGGTAGATAATTCCAATAACTGGCTCAAATCCAGCAACGCCAATTTATAATTATTTTCTGCTTGAACATAATTCATTTCATCCTGAGCTAATCGTGCTTTAACTTCGGCTACCTCTGCAATAGATGTTTTGCCCACCTCATTCAACTGTTTTATCCTATCTAATTGCTCTTCACTTAGCGTAATTTGTTCTTTTGCCACCTTCATTAATTCTTTATTAAAAAGAACCTGTAAAAAATAAGACGCTACATTAATAGCAATATCTTCTTTAATTTTATCCGAATCAGCAATAGCTGCCTTTAAATTTAATTTTGCAAGCGAATACTGATTGGGTAATTCAAACCCAGTAAAAAGTGGTACGTCCGTACTTGCAGAAAAAGAAGTACTATTACTATTAGTGTTAACATATACATCCATTTCTTTCCCTGTATTCGGGTCATCGATACGTTGCGTAGTACGTCCCCAATTAAAACGTTCACTTGCACTGGCAGACAAATTAGGCAAACGAGCCCATTTAGCAGTATTAACTTCTACATTCGTTTGTTCAACGATATTTTCAGACTTTAAAACAGTTAAATTGTGCTCAATAGCATAATCAATACACTGTTTTAATGTCCAACCACTTCTTTCCTGCGCCGTAGCAGACACTGACAATATGATCAGTACCAAAGTTAGAATTATATATTTAATTCGCATGTTCTTACTTTTTATCTTTCTTTTCCATACCCCGAACTCTCTCTTCAGCAGTAAGTCCTTTTTTAATCTCGATCTTAATACCATCACTCATGCCTGCCTCCACATGACGTTTCTCAAACTTTTGTTGCGGTATACTGTCTGTCATCACCCAGATAAAAGCACTGTCATTGCTGAATTCGAGTGTACTTTCAGGAACAGTGAGTACCTGTCCGGAACGGGCCAGTACAATCTCTGCATTTGCTGAATAGCCTGAACGGATCATTACAGAATCCGGCACGGTAATAGCCGCTTTAATTTCAAACTGGTTAGCACCGTTTTCTTCCACCCCTTTGGGAGAGATATATTCTAATATGGCTTCAAAATTATAGTCCTGTAATGCGCCAATGGTTATTTTCACTGGCATTCCTTCGTGCAAACGGCCAACTTCTGTTTCATCAATTTTACCTTTAAATATTAAGTCGGACATATTGGCCACCGTTGCAATAGTGGTACCATCGTTGAATGTGTTACTCATAATCACAGAGTTACCGGCTTTTACAGGTACATCCAGAATTAACCCGTCAATAGTAGAACGAATCAGTGTATTACTATAAGAGGCCGTTTTCTGTGTGATTCCTTCTTTAACAATATCCAATGCATCTTTTGCATTTTCATATTCTTCATTGGATTGTTTGAAACTCACTTCCCCTTTTTCAAATTCTTCCCGGCTGATAAGATTCCCTTCATATAGTTTTTTGATACGTTCGAAATCAACAGTTGCCTGCTTGTAATTTATTTCGGCTAATCGAACCCTGCTTTCTGCCGAATTCAGTTGCCCTAATTCAGGTATAACCTTTACTTTGGCTATCACCTCTCCTTTCTTCACCATCTGGCCAGCCTCTTTATAAACCTCATCCACGATACCTGATATTTGTGGTTTAATGAGGATCTCATCCCGGGGTTCAACTTTTCCGGTTGCTACTGTACTTTTCTCCAGACCTGCAATAACTGGCTTAACGGTTTCAAAGACTTTAGATTTAGGCTTGGATTTATTGTACAGGAATACAAATGTCCATATAAAAAGCCCTCCAATGAGAACTAAGAGTGCAATTTTAAAATACTTCTTCATGTTGTGTATTATTTTAATTTTTATTATAAGCATATAATTAGTAAAGTCATTTCTATTTATTCATCACGGATAGCTTCAATTGGTTTGATAGCCATCGCCCTGTATGCAGGTGCCAGTCCAGCTAATAATCCCAAAGTCACCAAGAGCACAGTAGCTCCGATAGCTGTCCAGAAACTAATCTGGAAAATAATTGGATTACTTTCGCCAGAGTTTAGAAACATTTCGACCAGTTGCAGCACCATTACTCCGAAAGAAACCCCAGCCAATCCGGCAATCGTCGTAAGCACCATGCTTTCTGAAAGTACTTGTTGAAGTATATCTTTAGGTTGAGCACCAATTGCACGCCGGATACCGATTTCTGTTGTTCTTTCTTTTACTGTTACCATCATAATATTACTTACTCCAATGGCTCCGGCCAATAAAGTTCCGATACCGACGAGGAATATTAAAAAATTAATTCCCACAAGAAGATTGTCAACCATTGAAAACATCGCTTCCGTATTCAGAAACATCACAGCTTGTTTATCATCCGGTGCAATTATATGCATCCTTTTCACTACTGTTTCAATCTCATCCTGAATCTGTGTAACTTTAACCCCTGGTTTAGCCGTTATACATACCATATCAATATAGCGACCTAAATTATAGGTTTGTTGCATGGTTGTATAAGGTATAACAATACTCTCGGAAGCTGAGCCGTTAATTTGGATATTCCCATCGGAAAAGTTAACTCCTATCACCCGGTAATAAACGCCATCCACCCGAATGTATCTTCCTACCGGATCCTCTCCTTTACGGAAAAGTTCTTCGTACACCCTGTTCCCTATTACACATACCTTTCTGGCTTCTAGAATATCAATATCGTTAATAAAGCGGCCATAATTCATCTGCTGGTGTTCAATCGCGTTATACTCAGGATATAATCCTTTGATGATGCAAGTACTTTTCCGTTCTTCCAAGATTGCAGTGCGTCCCCAATAATTAACTGTAGGGGTAATTACATCAATTCCCTGAACATTCTGACGTAAACGTTCTACATCATCAATTTCCAAATTCCACCATCGCCCTTTCCGAAAACCTTTGTAAGCCTTACCTGTTTTTTGCGGCCAAACAAAGCAGGAATTAGAGGCAAAACCTTCAAAGTTAGATTTCATATATCCTTGTAATCCATTCCCACCACCAATCAGGGCAACCAACATAAAAATACCCCAGAATACTCCAAAGGCGGTAAGCAGACTACGTGTTTTATTGCGGGTGATCGTAATGAATATCTCTTCCCACGTATCTAAATCCATTCTCATATCTTAATCTGCTCTAAGTGCTTCAATCGGACTAATTTTTACTGCTTTCCAAGCTGGAAAAAGACCGGCAAATGTTCCTGCAACAACAAGAGTTAATGTAGCTTGTATCGCTACATCTACACCAACGGTAGGGTTTAGAAACACAGTTTCCTGCCAAGCTCCGGTATCCATTGTTTGGTTACCAGCCACCGTATTCATTATCTCTGTAACTCCAATGCCGAATACCATACCTATATATCCAAATAAGGCTGTTATAAACACACTTTCAATTATTACCAGAAAAAGAATGGAATGTGGTTTGGCTCCTAAAGCTTTTCGAATGCCGAATTCACGGGTTCGTTCTCTCACAGTAATAAGCATAATATTGCTGACTCCGACTATACCGCTTAATAAGGTAAAAATGCCAATAATCCAAATCGCCAGACGAAGGCCAAAAGTGGCATTTTGTTGCTGTAGGTATTGCATAAATCTGTTCCATATCCACAATCCGCCGTTATCCGTAGGATCGATACGATGATTGGCATTGATCTTTTTGCGAAAAGCATCGATAAAAGCCTTGTTATCTTTTTCTGTGTAAAGTCCTTTGGTAGTGAAGAAAAGGTTATTTAATTTATCACCTTTATTATATATAAGTTGCAAGGTAGTAAAAGGAATATAAGCCTCACGGGAATCACTGTCCCCCTGATCACTGTAAAGTCCAACAACCTGATAAGCAATTCCATTACCTATTACGAATTTTCCAATGGCTTCTTCTTTAGGAAAAAGTAATTCAGCCGTTTTCTTATTTAATATAATTACCTTGCGACGTTCACGCAAATCAATATCATTTATAAATCTGCCACCGGCAGGCTTTATCCGTTCAACTTCCGTGTAATTCGGATACACTCCACTGAAACTGGTACTTACATATTCACTGCCGTAACTTAGGGTAATACTTCCCTGGCGTACACGAGCTCCGGTACTGATGACATTATCTGGAAACTGAGTCCCAGTTACCTCCAAATCTTTATTATCAAGTTGTATTCGCCTCCCTTCTTTTAATCCATCGTATGGTTTACTTGTCCATCCACCCGTTACACGAACAGAATTCATAGCCATCTCCGATGAATTTGCATCAAATGCATGTATAAGCCCATTGCCGGCACCCAACAATACGATCAGCATAAAAATTCCCCATGCCACTGCAAATCCTGTCAGGAAAGTACGCAGTTTATTCCGGCGAATGGTACTGTATATCTCTTGCCAAATTTCTATCATAGTAGTTTATTTCATTAGACCGTCACGTCCAAAAATAGAGGCATCATGATGGTTATTATCTTCCACACGTTCAATTATTCCATCACTGATACGTATAATTTTATTGGTTTGATTAGCTACCCCGCTTTCATGGGTAACAACCACAATCGTCATACCGTTCGCATGTAATTGTTTGAGAATATCCATTACTTCCCGGGATGTTTTACTGTCGAGTGCTCCGGTCGGCTCATCAGCAAGAATTATCTGGGGCTGAGTAATTAATGCCCTGGCAATAGCAACACGTTGCTTTTGCCCACCACTCATTTCGTTCGGAAGATGATGCGCCCATTCTTTCAGTCCCAAACGATCCAGATACTCCAAAGCTAGCCTATTGCGTTTCTTGCGACTAACTCCCTGGTAATACAAAGGAAGTGCTACATTCTCCATAGCGTTTTTAAATGAAATAAGATTAAATGACTGGAAGATAAATCCAATCATCCTGTTACGGTATTCCGCAGCTTTCGATTCACTCAGGTTCTTGATTAACACATTATTTAAATAATACTCGCCTGTATCATAATTATCAAGTATACCTAAAATATTAAGTAAAGTTGATTTTCCAGAACCTGAAGCTCCCATAATAGAAACAAACTCTCCCTTATTAATGTCAAGATCAATTCCTTTTAATACATGCAGAGGTGCCCCGTTATAATACGTTTTGTTAATGTCCTTTAGTCTTATCACTGCAGTTTATTGTTAAATTTCGATTATTTTGTGATTTGTTCTATTAGACGCACGGTATGTATGAAAAGTTGCAAAGCATATGAACTTTTTTTTAAAAAGATTTTGCAGAATCATTCAACTTTACGTAATTTGTATGGAAAACAATTTAAAACTAACCCTTTAAAACAAATTATCATCATGAATTCACACATGGAAAAGCACTACGTAGTAGGTATTGATATAGGAGGAAGAAGTACTAAAATTGGCATCGTAGATGCGCGCGGTACAATACTATCCAATTCCATCGCTTGTACCGACAAGAAAAATGCTGATGGAGAATCCTGGACAGTTGAAGAATATGTGGATAATGTATGTGCCACTTTGCTTCCACTGATCAATGCCAACGGAGGTGTTGAGAAAATAAAAGGAATCGGTATGGGGGCACCCAATGGAAACTATTATAACGGTACCATTGAATTTGCACCTAATCTGCCCTGGAGAGGACAAGTTATTCCTTTAGCCGCCATGTTTGAAGAAAGATTAGGTATCCCCACCGCTTTAACTAATGACGCTAATGCTGCCGCAGTAGGTGAAATGACCTATGGAGCAGCTCGTGGTATGAAAGATTTTATCATGATCACCTTAGGAACAGGTGTTGGTAGTGGAATTGTGGTGAACGGACAAGTAATATACGGACATGACGGATTTGCCGGAGAGTTAGGACATGTCATCGTAAACCCTACGGGTCGTGCTTGTGGTTGTGGTCGGAAAGGATGCTTGGAAACATACTGTTCGGCTACGGGTATTGAACGTACTGCCAAACAAGTATTGAGTGAACGTCCGGAGGCCAGTTCATTAAGAGAATTAGACAGGATTGAATCTAAAGACATACATGATGCCGCCCTCAAAGGTGATGTGCTGGCTATGGAAATATTTAAAATTACCGGTACTATTTTAGGAGAAGCGCTGGCAAATTTTATAGCTTTCTCCAGTCCGGAAGCCATTATTCTATTTGGAGGTTTGTCTAAATCCGGTGATTTCATCCTGAAACCTACACAGGAAGCAATTGACAACAATATATTAAAGATATATAAGGGAAAAACCAAGTTATTATTCTCTGAGTTGAAAGATGCGGATGCAGCCATTTTAGGTGCCAGTGCTCTGGCTTGGGAACTGAAATAAGGATTATATCCCTTAAAATAAACAGAAGGACCTGCCTCCACATCATACGATGGTAAAGAGGCAGGTCCCTTTTATTTTATGAATTTCAATCTATAAAAGATCTTTATCTGAGTGATTGATACATCGCGTCTTGTATCCGACTCCGTATGTTTTGCTTTGATAATTCATTTACCCAGGGATCTGGATAGATCCGATTACTAATAAAAACCATAATGAGTTTTTTATCTGGGTCAACCCAGGCACAGGTTCCGGTAAAACCGGTATGACCATAGACAGAAGCTGAAGCGAATTCCGAGCAAGGGCTTTTCTTATTATCCTTCATATCTGGTTTGTCAAAGCCTAATCCCCTTCTGCTATTTTTAGACTTGGCAGTTGTAAATAACCGGCAGGTTTCTTTACTCAGGTATCGCTTCCCATCTAATTCTCCACCATTTAAGATCATCTGATGAATTCGAGCTATTTCCCTGGCAGTAGAAAACAATCCTGCATTACCAGAAATACCTCCCTGAAATGCAGCTGTTTCGTCATGTACATGCCCGCGAATAGTGGTTTTTCGAAGAAACGGATCCTTTGTAGAAGGAACTATTTCCTCTTTCGGGAAGTAACGCAAAGGTAAAAAAGCCGTTCTTTCCAGTCCCATCGGTCCGTAAAACTCCTGTTGCAGATATTCATCGAGAGGCATCTTAGCCAACTTTTCCACCAACTTCTGCAGCAAAACAAAACCAACGCAACTATATCTGTATTTCTTCTCACCTAATTTTACCTTTACAATATTATCATTTATAGTATCCCTGAAAGCTTTGTTCAACCACATATTATCAGTTATCTGCATGGTGTTGGTCTCGGTCTTTTCTGGAGAAATTAATCCTTTTCTAAATGCAAACCGGGGTTGAGCGAATGAGCGTGCGCCAACCTTCACTGTATGTGAAGCATCTTTTTTTGCACTAAACAAACGTCCATCATAACTGTCAGGATCAATTGCCTTCTGATAAAAAAAGATACTGGAAGGCAAACCTGATTCATGAAAAAGTAATTCACGGATCGTAATATCCTCTTTATCAGTATCGCGAAGATAGGGCAGATATTTGGATATACGATCTGTAAGGTTGAATAACCCCTTATCATATAACTTCATTACAGCCAGTAAAGTTCCTGTTGTTTTCGTTAAGGATGCAATATCATAGATGTTATTGGGGGTTACTCTGAGTGAATTCTTTTCTCCAGTAAGTGTCCCAAAACATTTATCGTACATGGTTTTACCATCTTTTAAGATTACTATCTGGCATCCCGGATAAGCTCCTTTCCGGATTCCTTCCAAGGCTATGGAGTCAATCTGTGTTAAAACTCTTGAACGCATTCCATATTCATCCGGGTTATAGTAATACGGAGTAAGTGGAGAAAGAGTTACCCTGTCCCCCGCCTTAAACAACTTGCCAACACTCACTGATAAATGGCCATTTAGAATGGCTTTCCCAAACATCGCATTTCCTACCTGTCCTTGCACAAATTTATCATTGTTATGGGCAAGAATGACCGCTCGTGCTTTCAATAGTTCAGGCTGTATCTGATGCATTGTCTTATCATTGGTAAAAAAGACATAAGCAACAGCTGACATAGGTGCAAACTCTGAAAGAAACTTCTGATAAGGAGCTAATTGTCTTTCTGTTACGCAGACTATAATTCGTTTGTAAGAAGCAAGAGTCTCGTGTAGTTTTTTTCGTTCTGCTTCTCCCATATTGGGTTTCAAGGAAATTTGATGGACAGTTACATACGATTTCAGGGTTTCCGTGAATACTCCATTATTGGTAAAAGGGCCAATATTCAGAAGAGCAACATCTTTTATATCCGAATGTAGTGGCAAAAGATTGTTTTCATTTTTTGCTACCGTAATAGCTGCAAGGTTAAGCTGACGAATTAACTCTTCCGTTTCCGGTGTATTAATACGTTGTTCCAAACCGGATAATTGTATTTCTTCCTGCTTGTGGACACCTAGTGCATATTTATAGGTGAGTATTTTCTTACATTTGCGGTTTATTTCTTCTTCACTGATATCTCCTTTTTTTATAGCTGCAAATACAACATCCAGTTCGTTTTTTAG
The DNA here is from genome assembly GCA_021201335.1 of Bacteroides sp. Lineage (GTDB taxonomy): Bacteria > Bacteroidota > Bacteroidia > Bacteroidales > Bacteroidaceae > Bacteroides. Next base: position 48,028 of record JAJQFD010000019.1, on the reverse strand, counting down.
CTTACGGGGAGTCAGCACCAGATCATTACCAGCCTGAATTGCTCGTAAAGAGACATTATTCCCCTTCGCACCTTGCATAGCAAGAGCATCCGTAAATACTAGTCCACGAAAGCCTAGTTCATTAATTAACAGATCAGTAACAATACGACGGGAAAGTGAAGATGGTAAACCTTTAGTCGATTCAAGAGAAGGTACTTCCAGGTGCCCAACCATCATTCCTCCCAAACCGGCACGTATTCCTTCCCGGAAAGGATATAATTCGACGCTATCCATTCTTTCCCGTGAAAAATTCAGCACAGGCAGAGCGTGATGAGAATCTGTATCGGTATCTCCATGACCCGGAAAATGTTTGAATACGGAAAGTACACCTCCACTTTCCAGTCCGGAGGCATATGCAATTACTTTATCCGCGACATTCACCGGATCTTCTCCAAATGAACGAGTATTAATAACCGGATTCCGGGGATTGACATTCACATCTGCCACCGGGGCAAAATTCACATGGACACCTAATTCACGGCATTGGCGAGCTACTTCTTTTCCATATTCGTATATCAACTTTTCATCTTGTATACTGCCTAATATCATATTGCGGGGAAAGGCAGGAATGGTTTTGATACGCATGCCCAATCCCCATTCTCCATCAAAGGTAATCATTAGAGGTGTTTCAGCCATCTCTTGTGCTTCATTGATGAGACGGGCGTATTTTTCAAGGGCACCTCCCGAAAATAATAGCCCTCCTACCTTGTAAGTACGCACTACATCACGCAACAATGCTTTATTAGCGGCACTCTCATCCGGAGCAATGGTATATATGAAAAGTTGCCCGACCCTTTCTTTCAGAGTCATTTTATTGAAAACAGAGTCAACCCATTGTTGACAATGTTCGTCCTGCAAAGCTTTATAATATAACACAGGATCGACCTGAGACTTTGCAGATACAAAGAAAGTTAAAATCGGAAAAAGGAATAAAAGTATCTTTTTGCCTATCATTTCATTGATTCGTAAATAATATCTTGTATTTCTTCACGTACTCTTTTTTGGATGATTTTATCATTCCAGATATTGGGGGAAACCCGGTTACTAAGGAATACGTAAATCAATTTGTTAACCGGATCGGCCCATACACATGTACCTGTAAACCCTGTATGTCCAAAAACCTCTTCAGGTGTAGACACCGCACAATTATTCGCCAGCCAGTTATTAACATTATGTATATTAGGCCTGTCGAATCCAAGTCCTCTGTGGCTTCTTTGCGAACGGGAAGTCATAAACAGTTCGCATGTAGAATCTTTGAGGTAACGGTTGCCTTTATATTCGCCCTTATTCAGTAACATCGTGTAAATTTCAGCAATTTCTGTGACATTTGAAAATAATCCGGCATTTCCTGCAACTCCACCCAGGCATGCAGCTGCCTCATCGAGTACATAGCCATGAATATCCTGACGACGCAAATACTCATTATTAGCTGTAGGTATAATCTGGCTTTTATCAATCCTTTGCAAAGGACGAAAAAGGGTTCGTGTCAATCCCATCGGCTGATAAAACTCTCTATCCAGGTAAGCATCCATTGGCATTTTTGTAATCGCTTCTACCACATACTGGAGTAAAATAAAACCGATACTACTGGAGATATATCTTTTATCTGTCATTTCCGTACGGCCTATTGTTTGAAGAACTGTATTCTTAAAATCACTTCGCAGCCACATATTGTCACCCATCTGAAGAGTGTATGTTTTGCTTGGTTGAGTAGAAATATATCCTTTTTTAAACTTAAAATCAGAGCATGCATAAGTAAAGTGACCTACTCTTGTATAATGCCATTTATCTACAAATCCTTGGAAAAAAGGTCCTTGCACCGTCTCATCATCTACCAGTTGTTGGTAGAAACGTAAATAGGGTATGACCCCTGATTCATTATACAACAACTCACGAATAGTAACGTCTTTTTTATTTGTGCTACGCAAAGCAGGCAGATAAGTGGAAATTTTATCATCCAACCGTAGTAAACCAGAATCGTACAATTTCATAATGGCCAGTAATGTAGCATTGGTCTGCGTTATTTCACCTACATCGTATATATCCGTAGAACGAACTGGTGTTAAATCGGTCATGGAATGAGTTCCAAAACACTTATTATATACTCTTACACCATCCTTCAATATCAAAATCTGGCCACCTGGAAAAACTGTATCCTGCAGGGATTTATCAATTAATTCATCTATCCTGCGATTAAGGATATAAGATTTCAATCCGTAATCTTCGGGAACCAATCCATCGGATGACCCAGCTAGCAGTTCAACCCCATCGTCTTTCCGAAATAAATACCCGATTGTTTCTGAGAGTTTACCGGATGCCGAAGCTTTCCCAAATAGAACATCGGCTGCTTCTTTCTGAAGGTCATTGGTCAACTTATACGTAACAACTACAGCAGCAGCCTTTTCAAGAGGTTCTTCTAACAGATTAAGCATTCTTTCTGTAGAAAAGATTACGTACACCACCGGAGCAGGTAAATCAAGCGAATTCAAGAATTTACGGTGAAAACGTACATCTACAGTCTCGCCGGTCACACTGATAACTACGCGTTTGAAGCTTTTCAAATCATTTGCTATCTTCCGGTAATCGGAAGAATCACTTTTTTCAGTTATTTGAAAGTTTGTAAGGGAAGCATATTCGGATAATGTTGACAGAAATTTTTTATTTATTCCTTCTTTTCCGATACTTACTACTGCTAGTTCACTTGTAGCCAATGGCAATACAGGAGCATAGTTGCCAAGCACGGTCAGCTGTTGTGCTTGTAATAAAACTCCTGCCCATAGTGTAATGACTACAGACATTATTTTTTTCATAAAATGAGGTTCTAAAAAGTTTTTTAAGTAATTAAAATTCAATTTCCAGTTCTCCGAGGTAAATTCCACTTTTACCTACCTGATTAATATAAACGTTTTTGCCCTCCAGATTGTTAACGACTTCAACTTTTTGCAATAAGGTATGAGAATGACCACCTAGTATGATATCTATGTTACTGGTTTTTCCGGCCAGAATAGTATCTGACACCGGATTCTTGTCGCTCGACTGGAATCCCAAGTGGGATAAGCAGATAACCAGATCACATTTTTTCTTCTTTTTTAACAATTTAGCTATCCTATTCGCTGTTTCATAAGGTTCAAGATAGGTAACTCCTTCACAATTGGATGCCTGGACCATTCCTTCTAAACGGGTTCCCAGTCCAAATACTCCGATCTTTATTCCTTTTCTTTTAATTATAATATAGGGTTTAACTAATCCTTCCAGTACTGTACCTGTAAAATCATAGTTAGCACACACGATTGGAAAATCAGCCATCCGAAAAAGTCGGGCCATATTTTCAAGTCCAAAATCAAACTCATGGTTTCCGATTGTTCCGGCTGTATAGCCTGCGGCGTTCATTAACTTTATTTCCACTTCTCCCTTAAACAGATTGTAAAAAGGAGTTCCCTGAGAGAAGTCGCCAGAATCAAACAAGAGCAAATCCGGATCCTTTTTCCGCATTTCCTGGGCACAATTAACGATCCTAATAAAGCCTCCTTTTCCGGCAGAAAGAGTGTCTGCTGCATCTTTATTGATGGGTTCAATACGGCTATGTACATCGTTCGAATGTAATATGGTTACTTTCTTCTGGGCATAACCACCCAGAGCTATCAATAATGCCAGCAATATAAAAATAAATCTGTACTTCATCTTTACCGTTATTGGTTGAGTTCAATTCTTCCGTCTACAGTGGAAGAAACTTCTTTACCATCACGAGCCAGATCGCTCACATAGTTCAGGAAGATACTACGAATCGTTGCTTCTGGATGGCAGATTTTCTTTTCTGCCTTAAGGAGAGCAGACATTTTATCATTCCCTTCTGCCAGATAATCCAGCGTAGCCACTGCGTAGGTTTGTTCTTCCTCAATAGGTTTGCCTCCAATCAGTGCAGTAAGAATATTTTTATCCTTATCGGCTATCAGTTTCACATTACTGACACCTTCACCTCCTACACTGACTATATTTTCCATTAATTCTTTCAAGTCATTCCCTTTTAGATAAAGAATACATAAAGCATTCTCAAAGGGTAAAATCTCATAAATATTACCATACGTAATGTCACCTTTATTTAAGGTAGTCCTCAACCCTCCGATGTTTATCAAGGCCATATCAGCCGGCTGTCCTGTATAGGGGATGGTTGAGTTTCTCAACACATCAGCTATCAGGTTCGAGAGCGGACTTTCGGGACGGTTCACAACCAGATCCATACTGCTTTTACCCACTACCGGGCTCATGATGCTGTCTATGGTAATTTTATATTCCTCTACGATTTTTTCAGGGATGCCATCTGAGGGCTGATCCCACTGGCCATCCACTGGGATTAATTTACTCTTTATCGCTACATAATGGTGCTGTGTACAACATGATGAGAAAGAGATGGCGGTTGCCAGAACCAGAATATGAATCAGGTAATATCCTTTTTTCATTACTGCGTTGTTTATTACTTCTTACAAAGATATAGTTTTCTGTTTTATTAGCCCAAAGCGGAGTGCTAATAAATATATATTTTTTATCTGAAGTCGACTCTTTCAGCTGATTTTCAGCTGATTTTTTCAGATTAATTGTTTGGTTATCTGCTAAAAAATGTGTTCCTTTGCACCGCTTTCGCGCAATCGCTGTCAAAGAAAGAGTTGCTTGATATGTTGCGTTGTAACGATAACAATTAAAAGAAAAGAAAATGGATCTTATTAAAATTGCAGAAGAAGCATTTGCTACCGGCAAGCAGCATCCTACATTCAAGGCAGGTGACACTGTAACAGTAGCATATCGTATTGTTGAAGGTAACAAAGAGCGTGTACAGTTGTACCGTGGTGTTGTTATTAAAATCTCCGGTCATGGCGAAAAGAAACGTTTTACAGTACGTAAAATGTCAGGAACAATTGGAGTAGAAAGAATTTTCCCTATTGAATCTCCTGCTATTGATAGCATTGAGGTGAACAAAGTGGGTAAAGTTCGTCGCGCTAAATTGTATTATCTGCGTGCTCTTACCGGTAAGAAAGCTAGAATCAAAGAAAAGAGAACATTCTAAACAGATTGGTACTCTGATTCAAAATAAAAGCGAAAGTCCTTTCCGGGGTTTTCGCTTTTTTTGTTTATGAAAATGGTTAAAGTCCAAGTATAAACATTCGGAAAATATAACCATTTCCGGCGCATGATAAGTGTACTCTCAGAATTAGGGGAAATGCGACCGGAAGATGATGATAAATCTTATTCTGTTTACCTCATATTGAACCGGAAATTGGGGAAAATCCTACCGCATTCAAGACTTAAAAGAACTTCTTCTTCGGAATGATCTCCTCTATACTTTCCACGCTCTCTTAAAAGGATTATCTTAAAAAAGTATCACTAGTCTCATACCTTCTATATAAGATTCTGGATATAAGCACATTAATCGTGATACTTTATCGCTTTTCTTTACCACGTAAGTTGTACACAAGTTCACACTCTGGCTCGTCCTGAATTCGGTGATTCGTCATCCATTTCGTTGAATTATTAAATAATATATGTTATATGATAGTAATTATGGATTTACAAAAAACAAGGCATATTTCCGCTAAAACATGCCTTGTCATTGTGAAGAAGAATTCCTTTTAAACATTTAGTTTTTAGTAATACCCTTTTTTATTAACTATATCTTCTTCTTTTTATTATATATGTAAAAGTGAAGGGGTCTAATGTATTTGATATATTTTTTAAACTTTTTACCTAAAAAAAAACTAATAACCTATTGAAATGTTCGACTTAACTCTGTCGAACTACATTTTCTGATAGTCCTATTTATGCAGGTTTTTTTTTGAAGGGAGGCTGCAGAACGCAACCTCCCTCTAGCAAAAACCTATTTTGAAAACCGGGCTTCACAGCCGGGATTTAAAATCCAGGTGCGCTCACCTGGGGGCGGAACGTAATTGATTATTACATCAAGGTTTCTGGATAACTTCCTGGATCATCCAAGACCATAAGTTACCCATGATTTTTGAGAAATTATTTAAGTCAGATGGCTTGCAACCTGTGGTAGTAGCCATTCTGGCATGTTTAAGTTTAGAAGGCACACATACAGTAGAGAATATTTCAGAGTCACCAATGTATACAATACGTTTTGTTAGATCAACGCCTAATAACATACCGTTGTCGCCTTGTCCGTATTTGTGTGTTTTAGTAAGAACACAATCATCTTTTGCATCTCTGTAAGAAATCAACGGAATTACATTAGGATCAGTTACATTAGCACATCCCCAGTAAATATCTTCGATCCAGTAACGTTGATCTGAGCCTTCGTTCAAATTAGTTTTGAAAGGACCGTCTTTCCAGAAATAGCTGGTTTTTGAATTCAATTCAAATGGAACCATAATTCCTGATCTCAATTTTCCGTAGTTTCCAATAGCATAATTAGTGCTTCCGTTATACCAATGTGGTTCAACTCCCTGAATATGATCTCTAAAAATGAGATAGTTGGTAGCAGTTTTGCAAAGAGTCAACGATTCTTTCATATACGGAGTTAGACAAGCTGTTTTCCAGTCGTAAGCAAGCATTAATACACGGTGTTCTGAACGGCTTAACCAGTTCATAATACGTTTTGAAGTCTGAATACTTGGACGAGCATTGTTATTCAGGTAGATAATATCAAACTGATCCAAATAAGCATCAGTTACCTTATTCAAATGACATTTGATATCGATTTTTTCGAAAGAAATAACACCTGTCTCAACCAATTTATTTTTTCCAAAGTAATCATGCAATAGTTTGCGGATTTCTTTTGCGTGGTTGTTCAATGCACCATAGTAGCAATTCCATGGCTTTGTATTATCTTTAGTTCCCAAACAACCTACTTCACATACACTCAATACACGGATATTTTTAATAACCGGTGCCTTTTTAGCTTCTAAATGAAGAGTTATAGGGAAAGTTTGAGCTCTGGTATAATTAATTGCATCTTCTGTAAATGTGAAAGTCTGATCATCAACTGTAGTAACAGTGATATTCAACTTTTCACCCAAACAATTTACAGGCAAGATTGTCATATAAGCAGATGCATAATCCTGAGTAGAATTAGGAATGCTTAAACCTCCGTCTGAAATATTTAGTACAGTTTTTGAAGTACCTCCCTGTACTGCATAAGGTACAGCAAAGCCATTATCCACAGATCTTAAAGTAGCGTCAACCAACCCTGAAGTGAAATTGATGATTTTACCATCAGGTGCTTTTACTTCGATTGTTTTAACTGCAAGTCCGTTTACATTTCCACTTAAGCGAAACTCCAAGTAAGAGTAAGTATTTGCAAAAGTAAAATTAGCATTCACACCATAAGCATAGTAAGTTGCCCCAGCTACAAAGAATTCATAATTGGTTGTTCCTACAGTTAAAGGTGTTTGATCCTGAATAGCTGGTACAGGCTGTACAGTAATGGTAGAAGGATCTATAGAAGTATTAACGTTATAAGGCCAATACGCGAATGCCTGATGCTCACTGGAATAATCCAGAATTGGCAGTGGCTCTATAAAACCAGATAAGGTATTATTAAGTGTATACGCTGTTGGTCCTACCATATTACCATTTGCTGCCACATATACCCCTGCTTTGCTGCCAGGTTCAATTGAGAATGTACTACCTCCTGCACGAGTTTCTGCATCACCAAACGATACAGTTGCACCACCATCCGCACCCAATTCCTGGGCCAGGTCATTGTCTAACTCAGACTGACAGGCACTGATCATAAGTGCCAAAGTCATCAATCCAAATAATTTCAGTTTTGTCATCTTCGTTTAATTTCAATTAGATTAGTAAATATTGGTCAAGAAAATTGTTATTTGGGAACACAAATCACTGCAACACCTCTACTCCCATCAGTTACCCAACCACTAGCAGCACGTACATATACAGGATCTGCCATAGCAATTTGTGAATAACCGTTGTAAGAAACACTAGTACTTCCCAGGGGAGTTTCGCTTACATTATAATATCGGGCACAACCATTTGCTAGGGTAACTGCATACTCTATTCCGGAAGCATCCGTAATAACTATATTAAACATTTCTGTAAGGTTCTTTACGAAAATACATCCATAGTCCGGATTATTTATGGGTGTTACAAAGGACAAAGTATATTTTCGTGGGTTTTCAGTAAATATGGTTTTATCTTCCGTACCCCGAACTCTTAAAATTGTACCGTCAGATTTAATAAAACAGATATCTTGTTTTGCTTCTATCAATGTATATCCATAAAAATTAGTATAGCGTAGCTCAAAGATATTTTCACTGTCTTCAGAAACTACCATTTGAATAACCGGGCGAGAATAGGAGAAATATACAGAACCATAAATATCCGTTACATTACTTACACTATTAAATTCACCCTGTAGATTAAAATCTGCACTTGAGATTGAATAACCTGCTACTGCCAATACTGTCTGATATTCCTGAGCAACCCCAGTTTTAGCCTGGCTCCATACACGGAATATATTACTGAAATCGTTATGATAAGTATGGTAAACTTTTACCTCTCTCCATTTTCTTTCTAATACAGATATTCCAATCCGGGTAGTCTGCGTGCGATTTGCCCATGGAAGAATATTTATATCTGCTGAGAGATAAGGATTCTCGTCCTCTGGGGGGGGGTAAGACTATTAATCGTAATTTCATAAATATTGTTTCTAACCACTCCATAATAGCCCAAGTTTCCTTCTTGTTGGTTAAAATGCCGGATAGGGAAAGTATAATAAATTTGTCCACCCGGACAGAAACGGATTCCATTAGTATCGAAATAAGTTGTACTGGTTCCATCCAGCGGGTATTCGGCCTTACTCGTATTTTTAATAGCTACATCTAAACCTTGTAAGGAAGCAGGAATAGAAGAAGGGGTATTAACATAACCACTCATATTTGCTACCGATACGATTTTATTGTTAAATATAAAATAGCTTTCTCCTTGACTATAACCATCCGGAACATATTTATACCCAACAACTACATGTGTTGTCTGAGGCATGTATAGCTTATTTTCATTTGCTGTCACTGCAGCTGTTGTGTTTTCTAAAGCATATTCATACTCATTAAAGCTATTACTAACAGCTGAAGGAGCGAACTGAACAGAACCATTACTTCCCTTAAAAATTAAGTTATTGAAGTTTTCTGTCATATTGGCTATAGAAGGTTTATCGTAGTTAGGATCTATAGCATACAAATTTGCCATACTACTTTGATTAGCTTCACCAGTTGTACCTTTACGCATCCAAAAGGTTTTCTTATTGGTAATCGCTAACCCCCAAGTCTGTGAACCGGAAACAACCCCTTGAGGAAAGGTAAAGTTGGAGGCATGCTTAACAGTTACTTTAGCAACTAACCGATCAACATTGGCCAATATTGGACGCTGTCTTGCATCATTCATTGTTTTAGTTAGTTGCGATTTTTCAATACTCACTAATCCCTGATGGTTGGACATAAAAATCCCACTACCCCCTGCAACAACCCCTGTTAGAGGATTCACAGTAGCAGTAATCGCCTCATTTAACTGATAAAGAAAACAACCCTTCTGAGTAATGTCATAAATAGACTTGCCACTCTCGGCAACACTTATGCCAGCTCCATTAACAAGTACCAACATTTTATAGGGTCTTTCAGAAACTCTTTTAGGTGAAAGAGTAAATTTATAATTACTAAGCTGCACCTCATCATCCAAATCATTCCCTTCAAGCCAGCCTTGAATATCATTCACACTAGACCACGAAGATGGAGATTTGATATCCAAATCAAATACATATTCAACTTTACATGTGCTTGCACTATTGTCATTTCCATCATATAGCACAATACGTAAGTTATATATTTTTAATTCATTTGCAGTACCTGTTTCTTCTCCGGCACGTGATAAAGCGGAAACATCACCGATATTAAGTCCCATTGAAACATAACCTTCTCCGTCAGGAAGCGGAATATCATCCTTTCCGACTTCTTCCATACAGGAAACATGCAATGCTCCTATCATACAGGTTATTCCAAGGATATGTAGTAAACGTTTAAGTTTCATTTATTGCATTTTTTTTATTCCTAAAATAGATACGATCTTTCTCACTGTGTTTGAACAACAGTTGCCACTATATTATCATAGATTGAATTCTCCCGACCAACTATAGCAGAACGTGTAGAGATCTCAGCACTTTCCAGATTTACTGCTCCAGAACCTTGAATACTTTGAAGTATTACCGTATAGTGCGTATTTCTTAATACTCCGTAATGACCAAATGTTATATTATTGTCATCCTCTCCAAAATGAAGAATCTTAATTGCATAATAATTAACGCCATTGTGATAATATCTGATATTATTTGTTTCAAAAGAAGCAGTTACTGCATTACCCTTATAGGTGGGAACACCTCCGGTTGAAAGATCATATCCTTGATTTATAGCATTTAAAACAAGTTGGCTAACCCGACTTATCTGTCCTATTGTCTCTTCATGTTTGGCCTGTTCTACCAGGGACCTCATATTATCCAGCGTATATGTTTCGGCGGGCGCATTCGGGTTTGTATCATCTAAAATAACATAATATCCATCCCCCAACGTATTTACATCCTGAGGCTTATAAGTACAACGAATTAAAACACGGGTTGCAACTTTTGAAACTGTTTGTTCAGCTAGTTCCATGGTATTTTCCAGACAATATTCAGAACCATCTAATATATTAGGCAAAGTTGATGGAGCAATATTCTGACTTGAATAATAAAAAAATTCTTCTTTGATATTTGCCTCATCCAAACTACTTGTTTTATAATAATTAGGATCCACAGCATACCAATACTCTCTGCCTGCCGTACTTGCTTCTGTTCCCCTACGCATCCAGAAAGTCCACTTATTAGTAATATCCAATCCCCATGTCAGATTAGCAGCTTGTGCTCCCACATTCTTAACAGGTATACTATTATCGATAGTAGGAACTTTGAGAGTGACTTTAGCTACTACTCTCTCAACGCTTACTGAAATAGGAGCAGCATGAGCAGCATCCTGCGTATTATGAAGATTTTGGCTGGACGTAATATTTACCAAACCTTGGCTATTAGTCATTACAAAGTTTTTATCCAATGCCATATTACCGATATCGGATGTTTTAGAATCTCCTTCTATTTTTTGTGCCTGCCTGAAATCGTTCAGTGCTTTTCCGACAGCAGTAGCTGTTTTCATTGCCGTTGTCGGATTTATTATCGCAAGCATCTTGTAATCCATATCTGAGACTTCCCTGGCATAAGTAATAAAATGCCCCGAATTTGTTTTATCCGTTGTGGGAGCTAAATCCGAACCTTCCCATACATCGGTTCCGCTGTCTGTGCTTTTTATGTTGTAATTAAAAGCATGTATAACTTTTGAATTATCAGTTTCGCCATCATACAGTACTATTCTTACACTTTGCACATACCTTTCGCCAACTGTACCATCAGTTGTACCATCAAAAGTCCTTGTAGTAAGTGCCTTACCCACACTCAAATCGAAAGAGAGATAACCTTTCTCCAGAATAACAGGGGGTGGTGGATCTACAGGTGACTCACTTGAGCAACCGGAAAGTACTAACAATAAGCTACAGCATAATATGAAAATTCTTCCAAAGTTTTTCATATAGTGTTGCATCCTATTATGTAAAGTTTCTTTAATATTCATGTTTATTGGTGGTCTTGTTTAATTAATGTTCAAATCATTTTCGACCCTTGTCCTGGTCTCTGACTACCCAATCATTAATTTCAATCATTGTAGCAACCCATTTTGCTTCTTTCGGATCATCCTTATCTTTCTCAATAAAGACCCCTACCCTAAATTCATCTTCTCTATCCAGATACTCTTGAAAGGGCATATCTCCATATTTATCTAGCTTAAAAGCCAGAATATAATCATTCAGATTAATATCCAATAACGTATTATTATCCGCCAGCTGTATAACCTTAAGCCTGTTATTTTCACCAGCATTCTCCATCAACCGCAATGTGTTCATTTCAACAATGGCTCTTCCAGTTTCATTCTTTCTTGAATAAGGCTGGTAATACCAAGTTGCAGCATCACTGGTTACATTATTATATGCGTCATATTTACCGTTAGCAGATTCCAAAACAAAATAAAAATCTTCGACATTCACTTTCAGCTCGTCATTGATAGGCTGAAGAACAATGCGAACAGTATAATAATCCTTTGTTAATTCAATTGTTGTTGTGTCATTTTTATTCAATGATGTTTGCTGTTGGGCGGTACTTCCGTGAAATAAGGGATGAATCTGTCGGTTGAGAACATTGTTTGTTCTTGGACTAAGCTGTGCATATAAATCATTCAGAGTGGACTGTTTGGGCACCATACTGCTGGAAATAATCTGATCTTCATATAACCCACCGAAAGCAACAAATCTCCTCGCATCTTTATATGCTTCCGGCAATCCCATATAATATTTTTCACCAAAAGGAGTTCCATCGGGTGTTTGATCTGTTAATTTTTGAATATAAACATCCTGATCATCAAATAAAAAAACATCTATTTTAGAAACTTCCAGATGAAATTTGTCGACAAAAGCAGTATTATACTTATATAAGAATTTTATATATGAATAATTATTATTAGGATCGGCACATTCATCCAAGCCATCCTGGAAACACGATGTCAACAGTAATGTAATAGCAAGAGCACCACATTGGATATATTTAATTAACTTATTCATCTTTCGCATTTAAAATTTATATAGTTAATAATTAAACTTCAGGTTTCAAATCTACTTCCCAGCCCCGCTCAAACCATGGATTTATGATTATTTCACTGGAAAGATATCCTTCATCCGAAGTATTGGCACCAGGGCCATAGATTGAATTTATGATAAGATTATATGTATTATTTCTAACCACTCCATAATAACCATAATCTCCCTGTGATACTCCATCCATTCCGAAATGCATAATCGGAATACGATAGATATTCAATCCGCCTTTGTGAAAAGTTACCTGGCCTGTAGTTGTTGCTATTGTAGCAAATTCGGTGGGTGGCGAAGGAATAACCTGGTTTATTATTTCAAAAGCAAATGGAGAATTGGTTGCTGCTTCAGCTTCCTGCAAAGAAGTGGGTAAAGAAGCCGGAGCATCTGACGGGAATGTGCCGTTATACCATTCAACCGCCTGTGTATGCGTAAATGAAATCCATTCCCGCTTATTTTGTGCATTCATATAGCTATACGAATAGTAATCATCTTCAGTAATATTTTTCCCAGGATTTTTGATTATAACTTTTAGTACAACATGTGTCATATAGTTTAGAGGATCCACATCTGTAGCATTCTGTTCCTCTACCGACACTGTATTTTCCAAGATATATTGATAGTGCTTCACCGCTTCCTGATAACCATTCCAGGGCAAGAAACCGGTTGAACTAAGAGGATTCAATATATTGAAATGGGCATTTCTTGTCGTTTCGTTACTGATAATATTTTTATTACCTGTAAAATTGGGGTCAGCCGCATAAACGCTGCTGCGATTGGAAATAAATCCGACTTCATACGCACCACCCTTTAACTTATCTTGATTTCGTATTAAATATGTTTGTTTGTTGGTGACATCCAATGACCAGGTCACATTTTCGATTGTACCTCCTGCTGTTACCTCTGTGAGTTTTTTATTCTTATTTTCATAAACGAATACTTTAGCCAGAATCGCTCAACAGGTACCGACACGGGATTTAACTCTGCTTCATATTCACTTGCTTTAATATCCGTTACTTTTACCTGAACCACTCCACCAGCATTCGACATGAAAAATCCGTTGGCATTGTTGTAGTCGTCAGGGGTAGTGTTTGTCATTACATTCAGCATTTCTGAAAGAGTACTGGTGCCTTCAATAGCTTTTCCCAAGATAGTTGAAGTAGGATTCACCAGAATGATCAACTGGTAGTTTTGTTTTTCCAGTTCAATAGGTTTCATTACAAATCTATTCTCATTACGGGGTATTCCAGGTCTATACACCACATCATCTCCCGTAAAAGTACCGCTTGTATTGGTGGCTTTAATTTCTTTCCTTAGCAAAAGTTTGCCGTTAACTCCTCCTTCTTCATATAATAACATATAAATATTGGAGACCTTTCTTTCCTCAGCCGTTCCATAATCAACAGTAGTACGTGTTACAACTCCCGGATTTGTATTAAGACTGAAAGATATATAAGCATTATTTCCGGTTTTACCGTTCTGTCCGGGCCCCTCTTCCTCATGGCTGCATGAGAAACAGATTGTTCCGATAACAAGCAATAATACTCTAAATGTTATGTGACTCCAACTCTTCATACGTTTCTATTTAAATCTCTAAAATTTTGTTTGCAGATAATTTCTTTATAGAAGGTTTAGTTTAACTACAGATTACACAAATAATACAGTATTATTTTTTAGATGATCTATGATTAGTACTGTTAATCTGAGTAATCTGTAGTGTGTCATGCATTTATTTATTGTCCTGAAATTTATTTAACATCAACTGGTTGATCACGAACGACCCAAGGCATGATTTCGATTTCAAAGCCAACTTTTTGATCTTTATCATCCGGATCTTTTGGCTTCGGTACATCAATACTACCAACCCCACTAATACTATTTATAGTAAGTCTATACCAGTTATTACGTACAATACCGTAACGTCCATAAGCCATTTTATTAGGTTCCTGAGTATCATCAAAGTGACGAATTAGAATTCTGTAATAATTCATTCCATCCGCATTATATTCAAGCTCACCTACTTGTTTTGAAGTTGTAGGAAGGACTGTATAATCAGGTCCGAATCCATTAGTTTGATCTTCCAAAGTGGCTGCATTTTTCTTTAAATAGTCTTGTAATTCTAAAAATGTTGCATACTTCGAATAATCAGGATTTTCTGGAGTCAAGTCTCTTACTGTCTTTAATTCATCAGCAGTCAATACCCATTTACTTTGCCATACAAAATATCCGGCTTTCTTTAATTCAGCACCAAGGGATGTTACATTCGGCAAAAATTTAATTTTCAAAATAGCCGCTGTTGTAACATCTTCATATTGTTCCTCAGCAGTCATTGTATTTTCAAGAGCATATTCATGCGTATTTCCCGCTTCAGTCCAGGTAGCATGATAACCTAGGGTCTTAGTCCTTTCATTTGTATCAACAAAATCAGCCTTTGTAATGTAGTTGAAGGTTGCCGCTAGTTTTTCTTCAGAAGCTACACTAGTAGGAACGGTTTGCCCCTTAGATGTATATTTTGCCCGACTAAATAAATCAAAATTAGGATCTTCCGCATAATAGTAATTCCTTGGAGTTGAAGAAGTTTCAGTTGCAGTACCTCCTAAAATAAATGCCTTATGCCTCATCCAATAAGATGTTTTATTGGTAACATCCAGCATCCATGAACCATCACTTACTATACCTGGTGAATTTGTATTAATTGTAGTCATACTACCGCGCATACTGACTTTAGCAACAGCGCGATCAAGTTTAACACTTACAGGAAATTCATAAGCTGCTGTTTCAGTTGTCTTAATATCTGTTGTTTTTACCTCAACATATTCCTGTGCATTTGTCATCAGGAAGTTTCTGGGGTTTGAAGTAAAATAAGCAGTTCCAATAAAATTGGTCAAGTTATTATCTGCTACAACAGATCCTACTGAATTTCTAAAATCATTATAGCTAGATAAATTAGTTGTATTAAGAGTCGGAGTAGTGCTTGGACATTCATACTCTTGTGCTGCCCTTGTTGAAGTTATAAGACTACTGTTTGGATTAACCAAAACAACCATTCTATAAGCCTTATGTTCAACAGTCATTGCTTCTGGCATAAATTTAATCACATCACCGTCAAGTCCGGGAACGTAACCTGGCAGCTCAGCAGGATCCAACATAGCTTTCCCCTGAAAATCTTGTTTATCCGCATTCTCATGAAGATTCTCTCCAGAGTAATTAAATGCATATTCAGCAATCATACTTGAAGCATCATATAATACAATACGCACAGAGTTAACGATTCTTTCATTAGTCAATCCGGCATCTTCCACCAAAGTCCTGGAAGGAGCACCTGAACCCAATATAGGGCATAAGCTCAAATATCCCTGTTCTTTAGGTTCACCAGGACCATTAGTTCCAGGTTTGTCGTCTTCATTAGAGCATGCTGTCGTAAACATGGTTATCCCAACTCCGACAGCAAGAGTGTATAACACTTTTTTCCAATTAATTTTCATTTCTGATAAATTTAAATTACACATTTGTGGTTTAAAAAATAGATTTTATACTGATTAAGTACCTCTGTGAAATTAGTAGCTTCTTTATTTTATTTTAAGTCCTCCTCTTGAAAATCCCTTCTATACCAAGGGGTAATATTTATCTGTACCGACATAAAATGGCTGTCCCAATCGTACAAACCTGTACCTGGACCACTGATTGAATTTACAGTGAGCGTGTACATATTATTACGTACAACTCCATAATAACCATATACATCTTTTCTTGGGTCGGTAGATCCGGATGTGTTTGAGAAATGACGAACAGGTACAACATACTTATTCAGTCCTAACGGATGATAAGTAATTCCCTTGTATGAACGGAAAGTAGCTTCACTGGTTCCCGGTGCCGAAGCAGCCTTCAGATTAAATGCATCCGAAACCCCTGATTCAAAATCAGTTTGTACTTCCTTGATTTTGGTTTCCATCAATCTCAGAATTTCTTCTTCACCAGAATCAGTTGAAGTCGGAAAGACAGTCGTCAACCAATGATTTGCCTGTGCATGGGTAAATACCCTTTGCACAATTGTGTTATTACTCCGGGTTAAAACACAGGAATAATAGTTCTTACCTGGATCATTGTCATTGTTGGTGTTAGTTGGATCATTCAATAACTCTGTGTAAACAAGATGTGCTTTAATTACAATCTGTGTTGTATAATTTTTCCAGTTGTCATTGCTCTGTGTTGCCAGATTCATCGTATTTTCAAAAACATACTGAAAAGTTCTTAAATCTGGATCTTGTGTTTTATTTGTGATCCAGTTTGCATAAGTAGGTGTTTCACCCGGCGCCAACTTTTTAAAAGAGGTGGCTGTATTGTCGGTTAAAACAAAATTAGGATCTTGTGCGTAAATTCTTTCACGAATTGCAGCAGTGCTGTTTTGCTCGTTCTCCATTTCTGTGCCTCCTGAAAGAAAAGCAAACTGGCGGATCGGGTAAGTCTTGGTGTTGATAACATCCAGATACCATTTTACAGGTTTCTGTTCGTCAAGAATCGCACCGGATGTACTGATAGTAACTCCTCCGGTTTTTTCCTTTACAACCACCTTGGCTAACAACCGATCCAGGTTTACTTTCGTAGGATTGCTTTCGGCGTCAGGTTTACTTGCTTGCAATTGATTGCTGTTAATTGTGATTAGGCCATTGGCATTACTCATAAAAAATAACCGTGTTGTGGACGGATCACCTTTATAGCTGCCAAATGTGTTTATGCTGAGTCCTTGTTGACCACCATCTATCGCTTTTGTCAAAGCTGATAAAGTTGTGCCTTCATTAATCTGGCTGAAATACTCTTGTGGAGGATTTGCCAAAATTGCCATTTTATAATTTTTTCTTTTAATTTTCTGAGCTGCGCTGATAAAAGTTAGTTTATCAGCAGAGCCAGAAACGATAACCTGTTCAGAACCTTTATCCTGAAAGTTTATTAAAACTGAAGGATCACTATCATTATAATTTTGCACTTTCCATACAAATTTATAATCCAGCTTTTCTTCATCGTTATACAGCAGCATCCATACTTCATTGACACGATGTTCCCATGTATCTATTTCTTCATCAGTAGGCGCTTTTGTTTTCACACTGGTTAGCGGAGTAGAAAAATCCATAGAGATATAGACTTCTTCGTTATTTCCTTGATTTGTTTGAGAGTGAGAACTTTCTACCACGCAGGATCCAGCTACGAGAATAAAGCATAAGAAGGCGAACAGTATATGAATAATTCTTCTTTCCATTTTAACTTTGTGTCTTATTGTAGGTAGTGCTGTTTTTTTCTTTGTCGTATTCTTATTTTTCCTGTAAGAATCTGTCTAGTTGGTTTTTATTATCTTGTGCCACTTTATTACCCATTTGTGCCGCTCGTTGGAAACACTCCTCTGCTCTTATATAATTTTCTTTTTTAGCATAGGCCACTCCCAGGTTATTTAATGCTTCTGCTGAGTCAAGTCCGGTTAAACGTTCAATGGCTCTGTCAACAGCACCGATCTGAATATCCTGTACAGATGCATTTACCAGTGCGTCACTATTATCCGGATATAAAGTAACTGCGATATCAAATATGCGTTCAAATTCTTTAGTTCCTTCCTGATATGTTTGTGCTACAAGGAACATTTCATTTAGACTCAAGTGTTGTGGTTTAGTTTTGATAACTTCTTTTGCTTCTTCAACATTAAAAGGACGTACTATGTAGGCTAAAGTATATTCAATTCTACGAAGTGGCGGATAATATTCTGCTAACAAAATTCGATAAGTTTGTCCTCCATTCAGAGTTTGTAGCGCCTGTTTTCTTCTATTAATATCGGAGAACTCGTCAATGATACGGATAACACTTGCTTTATCAGCGAGAAAAGAGGTATCTACACTTTTCCTCAATCCTTCCCAGTCTTCACCTTTCCAGTAAGTCTTAATTCTTTTAGGGTCAATCTGATGTGCACTGGTTAAATAATTCACAAATGAATGAGTACGACCTCTGGACAATTCCATATTACTGTTGTAATTACCCTCAGGAGAAGCATATCCGGTTACTGTCATATCCTGAAATGTTAAATTCTGATCCGTTCTGATATCCGTAACTTTTTGATCCACCTCCTGTAATACACTTGCATTATTACCAAAATCCCTTACTAATTCTGATCTACCAACTCTAAAATTCAGGCGCGCCGCATAGTTTTCTTTTCTATCCTTGATTTCTTCTACGGCAGGAGTCACATATTGTAGATTGTAGGAAGGTTCAAAAGGTGGTGCCACCACACCATCGGCAATCAAGTGCTCTCTGGAGCCAATTTCACACTGTGCACAGCCGCTTACATATTCTTCAAAATACAATTTTGACTCATACATCCATTTATCAAATGGAACATGTAGCTCAACAGGGAAACTTTGTTCTTTTCCATTCTTCCGGATTACATAGATCAAAGCTTCTTCCGGTTTAAAGTTATATAGATTCGGATTGCGTTCAATTACCTTATCACGTATGCTTCCAGCGATAATAATTGGATCGAAATAATGCTCATTTGATTGATTATTAGATCTCAACACAGGTGTTAATAAGATAACTCGTTGCGAATTTAAATCAATAAAACTGATATCAAGATCCACTTTAACAACCAATTCATCATTTTGTCTGCTTGTATGCAAATTATTGAATTGGAGATCACCCTGATAGACATTCTGAGCGAGCGCTACAGGCACCACACAATAAAGCAAAGCAATAATGGCGTATATTTTAGTATATATTTTCATATAGAGAAGTAATTTAGCGTAAGAAATAGATAAATGAAATACTGGCTTTTGTAGGTCCAAAATAATTATAAGAGTCGGATTTAATCTTTTTACCACATTCAACGCATGGGTATTTATCTGCATCAATTCGCGCATACCCTGCCCCTACCGTAGCCTCAATGCTCCATTTCCGGCTTAGAATCCACTGATGCCCGATACTGATACCTGCTCCATAAAAATAACCTTCGTAAATATGATCTTCTAATTGAGAGAGGAATCCAAAAGGTAATTTCATATTATGAATACTAAATTCACCTCCGTGGGCATGTATACCTAAAAAGGTTCCATTAAATTTATCACATAACCAATAGCGATATTCCGGTTGAACAACCCAATGCTTCATCTGTTTATCACTCCCTAATTCAAACGGATGATAACCTGCATGTACATTTATAGTAGATTTAGGAGAAATACCAAATTCAAGTCCGATATTAGGAGTTAATGCGGCATCGTATAAAAGATTATTCTTTATTGCTACACTCTGCCCGAACATAGGCATAGTGTACATTAATATGCCAATGAATATTAATAGTGACTTTTTCATTAAATTTATGTTGCTGGTGTTAATTTCCTTAGTGTTATTAAAACTTTGATTCTTATATCTGTTTTGTCTTTTATTTCATTTTTGCTATATCTTTTAGGTTTCTGTTGCAAAGGTAGGTTATGTTAAGAGGTGTTTAATTCATAAAAAACTCCTATTTATTCATATATTCGGTAAAAGTGTTCGGACACTTCTTTAAATTACGGATTTTACCAGGGGTGGTACCAAGGAAACGTTTGCAGAAATCACAGAATTGTGATAAGGAAGAGAAGTCGTATTCGTCAGCAATATCCAGTAAGGTTCGGTTTGTGTATACTAATTCATTATAAATCAAATTTGACTTTTGCTGTATCATCCACTGATAGGCAGGTACGTTAAATATTTTCTTGAATTCCCTTTCGAATTTGGACAAACTATACCCATAGCTTTCAGCAAACTGCTGTACCGTCTTCATCTCCTTGAAATTCTGAAGAACGAAAACGGTGAATTCATAATCTTTTGTAAAGAGAGGTGCAAAAAAGGTTTTTAGCTCCTCTTTGGAATAGTAGGCCCTAAAATAATAAAAAACTTCTTTGGATTTTATTTCAGCCAGACACTTACAACTCAGTCCGTCATCCAGACAATTGGATAATAACTCAATATACTGCTCTATTCTTTTATTATATTTCAAAAAGAGAAATTCTTTAATTTCCTGGTTTTGCCCCTCCGACATCAGCTTTTCAAGAGGTTCTATATTACATAAATAAATGGGGCCTTTTATTCTGAAAGTAAGAATATCCACATCTTCCAGAGGATCAATAGTAAAGCGCTGTACCGGGGGGGGGAAAGTATGATCGTTCCTTTGGTAACTGTCCGGGATATATTATTGAAAGTTATTTTAAACTCCCCTTTCGTAACAAACAAGATTTCTGCCTCAGCAAGTTCTTTATTAAATGTTAATCCTTCTCTTAATGTTATTTTCTCGAAAACGGCTTTATTACCTTTTTCATAGTTTTTACATATTAGGTGTTCATTGATGTATCTAAGTCCCATTTCTCAATTTTATTAATGTTTATTACTATTACTAAGTATCCCATTCCTTCGCAATACAAGTTGAGTAAATTATACTTATAAATAGTTCGTCTTTGTCCTTTTTTGATGTCTGTAATTGTTCGAATTATTTATTCAGCAAGAAATATTCGTATGATTGACCTCCTTTCAGAATGCAATGCTTTTTTCCTCTCTTATTAAGCTTTTATGAAGTTACAACATATTCATTCCCCGCGAATTCATAATATTCTGCTATTTATTCATAGTTTTAGTAAAATTATGGCGATATTTTCATAAAAACCGTCTTCTGAGAGATTTAACTACTTAAAAAACGTTTGCAAAAATCATTAATTTCAGTCAAAAAACAGAAAACATCTTCCTTGGTAAGATACCTCAACGAAGAATAGCTATAACACATCAAAATGTAATCAAAATTTAATTTTAGCCCACGCATCACTTTTCTATTCATCCCATGAAATTTCTTTTAAATTTCTCTTTTATCTCTTTATTAATTATAGGCGTACCTGAATGATTGATTGTATGATTTTCGTATTTCTACAAATATGCAAATAAAACAAATCACATCTCCTATTCTATACTAAATGCAGGATAAAAAATCATTCAGTCACTCATTCTTATCAACCTATTTGTAACACATCAAAAACGAACGTTCATTCAAATCTAATTATCTGGTAGTTCATGTTTATCCATATTACTAAAATATCATTCAATAATCAGTATCATTTTTGAATGATACTAATTTACAAACCAATTATTTCCTAAGTTCAATAAAGAACTCAAGAAATGCAATCTGGAGATTATAGCTTTCTTTAATTTTGCCAATCCTTTTTCTGATTAGACTCAAAGCACTGCCACTTAAAGCAGATAATTGAAAAGATAAAAATGTCATCATAGGCCATTAAATATTAAAATGTTAACATAAGCAAAATAAATTATTGCAATAAATTTGTTCAAACAGTAATAGGCTTTTGTAAGAAACGTTTTTCCAAAACAGCTTATAAAAAGGAATAAAACTTTCCATTATTATCAATGAAATACATTCCATTGATCAAAAATTATCATCATAAACTAAGACTAAACAGAAATAAATTTCTTGCTTTTTTATTATTTTCCTGCTATGTGCAAAGATACGAGCAGAATTCCAAACATAAAAGACAGCTCGTTCTGATTTGGAACACAATTGCCGACATAAATCATACTTATTTTTAAAATAGATTTGTTTATGGACAATAAATGTCATAAATTTACAATAATACAACAAATATTGTAACATAATCAGTAATTATACTACAATATTTGCGAATATATTAATTTATTATGGCTCAGAAATATCTACAGGATAAATTTATTGAGGCATTACTCAAAAAATATCCACGGAAAGCCTCACTAAGCCTGGTAATTGCGGACATTTTAAAGATTGAACGTGAATCTGCTATCAGGAGGCTAAATAACAGGGTGAATTTCACGATCAATGAAATGGGAATTCTGGCCGAGAAATTAAGAATTTCAATTGACCAGCTATTGTTTTCGGATGCTGATAATACCACAGTCTCCCTAAAACTACACCATCCAAACAGTATTGCAAGTATGGAAGATTACCTGGTGCTTGTAACTCCTTATCTCAACCAAATAAAATTAGCTGAATATGAGAAAATTGAGATGGGTGCTGTTTTCAATACACTCCCTCTCGAATTTATGATTCCGTACCCCCACTTGATCAAATTTTATTATTTTAAACTGGGACGCTACAGTATCGGTGGAAAGGAGTTCTCTGATTTTGGTAAATGGGAGATCCCGCACTCCATTAAATCATTCCTGAATGAACTTCAAAGTATTTATGACAGAATTCAATCTGTATTTTATATTTGGAATTATATAACTTTTTTCAATATCATCAATGACATCAAATACTTCCATACTATTGGTTTAGTAAATAATGAAGATTTAGGAATGCTCAAAGAAGATATTCATCATTTTCTATATGATATTGAAGGTTATTGTGGGGGAATTAAACAATGGGATTTTTGGGATCAAAAAGTTAATCTATATATCACCAAATTAGATCTGGGAATGTCTTATGCATACCATTACCGAACGAATAATGGCGATTGCACGTGTTTCCTCAGATCGTTCTTTACGTATTCCTTTTTAGGAACCGATCAAGATTCCGCCTTGTCAATAAGAAACTGGGTGGGTTCGTTGAAGGCTGTCTCTACATTAATATCCGGTACAGGTGAAAAGGAACGTGTATTATTCTTTAAAGAACAACACGAGTTGGCCAATACACTATAAAAGAAGATATATCAATTTGACATTTTGACATTTTGCCAATGAAACGGGCCTAGATTGCGGTATATCAGGCATGGACAAAGATCATTCATAAAAATCGCAAGGAAATCACATTTAATTTATCCAAAAAGACAAGAAAATAAATAAAAAGACAATTTTTGAACACAGATTCTCACTAAATAAAGTCAAAATATCAGCATTTTATTTACTTCTTGCTTATTTATGATTATTCCTGAATGGATGTATTTCCATTGCTTCCAGAAAAAAATAAAGCATTTTTTTGAGATGGTTTTTACACTTGCAGGTGCAACTCTTTATACTTACAGGCGCAACTCTTTATACTTGTAGGCGCAAGTCTTTAAACTTAAGCCGGCAAGTATGCATAAAAATCCTCGGAAAACACCTTTCAAAAGCGCAAAAACACCTTATTAATGGCTATCAATCTTCCATTTTTACTGTTTTTAACTACTCGTTTACTTTTATTGCAGTTAAGGCTCGTAAGCAATTAAAACGAATATCAAGCAAAATGGAAATAAAACAAATTAATTTCTTTCATTCTGATTTCCATCCAAATAAAGAATTAATATTTAAAAAGGATAACCTACTGCAAAATGTAATCCTAATCCGTCACTAAATTTAGGAATATTGTAATAGCCGCTTTTACCCGTATCGTACGGAGCATGGATACCCACGCCGCAATCTAAACGAATAATAAGATAGTTGAGATCATAACGTAAACCAGCACCGGTTCCAAGAGCAATGTTACTACCTAATCCTTTAAGTGTGAACTTACCACCCGGAAGTTGCTCATTATCACGGAGTAACCAAACATTCCCGGCATCCACAAAAATGGCCCCATGCAGATTTTTGATTATACGGAAACGGTATTCCACGTTGGCCTCAAATTTAAGCTCACCTGTTTGGTCGAGATAACCGTACCTGTCGTCGGGATCGGGTATATAACTCCCCGGGCCGATACTACGTACAGTAAATGCACGAATACTGTTTGCACCCCCAATGAAAAATTGCTCTCTGTAGGGCACAACTTTATTACTTCCATATCCGTAAACTGCTCCGCCCATAAAGCGAGTAGCAATTGATTGGTTCCGGTCAATTCGCCAAGTATAGCGAACTTCACTCGTTAGTTTTAAGAATTGCGCCATGATGGAATTAAAAAGTTTCTTTTCCTCGTTAAATCCTTTTCCAAACAAGGCATAAATGCCGGATGTTATATTTCCTGCCGAAGTAAATGAAGTCTGCCACCAAAAATGATTCCGTTTCCGACGATTCGATGCATTATCGTAGGTATATGTATAGGACATAGCCGGAATAAATTGGTTATCCATACTCTTTTTTAAAGGTTCGTTATACTCCATAATGCTATCAAATTCTGCTGTTGTACTTTGCAAAGTACTAAAAGTTAATTTGAGGGGAGTAATAGTATGTCTGCTTACACTGCTAGGCTGAAAAGAATAAGTGGCTTCTCCTCCAAAAGAAAGCATTTTAAAGAAATGCGCTCTGTTCAACTGATCGATATTGAGGCTGAAGGTAGTAGTAGCGGGAAAATCAAATTCCTTTTTATTAAATCCGGGAAATACGATTCGGGGAATAGTCAACGATGAATTTAAACCGATCTCCCAGGAATTAATTTTACCGGCACTACCTCCGGGCGGGTCTTTCGTTTGCCATTCATAAGATCCTTTGATCCCAATAGTAAAGGTTTCACCCCCACGAAACATATTTCGACGGGTTACTGAATAAGCTGCTCCCGGGCCTGCATAATCATTACTTTTTGCCGCAATATTGAATTCCAGTTCACTGTTGTACGGCAGATCTAAGGCTGAACGAACGGTGACATCCAGAATATTATTTTCTGGAGTGGTATCACGGGGTAAAAATTGCATTTCAGTATATCTAAAAATCCCCAGTTCAGCAAACTTCTGCTGAGTCAGTGAACTACGCCTTTGAGAGTAACGCTGACCGGGTTCAAAACGAAAGCGTTTCTTTAGTACTTTCGGACGTACTTCGGGTTTGTTGTAATAACGTATTTTAAGATCGTCGTACATCATGGAATCATTTGGTGCTTCACCAAACCGGCCTAATAAGTCTACTGAAATATCTCCTATAAACCAACGCTTCATGGCATTGGATGGAATTCCGGCTTTGGGTATCACCTGAAGATCAACTAATCCGCTTATCCGGGTAGTATCAGCACGATATCCAATAAAGTCGGGGCGAAAATAGTAGAAACCAACATTCCGGAAAATAGTGCTTAACCGTTGTCTTTCTTCTTCCAGAGCAATAACATTGAACTGGTCACCCTTGTGCAAAGAACTACGGGTTTCGCTCCGGTTAATAATATTCATCAGTTCGGGTGAAAAACGACGATATTCAATAGAATCCAGAAAATATGCATTTTTCATATCCACATGGAACTGTATCTTTGCTTTTTTCTCATTCTTTTCATTGGGAATAATATCATAATTGACTGTCCCATTGAAAAAACCATAATCATGCAGAATATTGGTTGCAGCTTTTTCACGCAAGCCGGGATTCACAGTCGAGATAAAGACTGGAGTGGCAGCAAATTTTCGGAAAATCCATTGTCCAAATTTACTGTCCGAATTAACATACGCATTATAAATCCAAAGCCCAAGCGGAAAAGGAATACGCATAGTTGAACTACCAAACAAGGAGTTATTGGGAGCTTTTCCCAATGCATCTTCCACTTCTGACATCGCACTCTCCCCTACCCTCGATTTAGAGCGGTTTTCGACAGTCATCTTTTTTTGGCCCGTATAAAGTACCTGCCCATCAGGCAAGTTCTTTGTGGTAGAACAAGCATATAAAGCCAATAAACTTATGATGATAATGACGCCTTCTTTTAGTTTCATATTTCTTTCGGTTAATACAATTCTAATTATTTTCTTTTTTTCTTCGGAAAATAAACAGCTCACCCAGCTTGTTTACCTTTTTACGGAGTACAATACCACCTCCGGTTTCTGTAATCTCTCCTTCCAGAAGGCTTTCATAATTTTTATTATGGAACAAGCGTAAATAGCGGGTACTTGATGAATCCAGCCTATACTCCACTGAGATATTATCAATGAAAGATTCATCACGAGTAGCTGCATCACCACCTGTAGACACCCGACCCCCAATCACAACCTGTACCCTGTCATTAAAAAATCCCTGAGCATACCGGAAATTATAATCTGTACGTGTACTACCGCTTCCATCGTCATAATTTTCCATCCCAAAAGATATATTCACGGATTTCAAAGCAGATCCTGCTATACCAGCCAGCTGGCTTTGCAAGAGGCCATTTAATGCATTACCAATATTAAATCCACCACCGGTACCTCCACCGCCTGCCAGATAAATACCTGTAACCATCATAGCCACCGCTTGCTTTCCGCGTTCCTCAGCACCCATCGCTTCGAGCTGTTGTTGAATTTCTCCATCTTCGGGCGCCTCCAGATCAAAAGCAAGATTAAGGTCTTTCAGATTATTTTTAATAACGATACTTACATCAAAGTTTACCATGCGCTTGGAACTATTGCTCGGATCCTGCACGGTAGCTCTCATCCGTTCCGTTGCCACCAAATTGAGATTAGGATTCATTATATCTCCTACCCAGTCTACATAACTTCCACTTCTGATGCTAAATTCTTTTAATGGAATTACGGGTAATTCATATTTAACGGTCCCTCCTGTAAATTCATAGCGTCCGGTCAGCGACATATCACCCTGAGGAGTATATATAAAGGATAAATTTCCTCCACCTTCCAAGCTAACATAACTACTTTCGTCGCCACTCAGATCGACACCTAATCTTACAGCCGGATCAATATTGATCGTGATGAACATGTCTAATCCTCCGAAAGTGTTGATTGTATTTTCTTCTTCTACAGGTGGAATAGAATCCACTGTAAAAGAAGTAAATTCAACCAACTCACCCAGCCTGTCTTGTACCGTTAATGGAGAATCCTTAAGAATATAGGTTGCATTGGTATTCGCTAAAACATTCAAATTTCCTCTCATGACCAATGCTGACAATGGTCCTTTTAAAGTTGAATTCAAATCAACATTCACCCGGCCATATAGTTCGCTAACGGTAGATCGACGGGCATTCAGCAAAGGATAATTGCGTGCCGCCAAAGTAAGATCGGCCACACCTGCTGATAAATTCGACAGATCCACATATCCATTAACTGTAAACGGGTTACTGGTAGATTCCATCGAATAAATAGCATAATTATCAAAAAAGAAACGACTGTCGGTTATACGAAGTGGCCGTTCATCCAACCTGAAACGCACGCCATAAATAGCTGATTGAATATCAACCCCATGCATATTAAATTCACCATTTAATAAAGGAGCACTTGTAGTACCCGTTATGGCCAGAGTACCATCAAGATCTCCACCCAACTGTATCAAATCCTGAGAAATAAAGGCAGAACTAAAATGAAGAGGGAAATGTTCCAAAGTAGCATTTACATCCAACCCGTTATTTCCTGTATCTACTGTTCCTGTTGCCGTAAGAATCTGTTCATTTTCACTTGTCAGGTATGCATCCAGGTATTGTAAACTACCAGCTGGCAACCAGGTTGCCCCTAAGCCAATATTCCCGATACGGTTCTGATCGTAAAAGAAATCGCCAACTGTTGCTTCCGCTGATACCTGTATGTTCTTTTCTACAGATTGTTGAAAATTAGCTTCTAACGAGAACAAACCAGCAATCTCCGGGAAATAAGGCAGTATTCTACTAATTCCGCCTAAATCAATGCGTCTTACTTCAATATCCAGATTTTGCAGATTTATATTATCCGGAAGAGATTGGATACGGATTCCTGTACCTACAGAATCCAGCATTTCCACATCGGCTATCACCCGAAGGTCATTTCGTAAGAAAATACTATTATGATCTTCTAATCGAAAGCTTTTGAAAGCCAGAATAGGCTCCTGTGGTATAAATGAAAAGTTTACACCATCACTTACAGGACGAGCATTGACACCCAACAATAATCCAGTGTCACCACTCGCATTGGCAAACCGGAGAGTTAATTCAGCATCATTACTACGTATTTCACCGGTAACTGAAGAAGTAAAACTAATTTGTGGATTTTCCAGGCTGTTATTAATCCCCACACGTAATCTTAATCGGCTGGTATCCTGATGAGCAACCAGGAATATAGTATCTAATTGCAATGTATCAACACTCAAACCATTCACTGCGGCACGTCCGTTAATACCAATGCGGGGAGTTGCTACCAGCCCTACGTTCATCGTGCTATATCGCACATTATTCAATGCCAGAAAATCAGCCAATGAATTATCTTGTCCTGATTTAACTCGAAGAGCCGCCGACGGTAAGGCACGTCTTAGGGCAACATGGTCCAGTAAACGAGCATCGACTTGACTCATCAAAAGGTTGGTGAAATCGGTAGATTCATTGATAAGTCGTTCCAGAGAAGTTCTGGAGCGGAAATCAATCCGCAAGTCCCGTGAAGTGAGAGAAAGTCCTACAGAATCACGCTTCGTCAAAGCCTGCAAGTTGAGTTCAAAAGGTCGGGTTACGGGTTGGTCAATCATTCCCAACTCGTAAAGATTAATATTTTTTATCTGAATATTGGCTGTAGCTTCCGTATATCCGGTATTCCTCATACTATACGAAGCTTCTCCTTCGGCATTTAATAATTCATTTTCACTTTTAAAAATGGCAGATATGAGCGCATTTCTTAATTCAGCCGTCAGATTTACTCCTGTAAGGTTATACCGGGCATATTCAAGCCTGTTAAGATTCAAGCTGGCAGTTGCCGAAGAATTGGGAGATGTAAAATCCAATCCCCTTCCTTGTACCTGCACATCCGCGATTAATCGACCGATAGAATCTTTAGGCAGGAAGTGAGCCATTTGAAGAGAATCAATATTAAGCTGTGCATTATAAACTTCGGTTGTACTGTTTAGCGCTGCATTTAAATTAATAACTCCATCACTTTCCAAAGCTTGTAAAGCGGCCGTGTATTGCGGCCCGTGCATATTGAGCTTCGCATTCATCCGGATTCCTCGAGGAATTACAAGGGAAGTATCTGCCGACATTCCGGCCAGAGTTTTCAGAAAATCAAGTCGATTTGTTTGCAGATCAAGATTAATATTACCCGTTCGATTGATGCTATCTTTAAGCTGCCTCATCTCTCCCGTTCCGGTGAGAGTAAATGCTGTAGGTAATTCAGCCTTTAAATGAGATATTTGGAAATCTTCCAGTGTTCCCTGTGCTCCTAAATTAAAAGTAAAAGGCTGGACTGGAAAGTCTCTTTGAAAACTCTCCGAAAGATCTGGTACAAAGATGAATATATCCTGCTTGCCTATATTGGCCGACAACTCAGCAAGAAGCGCCTGTTGAGAAGAGCCACTCAGATCCCAGGGAACCAAAGCTTCGGCACGTATATCCGAATAAGGAGTGGTTAATGATAATTCAGGCAGATGTATAAGCAGTGAATCCGTATAGAATTGCCCGGAAAAAGAACTTAGCTGAAAACCAGATCGTTCGTGTAAAGATCCCTCTTCGATAAAGGCTTTCATTTCCCTTCCTTGCATCATAACAGAATTGACTTTTAGATTAACGTCATTCAATGTTATATGTGAAGGGTCGAAACCCGGTTGTGGAGGTAAAAGACTTGTTTGATAACTTATGTAGGAATTATTGATAGCTAATTTTTCTAATCCATAATATTGGCTACTCAAGTCTACTTTTACATTCCTTATTTCAGATTCTCCTAAAGTGGTGATCAGGTAAAGCGTATCCGCTGGCATTTGAAAAACAAATCCGACATCATTGATATCAATCTTCTGAACCTCGACCAACCAGTTCATGGCAGTTTCAGTGGTATCTTTTGGAACTTCTGTGGTATCATTCAAAGACAGCTGCAATTGGGTATTGCCCAGGCTCACCGAGTTAATTGAGACCGTTTGTGCACCCAGGTCGATACCATCACTATTCAACGATAATTGTCCTAAGTTGCCTTGAAGATGCATCCCCTCCAAAAGATTGAGGGTATTAACATTGGCATTTTTCAGCGTCAAATCATTTAGTTCGATTCTCCCGCTAAAAAGTGGTATTAACTTGACACTTACATTGAGACTTTCCAGTGTGAGTAGTGTGTCCGGATTTTGTATTACTTCTACCCCTCTTACCAATAAATTGAGTGGGAAACGCAAGTCAATACGTTGGACATCAATCTGCATTCCTGTTGCATCCGACGCATAAACAACCGCCTGCCTACGCAAATAATTTTGTATAGGAGGAATATAAAGAAGTATAATTAAAAGTAAAAACAATAATATAGGAATAGATATGATAACACCTATCCTTTTCAACCATTTGCGCGTCATAAATACTGTTCAGGTATTATTATTTTTTAATATTATACCTTGTTAACAATATCAGTTTATCTCTTGTTCAGCCATTTTTAAAACTTGTTCGATTTGAGTGAGAATCTGTTTTACTTTTACGGCTGTTTCCCGGGAATAAGCATTACCTCGCTGGTCTTCCAACCAGGTAAGTTGAGGAATAATCTCCTCTACATTAATAAGCGTAAACAAGGGTAATAATTTATGTGCTATATTTGTCAGCGTTTTCATATCCTTCGTCAGGGAGGCTTTTTTTAACATCTCAGCATTTTTTGTTGTCTCAGCAATAAACGAACGAATGATAGAATTGGCTGCTTCTTTGTCTCCTTCTGAATAAGCAGTAAGTGCCTGGATGTTTAATTTCTTCGTAGTTGATGTTTCCGTCTTTTGTGAAACCGATGAAATATTAACACCGATAGATTTCAACAAATCTTTGGCTGTAAACGGTTTATTAAGACGGGCTACAAAACCGTGCTGAATAAATTCTTCTTCCGTCATTTCACTACGGGCAGTTACTGCAATTACAGGTATTGTTTGTGCTTGGGGGATATTAGAGGCACGTAATAATTTCAATAAATCAAGGCCATTGATGGCGGGCATTTGTAAATCAGTGAGTAATACATCAAATCGTTCTCTGCGTAAAAGTTCGGTTAAGTGTTCCAGTTGTTGACAACAAACAGTTGTAATTCCTGCTTCCTGAAGCATTGCTGCTGTCAGGTTGAGCTGGATTTTATCATCATCGATCAACAATACACGTAAAGAGTGAGGATCAAGAAGTTCTTTTTCAATTACCTTTGTCTGCTTCTGGCTTTCTGAGGGAGTTGTAGTTAAAATAGGATACAATGGCAGATGAACAATAAAGGTACTTCCTTTCCCTTCCATGCTTTCAACTTCAATGGTACCTTCCAGTAAATAAATCAGTTTGCGTACAATGGAAAGTCCTAAACCAAATCCTTCTTCCCCCTGCGCACCCGGTAAACGTGTAAATTCCTGGAATATGCGATCTTTATCACTGGGTTTCATACCTTTACCTGTATCGGATACAGTAATAATTAATTGTGCTTTTTTATAATGTACATTTAATGATACACTGCCCTGATTAGTAAACTTTACGGCATTGGAGAGTAAATTGGTCACAATCTGCCTGATGCGCAAAGGATCGCTTAAATAACTATCATCTAGTTCAGCTGCAATTTCATAATTAAATAATAATCCCTTCTCCTTTAATAAAGGCTCGAAACTGACTTTAATATCTTCGAATAAATGAGAGGGGTTAAACCCCACCTGATGGATCTCTGCCTTATTTAAATCTAACCGATGAAAGTCCAACAAATCATTGACTAGTTTTAATAAATGCTGGGAAGAACTTTTCATATTATCGAGATAAAACTTTTCCCGTTTATCATTTATCAATCGGGAAAGAAGTTCAATATAACCAATGATAGAGCCCAAAGGAGCCTTGAAGTCATGAGTAATGGTAAGCATCATTTTCTCGCGAGCTGCCAATAATTCTTCCGTATGGGCCTTGGCTATTTCCAATTCCCGGCGATATCTTCTACTCCGGGTAATGTCCATCCAGATCATACTCAAAAAAATAAGAGAAAGAGTGATCGCACCCATCGCCAACCAGCCAATAATGCGGGTAGACCGTTCCCTGATTTGTTGTTGTTTGGCTAATTCCTCCTGCATAAGGGACTCGCCCTGTTCTTCATACATGGTTACCAAACTATCAATCTGCGTGGTTAAATTTTCATTTATTTTTTGCAGCCGCTGGTTACTAAGACGAACCTGTTGATATGCTGCCATTCTTCTTCTATTTAATTCTCTAACCTGCGCTTCCAGTCTCTCTTGTACAACGGTACTGGTTTGAACCCTTACCAAAAGTGAATCGGTATATTGTTCCAGTGAGCGATTAATAATCAAGTTACTATCTTTGGAAGGAACAAATACTTCGGCAAGTCTTTGAAGAAAGCCCTTTTTCCGCGTAGTAGTTACTACGGAGTCTTGTTTTTCAATTACCTTGCTATACCCTTGTTTGGGTATATTTTCAATCACTTGCCTGACAGGTCTGTTTAACAGTCTTTGCAAAGAAACAGTATCTAATAAAACCTGATTTGCCTCAGTCAGATTTTGTAAAATTTGTATAGTGCTTTCATCTTTCTGTCGTATAAGAGATAAAAGACTATCGCTTTTCACATTTTGTTCAGTGTCAATTCGCGAAAGCATCTGCACCTCTTGATAAATGAGCGAGAGAGCGAAAAATAAAAGAGTGAGCAAGGCCAAATAGCCAACTGCCACCTTTACTTTAGTGAAACGATCAGGAGTTTTCATTTACTTTTTTTCTAAACCTTAACCACAACATAATTCCAGCACTCGTTAACCCAAAAGGGAAAGCCATCCATACACCAAAAGTTCCCCAGCCAACGACAAAGCCTAAAAGATATCCTACAGGTAATGAGATAATAAAATAAGCGATAAAGGCAATGACCATCATGGGCTTTACATCAGATATACCACGCAGTGCATTTGCAAAAGTTATCTGAAGTCCATCTCCAAATTGATAAAGCAACAGGGGAAACATTAAGGTTACTACGGTGGTGGTTACTTCCGCACTATCGGTAAACCATCCACCCAACTGATATCTT
Organism: Bacteroides sp.; assembly: GCA_021201335.1. GTDB lineage: Bacteria > Bacteroidota > Bacteroidia > Bacteroidales > Bacteroidaceae > Bacteroides. Next base: position 14,513 of record JAJQFD010000019.1, on the reverse strand, counting down.
AATGAATAGAGTGTTATACAAAAAACAACTGCCATCACCATAATTATATGGAATCCGGCATATGCAGACCGCCGTACATTCGGCCAGTCTTTTTGGCCATGGAAATTGCTTATTCTAACAGCAATTGCCGCCCCCATGCCATAATACATCATAAACGCAAAGGTGGAGATAGTAAGCATTACCTGATGAGAGGCTAACGCAATAGTTCCCAGCCAACCAATCATGATAGTACTTAAACCAAAGGAAGAGGCTTCCATTCCCATTTGCAAACCGATCGGCCAGCCTAATTTATTTAAGCGGATAAATGTTTTTTTTGAAAAGTTCATATCCTTGAATCCTTCCCGGTACTTCTGATATCGTTTGCTAACAATAAATATAAGGATAAAAACCAAGGCCATGATAATACGGGAGAAGAGGGTGCTTATACCAGCACCCAGAAGCCCCAGTTCCGGGAACCCAAATTTTCCGTAAATAAGTATCCAGTTTCCAAAGATATTCAAACAATTTCCTCCTAATAATATCCACATAGAAGTTTGAGTATCCGTAATACCATCAGCAAATTGCTTGAAACCGTTAAAGATCAGTACAAAGGCAAGTGAAAATAATAAGGTTAGATAATATGGCTTTATTAAAGGTATAAGTTCTATCGGCTGCCCTAAAAACTCTACACAAAAATAAAGTATAGTCATGATGAATGTTAGCAATAAACTAATAGAAAGATTAGCCCATAGACTCGCCTTTAGTGCATTACCTGCTAATGGTAGTTCTCCTCTTCCGAAAAACCCGCCAATAATGGGTGTTAAACCATAAGAGAATCCTGTACTGAAAATTATAACCAAGTTAAAGACATTATTTACAAAAGAAGCTGCTCCAAGTTCATCTGTACTATGATGACCAATCATCAAAGTATCAGCAAAACTAAGAATTATCATTCCCAATTGTCCGATGACAATGGGTATGCCTAGCCGAAATAAAGCCTTGTAGTGTCCCTTGTAGGTTTCAAATACATTCATGCATATAATATAGTATACAACTATTTTCGGGTACGAAAGCTTTTTGTGTGACTTGTTGTAATTGTTCTGCTGTCACACTACGATAACTATCAACTTCCGTAAGCATATCCTCTGCCTTTCCTAACATTTCGAACCAGGCAAGATTAGTAGCGATATTTAAATAATTTGTATTACCAAATATTTGTGTTGACTCAAATTTGTTTTTTACTTTATCCAATTCAAAAGTAGATATACATTCCTTTTGTAAGACGGCTATTTCTTCCCAAACAGCCGCTTCCGCCTCCTCTAAAGTTACTCCATTAACAGGTTTACCATTTATATGGAATAATCCGGGATCAATACTGCCCATAATATAAGCATCTACTGAAGAAAAGATTCGTTTTTCCTGCACCAAGCGTTGTTTCAGTCTGCTGGAATTCCCATTACTTAAAATATCCGAAAGCATATCAAAAGCGTAATATTCGGGATTCAACCGGTCACTCATTTTGAATGCCATATACAAAGAATCTAAAGGAACATTTCTCTTTACAGTTAATCTCCTTTGCTCCGTCTGAACAGGTTCCTGAGGTAAATTCGTGGTGGGAACATTCCGTCGGGGAATAGAAGCAAACCATTTCTCAGTTAATGAAACAGCCTCTTCAAAAGTAACATTACCAGTAACAGCCAAGATTGCATTGTCTGGTGCATAGAACCGGTAAAAGAAGTCTTTTACTTCATCCATCGTGGCATTGGCAATATGCGAAAGCTCTTTGCCTATTGTCGGCCATCTATAAGGATGTATTTTAAAAGCCTGAGCTCGCTGTAAATGTGAAACATCACCATAAGGCTGATTCAGATTTCTTTGCTTAAATTCTTCCATAACTACAGCCCGTTGTACTTCCAGACTCTTTTCATCAAAAGCCAGACCTAACATACGATCTGATTCAAGCCAAAATCCTACTTCCACATTTTGTTTGGGAATAGTGAGATAATAATTGGTTACGTCATTGCTTGTCCAGGCATTGTTCTCTCCTCCAGCCAACTGAAGTGGCTCGTCATAATTCGGAATATGAACGGAACCTCCAAACATCAGATGTTCAAACAAGTGAGCAAAACCTGTATGATCCGGGTGTTCGTCTCTTGCACCTACTTCATACAGGATATTTAAAGCAACCATTTGGGTACTTGTATCCTGATAGTGTACAAGACGCAGACCGTTAGATAGTGTATGTTTCCCGATCTTCATTTAAAGCAGTACAACTTTCTTAATCACGATATCATCTTCCGGACGATCATTTTGGTTAGTCTGGACTTGCTGAATTTTATCCACTACTTCCATTCCTTCCAATACTTCTCCAAAAACAGTATATTGATTATCTAAATGTGGAGTCCCTCCAACTGTAGAATAGGCTTCAATTTGTTCAGGAGTAAATCCAAAATCAGATTGTTTTGCAGCTTCTTTTTCTGCTTCAGCAAATAATTTTTCCTGCAGATTATATAAACCTTCTTCATCGTTTTCTTTGCGCATTTTATAGATGTCCTTCATGTGTTTCTGCGCTAAAGAATTAAATATATTAGTGAGTTTACCCTGATTCATTTGTTGTTCCATTCCTACCAAATCAGATTCATTGTAAACCTTTCCTGTTACAATATAGAACTGACAGCCGGAAGATCTCTTCTCCGGATTCACCTGGTCACTCTGACGTGCAGCTGATAAAACACCTTTTTTATGGAAGTACTTCGGATAAATAAATTCAGCAGGAAGCGTATAACCAACATCACCTGATCCAAGCGTATCACCTTTTTTAGCTTTCTTTGAATCCGGGTCACCAGCCTGTATCATAAAATCTTGGATTACCCGATGAAAAAGAGTGCCTTCATAGGTTCCATTTTTGGCTAATTTTATAAAGTTATCTCTATGTTTAGGAGTTTCATTATATAATTTTACTACAACATCTCCCATGCTTGTCTCAATTCGTACTTTCTTTTCTTCCATGTTTTTATCATTCTTTTTACCTGACTGGCACGATGTAACTATACCAGCATATATGACTATTAATATGAATAAATACTTCTTCATTGTCATCTTTTTATTTAAAATTCTTGGCAAAAATACCATTTTTGATGAGTTTTCTCATTAAAAATGAAGAATAATCATCAAATCTAACATTAATTAAAAGTGGCAATACACGGGAGTTTCTCAAAATTACTTTACCTTTGTAAAATCAACAAAGAAAGTAGAGGAACAACTGAATGAAATCTATACTTATTGTAGAAGATGATATTACATTTGGAATGATGCTTAAAACCTGGCTTGAAAAAAGAGGTTTTTCTGTCTCCAATGTCAGTAATATTGTCAGCGCTCAAAAGCACCTTGAAGAAAATCATACAGACCTTATACTCTCTGATCTTCGTTTGCCTGATCATGATGGCATATATTTGTTAAAGTGGTTGGCCGAAGCAGGGCTTCATATGCCGTTGATTATTATGACAGGATATGCTGATATACAATCAGCTGTCATGGCAATAAAACTAGGCGCTGATGATTATATAGCTAAACCAGTGATACCGGAAGATTTATTGCTAAAAATAAACGAGGCTTTTAAAAAAAACACCCGAATCAATACAACAAAAACCATCCGCAACCTCACCCTTTCAACAATCCTCAGCCTATCTTGAAGGAGAAAGTGATGCAGCCAAACAATTATATAATTATGTGCGATTGGTTGCTCCCACTAATATGTCTGTATTAATTATAGGTGCTAGTGGCACAGGTAAAGAATATGTGGCTCACCGCATACACGAACTTAGTACCCGTAATAATAATCCTTTTATCCCCATTGACTGTGGGGCTATTCCCAAAGAGTTGGCTGCCTCAGAGTTCTTCGGACATATAAAAGGTTCATTCACTGGTGCTTTAAATGATAAAACGGGAGCCTTTGTAGAAGCCAATGGCGGGACTATTTTTCTGGATGAAATAGGTAATTTAAGCTATGAAATTCAAATTCAACTGCTCCGGGCCTTACAGGAAAGAAAGATACGCCCTATTGGTTCCAATAAAGAAATTAATGTGGATATACGTTTGATAGCAGCAACGAATGAAAATCTAACCCAAGCATTAGAAAAAGGAGTTTTCCGCGAAGATTTGTTTCACCGTATTAATGAATTCACTTTATACATTCCAGATCTGAAAGATAGACAGGAAGATATCCTTCTTTTTGCCAATCTCTTTCTGGATCAGGCTAATAAAGAATTAAATAAACAAATTATAGGTTTTGAAGACAAAGCTTCAAGAATTATACAGGAATACCATTGGCCTGGCAATCTGAGACAAATGAAGAATATAATAAAACGTGCCACTTTATTGGCTACAAATAATTATATAACATCTGCTGAATTAAGTAATGAGTTAGCACAAAAACCCACAGCAGACACGTCTTCAAGAATCACTTTAAAAAATGAAGAAATAGAGAAAGAACATATTCTCGAAGCGTTGCGGCAAACCAATAATAATAAAAGTAGAGCCGCTCAATTATTAAATATAGATAGAAAAACTCTCTATAATAAATTAAAGCTCTATAATCTCAATTAATTAACACCACCCCTTAGTGTGGAATTTTTCCACACTCCATTCCACAATTTCCCCAATTTTCCACACTTCCTTTAGCCACAGGGAAATACCATAATTTATTTATTATCAATATTTTATAGATTAAATATCTTTTTGGCACAACGATTGTATTATTCATAATGTATGGTTTGGTTAAAGAGAAAGCAATAAGCGATAAATGCAGTTTACTTAACTTATAGAATGTTGATGTAACCTATTTTAGGTATTTAAAGTCCTGAATTTCAATTGTGTAAAAGGCCAAGACCCCATTTGTGAAGATGTTGCCACAACACAAAAGAAAAAAATGCGTGCAAAAACCAAGAAGCCGAAAACCTGCAAAAAACCCAACGCTTTAAAAGCTAAAACTTCAACTGATGAACACAGTAATGTAGTTTAAGCACAACTAGTTTGATTAGAAAGAAAAAGTCGTCCTACTTGTCTATTCAAGGACGACTTTTTTTATTTAAATGAATTCCACAAGGTATCATCGGGTAATGGAGCTTCGAACTCCATCTCTTCTCTTGTTACCGGATGCACAAAACAGATTTTACGAGCATGTAGTGAAATACTGCCATCCGGATTTGATCGCGGAAACCCATATTTCAAATCTCCTTTGATAGGACATCCCATTTTAGCTAACTGACAACGAATTTGGTGATGCCTTCCAGTTTTTAAATCAATCTCAAGCAAATAATAATTCTGGGACTGATTGATCAGCTTGTAACTGAGAATTGCTTGTTTGGAATGTGGTACCTCTTTGGGATAAGCATAACTTTTATTTTGCTTCTCGTTGCGAACCAAATAATGTACAAGTTCACCTTCGCGTTGAGGGGGAGCATTTTTCACAAGTGCCCAATATGTTTTCTTTATCTGCTTCTTTTTAAACATCTCACTGAGTCGCAAGAGTGCTTTACTGGTTTTGGCGTAAATAATAAGGCCGCTTACAGGTCTGTCCAGCCGATGTACAACACCGATAAAAACATTTCCGGGCTTCTGGTACTTTTCCTTCAAATAATCCTTTATGGTTTCTGAAAGTGGCGTATCTCCGGTTTTATCTCCCTGAACAATCTCGGAAGCAGCCTTATTAACAATTATAATATGATTGTCTTCGTAAACAATTGTCATTTTTATGTATTCATTCCGCCACAAACATTGACTACCTGTCCACTAACATAAGATGAAAGATCCGATGCCAGGAATGTAGCTACATTAGCAACGTCTTCCGGAGTTCCACCGCGACGCAATGGGATGTTCTTAGCCCAGTCTGCTTTTACTTCTTCGCTCAACTGATCAGTCATTTCAGTAATAATGAAACCGGGAGCAATTGCATTCGCACGGATACCACGAGAGCCAAGCTCTTTAGCAATGGATTTTGCCAACCCAATCATACCAGCTTTAGAAGCTGAGTAATTTGCTTGTCCGGCATTACCCGATACACCAACAACAGAAGACATATTGATTATACTGCCTGATTTTTGACGCATCATAATCGGCGTACAAGCATGTATAAAATTAAAGGCCGATTTCAAATTCACATTGATTACCATATCCCACTGTTGCTCACTCATGCGCATCATTAATCCATCACGGGTAATACCAGCATTGTTCACCAGAATATCAATACGACCGAAATCCTTATGTATTTCTGCCACTACTTTGGCTGTATCTTCAAAATTTGCAGCATTAGAAGCATAACCTTTTGTCTTAACTCCCATAGCAGCGATTTCTTTCTCTGTGTTTTGTGCATTCTCATCAATTGCTAAATCAGTGAACGCTACATTGGCTCCTTCTGAAGCGAATTTTAAAGCAATAGCCTTCCCGATACCACGAGCGGCACCAGTTATGAGGGCTGTTTTACCATCTAATAATCCCATAATAAATTAGTTATTGATTTCTTTTTTATGAAGTGCGCCAAACACTATGTTTGCCACATATTTCTTTCTTGTTTCCAAGTCTAGATCAGCACCAATCTTTCCCCGAATATAAGGAACTTCAATACCCTTCAGGCAATAATGCACCAAAGCCGCAGTCATTTCAATGTCATCTATCTGGAAGACACCTTTTTCCTGCCCTTCAGTTAGAATTGATTTAAAGAGTTGAATTTGTTTTGCGTCGAACTTCTTACGTACATTTTCTACCCGCCAGATATCCCTGAAGAAGTTAGCACGTAATGTTCCATTCCGGTAAACAACTTCTTTTACCACATCTAACCTCGTATAAATGACTTCGATTAATTTATCCTCTACCCGAGTATTCCTTTCTGCAACTCTTTTAAGCGTCTCAGATAAGATTTCAAGCTCAGACTCTACTACTGCCAGATATATTTCTTCTTTACTCTTAAAGTAAGTATATAAAGTTCTTCTTCCTTTTTTTGAAGCCAACGCAATATCATTCATGGTAGTACTTTCTACCCCCATCTTTGCAAATAGCTGACGGGCAACGTCTACCAATTTTGCTTTTGTTTTCGATACTGCCATAAAAATTGCACATTACTTTAATCTATGAGCAAAATTACTTTTTTTCTCTATACCACACAAGATTTTAGAAAGATAATTAACATTTAGAGCTTCTTACACTTTTACACAATCGTTACAATAAAAGGCTATTTTAGTAACCATTTTACTGAACAAGGTCTATAGAAGATTGTTAGTTATTTAAAGAATAAACCTTTGAGAAAATTGGCTTAAGTAACGTATTAAAAAAAACTTAGTAATTTTATGAGTCGAAGAGAAAGATTAGAAGACGAAGTTGCACTGGCAAGAAAAAGAATAGCTAATGCACCCGAAGACACTCCTGAGGATATCAGACAGATATGGGAAGAAGAACTTATTCAGCTTGAATTTGATTTAAACAATCTTGTTGATGAGGAGGATGATAATAACGAATAGTTAAAATAGACAAAAACCATAACGAATATTTGTTTTTCCAAATTAAAGCAGTACCTTTGCACCCACAAAACATCGCGGAGTGGAGCAGTTGGTAGCTCGTTGGGCCCATAACCCAAAGGTCGTCTGTTCGAGTCAGGCCTCCGCAACAAGGAAGGGATTAAGTTTTTACTTAATCCCTTTTTCTTTATATCCCCAAACAGATACAAATCTAATGCTACCGAGAGCTGCCTCAAACACTACCGGAATTAAACCCAAATACTACCGAGATATAACCAAAATCCTACCGTCATTTCACATACAGACTAAAAGCAAGTAAATTATTTTATGCAATCACTAATTTTTATAACTTTGTCTTCTGTCATAAAGAAGTTCCTGGCCTAAGTTATTTTACCCCCAATGAAATACTTCGATGCCTGGATAATCTTGATTATTTATTAAATACTTAACACAATGTCGTTTGTTATCATTCTACTATGTTTAGCGCTGTTAATTGTGCTAATCTCTTATTTTAAGGTAAATGCATTCCTAGCTTTCCTACTCATTTCTATTCTGGCAGGATTAGGACTGGGAATCCCTCTTGAGAAACTTCCAGCTTCTATCACGCAAGGTATCGGAAGCATTATGGGAAGTCTTACCCTTATTATCGTTTTAGGAGCCATGTTAGGCAAACTGGTAGCAGAAAGTGGTGCTGCTAAAAAGATTGCAACTATAATGGTAAGTGCTTTCGGTACCAAATATATTCAGTGGGGATTAATGGTCACTGGTTTTATTGTTGGTATTCCTCTGTTTTATGGCATCGGTTTTGTTTTATTGGTACCACTTATCTTTTCCGTAGCTTACCAATATAAGCTTCCGGCTGTATATATTGGCCTACCGATGCTGGCAGCTTTATCCGTAACACATGGATTTCTCCCACCCCACCCTTCACCTGTAGCACTCTCAACCCTATTTGAAGGCAATTTGGGGCTCATCCTTATTTATGGTTTAATTGTAGCTATTCCAGCTATCATATTGGCTGGCCCGGTATTCTGCCATTCGTTGAAAGATATCAAAACGGGGGAAGTCATACTTTTCAAACAGAAAGAGAATGATGAATCAATCCTACTACCAGGGAAATTTAACAGTATTTTTACAGCTACTTTTCCGGTGCTTCTCCTTATCCTTGTAACAATTATTCCTTATTGTTTCCCTAATATGGGAGAAGAAACAGCAAAAATAATAGCATTCGTTGGCGATCCATCAATAGTAATGCTTATCGCAGTGATTGTGGCAAGTTATACACTAGGGATAAAACTGGGCAAAGGTATCGAAGAAATCATGAAGATTTATGAAGAGGCAGTAAAAGACATCGCCATGATTTTGCTCATCATCGCTGGCTCAGGCATCTTCAAACAAGTGATGGAAGATAGCGGAGTTAGTAATGAATTAGCTGGTTCTTTATTACAATTATCTATCCATCCTCTAATATTAGGTTGGCTAATAGCAGCCATTATCCGCGGGTGTGTGGGCTCGGCCACAGTTGCCGGATTAACTGCTGCGGGAGTTCTGATTCCTTTGGTGGCTCAGTCGAATATTAATCCAAATCTGATGGTTCTTGCTGTAGGTACAGGAAGCTTGATGTTCTCGCATGTAAACGATGCAGGCTTCTGGATGTTCAAAGAATATTTTAATTTAAGTATGAAAGATACACTCCGCTCTTGGTCGGTTATGGAAGCAATCGTATCCATTGTTGGACTCGGAGGAGTGCTCATTTTAAGTTTATTCATTTAAAATTTATACGGTATGTTTAACGCAGACGAAAATTTCGAAAAGTTAGGATTGAATCTCCCACCCGTTCCCACTCCACTGGGAGTTTACAAACCTTGTTTAATTGATGGCAAATATTTATATCTCTCCGGACACGGCCCAGTACAGGATGATAAATCCCTTATTATAGGCCGCATAGGTAAAGATATGGATCAAGAGGCTGGTAAACTGGCAGCTCGTCAGGTAGGTTTAACAATGTTATCAACAATTAAAGCCAATTTGGGCAGCCTGAATAAAGTAAAAAGAGTGATTAAAGTATTAGGAATGGTAAACTGTTTGCCGGAATTTGAACGCCATCCATACATTATTAACGGATGTAGCGAACTCTTCAGCGCAGTGTGGGGAAAAGATAACGGAGTAGGTACCCGCAGTGCCGTAGGATTCGGTTCGTTACCCGATAATATTCCTGTAGAAATAGAGGCAATTTTTGAATTAAATGATTAAAGATAAGAAGAATGTCTCCTTATTCTCAATCGTTTATAACAACAGATAATATGTTAGAGTGGTATCACATCCATAATATAGAGCAACTGGATTCTCCTGCATTACTTGTTTATCCAGAAAGAGTGTATCATAATATCCATGAGATCACAGATATTATTGAAGATATTGGCAGACTTCGCCCTCATGTAAAAACTCACAAAATGGGTGAAGTCAGCCAGATGATGATTCAATTTGGCATCCGTAAATTTAAGTGTGCCACTATAGCAGAGGCTGAGATGCTAGGCTTGGTTAACGCTGAAGATGTTTTGCTGGCCTATCAACCTGTCGGACCTAAAATTGCACGCTTATTGGACTTGCAGGATATTTATCCTGACACCCGGTTTTCTTGTCTGGTCGACAATCCGACAATTGCTACAAAAATCAATAATCTCTGCGAAAAAAGAAAAACCAGAATGGATATTTACATCGATTTGAACGTCGGCATGAATCGAACCGGTATCTCACCGGAACAAGCAAGAGAATTGGCTGTTTTTATTTCCGAACAACCTTGTATTCAGCTAAAGGGTATTCATACTTACGATGGACACATCCATGATAGTGATCTAAATGTACGTACAAAAGAATGCGATCAAGTTTATAGCATTGTTCAAAAAGTAATGGATGAGATTCAAGCACTTTATAGTCATCCATTCTCATTAATCATTGGAGGAACCCCCACCTTCTCTATCAATGCCAAGCGCAAGAATTGCGAATGTAGTCCAGGGACATTTGTATTATGGGATTGGGGATATAAACACACTATTAAAGAGCTTCCTTGCGAATATGCAGCGCTTGTTCTAACACGTGTTATCTCCATTATTGATGAGCATCATATTTGTGTGGATCTGGGCTACAAGGCAGTAGCTGCCGAAAGTCCCCTCCCCCGGGTATACTTTCTGAATGCGCCTTCAACATATCCAATAGCACATAACGAAGAACATCTGGTACTCAAGGTGAAAGATAGTGCAGATTATCCGATTGGAATGGCCCTCTATGGAGTACCGGTACATATCTGTCCCACTGTAGCATTATACAGCAAGGCAAACATTATCACCAACAATCAGTATAGAAGCGATTGGGAAATTACTGCCCGAAATCGATCTATCAATTATTAAAACTATTACATTTAAAACTTAACACAATGAATAAACCTTTTATTGTTGATGCACATCTCGATTTAAGCATGAATGCTTTGGAATGGAATCGGGATTTACGTGAACCCCTTAAAGAAATCAACCTCCGTGAAACAGGAATGACTGACAAACCTGATCGTGGAAATGCTACTATTTCATTCGAAGAATTAAGAAAAGGAAATATCGGATTAGTTGTAGCTACTCAGATAGGTAGATATATTGCTCCAAATAATCCTTTGCCTGGCTGGCATTCTCCAGAACAGGCATGGGCTCAAACACAAGGACAATTAGCATGGTACAAAGTAATGGAAGAAGAAGGTTACATGCGAATGATTAAAAACAAGGAAGACTTGGACTCCCATTTAAAACTATGGTCAAACGAAGATTTAACGGAAAAGCCAATCGGTTACATATTGAGTATTGAAGGAGCCGATTCATTTGTCAACCCATCTTACGTAGAGAGAGCATACGAATACGGTTTAAAAGCTGTGGGTCCTGCTCATTATGGCCCGGGAAGATATGCAAATGATACAGACTCTTGTGGTCGCCTCAATAACATGGGACAGGAACTATTGCGGAAAATGGATGATTTAAATATGATTTTGGATGTTACCCATCTCTGCGATGATGCATTTTGGCATGCGCTAGACATATATAAAGGTCATGTCTGGGCTAGCCATAACAATAGCCGAAAGTTTGTTAATCACAACAGACAATTCAGTGATGAAATGATTCTGGCTCTGGCGGAACGTGGAGCAGTCATTGGAATTGCATTAGATGCTTGGATGATGGTTCCTGATTGGGTAAGAGGCGTTTCTACTCCCAGAGGGATGAATTGCAACCTTGAAATTATGACTGACAATATTGACCATATATGTCAGCTGACCGGCAATACAGATCATGCCGCCTTTGGTAGCGACCTCGATGGAGCTTTCGGTCGTGAACAATGTCCTTACGACCTGGAAACTATTGCCGATTTACAGAAAGTTCCTATTATCTTAAAGAACAGAGGATATAGTGATACTGATATTGAAAAAATAACTAATGGAAATTGGATCAGATTAATGCGGGAAGCATTATAAACACATAGAAACTAACTATATAAAAACACTTTTCGTCATTCTGAACGCAACAAAGAATTTACATCGCAATATACTTGCAATTAATTCATTTACTTAGTTCATATTCAGGATGACGAAATTTAATCATCTATTATAATTGTATTCTGTGTATACGTTTTCGTTGAATCATTGGAGATACTTATTACATTCCCTCTACAATTAGTAAAATATACATAATTCCCTCTATCATAAAACCGATAGACTTTACATCCATCATGCTCAAATAGATAATCTACTGTATAAGTCCTATTATTATCAGAATCACGACTCACAAGTGCCTGACCAGAGAAACATGAATAAAAAGAAAACATGGAAAAACAAGAAATAAACAAAAGAATAAACCTTTTCATAGGGGTATAAAAATTAAGTTTTATATTACTAGAAGATATTGAATACACTATAAGAATTCCTTTTCAGTAAATATAATAAATCCATTATTAAAAGATAAATTTCCAACGGTTTATAATAATTCTATCGTTTATGGAGGATAATTATTCAATCTACGTTGATAAATAGAAAATCCTTTTCATTTTTTCAGAACTAAAAGAGAATATTAAACGATAAATAATCAAGAAAATAAATCGAGGGTGTGTCAAAACCGACACATCCTCTTTTTTTCCGTTATCTCCTTCTATATGGTTTGCCCCTTTATGCGGCATTTTTTATATTTATTTTGTTGTCAGTTCCCTTTCTCTTTGCATATAATATAAAAAGCAGTATAAAAAGTGCGTTTATAGCTAAAACAGAAGTTCCCTTTCTCTCTTTTGCCATCTTTGCACACATTTTTTTGAGATTGAAGGCTATGGCAAAGAAGGCAAAGTCCATTGTAACCTTGTCTTTTCCAAAGTGACGGAAACGCCTGTATGCCATGTTATATTTCATTTGTACGCAAACTGCCTCCGGTTCTATACACCGTGTGCACTGGTGTTTGATTCCCTCTTCTGAAGTTAGCTTTCACGTGCACTGCGTTTGTATTCATTCAACCGATGATTGACTTCGATAATGCGATTTCCGCGGTCTTTAAAACAGCTACCCCGTAGAGGACATCCTTTACATCTTTGAGCTTCATAACGGGCGCTTTAGGTAACGTACCCATTTACGGTTTTATCTCGTTTTATTCCTATGCGATTCATGCGCTGCCCCATGGGGCAAATGTAATAATCTTCCTGAGGATTGTAATACAGGCTCTCAGGATGGAATGGATTGGGGGTATATCGTGGACGTTGCTTCTTATGGAAGAAGTTGTATTTGACAAAGGCCTGTATCTGATTCTTTTCCATAAACCAATAATTTTCCTCTGAACCGTAACCGGTATCTGCTACCCCGATACCAGGAAACCGGTTGTAGCGCTTTAGAAAAGAGTTAAAAAACGGAATCAGGGTCAGCGTATCGGTTGGGTTGGGGAAGAGAGCGAAGTCTGTGATGAATTGGTTCTCTGTGGCTACCTGCAAATTGTATCCGGGCTTGGTCTGGCCATTGTTCATCGCATCTTCCTTCATACGCATGAAGGTGGCATCCTTATCGGTTTTGGAATAGGAGTTACGCTGACCAAGGATATTTAGATGATGGTTATATTCGATAAGTTTATCCCGATGAGCTTCAAGTTCCTTTATTTGCTTCTTCTTTTGGCAACGGACTTTCTTTTCCTCTTTGTCTTGTGTATAAGGTTTCTGATCCAAAGCATTCTTAAGTTCATATACAATATCAGAGAGCATGGCGGGTGTAAATTCCACGGGGGTATCTTTCTGGCAGGTGTCCTGTGCGATGGCTTCATCCACCTGTTCAAGGAGTACACGGATCTTACTCATCAGTTTGCCACGATTTTTTTCAACCGTCTTACGCCAGACAAAAGTGTATTTGTTGGCCTTGGACTCTCTATCTTAGTGCCGTCAATATACTCTACATCAAGGCTAATGAAACCTTTCTGAGAAAGGATAAGTACTAACTCGGTAAATACATGATTAATCTCCTCCTTCAACCGATTGCGGAAACGGTTTATTGTGATGAAATCGGGTTTCTGAGAACCGGAAAGCCAGATATAATGAATATCACGTAACAAAAGTTTTTCAATTTTACGGCAGGAGTAGATATTGTTCATGTAGGCGTAAAGAATAATCTTGAGCATCATGTGGGGGTGATAAGGGCACCGACCGGTTTCATTATATAATTTCTTGAAATTATCCAATTTAAGACTGTCAACTATAGTATTGACCACACGAACCGGATCATTTTCAGCAATATCCTCATCAATTCCTTGAGGAAAAAGCACCAATTGATTTGGGGTATAAGGACGAAAATGTAAATTTGCCAGAACTTTTATAGATATACCTAAAGGTATAAATTCTTTAGGTTACAATGAAGCCCGAGCTTGAGAAAGTTTGGGCTTTGTGCAAAAAAAAGGATGTATCATTTTGACACACCCTCATTTCTGGGTAATCTAAATAAAAACGGCAACTACCTACTCTCCCACTGTTACGCAG
>JAJQFD010000006.1 GCA_021201335.1 Bacteroides sp. | reverse complement strand
AGTTTTGTATCCAGTTAAGATATTTCCGGCAGAGTTTCAGCATTTTAGCGACTCGTTTTTCACCAAAATCATAAACTAAGATTACATACATATTTACTAATACATTTTAAATGGTTTGTACTCTTCAATATCTAAAAGATGTTTTGATAACTTATAACATTCAAGTTTTACCAAATGCCGGTAGCTAACGCTTCTATTGAGTGTGCGATGTTTAATAGTTTCTCCCAACCGGTCTTCAATGGCTTTTATGTATATTTTCTTGCCGGATTGATTAAGTAGACATTTGTTGAGCTTCTGGTCGAAATGTTTGCTCTGAATTTCTTTCTTATTCAGTACCTTAAAAATAACCCTATCAACAATAATCGGTTTGAAAATTTCAGCAACATCCAGTGCCAGTGAATAGCGTCTTTCTCCCGGTGTGTGCAGAAAGCTGATGGTAGGGTTGAGTTGAGTCTGATGAATGGCCCGAAGACAAATGGTATAGCAAATCATATTTCCGAAAGAGATCAGCGCATTGACTTCATTCCGGGGAGGTTGTTTGGTACGGGTTCCCATTTCAAATTCACCAAGAATTAGGTTGAAGGCATCGTAATAGCTCTGCCGGATCATTCCTTCCATACCCATTAACTCTTCCACGCAGGTAGTATCCGGAAGCCTGACAATGTATTCTTTCATTAGAGACATAATGTCTTCCAGGTCTTTGCCACGGCGGTTATAATATTGCAAGTTTTTAATCATGTTATAGGAAGCGCCTTCTACAAACTTTTGGGCGATACAGAGCCGTTTCTTTTTGTTTTGATAAGAGGTAGTCTGTGCCAGTAACATTCTGCCGGATAACAAGGAATCACGGGGTATAAAAGAACCGGTATAATTTTCATAGTAATCGAAGAAGTGGACGGCGATATCTTTCTGTCCCAGAAAATTAAACAGGGAACTGTTGGCTCGGAGTGAACCAAACACATAAAACTCATTGATATCTTCTATAGGCAGGTAACGGGGTTGGCCACAACGTTCTACTCCTTCCTGTTCATCGGTAATAGGAGTAAACTTCAGAGTATTGTCTTTTCTTTCCAATACGCCGGGATTAAATAAGTAGTAGGTTTTCTTCATAATTCTTCTTCTCCACTGTAACAGAAATCAAAATAACTGCATTCCAGGCAAATCGAACTTTTTTGCAGGTCGGGACAAATATCTGATTCGGCAATTACTTTGATTTTATCTTCCATTTCCTGAATCGTTTCCCGGTCAATATCACTCAGTATTATTTCGCTCTTTTTCCGAAGCAACGGGTATTCCAATATACCGGTGGTTCCGATGATACCATTCCGTTCAAAGACATAGATGTAATACTTTAATTGCCACTCGTGTGCCCGGTCAATTTTATTTGATTTCTTGATTTCATGAATCACATTGTTCCGGGCATCATAATAATCGACTTTAATACCGTCAAGTTCAATTTCTTCGTATTTCTCCGATCGTTGAGGATAGCTGTTTTCATGAACCAGTTTCCCTTCAAACACCAGCTCAGATGTATGCTCCATATTGATGTTGATTACAAACAGCCATAACTTGCGTTTGCAAACCTGTAAATAATTAAAATGAGTACCTGTGATGTACATAGGCGTTATTTATAAAAATTGATCATCCGAAGAAACTGCTTCCGGATCGTTCATCAGCAGCCCGAGCTCTTCGCTGTAAAGGCGTTTTATAACCCATAAAGATTTATCATACAATTCTTTCGTACGGTTCGACTCAAAAAAGACCTGTTGCCTGTAAATACCTTCTTGATGTTTCAATCCTCTGAAACGCCTTTTGCTAATGGAAACCAGCAGACTGTCTGCTTTAATAAACTTATTTTCATTGAGTAAATTCTGGTATTCGTTTATTAAACCTACCGGAAGAACTTTCAATCCGTCGAAGCGTTCATAGAATTCCTCTTCCCGTTCGGGATATTGTTTAAACGGAGCCAGACCGTTCTGAATGAAATATTCCAGCAGTTCCAGCGTTCGTTGATACTCTTCCAGGTGTTCGTCTGTCCATTCCGGGTAGACAAAATCCATCATTTGCTGGAGCTTGCTTTCGGATATAATTCCATTCTCTTCTTCCATGCATTGCCGGAGTATTTCGATGGTTTTGTTCACAATGTCTTCATCTTTGTAAATGAAAGCATCTTTTTCGTTTCTTTCTGTAAAAACAAAACAGGGAGAAATACCTTTTTCCCTTTTACGGTTGACACGTCCGAAGCGTTGTATCAGAGCGTCGAGTGGGGCAGGCTCTGTGTAAATCACATCAAAGTCTATATCAAGACTTACTTCAATGGCTTGGGTACCTACCAGTAGCATGGCGCTGTCTTTGCCAAGTACCTCTTCTTTTCGGATCCGGTCGCGACCGTTAAACCGTCCGTGCAGCAATATTTTTTCGTGGTGAGTAGTTAAACGGTTATATACGTTTTGCGCTTGCTCTACTGTATTGCATACGACTAATACTTTCCGGTTATTGTTGAGATCATGTTGTATCTGTGATAAACCTTCTGATAAGAGGCCGGGCAGCAGGCAGACCTGATGCCGTACAAAATCATGATACAAAGATTCATTTGCCTGGATAAAGTGAAAGTTCCCCAGAGCAGATTCCAGTTCCCGGTGCAAATATTGGGGGAGGGTAGCTGTCATCACCAATGCCCGAACATTCAATCGCCGTGTGGCAAATCTGAGCAAAGCAATGATTTGTGCAAATACATTGGGATCATAAGCATGTATCTCGTCGAAAATAAAACAGGCTCCTGCCCATTCGAAGATTCCTTTCTCATATCCTTTCAGTCCGTAGAGGTGTTTTAACAGCTGGAATGGGGTAACCACTTTCACCGGGGTGACCAAGGTTTTAAAATCTTCTTTCAATGCCAGTCCGCGACTGCTGCTGTCATCCGACATTTTCAGATCGAGGTATTGCGATACTTTGCTGTGTTGCATGCCTGTCTTATCATCATCAATTGCCTTATTTAAACGTTCGTACATCGCATTGATTGATGCTGTGAACGGCAGGATGTAGAAGATACGGCCCTGGCCGGAAACTTTCAACTCATTTTGCACCCAAAGAAAAGCTGCTTCTGTTTTTCCTGATCCGGTAGGACTTTTCAGTATTACATTTCCCGGTGTTTCGGAAGCAGCCTGCTGATGTTGATACAATGGATATTTGTACAGAAATTGAAAGTCTTTTTCCTCCAGTTTCTTAATCCGGTTAATACCGGCCGAAGCAAGATGATCGCATTGTTTCAATGCCCCCAAAAGCAACAAATGTTCTGTGGAGGCTTCCTTTTCGAATATACCACTGCGGTTTAGTTGTCGGATAAATGTATGTATATCTTTGTTGGGAATGGAATTACCACCAGGAAGATTATACCCGGAAAGTATTTCTGCGAGGCTTTTCCGATCAATCTTTTCCAGTTCTTCGGTGAAACTCTTTTGACTTTCGATTAAGAAAGCGGGCAGGAATTCATCTCCCGACTGGTAAGTATGTTCGATGAAGCTGAATAGTTCGTCGAACGATTTATGGTGACAGAGAATAGCGGGTAGTACCAGTGCCCGGGCAGCTTCGGGCAGAGGTAGTGAAGTTGCCAGCACTGCAGAAAATAACTCATGCCGCTGTCCATTCCAATGATGGTATTTCTTTCTGCGTAATAAGTATTGAAAATCAGGATGTGCTTTTCCAGTATCATGCAAAACAATACAGAGTTTCAGCAACTCCCAGAAAGATTCCCGGTCGGCCAGGGGCAGATTCGGAATACATTCTCTGAGTTGATAGTAAATGCGCAAACAGTCTTCTATATGCTGTAGCAGCGTAAGCTCCGGATTGGATTTAGCCAGTATCTGGAATACATCGGGATTATTCATGCATAAACGTTAGTTGATGGAAATAAATATCCACTTCGTTGTCTTCAATGCTATCGGAATAAACTTTCAGGTTGTTTTTTCCAATCCGATCGTTGCACGAAATGATGCTAAAAGGTTCTACCTGTAACGGTTTCCGGGGAATGGTATTACTGAAATATATCGGTAATGCCTGCAAAACGCCTGCCAGATGATGATCTTTGAAAGGGATCACTTGCCCACTGATACACGTAGCATCTTCTTTTTCCTTGAGTTCGAGTTCTTCGACGGATTCAACTGTAGCCAGGTCATTGCTTCGCCCCAGTATGAGTTGATGATGCGGGCAACGGAAGTAACCGACTATCTCTTCATCTGTCAGATAGATATAGAGCCGGCAGTCGTATAAAAACTCCCGGCGGATAATATTCGACTTCACCTGGTTTTTAGGAACTCCCTTACTGTCCGCTTCTATCTGGTAAATCGTTTCCAGATCGATGGATTTGGCCTGATAACTAAAGTAATATCCTATCCTGAGCATGGGGTGCATCAGGTATTTCCCCGAACATGCATTCATAAGTCCCAGTACTGTAGAAACAGGTGGTACTTCCAACGTCGGCTGAAACCCCGAAATAATATTCGGATACCGGAAGCTCGAAGTCCATGAACTTATTTTGATTCGGAATACTTTCATTAATCTATTTGGGTTTTAAGTTCTGCACAATAAGCATCAATCATTTCGTTTACAGCGCCATACACCACCAGGTCTTTATACTCTTCGGCCAGTTCTTTCAGGGCTGCTGTATCATCGTCCATAAAACCGTTTCGTTTGCCGATAAAGACTTTGCCGACAAATGTTTCCTTATACTCGTTCAATACTTCGCGGATTCCTTCCGGGTTGAGGCGGGCGATGTCATCGTAAGCACCTTCGGTTTTTACCACATGGGTAAACGGATGGTTTCCGGTTTGGGTGGTTGCCAGTATAATGAATTTAGGGGTTACATCGCCCATATTGTTGGTTTGCATGGCTCCACCCGAGATATATTTTAATGCCTGCAAAGTATCAATAATCCTCTGTTCGCGTACTTCACGCGATAGGCGAATTAGTTTTTGTTGTTCCACGAAAGCATCATCAATTTCTACGGCTCCCTTTTCCAGTGCTTCTTCCCGGAGTTTTTGTGAAAGGTTCATGTAGCCCGTCCGGTTGTAACTGGAAAACGTGCCTGCCATATTCAAGTCAATGCTAAACATACCTTTTAGTATAGTACTGTATTCCTGCTTGGTATAGGGGACGGCATCTCCTTCCTGGCGAGACATGCTCGACCAGTTTTCGGCTACCGCAGTAGGAGCTACCGAAACAATCGCTGAATTTTTAAGCGGAGATACCCGGGTAACGGTAATGTTTGTACTTTTTTCTTTTCCTTTTTCATCGGTTATTTTTTCTGTTGCCGCGCGCATATAGCCAAACATATCATCATCGGCGTAAGTGATGGGATTAGCATTAGTAAAGGCAATTTTCGATTCCCGGGTTATGGGAGAGAGTTTCCAGTTCTGATTCTTTTGCAGGGCTTCCCGCCACCAGAATCTCCATGCCTGTCCCGATACATATACATACCGTCTTCCGTTTTTTGTAATGGTTTTGGTGGCTACACTGTTGTCATTAAGTGTTGTGTTACTTTTTCCTGCATTATTGAGCGCTACTACGTCCACATCTAAAAGGACGAATCCTTGTGTCTTTTTGTTTTTCATACGTTTATCTCTTTATTTTTTTTATGATTCTTGTTCGGTTTCTTCTTCATTTTCCAACTGAAGTTTATCCAATTCTATATCTTTTTCGTGTAATTGCTGAAAAATAGCAATGAGCAATACATCCCTGATTTCCTGCCAGGAAGAGGTATCGGGGAAAAGATAGTTGGCATAATCTTCTACGGTGATAATGGCCTCTTCATTTTTTTCCTGATAGTATTTGGCTACAATATCTTTTATGATAAACCGCCGAAGCTGATACGAGTTCCGTGCGCCATTCAAAGCTTTAATGGCTTTTTCTATTCCTCGTTTGTCGTTAGCCCGGAGAATAAATTCTGCCATTTGGTTAATTTTCGAGATTGTTTCTTGTTTCATATTTTGTATATATGTTTGATATGTTTCTACAATTTTAAACTGAAATGCATTGTCCACACTCCATCGCACAAAATCTCTCAGGATAGATTTTCCGTCAATTAATTTGTTGTAAATCTGGTTACTCCAGGTTTGATAATCGGCTTCTTCGATAAAGGTTTCCTGATTCTTCTGGCTCCATTGGTATTGTTGGGTGTCCTTCTGGTATTGTGCTTTTTTATAATCGTTGCTGTAGTAATGGGAGTTAATAAAAGCATTCCAGTCTTTTTTTACCGCAGGAGTTTGAGTAAAAGTATAGAAATAGAACAATTTCCCGGGTACCTGATAAAGCGTTACTTCCGGGCTGGCTCCAAAATTGGTGAAATGATAGAGTGTTAGTGCATTGTTTGCCCGTGGATGAATGTGTTGGTCGGTTTTTCTTTTAATATCAATCACCGCTTCGTCGATAAAACGGAAAATAGCTGTACCTGCTGATTTGCAGGGAGACTTTAAAATACCTTCGGATGCTCCTTTGGCTATAGCTTCTAAATTCTTGTTGCAGTTTATTACTGCAAATAACTCAGCAATAGCCGGATTATTACTCTGGATGAGTGCTATTTTTCCTTGTAAGTAAATACCTCCTAAAGGAACGAAATGGAAACGGGTAATAGCTTCCTTTGATAACATTATTCCATCTGTAAATGAATGGTGAAAATTGATAAATTTCCCAGATCCTGTAAGAATTGAATTTTTTCGAGTTGCAGGAAATAATTGATTAGGTTGACCTGTAATGCTACAAATTCCTTTTAATGATGTTGTATCATTAAACATATTCTCGAAATATAATCTGGTTTTCTCCTTTTTACTTTCAGGAGTTTTAAATGAATTTTGAGTAACTGGACTATTCAGAAAAAACGGGTTAATCTTAGCGTCCCACTTATCTACATATATCTTGGTAACGTATTCAATTAATTCCAGTATATTCTTCTCTGGAAATCGGTGGTGGAGTGTTTTAATAACATAGCCTCCCAGGTCGGCAAAAGCATCTCCGGTGGGGTGAGTCAGCCATTTATTATTGGCAATATTCAAATCATGTTTCATTGTGTATCTTCTTTTTATTTTATTACCTCTATCATCCCAAACCCAGTGCTTCCTTTCTCACCGCATCCGGCTTCATACATTATCTTCATCAAAGCTTCCGGCAGTTCAACTTTCATGCTACACCTATAGCCTCTGACACGTGTTTCTTCAGGGCTGTTTGCTTTTATTTTAATAAGAGTCGATTTGGGTTCATTTAATAAAGAAAAATGGTAATCGAGTGTTCCCGCATACGGTTTGCCATTGAAGGCTTCATATTTTCTCAGCAATCCCATCAGAATATTTCCTTGAGCACGTTCATCGGTTGGAGAAATATATTTTATTTTCAGGTTGTCATCCTTGGTGGAGAGTACGATAGGAGAGAGGGTACGAAAAGACATTTCCTTTAGAAAAATCGGCGATGGAAGCATTTCCACTCGTTGGATCGTAAAACGTACTGTACTGATCCGGTCGCCTATTTCAAAGTGCTGGGACATAAATACACCTTTAATAAACTCTTCTGTGCTTTTTTCGGGTAAGAATGAAATATACCAGTCTATTAAATCACTATCTATTACCAATCTTTCATTCTCTTTTTCAATCGTATATTGAGGTATAATGAAACGTGAAAAGGTGAAAAGCTTGAATCTTCGATGTTCCAACCTAAATCCATTGTTGTGAAGCCAGCCGGAAAATTGCTCATTGGCCTTGGATAAGATCCGGTAAATAGCTGCGGACTGTTCGTATTGGTAATTAATAGGTAGTTTGTTCCCAAAGAATTTTTTCTCAACCTTTAATGTTAGTTTGAATCTCATAATAGTTGGTATGTTTTCACAAATCTAATAAAAAGAAAATTTATTTGAAAAGAGATGCTGTAATTAATTTATGAAGAATGTCGAGATTAAGTGATTTTTCTTTTTCTCTATCGAATAAATAAAGATTGCTTATCGCATAAAATTAGATTTCTTTTCTCGTTAAATTGTTGTTTTCTATTCTTCAAATTAATACTTTTACTGCCTATAATTATTCGTTGGCCCGCGGGTAAACGAATGTCGCCCCGTGGATCAACGAATGTCGGCCCGCGGGACAACGATTAGCGGCTTGCAGACCAACGATTAATTTTCCACATAGAAAACATTAGTTTAACAGACGTAGTATAATAAAAATCATCATACAGTACACTAATTTTATTAATAAAGGGAGCGAAAAGAATATATGAGCATTCAATACGATATGTATCCGGTGAAAGATGTAGCCGATGAATCGAACGATGGATTATACAGGGCACATGCAGTGTCAAGAGGTAAGATAACCACGGAGAAATTAATAAAACATATTGCAGAAGTAAATGGCTTTACTAACGGAATGGCCAAAGGAGTTCTTATCAGTTTGGAAGATGCGATCATTAACTATCTGTCAGATGGATATGATGTACAGTTGGGCGAGATCGGCTATTTTTCGGTATCGGTTACCAGTAGGTTGGTAAAGGATAAAAGAGACTTACGTGCAGAATCCGTTTCTTTTAAGAAACTGAACTTTCGTCTCAATAATGTGACTCGTCGTAAACTTCAATATGTCAGAAAGGAAAAGGTGGATTTTAGTAAAACGCGTTCATCAGCGATTCCTCTGGAAAAGAAAGTGGAGATTCTACAGAAATACCTGAATGAAAATATGTGTATAACCCGGAAAGACTATTCTGCGCTGACGAAAACACTGAAAGATAAAGCTATTGGTGAATTGAATCGGTTTATCGAAGAGGGATGGTTGAGAAAATATGGAACGGCGCGAACAACGGTTTATCTATTGAATAAATAGTGAAATTTATAAATGCAAAAATGGATGAAGTATTTCTCGATGAGAGTGCTTCATCTTTTTTGTTATAGAGGGTTTTTGTGGATTCTTCCGTGGAATACAGTATTGGTGATTCTATAGTAGTCTGATTATAACCCTATAGACTAAAAATCACTACCAATTGAACTCTGTGAAATTCCTTTAGCTACAAATGTAATGGAAAGATTTTAGAAAAGTAAGTTAGATACCTCTCAAATTGATGGGGCACTTATTTAAAACTTTCCTTTACTACCTTTTTAGTCGTTAATTCCTTTTTTATAACGTATAATAGGGGACTATTTGAGCTGCCAAAAGTAAATAAACAGAGCTAAATAAAGTAGTAAAGAAAATGTTTCAGAGATTAATAACGACCTCTGTTGTATCCGTTGTTTCCGCCACGGTTGTAGCCGCTGTTGTTATAACCGCTGTTGCTTCTTTCAACTCTTGGGCGAGCAATATTTACGTTGATAGTTTTACCTTCAAATTCAGTATCATGTAGTTCAGAAATAGCGTTTTCGCCTTCTGATTCGTCTGACATTTCAATAAAGCCAAATCCACGAGATTTGCCTGTTTCACGATCTGTAATAATTCTTGAAGAAGTTACTTCTCCATACTCTGCAAATAATTCCTGTAAGCTCTGGCTTCCTGTGCTAAAGCTTAAATTTGATACATAAATGTTCATTTTCTAAAATAAATTAATTATTGATATTTGTTCTATTTAACTTGCAAGCGTGATTTTAACGGCATTCATACCTTTCTGACCACGTTCCAACTCAAATGTAACTTTGTCTCCTTCTTTAATAGAGGTTGGTGCATTACTGATATGGAAAAAATGTTTATCCGTATTGATCGCATTTTTAATAAAGCCATATCCCTTATCGGAATTGAAATACTCTATACGACCTTTTTTTACAGTTTCCACTATGTCCTCTTTTTTTGGTGTTGAAATTACGATACTGTCGATTTCAACTTTTTGTTTATTAACCGTATCGGGTGGGGTGTCGGTTATTACGCCATTTTCGTCCACATAAGCAATCATATCATCAAGCGAACTGCTGCCATTAGCTTTACGTTCTTCTTTACGCTTTTGCTTCTCTTGTCTTTTTTGTTCTTTTTTCTTTTGTAACTCTCTTTTGTTGTATGATATGGCCATAGGCATTATTTAGTTTTATTATATTTTTAATTTTTTCAGGCTTGGATAGAGGCGGTGTTTAATTTCTTCCCGGTCAGTTTCTGAATGTCTTTCACCATCGTGTACTCTTCGTGAGAACAAAAGGTGAGGGCTGTTCCCGTGTTACCCGCGCGTCCGGTACGTCCGATACGATGTACGTACGTCTCCGGTACATCCGGCAAGTCATAATTGATAACCATTTCCAGGTTCGCTATATCAATTCCTCTGGCGGCAATATCGGTAGCAATGATTACCCGTGTCTTGCCCGACTTGAAATTAGTAAGCGCACGTTGTCTGGCCCCTTGTGTTTTATTGCCATGAATAGCTTCGCAACCGATACCTTGCTTATTTAAGACACGTGCAATTTTGTCGGCTCCATGTTTGGTGCGCGAAAAAACAAGGACGGCCTTTTTATCTTTTGCCAATATATCAATCAGAAGCTTGCTTTTCTCTGGTTTCTCTACGAAATATAAACACTGTTTAATGGTATCGACAACGGATGAAACCGGAGCTACTTCCACTTTTGCAGGTTTAAACAGAATGGAATCAGACATTTTTGCGATGGCTGGTGGCATGGTAGCCGAAAAGAAAAGCGTCTGTTTGCGTTTCGGTAACAGAGGGAGCAGGCGTTTGATATCATGGATAAATCCCATGTCAAGCATTCGGTCGGCCTCGTCTAGTACAAAGTGACGGATATGTTCGAGAGAAATATACTTTTGGTTCATCAGATCGAGCAACCGGCCCGGTGTTGCAATCAGGATATCAGTTCCCTGTTTGAGCTTTTCCACCTGTGGATTCTGGTTTACACCTCCAAATATAACGGTATGACGCAGGTTGGTATACTGTGAATAATCCCTGAAACATTCGTCAATCTGGATAGCCAGTTCCCGGGTAGGGGTAAGGATTAATGCTTTTATTTCCCGTTTTTTATTTCGGATTTCCATCCGGCTAAGTTGCTGAATAATTGGTATGGCAAAAGCAGCAGTTTTACCCGTACCTGTTTGTGCAATTCCTAATAAGTCGCGCCCGTTCAGGGCTACTGGTATCGCACGTTCCTGAATATCAGTGGGCGATACATACTTTTTATTCGCTAAAGCCTTCAATATAGGCTCTGAAATATTTAATTCTTTAAATGTCATAATTTAGCCTGCCTTACCGGCAGCTTTTTATTTTTTAATTTTGTGAATTGTCCGAAAATCAAATGATTTATTTTTCAGACAGCATATCTTTATATATTTGAGCGATCCTGAATAAACGGGGTGAACGATCATTTTCCGCAATCACAGGATGATCTTTTAACAAGGTTAAAACCTTCTTTCTTAGTAAAACCAATAGCAAAAGGTCGGACGAATTTTTATCGATTCGAATATTTATATTTTTACTGGCGATATAGTTGGTTATTCTCTCATATTCCGAATGAGCAACATCCGTGAGATTTTCGTCTTTATCGAGAAGTGTGGCTATAATTATTTCTGGAGAATCTAATTTTAGGTTGATAAATTCATCGTATAATAGTCCCGCATTGATAGAGAACGGTTCTCCAACCTTCAGCAATTCTCCCATTCTGACAGTGAAATCATGAACATCAACAAATTCTCCTTTATGCATCTTCAGTCTTTCATTGGTTGCTTCCAGCAATCGGCGAATGGTGATGTCGCCTGACTTGGTAATCAGACCTAGCTGGTCGATTAAAAGCTTTTCATCCATTGATAAACTTCCGCTTCGGGGTTTGTATTGCAAATCATGCTCAATTTCATTGTACACATGAGACAATAAGCTGCACACCTGGATTTCGCAGGTCGTATTTTTTAAATTGAAATTATCGATTAAATATTCGGAAGGTAAGGCCACCTGGCAATGGGTTGCTTTATAGTACTTCCCGTTATTGCCGTTTTTATCTTTTACTTCAATCCTGATTTTTTCGTTGTCCCTGCCCACGAAGATCTGTTGAATTTCGTCTACTACTTTGGGACGGTCTGCTTCCTGGTAAGTGATGATGCGTACTCCGGCCAAATCACTGATTCCTTCGAAAACACCATCCACGGATTTATATTTGGAGCTTTTCTTTAATTTTTCAGCGAGGCTTGTCGGACTTTTTGCCCGGTGTTGAACGGTAGCCCGGATAGTCAGGTTCTTTTGCACAATATTTTGGCTGATATTGAAAACAATATCCGCTAATTTTTTGTAACGATCATATTCCCTGATATATCTTTTTACAGTTTCATCCACCAAATTATCGTTCATCTGCAAGGCTAATTAAATTATAATGCTTTAAGCCTGCATTCGATTGAATAATAGGTAAGTCTATATTTCCAATAAATAATGATTTCGACATATTCGCAAAATGTGTCACGACATTGTGATTACACACCTTCGCGACCAGTTAATACTTCAAACAAGAAAGTTGATTTTGATGTCGATTTTGACGATGGGAAGTTCCGCGAAACAAAAGCGGAGCAAAACATTGAGAAGAAAGATTCAATACAAACTAAACTGTTTCCGGTTGCAAAGATATTGAAATAATTTGATTCACAATAAAAAATCAGGATTTTTTTCTTATTATTTTATTTTCTTTACCTGCAACACCTTTACATTAGGCCACAAACGGTTGATAAAAAAGTTTATTGCTGATCCGGACACTGACATGTATTGAACCAATCCAATTTGTTCATGAAAAGTAATTTGGATAATAATGCACGTAAAAACAACGAATACATCGGATGTGCTTTTTAGGAAAGAAATACATTTTCACCTATCTTTATAGAATATATTTAATAAAAATAATTATGAAGAAAATTGTTTATCTGTTTTCCTTCTTCTTTATGAGTTTGTTAACCTCTTGTGCAGATGAGAAGATAGAAGAAATGAATCAGCAGTCTCCTTTAACCAGGTCAGTAGTAGGAAATGCGTTTGCTGTCAATCAACAGTTGAAGCGAGGTATTAATATAGGTGATACTTTTGAAACTGGTAACTATGAGGGTATATGGAATTCTATGTATTTCCGGTATATAGCCGCGATGGGGTTTACTCATGTGCGTATACCTATCCATTGGGAAACAAGGGTTGTGCCGGGTACAGATATCATTGAGCCTGATTTTATGCAAAAAATGAAAAATGTAGTCACTGAAGCATTGAGATATGATTTATATGTTATTATCAATATGCATAATCATTTAAATTTAATGAATAATCCGGGCCAATATCAAGGTCGGTTTTTATCTCAATGGAGGCAAATAGCCGAGGCATTCAGTTCATATTCGGATAAACTTTTATTCGAAATTTTAAATGAACCTGGAAGTGCTATCACTCCTGAGTTGTGGCATTCAGGTTTGAACTACGTTTATCCTATTATCCGACAAAGTAACCCGAATCGGATTATACTTGTGGGTACACCTTATGGAGGTGGGATTAGTGGACTGGGCCGATTGCAACTGCCTTTTGATGATGATAAAACAATTGTGACGGTGCATTACTATAATCCGTTTACTTTTACACACCAGGGAGCCAGTTGGGTAGGTGGAAATTCAGATGAATGGTTAGGTACGGAATGGCACGATACCGAGGCGGAAAGAATGACTGTTGATTGGGATTTGAAAGAGATACTAGCTTTTGAAAGAAAAAACAATGTACCCATCCATATGGGGGAGTTTGGTGCTTATGAAAAAGCAGATATGGATTCGCGCGTAAGATGGACTACTTATTTGGCTCGTCAATTCGAACAACATGGATTTAGCTGGGCATATTGGGAGCTTTATGCTGGATTTGGTATTTATGATTTAAGAAATCAAATGATCAGACAACAGCTTCTGGATGCTTTGGTTACGAATCCTATTCCGGAAGCTACAACCTATACCAAAATACCGGTTTATCATGCTGATTTTTCGGAAAATGAAGACGGATGGTATTTGCTGGACAACGAGCGTGCAGGAGCCAATGCATTCATGACAAGAAGTAACGGAAAATTGGTTGTCAATATATCCAGTATTGGAACTTATCCCAGTCAAATACAACTGGTAAGGATAGATACACTCAATCGAATTCCTACGCTGGTTAACGGACAACATTATCTAGTAACATTCAAATCTTCTTCCAGACTAAGTAGCAGAACTGTTACGGGTCCGTATAGCCGATGGTATAACTCTTATGTAGGACAAAATTATAGCCCTTGGAATGCATATAGTACCATAAAGAGATTTGCAATAGGCGAAGAGGAGGAAGTGCGGGGATATCTTTTTTACATGAATGAAGATACAGATACGAATTGTAGAATATTTTTTGATTTAGGTGCAGCACCCGGTATCTTTACGTTAAGTGAGTTTACATTGGATATTGTTGAGTTTTAAATTAAATTCAGATACAATAGTATATTAAGCTATCCGTTTATAAAACTTGATCTGTATTTCGAAAAAATGAGATCAATCTGTATGTCATTCATTCGTCATAGTCAGCAAATCCAAGACTGTCTTTTTGACAATCTGACAGATGAATGCTCTCAGTTTTTCGTCTACGCTCCGAAAGTTTGGCAAGTGATTAAAAACGCAAGGAAATGACATTAGAGAAATTCAGAAAGAAAGCAAATTCAAGAATATAAAAACACAATTCCATAGTTTAAAGGCTAAAGATGATGGAGGGAAAATTCATTTAACAGGAAATACTAAGAATTCCTTTCTAAATCACACATTTATTTGGGTTGTCGTTTAGATGCAACCAGCTTATTGAAAGGAAAATTCAGGTAAATCGGCAGCAACTTGAGCCGCGGGCTTTCTCCAACGCGCGGCTCAAGTTTCGACAAGCCGCGGCTCAAGTTCCGAAATTTGAGCCGCGCGTTTCCAAAACTTGAGCCGCGGCTTGTCGAAAAAGAAAATTTTGATAGTTTTAAAAGCACCTTTCTGTTGGATTTAAGGCCATTTTAAACATATTTTCACTACTCTTTGGGGCTTTTTACGGGAGGGTACGGTTATTAAAATGGGTAATTATGTAATAAAATGATATATTAATTGATGAAAATAAATCATTTTGTTTTTCGGGTTTATTTGATTGTTTTTTTCATTTTGGAAAATTGGGGGTTTATTTTTGTAGATAAAAAGCTTAGCGGACTATTAAATAAAAAAGAGAGGAGAAATAAAGATCAAACGATTTTTCAAAAAATAATTCTGATCTTTATTTACCCTCTCTTTTAGCGATTATGGTTGTTAGGATTATCTTTTATGAATGATGAAATCCTTCCGAATCTTTTTTAGTAGAATTGTTCACAACGGGATGTTGTATGAAGTAATCTATACACCGTTTCAAGTCGTCGATCATTAATTGAGCCATGTCATGGCTAAATCCATGACGAATCAGTACTCGCTGAATAACCATATCCTGACAATTTGCCGGTAAAGAATAGGATGCAATCTGCCATCCGCGCATCCGCATCCGATCGGATAGATCGTATAAATTGAATCCCGGATCAATATCTTTTTTAAGCATCCATGCAGCCCCCGGAAGCGCTGATTTTCCATCATAAAGTAAATCGAATAAGCCCAATTTTTCAACTTCTTCTGCAATAAAAATACCATGATCCAGGCATGCCTGCTGTATTTTCTTATATCCTTCGCGACCATGACGAATGAGGTTATAGTATTGAGCCACAATTTGTCCGCCAGGACGTGAAAAGTTTAAAGCAAAAGTTGGCATATTGCCTCCCAGGTAGTTAACATTGAAGATTAATTCCTCGGGTAGGTCTGATTTTTCTCGCCATACTACCCAACCCACACCCAGTGGAGAGAGACCAAACTTATGTCCGGAGGCATTGATGGATTTTACACGAGGCAATCTGAAATCCCATTTAATTTTCGGTTGAATGAAAGGCGCAATAAAACCACCGCTAGCTGCATCCACATGAATAGGAATATCTAGTCCGGTTTCTTTTTCATATTTATCAAGTGCATCGCTGATTCCTTTTACATCTTCATATTCCAGAGTAAAAGTAACCCCAAAAGTAGGTACTACACCAATGGTGTTTTCATCAATCCGTTTGATAACTTCTTCAGGTGTCATTAACAAACGGTCGTGTTCCATCGGTATTTCGCGTATTTCTACATCGAAATAGCGAGCAAATTTATGCCAGCAAATCTGTACAGGACCAGTAATGATATTCGGTTTATCTGTTGGCTTTCCATCTTTCTCTCTTTTTTTGCGCCAGTTCCATTTCAAGGCAAGTCCGCCCAACATGGCTGCTTCGCTCGATCCGGTTGTGGAACAGCCGATAGTGGTCCGGCTTTCCGGAGAGTTCCATAAATCAGCCAGTATGTGAACACATCTATTTTCAATTTCTGCTGTCTGTGGATATTCATCTTTATCGATCATGTTTTTGTCGATACATTTATCCATAATAGCATGTATCTCCGGATCAACATCAGTCTGACAGAAAGTGGCCAGGTTTTGTTTGGCATTACCGTCCAGTAACAATTCGTCCAGAATCAGATCCTTTACTACGCTGTGTTCAATAGGTTCGTCACCCATTTTATATTTTGGAATCGGTTTCACAGAGGCAGCTTGTGCATATTCGTCGAACGTGCTGTCGTTATTATCAAAATCTACTAAATGTAAAGGCATAAAAAAACATTTTAAGTTACTACTCAAGTTTATCAGGATAATAACGTTCACTTTGTAAGCTTTGTTTTTCATTCCGGATGAAAAAGAGTCAAGAAAAATGAATCAATTTAAATCCTGAAATGAAAAAGGGGAACTATTATATATGAATGCAGAAAAAAAGTAAATGCAGATTATTTTTTGATTTTAATTTGATTTTGACCTTTAATTAATGGTTTTTTAGCCACTTTATTAATCATCCCCACTTTTCTTTGCTTAAAAGAATCTATTTATTTGTTCGTATGAAAAAGCAAGTACTATTCATCACTTTTTTATTTTTTTCCCTCGTTGTTATGGGCCAGTCGGTTCGTAAACAGTATAATTCGTATAAAGGCTTGGTTATGGCAGGTTATCAGGGTTGGTTCAATGCACCCGATGACGGAGCAGGCAGGGGTTGGTATTATTATACAGGACGAAATGGTTTCCGTCCCGGTTCATGTTCCATCGATATGTGGCCAGATGTTTCGGAATATGAAAAGACTTATCAAACAGAATTTCAATTTGCCGATGGAACACCCGCCTATGTGTTTAGTTCTTTTGATGAATCCACAGTCCATACACATTTCCGGTGGATGAAAGAATATGGAATTGACGGTGTATTCATGCAACGTTTTGTAGGCGAGATAAAGAATCCGAAGGGGAAAAAGCATTTTAATAAGGTACTTGCTTCGGCAATGACTGCTGCCAACCAGTATCAACGGGCCATCTGTGTAATGTATGATTTAAGCGGAATGCGTCCCGGAGATGAGGAGGTATTATTGAGTGATATTGATGAAGTGTGCCAAACACATAACCTGAAAAAACATCGAAAAAATCCGTCTTATCTGTATCACAATGGAAAACCTTTGGTAGTGGTGTGGGGAATTGGTTTTAATGATAATCGACAATATGGTTTAAAAGAATCGAAGATTATTGTGGACGGACTAAAAGAACGGGGTTTTAGTGTGATGTTGGGCGTTCCTACACATTGGCGTACACTTACTGGTGATACTCAGTCTTCTCCAGAGCTCCATGATCTTATCAGGAAAAGTGATGTCATAATGCCGTGGTTTGTGGGTAGATACAATGAAAATGGATACAATCGCTATAATACATCCATTCGGGAAGATATTCAATGGGGAAAAGCCAACAAGGTGGATTATGCACCGCTTATTTTTCCCGGCTTCACCTGGAAAAACATGAAAGGAAAAAACTCTACGCAGATAGATCGTAACAAAGGTAATTTCTTTTGGAAACAGCTTTATGGAGCATTGGATGCGGGTGCTGAGATGCTTTATATTGCCATGTTCGATGAAATAGATGAAGGTACGGCTATATTTAAATGTGCCCAAAGAGTTCCGGTAGGTGAAAGTGAGTTCCTCGCAATTGATGATGATTTATCTTCCGACCATTATTTGTGGCTGACCGGGCAGGCCGGGAAAATGCTACGGAAGGAAATTCCGCTGGTTGAAAAGCAACCAGCAAGGAAATAAGGTCTTATTTTTTTATCTAAACTAAAATATCATGAAAAAACTTTTTTGTTTATCTCTGTTGTTTTGCACTGTTATGTTAGCAGCACAACCTAAACACGCCTCTGTTACTAAATATCCTACTTATAAAGGTCTGATTATGGCAGGTTACCAGGGTTGGTTTGACGCTCCTAAAAACGGGGTTATGTATCCCGATGAAAATAAGATTCGTATTGACATGTGGCCCGATGTAAGTGAATATGAAGTAACTTATCCGACTGGACTGAAACTGGCAGATGGTTCAACTGCCCGTTTTTTCAGCTCACGCGATAAAAGTACGATTGACCTTCATTTCCGCTGGATGCAACAGTATGGATTGGATGGTGTTTTCGTACAGCGTTTTTTTACGGCTGCCCGTCCCGGAGATGAGAGAAATACCGTATTGAAAAATGCCATTGAAGCTGCCTCAAAATATGAAAGAGCGGTGGCAGTAATGTACGATTTGTCGGGTCTGAAAGCCAAAGAAGAAGATTGTTCACGCCTTATGGAAGACTGGAAATACCTGGTTGACTCCTTAAAAGTCACTAACCAGAAAGGTGCTAAAACCTATTTGCATCATCAGGGTAAACCTCTTGTAGCTATATGGGGAATAGGTTTCCCTGACCGTCCTTATAATATTCGCAACATTGGATTAGAGCGATTTATTGATTTCCTGAAAAACGATCCTGTGTATGGTGGATGCTCTGTTATGGTAGGTGTTCCTACTTTTTGGCGTCAGCTCAATGCTGATTGTATCCCTGATCCCTATTTGCATGAAATTATAAAATCGGTGGATATTGTTTTGCCCTGGATGGTACAACGCTTTACTCCCTTGTTACATAATGATATGGACAGGTATCGTGATGTAATCCTGGGCGATCTGCAATGGTGTAAAGAGGCGGGCATTGATTATGTTCCCTGTGTAACTCCGGGTTTTAGTTGGCACAATCTGAGTCGTTATGAATTTCCTGATGATATAAAACCGGTGGGTTCAATTCCTCGTCAGAGAGGACGATTTTACTGGCAACAACTAGCAACAGCCATTAATGCCGGTGCCGGTATGATTTATGTGGCTATGTTTGATGAAGTTAATGAAGGAACAGCTATTTTTAAAGTCAGCAATGAGCCGCCCGTCAGTAAAACGGCAAGTTTTGCAGATAATGACGGGCAACCGTCTGATCATTATTTATGGCTTACGGGAGAAGCTTCAAAAATATTGAAACGAGAGAAACCTTTGACTTTCAAAATGCCTGAAAGAGAGTGAAAATTCTATCTTATTTCGAACAACGATCAATAAATAAGTAAGTAATCAAAATTAAGCAGCAATATGCGAGTAGTTAATGAACAATTCT
>JAJQFD010000062.1 GCA_021201335.1 Bacteroides sp. | reverse complement strand
CAGATAGTCATAAATAGTATTATTAAAACATTCGTAATTAAAACATTCATATGATATTCAATAAATCAACGGACATCATGCGGATAATCATTTATATAATTTATATTTTATTCTCTTTTTCGAAACAAGATATAATTCCACAAATTATAATTTTAATCTGTGATTGCTTTAAAAAAGTTGCGACTTATAGGATAAATTAATTCAAATCTTTAACTTTGCTACATATAATAAGGTAGCCTATTAATATAATAAATAATGAAAGATTTCCTGAAGTTCACTTTTGCAACAGTTACCGGACTTCTCATAACCGGAATTGTATTTTTCTTAATTAGTATTGTTACAATTATTGGTATGTTGTCGGGGTCGGATACCGAGACTGTGGTTCGGAAAAAATCTGTAATGATGCTTGATTTAAATGGTCAGCTTCAAGAAAGAGCCATTGAAAATCCGTTGGAGCTGTTCTTCGGAAATAATAGTTATTCAACTTATGGGCTGGATGATATACTTTCTTCTATAAAAAAAGCTAAAGAACATGATAACATTGAAGGCATTTACATACAAGCCAATCACCTATCAACTTCATTCGCTTCATTGCAAGAAATTAGAGATGCCTTAATGGATTTTAGAAGCTCAGACAAATTCATTATAGCATATGGCGATTTTTATACACAAGGTTTATATTATTTGTCAACTATTGCCGATAAAATTCTGTTAAATCCCAAAGGACAAATAGAATGGAGAGGTTTAGCTTCAACTCCTATTTTTTATAAGGAATTACTCGATAAATTAGGCATCGAAATGCAAGTTTTTAAGGTGGGGACTTATAAATCAGCTGTTGAGCCTTTCATTAATACAGAAATGAGCGAAGCTAACCGTGAACAGGTGAATGAATATATTAATTCAATATGGAATGAAATGGTGAAAGGAGTTTCTGAGTCACGCCATATTACTCCTGAATCCTTAAATCAAATAGCAGATCAAATGGTCATGTTTACTCAAACAGAAAAATTAGTTGATTATCGCATGGTGGACACATTAATCTATAAAAATGATGTTCGAACTTATTTAAAAGACATGATGAAATTAGGCGAAGATGATCGTTTACCTGTACTTGGTTTACCTGAGATGGTTAACGTCAAAAAGAATATACCGAAAGATAAGAGTGGTAATATTATCGCAATATACTACGCTGCTGGAGCAATTGACTCTGGTTCGTCCTCTTCAATTGAGGAAGAAATCGTTTCTAATAAAGTTATCAGAGATTTACGCAAACTAAAAGACGATAAAAATGTAAAGGCAGTTGTATTCCGTGTAAACTCTCCTGGAGGAAGTGCTTTTGGTTCCGAACAAATCTGGTATGCTCTAGAAGAATTAAAAGCTAAAAAACCTGTAGTTGTTTCTATGGGTAATTATGCTGCATCAGGAGGTTATTATATTTCCTGTGGTGCTGATTATATTGTAGCTGAACCCACAACTCTGACTGGTTCTATTGGCATCTTCGGCATGATTCCAAATGTAGAAAACTTAACCAAAAAAAATTGGAATAAAATTTGATGTGGTAAAGACTAACAAATTCTCTGATTTTGGCACTCCTGGTCGTGCTTTAAATAATGATGAAAAAGCTTTAATGCAAATGATGGTGAATGAAGGTTATGATTTATTCCTGACCCGTTGCGCTGAAGGACGAAATATACCCAAAGAAGATTTGGCAAAGATAGCAGAAGGACGGGTTTGGGATGGAAAAACTGCCAAAGAGCTGGGGTTAGTGGATGAATTGGGAGGTATTGACAAGGCCCTTGCAATTGCTATTGAAAAAGCAGAAATAGAGAGTTATACCGTGCTCAGTTATCCAGAAAAAGAGAGTGTTTTTAGTATGCTATTTAAAGAAAACCCAGGTAATTATATTGAAAATAAGCTATTAAAAAGTAAATTAGGTGATTACTATAATCAATTCACGCTTTTAAAAAGCCTTGATGATACGGACATGCTTCAAGCCCGAATGCCTTTTGATTTGAATATACAGTAAATATTTTGTTATATGGAAGAACAATATCCAGTAACAATACAGAAATGGTTATATCCTTTTTCCTTTTTATATGGAATAGGAGTTGCATTTCGGAATAAGCTCTTCGACTGGAAAATTCTTCGATCAAAGAGTTTTCAGCTTCCTGTGATTTGTATTGGCAATCTGGCTGTTGGTGGTACAGGGAAAACTCCCCACACGGAATATCTTGTTCGTTTACTTAAAAAAAAATACCAAGTAGCAGTATTGAGCAGAGGATACAAACGTCAGACGAATGGTTATCTTCAAGCTTCTTTGGAAAGTAATATTAAAGCAATCGGAGACGAACCCTACCAAATTCAACAAAAGTTTCCACGCATACTGGTTGCAGTCGATGAAAAGCGGGTTAGAGGGATTGAAAACCTTATAGCTTTAAAAGAACCGGAGGTAGATGTAATTCTACTGGATGATGCTTTTCAACATCGGTATATTGAAGCTGGATTGAATATTCTATTAACGGATTATCATCGACTTTTCTGCGAAGATGCTCTACTTCCGGCAGGGCGTCTGCGTGAACCTGGGAAGGCAAAAGCCAGGGCGCAAATTGTGATTGTGACAAAATGCCCAATGGATATGAAACCTATTGATTATAATATCATTACTAAACAATTAGGTCTATTTCCATTTCAGCATTTATTTTTCTCGAGTTTTATTTATGGTAAGTTGAGACCCGCCAAAACTGAAGGATTACAGAAAGAGAGAACTTTAAGCAGTTTATTACGAAATGAGCATGTATTACTTATTACTGGTATTGCCTCTCCTTTAAGCATGGTAAAAGAAATAGAAAAATATACTAAAAAAGTAGAATTGCTTTCTTTTAGGGATCACCATCGTTTTACTTCAAGAGAAATTCAATACATAACCAAACAATTTGAGAATATTACCGCTATCAAAAAACTTATTATTACAACTGAAAAAGATGCAACTCGGTTATTGAAGCATCCCGATCTTACTGATACAATTCGGAATAATTTGTATATTTTACCCATTGAAGTTAGTATATTACAAAATCAACAATATACGTTTAATAATATTATCTTAGATTATGTTAGAAAAAATACAAGAGACAGCAGCCTTCGTCAAAAGTAAGTTGCACAGTAAGCCTGAAACTGCCATTATTTTAGGAA
This sequence comes from Bacteroides sp., assembly GCA_021201335.1. GTDB lineage: Bacteria > Bacteroidota > Bacteroidia > Bacteroidales > Bacteroidaceae > Bacteroides. The sequence continues at coordinate 17,532 of JAJQFD010000062.1, read as the reverse complement.
CAGGATTAGGTAGTCTGGTCAATGAAATTACTGATAAGAATGAGATTCGCTACGAAGATATTCCTAATTTTCCTATTTCCACTGTAGAAGGACACACTGGGAAACTTATTTTTGGCAAATTAGGCGAAAAAGATATATTAGCTATGCAAGGCCGTTTTCATTATTATGAGGGTTATTCAATGAAGGAAGTAACCTTTCCTGTGCGTGTTATGAAGGAACTCGGTATTAAAACCTTGTTCGTATCTAATGCCAGCGGAGGAGTAAATCCGAATTTCGAAATCGGCGATCTCATGATTATCACAGACCATATCAATCATTTCCCAGAACATCCACTTCGGGGTAAGAATCTCTATGGTGCACGCTTTCCAGACATGAGCGAGGCTTACTCTAAAGAACTTATTATAAGAGCTAGACGCATTGCTAAGGAAAAGGGCATTAAAATACAGGAAGGCATCTATGTTGGCACGCAAGGACCGACCTTTGAAACTCCTGCTGAATACAATTTATTCAGAATTATGGGTGGTGATGCAGTTGGGATGTCAACTGTACCTGAAGTAATTGTTGCTAATCATTGCGAAATCAAAGTATTTGGTATGTCTATCATTACAGATTTGGGTGTTGAAGGAAAAATTGTAGAAGTAACTCACGAAGAGGTTCAAAAAGCAGCAAACGAAGTCCAACCACTTATGACTACCATTATGCGTGAATTGATTAATCGTGTTTAAATAAAAATGAGAACAGAAATAGCAACCCTGGGAGAGTTCGGCCTTATTCATCGACTAACGAAGAATATTGAATTACAAAACAACTCAAGTATATATGGTGTAGGTGATGATGCAGCTGTACTATCTTATCCTGATAAAGAAGTACTTGTCAGTACAGATTTATTGATGGAAGGTGTACATTTCGACCTTACCTACGTACCTCTAAAACATTTAGGATATAAAGCAGCCATTGTCAACTTCTCGGATATATATGCCATGAATGGTATTCCGAAACAAATTACTGTGTCTATAGCTCTTTCTACACGTTTCTCTATCGAAGACTTAGACAATTTTTACGAGGGACTCCATTTGGCATGTAAAAATTATCAAGTGGATATTGTGGGAGGAGATACAAGTTCTTCATTAACAGGATTGGCAATCAGTATTACCTGTATTGGAGAAGTTGAGAAAGATAAAGTTGTTTACCGTCATGGCGCTAGGGATACTGATCTAATTTGCGTTACCGGTGATTTGGGTGCTGCCTATATGGGCCTTCAATTATTGGAACGTGAGAAAACCGTATTCCAAGGCGAAAAAGAGGTTCACCCTGATTTCACAGGTAAAGAATATCTTTTAGAACGACAATTAAAACCGGAAGCCCGTAAGGATATTATCTTGAAATTGGGAGAAATTAACATTCTTCCCACTTCTATGATGGACATTTCAGATGGTTTATCTTCTGAATTAATTCATATATGTTCTCGAAGTAATACAGGGTGTCGAATATATGAAGAGCTTATACCAATTGATTATCAAACTGCTGTTATGGCCGAAGAATTTAATATGAATCTTACTACTTGTGCATTAAGTGGTGGTGAAGATTATGAACTATTATTCACCATTCCTATTGTAGATCATGAAAAAATTTCAGAGATGGAAGGAATAAAGGTAATTGGGCACATTACAAAGAAGGAATTAGGTAGCTTTCTGATTTCAAGAGATGGTCAGGAGTTTGAACTAAAAGCTCAAGGATGGAATCCTCTACAAGCGAAAAAAGATTAACATATTCTTAGAAAAAATAAAACTATTTGCTAACTTTGCACCCGCAAACAATAAAGGTGCCATAGCTCAGTTGGTAGAGCAAAGGACTGAAAATCCTTGTGTCCCCGGTTCGATTCCTGGTGGCACCACTTTTAAGAAAAGCAAAATAAGATAAAACGGTGAAATTCAATGAGTTTCACCGTTTTTCTTTTATATTGGCAAAGCAAAATAGTGCAATTTTAGGGATATTCCCGTGTGTTTTTCGTTGTACTTTTTTTCGAGCCGTAAAAGTACAACAAACAGGGTTCTTTTTCACTGGTTATCAATATTTTGCATATCACTTCATTGGTCGGTAATAAGTAATTTTACACCATTAAAAACCGATTTAAAATGAAGACTGAAAATTTTAGCATTCTTTTCTTTATTGCGAAGAAAAGACTATTAAAAAATGGAGAAGCACCTGTTTACTTGCGTATCACAGTAAACGGTGTATGCGATGAAACAAGAATCAAAAGAAGTGTTCCTGTGCACCTTTGGAATCAGGCAAAGGAGTGTTCCAGAGGAAAAGACAGGAATTCACTGGAATTGAACGAATACATTCGTTCCCTTAACCTCAAACTTCTGACAATCCACAAAGAACTTACCTTAAACAATGTTCCGGTTACTTCAAAGCTATTATTAAATAAGCTGTTCGGCAAAGAAGAGGAAGGAATGAAACTACTTTCCATTTTCAAAGACCACAACGAGAAGTGCAGGAAGCTAATTGATATTGATTATGCGGATATTACCGTCAGAAGGTATGATAACTGCTGCAAATATCTTGGGGAACTTATTAAACTCAAATATGATAAAGATGATTTGCTGTTGAAAGATGTAAACGGTGAACTTATTCGTGAATTTGAGTTTTACATGAAAACAGAAAAAGCCTGCAAACAAAATACAGTGATCCGCTATATGAAATGCTTAAAGAAAGTAACTAACCTTGCTTTGGCTAACGAATGGATGACAAAAGACCCATTTGCAGGTATTAAGTTTAAAGAAGAAAATACGACCAAAGAATTCTTAGAAAAGGAAGAACTTGAAATATTAGTAAAGAAAGAATTCGAACTGGAACGGCTGAATCTGGTAAAAGATGTATTCCTATTTTGTTGTTTCACAGGACTTGCTCTTATGAAAATGCAGCTAATTTTCAGTTAGTTACAGAGAGCGGAATAGTGATAGGTAATGATTTAGAAACCACCGAGGTTCTACGTTTTACCCCTGTTTTCAATATGTCAGATAACGTAATGCAAATATACACAAATATCCTGAATTTGCCTAATATACCACCAACTTTTTATACCGCGTATCAGCCCGTAAATGAATCCCGGAAAGGGTTTGAACGTATATGTTAGGAAAATCAAATTACATAGATTAAGGAAAAGCTGGAAAATTTATCTAATTTCTAATTATCAGCATTTCATGCTTTAATCATGGCAAAGTTTCCTCTTTATAAAACGAAATAACTAACATAAAAATTTACTAAATAAATGATTGATTTCTAAAATTAAATGTGTACGTTTGCAAACAATACCATTTGGTATGGTCTGCAATTTAAATCATATAATATAAGATGAAGAAAATAGAAAAAAAAGATTGGTTTACAGAGGGGCTAAAAGTTTTGGCTACCGAAGGCTTTGCGAAGATAACAATAGATAATCTCTGTTCGATTCTAAAGGTAACAAAAGGTTCGTTTTACCACCATTTTGGGAATGTGGACGGATATATTGAAAGTTTAATGAAATACTGGTTAGAAGAAAATACTTTATCTTTTATTGAGAGATCAAACAAGATCAACGATGCTGATAAAAGAAAAAGAATTTTATATGAAATGGCAATAATGTCCTCAATAAAGGAAGAACAAGCTATCAGAGCTTGGGGATATTCCAACAAAATAGTATCTTCTTATGTTCAAAGAGTAGATGAAATGAGGCTTAACTATGTCGCCCAAATAGAAAAAAAAACTGGATTTAATAATAACGAGGCACGGAACTCCGCATTAATGCTGTATTCTCTTTTATTAGGAATACAGCAGTTGTCTGCCAGTATAAGAGAGGATGAATATAAAGAGATTTTTAACATGATAATTAAACTATCAAATAGACATGAATCCGTATAATGGGATAGAAGCAAAAAAAATACAAGTAGGTAGAATGTTTGATTCTATTGCTCCGTATTATGACAAATTGAATGATCTGCTTTCATTCAGCTTACATAGATATTGGCGAAAACGATTTATAAAAAGAGTAACGAGAAAAGTACCAGATACTCTTTTGGATATAGCTACTGGCACGGGAAATATTGCAATATCATTAGGCTCAAAAATGAAAAACACTAAAATTGTTGGGATTGATATTTCTAACGAAATGTTAAATATTGCAAGAGAAAAGGTTATTTCAAATGCACTGCAAAATAGGGTGAAACTGATTTATGGAGATGCAGAAACCCTTCCCTTTGATAAATTATCATTTGACGCCGTTACTATTGTATTTGGAATCCGAAATTTCCAAAATATACCTCTCGCTTTAAAAGAAACATACGAAACACTAAAAGTAGACGGAGAGCTTTATATAATGGAGTTTTCTAAACCACGAAATAAAATATTTGGTGTTATATACAGGCTTTATTTTCTGAACATACTTCCGATGATAGGGAGTATAATTTCCAAAGATGATAAAGCCTATAAATATTTACCTCAATCAGTGTATGAGTTTGACGACAATATAGAGATTCTGGATATAATGAAAGATGCAGGTTTTAAAAGTTGTCAGATGCAATCACTTTCTAACGGCATAGCTTATATATACACCGGCATCAAATAATTTTTTTTGACCAACAACAATACCGTTTAGTATGGTATTATAAAGAAAAATAATATGAAAACAAAAAAACATTTATCACAGAAGATAGCTTAATATATAAGTATCTTCCAATGGATTATTCTGACGCTTTTGAATGTTCTTTTACTACGGCAAAAGAAGTAAAAGCAGATGACGTACAAATTGCGTTTTGGAGTGCTAAACCATTATGGATTAATTGGCTTTTCAAATTAAGGAACTCCCTTGTAAAACCTTTCAAATTAGATTCAAATGAGGATAAACAAGTTAATAATCTTAAAGAAACTATATTGACAGGGGTAACACACGGAAACGTAAGCATCCCTGCGAAATCTGAAAATGAAACAATCTTACGGATGGATGATAGGCATTTAACCTTTTACGTTTCAGTACGAGTAAAAGAAACGAAAGGAAACAATAAATCAGTAACAGCCTCAACACTTGTTCGTTATCATAATACGTTAGGAAAATGCTATTTTTTAGCCATTTGCCCTTTCCATAAAATAATAGTCAGAAATATGCTTATGTATGTAATTAAAAAATATTGGTTGTAGATATGGATGTTAAACAACCTTATCAGCAGCATTTAAACTCTTCTATTCTTGGATATTAATAACTCTCATAGTCGATTATTAATTAATGAAAATATAATCTAAAGAGCATGATAGATTTTTACCCAAAAATTTCTGAAAAAATCCAAACAGAGTTGCAAAGTATTGATTTGGAAGGCTGCGATATATCCATAAAGGATTCTGTCAGAATGGTTAAATATCTGGAAGATTGTTTGTCTGAACTGCGGAATTATTTTCTCGTTTTGAAATCAATTACGCTAAAGGAAGAAATTGTTTTTTTCAAAGAAATAAAGCCAGAAGTCTTGGGGCTATTATTGTATTTCAATAAGATACACAACATTGAATTGAAACGTCCTATTGGGAGCAATGAAACTCAAAGCGAGTATTACGATAAAGAATTAAAAAGCCTGACATATTTTTTTGAGCGCAATTTAGATTTCCACCAATATTACAGAGCCAATTCGACTTATTTAGATGAATGTTATTTTGTGAGAGGTAAGGCCAATCATGAACTGTGTGTTGATAGTGCACAGTACATTCTCGATCCGCTGTTTTCAACTGGGTACGATTATAAGGTAGCCAAGATTATCTGCAATGAAATGTTAAGGATATATCTGAATAAGAAAAAACATAGCCTGGAGAAACAAATCACAATCAAAAAGAGCCGGGAATTATTACCAAATAATAATTTGAAATGGACTGGCTCGAAAGCAGATGCAACTGAATTAGGCTATTCTATAAGGAACAGCGGTGTTATTAATAACGGAAATGTGGATATAAAGGAGATAATGAATTTCTTGGAAGTTAGCTTTGATATTGACTTGGGCGATTATTACAGGACTTATGTTGCTATCAAAAGCCGCAAAAAAGACAGAACACCTTTCCTCAACAGGCTTATTGAGGCTCTTATCAGGAGAATGGATAAGGACGATTCCGAGTAAATATTTGCATACTAATAATATAAAGATAAAGAGAGTTTGATGGACTTTCATTATCTTTGCAAAACTCAAATAGAATGAAAAGCAGAATTATTCTGCATAAATATATAACATAACGTTCGCAGAACGTCCTCGACACGAAAACTGGTAATTTTCAAATGGATAGAGGCTACTGTGCAACTTCTATGCTATCATTGTATAGCGTGGGGTTGCCTGTTTCTATCCAAAGGTATACCAGTACCTCGTGTCGGAGCAGTGTGATTCCCACGCTTCTTTTTTACTCCGGCGTTCTCCGTATAACAATAGCAATAATATGAGTAAAATTAAGGCACACGTCGCAATATCGCTGGACGGTTATATTGCGCACACAGACGGAGATACGAACTGGATACCCGGAGGACTCGCAAAAGAAATATCAGAGAAACACAGGGGATCGGAAATAATATTGGCTGGTTCCAACACCTACAATGCCATTTTTGAACAGTGCGGCGGAAACTGGCCGTACAAAAACACCTATGTCATTTCCCGCTACGATAGCTCTCCCCTGACAAATAAAAAATGGAATTCCTTTTCGACAATCCAATTAAACAGATTTCCACAATGAAGAAAGAAACTACCCGGGACATATCGGTTATCGGTGGTGGTAATCTCATAACTTCCCTACTCAATAATGGCCTACTGGACGAATTAAATCTTTATATCGTGCCCATATTGCTCGGCGACGGCATACGTTTTTTAGGCAAAACTTACGACGTAAGTGTTAAAAGCACCATACTGGAAGATTATAAGGGTACGACCAAAATAACCTACATTTTCAATTAGTTGATAATTCACTGTATTATAGGCTTATAACACTCTCTACTAATCTCGAAAACTACCAAGTTTATACCAACTTGGTAGTTTTTTTATGCAATCAAAATATAGTCCAAATCAGTCCTATTCTAACATAAATCCGACTGATCTTCTTATTTATATTTCTGATTTTTAACTGAATAAAAATCAACCAACTTGGTAGAAGGTTGGCAATTATATTGTTTGCATATGTTGATATTTGCTGTAATTCAAACAGTTAATAATTATATACAAGATTTCTAATATGGGCGAAAATGATTTAACAATTTGGTTACATGAATGGTTTGAACGCTTTTTGGAACGTTTCGACAGACTGGATAACAACTTGGATGGTATATCGAGCAGATATAATTTTTTGGAAGGGGAACGACTTTTAGACAATCATGATCTTTGCGAATTGCTACATGTAAGCAAACGCACCTTGCAGCGATACCGTACTTCGGGCGAATTACCCTATCAGACAATATACCATAAAACCTACTACAAAGAAAGCGATGTAGAGGTGTTTATCCGGAATAATTTTGCCAAAGGAGATTTTGAAGATGATAACAAGGGTAATTCCGGATAGTGGATAGTTTTTTCTTTGTCAGCGTCTCGTACAGTCGTGAGATTGAGCGGGACGCGCTTTTTATGGGAAATAAGCCATAAAAAAAGGCGGGAACCTCCCGCCTTCCGGTCGATACCGAAGGTATCAGCATCGACTGAATACGTGGCCGTCGTCGTACCAGTAATCGCCTATAAACAGGTCGCGTGCGAACTTTTCATAATCGAAGTAAGTCTTTGCGAACTCCGGCAGTTCATAACACTGTTCGACTATTCCATACGCAAAATCTTCCTCGTCCTTATAATGTCCCTGGTAATCGTCGCGGAACGAATCAATAAGCCCGTTAATATCTTCCGTATCAATATCGCGGCTGCCGTCGTTAAGCCATATATAGAAGGCTTCCTGGTCGTTTTCGTCCAACTCCGAAACGGCTTCGATCACTTCAAAGAGGTTATCCGATAACCAGCTTTCCCCTGCCAGTGATGACGGTATATTTTCAATGTCCTGGAACATAAACTCCGCATCTTCTTCGTCGCTGTGTAATTCATGGCACGCCTGGTAAAATTCTTCTTTGTCGGAATAATCCGAAAGGTCCAGCCACTTTCCATAAATGGAACCGTTGTTATACTTGGCATAAGTGCCTACATAAACCCTTGCTTCTGCTAAATTATCCATAATCTTAATTTTTAGAACCGAACCCTGGGGCGGTTGTTTTTTACGGGCGTTCTCCCGGTGCAGGGGTTAGGGATGTCAAGTTTGAAGCGAATAAATACGCCATGTCCCAAAGGGATGTCGGAAGATTTTTCAGCGTAACCTACGGCCGAAGGAACTTTACTGCCCGTTAAGACCACGAAAGCACCTTTGTCCGCTGAAATAACAACCCGCGCCGGGAGTAAGGCCGTAAGATTATGGACTGACAGAAAAGCAAGGATAACGGTACTTCTGCCTTGTAACGGTTGCCGGAAAGTGGTAAGACCTTTTATAAATACCGATTGAAGAGACGGGAAGGCTTGCATTTACACAGCATAGAAGTCGAAGGCGGTATAACCGGGACTGTTCTACCGTCCGGCATGGGGTAAGTTAAAAAGATAACCGAAGGGATTAATTAGAGTATTGGTCGAAAAGCGTATCTTTGCCCTGAAAATGAAATAGATAACATCATGGAAAAGACGGGATTTACGAATGGAATAGATGTAGGCATTAAAAAACTGGTAGACGAGAAATTAGTACGGCATACTTGCCAATTTATGAAGAAGGGGGGCAATGGAATGGAGCCTTTCGGCTCTGGAGTGTTTGTACTTATACATGGAGAACATTTTATACTCACGGCTTCCCATGTAGCAGAAGTATTGGAAGGGGATGAGGAACTATATGTGCAAGTCGATCATAATAGGTACATAAAAATTTTCGGAGATATAAACATGACCGATATGGAAAAAAGCAAGGGCGTTGATTTAGCATATATAAAATTAGCGGAGGAATTAATTAGCCCATTGCAAAAACCCTATATATTTCTAACTATTGATAAATTCAGAAAACATCATAATTTATTAGATGCTTCAAATTATTGCGTTCTCGGATTCCCGGAAAACAATGTGAAAAGAGAAAACGGGCAATTGAAAACCGGAGCAGCCTATTATGTTACCACCCCGGCTAAAGACAACAGGTACGAATACTATAATTTTTCAAAGGAGGACTGTTTCATTTTAGATATGGAAGGTAAGGGAACCAACCTTTTTACAGGCGAACGTAGCAAGGTAAATACTCATTTTCACGGAATAAGCGGATGCGGGTTATGGTACTTAATTGTGGAACAAGACCCTGACACGAAAGAGTATTTTTTTGATTATCGCCTTATTGGAATTATGACGGAATACAGAAGGGGAAAATACTTTTGTTTAATCGGAAACAGGATATATTTAATAATCGAAGCATGGAAAGTTATTGAAGGATATAAGTTTAGAGAAATTCCCATAACTATATAAAAAAGCGTCCGGAGTAATGCCCCGGACGCTACCACTAAAAAATCAAAGAAGTTAAAGCAAACATCCCTATCGGCAATAACCTCAAAGATTCTTTCAGTGGCAAAGATATGAAATTACCTGGATTTGCGTTTGCTTCCCGGCTTACCTTTCTTATCCTCAAACGAAAACACGGTCTTATAATCGGCGTCGAAGGCTACCGCCGCCTCAAACGGTTTTCCCGTTTTACTGCTTATAAAGCCTTTAATAACCCCGGTCTTGCCGTTCATCAACAGGGATGTAATCTGCGTATCGGATAACTCCTTTTTGGCAATGGTGCGCCACACGGTAAGGCCGCAGACTTCGTTCTGACACTTGGCGACTTTATTATAAATTACCACGTTCCCGTTATGGCATTTGGGACAGGGGCAGGACTGACGGTTATCCTGCCGCTCAAATGCCATATCCAGTAATTCGGAAGTGATCTGCGCGGCATACACTTCAATCGAGCGGTGGAACGTTCCGGCATCCATGTCGCCCGTGCCGATCTTCGCCAGGGCTGCTTCCCACGCCCCGGTCATGGCTACGTCGGCAATCTTCTTATCCCTAACGGCCAGATAGACGGTAAGTCCTTTATTGGTAGGCACAAGTGCCTTTTTCTCCCGCACGATATATTCCCGCGAAAATAGCGTTTCGATAATGGCGGCACGGGTAGCGGGTGTTCCGATGCCCGCCTCCTTCTTGGCCTCGCGTTCTTCTTCGTTTTCTACTTCCTTGCCCGCACTCTCCATAGCCGAAAGCAGCGTAGCTTCCGAATGCAGGGGCTTTGGTTTGGTCTGTTTCTCCTGCACTTCGGTATCACGGACGGCCAGCTTCTCGCCTTCCGTCAAATCGGGCAGTACGGTTATATCCTCGTCCGCTGTTTCTTCCTGGCTGGCTCCGAAAACTTCACGCCAGCCGGGATGTAACATTATACTGCCCTTTGCGACAAAGTGTACGCCACCAGCGTCCAGCGTTACGGCGGTGTTCTCTTTGGTGCAACTCTCCCCGAAGGCTTCAAGCATACGCCCGGCTATCATATCATAAATAAGCTGTTGGTCTGCGGATAATCCCCGTGCGGGATCTTCCGTAATAATCAGCGCGTGGTGGTCGGTAACTTTCGCATCGTTTACCGGGCGGGTATTCAGCCGGGTATCAGGCCGGGCGTCGATGTATCTGCCGAACTTGGGATGCGCCCGCAGAGTTGCGACCAGGTGCGGTATTTCCTCCATAACGTCGGCGGAGATATACCGGGAACCTGTACGGGGATAGGAAATAAACTTACTTTCATATAACCCCTGCGCTATCGTCAGCGTCTTATCGGCAGAAAAGCCGTGCCGTTTATTGGCGTCCTTTTGCAAGGCCGTCAGGTCGTACAAAAGGGGCGGTTCCTGGAGCACTTCCTTTCTTACGACGGAGGTAACGGTAAGCTCTGCGGCGGTAGTTACCGTGCTTGCCGTCTGGTCGGCGACGCTGCGGTTGTCGTACTTATCGGCAGAAAGGACGGCAAAGGCCGTCGCATCTTTCGCCGTATGCACCTTCAGCCGGAAATAGGTCTGCGGGGTAAAATCCTTATTCTCCAGATAGCGCGAACAGATCATTGCCAGCGTGGGGGTTTGCACCCGTCCGAGCGACCATGCACCGCTTCCGGCGGAAATGGAAAGGGCTTGCGAGGCGCTAATCCCTACAATCCAATCGGCCTGACTACGGGCGCGTGCGGATAGGTAAAGGTTGTCGTAATCGCTCCCCGGACGTAAGGTTTGCAACCCCTCGCGGATCGCCCGGTCGGTCAGTGAACTAATCCACAGGCGGCGGAACGGGGTTCGGCATCCTACATAACTATATATGTAGCGAAATATCAACTCTCCTTCCCGTCCGGCGTCGGTAGCCTCTATAATTTCATCGGTGCGGGCGAAAAGGTCTTTAATGACTTTTAGCTGCCGGAGTGCGCCGGGGTCTGCTTTATACTCCTTGCCCTCGCGTACTTGCCGGGGGACAAGGGTAAATTCTGCGGGGAGTATCGGCAGGTTTTCCCGCTGGAAACCCGTAAAGCCGTAGGCTTCGGGCATGGCGAGTCCGACCAGGTGGCCGAACGCCCAGGTAACGGCATAGCCGTTGCCTTCTATATATCCGTCTTTCTTGGATGTTGCACCCACAATGGCGGCAATGTCCCGCGCCACGCTGGGCTTCTCTGCTATTATAACTTTCATCTTTTGATTTTTTTAGTGGTTGGTAAATCGGAATTACATCTTACGCCCTTTGCCCGTACTTTTTTTAGGGACTGCGGGGGATTGCTTCTGCTGCTGCTCTTTCTTCTTCTCGTCCTGTTTTGCAGTGGGATGAGTCTGCCCGGACTTCAATGCCTCGCCTTTACCCTGGGCGTGCTTGGTAGCCTCGTTGGTCTTACCGTCATTGTTCACGGCGACCTGGGTTTTATGGCCTTCGGCTGGAGTAACTTTTTGGCCGTCTTTGGCGGCCTGCTTCGCCTCGATAGCCCGCACCTGGTCGGGGTGTTTAGTGGTATGGCGGACGTGTCCTTTTTCCGGGTCAGGCCATACCCAGGCCGGGTACTTCTGCCCCTTCTTGTCGGTGGCTTCCACCTGCTGCGCTGCCCCTTCTTTCGGCTTGGGCTGGGATTTCTGCATACCCTCCACCCAGATAGGCTTACCCTCGCATAGCTGTTTGAATTGGTCGCGGGTCAGTTCGACGCCGCCCTGTATGGGGCGAATCCAAATATCCCCGACTTTACGGGCTTTCAGCGGTTTATCTTCCCCGGACTGTTCCTGCTTGGCCTGCCGCTCCTGGCGGTACTGTTGTTGCTGTTCGGGCGTAAACCGAAAATCAAAATTGCGGTTAGCCACGTTGTACTGCAAAATACGGTCGATCTTGGACGGTGCTTCGCCCGCCTCTACCCGTTTATCCATACCCTTAACCAGCACGCCTTCGCCCCGTTTAAGTGCGTCCTGCTGCTTCTGGGAAAGCGGGGCATTTTTAATGGTAGCCGAAATATTGAGGTCGGCCACCGCCATAGATTCAAAGCGGTTAGTGAGCTTGTCGAGTGAAACGAGCGACGGCACTTTCTCGCCACCGGGTATAGGCTCCAGGTCGAATACCCGTCCGCCGTTGCCCGTCTGTTTGAAATTCGCAATATCATCCTGCGTAAATTTCACGCCCATATAGGGCTTGTCGAAATCGGGCTTTTCCTGAAAGGGGTGCGTTTGGATTTTAATAGAGCCGTCGGGCTGTTCCTGCAATGACAGGCGGGCTTTTACGGATATTTCCTTCCCGTCGATCTCGCTCTTAATATCCACCAGGCCGGGGGATTTGTGGGAGTAAGCCATAGCTTTAAGGGTGTTCTGTAACTGCTCGCCCGAAAGCCCCAGCTTCTCGGCATCCTTCCAATCGACTTTATTAAGGTCGAGCGGTTGGTACTTACCGGGCGTTTGTTCCTGCATCTGCCCCTCGGGTTTTACCCTGTAAGGGTCAAGCACCTTATCGTCGGGATTTACCTTAATGATCTTGTCGAGGAAGGCCGAAATCTTATCGACCGCACTTCCGGCTACTGCATAAAGTCCCGTGTGTGAAGGGTGCTGGTACTGGCCGGAAAATTTCTGCATGAAATTCTCCAGCAGGTTTCCGTTGGGATTAATCTGAAAAAAATTATCCGCGTTTTCTTTGGTGGGATCGACGGTGTTCAGCTTGCCGTCTTTCTCCATGCCGCTAACGGCTTTCAGTTTGCCGTCCTCTCCCTGGGTCATTAAAACCTTAAAATCTTCGACCGTTTGCTTTACGATCACATCTTGCGGATTGACGGCATAGGGCTTCAAGGCATTTTTCGCTTCGGGATGATTAGGAAGGGACAACACTTCTTCCAGCCCTTCCTTTTGTTTCTCGAATTTCCCCGCCCGCACCTGGAATAGCTGAAAATTGTCCGTGTTTGATTTTTCTTTCACGTAGTTAGACATCAAATCCGCCAATTCCCGCTTATCGTTCCTGTCGAATGCCAAGAATTTAGGGGCGTTTTCCCCTGTGGCATCTACCAACTCCACTTTCCCCTTCGCGTCGATACTTGCAACGGCTTTTAATTCGTCGCTGCCCTTTTCTTTGACCAATAAAATGTTCTGGTCTTTCACTTTGTTTTCGTCCATAATGAAATGATTTATTATTCTGCATTAATATTAATGCAGAACGAAAGTAAGGGGATTTAACGGACTGACAGCAAGGTTTTTGCGGGGTGGTAGCTTGTGGCCGGGAGTGGCTTCGGGAAAAATTTTATTTTAAATAATTTTGTCGATTCATTGTTACCCAAAACACTGGGTCTTATCCCGCGTTTTTCCTAAATTTGCATTTTATATCAGTAGATTATGGCAATACTAAGAAAATGTTTTACGCAGCCCACTTTAGAAGGCATTTCTAAAATTCTTGGGGATACGCTTTCGGGCTTAACTGGTAGCGAAATACAGCACTTGTTAGCGCAGAGTAAAATAACCGATGTGTCGCCGACTTCGACCAAATGGAAAAGGATATACGATGCTTTTGCCGTTTATCAGAACAACAACAAATGCTCAAACCACATATTGAACTTCATTGCGCTTGCATTAGCACCTGCAAAATATGTTAATAGCCCGGAAGTTTTTACTGAAAAACGGAATCAAATCAATCAACAATTAAGTTTTATCGGATACCAATTTAATGAAAGCGGTAGTTTTAGCGAGATAAAACAAGCATCTACAATTTCAGAAGCTCAAAGGAAAGCGGACGATCTGAAAACAAAATTAGAGCAAAGGAATGCACATATAGAAATCTTCAATTATTGTAAAGCCGAGCTACTGGCAAATAATTACTTTCATTCAGTATTTGAAGCAAGCAAGGGTTTATTCCAAAGAATTAGGGATATATCCTTATACAATGAAGACGGGAGCAAGCTAATTGAATATGTATTTAGCAGTAATCCGGTTTTAATAATAAACAACTATCAGTCAAAATCGGAGCAAGACGAACATAAAGGATTTTGTAATATCCTGAAAGGTTTGTGTGGTATGTTCCGCAATCCCGAAGCCCATGAACCTAAAATCAGTTGGCACGTTTCAGAGCAGGATGCTCTCGAAATATTGTCCATGATTTCTTATTGTCATAGAAGATTAGATAATTCACAAAAAATCAGATAATTTAAATATTATGAGTTATACCCCTGAATACTTTTGGAAAAACTTTCGACTTGGTACTGAGGTACAGATTTCAGGAGCGTTCATCTATAATGCTCTCTATTTCTTTGACCAAATGGAACATTTCTGCAATGATGAGGAAATATTTGAGTTTCTATATAATACTTCTGTCGGATTAGAACGATTAGAAAAAATTGCAGTTATTCTATTAGAACACGAAGCTGCTATAAATCAGGAGGAATTTGAAAAAACTTTGATTACTCATAGCCATTTAGAACTACTCAATAGAATAAAAGAGAAAAAGGACATAAACCTGGGTAAAATTCATAATAAATTTATTCAGTTATTATCCAATTTTTATAAGTCAATGCGCTATAATAGGTATAACCTATCTTCTGTTTATGAGCCAAATAAAGATGCAAAAGAGTTTATAAATCTTATCCAAGAAGGTCTGAATATTGAGATTAAAACCGATATGTTATTTGCGACTGCTAACGATGAAAAAATTAAGAAATTCATTGGAAAGTTAGTCGGAAAAATAGTAAAACAGCTATATCAGGTTGTTAAGGAAGAATCTCGAAATTTGAACCTATATACTTACGAAACAGCATTTAACTCAAAAGCATATAAAATATTTATGTGTGAAGAGTTTACTTTCCAAAAGGAAAACCTTTTTAAGAAAGAAATTCTTATACATCTGCTAACAATAAAGAAGAAAGCGGGTTTATCGAATTTATAAAGAGCATAGAGCCGATACCTTTGGATATGGGGGATGTTCACGAATACGTTAAATATCTTTTGAAGCCCCACAAGAATATTCAAATGCTTGATGAGTTGGAAAGCATATATGAAGATGATTTTGATAAAGAGAGAATGGAAACTGTGGAACTTATTGGCCAGGACAATGTTTCCTTTGAAAGTGAAGATGAAGATTTTTATACCTAAAAAAGTACAAAATCATTAATAATGAAAGACAAATTTCAACAAGGTTTTAATATCATAAATGAGGGTCGCAATTCTCCGGAGAGAGAAATACTTGAAGTAGTAAGTCGCTTCCAACTCCCGGTTTATTATTTTCAAGCTGCATATAAGGACTTTACCGATAAGGCAAAATATATTGAGGAAAACTTTGACGAAACGGTTGAGAATAGGTATAATTTCCCTAATGATCTCGCGCAAATTACTCGATATATTTTCATTTTCCTTGTATCAGCGCACAGCTTACGTGATTGCCAAAAAAGTTATATCAGAACTATAAAAACGGACTACCACATCGAAATACCCGAATTAGATAAAGAAATTCGCACAAGATTTAAAGACCAGCCTATTCCTAATATTATTGCCGAAATGCGAAATAGGTACTCTCATGCAATGCCTCCGGTATGCTCAAAAACATGGAATATTTCTGAGGGAAAGAAGATGATAACCCTGCCTAAAGCGGACAATCTTAGCTTATACAAAAAACTGAACCTCCCAGCGAAAACATATTGGGATTCATTCACACACCAGCAGCTTGATCTTATTGAGATGTTCGGTAAATATTACGCCTTGATAATGGATTTCTATTCATGGTTCTTAAGTGCTGTTGAAAAAGCTGTGGAACCTATAAAGAAAGCCTATTTTTATAAGCAGGAACAGGGGATAAGATTGACACGCGAATCTTTTTTTGATGATTTTATGAAAAAACGTGGGGATGTTGCCTATGAGATAGACCACGAACTTTTGCAATTCAATAATAAAGATGATTATGACGGATTAATGAAAAAACCTCCTATTCAAAGAATAGAGTTATTGATTTTTATGCTTATAAATGATGGTATATTAAGTACAGAAGATATAAGTGTATTCAGAAATTATTATATTCAGAGATATATAAAATAAGAGCCGCAATTCGCGGCTCTTATCGTTTCTATTCCTCCTTTGGCAACAGATGGCAAAGGTCGGGATCGTCCTTAATCCGTTGTATCTCGTCCTCGACTATCTGCCGGGCATCGGCTTTTATACGGTCGTAATTGTCCTGTATTTGCTCTTTCATCCTGTCTACGCCGTCCTCGTCGGTAAAGTCGCTAATAACGGGTATCTTCTTATAAGCCTTTTCCTCGGCGGCTACCCGCTCGTTATCTACCACAATTTCAGCATGAAAAATCTTTTGCTCTATCTGTTGGTTATAGCTATCCGCTACGGCTCCGACGAACATACCCTGTGTTAAATTTGAAATCTTCGACGCGGGTATAAGACTGTCCATTTGCGTACTAATCGAAGTCGATTTGTCGTTGCGGTTTATCGTCATGGACTGCCGTTTTTGCAGGACTTTACCGAAACGCTCCGATAGTGTTTTTGCCGTTTCTCCCACAACCTGCCCGGAAAAAATATTGCCGACGGTATTCATCACAACGGCGGCCTCCTTGTCCCCGTAATCGCGTTTTAACTGCGAAAAGTCCTGGAAGCCCAGCAGCACGGCAACCTTGTTGCTCCGGGCAGTAGCTATCAGGTTATCCAATCCCTTAAAGTATATCGTCGGCAACTCGTCGATAATGACACTGCTTTTTAGCTGTCCCTTCTTGTTAATGAGCTTCACGATACGCGAATTATACAGTCCCAACGCCGCGCCGTATATGTTCTGACGGTCGGGGTTATTGCCGACTACCAAAATTTTCGGGTCGTCGGGGTTATTAATATCCAGGGTAAATTCATCCCCGGACATAACCCAATAAAGCTGCGGGGAGATCATGCGCGAGAGCGGGATTTTGGCCGAAGCTATCTGCCCATAGGCTAAGCACCCGGAGCCTTGCCACCTTTCACAGTGGTAGGTTTCCAAGCACTCGCCACCGAACCGTACG
>JAJQFD010000020.1 GCA_021201335.1 Bacteroides sp. | reverse complement strand
ATCTGTTTCCACAGGATTACATCCCGTGGTTATGCACATCAAATCCCTCCGGGATTTCTTCAGCAGCCCATAGATTTTGGCTTGAGTGCTAAGAAATTTTATCTTCCGAACATGACTGAGCGCAACCCAGGGTATCGTTCACTACGTTCACTTTACCCTTGGGCTAAATCTGTCAGGCTTCAAGTCTTCCTCCTTCTTTAATCTGTTATTTAAGTATTTCAATTAAAGTGACGAAGAGTTAAAAAATAAGGAGTTAAGAATAGCAATAACTGCGTGAATTCTTAACTCCTTAACTTATAATTCCTAAACTCCTTCTCTTATACTGCTACAACAAAAGGATTATATTCGAGTGAGACTACTCTTCCTTCGCGCAAGGAAGATTGAACATCAATTAAACGTTGATTTTTGCTACCACGAAATAAAAGTGATTCGTTTCGCAGAGATTGCTCATAACGGCCATCTACCAGTACATCGATATAGCGAAGTAGGGCAGCTTGTTTTTTGTTCAGCAAAATGGTTTCAAAGCGAAGTCCGGTATAGCACCAGATGGTTTTCCGGCTTTTTAATTTAATCTCACGGGCAAGTTGGGTAAAGCCTTCTGCCTGGTAAAGCGGATCGCCTCCGCTGAAAGTGACATTCGCAAATTCGTCAGAAAGAATTTTCTCCAGCAGACTATCGACAGACATCAACTTTCCTCTGCGGATATCCCACGATTCCGGATTATGGCAGCCAGGACAACGATGACCGCATCCAGCCGCATATATAGAGGTGCGAAACCCCGGGCCATCTACGGTTGTGTCTTCCACAATATCTAAAATAGAAATCTCCATGATTAATTATGAATTACACGGTCATTCAGTTCAGCCAGTTTAGCTTTGTTCCAGCGATTGGTTGTACCTACCAGATATCCGGTGATACGTTGTAGCTTGTCCAGATTGCGACTCCCACAACTGGGACATTCTTCGAGGTCTGTCGTTGCATTTTCATGGCCGCAGTCCAGGCAACGATTCCGGTTATGATTGACGGAACCATAGCCAATATTATATTTATCCATCATATCAACCACTTGTAGAATTGCATCTGGGTTGTGAGTAGCATCACCATCAATTTCTACATAGAAGATATGTCCGCCACGGGTTAAATCGTGATAGGGTGCTTCAATTTCCGCTTTCCGTTTGGCACAGCATTTATAATATACCGGTACATGGTTTGAGTTCGTATAGTAATCCCGATCTGTGATGCCGGGGAGAGAGCCAAAGGCTTTTCTGTCGCGAAGCGTAAATTTGCCGGAAAGTCCTTCGGCGGGAGTTGCCAATACGCTGTAATTGTGATGATAACTTTCAGAGAATTCATTTACCCGATCGCGCATATAGGTCACAATTTTTAATCCAAGTTTCTGGGCTTCTTCATCTTCACCATGATGCTTTCCAATCAAGGCAACCAGACTTTCTGCAAGGCCGATAAAACCGATACCCAAAGTTCCCTGGTTAATTACCGGTTCAATGGTGCCACATGGATCCAATTTGTCGCTTCCTACCCAAAGCGAAGACATCAGTAAGGGAAATTGCTTAGCATAAGCAGTTTTCTGAAATTCGTATCGCTGATGCAGCTGTCGCGCAGTTAGTTCCAGCATGTGATCCAACTTTGAAAAGAACCGGGCTATGCGCTCTTCCTTGTTTTCAATTGACATGCATTCCAGCGCCAGACGCACAATATTAATGGTAGAAAATGAAATATTACCACGGCCAATAGAGGTTTTAGGGCCGAA
The DNA here is from genome assembly GCA_021201335.1 of Bacteroides sp. Lineage (GTDB taxonomy): Bacteria > Bacteroidota > Bacteroidia > Bacteroidales > Bacteroidaceae > Bacteroides. The sequence goes on along the minus strand of JAJQFD010000020.1, from coordinate 119,908 downwards.
ACGATTCTCGAACACACGGGTCCGGCAACCCATCGTTGCTACTTCGTGTTGATATCTTAACGGGTCCTTTTCATCCCATTCGCTACTCTGGTTAAAAGTCGCGTCCAGATTCAGGAAATTTGGGAAGAAACGACGAGCAGAAACTTTTGCTGCCAGCAGGTAAAGGTCATAGTTGCGATCTTCCGGAAGGTAACTAACACCACGCTTCTTTTTCCAGATCTGGATGGGGAAGATAGCTGTTTCACCATTTCCTACTCCGCGATAGGTGCTTTTCAGCAATTCACGAATGATGCAACGACCTTCGGCTGAAGTATCCGTACCATAATTGATTGAACTGAATACGACCTGATTACCCCCACGGGAGTGAATGGTATTCATATTATGAATGAACGCTTCCATCGATTGATGTACACGAACCACTGTTTTATTGATAGCATGCTGGATAAGGCGTTTGTCTCCGCTTAGTCCATCCAACAGAGCGGTATTGTAATCTTTGATTTCCGTATGATACAAATGGGAATAATCCTGTCCGTTTAATTCTTCCAGCACTTTGATTTCTTCAATATAGCTGGTACGAACATAAGGAGCCAGGTAAAAATCAAAAGCAGGAATGGATTGTCCACCATGCATTTCATTCTGCGCGGTTTCGAGTGAGATACATCCTAAGATACTAGCTGTTTCGATACGTTTGGCGGGACGGGATTCTCCATGTCCGGCAGAAAAGCCATTCTTTAAAATATGATCGAGCGGATGTTGAACGCAGGTAAGGCTCTTAGTTGGATAATAATCCTTATCGTGAATATGAAGGTAGTTTCCGGCAACGGCTTCTTTTACTTCTTCGCTCAACAGGTAATCATCTACGAAAGGTTTGGTTGTCTCACTGGAAAACTTCATCATCATTCCCGCGGGGGTATCTGCATTCATATTCGCATTTTCCCGGGTAATATCATTCGACTTGATATTAATAATCTCCAGGAACATATCGCGTGTCTTCGCTTTTCGGGCGACACTCCGTTGATTCCGATAGGAGATGTATTGTTTGGCAACATCTTTCCGACTGCTATGCATCAGCGCCATTTCCACCGCATCCTGAATTGCTTCGACTGTCATCTGAGATTCACCCTGAAAAGCTATCTTATCCGTGATCTCCCGAACCAGTTCTCTATCCTCGCCATTCTGGGTATGCAGCATCGCTTTCCGGATAGCAGTAGCTATCTTTTCCTCGTTGAATCCAACAATTCTTCCGTCTCTTTTAATTACCGTTTGTATCATGGGGATAATTGCATTAAAATTTGCACTGCAAAAGTAAACAGATATAGTGAGACAATTGTTCTTTCTGGAAACTTTAATGTCGTTAAATAATGTAAATCATTTGGTAATCAGAGGTTTTGTAGAAAGTTTTGGCAAACTGTGAAAAAGTTTTGGTGAATAAAGTTGCTTATTTCAAACATTCTTCTATAGAGATAGATAATATAAATAACCAAATTAATTAATAATCAATTTGTCAATTATTATAAACATGTTTTCTGGTTAAATTATTACTAATTCATGGATTAAAAATATGTGTCATACTGAACTATTGGAAATAGCTGTAATTCTAACAAATCCACCGACTTAAAGGTTGAAAAGTTATTTAATTTTGCGTAAAATTTATGATTCCGGATGACAATAAACCGTCAGATTTACCAACATTTTATGGGAACAGGATGTAGAATAGAAAATAAACCTGTATCTTTGTCTCATTATACGAAGACTTTTTAAATACTCATACTCAAAAGGATGCAATGAGTCCACTTGACTTCACTCACATTTTGACACAGGCAGTCGATGAGCTTTCGGACAGCGAATCATTTAAAGGACTGTTTCATCAGCACAAGGACGGCGAACCTTTGCCTTCAGCCCCTGTTTTGCGTGAAATTATAGAACTAGCGCGTGCGATTATCTTCCCAGGTTATTTTGGAAAATCTACAATCAACTCTCAAACAATTAACTATCACATTGGAGTAAATGTAGAGAAGTTGTTTCACCTGCTTATCGGCCAGATTCTGGCTGGAATTTGCTTTGGGAAAACTGGCGAATGCTGCGACTGTGCTCAGCCTCAGCGGGAAAAAGCAACGTTGATTGCTGCTGAATTTATACGCCGCCTACCCGATATGCGACGCATATTAGCTACAGATGTCGAGGCAGCTTATAACGGTGATCCCGCGGCCCAGAGTTACGGAGAGGTGATTTGTTGTTATCCGGCTATCCGGGCCATAAGTAATTATCGCATTGCGCATGAACTTTACACGATGGAAGTCCCGCTGATTCCGCGAATTATCACTGAAATGGCTCACAGTGAGACAGGTATTGATATTCATCCGGGTGCACAGATCGGAAGCCACTTCGCGATTGATCATGGCACAGGGGTTGTTATCGGGGCTACTACCATTATCGGAAACAATGTAAAGCTCTACCAGGGTGTTACGCTGGGAGCAAAAAGTTTTCCGCTGGATGAAGAAGGTAAACCAATAAAAGGTATTAACCGTCATCCCATTCTGGAAGATGATGTGATCATTTATTCCAATGCAACTATTCTCGGGCGGATTGTGATCGGGAAAGGAGCAACGATTGGTGGAAACATCTGGGTAACAGAAGATGTTCCTGCTGGAGCAAGAATTGTACAACGTAAATAACAGCATTATTTATATACTAAAAACGTCAATGAGTAAACAATTTGAAATGATTGCCAAAACCTTTCAGGGACTGGAAGAAGTATTGGCAACGGAACTTACAGCCCTGGGGGCTGACAATGTACAAATAGGACGACGCATGGTTTCTTTTACAGGTGATAAAGCCATGTTGTACAAAGCTAACTTTTGCCTGCGGACGGCTATACGCATTCTTAAACCGATTAAAAGTTTTACAGCCCGGAATGCTGATGAGGTATATGAGCAGGTAAAAGCTATCGGATGGGAAGATTTACTGGATGTTGAAAAGACCTTTGCAGTTGATGCTGTTGTTTTTAGCGATGAATTCCGTCATTCAAAGTTTGTTTCATACAAAGTAAAAGATGCAATCGTAGATTACTTTCGCGATCTGAACGGCAAACGTCCTTCTGTACGTATTAATAAACCGGATGTATTACTCAATATCCATATCGCACAAACCCATTGTACACTCTCTCTGGACTCTTCGGGAGAATCACTTCACCGCCGTGGCTATCGTCAGGAAGCTGTTGAAGCCCCATTGAATGAAGTCCTTGCCGCCGGAATGATTCTCATGACGGGCTGGAAAGGTGAATGCGACCTGATAGATCCGATGTGTGGATCGGGAACAATTCCCATTGAGGCAGCATTGATTGCTCGCAACATTGCTCCGGGGGTTTTCCGTAAGGAATTTGCTTTTGAGAAATGGGTGGACTTTGATCAGGATTTGTTTGATACCATTTATAATGATGATAGTCAGGAGCAGGAGTTCAACCATAAAATCTATGGCTACGATAATAATCCGAAAGCCAATAGCATAGCTACCCATAATATAAAAGCGGCAGGGGTTTCTAAAGATGTGTTGCTAAAGCTTCAGCCTTTTCAGCAATTCGAAAAACCTCAGGAGAAATCTATCCTAATTACCAACCCGCCTTATGGGGAACGAATTTCTACCAAGGATTTGCTTGGGCTTTACCAGATGATTGGCGAACGTTTGAAACATGCCTTTACCGGCAATGTGGCGTGGATATTAAGCTATCGGCAGGAATGTTTCGACCAGATCGGCCTCAAGCCGAGCGTTAAGATTCCATTATTCAACGGTGCATTGGAGTGTGAATTCAGGAAGTATGAGCTGTTTGACGGGAAATACAAAGAGTTCAGAAAAGATGATGGAGAACTCAAAGAGAAAAAAAGAGAGGATAGAGAAAGAAATTCCAGATCCTTTTCCCGGGATAATAATAAACCCAGAAGAGAATTCACACCCCGTGAATTTCCGTCCAACAGTAGTTCGGGAGAAGTGAAGACAGTATTTAGAGAACGAAAAAACAAATCCGAACAGCAGCCGTAACATGAGAACACTCATAATGACTTTGTGTACAACCCTGTTAATGGGAAATACTGTGATGGCACAAAAGCCGACCCCTACGCTGGAAGAATTAATTCCGGGAGGTTCAAATTATCTTTTTCCAGAAAACCTATATGGTCTACAATGGTGGGGAGATCTTTGTATTAAACCGGATATTGATTCTCTTGTTTCGATTCATCCGCAAACCGGAAAGGAGACTCTTTTGCTCACCCGTGAACAGATTAATCCGGTGCTAGTTAGTGCAGGACACCGGAAATTATCTCATTTTTACAGTATCAAATTCCTTTGGCCAAATAAGAAACAATTTCTGATTACCCAGGGGAAAAACTATATTATTTATAATTTCGATACCCATCAAATTGATGAGGTTGTTACCGTAAATGAGGGAGCTGAAAATGTTGACTTTCATCCCACTGGCCAACATATAGCGTACACGATCGATAATAATTTATATGTAGATAATAAAGCGGTTACTAACGAGCCACAAGGTGTTGTATGCGGTCAATCAGTACATCGCAATGAGTTTGGCATTAAGAAAGGTATATTCTGGAGTCTGAGTGGAAATTTACTGGCTTTTTACCGGATGGATGAAAGAATGGTAACGGAATATCCTTTGGTGGATATTTCAGCACGCATTGCTGAGCTAAAAAACGTACGGTACCCGATGGCAGGAATGACCAGTCACCTGGTTACAGTGGGTATTTATAATCCGGCTACCGGAGAGAAAAGTTACCTGAAAGTCGGCGACCCGGCGGACCGCTATTTTACCAATATCAGCTGGGCACCGGATGAAAAAAGTATTTTCCTGATTGAATTAAACAGAGACCAGAATCATGCCAAATTGTGTCAGTATAGTGTGGAAACTGGTGACTTAATGAAGATTTTGCTGGAAGAAACTCATCCTAAATATGTGGAGCCACAGCACCCGATTGTTTTTCTTCCGTGGGATTCGAATAAATTTATTTATCAAAGTCAAAAAGACGGATTCAATCATTTGTATCTCTATGACATCAATGGCAAGCTTATCAAACAATTGACATCCGGCAATTGGCTTGTACAAGATATTCTCGGATTCAATGAAAAGAAAAAAGAAATTATAATCAGTAGCACTGAATACTCTCCGTTACAGTCAAATTTATTTCGGGTTAGTATTCCTTCCGGGAAAAAAGTTCCTATTGGAAACAATGAAGGGGTGCACTCGGGTAAGTTATCCACAAGCGGACAATTTATCATTGATACATACAGTTCACCCAGTATCCCCAGAAATATTGATATTATCGATGCACAAAAAAATAAGGGCCATAACCTGTTAAGTGCTGAAAACCCATTCAGGGAATATCAGATGCCAACTATTGACACGGGAACGCTGAAAGCCGCCGATGGAGCAACCGATTTATATTATCGTTTGGTAAAACCAATTGGTTTTGATGCGAACAAAAAATACCCTGCCGTTGTCTATGTATACGGTGGTCCTCATGCTCAAAATATTAAAAACAACTGGCAGAATGCGACACGTGGATGGGATATTTATATGGCAAGTAAAGGATATGTAGTATTTACCGTTGACAATCGAGGGAGCAGTAACCGCGGGTTTGAATTCGAGAACTGTACCTTTCGTCAATTGGGTATCGAAGAGTGCAAAGACCAGGTGAAGGGTATTGAATATTTGCAAAGCCTTCCTTTTGTGGATGCCAATCGCATCGGTGTACACGGATGGAGCTACGATGGTCACATGACGACAGCTCTAATGCTTCGCTATCCTGATATATTCAAAGTCGGTGTTGCCGGTGGTCCGGTAATTGACTGGAAGTATTATGAAATAATGTATGGAGAAAGATATATGGATACTCCACAGGACAATCCGGAAGGATACACACAAACCAATTTGAACAACCTGGCTAGTAACCTGAAAGGACATCTTCTTCTTATCCATGATGACCAGGATGATACGTGTGTACCTCAACATACTCTCTCATTTATGAAAGCTTGTGTGGATGCCCGTACTTATCCGGATTTATTTATTTATCCGGGGCATAAACATAATGTGATGGGTCGGGATCGCGTACATTTGCATGAAAAGATAACCCGATATTTTGAAGAGCATTTATAAGGGATAATTGATACAAAGGTATATCAAAGAATAATACTTATTCTTCCGCATGCAGAGATTGAAATGAAAAAAGATACATAAAAATGAAACTATTATTATTAGGTTCAGGTGGGCGTGAACATGCTCTGGCATGGAAAATTGTGCAAAGCCCTAAAATAGAAGAGTTATACATTGCTCCCGGTAATTCCGGAACAGCCAATGTGGGAAAAAACGTCGATATAAAGGCCACCGATTTTGAAGCTATTAAGACATTTGTGCTTGAAAAAGGAATTGAGATGATTGTTGTTGGGCCGGAAGATCCGTTAGTAAAAGGCATTTATGATTTCTTTGCCCATGATATTACCACCCGTGATATTGCGATTATCGGCCCATCAATGCAGGGCGCTCAACTCGAAGGAAGTAAAGAATTTGCCAAAGAATTTATGCAGCGTCATAACATTCCTACTGCACATCATAAAAGTGTCACTGCTGAAACACTCCAGGAGGGAATTGCCTTTTTGGAAAGTTTGGAAGCACCTTATGTTTTGAAAGCAGACGGGCTATGTGCCGGTAAAGGTGTTTTAATACTGCCTACTCTCGAAGACGCTAAGTTTGAACTGAACGCGATGCTCACTGGCATGTTTGGCGAAGCAAGTGCTACCGTAGTTATTGAAGAATTCCTGAATGGAATTGAATGTTCAGTATTCGTTCTGACGGATGGTGAACATTATAAAATACTCCCTGTAGCCAAAGATTACAAACGTATTGGAGAAGGAGATACTGGACTTAATACCGGTGGTATGGGAAGCATTACACCTGTTCCGTTTGCCGATGAGGAATTTATGGAGAAAGTTCGTACCCGTATTATCGAACCGACGATCAATGGATTACGAGAAGAAGAGATTGTCTATAAAGGTTTTATCTTTTTGGGATTAATCAAAGTAGGAGATAACCCTATGGTTATTGAATACAATGTTCGTATGGGCGATCCGGAGACGGAAAGCGTTATGCTACGGGTGCAAAGTGATCTGGTCGAAATATTGGAAGGTATGAATGCCGGAACTCTGGATACAAAAGAACTGGAGATTGATCCGCGTACAGCTGCTTGTGTTATGATGGTAAGCGGTGGTTATCCTGAAAAATACCAGAAAGGATTTCCTATTACCGGATTCAACCTAGCGGAACATACAGATAGTATTCTTTTCCATGCCGGCACTACTGTGAAAGAGGGGCGGGTGGTAACAGACGGTGGTCGTGTGATAGCGGTATGTTCTTATGGAGAGAACAAAGAAGAAGCACTGGCTAAAAGCTATAAAGTAGCTGAAATGATTAGTTTTGATAATAAATATTTCCGTCGTGATATCGGATTTGATTTATAAGTGAGAAAGAAAACATTCCAAGTCTTCGTAGTAACAGGCAGGTTTACTCTTCCTGTTACTATCCTGATAGCCATCATTTGCTGGGTGGTGGGTGCAATGTTTATGCCTGAACATATTACCGAACATTCGCATAAGGAAGGTATCTACTCTTTTATCAAATTGATACCTTTGGAAACATTTCCTTCCTGGGTCAATCAGATTGTTAGCTTTATTTTACATCTTGTTATCGGATATTTTCTGATAACATTGAATAATGCATTTGGCATTATACGGGTCAGGGCTTCTATACAGACAGCTGTTTACCTGTTACTGGTAGCCTCTTGTCCGGCCATCCATTTTCTATATCCTGGAGATGCGGCCGCCGTTGCCCTGTTGCTTTCCATTTTCTTTTTATTTGCCAGTTATCAGCATCCTCATGCCACGCAATCGCTTTTTGAGTCTTTTATACTTCTTGGGGTGGGTAGTCTGGCGTTTCCACAGTTAATTTATTTTGTACCAGTTCTTTGGATGGGTGCTTTCACTTTTCAGTCGCTTACCTTCAAAAGCTTTCTAGCTTCCATTTTGGGCTTATGTCTGCCCTATTGGCTTTTTTTCGGTTACACATTCTATACAAATCAGATGGAGATGTTTTACAAACCTTTCCAGGAAATGATAAACTTCCATACGCCTCAGTTTAGTGTGCTACGTCCCTGGGAGATCGCAATCGTTTTTTACTGTTTAGTTCTTTACATTGTAAGTGCTGTCTATGTATTTATGAACAGTTACCGGGATAAAATACGAACCCGCATGTATCTGCGATTTCTTATTCTGATTAGCTTTTGTTTATTCGTATTTATTTTCCTTCAACCGGCTCATTGTATGGATTTGTTGTCGCTTTTATTTGTATGTGTCAGTATTCTGATCGGGCATATGTTTGCGCTTTCAGATACAAAAGCATCCAATTTACTCTTCATTGGAGCAATTGTGGCATTGATGGGACTACTCTGTTATAATATATGGATGCTTTTATAGAATTTCTTATAGATTGGGGGTATCTGGGGATGTTCCTGTCAGCTTTGTTGGCCGGCAGTATTTTTCCGCTCAGCTCGGAAGCTGTGTTAGCTGCATTGGTCCACCCTAGTACAGGTTTGAGCCCCACTATTTGTATATTAATGGCTTCTGTTGGGAATCTTTTGGGGAGTCTTACCTGTTACTGGCTCGGACACTTGGGAAAAATGGAATGGCTGGAAAAATATTTCCATATTAAACCGGAGAAAGTTGAGCGTATGAAAGTGTACCTGAATAAAAGAAGTGCTTTGATGGCTTTTTTTGCTTTTATCCCTATGATTGGTACCGTCATTGCTGTAGCTTTGGGATTTATGCATAGCAATATATATATAGTGAGTATCAGTATGTTTGCCGGAAAAATATTCCGTTATATTTTGGTTGCCATGGCGGCTTTAGGAATATTTTCAATGATCTGATTATATGAAAAGAATTATTGAACATACAGCCGACGGCAGTGCTACCTTGTTTGTTCCGAAACTCAATGAACATTATCACAGTGTAAAAGGGGCCCGTACAGAATCCCAACATATTTTTATTGAAATGGGATTAAAGCGTAGTTCTGTACAGCCGGTTCATTTGCTGGAAATTGGTTTCGGCACCGGGTTAAATGCATACCTTACTTTAGTTGAAGCGCAGAAGAATAAAAAGCAAATTTACTATACCGGGCTTGAATTATATCCGCTGGAATGGAATACCATCGAGCAGTTACATTATACGGATGATCCGCTTTTTCGTGAAATGCATCTTTTACCTTGGGAAGAAGAAACCAATATTCTTCCTAACTTTGCATTCTTGAAAAAGCAATTTGATTTTACGCAGTTGACATCTGATATATTTCCTGCTGGTTTTGATGTTATATATTTCGATGCTTTTGCTCCCGAGAAGCAACCAGAAATGTGGAAGCAGGAATTATTTAATTGTTTATATAGTCTGATTAGTCCGGGAGGAATATTAACTACCTATTGTGCGAAAGGAGTAATAAGAAGAATGTTTCAGCAAGCTGGTTTTGTCATGGAACGATTGCCCGGGCCGCCAAATGGTAAGCGGGAAATATTAAGAGGAACGAAACGATAAAACATAATTATATGAAAACGATAACACACATTAGTCTGGTCATTATGGGCGTAATTAGTCTGGCCATTTTAGCCGGATGTACAGGCCAGTCGAAAAACAAACAGGATGAACGAACGATTACAGTTACTATAGAACCGCAACGATATTTTACAGAGGCTATTGCCGGAGATAAATTCAAAGTTATCAGTATGGTACCTAAAGGAAGTAGTCCGGAAAGCTATGACCCAACACCCCAGCAATTGGTTGAATTGGGAAAAAGTGAGGCTTACCTGCGTATCGGGCATATTGGCTTTGAAGTTACCTGGATGGATCGGCTGTTGAAAAACGCTCCTCATATTGTTGTATTTGACACGTCGGAAGGAATTGATCTGATCCGGGGAACAGGTCATTTTCATGGAGATCATTATCACGAAGGAGAAGTTGAACCCCATGTGTGGAACTCAGCAGTAAATGCACAGATTATTGCTCAAAACACTTTCCAGGCACTTCGTACCCTTGATAAAGAAAATGAAGCATATTATCTGGCACGTTATGATTCCCTTTCCCGTAAGATCCATGAGACAGATAGCATTGTTACTGAGTTGCTTCAGGAAAATGCCGACCATGCATTTATGATTTATCATCCTGCGCTTTCTTATTTTGCCCGTGATTACAAACTGGAACAAATTTCGATTGAAGAAGAAGGCAAAGAACCCTCTCCCGGCCATCTGAAAAATCTGATTGAAATCAGTAAGCAGGAAGGTGTTCGGGTAATCTTTGTACAACCTGAATTTGATCAGAGAAACGCACAAATCATTGCGAAAGAAACTGATACACAAATCATTCCCATCAATCCGTTATCCTACGATTGGGAGGAAGAAATGATCCATATTGCCAAAAGCTTGAAAAAATAAAGATGAATAAAAACCGCTTGATAACATTAGAAAAGATCTCTGCTGGATACGAAGGTAAGACAGTACTTTATGATGTAGATTTAACAGTCTATGATCGGGACTTTCTAGGCATCATTGGTCCCAATGGAGGCGGGAAAACAACGCTGATTAAAGTGATATTGGGGTTATTAAAACCTACTGGTGGATATATTCGCTTTTATGAAAACAATAAAACAATGAACTCTCTTCGGATGGGTTATCTGCCTCAGTACAATAGCATTGATCGGAAGTTCCCCATTTCTGTTGAAGAGGTGATTCTTTCCGGCTTAAATTCCCGGAAATCGCTAATCAGTAGGTTTACTCAACAACAAAGGGAGAAAGTACAACAGGTTATCAGCCGGATGGGATTAGATGGACTGGGCAAAAGGGCTATTGGGCAATTAAGTGGCGGACAGCTTCAACGAGCTTTATTAGGCCGGGCTATTGTTTCTGACCCGCAAGTAGTAATACTCGATGAACCAAATACTTATATCGACAAGCAATTTGAAGCCCGACTGTATGAACTATTGACGGAGATTAATAAAGATTGTGCAATTATTCTGGTAAGTCATGATATAGGAACGGTTTTACAAAATGTAAAATCTATTGCCTGTGTAAATGAAACGCTGGATTTTCATCCGGATACCGGAATTACGGAGGAATGGCTTGAAAAGAATTTCCATTGTCCCATTGAAGTATTGGGGCATGGTACGATACCGCATCGGATATTGGGGGAACATAAACATTGATATAAAGGACATTACACATAACAGACGATTATAACAGATACTTATAATTATTTGATTTTCTTTTGTATAAGACAAAACTTAATATTACGACGATGAAAACTATTCGTTTATTTAGATTTGTTTTCATTCTTCTCTGCAGTATCTTAGTTGTAGCATGTGATAAGGATGAATCATTTATTAAACCATCAACCTCTACTATTAATATGGGAGATGAAGGTGGGGAGATTGAAATAACTCTAAATGATATTGATTGGGAAATAGCTGGAGTTTTAAAGAAAACAGTTCATTATGAAGAATTTATATATGGAATTGCTTATTTACCGGATGGGACGATGATTTGTGAAAATCATAAACTCTATCTCCAAGATTTAGGTAAACTGGAAACTCTATGGGATAATAAGGGATTTAGCATTGTCCGTGAAATTCCTCTTTTTTTAAAATTCTTGTAGAAGATAATTTCACAGAAGAAGACTTCAGTTTTGCTGTGCTTCTTCAATCCGGGGAAGAAACCAGACAAGTTTTTGTTCAACAAAAAAGTCTCAGGGATATCAGTTCGAAAGTATTGAATATTGAATCGACCCGGAGGATAAAGATTCTGTCTATATTAAAACCTCACCAATAAGATATGCATTTCGGAATGGCGGAGTTGATAACATACTCTTAACTACCTAGCCTCTTCAAAACGAAAGTAGCCGAACATACTTTATGTGTAATTATAAGAATATTTTTTTCTTGTTCGGAAGAGATCTTTTGGAAGTAAAGATTCCTTCTCATTGTTATAATGGGGAAATTTATTTTCAAAATGAAACAGGTTCATATTCTAACTTTATAACGGAAAAGCCATTCAAATTATCAGTAAATATTGAAGTTACCATCGATATTCCTCCCGGAGATAGAAGGTTTTTTTTCGACATAGAATATAACTGGCAACAATTCTCATATATTTTGACCTTTGTAGGCAAATCAACACGGGAGAAAAAGATCATGGAAGGAAAATTCATCAGAATTGAACCCACTGGTAACTTTTCCAAATTGTAGAAGAAATAAAATAAGTCGATAAAACTAAAAGAAATAACAACCTTATGAAGTTGATTTATACTATCCGGTCACTTAAATTCTATCAGTAGAAGAGTTATAAAGTTGCGAACCAGTAGTTGTCTTTGATCAGGAACTCACAACTCAAGTTGTATTGAATTATGGGAACAAAGTATTGCTTGACCTCTATCAACCAATGCTTTACAGACTACAAACGCTTTATCAAATTATGAGACTTGTGTAGTTTGCATGCTGAAGAAATGCAATGAAAAGTAAATCCTTAATATGCTTATAATTAGACTCTTATAGAGAATGTATGAGACTGGTGATACTTTTTCGAGATAATTCTTTTAAGAGAGTGGGTGAATAGAGAATAGATCATCCAAAGAAGAAGTTCATTTTATTCTTGATTGCGGTAGGGTTTGTCCCTACTTCCGGTAGCATTTGAGGCATATTGAATAAGGTTTTCCAGTAAGAGAATGTATATTTATCGTGCTAGTAGGATAAGTTTACCTTAACATACTATATTGATTGATGATGGAAGGAATAGTTAGATCCTACGACAACAGATATCATCTTTGATAGTTACAGTATCTTAATTACTTACGCATTCCCTCTGTCTTTTTAATTAAAATAGTATCTTTGTCGGCTATTAACATGTTAATAAGTAAACCATTATAGTTAATGAAACAGTACAAAGCCATAAACAACCTAAGTGGGTGGTTTATATTTGCTATTGCCGCAGTCGTTTACTGCCTCACTATTGAGCCGACCGCAAGTTTCTGGGATTGCGGAGAATTTATCCTCTCAGCTTATAAGCTCGAAGTTGGTCATCCTCCCGGTGCTCCCTTCTTTATGCTTACCGCCAACTTCTTTACCCAATTTACAAGTGATCCGACTTTAGTAGCCCGTATGGTTAACTATATGAGTGCCCTAATGAGTGCAGCATGTATCTTATTCCTTTTCTGGAGTATTACTCATTTGGTAAAGAAACTTGTTGCTGATAATACTGATGAAATGACATTGGAACAAATGATCATTATTATCGGATCGGGAATGGTTGGAGCTCTTGCTTATACATTTAGTGATACATTCTGGTTTAGTGCTGTGGAAGGAGAAGTATATGCTTATTCGTCTCTGTTTACTGCTCTGGTATTCTGGCTAATCCTGAAATGGGAAAATGTGGCACATGAACCCCACTCCGATCGCTGGCTAATCCTAATTGCTTATTTTACTGGCCTTAGTATTGGGGTCCATCTTCTGAATCTTCTCTGTTTGCCAGCTATTGTATTGGTTTACTATTATAAAAAGAACCCGGATGCTAACCTCAAAGGAAGTTTGCTTGCCCTGTTAGGTTCGGCTCTCCTGGTGATAGTAGTACTTTATGGCATAGTGCCCGGAGTGGTTAAAATCGGGGGATGGTTTGAACTATTCTTCGTTAATACTATGGGATTTTCCTTCAATACAGGTGTAATCGTTTATATTTTTGTGCTAGTCGCCGCGATTATCTGGGGGGTATACGAAAGTTATACGCAGGGAAATCGGTCACGAATGAATATATCTTTCCTGTTAACCGTTGCATTATTAGGTATTCCTTTTTACGGACACGGTAAAACAAGTATTGTTATTGGAATTATTGTATTAGCACTCCTGGCATTTTATTTATATGGATTCAAACCAGGTTCCAAATACCGGATTACCGCACGTACAATGAATACCGCGATGCTTTGTATCCTGGTGATTGTAATAGGATATTCGACTTATGCACTGATCATGATTCGGTCAACGGCCAATACACCGATGGATCAGAACTCTCCCGAGGATATTTTCACACTGGGTGATTATCTGGGACGCGAGCAATATGGTACACGTCCTTTGTTCTACGGACAAGCGTATTCTTCTGAAATTGCTCTCGATATCCAGGGGAAATACTGTGTTCCCCGTCAGATTGAAACACCTGTAAAATACGTACAGAAAGAAAAGACATCCCCTACTGAAAAAGACAGTTATATTGAAAAACCGGGGCGTGTGGAATATGCTTATGCACAGAATATGCTATTTCCGCGTATGTATAGCGCTCAACCGGCCCACGTAGAGCAATATAAAATGTGGGCCAATGTAAAAGGTACGAATGTATCTTATGATAGATGTGGAGAACCTGTCACGGTAAACATCCCTACCCAATGGGAGAATATTAAATTTTTCTTCAGTTACCAGCTGAATTACATGTACTGGCGTTATTTCTTATGGAACTTTGTCGGACGTCAAAACGATATTCAAGGTCAGGGAGAAATAGAACATGGCAACTGGATTACCGGAATTAAATTTATTGATAACATTCTTGTAGGCGACCAGGATTTATTGCCAACTGTATTAAAAGAAAACAAAGGAAGGAATGTCTTTTATGGATTGCCCCTGCTTTTGGGTATTATCGGTTTACTTTGGCAAGCCTATCGCGGAAAGAAAGGAATACAACAGTTCTGGGTTGTCTTTTTCCTTTTCTTCATGACGGGTATTGCAATTATCCTTTATCTGAATCAGGCACCGTTACAAGTTCGTGAACGTGATTATGCGTATGCCGGTTCGTTCTATGCCTTTGCTATCTGGATTGGTATGGGAGTAGCCGGACTGGCCCGGCTGCTGCAAAGATATATTAAAACTAATGAAAAGCTTTCTGCCATCATTGCTTCCGTTCTTTGTTTGTGTGTACCCATTCAGATGGCTAGTCAAACATGGGATGATCATGACCGAAGCGGACGATTTGTTGCCCGCGATTTTGGCCAGAATTACCTGATGTCTCTTCAGGAAACAGGCAATCCGATTATATTTACCAATGGGGATAATGATACTTTCCCCTTATGGTACAACCAGGAAACCGAAGAATTCCGTACGGATGCACGTACCTGTAACCTCAGCTACCTGCAAACAGACTGGTACATCGACCAGATGAAGCGTCCGGCCTATGATTCCCCCTCACTACCAATTACCTGGGAACGGCTGGAATATGTGGAAGGTACTAATGAATATGTGCCGGTTCGTGCGGATATGAAAAAGCAATTAGACGATCTATATGCCCAGGCTGAAGCTCAAAATGGTAATTTCGACCAACTTGACGAAGTAACTTATGATATTCGGAAAGAATTCGGTGAGAATCCGTATGAACTGAAAAATATCCTCAATAACTGGGTCCGCAATAAGGATGAAAAATTCAGGGTTATCCCGACAGATAGTATTGTAGTAAAAGTTGATAAAGAAGCTGTGCGTCGTTCCGGAATGAAAATACCGGCTGCCGTGGGTGATTCAATTCCCGATTATATGCATATTTCTTTAAAAGGTAAACGTGCTCTTTATAAGAGTGAGTTGATGATGCTGGAAATGCTTGCCAATACTAATTGGGAACGCCCTATGTACATGGCTATTACTGTAGGCTCAGAAAATCAGTTGAATATGGGCAATCATTTTATTCAGGAAGGATTAGCCTACCGCTTTACTCCTTTTAATACACAGCAGTTAGACGCGACTATTGATTCTGACAAGATGTATGATAACCTGATGAACAAGTTCAAGTTCGGTGGTATCGAAAAGGAAGGTGTTTATATTGATGAGAATACGATGAGAATGTGCTATACACACCGTCGGATATTCACTCAGTTAGTCGATCAATTACTGAAGGAGGGTAAAAATGACAAAGCATTAGCCGCATTGGAATATTGTGATAAGATGGTACCGTCATTCAATGTACCTTATGAATATCAGAATGGTGCTTTCAATATGGCTGAGGCTTATTATAAGCTAGGAAAACAGGAAGAGGGTGACCGAATTATGGATAATATTGCAAATAATTCACTGGAGTATGTTAGCTGGTATTTGAGTATGAATGATCAGCAGTTGTACATCTCTTCAAGAGAAATTATGCTTCACATTCAATTGCTCGATGAGTCCATTCGAATTATGGAAACCTATGAATCTGTAAAAGCTCAGAATTACAGTGATAAATTGAACGTCTTGTACAATATGTACATGGAACGAGCAAAAAGAATGTAAGAAACGCCTTAAGAATATGTTCATCGAACAACCTCCAAAATTCATCCGGGCTTTATACCCGGATGCAATCTGGCGGATGGATCCGAATGAAAAAGCTGTTTATCTGACTTTTGACGATGGCCCCATTCCTGACATAACCCCTTGGGTTCTTGACTTACTCGATAAATATGAGGTGAAGGCTACCTTCTTCATGGTGGGGGATAATGTGCGCAAATACCCGGAAGAATTTCAGATGGTTGTAGATCGCGGACATCGTATCGGTAACCATACTTTTAATCATATCCGTGGTTTTGAATATCTTTCCTTGAATTATCTGAAAAATACTGACCAGGCAAATGAAGTACTCAAGACAGATCTCTTCAGACCTCCTCATGGACACATGCGCTGGGCACAATATTATGTGTTAAAGCAACA
The DNA here is from genome assembly GCA_021201335.1 of Bacteroides sp. Classification (GTDB taxonomy): domain Bacteria; phylum Bacteroidota; class Bacteroidia; order Bacteroidales; family Bacteroidaceae; genus Bacteroides. The sequence goes on along the minus strand of JAJQFD010000020.1, from coordinate 103,113 downwards.
TTATAAAATTATCATGTGGGATTTGGTTACCCGTGATTACAGTAACAAGCTCAATGGGAAGCAAGTATTTAGGATCGTGAAGAAATATGTACGGAATGGATCTATTATTACTTTTCATGATTCAATGAAGTCAGAAAAGAATATGAAATATGCTTTGCCACGTTCTATAGAATGGTTGAAAGAGCAAGGATATGAATTTAAATTACTATAAAACAGGTAACAAAAAAAGGAGTCTTCCGATTAATTCAGAAAACTCCTTCAGATATGATTAAGTCTTTTCTTTATTCTACTGTAACCATCAACGGATTACGTATCTTCTGCGCATAATCCGCCACATATTTATTCCATTTATCCGTATCCATACCGGCTTTGCTCCAGGCTGAGCCCCAGTAATAAATATACTGGCTGTTGGGTTGGTAATCGCTGATAGCCAATACATGACCATCTGCTCCACCTCTTTCTTTCTCTTTTTCATCTTTAGAGAAATACACAGCTTTGGCTTCTTTTACCGTTCCCGGTACAACAGCTCCTACATAAATCTTTCCATTGTCGGCGGTTGGATTATCAGTCGGATCTACATAAGTAATATAACCTGCGGAAGCGTCAGTTGCAATAACAGCTTGTCCGTCCGGTTCATGAAGAACAAGACCGGCTGCCACATCTGTAGCTTCTTTTAATCCAGCGTAGGTTATCACGGTTTTATTCAGGTGAGAGCCAGCGTCCAATGTGATAACACGGGTTTCCACAACATTACTATTATCTTTTACTGTCAACGGATTGTACACTAGCTCTACAGAGAAACGTAACGGTCCGTTATCGAGAATCTTTTCTTCTTTGTATGCGTATGGATAAATTATATTTCCGTCTACCATCAAAGCAGCTGTACCACCACCAAGGGTAGGACCTACTTTATAACAATCTAAACCATTGCCATGATCCACATGATAGGAAGTAGCAGCACGAAGTTCCTGAGCAGCCTTAGGATCAATTGCTTTCAGGCTGTCGATCTTTGCTAGTGTTTGAGGATTCAATTCCATGGCGTAACGAGCCTCTATTACCGGTTCACCTGTTTTGTATTTTGTCCATACATCATAACCAAAAGCTTTTTCTCCGGTTTTCTGTAAAGCAGGACCATAGGCACGGAAGGCAACCAAGTCGTTTTCCCAAGCCATGTCATCCACTCGCTCCGGATACCGTCTTCCACAGGCAATCACACCTACAGGAGTTGGGATACCTGTCCTGATTGTATAAACAGCTTCACCGCTGGCAGATACTACTGCTGGGAAAATGATTTTATCATCTGATGTAATCTGATAAGGAATTTCATCTCCTTTTGAATCGTTGATTACAAATTGTGCACTGGGAGACAACTGTAATTTAACAGATACCTCTTGAGCAGATATCTCTACCATTTCGCTGGTTCTGTCCAGAGAAATAGGATTCTTCACTTTCACTGTTACTGTCTTACTTTCATTGCAGGCTGCGAAGATACAGGCGGTTGCAAAGAGATAAAGAATCTTTTTCATTTTTGCTTTATTCAAGTTTAGTTCGTGAGCTTGTGAATTTTTAAGTTTATTGGCTGAGGATGATCCATGCTATTGTGATGTTATAACTCAAAACCTATAAACCTAAAAACTCATCAACTTAAATATCAAGGTTGTTTTCCGATATAAGCAAGAATACCTCCGTCCACATACAGCACATGGCCGTTTACGAAGTTAGAAGCTTCTGATGCTAGGAACACAGCAGGACCAACTAAGTCGTCTGGAGTTCCCCAACGTGCAGCCGGTGTTTTTGCAATGATAAACTGATCAAAAGGATGACGAGAACCATCGGCTTGTATTTCTCTTAAAGGAGCAGTTTGCGGTGTAGCAATATAACCCGGGCCGAGGCCATTACATTGAATGTTGTATTCCCCATATTCGGAAGCAATGTTACGAGTTAGCATCTTCAAACCACCTTTGGCAGCAGCGTAGGCTGATACAGTTTCACGTCCAAGTTCGCTCATCATAGAGCAGATATTGATGATCTTACCGGTACCTTTCTTCATCATGGAAGGAATAACGGCTTTCGCGACAATAAACGGCCCATTCAGGTCAATGTCAATTACCTGACGAAATTCAGATGCTTTCATTTCATGCATCGGTATACGTTTGATGATACCAGCATTGTTAACAAGAATATCAATTACTCCTACTTCTTTTTCGATCTGAGCTACCATGGCATTTACCTGGTCTTCATTTGTTACATCACACACATAGCCGTGAGCATTGATCCCTTCAGCTTTGTATGCAGCTAGACCTTTGTTTACTAAATCCTGGTTAATGTCATTGAAAACAATTGTTGCACCTGCTTGGGCATAACCACTTGCAATTGCAAAACCAATACCATAGGAGGCTCCTGTAACAAGAGCTACTTTACCATCTAATGAAAAATTTGCCATATTTGAGTTTATTTTTGAATGTATAGTTTGTCGTTTTTAAGTTTATAGCTTTGAATATGTCGTTTATATGTTTAACACTATATAATACCTACAAACTATAAACTTAAATCTTACTTAAGGTCTGTAATCAATGAGAAGTCTTGATCCCCATAATCCAGGTTTTCTCCCCCCATACCCCAGATGAAAGTATAGTTATGAGTTGCAGCTGCAGAATGGATAGACCATTCAGGAGAAAGTACAGCTTGATCACCTTTCATCCACAAATGGCGGGTCTCATTTACTTCACCCATAAAATGGCATACAGCCTGATCTTCGGGAACTTCAAAATAGAAATAAGCTTCCATCCGACGGGAGTGTACGTGAGCAGGCATCGTGTTCCAAACGCTACCGGGCGCAAGTTCCGTCATGCCCATCTGCAGTTGGCAGGTAGGTAATACCTGGTTAACCAGCATCTTGTTGATGTTACGATGATTTGAGCCTTCAAGAGAGCCCATCTCAGCAACTACGGCATCAGCTTTGGTCACTTTCTTATCCGGATAGTTTCTGTGTGCTGGCAATGAGTTGAAATAGAATTTAGCAGGTTTAGCAGCATCAGCACTTTCAAAAGTTACTTCTCTGTCGCCTGAACCAATATAGAGTGCTTCTTTGAAATCAAGTTCGAATACATCGTTTCCTACCTTCACCTTTCCGGCTCCACCCACGTTATAAATACCCATTTCGCGGCGAGTGAGGAAATAAGGAGCTTTCAACGGGTCAATGGTTTCCAGGGTCAGTACTTCACCTACCGGCATGGCACCACCTACTACCATGCGGTCATACATGGAATATACCATATTCACCTCGTTCTTGGAGAAAACTTTTTCGATTAAAAAATCCCGGCGGATTCTTGTGGTATCATAGCTTTTCGCATCTTCGGGATGCGCCGCATAGCGAACTTCATAATTTGTTTTCATACGTCTTTATCTATTAAATAATTGTATCGTTTACGCACACAACGCAAAAATAATAAAAGAAAATGGAACAAGGATATAAAATTGTTTCTATTACCCTGCATTTTTGTCCAAAAGTGAATCCTTTGGATTTGTTTAACACAAATGCAATGCAAAGAAGAACCGGATAGTACTTATAAATTAAAATCGTACCGAGAGGTAAGGGAAATGCTACCGACATTTGCCTCGAATCCTACTGGCATTCTGAGCAAATGCTACCGACTCGGGATAAAGCCATAACCATTAATAATGAAGTTTATAATAGGTTCATCTGTATTCTTCCTCCTTACTCCTGAGGAAGATGAGGATAATCAATGGTATAGTGCAAACCCCGACTTTCTTTTCGTTCAATGGCCTGTCGCATAATCAGGTATCCCACATTGACCATATTACGTAATTCGCAAATTTCTTTGGAGGCAAAACTACGTTTAAACAGGCTTTCTGTTTCTTCGTAAATAATATCCAGTCGTTTCCAGGCTCGTTCAAGCCTCAGGTTGGAGCGTACTATACCTACATAGCTACTCATGATTTGAGTTACTTCTCTGGAACTTTGTGTTATCAGGATCATTTCTTCATTCGAACGGGTGCCTTCGTCGTTCCATTCAGGAATTTTATGATTGAATGAATAATCACCAATAACGCTCAGACTGTGTTTCGCTGCGGCATCCGCATAAACAACGGCTTCAATCAATGAATTCGAGGCCAGACGGTTTCCTCCATGCAATCCGGTGCAAGAACACTCACCAATGGCATACAGGCGTTCAATAGAAGATTGTCCGTTCAAATCCACCAGGATACCTCCACAAAGATAGTGAGCAGCGGGTGCAACCGGAATATAATCTTTAGTTATGTCGATACCCAGGCTGAGGCACTTTTCGTAGATGTTCGGGAAATGTGCTTTAGTTTCTTCCGGGTCTTTATGGGTTACATCAAGATAAACATGCTCATCTCCCCTGTTTTTCATTTCATTATCAATGGCGCGAGCCACAATATCACGGGGAGCCAATGAGAGGCGCGGATCGTATTTGTGCATAAACTCTTCCCCGTCCATCGTGCGAAGTACACCGCCATAGCCACGCATCGCTTCCGTAATTAGGAAGGAAGGACGATCACCAGGGTGAAATAAAGCGGTCGGGTGAAATTGTACAAACTCCATATCTTTGACGGTTCCTTTGGCACGGTAAACCATGGCAATGCCGTCTCCGGTTGCAACCAACGGATTGGTGGTAGTTTGGTAAACAGCACCTACTCCTCCAGTTGCCATCAATGTTACTTTGGCCAGGTACGTATCCACTTTTCCGGTTTCTGTATCCAGAATATAAGCACCGTAACATTTAATATCGGGAGTTTGGCGGGTAACGGTAATACCCAAGTGATGTTGTGTCAGGATTTCGATGGCAAAGCGGTTCTCGAATACTTCAATATTAGGATGTCTTTTCACGGCTTCAATCAGACTATCCTGTATCTCGGCTCCTGTATTGTCTTTATGATGAAGGATACGAAACTCGGAATGGCCACCTTCGCGGTGTAAGTCGAATTCTCCTTTTTCATTCTTGTCGAAGTCTACTCCCCAGCTGATAAGTTCCTGAATCTGTCCGGGTGCTTCCCGTACTACCATTTCAACGGCGTCACGGTTGCTTAACCAGCCACCCGCTATCATGGTATCCTCAATATGCTTTTCGAAGTTATCTACCAGCACATTTGTAACCGAGGCTATTCCTCCCTGTGCAAAATAAGTATTTGCTTCTTCCAATGATGTTTTGCAGATAAGTGCCACAGTACCCTTACCTGCCACTTTTAACGCAAAACTCATGCCGGCAATACCGGACCCAATAACGAGGAAATCGAACTTTCTAACCATATATATCCTGTTTTATAAATGCAAAACTACAAAATAACTCTTTTTGTTTGGTGGAAACCTCTTGGCTTTTTAATTGTTTTTTTATTGTGAGTCATCGACAAAAGTAGTAACTTGCTCCCAATTTTCTGACAAAATGATTTTATGAATCGAATATTTCATACACGAATAACCTGGTATAAATATCTCTTCCTGATTTTATTAGGATTACTTGCTTTCTATTTGTTGTGGATAAAATCAATTATCCCTGCCGCTTTTTGTATGCTTTTAATTGTGTTTCTTATCGAACGTTTTATTCATACAACATATACGGTAACCAATCAGGGAGAAGTAATTGTATATAAAGGTAGGTTCTCGAAATCAAAAACGATTCTTATTAAAGATATTATTTCAGTGGATAAGCGATATATCATGAAGATTGGCAGTTTCTATGCTACTTCCTATCTTCTTATCTGGTGTATAAATGATAAATATATTCCCGTATGGCCAGTTAAAGAAAGGGAGTTTATCGATATCATTGAAAAGCAGCAACAAAAGACAGTACAAACAACACATTAATAATTAGCCTTATGAACTATCAAGTAGCAATAATTGGTGGAGGTCCTGCAGGGTATACTGCTGCCGAAGCAGCCGGCAAGGCCGGATTGAGTACCATCATTTTTGAGAAACAAAACTTGGGAGGTGTATGCCTGAATGAAGGTTGCATCCCTACCAAAACATTGCTTTATTCTGCCAAGACATACGATTCGGCTCAACAAGCTTCCAAATATGCGGTCAATGTGCCGGAAGTTACCTTTGATCTGCCTAAGATCATCGCACGCAAAGCGAAGGTGGTGCGTAAGCTTGTGCTCGGTGTGAAATCCAAACTGGCCACCAATCAAGTTATGATAGTTTCCGGAGAAGCAACTATTATTGATAAAAATACCATCCGTTGCGGTGAAGAAACATATACTTGTGAGAATCTAATTATCTGTACAGGTTCCGAAGCGGCTATTCCTCCCATTCCAGGGGTTGATAAGGTAACTTATTGGACTCACCGGGAAGCTTTGGATAACAAAGAACTTCCCGAATCACTAGTGATTATAGGAGGTGGAGTGATTGGTATGGAATTCGCCTCTTTTTTCAACAGTTTGGGTACCGAAGTTACTGTGATTGAAATGCTTGACGAAATTTTAAGCGGGATGGATAAAGAATTATCTGCCATGCTTCGCGCGGATTATGCCAAAAAAGGTGTGAAGTTTTTAGTAAGCACACAAGTGACTTCATTGGAAGAAACAGAAGCAGGCGTGACCGTCTACTATAAAAATGCGGATGGAGTAGGAAATATCACCGGGAAGAAACTATTATTAAGTGCTGGCCGTCGTCCGGTAGCAAAAGGGTTTGGTCTTAAAAATCTGAATTTGGAATTAACAGAACGAGGTTGTGTTGTTGTCAATGAACAAATGCAAACTTCTGTGCCTGGAGTGTATGTTTGTGGTGATTTAACCGGATTCTCTTTGCTCGCCCATACAGCAGTTCGTGAGGCAGAAGTGGCTGTGCATACGATTCTGGGTAAAGGAGATAGTATGAGTTACAGAGCCATTCCGGGAGTTATTTACAGCAATCCGGAATTTGCAGGAGTAGGAGAAACAGAAGAAACATTGCCACTGAAAGGAATATCCTATACTGTTAACAAACTACCTATGGCTTATTCCGGCCGGTTTGTTGCAGAGAATGAAGGAGTGAATGGTATCTGCAAGATATTATTAGGTAAAGATGAAACGATATTGGGTGTACATGTATTAGGAAATCCGGCTTCGGAGATCATCACCATCGCCAGCATGGCAGTGGAGCTACAGATGAAGACGGAAGAGTGGAAACGGATTGTTTTCCCCCATCCAACTGTTGGCGAAATATTTAGGGAAACATTATGATTAAAAACTATTTGTTGACATTCTTTTTTTTACTTACATTATTGCCCTCAACGTGGGGGCAGAATCGTTTAACCGAACGCCTCGACTCACTGATAAATCTAAAGTTACCGGATGGCGCTGATGTCGGTGTATCTGTTTATGACTTAACAGCCAATAAGCAACTCTATTCTTACCGGGAAAACAAACTTTCTCGTCCGGCTTCCACTATGAAATTACTGACAGTGATTACCGCACTGGAGAACCTGGATCCACAGGATGTTTTCCGCACGGAAGTATGGTACAAAGGAATTGTTCGTCAGGATACACTCATCGGAGATTTATACGTTATTGGCGGATTTGATCCTGAATTTAATGATGTAGCCATGGATTCGCTGGTAAGCAAAGTCAGGTCATCTTCCTTTTCTGTTATCCAGGGGAATATATATGGAGATGTTTCCATGAAAGATTCTTTATATTGGGGAACCGGTTGGCTATGGGATGACACGCCTGGTGGTTACCAGCCGTATATGTCGCCATTGATGCTTAATAAAGGAACAATCACCATTACTGCTTTACCTGCCTCTACCAAAGGAGACAGTGCCATTGTTCTTGCTGAACCACTGTCGGGCTTTTATACATTGACGAACGATGCTAAATCAAAGGACTATGATGCCGGAAAGTTTTCCGTTTCCCGCAACTGGCTGGAAGATAAAAACGATATTATCGTCAAAGGAAACGTAACAGGTAAAAGGAAAGAGAATGTAAATGTATATCCTTCCCAGGACTTTTTTATGTATACATTCATCGAGCGGCTGCGTGAAAAAGGAATGCGTATTCCAGATGAATACGGATACCGGGAATTGGAAAATGATTCTCTCTCTTTTCTGGTCACATCCTGGGAAACTCCTCTGCAAAAGGTTGTGAATGAAGTCATGAAAGAAAGCGATAACCTGGGTGCCGAAGCTTTACTTTGCAAAATAGCGGTGAATGCCACCAAACAGAAAAAAGTATCCTGGAAAGAGGGACTCGATGTAATAAAAACACAGATTCAAAAAGTGGGTCATGATCCCAAAAAATACAGGATTGCAGATGGCTGTGGCCTATCGCATTATAATTATATCTCACCGCAGTTGCTGGTTGATCTGTTGAAGTATGCTTATAATAGTTCGGCCATATTCGGCAGACTCTACAAATCTTTGCCGATTGCCGGGATTGACGGTACTTTGCAATACCGGATGAAGACGGGGACAAAAGCCCATAAGAATGTTCATGCTAAAACGGGTACTTTCACGGGTGTGTGTTCGCTGGCGGGTTATCTAAAGTCGGCTAATGGACATGATATAGCATTTGCAATTATGAACCAAAATCAACTATCGGCTAGGGAAGTAAGGGTTTTGCAGGATTTAATTTGTGAAACACTTTGTGGGCATTAAGAAGGTATCCCCCAGCGAAGGAAAATAAAAAGGATCAACTTCCAATGGATATCCATTGTGAAGCTGATCCTTTCTTTATTTTACTTATTTTGTAAATTCTGCCCAATCAGTCAACTTCATGTCACCTTTTTCAGTCAAGGTAGCATGCATACCCAATGCAGCTTTCATGCAATGAGATGTCTGACCTTTGGAAGAGATTTTCAGGTAATCCCATAAAAGTTGTTTGTAATCTGGGTGAGCACAATTTTCAATAATTGTTTTGGCTCTTTCCATCGGACTCTTACCACGTAAGTCGGCAATTCCCTGTTCCGTAATCACGATATTTACAGAGTGTTCGTTATGGTCGTGATGAGATACCATAGGAACAATCGAACTGATTTTACCACCTTTTGCTACAGAAGGACAAGAGAAGATGGAGATATATGCATTACGGGTAAAGTCTCCTGACCCTCCCAATCCGTTCATCATTTTGATGCCACCAATATGGGTAGAGTTGATGTTTCCGTAGATATCAGCTTCAATGGCTGTATTCATTGAAATGATACCCAAACGGCGGACAATTTCAGGGTTGTTGGAGGTTTCAGAAGGACGGAGGATCAATTTATCCCCGAAAAATTTCATATCGCTGTAAATTTCATCCAGACATTCGTTGGTTACTGATAACGAACAGGTGCTACCAAACTTAATACGGCCTTCTCTCATTAAGTCAATAACAGAGTCTTGGATTACTTCTGTGTACATTTCGAAGTGAGGAATGGTTTTATCCCGTCCTAAAGCGCCTAGAACCGCATTGGCAATGTTACCTACACCTGATTGTAACGGTAAAAAAGAAGCAGGAATGATGCCCCGTTTCATATCTGCGGCGAGAAAATTAGCCACATTCACACCAATCTGGTCGGTAACAGGATCAGGTGCGGTAAAACCACGGGCTTCATCCGGCATATTAACTTCAACTACACCGACAATTTTCTTTGGATCAACCTGTACATAAGGAGTACCGATACGATCGGAAGGTTTGTAGATTGGAATTTCACGACGGTAAGGAGGATCCAATGGTTGATACACATCGTGCAATCCCATCATATTTTTGCTATGAGCACTATTAAGCTCAACGATAATTTTTTCTGCTCTTTCGCAAATAGTTGGGCTAATACCACCGGCAGCAGTAAGGTATATTTTTCCATCCGATGTTAATTCGCAGGCTTCAACGATAGCAATATCCATAGGGCCGAAGAATCCGAAACGAATTTCCTGTGCCATTTGTGAAAGGTGAATATCATTGTACGCGATTTCCCCCCGGTTCACCGCGTTACGAAAGTCAGTATTGGTGGTATAAGGTGCTCTGTAACGTATCGCCTTTGCGCGTGACAGAATTCCATCGCACGAATCGCCTGTAGAGGCTCCACTGAAAAGATTAATTTGAAATGGGTTTCCTTTGGCATGTTCCGCTTCTGCAATCTTCGCAATTTCAGGAGCTACTGCTTTTGGAGAACCTGCTGGTGTAAATCCGCTGATACCAACAGTATAGCCATGTTTTACCAAACTTGCAGCTTCTGCTGCAGATAAATAATTAAACGACATAATGTTGTAGAATGTTATCTTTTTAATTTATGATTAGAATTAGTACTTCCTGTTTAATATTTCAGACCAGATAATGCCACGTCTTACTTCTTCGATGGATCGAATATTAAAATCTGCTTGTTCCTCTTCCGCCGTAGGAGGATGTTCCGGTGGTGGTAAAATAGAAGACGTTTTCTTTACTTTATGGCTTTTTCCAAAAGGAGAGGATATACTTTTATCTTTCTTGTTGGCTGGATAATTTTGTGTCGATGCAGGTGCAAAAGGGGAAGGTGTGTTGAAAACATAATCTTCTTCTTCCGCATCTATGTAAACATCTTCTTTATTATCATAACTAGGAGGCTGTTCCTGGTTAACACTGGCCGCCTTGTTAAGTTGTTTTACAACAATATAGATGATAATCCCAATAATAAAAAGAACTTGAATGATACTCATTGTAATTATCAGACTGGTTTAATATTTTCCGTCAAAGATATGGATTTAATCTGATAGTAGCCAATTATTTAAATGAAAAAAGGGCAGCTTCACAGCTCCCCTTAATTTTTTTAACCTAAACCTTAACTATGAAAAAATCTAATGTTTCTTTCACTCTACAGATATGTGAAATATGATTAAACAGGCAAAATTTCAGCTAAAAATGTTCCGTTCCTTAATGTTTTTTAAGAAATAGTGTCCCTTTTGTTCTCTTTTTCGTTCTTTTTGTCTCCTAAAAGCCACAAATAATTTGTTATGCCGTATCTTTGTACGCTGAATTTTTAGATAACGAATAAAATGGAAAAATCAACGGGAACAGACTTTAAATCTGCAACTGTGAATGACAACAAAAAGTTGTTCATAGAAACCTATGGATGCCAGATGAATGTGGCAGACAGTGAAGTAATCGCGTCCGTCATGCAAATGGCGGGTTATGCACAGGCGGGATCATTAGAAGAAGCGGATGCCGTCTTTTTGAATACGTGCTCAATACGCGATAATGCCGAACAGAAAATTCTCAATAGGCTTGAGTTTTTTAATTCCCTGAAAAAGAAACGGAAAAACTTTATTGTGGGAGTATTAGGATGCATGGCGGAACGTGTAAAAGATGATTTAATAGATAATCATCATGTGGATCTGGTAGTGGGCCCGGATGCTTACCTGACATTGCCGGAATTAATTGCCGCCGTTGAAACGGGTGAAAAGGCCATAAATGTGGAGCTTTCGGCCACTGAGACTTATCGGGATGTGATTCCTTCGCGTATCTGTGGAAATCATATTTCCGGATACGTTTCAATTATGCGGGGTTGTAATAACTTCTGTACCTATTGTATTGTTCCTTATACCCGTGGACGCGAAAGAAGTCGGGATGTGGAAAGTATATTGAATGAAGTACAGGATCTAGCTGCAAAAGGTTACAAAGAAGTTACACTTTTAGGCCAGAATGTAAACTCCTATCGGTTTGAAGGGAAAGATGGAGTAATCACTTTTCCCATGTTACTCCGGCGGGTGGCTGAATTCGTGCCAGAAATGCGGGTACGCTTTACTACCTCTCATCCCAAAGATATGAGTGATGAAACACTGCAGGTAATAGCCGAAGTTCCAAACGTATGCAAACATATCCATTTGCCGGTACAGAGCGGTAGTTCACGAATCCTAAAATCCATGAACCGAAAATATACCCGTGAATGGTATCTGGAACGGGTAGCGGCCATCAAGCGTATTATACCGGATTGTGGGTTAAGTACGGATATCTTTTCTGGTTTCCATTCTGAAACGGAAGAAGATCATCAGGAATCCCTCTCTTTGATGCGTGAATGCGGATTTGATTCAGCTTTCATGTTTAAATATTCCGAACGTCCGGGTACCTATGCTTCCAAACATCTTGAAGATAATGTGCCGGAAGAAGTAAAAGTGCGCCGGTTGAATGAGATTATTGCTTTGCAGAACCAACTTTCTTCCGAATCTAATAATCGAAGCATTGGAAAAGTTTATGAAGTACTGGTAGAAGGTAGATCAAAACGTTCACATGAGCAGTTATATGGCCGTACAGAACAGAACAAGGTAGTTGTATTTGATAAGGGAAACCATAAAGTAGGCGACTATGTATGGGTAAAAGTTACAGAGGCGAGCTCAGCAACACTCAAAGGTGAAAGAGTAGAGAAATAATATCCTTTGTCGGTATAAATACTCAATAAAGGAGAAGGAATCAGTAGAAGTTTGATTTCTTCTCACCTTACTCTTTTGTTCCATTTTCCAATTCTTTCCAGACATCCCTAATATTTTCCTCTCCATCAAAATAATTTAGCAGAGCCTCTTTCTTGAATATTTCGAATGACGGAACGAGAAATATTTTGTTGGAGTCTGGATATTCGCATACATCATAGCCGATATAACTTCTTACATCCAGGTAAATACAAGGCTCAGTAGTATGATTGTGTAGCTGGTGGGCTCCTGTTTCGCCAGATTCAAAAAAGATAATATCTCCACTATGAACTACTTCCAGACCGGCAGGAGTTCGTAAGGTGGCAGAGCCTGAGATTATCATAAATAATTCTTCCGCATACCGATGAAAATGATAGGCAGCACAATATTGATCGGGATTTAATTGTCGTAAATCAAAATTTAAACTTGTAGGATTTACTCCTTTCCTTGCTCTTGAAACGTCCGAGAATAATCTAAAATTATCTATTTTATGTACGTCTTCCTTAAATTCTCTTTCAGTTGATTTGAAAATAGTTGCCATACGCTGTATTATATTGATTTAACGATCTATACTTGCACAAGTAATTTTACCAACCCCATCAATCATCTAAAATTAATTTCTAAATCTTGGTCATGGGTGTTTATGTTTATAATCTCTTTCGTAAAGTAGCATTCCATGTGTTGACAAGTTCATCCCCATTATACAACGCCCCGATGGAATAACATATATCGTCTATCCTTCTTATTATCTCATATCCATTTAATTGTGTATTCTCTATCATAAATTTAGAATAGATAATACTTCCGCTAATATCGAAATAACCTTTTTGCGTTCCAAGCTTTGGATTTTGGGAAGTATATTGATAACGGTTTTCCGACAGGCGTCTGATTTTATAGTTGTTGTCAACTCTTTTACCTTTAATTATGGCCCAACTTTCATTCGTTATTAAATCTCCATTCAATTGAATAACTGATTCCCCAATCCCTTTTGAAACGTCTCCGTTTGGAGTTACAAATTCAGAAACAGATTCCCATATAATAGATTCAAATAAAAAATGCCTTTCCTTCATACATGCGATTATATTAAAAGGTGTGAATATACTAAAAAATATTAGAGACTTTTATCTAACAATGAATAGAAAATATTTTTCTTAAGTAATCACATGGAAGGGTATCAATAATGTTTTAAGTTATTATGGCTTCTACTTACACCATAAAGTTTTAGATATTCTATCATTTTTTGATACGTTGAAATATATCATTTTTATTGCATTTGTTTTATTTTGATGATAAAATGTTCAATATTGAATTTTTTTTATGACGGTAGTTATTTTGAAACTCTGCTAAAATCTTGGTTTGAGATGTTTTGGGGATGGAAAAACCACGAAAACCAGGAAAAAAATAACTAAATTGGGTGTAAAGCTTATAGATTCTGTTTGCAAAACTTATAAGTCTTCCAAAGAGAATCTATAGATTTTCCAAAGAGAACTTATAGATCTTGATGGGAGAACTTATAGCCTTTGGGGAAAAAGTAGAAATTAATTGACGATCTTTTCCTTTTTTTCTTCCATTGTTTTTCTAGTTTATCTTTTTTATAGGATTGATCCAATGTGTCAAATTGCTTATAATTCCCTCTTATTTAATTGAGAGTGTTTTCAAAAAATTTAGTTATTTGTCGTATTGACTTATTAATCTACCTAATGGTTTCTATCTGAATTTTCTTAAGCCCATTTCCTTGCGTTATTTTCATCCTCAAGGTAACTTGGGGGGAATAGTCGATTTGTGAAAGCTTAAATTATCAAAATGTCAGAATGTCAAATTATGATTTCTCTTTCCAATTCTTTGTAAAAAAGATCTCTTGCATATTCTTCTTTCCAGGGTGTGTGTCCGCATTTACTTAGCTTGACCATTCTAAAATTGACCAATCTCTCTGATAAAGGTTTTTCAACTCCTTCTGCCGGATGTGGATCATATTCGCCATGAAAGCCAACTACCGGGCAGTGGATTTTTTCGATAGCTTGTAGTAACTTTTTTGATTTTCTTAAACCCTCAGCCTCATTCCATACTTTTTGATAAATATTAATATCTAACTTTATCTCATCATCTGAGTTCTTAGGGTTAAGTTTATAAGAATCTGCTTTTTCCATTAATTGTCCGAAGCGTTGAAAATACTGGCTGGCTATCTCTCCCGAATTGATCAATACTAAAATTTCTTTTGCTTCTTTTCTTTCATCAGGGTTGAGCCTGCTCAAGCGAATCTTCATTAAATCTGGGTTATATTTGTCATCAAAAGCTCCCGAACTTATTAGTATAAGTTTGTGAACTCGATCCGGAAATCTTGAAGAAAATAAAACTGAAAGCCAGGCTCCCCAGGAATAGCCAACTAAAGTTATGGGTTCTCTGGTACTGGTGGTAATTTGATCGAAAAGCTCCTGGATTTGTTTGTCAATAGAATCTTTTGTTTGCAAAAATTCTAATACTCCAAAATACCGAGATAATTCTTCTCCCACAGGTTTCATTTCACCAGATGCTCCCGGGCCGCCGTGTAGAAGTCCTACCTGAAATGGAGGCTTTCCATATTTCCTGATTGATTCTTTCATTATATATAGGTATAAGATTGAAATTGATTTTTCATCTTTTTATATCAGACGTTTCTCCCCAGAATTGTTGATATGGGTGGGAGTAGTGGGTGGGTCTTTCATTATCATTCTCTTTTATTTCAATTCTATATATTAAAAAGTTATCTTCCTGCTTTTCCGTTCATATGTGCAATGGGCAGTTCTAAGATCACCAGATTCTTATATAAAGAAACGGAGGAATTGATTTTTTATCAATGATTTCTTTATCTTCTTCCAAATGATTAAGGAGGATTTTGATACTTTTCTTTTTTTCTTCCAATTTGGATATAATTTCTATTTCACCTCGAAATACCAGTGTTTTATACCAATGTCCACATTCATTGTGAAACGATGTAAGGTTCATCCTTTCTGCATAAAGCCAATGTGGCATATTTCCCCTTTTTAAGTAACTCCCGGATTTGCTCTTTATCATTAATTTCTCTGTTGGGTCTGTTTTGTAAGTGGTATTTTTGCATGAATTTTTGCTCTTTGTGTAAATGCATAATATAAAGATAGGTATAATTTATATATAATAATAGTATAGTTTGGGTCATTTTGCCCATAGAAAATACTTATAGAAGTTTTTGGGTGAAAAGGGAAATAAATGTTTTTTGATTTCTTAAAAAAGGAATGAAAACAATTTTACATATTTTGTATTGTGCTATAAATAAAAAGGTATAATAGAATAAACGAGAAATAGACTTTATATTATAAATGCCCAGATTGCTAAAGCCAAAACTAATGCAATGCTAAAAATGAGAAAAGTCATCCGGATAAAATAACGTTCCTGCTGCTTCTCACGTTCTGTAAGCAGTCGGTCAATTCTTTCTAACTCCTCCACGGTCGTATCAGAATTATAATAGGAACCTTTCCCCAAACTTTTCCTGTGATGATTTCTTTGCTTTCTCCGGGTAGATTTAAGTTGGTCCTGATTTAACTTTTGCCGGAGTATTATATCTAAAGCATGTCCTCCAAAACTCATAATTGTTCTTATTTTATTATGAAAATAAAGATAGAAATGATAAAGCAATTTCCCAATTTTTTTCAGGAAAAAATCGGAAATTGTTAATTATTAGCCAGATAATATGAAAAATAGAACAATTTAGAATGTCTACCTTTGTCGTATGAAAGATTTAACAACACGAACACAATCCATATATATTTCTTGATAAATTTTTTTGTACCTTTTAAAATTATACCTTATGAGCATTTATTATATTATAGGATCCCTCTTTGGGCTACAGTTTGTGGTACTGGTTATGTACTCTATGATTAAAAAGAAGAAAGAAGTCAGAAAGCATGAAGACACTTATCTCAGACTGCTTCCTGTATATAATAATCCTAATATCGTGAAAGTGGCACTTTGGGTAAATCTCGATTCGGTTAATGGCAGGCCATTGGATGATTCGTTTATTTACCACACCAACCTGAAAAACGGAATTCTTAATCCGAACAAAGTAGAAGTTGCTCTGTTTAATCCCGGAGTATATAATTTCTTGGTCAGCAGTAATAGCCGGGCTGAATATCAAAATGTAGAAATGCAAGTGAAACTAGAGCCTGGAGTAACTTACCAGCTTGGCTGCAATGAATGCGGACCCTACTTTGTTCCAGACCCTAATCCGGAACGCTATCAACTGAAAGTGCGTATTAGGGCCGTATAAAAAGCCTGGTTATTTTTTGAAAAAACAGTGTAAAAATTACATTTTCCCTATATGGGTTATATGTGTATAACACTCAGCATAGTTGGGGGGATAAGTAAAGTCGTGTCTAATTAATCCCCACTTGTAGTTCAACTTTTAGAGATTGTAGTAGGATAACAATATAGCGAACTACCATAAATGTTATGCATATGATATTTCGGTCACTTCCCCATAGTTTAATTTCACAAATTACTGTCTATCAAAAAATAATCGGACTTTTTAATAATTAAGTAGTGCAGTTGAAACTCTCCATGAAGGATGCAATAATTTATTGTATCCTTCTTTGTTATATACCGCCTTCTACTTCTTTATACAATAAATCAACAATATTAACTTAACGTTTAACCCTTTTTTAACGCTATTTTTTAAAAGAAGAAAAACTCTTTCCTTTTTCCTTAAAGAATGATTTAACATAGTACAACGTGGCAAAAAAATCGATATATTGCATATATAAAGGTAGCACACACACGTTTTTTTATATATATATATTAAGTATCCTTATTTTACTCACACTAAAAACTATTGTTATGGAAATTAAGAAATCGAAAAACGCACAAATCGAGAACCGCAGAGGTACTTGGTTGTTAATGGGATTTGTTGCTGTGCTTGCCTGTTTATTTGTTGCCTTTGAGTGGGCGCAATATGATAAGGAAGTTGATCTTAGCTCAGGTGCTCTTGAGCCTATATTCACGGAAGATATGGTGCCAATTACTTTTGCCCCACCTACTCCTCCACCGCCTGCACCTCCTGCTCCGGCTATTGTAGATCAGTTGCTTGTGGTAGATGATGAAACGGAAGTCAACACGCTTGTAAATATTGACTCCGAGGATTTGGGCAAGGGTGTTGATGTAGGATATGTTCCTCTTCCTATAGATAATGAAGATGATGCGGTAGATGAAACAGAAATCTTTGTTGTTGTAGAAAATATGCCTTCTTTTGGTAATGGAACGGCTGATTTGATGAGTTACTTAAGTAAAAACATCAAATATCCGACAGTCTGCCAGGAACAAGGTATTCAGGGAAGAGTGATTGTACAGTTTGTGGTGGATAGAGATGGTTCTGTTACAGAGCCTACCATTGCACGGAGTATACACCCGCAACTGGATAAAGAAGCATTACGCGTAGTTAGCGGAATGCCGAAATGGAATCCGGGTATGCAGAGAAATAAGCCGGTAAGGGTGAAATTCACTGTACCTGTAACTTTTAAATTACAATAAATATTAGATAAAGGATACTTAAATTTGCAGAAACTTCATTGAGTTTCGAAGCCACAGGAAGATGTTGAATCATTCTGTGGCTTTTTTTCACAGTAAAAAAATCAGCATTTTATGGATAAATAACCAAATTAAATTACCTTTGCCACAATCCTACAGACCCAATGATATGAGCATTACTAGAGCCGTGAAACAACCTTTTATCTGGTTAGCGCGTCTTCGTCACCGTTGTGGTTACGGAGTGCATTCACCCTTTGCTTTTGAACTAATTACCAATGTTTTCTATGAGAAAACGCCTTACTATGCCTATGAAGAGCTAAAGCAAAAAGAAAGCTCAGGCAAAAAGCTGGGTAAGACTTCCCGGAAAGTGAAAAGGCTTTTGTTCCGGTTAGTTAACAGGTTTCAACCGCAACGAATCGTTGATGTAGGACTACCTTCTTCAGCAATATCCTATTTACAGGCTGCTAAAAAGGATACCTTCTATACAATTATTACATATAATTCCCATTGGGTACAACCAATAGAGGATTTTTTTGATTTTATTTATATTCATCACCCGGATGATCCTTATTTCGTGGAAAAGACTTTCAATCAATATGTAAAATATGCTCATGAAAAAACGGTTTGTATTATTGAAGGTATATACCAGTCTGGCGATATGAAAAAACTCTGGAGAAAACTTTGTCAGGAGGAAGTTGTTGGCATCACTTTTGATTTGTACGACCTGGGAATTATCTTTTTTGATAGAAAAAAGGTGAAACAGCATTATATAGTAAACTTTTAATTAGCTGTAAACGTTAAGCCATAAAACAGCGCAAAACGAATAAAGAATGAAAAAAAGCATGGTATATACAAAGACAGGCGATAAGGGGACAACCACATTGGTAGGTGGAACCCGGGTTCCGAAAACACATATTCGCCTGGAAGCTTATGGTACGATAGATGAGCTAAACGCTCAACTCGGATTATTGCTTACTTATATAACGGATGAGGAAGACAGTGTTTTTGTGTTATGGATACAGAATAAGTTATTTTCCGTAGGTTCTCACTTGGCTACTGACCAGGAAAAAACGACCTTGCGAGAGGCAAGTGTTATCACCCCGGAAGATATCCTAAAAGTGGAAGAGGAGATTGATCGGATTGATAACCAGCTTCCACCGTTAAAAGCGTTTGTAATACCCGGAGGAGGGCGTGGAGCAGCAGTGTGCCATGTATGTAGAACTGTGTGCAGGAATGCGGAGCGGCGTATCTTGTTTTTATCAGAAGAATATACAGTTTCGCCGGAAGTTTTAGCATTTGTAAACCGTCTTTCCGATTATTTGTTCGTTTTGTCCCGTAAGTTGAATATAAATGAAAAAAGAGGCGAAATATTTTGGAATAACTCTTGCAAGTGATAGATTTTATTATACTTTTGCCGAAAAATAGAGAACAGCAAATAATATTCACAATTTAATATTGAAAGATTATGTATTGGACATTGGAATTAGCATCGAAACTAGAAGATGCTCCCTGGCCAGCAACAAAAGATGAATTGATTGATTATGCAATGCGCTCGGGTGCACCTCTGGAAGTGATTGAAAATCTTCAGGAAATGGAGGATGAAGGAGAGATTTATGAAAGTATAGAAGATATCTGGCCTGATTATCCAAGTAAAGAAGATTTCTTTTTTAACGAAGAGGAATACTGATTACAAGAAATATATGTAAGAATGCTGGAAAGGAGCATTTACAGTGAAGGAGGCCCTCAATATGTGGGTCTCCTTTTTTATGAAAAGAATCTACCTACTTATCTAAAAAACTGATTCAATTTTATGATCAAACTTAATGAACTTTGTTTTTCAGTATGTGAAATAGTTGAGAAGGCCGCAAATTTTATTGCGGAGGAACGCGATAAATTCGATGAAACCAAAATAGAAAGCAAAGGGCTCCATGACCTCGTAAGTTATGTGGATCGGGAAGCTGAAAAATTAATTATAAGCCAGCTGCAAAAGTTACTTCCGGAGGCCGGGTTTATAGCAGAGGAAGGAACTATTGAAACGAAGGGGGAGCGTTTTAACTGGGTAATTGATCCGCTGGACGGAACAACCAATTTTATTCAAGGAGTTCCCGTATATGCCGTAAGTATCGGATTAATTGAAAATGATGCTCCTGTTTTAGGAGTTGTATATGAAATCGGTAGGAAAGAATGTTTCTATGCCTGGACAGGTGGGGGAGCCTTTCTGAATGGAAAACAAATACATGTATCTCAACGTAGTGAAATGAGTCAGGTATTACTGGTTACCGGTTTTCCTTTTACCAATTTTGATTCTTTGGATAAATACCTTAATCTCCTGGAATGGTGTATGAGAAATACAAGGGGTATCAGAAGCATGGGATCTGCAGCTACAGATATGGCTTATGTAGCCTCCGGGCGGTTTGACGCTTTCTGGGAATCAGGTTTAAAACCTTGGGATGTAGCGGCTGGAATTGTGTTGATGAAAGAGGCTGGCGGTATTGTATCTGATTTTGAAGGCGAAGAGAACTACTTATTTGGAAAAGAAATGATTGCTTCGAATTCTTTTATTGCGCAGCTGATATTAAATAAGTTAAGGGAATATATGAAATAAAATTAAGGGGATTGTGTCGGAAACTGAGATATAAAGGATTAATAAAATGGCGTTGTTTTTTACGAAAAACAACGCCATTTTATTAAAGAGTATAAGGCTTATGCTATTACCAATAATATTCCTCCATAATTTTTTGCATCGTTAGATTTGTATCAATATCTCCCATCTCTTCTTTTTGTGCAAGGAGCTCTTCTTTCATCTGTTGGATAATATTCTTATACTCCGGATTGTTGTATTGATTTTTATCTTCATGTGGATCCTTTTCAAGATCGTAAAACTCCCAGGATGGTGTTGAAGATTTATCTTCAGATCCTTGCGTATCCAGTTTGTCCCCATAAAGGAATATAAGTTTATAACGATCGTTACGTATTCCCAGGTGTGCCGGACGAATTTGGTGCTGAGTCCAATAGCGGTAATACATGCTCTTCCTCCAATCGGCTGGTGTCTCTCCATTCAGGTTGGTGCGGAAGCTGCGGCCTTGTGATAGTTCTGGAGCATCAATACCGGCATAATCGGCTAGCCAGGATGCAAAGTCAATGTTTGTAATGATATCCTTATTCCTTGTTCCGGCTTTGATTTCTTTCGGATAACGTACTACAAAAGGCATGCGGAGAGATTCTTCGTACATCATACGTTTGTCGAAGAAACCGTGTTCACCGAGAAAATAGCCTTGGTCGGATACATATACCACAATTGTATTCTGGCTGATACCTTCTTCATCCAGATAACGGAGTAGGCGACCGATATTGTCATCGATGGCGGCTCCACAACGCAGGTAATCTTTTATCAACTTCTGGTAAATCTTTTTGCGGGCACTGACAGGGTCCATTCCTTGTACGGAGAAAGGAAGTTCCGGATAGCGACACCACCAGCCTTCCGGATCTTTGGATGCTGTTTCCCATCGCCAGGCCATGTTCTCCAATTGTTGCCCTGGAAATGTGCGGCCTGATTTTTCCTGGCTAAATTCCAGCATATTCTCCGGCTCTGGAAATTCAACATCATCATACAAGTGTTTTAGTCTTTCCGGAAAATCCCAAGGCTCGTGTGTCGCTTTGAAGTGGCAGAACATCATAAATGGTTTTTCTTTATTCCTATTTTGCAGCCAATCAATAGTCAAGTCTGTTACAATATCTGTGGAAAATCCTTCAATTGTATCTCCCTGTCGGCCTAACTCATCGTCTACCCAGTTCGATTCGTTTTTAAAAACCGGATCATAATATTCTCCTTGGTCATGGAATACATAGAAGTCATCGAATCCAGTAGGTTTCTTTTTTAAGTGCCATTTTCCAAACAGGGCTGTCTGATAACCGCCAGCTTGCATCCGTTTGGCAATATTATCTGTTTCCGGAGATAATGCGTCACTTAAAGTATATACATTATTTTTATGACTATATGCTCCAGTCATGATAGTGGCCCGGCTGGGCACGGAAATAGAATTGGTGCAAAAACAATTATCGAGCACACAACCCTCTTCCGCCAATCGGCGAATGTTTTCATTTTTTACGTAATTTGCAAGAATTCCTCCGTAAATACCCCAAGCTTGTGAAGTGTGGTCATCGGAAAGAATAAACAGAATATTCGGACGCTCCTCTGTTTTCGTTTTCTCAGTACAGGAAGTAATTCCAACCAGCGGTATGATAGCTGTTAATAGGGGGAGTTGATGTATCTTTTTCATTGTAATTATTGTTTTTTTGAGGTACATTTCCGGCTTCTCACTGTTCAGTTTCAGGTTGCGCAGCCAGAAAGTGGGTAAATCGCATGCCTTCTGCTGCCATTTGATCGATGCGAGGGATTTTATCTCTATAAGCTCCATTAAATCTTAGTAAAAGATACTTGTTTTTCAAGGTCATAGTTTAAAAAAGTTGCGTTAATAAGTCAAATTGCCTGATACAAAATTATAGAAAATAATTCTGAAAATAACCCTGTCAGATAAAAAACTCTTTGTGTAAGGAATGCCTGTAAGGATAAAGAGGAGATAATTCTTTTAAGAGAGTGAGTGAAGTAGAGAATAAACCATTTAAAAAAGAAGTTCTTTTCAGTCTTGGTTGCTGTAGGGTTTGCCTCAACTTCCGGTAGCATTTGAGGCAAACAGAATAAGGTTTTTCTTCATTTTTCGGTAGCATTTCCTTTTATTCCAACAAGATATGGGATAGAAGTTCGTGTTGTTTAAACCATTGATGCACATTCATAAAGAATAGTATAAACCAATTAGCATGATTTACTTAAATCTAAATATTCTTATTTATCATAGTAATAAGGGGTTGGAGATTCTTTTCAGCGTGTATCTGTAAAATAATATAGATAAGATTATCCAACAAATTCTTTTTTGTTTATGTTTGTTCACAATAATGTTTTATATTTGCGAATCACATTTTAATAAATTTATGATATGAAAAAGTTTATTGGTATTTTACTGGTAACGTTGGTAGTTGGAGCAACTATACCAGCACAAGCGCAAATAAAATTGGGTGTTAAAGGAGGTTTAAACCTCGCCTCTTCTCTATCGGACACCTGGAGTGATGTAAGAAATACAGATAATTATACGGGCTTTTTTATTGGGCCTATGGTCGATGTTACCATTCCCATTGTAGGTTTGGGCGTAGATGGAGCCTTAATGTACTCTCAAAAAGGGAATAAGTTTAACGGTGAAACATTGAAGCAACAAGGATTGGAACTTCCTATTAATCTGAAATATTCATTTGGGTTGGGGAGTCTTGCTAGTATATATCTCGCTGCTGGTCCAAGTTTCTTCTTTAATATGCGTTCGGACGACAAGTTTAATTGGGATGGTGTCGAAGGAGCTATTCGCTATAAAAATTCTGAACTCGCCCTGAATCTGGGTGCAGGTGTAAAACTTCTGAATCATTTGCAGATAGGTGTAAATTATAATATGCCACTCACTGATTCAGCGAAAGCGAAGATTGATTCGGGAGAAACTGCTAGTGGTGTTTGGGGTGCTATTACTGGTAAATCCTACAAAACTAAAGTTTGGCAGGTTTCTGTTGCTTATATCTTCTAATCTGAAAGAACAGTAAAATCAGATATAGAGGTTCTCTCAGGAGAGCCTCTTTTTTTGTACCTTTGTGTTCGCAATGAAGAGATATATCGACGTCATATTGCCTTTACCCTTACCTCGTAGTTTTACCTATTCTTTACCGAACGGGGAAGCGAACGACCTGCAAATTGGTTGCAGGGTAGTTGTACCCTTCGGACGGAAGAAATTTTATACAGCAATTGTTTGTGCAATACATTACAATGCACCTACAGAATATGAAGTTAAAGAAATAACAACTGTACTTGATCATACTCCTATTTTACTACCGGTACAACTTCACTTTTGGAAATGGCTTTCCGATTATTATTTATGTACCCAGGGAGATGTATACAAAGCAGCTCTTCCTTCCGGACTAAAACTGGAGAGTGAGACCATTGTAGTTTATAATCCTGATTTTGAAGAGACAGATCCTCTTACGCAAAAGGAGCAAAAGATATTACATATCTTGTCCGTAGAGAAAGAAATGGCACTTACTAAACTGGAGAAAGAAAGTGGCATTAAAAATATTCTAATAGTAGTAAAGACATTACTTGATAAAGAGGCTATTTTTATTCAAGAAGAATTACGTCGTACCTATAAGCCTAAAACGGAGTCCAGAATACGCTTAACAGAGGAGGCTTCATCCGAAGTACGTTTGAAAGACCTTTTTGTAGAACTCAGCCGGGCACCTAAACAATTAGCCTTATTAATGAAATATATGGAGCTTTCCGGTTATATGAGTAACCAGGCTATATTAAAGGAAGTTTCTAAAAAAGAATTGATACAACGGGCGGGTGCTTCAGCTGCGGCATTAACTAGCCTAATCGATAAAGGAATATTTCAGACTTATCATCATGAAATAGGTCGTCTGAATAAACAAACAGCAGATATAATTGCATTAAATCCGTTAAATGCATTCCAGCAACGGGCACATGATGCTGTCCGAAACTGTTTTAAGGAGAAAAATGTTTGCTTGTTACATGGGGTTACTTCCAGTGGCAAGACTGAAATCTATATTCACCTGATTGAAGAGACGATCCGACAAGGTAAACAGGTTTTATACCTCTTGCCGGAAATAGCTCTGACCACCCAGATTACCGAACGGCTTAAACTTGTATTTGGCTCCCGACTGGGAATCTACCATTCTAAGTTTCCGGATGCCGAACGGGTAGAGATCTGGCAAAAACAATTGGGTGAGAAAAGCTATGATATTATTTTGGGGGTTCGTTCATCGGTTTTCCTTCCTTTTCGGAATCTGGGGTTGATCATTGTGGATGAAGAGCATGAAAATACGTATAAACAGCAAGATCCTGCCCCTCGATATCACGCCCGGAATTCAGCTATTGTACTGGCTTCCATGATGGGTGCTAAAACGTTATTAGGTACGGCTACTCCTTCTGTAGAAACTTACTACAATGCGATGACTGGCAAATATGGTTTGGTAGAGATCAACGAACGCTATAAAGAGATACAGTTGCCCGAAATCCAGCCGGTTGATATCCAGGAGTTATCCCGTAAAAAGCGAATGAATGGTCCTTTCTCTCCGGATTTGTTACAATTAATGAGGGAGGCACTCGATAATAAGGAACAGATTATCTTATTCCAAAACAGACGCGGCTTTGCCCCCATGATTGAATGCCGTACTTGTGGATGGGTGCCCAAATGTAAGAACTGTGATGTAAGTTTAACCTATCATAAAGGTATTAATCAACTCACTTGTCATTATTGCGGATACACTTATCAGTTACCTCGTTCCTGTCCGGCTTGTGAAGGAGTAGATCTCCGGAATCGGGGATTTGGTACAGAGAAGATAGAAGATGACGTTAAAACCATTTTCCCGGATGTTTCTGTATCTCGGATGGATTTGGATACCACCCGTACGCGTACTGCTTATGAAAAAATTATTGCCGATTTTGAACAAGGTAAAACTGAAATATTAATAGGTACACAAATGGTTTCCAAAGGCTTGGATTTTGACCATGTGAGTGTTGTCGGTATTCTAAATGCGGATACAATGCTCAATTATCCCGATTTTCGTTCGTATGAGAGAGCTTTTCAATTAATGGCGCAGGTAGCAGGCCGAGCCGGACGAAAAAATAAACGAGGCCGGGTGCTTCTACAAACCAGAGACGTGAGCCATTCAATTATACAACAAGTTATTGACAATGATTACGAATCTATGTACAATCGGGAACTAGCAGAAAGATTGGCCTATCATTATCCACCTTATTACCGGTTAGTATATGTATATTTGAAGAACCGGAATGAAGCATTGCTGGAATTAATGGCCAGCACGATGGGGGAGAAACTACGAGCTATCTTTGGAAAGCGGGTATTAGGCCCTGATAAGCCGCCTGTGGGTCGTATTCAAACTTTATATATAAGGAAAATTGTTGTTAAGATTGAAACAGATGGCTCCATGAGCCGGGCCCGTGAATTATTACTTCGTGTTCAGAAAGAAATGATCGAGGATGAAAGATTTAAATCATTAATAGTATATTACGACGTAGATCCCATGTAATAATGAAAAAAATTTTATTTGTTTGTCTCGGCAATATATGCCGTTCACCCATGGCTGAAGGAGTCATGCTTCGTTTGATTCAAGAGGCAGGCTTAGAAAAAGAAATCAAAGTTGACTCGGCAGGTACTGCTGCTTATCACGAAGGCGAACTGCCGGATTCGCGTATGCGTTCTCATGCTTCCCGTCGGGGCTATCAATTAACACACCGTTCCCGACCAGTAACAACCGATGATTTTTACGATTTTGATTTGATTATTGGTATGGATGACCAGAACATCAATAATCTATATAAGTATGCCCCATCGGTCGAAACCTCCCAAAAGATTCATCGGATGACGGATTATTGTGTCAATATGAGTACCGACCATGTGCCCGATCCGTATTACGGTGGTTCTTCCGGTTTTGAATACGTAATTGATTTGTTGGAAGATGCTTGCGCCGGGCTTTTGGATAGCTTGCGGAAAGAATGAAAATAACAATGAGGCTACTAAAGGGATGACCGGATTTATTCAGTCATTCCCTCCTGTGTCTCTTCTGACATCTCTTCTGGTTTCACTTCCTCCTTCTTTTCTGTTTCTTCTTTTTGAAGTTCAGGATAGCTGATCCGGGTGTGGTAACTGGTCATTAGTTTCTCTTTGAATGCTTCTTTGATTACAGCAATGTCTTGGAATGTGATCGGGCAATTTTTAAAAAAGCCTTCCTGTAGCTGAGAGTCTATAATTTTTTCAACCAGATTGCTAATGCTTTCTGCTGTATACTCAGGCAAACTACGAGAAGCAGCTTCCACAGCGTCTGCCATCATCAGGATGGCTGTTTCTTTTGTTGAGGGATTCGGACCTGGATAAGTGAACATATCTTCATCTGGTTCTTCGCCTGGGTGTTCATTTTTCCAAGAGATATAAAAATACTTGGTTTTACCCCGTCCATGATGAGTGCTGATAAATTCCTTAATGGCTTTCGGCAAATTGTTTTTATCCGCCAGTCGGAGTCCGTCTGTCACATGGGCAATGATTTTATGTGCACTTTCTTCATACGATAGATTTTTATGGGGATTTATTCCCCCCAGTTGGTTTTCTGTAAAGTAAACCGGATTTTCCATTTTGCCAATATCGTGATACAATGCTCCTGTACGTACCAACTGACTTTTGGCTCCGACCTGAAGAGCAGCTTCAGAGGCTAGGTTGGCCACCTGCATGGAGTGTTGAAAAGTACCCGGTGCTAGTTCGGAAAGACGGCGAAGCAGCGGATTGTTCACATTCGACAACTCCACTAAGGTTACATTTGATGTAAAACTGAAGAGTTTTTCCAATAAGAAAAGCAATGGATAAGTAAACAGCAGGAAGATACCATTTATAATAAAATAAATGTAAGTGCTTTCGTCCATCTTACTTAAGTCATTTTCATTTACCATTTCATAAGCAAGGAAAATAACTGCATAAGTCAGGAAGATAAAGAAAGCACTGCGGAATAACTGCGACCTTTGTGATAATTCCCGCAAGCTTAAAATCCCTACCAATCCTGCAGGGATTTGAAGTAAAACAAAATCAAAGGGATAACGAAGTATGATCGAGCATATCAGTATGGTTGTACAGTGTGCCTGAAATGCTGTACGGGAGTCCAGGAAAATACTGATTATGATCGGTAGCATAGCATAAGGTATAATGTACACATGGAAAAAATTGTTGGAAACCATTAATGCGGTAGCTATCGAATAAAAGATGATCAGAGAAAATAAAAGTGCAATGCTCTGGTTCCGTTTATAGTAATCTTTTCGGAACATATAAAGGTAGATCATGAATAACAGGATAAAAGTAGAAACCAGAATGATCTGTCCTCCAAGAGTTAAACGCTTTTCCAGGAGAGAGCCGCTTCTGTTGAGTGATTCTTTGCGTAATGATTCCAGAATGTTGTAAGTGCGTGTATCTATAATTTCTCCTCGGTCAACAATTTTTTGTCCACTTTGTACCGAACCAACTGCCCATGAGTAATTATTCATGGTTTCAGTAAGTGCCGTTTCGGTACGTTCGGCATCATAAATCAGGTTGGGTTGAATATATTCATTCAATGAACTCTGTCTTAAAAGTTCTTTCCGGTAATTGGCCGTATCGGCAGATAAGAGATATTCATACGCCTCTTTTACATTGAAAATTGCAGCTGTATATCTTGGGGTTGCTTCTTTATCTTCAATTACCTTAATGGAAATTGTAGTGTCTGTTTCCAAGCGGGTAAGATCTTCCGAGGAGGCTATTCCGGATTGATAGAGAGCCTGAAGAACTCTTTCAATGTGTCGGGCATAGTCGGCAGAAGGCAGAATACCTCGAAGTTTAGAATTGTAGTCTGCACGAAATTGCGTAATCGCATTTTTTTCCACTTCTTTATTTAAGGTAAAATAAGGCTGGAATTCACGCATAATACTGTCTTGTTCCCTTTTAATAACCGCATCATCTTTATAAATAGGGAAATTAAAGGTTGCCATCAACTGTCCGTATCTCCAGGGTTTATTTATATCGAACTGGTAATTAAATTTGCCATCGCGTGGAAGGAAATAAACAATGGCGCTTACAGTTACGATAAATATGATGATCCTGGTAAAAATATCTTTGTAAGGGAGATCCTTTTTAATCTTGAATTGAAACATACACTTTGATTTTTGGCGAAAATTACGAAAATAAAATAATAGTTAGAGAAAAAAGAATTAATTTTGCGCGATTCACCTTATTTAACGATAGAATATGTCAGACAGAAACGTCAGAGTTCGCTTCGCACCAAGCCCTACAGGACCTTTGCACATCGGAGGCGTTCGTACCGCTTTATATAATTATCTTTTTGCCCGTCAGCACAATGGTAAATTCATCTTTCGTATAGAAGACACTGATTCGCAACGTTTTGTTCAGGGAGCAGAAGAATATAATATTGAATCCTTCAAATGGTTGAATATACATTTTGATGAAGGAGTTACGTACGGTGGTGAGTACGGACCGTATCGCCAATCGGAACGTCGGGAAATATACAAGAAGTATGTACAGGTTTTATTAGATAATCAAAAAGCATATATTGCCTTTGATACACCGCAGGAACTGGAAGCTAAACGAACAGAAATTACCAATTTTCAGTATGATGCTTCTACCCGATTGGCTATGCGTAATTCGCTGACATTATCGAAAGAAGAAGTAGATACTTTAATTACTTCCGGTCGGCAATATGTTGTTCGTTTTAAGGTCGAACCGAATGAAGATGTACATGTAAAAGATTTGATTCGGGGAGATGTGGTGATAAATTCTTCTGTACTGGATGATAAAGTCTTGTTTAAGTCTGCAGATGAATTGCCCACTTACCATCTGGCAAATATCGTGGACGATCATCTGATGGAAATTACCCATGTTATTCGTGGTGAAGAATGGTTACCTTCTGCTCCGCTTCATGTATTATTGTATCGTGCATTTGGTTGGGAAGATACCATGCCTGCTTTTGCACATTTACCTTTATTGCTAAAACCGGAGGGGAATGGTAAATTGAGCAAGCGTGACGGAGATCGTCTGGGGTTTCCTGTATTCCCATTACAATGGAAGGACCCGAAAACAGGAGATATTTCTTCGGGATATCGTGAATCGGGCTATCTGCCGGAAGCGGTCAACAATTTCCTTGCATTGTTAGGATGGAATCCGGGTAACGACCAGGAAATCATGTCGATGGATGAAATGATACAATTATTTGACCTGGCTCGTTGCAGTAAGTCCGGAGCAAAATTCGATTATAAGAAAGGGATTTGGTTTAACCATCAATATATTCAGCAAAAGCCAAATGAAGAAATCGCTGAGATGTTTTTGCCCATCCTGAAAGAAAAAGGAATTGATGCACCTTTCGATAAGGTAGTTGCAGTGGTTGCATTCACCAAAGAACGTGTTAATTTTGTGTATGAGCTTTGGGATGCAGCCGGTTTTTTCTTTGTGGCACCCCAATCTTATGATGAAAAAACAGTAAAGAAACGTTGGAAGGAAGATTCTGCTGTGCAAATGGCTGAATTGGCTGACGTTTTGAATTCTATCACTGACTTTAGTGCTGCTGAACAGGAACGTGTTGTTATGTCCTGGATCGCAGACAAAGGATACCATACCGGTAATATCATGAATGCTTTCCGTCTTGCCTTGGTAGGTGAGGGGAAAGGCCCCCACATGTTTGATATCTCTAATGTGTTAGGTAAAGAGGAAACCTTAACCCGCCTACAGCGCGCTATAGAAGTATTGAAATAGTTTTGATGGGAGATTTATTTTATAACCTGGGTATCTGCCTATACGATTTTGCAGTTCATTTGTTAGCGCCTTTCAGCCGGAAGCCCCGTCGGATGATGAAAGGACATTGGGTGGTTTATAAGTTGATTAGGCAGCAACGTGAAAAAGATGCCAATTATATATGGTTTCATGCCGCCTCACTGGGAGAATTTGAGCAGGGAAGACCATTGATGGAGAAGATTCGTGAACTGTATCCTGAATACAAAATACTACTGACTTTTTTCTCTCCTTCCGGGTATACGGTTCGTAAAGATTACAAAGGAGCAGGTATTATTTGTTATTTGCCTTTCGATAAACCACGCAATGCGAAGAAGTTTCTGGATGTTGCTAAGCCATGCATGGCGTTCTTCATCAAATATGAATTCTGGAAAAACTACCTGGAAGAATTACATAGAAGACATATTCCTGTGTATAGTGTTTCTTCTATTTTCCGTAGAGACCAGATATTCTTTAAATGGTATGGTGGTACTTACAGGCATGTGTTAGAGAATTTTGACCACCTCTTTGTGCAGAATGAAACGTCCAAACGTTTTCTGGCCAAGATAAATGCTAATAAAGTAACGGTGGTGGGTGATACCCGTTTTGATCGTGTATTGCAGATTCGTGAGCAGGCAAAAGTGTTACCCTGGGTCGAAAAGTTTAAAGGCAATTCTTTTACCCTGGTTGCGGGAAGTTCCTGGGGACCGGATGAGGATCTTTTTATTGAGTATTTTAATAGCCATCCGGAAATGAAACTAATCATCGCTCCGCATGTGATTAATGAAAACCACGTGGTTGAAATCATTGATAAATTGAAACGTCCGTATGTTCGCTATAGCAGAGTAACTGAAAAGAGAATACAAAATGCCGACTGCTTGATAATTGATTGTTTTGGTTTGCTCTCTTCCATTTACCGTTATGGAGAAGTAGCTTATATTGGAGGAGGTTTTGGTGTGGGTATTCACAATACCCTTGAGGCTGCCGTATACGGTATTCCCGTTATCTTCGGATCTAAGTATCAGAAGTTCATGGAAGCAGTTCAATTGATCGAGAATAAAGGTGCTTATTCAATAAAAAATTATGAGGACTTTTCTTCTTTGATGGATAGCTTTCTATCAAATAAAGCTTTTCTCCAGGAAACCGGTAACAATGCGGGACATTATGTGACGAGTAATGCTGGAGCTACAGAGAAAATTCTAAATATGATAAACTTTTAATCAA
This sequence comes from Bacteroides sp., assembly GCA_021201335.1. GTDB lineage: Bacteria > Bacteroidota > Bacteroidia > Bacteroidales > Bacteroidaceae > Bacteroides. The sequence goes on along the minus strand of JAJQFD010000020.1, from coordinate 71,561 downwards.
TCAATCTCCTATTTTTTCTTCGGTTGAAAGCCGGTAGCATTTCTCTGGTATGCTGGTAGGATTTCATCGGGAGGCCGATTGTATCTGACCCTGATTCCGGTAGGAAGAAAAATGATTGTAAGCAATCCCAAAATCTTCAATTATTAGGGAGGAGAACTGCTTCTTCCAGCTAAGAAAATATTGTCAATAAAAAAATCTCTGTCTACAAACCGTTTCATCTCATCCATATCTTGTTCCGTCTCATAATTCCGGATAGCGTTCCATCAGAGTTTACTTTTGTTGCATCATTAAACAACAAATAGTAAATATATAAATCATGAGACAGGTAATCATTCTTTTGTTGCTCATAACAAACATCTTTACTTCAGGAAAAGTATTCGCACAGAATCAACTGAAACAAGCCATTCAGGGTATAGTTATTGACCGTTCTTCCGGAGCGCCACTCCCCTATGTTACTATCACCGTTCTTCCTTCTTCCGGTATGAGAGCAGTTACTGGTGAGGACGGTAAGTTCACGATCGAACGTGTATCAATAGGGCGTCATGATCTTTAAGCTTCCTCCATTGGTTATGAAACAACTATCATTCGGGAGGTAATGGTTACTTCCGCCAAAGAAATACATCTGGAAATTCAATTGAAAGAGAATGTACATGAACTGGATGAAGTGGTAATCACCGTCCAATCCAAAAAGCAAGTAGAGCAAATTCCTCAGCTAGAATTATTGGAATGCTTCAATAGTGCTGCGGATGCTTCGGCGTATATTCAAACCTCTATGGTAGACCTGATCTTTCTGGATATCCAGATGCCGGGTATCAATGGGATTGAATTTGCCCGGATGATTCCCAAACAACACTGATCATTTTTACCACTGCCTATTCCGAGTATGCCTTGGATAGTTATGAAGTGGATGCAATAGGTTACCTGGTTAAACCCATTGATCCGGTTAAGTTTCGGAAAGCGGTTGATAAAGCCATTACTTATCATTCCCTTTTAATCGAAGAAGATCAAACAGAAAAAGAAGAAAAGGTGGAAGGGCTGACAGATGAACACATCTTTGTAAAGTCTGATCGTCGGTTTTTCCGGGTGAACCTCCAAGATATCCTGTTTATCGAAGGCTTGAAAGATTATGTCATCATCCAAATGGAGAATCAGCAGCGGATTATCACCCGTATGAATGTAAAAGCTATCCATGATTTGTTACTTAAAAATACTTTCCTGCGGATTAATCGCTCTTACATTGTGAGCAGGGATCACATAGGCTCTTTTGATAACAACGATGTATTTATCAGGTCTTATGAAATAGCCATTGGAAATTCTTACAGAGACGGATTTTTTGAAGAGTTGATGAAAAAATAAAAACGCTTGCCGTGGAAAGCAAGCGTCTTCTTTATTTATAGTGAACAAAACACATTACCAGTTGTTCTTCTTCACTTCAAAATGAGCCTGCGGATGTAAACAAGCAGGACATACTTTCAAAGCTTCTGTTCCTACATGAATATAACCGCAGTTGCGGCATTGCCAGATGGTTTCTTCATCTTTGGCAAATACTTTATTTTGTTCAATATTACTCAATAATGCCAAGTACCTTTCTTCGTGTCCTTTTTCAGCCACCACAATGTGACGATACATAGCTGCAATAGCAGGAAATCCTTCTTCTTCAGCAATATCAGCAAATTTAGGATAGTCAATAGCCCATTCTTCATGTTCGCCGGCAGCAGCTGCTTTCAGGTTTTCGGCAGTAGTACCGATTACACCAGCGGGGAATGTACCTGTAAATTCTACCATACCACCTTCGAGGAATTTAAACATACGTTTAGCATGTTCCTTTTCCTGATCAGCAGTTTCGGTGAAAATAGCAGAGATTTGTTCATAACCTTCTTTCTTCGCTACACTTGCGTAGTACGTGTAGCGCATTCTTGCCTGTGATTCTCCTGCAAATGTGCAGAGCAGGTTTTTTCTGTACGCGTTCCTTTAATACTTTTAGCCATAATTTTCTCTAGTTAATTTGGAGGATAAACGAAATTATCTGTATTCTAATATTGCTCCATTTCTAATCACAAAGATAAGAATAGATTTACGAAATACAAAGAAAGAACCGGACTTCAGTACTACCTGTTCCTTTTTTCTGTAATTTTGCAGCCTGTTTAAAGAATGAGCAAAATTCAAACAGACAAACATTCAAAAAGTAATATTCTATTAATGAAATGAAGTCTTCTACTTTTAGGCCTAAATTGATCTCTACGTTAAAAAATTATTCCAAAGAGACCTTTATGGCCGACCTGATGGCAGGTATCATTGTGGGTATTGTTGCCCTTCCTTTAGCGATTGCTTTTGGTATTGCATCCGGTGTGTTTCCCGAAAAGGGGATTATTACTGCTATTATCGCAGGGTTTATTATATCTTTCTTGGGAGGCAGTAAAGTACAGATCGGAGGACCGACAGGCGCTTTCATCGTTATTGTTTACGGAATTATCCAGCAATATGGTGAAGCTGGATTAATTATAGCCACTATTATGGCCGGTGTCATATTAATATTACTGGGTGTATTCAAGCTGGGTGCGATTATAAAATTTATTCCTTATCCTATTATTGTGGGATTCACCAGCGGTATCGCTGTCACTATCTTTACCACCCAAATAGCTGATATTTTTGGACTGAGTTTTAGTGGAGAAACAGTCCCGGGAGATTTTCTGGGAAAATGGGCATTATACTTCCGGCATTTTGATACCATTAACTGGTGGAATACCGGAGTTAGCATAATCAGTATCTTAATCATTGTCTTTTCATCCAAACTATTTAAAAAGATACCCGGCTCGCTTATTGCCATCATTGTAGTTACCATTGCTGTTTATTTGCTGAAACTTTTGCGGGAATAGACTCTATTCCTACTATTGGAGACCGATTTATTATCCAGTCTGAATTACCCTCGGCAGAATTACCGCCTATTGACTGGAATGCTATAAATCACCTGCTTCAGCCAGCCATTACCATTGCGATTTTGGGAGCAATAGAATCTCTGCTTTCCGCCACCGTGGCTGATGGTATGATTGGCGATAAGCATGATTCTAATACTGAACTTATTGCTCAGGGAGCTGCCAACATTATTACCCCTCTTTTTGGTGGTATTCCTGCTACAGGTGCCATTGCCCGTACTATGACGAATATTAATAATGGTGGAAAAACTCCCGTGGCCGGTATGATTCATGCCGTTGTCCTTTTGTTGATCCTCTTGTTCTTCATGCCCTTGGCACAATATATTCCGATGGCTTGCTTGGCAGGTGTATTGGTGATTGTATCTTATAATATGAGTGAATGGAGAACATTCAAAGCATTATTGAAAAATCCAAAATCAGATATTGCCGTACTCCTGATTACATTCTTCCTGACTGTTATTTTCGATCTGACTATTGCCATTGAAGTAGGACTAGTTATTGCTTGTCTATTATTTATGCGACGGGTTGCTGAAACAACTGAGATCTCGGTAATAAAAGACGAAATCAATCCCAATACGGAGAGTGACATCACTCTTCATGAAGAGAATCTGATGATACCTAAGGGGGTAGAAGTATATGAAATCAACGGTCCTTACTTCTTTGGTATTGCCAACAAATTTGAGGAGCAAATGATTCGTATGGGCGATCGTCCACAGGTCCGCATCATTCGGATGAGACGGGTTCCTTTTATTGATTCTACCGGTATTCATAACCTGACCAATTTGTGCAAGCTTTCTAAAAAAGAAAAAATAACCATTGTGTTTTCCGGTGTGAATCCTAAAGTACATGAAGTATTGGAAAAATCCGGATTCTACGATTTGATCGGGAAGGAAAACATTTGTCCGAATATAAACATAGCATTGGAAAGATCAAAAACAATAGCCTCTACAGATAATAGCTGATTTTTTCAGTCGAGAGGTGAAATTTATCAATAAAAAAGGTAGGAAAGAACAAATTTTCCTACCTTTGTCGTTTAAAACAAAGCTTACGGAACGAAGATTAAGAAGCCTATAATACAGTTTTTACGGAACGAAAAACAATTTAAGGACTAAAAAATGAAAACCTACTATTTTTTGAGTTACTCGTTAGTAACCACCCTATGGCTTATGCTTTCCTCATGCTCATCAAGCAACGAGAAAAATCACCCAATTATTGGAAAATGGAAATGTGCTCAATCCCAGGGATGGAAAACTGTACCCGATGACAGACCTGGAAGAGTGTACATAAAAGAATGGAACAGGGTTATAACTGAAGAATGGAAATACCTTGTTGCATTCAACCAGGGTCGGGCCGGATCTTATACCAATAAAAGGGTTAATCAAACAGTTGATTGTAATTAACAATCAACTGTAATTTTGTCCGGACAGTAAGCCTGCCTCCTATATTCAGCAAAAACCGGGTTGGCAGGCTTACATTGAATCTCTTTACATTTTTTCGATATCTCCTTCATAATATCCTACCAATGTAGGCTTGAATAGTGTATTCAACTCTATTTTATCTAAACCTACCCGTTCATCATTTGCAAAGAGAAAAAGACTTGAGAAGTTATCCTCATTCAGATATTGATAATTAATCCCTTGCGGCAATCTTAACTCACTTATATTTATTTTCCTTTCAGTTGCCAGATTAAATCCCCAATCACCAAAAGTCGGAACATACACATGGTAAGGTACAACCTGGGAGAATTCTTCGTGGATTGTTTTATGAATACACCAGAATGCATTTTTTGTAAAATAAGGACTGCTGGATTGCGTCACCATAACACCGTCTGGTGCCAGATTCTGTTTCACTAGTCGGTAGAAAGAAGTTGTATATAGTTTATTTAAGGTGTCATTGTTGGGGTCGGGTAGATCAATGATTATCAGGTCGAATTTTCTGTTAGCACGTTGTAGATAGGTAAATGCATCTTCAATAACAACGGTTACCTTATTATTATCGAGTGCCTGTTCGTTTAATTTCTTGATCTGTGGATTTGTGCGGGCTAAGTTTATCATCTCTTCATCCAAATCAATCAACAGAATATCCTGAATACCGGGATATTTTAATAATTGTCTGACGGCGAGCCCATCTCCTGCTCCTAACAATAAAACATGCCGGGCTTCCGGGAACACTGACATCGGTACATGAACTAAAGGTTCGTGATACCGGTATTCATCCATAGAAGAGAACTGGATATTTCCATCTAAAAAGAGACGTAAGTCATCTTTGTGTTTGGTGAGTACAATTTTCTGGTAAAGACTCTGGCGGGTATAAATGATTTGGTCACGATATAAGCCCGATTCCAGTTGACGGGTCATATAATCACCGTAAACTGTAAAACCTAGTACGATTATAAAACAAAGAATCAGTGTGTTTTTAAAGAATGTTTTATACTGGAGATAATCCTGATAGCGGAAAACAATGATAGCAGCAGCTATGAGGTTTATTAATCCGGTAACGAATGCAGTTGTAACATAACCCAATTTGGGTAATAACAGTAAAGGAAAAGCAATCGACCCTACCAATCCGCCCAGATAGTCGAAGGCAAAAAGGTTGGCAATGTTTGATTTAATATTTTGCTTATTTGCCTCAATAATCCGTACCAGTAAAGGAATCTCGATACCTACCAGTAATCCGATAGAAAGGATCATTACATACATCACCAGTGGGTAAATGTTAGTATAAATATGGCAAACAAAAAGTAAGATACTGGAGAAGCTACCCAGTAAGCCTACTGCAATTTCCACCAGCGTGAAGGTATCAAACAAATGCCTGTTCAGGTATTTGGATAGGTAAGATCCGATACCCATCGCAAACAGATAAAGGCCAATGGTAATGGAGAACTGTGTAACACTGCTGCCCAGTAAATAAGAACTTAAACTCCCGATAATAAGCTCATATATAATGGAGCATATAGAAATCAGGAGTGTGGTAAATAATAAAGGTGCTGCGTTAAATGGTTTCTGTTCCATTATTGAACAGCTCCACTGATAACGATACCAAGGGCTATAATGAACCCGGCCATAGCTATCCCTGCAGCTGCGTTGTGATCGTCAATTGCTTTATTAAGGTTAATGCCTTTTGCTTTGCAGAGAAATACCATCGCATAATAACCGATTACGAAAATAATAAGACCTACTGCCCAATATTGAAGTGTAGATATAATACCTGTTAAATTCATTTTTTATCCTCCTATAATTACAGACCTGATAATAATAGCCAATCCGATAAAGATACCTGCAACGAATACGCCTGTTGCCACACTCTTTTCTTCAAAAATCTCTCTGGTAAATTTATAGGGAATAACCAGGTTCATAAATACGACACCTATAATTAATAACAGGATACCTAGTAAGCCATATCCCAGGGAACTTAAAATACTTTCCATCTCTTTCTATATTTTCGTTATACTTTTCATCTTATTTTCATTTTCCAAAACTAGTGCCACCTCCGCGTGCTCTTCGGGCATTAATACTTTCCTGTCGGGCTTGATGGAGAAATGAATTGTATTTAGAGGTGTTTAGTTTTTCTCCTTCGGTTGGGATTGTTGACCAGCGCATGCCGGAAGTATAAAAACCTGCTACCCGATGGTACGAACGTGCCCGGTAAGGTGTATTTTCCTCATCCGTTTCTTTTTTACTTAGCTGTACATACGTCGTATTATCTTCACTGATATAAATCAGTACCGTTTCTTTATTCGTTTGAAGAAAAATCTCTTCAGCTCCTTTTTCATTCGGAGTAATCACACATTCCGTATTCTCCGGATCAATTTTAATGATATATTGGCAAGTCTGGTCGGGAGAAAAACTGGTTTCATAAATATGGCTTTTATTTTTTGAATTACCTGTAGCCGTAATGGAAGTAACATAGCTGAATCTGGAATTCTTTTTAATAGTATCCTGAATGGGAAGTGCAAAAAGACTGGAAATCCAGGGAATAATAAATACCATGGAAATGGCAATACCGCAGATTGCCCATATAACATTCGAGGCTTTTATGTTCGTTAGCTTTTTCTTTTTTCCTTGGAGTATCTCTATTTCAAACTCCTGAAGGGTTTCTCCCACGGATGTTTCCGTTTCATCCTCCCATTTCTCAAAAGAAAGCAGTCTGCCGTCTTTGGCTTCGTAATCCCGAAAGGAAAAGGGTTCATTCGGATCAAAGTCTACCTTACCCGAACTCCTGATTACTCTTCCATTACCTGCATCCACACAATCATACACCGTATCCTGGTATGTTGCTTTTTTATAATTCTGGGAAAATGCAACGTCCCTGCGGGGAATAATCCGGAAGATACTGAAATCAACTTTCCCGGGAGTAGATCCTTCAACTGACAACCATAACGTTTCTGTCCCCGCTTCTAGCTTATATTCCGTCCATTGGAATTGATGTTGTTTATAATCGGCTATTCCACTAATATAATATTCCGTTCCTCTTAACCGGAGTTTTTGGCCTAAGGATAATGATCTCCAATCTTTCAACGTACGTTTGGAAGTATCTTTAGTAGATGATAATATCTTTTCCCGATTGGATAGGAGAGTTATGCTTGATAAGGAAATCTTTTTTCCGATGAAATAAAACTCTTCCTCTTTCCATTTCTCATAACTCCATCGCTCCCGTTCATTTTCGGTAAAAACATAATCGGCAAATTCTACCGTATTCCCTCTCGATATACCCTGAATATTGTTAGCAAGGATTACAGTTCCTTTTCCTGTTTCGAAAACAGTATGTTCTCTTTCTTCCATAAGGCGGCGATCCTGCTGAGTCGTTTCCCGGTAAAGGATTAATTCCTGAGTAGCCGGTTCAACATTCAGCCACGTTTCTTGTCCGGTTGTATCTGTTAGCAGGAACTCTTTCCATCTAAAGTTGGCTTGCTTTAATTCCAACACACCTTTTACAGTGTATGGTTTATTATCAATAGCCAGGTTATCACCTTTGGTTAGTTTATATATTTTTTCCACTTCCTGATTTATAGGTTAAAATCTTCTTTTCCTCTCTCTATTATTTGCACTTTTTTATCTGTTGGTTGGTAATACTCTTCCAATATATCCACAATCATTCGGGTATTGGTATTACCGCAAGTAAATACGTCCAGAAAGATAGCCTGATATTCCGGATAAGTATGGATTGAAATATGTGATTCTTCCAATAGGGCAAAGGCTGTATACCCTCCGTTATCAAACATTGAATAGTCATACTTTAGTAAAGTAACATTTGCTTTCTGGCAACCGTATTCCAAACAGGTACAAAGAGCAGAATCATCAAAATAGGATGTATTTGACACACCGTAAAATTCTGCCAAGATATGACTCCCTTTAAACAGGTGTTTCTTCATTTTCTGGTTTGTGTTTATACAATTTATTGGCAATAATAATCTCTATGACCGGAATTGCCATTCCAAGCAGGAACATAAGCCATACATTCAGTTTAAAACTGCCAAATATATTCCTCACATGTTTTTCAACCACCGTATTCAGGATTCCGCTCTCAAGTATTTTATTGATCTCTATATCGAAAAATTCATTCGTGAGTTTTTTATCCATAAGCAATACATCTCCCACCTTCTTTTTGATTTCGGAAACGATATATTTGCGCACAAATCCGGTTTCCACCAGGAAAGAGCTTACATAAGCGGCAAGAGCATTCGTAACGGCTGTTCCTTCTGATGTCGATTTACCAGAACTGACTCCTACCGTTTTCAACAAGCCACCTGCAAGGTTCTGTGCTCCACCAACGGCTTGGTCTAATAATTCATGACCACTTGATTTGAGAATTTCTTCACTAACAATTTTTACCACCTCAGCACGGATATAGGTATTGAATAATTGATTGGTCTCTCCCAGGTATTTGGGTATATTTTTCACAATCTGTTTTTCGCAATTATGCAATGCTGACCATTGCATAGCGCAAAAACCAATAAAAAGAGGAAGAAAAACAAGGTAGCAATAAGAAAGGACTTTCAAGGTCCAATGCCGTCTGCGAACCAGTATCTTCTTACGATAGTAAATCATTAGTACCAGAGTTGCAATAAAAGCTGTAATACCCCCGAGGATACCCCATATCAGGACAGAGAATGGATTAATATATTCGCTAAGAATGTCCCAGTATTGAAGAATTTCAGAACTGAAAAAGTTTTGCATTGTGTTTTATTATTGTGTTATATGAATACGAAGATATAAATTAATTCTAGAATTTTAAAGTTAATAAATTCGTGTATAGCGCTTTATTAATTCGATCTTGTATATTTATCTTGTAGTTTTGAATGTTCTCCCTGGAATATTTTCTTAACAATATATTTTTTTACCATTTCGAAATGACGGATAATCATTTTCGGATATTTATGCAAAAAATCTCTATAGTCGTCGGCTAGTTATCTTCTTCCGATTGATGGGTTGTTGTAATTTCTCTATTTTGTATAATTAAGGAGTGCCAAGGTATATAACTAAAGGGTCCTTAGGTACGTACCTAAGGGATGCTTAGTTATATACCTTGGGATCCCTTAGTTATATACCCTTTTTGATGATTTGTAAATTGTTGATAATCAGGTGTTTGTGTGGTCAAGGTTTTGGTTTTTTGCGATTTATGATGTCAATAATAGTTTTGGTTTTCTGTTGGTTTATAAAATGTATTAAAATTGAATATAAGAATATTAATACAAGAATAATGATGATTCCTGTGTATCCCATTTCATCAATTTAATGAGGATTAGTGGTTAATTTGGGGTATAGCACCTAAAAGAAATACTTTCCCACATGACCTAATCAGCTTGTAAAGATACCTTCACCTTCTCCGGTATCCAGCCGTCCGCCCCGCCAAGTACTCGCTTTATCGTATAATTCTTTACTTCTTTTTTATTCAACGCTCTTATACCCACCCATTTAGCCCGTTTACTCATATCAGCTCCTTTTCCGGTATTATTATATTCATACAGGTGAAGCTTACCGCTACTATCAGCATACTCCATGTTCCAGGTAGTAGGCCACCCTTCCGGATGAATTTCTTCGCCCATCTCTGAATTTAATATAGTTACTTTCGGGTATTTATGCCAGGGACGGCCAATGGCTACAGGTTTACCATCATCTCCCGGCCGAGGACTATTCAGGGAATAAGTGAAATTACAGTTGTTGAATACGAATCCATACGGCTGGTCTTCCGGAGTCGAAGGAGCAGTTATCCATCCTCCGCCGTAACTACGGATTTCGCAAGACTGGAAATAACCAATTCCTCCTCCATAGATATAATCGGTACGGCCCACAACTAAACAATTTTTAAAGTAGTTTCGCATCCCATCCGACCACATAAAGACGGTATCCTGATATCCTATGAGACGGCAATCGCGAAATACAATCCTGTCTCCACGGAGGGTAACGGCCAAAGCTTGGCCGACTGGTCCGGCTGTATTTTCTACGGTAAGGTTTTGGAGCAGGCAATCACTTGCCAGGATAGTTAATGTGGCAGAGGTGCGAATCAAAGGCCTATTATCCTTCCATAGTGCCCAGGATTCAGCCGGACATTTATTTTCTGATTCCGGACTTTTACAATCGTAAATGTGATAGCTGATGATTGTTTTATCACTATTCTCTCCCACCAATACTAGATTCGTTTTATTTTCAGGGATAATTAACTTTTCCGTGTTATACAAACCATTCTTTATATAAATCACAAACCTTTCTTTTCCCTGATCGGGAGCTATATCAATGGCTGCTTGTAAAGTGGTATAATTGCCACTTCCATCTTTAGCCACTATAAGATCCGGGGTAACTTTTGCGGATACTCTATTAAAAGCTGAGAAAAACAACAGCATGATTAAAGAGGTAACAAAGGTAATCTTCATACACTAAAATTATTATATCGGTTAAACATTTACTGAGCAAAAGTATAAGTACTATCACATATTCAAGAGGAATAATTGTCTGAAAGAGTCGATTTTCTTCTTCCTGTATTTCTGCATAAAAAGGAGAATGTAGAGGCATCAATCTTAAAGTAGATTATTTGATTGGATTCCACCTGTGGAAGTATACAAATCGCTCAAATCAAAAAGTTAACCGATTTGAGCACATATTCCACTTCCATATGGCCAAAGATTAAGTTATTTGCAGCTAGATGAATGTATCACCTTAAAATCACAGAGATATGAATAAACTAGGAATTAAGACTTAGACATGTGATAAGTATAATAAGGGCAAACCCTTGTGACCTATCCATGTGAATCTGTTTAAGAAGATAATCTAATACTTTGATGATCTTCCTTTTAGCACAAAATTTATCAGGTTTAATCAAAACAATTAATTTATGAATTACACGAAAAAGGCCATACTGTTGCTCGGAGCGTCAGTTTACCTAAGTTTAAGTAATTTCTCGCTGGCTCTTACTTCTAACACCGAGTTTGTTTTAGAAGAGGGGACGCTGACAGAAATACAACAGGCATCCAACCAGAACAAACTCAGGATTTCAGGTACAGTTAAAGATGCAAACGGTGATCCTATTATTGGTGCTACAATTATGGAAAAAGGAACAGCAAATGGAGTTGTTTCCGATATGGACGGTAATTTCACCATAAATGTGGCGTCTAATGGAGTATTACATGTTTCTTATATTGGTTATACAGAGCAGGATATTCCGGTGGCAGGCAAAAGTTTTATCAATATCCAGCTAAATGAAGATACTGAAATTCTAGAAGAAGTAGTGGTTATTGGTTACGGTACAGTTAAACGCCGGGATCTGACAGGTGCAGTAGCTTCGGTGAAAGGGGAGGAAATTGCTGCTAATCCCGTATCCAATGTAGCACAGGCATTACAAGGTCGTCTGCCGGGTGTAAATGTAACCTCGCAAGACGGTCGTCCGGGGGCTACTATATCGGTACGGGTGCGTGGAGGCGGTTCAATCACCCAGTCCAACGATCCGTTATATGTAGTCGATGGATTTCCGGTAAGCAATATCAATGATATACCTGCTTCAGAAATAGAATCCATTGATGTATTAAAGGATGCTTCCTCTACAGCTATTTACGGAGCCCGGGGAGCAAACGGTGTAATCCTTATAACAATCAAGAAGGGTAAAGAAGGACGTATTAAGGTTTCGTATGACGGTTACGTACAGGTAAAAAACGTTGCCAAGACATTGGAAACTCTTTCAGCACAGGAGTATATTCTGCACAACTGGAGTTATGCCGCTTCACGCGGAACTGCCAACCAAGATGCTGTTGAAAAGTATTTTGGTCTGGGAAGTAAATATGGTAATCATTATGCAGATTACGCCAATATAAAGGCACATGATTACACGGATGATGTGCTGCGAACTGCTTTGTCGCATAGTCACTACGTTACTGTTTCTGGCGGTAATGACAAGACAAAAATTAATACAACGATTGGATATATCAATGACGAAGGAATTAAAATCAATTCTGACTACAACCGCTTGAATGCTTCATTAAAACTCCAGCAAAATCTGACAAAAGGGCTCGACTTGGATATGGATATACGTTATACGGAAACGAACTCTAATGGCCGTGAGAATGTAACTAATGGAAAAGGTTCTGATGTATCAGGTGCCTATATCTATCGTCCGATTGATAATCCATTGGGTGGAGTAGATTATTCGGAAGTTGCCTCGGGTTTTGGTTTTGGTGTAGCAAATATCGACGATAAACACAATCCGGTTGATCTGATTAATGATATTACAGATAAAACACATTCCCGTTCACTGAGGCTCTCGGCAGCTTTATCCTGGGAAATCATTAAAGGTCTTACGGCCCGTAGCGAATTATCACTCTCGCGGGGTTCTTCTAAAAACTCATATTATGAAAACGGATATACCAACGGGGACAAACGCGCTAACCTCACTCGGGGTCAAAGCGAAGGCCTACGTTCAGTATCTACCGTGAATTATAATTTCGATTTGGGTAAAGACCATGTGTTTTCAATGCTTCTGGGAAATGAAGTTCTGAAGTCAGAATCCGAATCATCAAAAATAGAAGGGCGTGGTTATCCAAGTACATTCGACTATAAGACGACTATGGGTCTGATTCATACGGCAACAACTTCGCTATCTACTACCAATAAAATTGAGGTTCCCGATCATACCGTATCATTCTTTGGACGTTTAAATTATAACCTATTTGATCGTTATCTTCTTACAGCGACTCTCCGTTCGGATGGTTCTTCCAAGTTTGCTCCTAATAATCGGTGGGGATATTTTCCTGCGGCAGCTATTGCATGGCGGCTTTCTGAAGAATCGTTTATGGAAAGTACGAAAGACTGGCTTTCCTATCTGAAACTCCGCTTATCCTATGGTACGTCGGGTGCAGATAATATCAGTTCCAATCTTTGGCGCGAAACATGGTCAAGTCTGGGGTCAGGTAGCAATCATACCCCAATTAACGGAGAATTCGGTTCATTCTATCGTCCGGACGGTTTGCTTGCTAATCCTGATTTGAAATGGGAAACAACAATATCCCGCAATATTGGTCTTGATTTTGGATTCCTGAATAATCGTATTAATGGTAGTCTTGAAGTATATTGGAATACTACCAAAGACTTGCTGATGGCTGTACCTGTAGACAATACAACCGGATATTCTTATCAGTTCCAAAATTTTGGTCAGACATCAAACCGGGGAATCGAGCTTTCAGTCAATGCGGATGTAATCAAAACCCGTGATTTCCGTTTCAATGTCGGAGCTATCTATAATTACAACCGTAATAAACTGGATAAGCTTCCGAATGCGGAACAATATCTTTATTCCTCCTACTGGGGATCTTCGGCATTGGTTCCTACCAACGACTACATGTTTGAAGAAGGTAAACCGATCGGGCTGGTACGCGGATTCATAAGTGATGGTCATTATACGGTGGACGATTTCAACTATGTTAACGGTCAGTATATCCTGAAAGATGGTGTGCCAGATATTTCAAGAGCCCTTACCGCTACTTACATGCATCCGTTTGATCTGCCTTCCGGACAGACTGCTTTCCCGGGTGCTGCCAAATTCAAGGATGTAGATGATAGTGGAACGGTTGACCTCGAAGATGCAACTAGCTTGGGTTCAGTGATACCGAAACATACGGGAAGTTTTCAGTTAAACTTCAATTACAAGAACTTTGATCTTTCATCAAACTTTACCTGGGTTGCCGGGGGAAAAGTTTATAATGTTGCTGCCATGATTAACGCATCTGGTCATGAATTCAATGGAATTGGTGAACAGCGTGCCTCCTGGGTTGCCGACGCATACAAAGTTTATAATGTGGATGCTACGGGTAATTTATATGCGGTGACCACTCCGGATGAGTTGAATTCCCTCAATGCGAATGCTAAACATCATTTACCTTATCATCAAAGTGGTATCACTTCTTCAGAATGGCTGGAAGATGGTTCCTATCTGCGTCTGCAAACATTAACAATAGGATATACCTTACCTAAAAAATTGCTCAGTAAGGCAAAAATTGATAATGTACGTGTGTATGTAACGGCAAATAATCTCTTTACCATTACAGGTTATTCGGGCGTTGATCCGGAAGTGAATGCTACTCCAACAGGACAAAGTGGATTTTATAGCAATCTGAGGATATTCCCAACACTCAATATGGACTTTGGGTCCTATCCCCGGGCTCGTACATTTACCCTGGGTGCTAACATTACTTTTTAATTCTGAGCTTATAAATAAATTAATAGAGAGATAATATGAAAAAAATATTAAATATAGCTCTTGCGGTGAGTGTCGTTCTTACTATGATCGGTTGTGATGATTTTCTCGACACTTCATCGGAAAGTGTTGTCGACCGCGATTTTGTTTTTTCCAGTGAAGAGTCAGCACGTTCAGCCCTATACTATGGGTATGAAACGCTGAGAGCCAACCGGAGTTTACACTCCACTGGATTTTTCTGGCACCCGGTATGGGGATCGGACATTGAAGACTCTCAGGACACATATAATGAAGGTAGCGCGGGTATTCTTCAGAAATGGTTTTATCCGGGAGGAACTAGTACCTATAATATAGATACAGGTGAGGGGACGGAAGTATTCACTAAGTTATATGAAACGATTTCAGTTGCCAATTCACTGATTACCAGTTTTGAATTACTTCCTAACTTTGCTGAAATCATGACCGGAGAACCGAATAGTCTTTCCGATGTTTACGGGCAGGCGGTAGCGTTGCGTGCAACTTGTTACTGGGAATTGTGCCGTTGGTATGGAGATGTTCCACATGTATTGCAGGCCGGTCAAAAAGCGGAAGGACTCGCGTCCCGTTATGCAATTTATGATTATCATATTCAGAAGTTGATTGAGGTGGAACCTCACATGTTCCGGGCCGGAGAAGGTAGTAACCGCGCCGATGTAATGAACCGTACATACGTTCAGGGATTGATAGGACGTTTGTGTCTTTATAATGGTGGTTATGCGACTCGTCGTACCGATTTGGGAACTAACTTCTATGTGGATAGTGAAGGAAATACTCTTTCATTCGAAGACTGGAGTGTGGAGAAAAACAATGCTATTTACGGACGCAGGAGTGACTGGCGCAACATATTTAACATTGCCAAGCAATATCTTCAGGCTTGTGTTAATAACCCGGGTTCCGTTGTTCTTCATCTTACGGATCCTCGTTCGAATGGCTCTAATGGTCAGATATATAACAATCCTTATCAGTATATTTTCCAGCAGATGCACGCAGGTGACAATGTAACTCTTGCCGACGAATTCATTTATGAAATTCCGCAGGAATACAACTATAGTTCTGATCGTCCAGCATATATCGGACGTCCATCTTCAGGAGGAAATGGACAGGCTCCTTGTGTGGCCTGCGGACAGGATCGTATCCAGGCACACTTTTACTATGGCTGGTTCGATAATAAAGACATGCGTCGGGATGTATCGGTTACAGTTACCGGAAGTACAGGCCAGGGACAGGAATTGATACAATCATTTGAACGTAGTAATTGGGGTAAAGGCTCCGGACCAGCTACCAATAAATATGATTGGAACCGTCTGCCGGCACCTAATACTCAATCGTATGGAACTTCTGGCATCAATATCTCTTATATGCGTATTTCGGATATATACCTAATGCTGGCTGAGGTATGTGCTGCATTAGGCGAAGAAGGAAATGCCAGAAATTACCTTTCTGCCGTTCATAATCGGGCATTCCCTGGAGGAAACGATCCCAATTTTGACAGGTACATAACTGATTGCGGTTCCGTATACAACGCTGTTATTAAAGAACGTGCGCTGGAATTTAGTGGAGAAGGAGTACGCCGCTTCGATATCATCCGCACAGGTATATTGCCAGAAGTAGCTGTTGAAAACCGTAAAGTGATGAAAGCCATTATTGATGGTGTACGCGCCAATGGTTACTATACGTTTGAAAACGGGAACCAGATTCCTGCTTATATCTGGACTAAAATGGTGGATGCCAGAAATTCGTATGGTTACCGACTGACTACGCAAACTCCTGCCGATAAACAAGATGATCCGGTTCTGTTTCCTGGATGGCGTGGACAGCATGATGATTGGGGAGGTGTAGTTCCGGCTTATGGTAGTGAAACGATGACTAATGTGGCCATTAAAGGTTTGTTCAATTATATTGCTCCGGGAAGTGCGGAAGCTGCAGCTTTGGAAGCAGACGGATATGTTCAAACGCCTTGGGCTATTGATATGCTGAAATACGAAGAATCGTATGCAACCAAACTCTTTGCGGGTTATACCGATGCAGATTATACAGCAAAGAATCCTCCTATTCATTTGTTACCAAATACTTATCAGGTGCTTTTAAATACAGGTATTACGAATGGATACGGATTCAGACAACAATAATCAAAAGGTAGAAAGATTGAATGGATAAAGAAGGATAACGAATTATTATATCCAATTAAGAAGGAGACCCTGTTCGAGAAACTTTTAGGAGTTATCGGACAGGTCTTTTTTATAATAGTTGTTCACTGGACGAACAGTGACAAGTACCAAAGTTTCTCCCCGCAGAAACCAACCTTTCTATCGCTCAAATCGGTGTTTCCATCGCACATTCAAAATACGTGTCTAAATAGTTGATACTTTCACCCTTGATTCACAATGATGTATCATCAAGCATCGTAAAATACTAAAAGAAGAAATCATGAAACAGCTATTTAGTTACCTCTTATTGATTATCTGTGTATTTCTTTCCACAAAGACGTACGCACAGGATAACAAACCAACACAAACCATCCGGGGGATCGTCATCGATCAGGCATCCGGTACACCTATTTCATTCGTCTCGGTCGGACTATTAGATATGCCGCAAACAGGCACCACGACGGACGATAACGGAAAATTCACTTTGAATAATATCCCCGTAGGACGTCACGACCTGCAAGCTACTTTTATGGGATACGAACCTGCTATCTTCCGCGAAATCATGCTGACATCCGCCAAAGAAGTATATCTCGAAATCCAACTGAAGGAAAACGTTCATACGCTGGACGAAGTCGTAGTGAAACCCCGCGTCAACAAAGAAGCAGCACTGAACCAAATGGCCCTCTCCGGCGCACGTATGCTCAGTGTAGAAGAGGCCAGCCGCTATGCCGGAGGAATGGATGACCCTGCCCGCTTGGTGAGTTCTTTTGCAGGAGTAGCCTCAGCTGTAGGAAACAACGGGATATCTATACACGGAAATGCACCTAGCCTGCTTCAATGGCGATTGGAAGATGTGGAGATACCCAATCCGAATCACTTTGCCGATGTAGCTTCCTTGGGTGGTGGTATCTTATCCTCGTTAAGCAGCAATGTATTAGGCAATTCCGATTTCTATACCAGCGCCTTTCCTGCCGAATACAACAATGCCGTATCGGGAGTATTCGATATGAAACTCAGAAACGGGAACAACCAGAAATTCCAGCACACCTTACAAGCCGGGATATTGGGTCTGGATGTAGCTTCCGAAGGACCTCTCAGCAAAAAGCATAACGCTTCGTACATCTTTAATTACCGGTATTCAACTACCGGACTGATGAACAAAGTAAGTCCTGCCGGAGATCTGGAGCAAGAACTAGATTACCAGGATCTCAACTTCAAACTGAATTTTCCTACACGCAAGGCAGGGGTATTCTCTGTCTGGGGAACGGCCTTGATCGATAAGATTAAACCCGAAATAGAATCGTCGGAAGAATGGGATTATTTGGAAGATGCGAAAGACTCCCGGATGAAACAGACCTCCGCGGCAGCCGGACTTAGTCACCGCTACTTCTTCGGGAACAATGCCACGCTAAAAACTACCCTAGCCACCACCTACTCTAAAACCGACGCATGGGAAAGTATTTACAACTTTGATATGAACTCTTCACCTTTCCTTGACTTCAAGAGCCGCTACACCAATCTGGTGCTCACGTCCTCGTTCAACAAAAAGTATAGTTCCAGGCATACCAATAAAACAGGATTTACGGTAACGAATATGCGGTACGATATGAACTTCGACCTTTCACCTTTCTACTCACAACCGATGGAAAGGATATCAGAAGGAAAGGGAAACACCAATCTTCTTTCCGCTTACACCAGTTCTTTATTCAACTTCACCGACCGCATTTCGGCGACCCTGGGGATAAACGGTCAGTTCCTGACCTTGAACGATCGTTGGACGATTGAACCTCGTGCTGCCATCAAGTGGCAAGCTTCGCGCAAAAGCTCGATAGGTTTGGCGTATGGATTGCACAGCCGGATGGAGAAAATGGATGTGTACTTTGTCAAAACAAAAGCCACGGGCGACAAGCTGGTTAATAAAGACTTGGATTTCACCAAAACACACCACGTTTCTTTATCCTACAGTTATCAGATCTCAGATAATATGAATCTGAAGGTAGAACCTTATTTCCAGTATCTATACCATGTTCCTGTCATTGCCGATAGCTCATACTCCATCCTCAATCGAAGTACCTTTTATGTAGAAGATGCGCTGGTAAATAAAGGAAAAGGACGAAACTACGGGGTAGATATTACCTTCGAAAAATACATGACGAAAGGTTTGTATTACATGGTAACAGCCTCCTTCTTCAACTCTAAATACCAGGGTGGCGACGGTGTATGGCATGATACTAAATTCAACCGCAATTACATCCTCAACGGGCTAATCGGTAAAGAGTGGATGATAGGCAGCAAAAAACAAGATGTATTGAGCGTTAACCTGAAACTAACCCTGCAAGGAGGTGACCGATACTCTCCGGTAGCCGAAGAGGCATCTTTAGCGCATCCCGACAAGGAAACCCAATACGATGAAACCCAAGCCTATTCCAAACAATTCTCTCCGATGTTCCTGGCCAATTACACCGTCAGTTACCGGATGAACCGCAAGAAGATCTCCCATGAATTTGCCGTGAAAGGAATGAATGCCACAGGTTTTAAAGAATATTTCGGGCACGAATATAACCTGAAAACCGGAATCATTGAACCCCGAAAATTAAAGAATTCTATCTTCAATTTGGTATACAGGCTTGACTTTTAATGTATCTTTGGAAACAAAAGATACAGAGATAAGCAATGTATGATTAAATGGGCACTCTATAATTTTCTGGTTCAGCCTCAATATAAGTTGGGGCGTCATATATTGCTTATTTCGGTATTCGCTTTGTTGGCTTTCCGGCGAATATTCTTTATCTATCAGGACAGTGAGGAAGTTTTAGGAAACCGGATCTATATTCTTTGTATTATAACCGCCATCGTTTACCTGCTGGTTATCTATATCAACCTGTTTGTTTTAATTCCCCATTTGTTACTAAAGAAGAAGTACAAGCTTTACGCGGTAGGATTGTTTTTTGTGGCGCTAATACCGCTGGTTTATCAACTGGGGCAAGAATATATCGTACGGAGCGGGATGGGGTTACCGCATAAAATAACTGATTATCTAAGTCCACTTTTACTACTGGTAAATGCTTCCTCCTTCCTCACAATGCTAATCTGTATGGTTGGCACCTCCATTCCTTTACTATTTAAAACCAGGATGGAAGAAAACTTGCGTATGAGTAACATGGAACAAGAGAATATAAAAACTGAACTAGAACGTTTAAAGAAACAAATCTCTCCTACCTTTCTGTCGAATATTCTCAGGAGGTGTTCCCTGTTAGTGAAGACTGATCCGGAGAAAGCATCCGATATGCTCATGCGCCTGGGCCAATTGTTAAGATACCAGCTTTATGACTGCAACCGGGATCGGGTATTATTGAGTGCAGAAATAAACTTTATCAGAGAATATGTAAACCTGGAACAATTGTATTATCCCCACTTTGATTATGAGTTTACCATTCACTACACCAAAGAAATTTTTATTCCTCCCTTGCTCTTTCTTCCTTTTATCCAATACTCGATAGTAGACCGGGGAGATTCGGATCAGCCGATTTTTCTGCAACTTCATTTAGAGTCAGACCCCGAATGTTTGCTTTTCACCTGTCGGCTAAAGAATAGTGGTAAACTGCCGGCAAGCGAGTTGTTTGCCATCCGGAAAAGGCTGGATATTCTCTATCCCGGCAACTATTTATTGGAGATAATGGACGAACAAACAAGTCTTCAACTAAATCATATAACTTAAAGGAGAATGAAGCAGGTAGATAACAATCCAATCATTTCTTTTTTAGGAGATAAGAAATATCGCCTATACCGGCATGTGTTGTTGCAATTGTTTGTATTGATTGTATCGAGCAGCGTGCTGTTTGAAGATTCGGGAGAGTTAAATCTTTCTGCCGACAGGTTATATGCGCTGGGAGGTCTTTGGTTGGTTATTAACCTGATCATCTACGCTAACATCTACTTCTTAGTGCCCCGTTATCTTTTTAAAGGTAGTTTACTGAGATATATATTCTTTGCCTTTTTGCTGCTCCTGGCATCTTCTATACTGCTCGATATATTCGAAATCTTTTTCTTTAACCCGGACAGGGAGTTTTCCGCCGCCAATCTGACCAATGCCATTCTGAATGTTCTGGGAACGGTGTTTACGTTGGGATTGGTCATTGTAGGCGTAGCAACCTGTATGCTTTTAAAAAAAATGGATGGAAGAAAATATACGGGTAGAACAGCTCAAAGCAGCCACCCTACAAGTGGAATTGGAATTCCTGAAAAGCCAGATTAATCCGCACTTTCTCTTCAACATGCTGAACAATGCCAATATACTGGCTAAAAATAAACCCGAACTAGCTTCTGAGATACTCACCAAGTTAGATGATCTGCTCTGTTACCAAATAAACGACAGTACCCGCGATAAAGTGTATCTGAGCGCGGATATTGCCTTCCTGAGAGACTTCTTAGACCTCGAGAAGACCCGCCGGGATGAGTTCGAATATACTATTTCGAAAGAGGGAGATATCAACAACGTTCAGGTAGCACCGCTATTGTTTATTCCGTTTGTAGAAAATGCGATTAAACATAATCATAACCATGAAGGTCTATCCTATGTCCACCTTTCCTTTAGTGTTCACCAGAATATTTTGAAATTCTGTTGTGTGAATTCAGTTGCCCCCGAGGAAGAACAGGAAGAGGTTAAGAAAGTAGGGGGTCTTGGGCTGGCAAACATCCAACGCCGCCTGGATTTATTATACAAAGACAACTATATGTTGACACAAAGCAAAACAGATGTAGCTTACACTTTAAATTTGGAGTTGAAACTATGAGATGTATTATCGTTGACGATGAACCTATTGCCAGAGAAGGCATAGAGAAACTGGTAGAGCAAATCCCTCCATTAGTACTGTTGAAGACCTTCAATAATGCTAAATCTGCGGCTGCATTTATGCAAGAAAAGGAAGTCGATCTGGTGTTTCTGGATATTCAGATGCCCGGCACAAACGGCCTCGAATTTGCCCGCAGCATTCCTAAACATACGCTTATTATTTTCACAACTGCTTATTCGGAGTATGCGCTGGATAGTTACGAAGTAGATGCGATTGACTATTTAGTAAAGCCGATTAACCCCATCAAGTTCAAAAAAGCGGTCGACAAAGCCATCCATTACCACTCTCTTTTACTGGAGGAAGAAAAGAAAAACATTGAAAACATAGAGGAGGATCATATTTATGTAAAATCCGATCGCCGTTTCTTCCGGGTAAACTTGAAAGATATTCTGTTTATAGAAAGCCTGAAAGATTACGCCATCATCCATTTGGAAGGGCAAGAAGTGATCACCCGGATGACCATCAAAAACATACACGAACTTCTTCCTAAGAACATCTTCCTGAGAATCAATCGTTCTTTTATCATCAACAGAAGTAAAATTGATTCGTTCAGCAACAATGATGTCTTTATCGGAAAACACGAGATTGCCATCGGTAATCTTTACCGGGAAGATTTCTTTCAGACTATTATGGGAAAATGAAAAACAGAGACGATTTGTTTCACATCTTCCCTCACAGGGAAGAGACGAAATGTAACCAAAATACAGGAAATTGGCTCTCTTTGTTTCCCAACGGGAGTTTTTACTAACTCACCTTTTTCTCATTAAGCCCCTTCCAGCGTAATTTCAGTTTCAAATAAGGGGAAATTCCAGTGAATATCATCTGAATATAACCCTTTTTTTGTGGGTAAATGCTACCGGAACTTGAGTCAAATGCTACCGGAACTTTACCGAAATGCCGGTAGCATTCAGTCGAAATGGTTATGGCATTGAACCGGAATACTTATTTTCCGGGAATAAAAGAGTCAGTTTGTATAAACATCGAATAAATAACCATTCCCGTTTTCCAGTTGCCGAACAGAGAAGATCATTTACCAATAATCATATAGATAAAAAACCGGGAATATAAATAGCATCAAGTTAGTAAAACACGGAAATAAAGCCGAATTATCAGAAATATAGAAAGAAAAAAAACATCTTGAATTTCCTTAATCGCCTGAGAATGCGTTTAAATTCATCAACCTCATCTCCGCCCGGAAATTTCGAAACCACGAGACCTTCAATTATCATTTTGTTAGTTCAAGGAAACAGAAATACAATCTGTCAATTAGAAAGTTTCTCCATTTCTAGACTAGCCAGAATGAACGAGCCTACCGCTTTCGGGTCATTCACCCTTCGGGGGATCTGGATGTAATATTCAAAACTACCGTCCCTATAGGGTTTCCCTCCTAAACCACCCACTTCGCAGCACTGGGTAATGGATAGAGTCTGGTCTTTATTAATCGTAATAAACTGCTTGATAACACCTTCGTAAGCTTTGTATGCATACTCCCGGTAAGATTCAGGTAAATAACCTTTTCGGATACCTTTCAACAGGGCATAGGTAAACATACAAGAGGCCGACGATTCCAGGTAATTTCCTTTCCCGGTGGGTTGATCCATCACCTGATACCAGGCCCCGGACTTTTGATCCTGCGCTTTAACAAGAGCTTGCATTAAATCCTGATAGATGGTCATTACTTCTTCCCATTGAGGATGATCATCCGGTATAAAATCCAGAACATCTACCAGCCCCATTGCAAACCATCCCATAGAACGTCCCCATACGTGGGGAGACTTTCCGGTGGAGTCTACCCATTGCTGCTGGCGGCTCTCGTCCCATCCGTGGTAGTATAGCCCAGAAGTTTCATTGTACAAATATTTTCTGATAAGCAATAGCTGAAGGATGGCGTCGTTGTAAATATCGGGCTCCTCGAAAGTTCGGGCATACTCCACATAAAATGGGAGAGCCATGTACACACCGTCGAGCCAAATCTGAGAGGTAGTGATGGACTTATGCCAGAAGCCTCCTTCCGAAGTCCGGGGATGGATGGAAAACTGGTTACGGATGTGATGCAACGCAGAAAGGTATTTTTGTTTCTGTTCCTTTTTATTGAGTGGGAATAAGATTCTTCCCGCCGTTATACCATACAAGTTACAGGCATCCGGACGATATCCAATGATGGTTCCATTATCGAGTACCATCGTATCCGCATACTGTTTCACATAATTATAAAAGCTTTTTTCGTTATATTGTGAGGCCGCTTCGAGCATCGCGGAGCAAACCAGTCCATGACAATAGTTCCAGCTTAAATCCTTTGAAAAGTTCAACATCCACCCTTGCGGGGAGCGTTTCATTTCGGACTTAATCATTCGTACCGACCAGGGTTCTTGTGTTGTGTTATGATTCCGCTGACAGCCAGTTATTAATAAAAGGCATGCTACAGCCAGAATAACAGAGGTTAGTTTACTCCTTTTCATGTTACGTTCATCTGTGAATATTATTCACAAATATAAGCGTATGCCTTCTTTGCTAACTGGAAAAAATGCGCAATGAAGTATATTATTTGGTTTCGTAGGCTATTCCTACTTATTTTCTTCCTTTGGATTCTTTGTATTCAGTGGGTGTCATGGAAAAAACAAGTTTAAAGCATTTGCTGAAATAGTGAGGATCATTAAAGCCAACCATGTAAGCAATTTGTGCCATGTTATAACCTCCTTCTTCAATTAATTCGGCAGCCCGCTTCATCCGTACTTCCCGGACAAATTCCACCGGTGACAAGCCTATTAATGATTTGAGCTTTTTAAAGAAGACGGAACGACTCATACTTAAACTGGCGGCCAGATCTTCTACCATCAGCGCACCGTTATCCATGTGTTCATCCATCAATTCCATCAGCCGATCCACAAATTTCTGATCACTGGGAGAAAGGGAAGGAGCTTGTATTTGGTTTTCCGTACCTTCTTCCCCAGAAGTATTGGATATCAATGTGGCGCAGTAAAGAGCCTGTAACTTTTTCCGCTGTTCCAGCAAATTAAAGATACGTGCTTTCAGGTAGGCAGCACTAAAGGGTTTAGTGATATAATCATCTGCGCCCAGTTCCATTCCTTCTATTTTACTTTCAATATTCGATTTTGCCGTAAGCAAAATCAAGGCGATATGGCTGGTATTTACATCAGCACGTAATTCTTTCATCATTTCAATACCGTCCATCTCCGGCATCATTACATCACTGATAATGATATCGGGAGTAAATTCCCGCGCTTTCTCCAGCCCTGTTTTCCCGTTTTCTGCCTCAATAATATTGAAATGACTGATGAAAATCGTTTTCAGGAAGAAACGGAGTTCCGTATTATCTTCCACCAGTAATAAGGTTTCTTTAGCCGTATCCGGTTCGGTTTCCATTTCCGCTTGCGTCAGTGACACATTTAAATAAGACTTAGATTCTTGCTGATGGGTAATGTCATCCGATACGATAAATTCCGTATCGGCATCAAAATGATCCTGTCCTTTGAGCAGCAAAACAGTAAAATTACTTCCTTCGCCCGGTTTACTTTGAATGGTAATCTTCCCCTGATGCATCTCCACCAGTTCTTTCACCAGGGAAAGTCCTATGCCCGAACTGGGTTGATTGAACAGGTTTTTATCCACCAGATTCTCGAACCTTACAAACAAAGATTTTTGTTTGCTTTCTGCAATTCCGATTCCCTGATCCTGTACGCTCATTCGAAAGCAATTGTCATCCTCTGACAGTTGAACTTTAATTTGTTTTCCACGCGGCGTATATTTAAATGCATTGGATAATAAATTGAATAGAATCTTTTCAAGTTTATCCGTATCTGTCCAAATATAAATAGAAGGAAGTTCGCATTCCAGTAAGAAATCAATTTGCTGTTCATCCGCCATCGCATGGAAACTTTCCATGATAGTTCGAACAAATGTAACCACATCAATCTGCTGTACTTGCATTTTCATTTTCTTGTTCTGTATCTTCCGGAAATCCAGTATCTGATTTACCAATCGAAGCATTCTACTGGTATTCTTCTCTACTAATAACAATTGTTCATGTACCTCGTCATCCAATTCCTTATTCTTCAGGATATACTCCACCGGACCTGCAATAAGGGTTAATGGAGTACGAAGTTCGTGAGATATATTCGTAAAGAAACGAAGTTTAAGGTCTGAAACCTTCTGCTCGATCGTGACTTCATTTTTAAGTCGATAAAAAGTAAACAGGACATAAACAGTAGTCAGGATAACGGCAATCAATACTAACGCATAAAGAAGAACTGCCCAGGGAGTTTCCCAGAAAGAAGGGAGTACCCGGATGGATAACAAACGGAAATTGCTATTCCAAACCCCATCACTGTTGGTTGATTTGACTAGAAATGTATATTGTCCTTTGGGTAGATTTGTATAAGTGGCAATTCGCCTTTTGCCTACGTAATTCCATTCTTCTTCAAAACCATCCAACTTATAGGCATAAGATATATCTGCCGGATATTTCATGTCCAAAGCTGCATAATGTAAAGTAAATGCATTGTTTTTATGAGAAAGTGTAATTAGAGAGGTATCGTCAATATCCACGTTTAATATTTCACTTTCATCACCAGGAGAGATAACTTTATCTCCCAGTTCTAATTGAGAGAATACAATAGAAGGTACATAACTACTTTTATGAATGGAGTCCGGATTAAAAGTAAGAATACCTTTATTGGTGTTCATCATCATTTTTCCTGATTTTGTCAGAATAGAGGCTCCTTCGTTGAATCTGAAAGGAAGCGGAAAGAAACGGGAAGTGTAATTCTCAATTACATGAGTTTCTGGTGTAAATTTACATATTTCCTCTTCAGTAGCAATCCATAAATTTCCTATGGTGTCTTCTTCAATGGACAAAAGGATATCCGAGGGCAAACCATCCTGTATGGTGTAAGACTGAAATCTCACCCCTTCATCGGTATGTGAAATCAATTTATTCAATCCGCCTCCAAAAGTTGCAATATATAATTCTTTCTTCTTTGTTAAATAAATATTATGCACATCATTATTACCCAGACTATATATGTCGCCTGGAATCCGGGTATAATGGTTAAAGGTAATTCTTTCCGGATCTACAAAGTCGTCTTTAAATGAAAGTATTCCGGTAGTTGTTCCTACCCAGATATTTCCTTCATAATCAGAAGTAATAAAACGGGTACGATAACATTGATTGATTGGATAACTTTTCAGATGATTGCGGTGATTGATGAAAATAAGCTGGTTATCTTTGTCATAATCTACATAGTTCAGTCCGCCGCCGTAAGTTGCTACCCAGATTCTTCCTTTTGCATCTTCATATACGCAATAGACATTATTGTCGCTGAGACTGTAAATGTTACTGGTATGATGGCTGTGACGTTTTACGGTATAGGTACGTTCACGAACAGGAGTAACGGATATCAGGCCATCTCCTTTTGTCCCAATCCAAATGACCCCTTTATGATCCTGTGTGATGGAATAAGCCATTCCTAAATATTGTTTCTGAGTAGGGGATATAGTTCCGGCAGTAGTAAGATAACCAACAAATTGCATGTCACTATTGTAGATGTGTATGATACCTTCTTTACTGCCTACCCATATCAAACCGCTACTGTCTTCAAAAATTGCACGGACTTCATTGTCAAGAGATTCCTGGTCGTCGGCATTAAGTGGATGGACTTGGAAAGCATTCGATTTAAAAGTTACTTTTTCAATACCATTGTTAGAGGCTGCCAGCCATAAATTTCCTTGCTTGTCGGAAAAAGAAGCAGTCATCCGGTTGGATGAACTCCACCCGGATTGTAGTTTTTCATTGTAGAAGGCAACCAATTTCTTTTTCTCACGATCAAAGAAAGAAAATCCTCCACCCGAAGGATGAATCCATAAGTTCCGGTGAATGTCCTCATGAATGAAGAATGCCTGTTGGGTATTTAGCTCTTTTCCATTTTTATCAGTCACTACATAATAAGTAATTTCTTTCGTAACCGGGTCGAAATGGGTTACCCCATTGCCTGCTAATTGTATCCATACTTCCTTATAACTGTCGACAAAAGTAGAGATGATCTCATTGTTCTGTAAGTTCCGGTTATGGGCGGTAGAATAATGTTCCGTTTTCCGGTTAGTCAGATCATACACAAGGAAACCATCCTCTTTCGTTCCCAGAAATAATTTATTTCCGGGAAGAGAATCGACGGATATAATGTGAGATTGTACTGGAAGTTCCATCATACTAAAGCGCCCGCCCTGCTTTTGATAACACCAGATCCGCCCTTGATGAGAAGTAAAAAAGATATCTTTCTCTCTTTCAAGCATATCATAAAATGGCTGTTTCTGATTTCTGTTTGTTTGCAGGTTTTCTACAAAAAATGTTATGGGGGCAGATGAATCCGGTGGCAATTGATAAATACCATTACATGTCAGTATCCACTGATTTCCTTGTCCATCCTGTTTCACCAGGTTGACGGATTCAATAATCGAAGTATTATTCACCTGCGAGAAGTTTTCAGCTGTAATAGAATGATCTGCCGGATTTGTTTTAACCTGAATAAGACCTTCATATTCAGTAACAATCCATACATCTCCGGATGGCGTAACGGAAAAAGATTTAGCGTGATATTTATTGTACGGAATAGGCTGGAACTGGCCCGTCTGAGGATTGAACCGATAAACCTGATAATCATAATTCAACAACCATATATATCCGTATTTATCTTCTGCAATAAAATCAATGCGATTGTTTGTCAACCCGGTCAAATCACCGAGATAAGCCTTATAGTTTTTAAAAATATATCCATCAAATTTTTTAATTCCATCCCAGGTGGCAAACCATATATTTCCTTTATGATCCTGCAATATACTGTTCACTGTCTTTTGAGAAATCCCGTCTTCAGCTGTATATTGTGTAAACACGTGGGGTGGTTGTGCGTAAACAAATGTATATAGGTGGACGATGAGCAACATAAATAATGCTTTGCATATAACGGTCTTCATACTTTCAAAAATAAAATTTGCTGTATTAAATATAGTATGCTGATGTGGAGGTACACAAATATACATTATATTTTGGTAAGATGATGTAAACAAGCATATTTAACTCTCCAATTCTTGGGAGGATGTAAACACTAGTCAAAAACTTCGATAAATAATTCTCACTACCTATTTATTGTAATTTAACTGTTGTTTTCATAATTTTTAGGTATTGTAACACTTCACAGTCTACTCTACCTTTGCAAAAATAAATATGTAAGGCAAAATAAAACACAAATAGTTTTGTCTGATTATTAATCCTAAAGTTGAAAAATGATGAAAATCAAACACTTACTACTCCTGATGCTAACAGGATTTTTTGTAATAGCATGTAGTGATGACGATAATGAAACAACCAGTAATGCAACTCAGATAGAAGGAACATACACGGGTAAAGCAGAAGTGGCTATAAGCAATGTTTCTTACGGTAAATTTACAGCAAAGCAGATAAAGATTGAACGATTAAGTGACGACATGGTTACTGTAAATCTTACATTAAATTATGATGGAATTACCTCCGTCAAAACAGAGGCTACTATAACTTATAGTGACGGAAAATATATACTAGCAGGAGAGGAGATTACAGAAGGTATCTACAAAACAAAATTGATAAACGGTACTATCACTAGTAAGAGCGAATATAATTTCACTTTTCAAATTACTTCCGGTGCAATGCTCATGCCTATTTTAGTGACCGTTGATAGTAACGACGATGGAGCAGACGAACCCAGAGACGCATCAGCAATCGTGGGTACATATACTGGATCCGCTTCTCTGGAAATATCAGGAGCACCTTATGGAGATGTATTAACTGGCAGAAACATTGAATTAAAACAATTGAGAACAGACTCTGTAGGAATAACTTTTATGTTAGAGGGTGGATCAGGTTCTATGGTTATTGAAAAAGTAGAAGCCGGAGCAACCGTAACCCCAACGAAAGATGGCTATAAATTAGAAGGAGAAGAGGTAATAACTGGTATTTATAAAACAACTGTAACAGGTACTATTACGGATGACAAAGAAGTAAATCTTACTTTTGAAATTATACCCGGTAGTATGCCTATGCCAATTGTTGTAAATTACACTGCAGCTGCAGATTTCCAGAGAGTGAAAGCTACAGTAACGATAGATGCTACCGATTACATGAAATGGACTTATTTCTCCTTTAAAAAGGGGAAACTGACTACTTACTCTATTGCAGACAAAGATGCCGGGGGTATGTTGGATGCTGATGATAGTCCGCTTGATGAAGAAAGTTTTAATTGGGATTTGGCTATCCATCGGTATGATTTCAGGACAAACGAAGCGAGTGCCGTTAATACTCAGGAAACTGATTTTGAAAAAGTAACGACTATTCCTACAGGCGATTATATAGCAGACTCGGAAGGACAAGTGATTAGCGATGTTTCGAACATGATGATCAGCGGACCTACCTATGCTCCTTTCAACATAAACACGGTCTTAAACACTTGGATTACATCAAATACAACTGTTATGCCTCCTGAATATACGATTCATAAATATGTATATGTTGTGAAATGTAAGGATGGTAAATATGCTAAAATTCAGGTTACCGACCGCACGAACGATGAAGATGTATCCGGTCATATCACATTTACTTACGAATATCCATTTGCAGAAGCAGAATAATCAGTTATGAACAAGACCCTATTTATATGGGCATGTTGTTATTTCCTCCTCATGAATGTATGGGAAGTAACACCTAATAACATACCCGAAAGTAACACGATAAAAGGAATTGTAACTGACGAACAAGGAGCTCCCCTACCGGGATCTTCCGTCAGATTAAGAGGAACGGCCCTCGGAGCAGGAACAAATGCTAGGGGAGAATTTTCACTTACCTTCCGGAATGAAATGAAAGATATTATACTGGATGTAAGTTTCACCGGATATAAATCCCAGTCAGTAACATTTAATATAATGGATAAATCGTATGTAAGGATTACCTTGTATCCTTCCGATAATCCTTTGGAAGAAATTGTAGTAACCGGAACCCGTACAGAAAAAGCCCTTAAGAATACACCCGTACTCACGCGGGTGGTTACCAGTAAAGATATTGAAAGAATTAATCCGGTAGATATTCAGTCGATTCTTGAATATGAACTTCCAGGTATTCAATTCAAAAGACATCATGGTAGTGGTTTACCAGAATTCACTTTTCAAGGAATGGACGGAAAATATGTTCTCTTCCTAATGGATGGTGAACGCATTGCTGGTGAAGGAGCAGCAGACAATATTGATTTTACTCAGTTTAATGTGGATGAGATTGAACGCATTGAAATTATACGGGGAGCCATGTCAACCATGTACGGATCCAATGCGCTTGGAGGCGTAGTAAATATCATTACTAAAAATGCAGACAGACCATTTACCGGAAATGTATCGGCACGTTACAGTAATCGGGATGAACAATCGTATACTGCTTCCGGAGGAACTAAATTAAGTCGTTTTAATGCACTGACTACCCTTACATATCGTAAAAAAGATGCATTTGATGTAAAGGATAGAGATACACAGACAGTTAGTCTCCTTGGTGGATACGAAAACTGGCAATTCAGTCAGAAACTGGGTTATAACTTTACCGATAAGCTCTCTGGAGATATAAAAGGTACTTTATATGATAATCGCCGTATTCGTGCCAACAAGAGTGATAAAACGCAAACCCTGATGGATAGTTATTCGTTGTTGGGACATGTCAGATATGTTATCAACAGTAATCACTTCTTAAATATATCTTATAACTTCGATAACTATGAAAAACGAACAGATTACATGATTACCGGGCGCAAAAAAAAAGGATTATTATAATAAATTACATACTGCCCGGATCAATTATGCAGGTAATATGGCTGAAAATCATACACTTACCGCTGGCATAGAGATAAATAGTGAGAAGCTGAAACATTATATGTTTAAGGATACCGCCAATAATCATGTCGAAAATTATGTGGCTTATGTGCAGTATGAATGGAATATTCTGGATAATCTCACTGCCGTAGGTGGTGCCCGCGCCGATTATCATTCTGAATACGACCTTCATGTTACTCCTAAAGTGTCAGTCATGTATAAACCGGGAATCTTTACTTTCCGGGGAAATTTTGCAACCGGATTCTGTTCTCCTTCCCTGAAAGAAATACATGCCGAATGGGATCATCAGGGGATGTTTACGATGGTTGGTAATCCAGATCTCAAACCGGAAAAAAGTAACCACTTTTCTGTTTCAGCAGAAATAACCACAGGAATTTTAAATGCTTCCGTTTCCGGTTATTACAATCGCTTACGTGATAAGATCACACAAACGTTTCAGCAAAACGAAGGAAGATCGGAAATGGTTTACGTAAACGCCAGTAAAGCGCGTACTACCGGAATGGATGCAATTGTCCAGTTAAAATTTGACTGGGGATTAACATGGAGAGGATCGTACGCGTATATCGATGATCATCAGGAAACAGATGGTTATAATATTTCTTCAATTCGGCCTCACAGCATCACTTTCAATACAGATTACAGTTGTAAATTCGGAAAGGTGATAACTTCTATAGGAATGAATGGTCGTTGGATGTCTTCTGTAAGAGCATGGGAACAAAATACAAATGATGAGACTTATAACTTGATCAAATATTCATCCCGTACCATTTGCTCTGCACACGCCTCTGCTCAATTTCCACGTGGAATCCGGCTGACAACTGGTATAGATAATCTTTTTAATTTCAAAGACAAAAATATATCCAACGACACTTCTATTTCACCCGAACAAGGTATTAGTTTCGTAGCCCGCTTATCAATCAATATAGCCGATCTGTTTAAGCTCTAAAAGAAAAAAACATGAAGAAAAAATTAACCATAATCCTTATTATATTACT
This sequence comes from Bacteroides sp., assembly GCA_021201335.1. Taxonomy (GTDB): domain Bacteria; phylum Bacteroidota; class Bacteroidia; order Bacteroidales; family Bacteroidaceae; genus Bacteroides. The sequence goes on along the minus strand of JAJQFD010000020.1, from coordinate 39,006 downwards.
GGTTTTAGCTGTGGGTCACTGGGCCTGGCAGACATACGCAGGTGAAACCCGAATCGCCTTTGTTAACTTTCAAACAATTACCTTGGGAACTATATCCAAAGCAAACGAAAATGGTTTTATTAAAATAAGCGAAGTATCAACGGATGAGCTGGATAAACTGTCAGGCTTTGATATGATTTTCCTGAACGGAATGGGTTTACGCATTGTGGAAGAACAACGCGCGAATATTGAAAAGGCAGCTGCCAGTGGTATTCCCATTTATACATCCATGGCTACCAATCCGGCGAATAATATCTGTAACCTGGATTCCATTCAGGAAACCCGAATACAGGAATATCTAACCAATGGTGGTAGAAAAAACTACCGTAGTTTACTTTCGTATGTGCGAAAAGAAATAGACCGGAAAAAGATTTCTGCTCCCGAACCGGAAGAAGCAGTAAAACGCGCATCCGATATTCTTTATCACTCTTCTCCTACTAATCCCGACGATGTTCTTGATTTTACTTCGGTAGAAGATTATGAGAATTTCCTGAAAAAGAATAATATCCGGAAAGAAGGCGGTAAAAAGATTGTGGTAACCGGACAAATGGCCGATCCAACTAATTTGATTGCCGCTTTGGAGAAGAATAATATCAATGTTTACCCGATTTCTTCTTTTCGGCGACTGCTTGAGTTTGTGGAACAAATAGGCCCGGATGCCGTTATCAACCTGCCTCATGGTCGGATGGGTGATAAAATGGTAGAGTATCTTCAGAGAAAAAACATTCTTCTCTTTGCTCCAATTACGATAAACAGCCTGGTCGAAAATTGGGAAAATAATCCGATGGGAATGTCTGGCGGATTCCTTTCTCAAAGTGTAGTGACGCCGGAGATTGACGGAGCGATCCGTTCTTTTGCCCTTTTTGCCCAGTATAAAGATGAAGAGGGTTTACACCATTCTTTTGCCATTCCTGAACGGTTGGACAAATTTATTGAAACACTAAAAGCATACCTGGAGCTGAAAGAAAAACCAAACAGTCAAAAACGGGTAGCTATTTACTATTTCAAAGGTCCTGGTCAGAATGCGATGACTGCCGGAGGTATGGAAGTAGCGCCTTCTCTCTATAATTTATTGAAGAGGTTGAAACAGGAAGGCCTCAGAGTCGATAATCTTCCGGCGAATCATAAAGAACTGGAAGCCATGATTATGACCCAAGGAGCTGTATTTGGTAATTATGCGGAAGGAGCTTTTGATGACTTCATGCAGAATGGTAAGCCTGAATTAGTTACCAAAGAACAATATGAAAGCTGGGTGCAGCAAACTCTGCGCCCTGAAAAATATGCCGAGGTAGTACAGGCAAACGGAGAGTTCCCCGGAGCCTACATGGCAACCCCTGATGGAAAGATTGGGGTAGCCCGCCTGCAGTTTGGCAACGTGGTACTTTTACCCCAAAATGCTGCCGGAGCCGGAAGTAATTCTTTCCAGGTGGTACACGGCACGAATTCTGCTCCTCCCCATACCTATATTGCTTCATATTTATGGATGCAACACGGTTTTAAAGCGGATGCATTGATTCATTTTGGCACTCATGGAAGTTTGGAATATACACCCAGGAAGCAAGTTGCATTAAGCAGTCTCGACTGGCCCGATCGCCTCGTTGGATCTGTTCCGCACTTCTATATTTATACCATTAGCAATGTAGGAGAAGGTATCATTGCCAAACGTCGTGGATATGGAGGTTTGCAATCCTACCTTACACCACCTTTCTTGGAAAGTAGCGTGCGGGGTATCTACCGGGATTTAATGGAAAAGATAAAGATCTACAATCGGGCACCCGGTGACAAGGTATCTCTGGAAGTAAAATCCATTGCTGTGAAGATGGGATTTCACCGTGATCTCGGATTAGACAGCGTTTTAACTGTTCCCTATACCCAAGATGAAATACTAAAACTTGAAAACTTTGCTGAAGAGCTTGCAGCAGAAAAAATCACCGGACAGCTTTATACCATGGGCGTACCCTATGAAACTGAGCGAATCACTTCGTCTGTATATGCTATGGCGACCGATCCAATTGCTTACAGTTTATTGGCACTCGACAAACAACGGGGCAGAGCCAATGAGCAGGTCAGTAAAAACAAAGCTTTGTTCAATCAGCATTATTTAACGCCTGCCAAAACATTGGTAGGAAAATTATTGAGGAATCCGGAGCAAATCAACGATGAACTCATTTGCAGAACAGCGGGAATTACTGCCGAAGAATTGGAGAAAGCACGGAGAATTGAAGAGTCCCGCAATGCACCAACTGGTATGATGGCGATGATGAATGCGATGGTATCTTCTGGTCAGAAAATGCCGAAGAATACGGGACATGCGGATGGTAAAAGCAAGATGCCGGAATTCATGGTTAATATGATGAAGAAAATGGCGGAAGGAAAAGATACAAACGAAATCCGAAAAATGTTTGAAGCGAAAAGTGGTGGTAAGGAAATGCCGGAAGCCATGAGAAAAATGCTGGAGCAGATGGACGTTAAAAAAGAAGATGAAGAAAAGAAAGCTCCTATAAGCATGGCTGAGATGATGAAAGAAAGAACTAAAAGGGCCTCCAAACCTGAATATAGCAAAGAGGAAATTCATTTTGCGCTGGCAGTTACTGAAGTAGAAAAGACGATTTGCAACATCCATAATTATCGAAACAATTTGCTGAATAGTCCGGAACAGGAGCTCGCGAGTATGATCAATGCACTGAACGGCGGTTATACTCCTCCTTCACCGGGAGGTGATCCCATTGTAAATCCCAACAGTTTACCGACCGGACGCAATTTATACAGCATTAATGCGGAAGCTACCCCTTCTGAGGCTGCTTGGGAAAAAGGAGTGCAGTTAGCTAAAAATACCATTGAAATGTATCAGGAACGGCATAATGGCAAATTTCCTCGCAAAGTAAGTTATACCCTTTGGTCAGGAGAATTTATTGAAACCAATGGAGCTACTATTGCCCAAATATTATATATGCTGGGTGTGGAACCTATCCGGGACTCGTTTGGAAGAGTAAGTGATCTTCAATTGATACCTTCTGAAGAACTGGGCCGTCCGCGTATTGATGTGGTAGTGCAGACCTCCGGACAATTAAGAGACCTGGCTGCATCACGCCTCTTCCTGATTAACCGCGCGGTCGAAATGGCTACTGCCGCCAGGGATGATAAATATGATAATCTGGTAGCCACCAGTGTGGTAGAGTCTGAACGGGTACTGACAGAGAAAGGTCTTTCTCCCAAAGATGCCCGTGAAATGTCTACTTTCCGTGTCTTCGGAGGAGCCAATGGTAATTACGGCAGTGGCATACAAGGTATGGTGGAGGCCGGTGACCGTTGGGAAAATGAATCAGAAATTGCCGAGGTGTATCTAAATAACATGGGAGCTTATTACGGCAATGAAAAGAACTGGGAAGTTTTCCGTCAGTTTGCATTCGAGGCGGCTCTAACCCGTACGGATGTGGTCATACAACCCCGCCAAAGCAATACATGGGGAGCATTAAGTCTTGATCATGTGTATGAGTTTATGGGAGGTATGAACCTTGCTGTGCGTAATGTAACCGGAAAAGATCCGGACGCTTACCTGAGTGATTACCGGAACCGAAATAATGTACGTATGCAAGAACTTAAAGAAGCCATAGGAGTAGAATCACGTACTACCATCTTTAATCCTAGTTATATTAAAGAAAAGATGAAAGGAGAAGCTACCACTGCCTCTTCTATCGCTGAAACGATCCGGAATACCTACGGATGGAATGTGATGAAACCTTCTGTGATTGACAATGAACTTTGGGATGAAATTTACAATGTCTATGTGAAAGACAAATTCAACCTGGGTGTACAGGAGTTCTTCGAACAACAGAGTCCTGCTGCCCTCGAAGAGATCACGGCTGTGATGTTGGAAACCATCCGCAAAGGAATGTGGAAAGCCACTGAACAACAAATCGCGGATATAACCAAGTTACATACTGATTTGATAAAGGAATATCGCCCCTCCTGTTCTGGATTTGTGTGCGATAATGCCAAACTCAGAGATTTTATTGCTTCCCAATCGGATGCCTCTACCGCAGCTGAATACAAAAAAAGTATCAACCAGATTCGTGAATCGGCTACGGATGTAAAAGATAAAGGAGTAGTCATGAAAAAGGATGAACTTTCGGGTTCGGTTAATGAGCAGAAAAATACACTCAACAATATTGCTGTCGTGGCAACCGTTGTTGTATTACTATTGGCCTTGCTTATCTTCATCCGCAGGAAACGTAAAAAGCAGAATTAATATGTATGCGGTTGTACTGATACTGATGTTATTGATTGTATTCAATTTCCTGTTGAAACAAACATTCTGGCAAGTTGTGGCAGTAGGTATTTCTGCTGTCGTGGCCGGACTGTTTGTTGGGTGTATGTGGCCTTATGCCATTGAGCAGTCAAAAACACAGATCGAAAGCTGGCTGAATAACCCGGAATTGATGTTGGACACCTCTGTTATACTCACGCTGGATGTCAGCTTTCAAATGGCTTATTGTCTGTTGGCGGTACATGTTCACAATGCTTATCCTGTAAAAAAAAGAATAATTCGGATTTACCGTGTTTTGCGGTGGATACCCGGATTACTTATCTATCCGGTTTTGTTTAGTGGATTAGCGTATGCCATCTTTGCTTTTCCGGGCATGTCTTTCCAACTAATTGGCTGGTCATGCGCTGGTGTTGTTTTCCTGTCTGTCTTGTTAGGCAGCTATTTATTGCTCTGGCTATTGCCGGAAAAAGAGTTAAGACTGGAATTACTTTTTCTATCCAACGCACTGGTAGCAATCCTCGGTATCATTGCAACTGTCAACGGACGCACTGCTGTGCAGGGTGTATCTACTGTAGATTGGGCTTCCCTTGCAGGACTGGTAGTTATAATTCTGGTAGGTGGATGTATTGGTCTTTTTTATTATCGTCGTAAAAACTTAAAAAATAATTCAAGTAAATGAGTCTGATTTCTGATATTTTATTCTGGATATCGACGGGACTGATGGTTCCTGTCATAGTTTTGTTGATCTTGTTGTTTATTCGTTCCCTGTTAATGATTGGTAGTTTCTTCGGTCAATACCTGGCCATCCGTAAAACAGATGCCCAGTTTCGACCTGAAATAAATTCCCTGACTGCTGAGAATGTAACCGAACTACTGGGAAAGCTCCCGCAAAAATCATCTTCCCTGATGATAAATTATATCCGGCAGATATTGGAAGCTGAAAACAACCCAGCACATATCCAACGATTGTTGGCCAACTTTGAAATTGCGGCTGATAAAGACTTGTCTGCTTCGAAAATGCTAACCAAACTGGGGCCTATTCTCGGTTTGATGGGAACCTTGATTCCGATGGGACCCGCTCTGGTTGGTCTTTCCACCGGTGATATTGCTTCCATGGCATACAACATGCAAGTGGCTTTTGCCACCACAGTAGTTGGTTTATTTATCAGTGGCATTGGCTTTATAACCCAGCAGGTAAAACAACGCTGGTACTTGCAGGATATGACAAATCTGGAGTTTCTGTCTGAGATACTAACTGAAAAACGTACCCCACAATGAAAAGACGACTATTGAGAAAAGAGGAAGACAGCGACCCGATCAGTGTGGTTTCGAATCTCTTCGATGTGGCGATGGTATTTGCCGTTGCCCTTATGGTGGCACTTGTTACCCGCTATAATATGACGGAGGTTTTTTCGCAGGAAGATTATACCATGGTGAAGAATCCCGGAAAGGAGAATATGGAAATCATCACTAAAGAGGGGAATAAAATAAATCGTTATACTCCCTCCGAAAATCAGGATCAAACTGGAAAGCGCGGTAAAAAAGTAGGTGTCGCGTACGAGTTGGAGAACGGGGAGATTATTTATGTGCCAGAGTAGGATAATTATTGGCTGTTTTCGCCCTCATCCGTAGGGGTAGGGGCATCCCTTGTGGGTGCCCTGATAATGATTTGCCTGACAAATTAAGAAAATAACCATCAGAGAGGTTGTCTCAAAAGCTCAATCGATTTTTGATAAAGTTATAAATTGTGAGCAGTGACCCCATCTGAGGTCAGATGTGCATAACCCCGGGTGAAACCCGGGGTAGGGGGAACACCCCGCTCAATATAACCCTGAAGGGGTTGAACCCCATGCGGGGTTCGGGAAAAGGGGTTTATCTGTTACCCCGGGTTTCACCCGGGGTTATGCACATTCAAGTCCTGCGGACTTGCCGGCTTACAAATCGTAACTTCATTTAATATACGATCTACTTTTGAGACATTTACCTACCCATGCAGATATTTAATAGAAACAAACACCCGAAATATGATACTCAAAAAAAAGAGTAGAATTTAAAGCAGACTTTTTGTATAATTGATAACACAAAAATAGATTTGACAATTTGTCAAATTAACGGTTTCAAAAAAATGAATACGCTTTTCTTTGGCTTATTTCTGACCTCTCCTTCACAAAGGAAAATAAACGCAGGGAAATTACATTAGATGAAATCGTAAAGACGTAAATATTAAATAAAGTCCGTCTTTCTGTTTTTGAATTCATTTTATTTAATCATTATGCTTATTTTAATTTCATTTTACTTTTTAATTGACAATTTTCAAGCTACTGATTTCTCCAACATTCTGGAGAATAAAGCCCAGATTAGTGTCGTTTATCAACCTGAAATCTCTTCTTTTCTCATGAAGTAATCTTCTACATTTATAAAGTCTGACTCTTGTTAATAAAGTTCGCCACTTTTGGTTAACGAGATCGGGTTCTTTGGTTAATAAATGGCAGTCTTTCAGTTAATGAAGCGTGCTCTTGTGTTTAATGAATGAAGGCCTTTTGGTTAACAAACTCCAAACTCTTGTCGCACTGGAAATATTTTTTAGCTGTAGCAAAAAATTGGATTTTGTGTGTTTTTCATAAGTATTTCATGTGTAAGCGAAGAATTTTTCATTCGCTTGATTCAGATAAGTTGATTTAGCGAAAATCAATAGTTACCTATTGAAAGATATAATTAAAATAATGATAGATATTTATCAGAAATAAAAGAAAATTGATTTTGGATAAGGAGGATTTTAATTATCCAAAATGTTAGCAGAATAATAAAAGTAGCCCCAAAAAATATAGCGAAATTAAAGACAATCTTCTTTGATTTTAATGATAAATGTGATGTTTGAAAAAGGATAGGGGGATAATTTTGCTGTTAATATTTATCCAACACTTCTGCCGTTACAATATTAGACCAAGTCTGTATGAAAATAATACAAAAGCTGTCTTTTTTTATCGTATGGAAATTGTTATATTTGGTTTTGTAAAAGCCTATAATAGAGATTCTATTTCTCAACCAGCAAAAACAGCAATTATGAAAGGAGTTATTCTTATACTTTTATTTTCACTCTTTCTGATAGTAACTTATTCAGGCAGTAATAATCAGTAATAGCCTATTATCCATAGCCGATTGAATTGGACTGGACTCTAATTTTATTAGCTTGTTATGGGGTAAAAATTCTACTGTTGGAATAGTGTTATCCCTTCATACCTCTAAAAATGACAATAAGAACAACACTTCTAACAATTGTGCGTCAAATACTTTCCGCTTAAATAATGAATTATTTAAATATTCAGAATATTCCTTCCGAGATAACTTTTAATAAGTGAAGGTTTTAAATATCGGGTATTGACTGGGAGATTATCTTTTAAATTTTAAAGGATAATGTTAGAGGAAGAATGGCAATAAAAAGAAACTGGAAACTTTTATTGTGTTATTTAATATAATCTTACAAAGTAATTTGCTTATTAATTATCACTATTATATATATTAAGAATTAGATAATTCTTTTTATTTTACTTTAATTAGGAATATGGATAAATATTCTATATTTTTATAAAACTGTCTAACTAATAAATACTAATTATGAAAAAACTCTTATTCGGTGGTACTCCTTTATGCTTGGTACTATTAATGGTCTCTTGTTCTACAATTATTACCTCATGTAGCTATAATACTGACTTATCTCCTGTAAAGACTGAAAACCAGACAAATGATTTAGGTTCGGTAGAAGTATATAACAACTTTTTAAATTCTTTGGATAATGTAATAACCCGAGATATAGTGGAACAAAATTATCCTGATTATTATGGTGGAAGTTATACAAATGAAGAGGGAATTTGTGTTTTTCTAATTGTTTCTGGAAAAGATATGGATGCTGCAAAAAAGGATTTGGCTAAAAGAAGTAAAAGTTCTAATTTCGTAACTCAATGGTGTGAATATTCGTATGCGGAATTAATGGCTGTTCTCGAATATATTCAAACGAAGCAATTCGATCCTAGTTTTGATACTAAAAGAGAAGAGTTAAAATGGTATGGTTTATCATTGAATGAAATTAAAAATAGGGTAATCGTTCGGTTGGGAGAATGTACAGAGACTTATATATTGAAGTTTAAGACCAAAGTCACAGATTCTCCGCTTGTTGATTTTGAACAAGGATATAAGAATATTATTAATATGTCTCCTGTTGTAGGCATATAATGGGTGCCAATCAATCAAATGGAGAACATTACTAGGTACGTATTAATGATGCAAAAAGTGCTTTAAATGTACAATCTTATTGAGAATATTATTAGAAAAAAAGCGGATGCAAACTAATTATGATTATACTTATAAAATATGCGGGCATCCAAACCGGATGCCCGATCCTATCTTCCAATAAATCATTCTACCAATGCAAAATCCAATTGTTTCTTTTCGAGATTAGCCCGGGCGACTTTAATTGTAATCGCATCGCCTAAACTATAAACACGGTTTTTCCGACGACCCCGCAGACAATAATTCTTTTCGTCGAATTCGTAATAATCATCATCCAAATCGCGGATAGGAATCATTCCTTCGCATTTATTTTCATTCAGTTCAACATACAATCCCCATTCCGTTACACCTGAAATGACTCCATCGTAGGTCTGGCCGATTTTATCCATCATAAATTCTACTTGCTTATACTTAATAGAAGCACGTTCGGCACTTGCTGCAGTCTGCTCCATATTGGAACAATGGTCGCAAAGGTCTTCGTATTTATTTTCAGAAACACTGCGTCCGCCATCCATATATTTAGTTACCAGACGGTGAACCATCATATCCGGATACCGGCGGATAGGTGATGTAAAATGAGTATAATATTCAAAAGCCAATCCGTAATGTCCGATGTTATGTACCGAATAACGTGCTTTTTGCATTGCCCGAATAGATACGGTTTCAATCAGGTTTTCTTCTTTCTTTCCATGTACATCATCCAGCAAATGATTAATGGATTTGGATACATCCATTTTTGAGCCGCTTGTACGTATCTTATAGCCGAACCGTGCAATGAACTGAGATAAATTATCTAATTTCTCCGGGTCGGGCAGATCGTGGATACGGTAAGGCAGTACTTTCGCCTTTTTGCCTTTAGGTACCTTGCCTATCTTTTCGGCAACAGTGCGATTGGCCAGAAGCATAAACTCTTCAACCAATTTGTTCGCATCTTTGCTTTCCTTGAAGTAAACATTGATAGGTTTACCCTTTTCATCTATTTCAAATTTTACCTCATACCGGTCGAAGTTAATAGCTCCCTGCGCAAAACGTTTCTCCCGCAATGCCTTCGCTATTTTATCCATCGTCAGAATCTCTTCCTTAAAATCACCTTCTCCTGTTTCAATAGTATGCTGCGCTTCTTCATAAGTAAAACGCCTGTCAGATTTAATAACGGTATGTACAATTCGTGATTTCTTGATCTCTCCCTTTTCATTGATATCGAAAATAACTGAGAAGGTCAGTTTTTCTTCATAAGGGCGGAGAGAACAAATATAGTTGGAAAGTCGTTCAGGAAGCATAGGAATGGTACGGTCCACGAGGTAAACAGAGGTGGCCCGTTTTTCTCCTTCCTTATCGATCATTCCTCCCTCTTTCACATAATGTGTAACATCGGCGATATGAACGCCTACCTCCCAAAGTCCCTCTTTTAAAGGACGAATGGATAAAGCATCGTCGAAGTCCTTGGCATCTTTCGGGTCGATGGTGAAAGTAGTTATATGACGGAAGTCTTCCCGTTTAGCAATTTCATCTTCCGGTATTACATCTGATATTTTGTCCGCCGCTTTTTCTACTGCTTTGGGATAGATATAGGGAAGTCCGAATTCAGCCAGGATGGCATGCATTTCGGTCGTATTATCGCCGGCACGTCCCAGAATGTCGATGACTTGTCCGATTGGGTTTTTAGCTTTGTCGGGCCATTCCATCACTTTGACGATTGCTTTATCTCCCGTTTTGCCTCCTTTCAGTTTTTCTTTGGGGATAAATATGTCATTGGCCAATGTGCGGTTTTCAGTCACTAAGAAAGCATACGATTTGGTAACTTCCAATGTGCCGACAAACGTATCGTTCGCACGTTCAAGGATTTCAACCACTTCTCCTTCTTTCTCTTTGTTCTTCCGCTTGGCAAAACACATAATCCGTACTTTGTCGTTATTCATCGCATGAGATGAATTACGTTCAGCAACAAAAATCGGATCACCACCCTCTTCGGGGATGAAAGAGTTTTTTCCGTTGCTTTTGCGGTGAAAAGTTCCAATGAGTTCTTTTCCCTGCATATGAAGTTTGTATTTGCTTTTTTCCACTTCCACGATATAGTCGTCTGCCAGAAGATCTTGCAATATATCAATGCAAAGCATCTTTAATGGATGGGTGGTAAGTTTAAGTTCGGAGAATATATACTTTAATGAAAAAACATCATTAGGGCGGTCATGAAAAAAGTTCAGTACAATTTCTGCCAGCTCTTTTTTTTCATTCGTTTACCGGCCTTCTTTTTATCTTTCTTATCTTTCTTTTTTGCCATAAGTCTCAGGTATAATTTTTTAGACATACAAAGAAAACAAATTATTCGATTATTTTCTCTATGTTTGTAGCATAATATTCAGCGATTTAGATGGCAACGAGCATATTGGTCACAGGTGCAAGTGGATTTATAGGAAGCTTTATTGTGCAAGAGGCACTAAGACGTCAGTTCTCCGTTTGCGCAGGTTTGAGAAGAACAAGCAGTAAGCGCTACCTGCAGGAAAAGAAGCTTCGTTTTCTGGAACTTGATTTTGCTCACCCCAACGAATTGCGGGCTCAACTTTCAGGCTACAAGGGTACTTACAATAAGTTTGATTACATTATTCATTGTTGTGGAACCACCAAAACGACAAACAAAAATGAATTCGACAAAGTTAATTACCTGCAAACACGTTATTTCATTGATACATTACGCGAACTCAATATGGTGCCCAAGCAATTTATTTTCATTAGTACCTTAAGTGTGTTTGGTCCAATTCATGACAAAGATGGGGAAGAGTTAAAAGAACGTGATACACCCGATCCAAATACTTTTTATGGCTTGAGTAAGCTGAAAGCTGAACTCTATATTCAGAGTATCCCCGGATTTCCCTATATCTTTCTGCGCCCGACAGGGGTGTATGGTCCGCGCGAACAAGATTATTTTGTACTGGCTCGTACAATTAAAAATCATTTTGATTTTTCTGTCGGATTTAAAAAGCAGGAACTCACCTTTATCTACGTAGCTGATTTAGTTCAAGCTGTATTTGCCTGTATAGAGAAAAGAGTATGCCGCAGAACCTATCTTTTATCCGATGGAAATGTGTATAGCAGCCGTGATTTTTCCTACCTGATTAAAAAAGAATTAGGTAATCCGTTTGTTATTCATTTAAAATGTCCTTTATTTATTCTGAAAGCAGTATCTTTGCTGGCTGAATTCATCGCCAAACGCTCAGGAAAACCCAGTACATTGAATTCTGACAAATACAAGATCATGAAACAACGAAATTGGAGATGCGACATTAATCCTGCAATCAGTGAACTGGGGTATACGCCCGAATACAACCTGGAAAGGGGTGTCAAAGAGACAATGGAGTGGTATAAAAATGAAGGATGGCTTTAAATTTATTTAAAAGGGTAGAATCAAGGAAAGGATTATTTGCAGTAGAAAAAATCTCTTTAATCTATAACTTACTAACCACTATCTTAATCTTATTTTTGTTCCAGCGGATGGACCATCCGCTACAAATGCTTATCGACAGGGCTGCTATTGCCTGTATGACTTTTCTTCTTATGTATCTTTACAGACTGGCTCCCTGTAAATTTTCAGCATTTATACGTATTACCATTCAAATGAGTCTGCTCTCTTACTGGTATCCTGATACGTTTGAATTTAACCGTGTATTACCGAACCTGGATCATGTATTTGCCTCGGTTGAACAATGGATTTTTGGTGGTCAGCCTGCTGTGTCATTTTCTCACAATTTCCCTCAGATGTGGATTAGTGAACCCTTAAATATGGGTTATTTCTTTTATTATCCGATGATTATTGTGGTTGCTTTGTATTACTTTATCAATCGGTATGATTTATTTGAAAAACTCTCTTTTGTATTGGTTGGATGTTTTTTCATTTATTACTTCATTTATATATTCGTTCCCTGTGCCGGTCCTCAGTTTTATTTTCCGGTGATAGGTGCTGAGAATGTAGCGCAAGGCATATTTCCTCCCATTGGAGATTATTTCGATAACCATAGTGAAGTTTTACTGGCACCCGATTATGAACGGGGATTCTTTTATAATCTGGTGAAAACCTCTCAGCAGGTGGGTGAACGTCCAACAGCTGCTTTTCCCAGTTCCCATGTGGGTATTTCAACTATTTTGATGATTATGGCGTGGCGTGCCAGCCGAAAGTTATTTGCCATACTCTTTCCTTTTTATATATTATTGTGTTGTGCGACGGTATACATTCAGGCTCATTATCTGATAGATTCTATCGTAGGTTTTATCTCCGCATTCTTCCTTTATATATTGGTCACTCAGATGTTCAAGAAATGGTTTGCTGAACCGATGTTTAAAGTTGTGCCACCGCCATCGTTAATACACTGATTCGAATATCCTTAACTTCATTGAAAACTGAAGCACAGGCAGTAAGCGTGGCACCAGTAGTAAGTACATCGTCTATCAAAAGAATATGTTTTCCTTCTAATTTCTCGGATGCGTTCTGCAGGGCGAAAATATCTTCTACATTTTCCCAACGGTCTGAGCGGCTTTTCCGGGTTTGGGTTTCAGTGTTTTTTAAACGAACGATCCAATTTGTTGCTATAGGCAAACCAGTAACTTCGGCTATTCCTTTCGCAATCCATTCGCTTTGATTATATCCCCTTCTTTTAAGTTTGCTTGGATGAAGAGGAACAGGTACAATCATATGGATACCATCGAAAAAGCCACTGCCAGTTAATTCCGTAGCTATCAGTCGACCCATGAAACATCCCGATTCTTTCTCTCCTTTGTATTTGAGTCGGTGTAATAACTCTTTGAAATCACTTCCCGGACGGTAATAGAAGAAAGAAGTCGCTTTCTCCACCGGGAACTTTCCCCAGAAAGATTTTTCAATCGGATTCTCCGGTTGCAAATGGAAGTGAGTTCGGGGAAGGTTTATCTGACATTTTAGGCAAAGAGTCTCCTGGCTGTTGTTTACAACCCGCTGACAAACTATACAACAAGGAGGAAAAAGAAGATTGAAGAAAGATTGTATCCAGGTTTTCATCGAACAAAGGTATGATATATTTCGTTATATTTGCACTCTCTAACATAAGAAAGCGATCATGAAACACCCTCTTGAACAGTTTAAATTTTGTCCCAGGTGTGGGTCAACAAATTTCATCCTTTCGAATGAAAAAGCAAAGAAATGTCTGGAATGTGGTTTTGTTTATTACTTCAATTCTTCTTCCGCCACAGTCGCGTTTATTTTCAATGAAAATAATGAGATGTTGGTTTGTCGGCGTGCCAAAGATCCGGCAAAAGGAACCCTTGATTTGCCGGGAGGTTTTGTGGATATGTTTGAAACCGCAGAAGAAGGGGTTGCTCGGGAAGTATTGGAAGAGACAGGTTTACAGGTAAAGAAAGCAATTTATCAATTTTCTCTTCCCAATCTCTATGTATATTCTGGTTTTGAAGTACATACGCTGGATATGTTCTTTCTTTGTCAGGTGGAAAATACTTCTCATTTTGAGGCGCATGATGATGTAATTGAATCTTTTTTTATTCCTTTAGATAAGATAGATCCGGCACAGTTTGGTCTTGCCTCTGTACGTAAAGGATTACAAATTTTTCTGTCGCGTTAAAACCTGTGAAACTCTTTCTCATTTTCCTACATTATTTTTAAAAACGTGTACTTTTGTAAAAAAGCTAAAAATATGAAAAGAAAAACTTTGCTATTCGTATGTTTCTCCCTCTGTTGCCTGCGGCTAACCTTTGCCCAGATGCCGGAAGAAATAGCATCGCCCGAAACTCTCTATAAAGAGGGAAAAGAGATGTTTAAACAGCAAAACTATGCAGCATCCGTTCCTCTGCTTGAACGTTTCATCCTGATAGCGGGAACTGACGATAAGCTAGTTGAAGTTGAATATATGCTAGTCTGTACAGCTTATGAACTCCAGTATCAGAACCGGATTTCAAGAATGGAAGACTATATTGAAAAATATCCTGATTCTCCGTATGCGAATCGTATTTATGCCCTGATGGGTTCGGCTTATTTCTTTGATGAACAGTATCAGGAAGCACTGGCTTATTTTAATTCTTCAACGTTGGACTGGTTAGAAAAGAATGAGCAGGATGACATGATTTACAGAAGAGCGATTTCTTATTTAGGTATAGGCAATACCAAACAAGCGGCTATTTGGTTTCAGACATTGAATGAAAGTAGCAGCAAGTACCAAAAGGATTGTATGTATTATCTGGGATATATCCGATATACGCAAGGACGATATGACGAAGCTTTAATCTACTTACTTCCTTTAAGAACCGATTCTAAATATGAATCTTTGGCACCTTTTTATATTGCCGATATATATGTAAAGCAAAAGAATTATAATAACGCATTGCAGATTGCTAACAACTTTGTCAAAGAAAAACCCAATGATCCTAATACAGGAGAGATGTATCGTATTCTGGGTGAGATCTACTATCAACAGCAAAATTATTATTCCGCCGTTCAACAATTTGAAAAGTATATAGCCCATACTATCGATCCTCAGCGTTCTGCTAATTATATGCTTGGTTTATCTTATTATCAAACAGGGGTTTACTCTAAAGCCGCTGAAGCATTGGGTGAAGTTGTCACAGAGGATGATGCCTTAACTCAGAATGCTTATCTGCATTTGGGACTATCCTATATTCAGTTAGCCGAAAAGAATAAAGCACGCCTGGCTTTCCAGCAGGCAGCTGCTTCTAATGCGGATATGAGTATCAAGGAGCAGGCAGCCTATAATTACGCTATGAACATGCATGAAACGTCCTTTTCTGCTTTTGGCGAATCGGTGAATGTCTTTGAGCGTTTCTTGAATATGTTTCCGAACTCTGTTTATGCCGATAAAATTAGTGAATATCTGATTGAGGTGTATTTAACCACGCGTGACTACAAGACGGCACTGGCATCTATTGAACGAATCCAAAAGCCCGGGAGACAGATTTTGGAGGCAAAGCAGAAAATTCTGTTCCAACTGGGAACACAGTCTTTTACCAATACTGCTTTTCAGGAAGCGATTGACTACTTTAACCGTTGTATCGCTATTGGACAATACAGCAGACAAACAGTGGCGGATGCTTACTACTGGAGAGGAGAATCCTATTACCGTACCGGATTTAACCAGGAAGCATCTCGTGATTTCTCTGAATACTTGAGATTAAATCAGCAAACCCAAACTGAGATGTATGCCCTGGCTCATTACAACTTGGGATATACTGCATTTAACCAGAAAAATTACACCGTAGCCAGTAACTGGTTCGAAAAATATATTTCCATAGAAAAGAGCGGAAACAAAGAAATACTGTCGGATGCTTGTAATCGGATCGGAGATTCTTACCTGAATGTGAGAAGCTTTGCCAGTGCCCGGACTTATTATTCACAAGCGTTGGCGATGAATACTTCTTCCGGAGATTATTCTTTATATCAGTTGGGTCTTGTATCCGGCTTGCTTAAAAACTACGAAGGAAAAATTCAGTTGTTGGATCGTTTGATTGCTAATTTCCCTTCTTCTCCTTATCTGGTGAATGCCTTGTATGAAAAAGGAAGAGCCTATATAAATATGAATAATAATACGCAGGCAATTACGACCTTTGCTTATCTGATGAATAATTATCCGGATAGCCCCATGAGTCGTAAAGCTGGTGCTGAAATTGGTTTATTGTATTACCAGGCGAATGCATACGACCAGGCAATAGCGGCATATAAGCATGTGGTGCAAACTTATCCAGGTAGCGAGGAAGCACGTTTATCTCTTCAGGATTTAAAATCAATTTACATTGACCTCAACCGGGTAAACGAATATGCTGCTTTGGTAGCCTCCTTACCGGGTAATATTCAGTTTGATGTTAATGAACAGGATTCATTGACGTATGTAGCGGCCGAACGTGTATATGCCCGGGGAGAATTGGAACAAGCTCGCCAAAGTTTTCAACGGTATCTGATTAGTTATCCTAGAGGAGCTTTTGGATTAAATGCGAATTACTATCTGGCTTTAATTGCCAAACAGCAAAAAAAGCCCAATGATGTGCTAACATATACAGCCAAACTGTTAGAATATCCGGCAAGCCCTTATACGGAAGAGGCTTTAGTTATGCGCGGGGAGACTCAGTTCAATGCTAAAGATTATCAGGATGCCTTACTAACTTATAAGCAATTAAAACAAAAGGCTTCCACATCTAACCGTAAGCAACTTGCTCTGACTGGAATTCTGCGTTCTGCCTATGTACTGCAGGATGATACAGAAATTATTAATACTGCTACGGAGATCCTGCAACAATCTAAAGTGGACCCTGAACTTAAAAATGAAGCTACTTACTATCGTGCTAAATCATATATTCGTCAGCGAGCTACACAAGCTGCAATGGAAGACTTACGAACATTGGCGAAAGATACCCGAACTTTGTATGGAGCGGAAGCCAAATATCAAATTGCTCAACTTTACTATAATGGTGGTGAATATGCATTGGCAGAAAAAGAATTGCTTAATTTCATTCAGGAAAGCACTCCTCATGCCTATTGGTTGGCCCGTGGATTTATCTTATTATCGGATGTATACGCGGCTATGGGCAAAAATCTGGATGCCCGTCAGTACCTGCTGAGTTTACAGCAAAACTACACAGGTAATGATGATATTCAGAAAATGATTGAAAGCAGATTGAAAAATATTAAATAACAAGCAGTTATGAAATTCAAAACAATAGCCATTATAGCGGGCCTTTCGTTGAATATACAGATACAGGCGCAAACCCAAAACAACACCGTGGACCGGACCGTGGTGGTAGAACAGGAATACAATCCGGAAATTATGGACGCCAAGAAGATAAATGTACTTCCTGATATTGAGCCTTTAACGGCTACTCCCAAAAATGTGGAATATGACCAAACTGTTTCTCCGGGTAATTCATTTCCGGCTGAACCGGTAGCTGCTTATCCCGGAAAAGAAGAACAACAAGAATACAAACCTGGATATGTTCGCCTGGGATACGGAAACAGGGGAAATGTAGATGCTAAATTGAATTATTTGTATAAGCCGAATGAAGACCAGAGCATAAATCTATTTGCGAGTTTCGACGGTATGAATGGTAATATAAAACTGTCTGACGGAACGAAGTGGGATCATCATTACTATCAAACTAAGGCGGGGGCTGATTACTGGCAAAGGTTTGCCCGTATGGAATTAAAAGCGGGTGGCAATTTTGGGTTCAGTAATTTGAATTTACGTCCTGATCAACTACTTCTTCACAAACAGAAATATACTTCTGGTAATGTATTTGGGAGATTGACATCCACCAATCCACAATCAACTATACAGTATGATGCGGGTGCCAACTTATTGTTTTATTCCAGAGGGCATTATAGCGGCAATAATAAATCAATTGGTGAAACGATATTGCGAACAGATGCCAATGTATGGGGTACACTGGATGAAAACCAGAAAATCGGCGCTTTTGTTACTATGGATAATCGTTTTTATGGCAATGGATTTAAAAACAATACGGCTATAACTGTGAAGCCTTATTATACGGGTGAGATTAAGGACTGGCGTTTTCATGTGGGTATAAATACGAATATGACGTTTGGGTATGGGAGAAAGTTCCGGGTATCACCGGATATTACTGCTGAATATGTTTTTTCTGGTACTTGTATACTATATGCTAAAGCAACCGGTGGCAGAATAAATAATGATTTCCGTCACCTTGAACTAATAAATCCATATAGTGAAATAACTGCTCAGGCTAAAGACGGATATGAACAATTAAATATTTCAGCCGGGGCGAAAGCAAGTCCGTTTATTGGAGGTTGGTTTCATCTATATGGAGGATACCAGAACTTAAAGAATGATTTAAGTTATATGAGTGAAGATTATATTGATCCTGTTTTTATACAAACGGATGCGAGCAAGGTATATGCAGGACTTCATGTGACTTATGACTTCCTGAATACCTACGATCTTTCAGTAAAAGGACAATACAATCGCTGGAGCGCAGATGATAAGAGAGTTTTAACTGTAAAACCGGAAATCGAATTTGATATTCGGGTGAATGCGCGTCCTATTTCAGGTTTGAGTGTTTATGTCGATTATCAATACAGAAAAATGGAGAAACCTGAAGTTGCCATTCATTCCAGAATGAAAGCGATAAATAACCTGGGATTGGGAGCTACTTATATGGTATATAAAGACATTTCTGCATATACCCGTATAGCCAATTTATTAAACCAGAAATATGCTTACTATTATGAATACCCGGCGCAAGGTATCCATTTTGTACTCGGAGCCAGCTATATCTTTTAAAGCCTCCCAAAAAAACGTTTTTTTATTTAAAAACTACAGAATATTGTTATATTATAAGGTGTAGAAAAATGTTTTTTTTTACTTTTGCGGGCTGAAAAATATTCGTTATGCAAAAAAATCTAGTTATAGTAGAGTCTCCGGCAAAAGCAAAAACTATTGAAAAGTTTCTGGGGAAGGATTATAAGGTGCTTTCCAGCTATGGACATATCCGGGATCTAAAGAAAAAGGATTTCGGTATTGATATAGAAAACAACTTTGCTCCTCATTATGAAATTCCTTCTGATAAGAAAAAATTAGTTGCTGAGCTGAAAGAAGAGGCAAAGAATGCTGATGTCGTATGGCTGGCATCCGATGAAGACCGTGAGGGGGAAGCCATATCCTGGCATTTAGCCGAAGTGCTGAAACTTGACCCGGCTAAAACCAAGCGCATCGTATTTCATGAAATCACGAAGAGTGCGATACAGAAAGCTATTGAGAACCCCCGTCATATAGATCTGAATCTGGTAAATGCGCAACAGGCCCGTCGTGTGCTTGATCGTATTGTCGGGTTTGAACTCTCACCTGTTTTATGGAAAAAGGTTAAACCTGCATTATCTGCTGGTCGTGTACAATCCGTGGCTGTTCGATTAATTGTTGAACGTGAAAGAGAGATACAATCTTTTAAGACCGAAGCTTCGTACCGGGTTACTGCGGTGTTTTTAGTAGATGATACAGATGGTAAACAAGTAGAGCTGAAAGCCGAACTTACTCATCGGTTTAAAACAAAAAAGGAGGCCAGGGCTTTCCTGGAATCTTGTAGTTTGGCAGATTTTACCATTGAAGATATTACTACCCGGCCGCTGAAGAAAAGTCCTGCTGCACCCTTTACTACTTCTACTTTACAGCAGGAAGCTGCCCGTAAGTTGGGATTTACGGTGGCACAAACCATGATGATAGCCCAGAAGTTATATGAATCAGGTAAGATTACCTATATGCGTACTGACTCCGTGAATCTTTCGGATTTTGCCACATTAAGCAGCAAGGATACTATCACCAAGCTAATGGGCGAGAATTATGTGAAGATTCGGCATTACGCAACCAAAACCAAAGGGGCACAAGAAGCGCATGAGGCTATTCGTCCCACCTCGATGGATAATCAGAACATTGAAGGAAGTGCGCAGGAGAAGAAATTATATGACTTGATCTGGAAACGTACGATTGCTTCTCAAATGGCAGATGCGGAACTGGAAAAAACAACGGTAACCATTGGCATTACGAAGAGCAATGAAAAATTTGTTGCTACTGGTGAAGTGGTAAAATTTGACGGATTCCTGCGAGTCTATAAAGAATCCTATGACGATGATGTGGAGCAGGAAGACGAAGGACATCTTTTGCCTCCTTTGAAGAAAGACCAGGTGCTGGAAAATCAGGATATGCGTGCTACAGAACGTTTTACTCAGCGTCCCTCCAGATATACTGAAGCTAGTTTGGTACGCAAATTGGAAGAATTGGGGATCGGCCGTCCTTCTACGTATGCTCCGACAATTTCCACCATACAGCAACGAGAATATGTTGAGAAAGGCGACAAGGAAGGAGAAGAACGTTCTTTCAATGTACTTTCTTTGAAAAACGGACAACTCACTGAATCTGTCCAGAAAGAAATAGTGGGAACCGAAAAATCAAAACTTTTCCCTACGGATACCGGTATTGTGGTAAATGACTTCCTGAATGAATATTTTCCTGATATATTAAACTACAACTTTACAGCGACCATTGAAAAAGAGTTTGACGAAGTTGCAGAAGGAGAAAAAGAATGGACTGCCATTATGAAAGATTTCTACAAGGATTTTCATCCATCTGTAGAAACGACTCTGGCAACCAAAACTGAACATAAAGTGGGAGAACGGATTTTGGGTGAAGAACCAGGAACTGGAAAAACAGTTTCTGTCAAGATCGGACGTTTTGGTCCTGTAGTTCAGATTGGTTCGAGCGATGATGAAGAGAAGCCACGTTTCGCCCAGATGCGAAAAGGATTTTCTATGGAAACGATTACACTGGAGGAAGCATTGGAACTCTTCAAATTACCACGTACACTCGGAGATTTTGAAGATAAAGTTGTTACTGTGGGTGTAGGTCGTTTCGGCCCTTATGTACGTCATGATTCCAAGTATGTAGCTATCCCCAAAGACATAGATCCCATGGAGATTTCATTGGAAGAAGCCATTAAGCTGATTGAAATTAAACGTAAAGCTGAGGCCGAGAAAATTATAAAAACCTTTGAAGAAGAACCAGAATTACAGATTTTGAATGGACGGTATGGTCCGTATATAGCCTATAAAGGTAGCAACTACAAGATACCGAAGTCTGTTATTCCTCAAGATTTAAATCTGGAAACCTGCATGGAAATCATTAAATTGCAGGAAGAGAAAGGCGCTTCTGCTCCCAAAAAAGGACGTTTTGCTAAAAAGAAATAACCAGATATAAAAGCCAAATTGAACGCGGATAATCTCTCTAAGGATTATCCGCGTTTTTGCTATTTTAATGTTATAAAAATCTCATATTTATACTTCTACTTATTATTTTTAGGATTTTATTGCATATAAATTAAACATTTCATTATTTTTGCACCCTGTTAATATTAAATCATAAGCAAAGATTAAGATGGATACCAGCAAAATTGTAGGTGAAAAAATTAAAAGCCTTCGTGAAGACAAATCAATCTCAATTGAAGAATTAGCTCAGCGTTCAGGCTTAGCAGTGGAACAAATAGAGCGTATTGAAAATAATATAGATCTTCCATCACTAGCGCCACTCATTAAAATAGCTCGGGTATTGGGTGTTCGATTGGGTACTTTCCTTGATGATAATGATGAGATTGGACCTGCCATTTGTCGTAAGAAAGAAGCAAATGATACCATCAGCTTTTCAAATAATGCTACTCATTCACGTAAGCATATGCAATACCATTCCTTGGCTAAGTCGAAAGCTGACCGTCATATGGAGCCGTTTATCATTGATATTGATCCGACTCAAACAAGTGATTTTATTCTGTCTTCTCATGAAGGAGAGGAATTCATCATGGTGATGGAAGGTATTATGGAAATCAGCTATGGCAAACAAACTTATTTGCTGGAGGAAGGCGATAGCATTTATTACGATTCTATTGTACCGCATCATGTACATGCTTACGAAGGTAAAGCTGCTAGAATACTGGCTGTGATTTATACTCCTATTTGATTTGATTTTGAAGTTTATAAGTTTTGAGTTTTATGTTCACTATGCAGATGAAACTTTAAAGACTCTAATGAAAGAAAAATAAACAACTTATAAACTTAAGAACTCAAAAACTTATAAACTCAAATAATTATGCAATTATACGACCGAACTTTGGGTCAATGGTTGGAACATTGGGCCACGGTGATACCAGAAAAAGAAGCTATTGTATATTCCGACCGTAATCTTCGTTTTACTTGGGCACAACTCGATAAACGTGTAAATGATATGGCCAAAGGGCTCTTGTCTATTGGTGTAGGAAGAGGTTCTCATGTTGGAATCTGGGCTGCGAATGTACCTGACTGGTTAACATTACTCTACGCCTGTGCCAAAATCGGAGCTGTATATGTAACGGTAAATACCAACTACAAACAGACTGAATTAGAATATCTGTGCGAAAACTCTGACATGCACACCCTTTGTATTGTGAATGGCGAAAGAGATAGCGACTTTGTTCAGATGACTTATAATATGCTTCCGGAATTGAAAACCTGTCAGCGGGGCCATTTGAAAAGCGAGCGCTTTCCCCGAATGAGAAATGTAGTCTATGTTGGACAAGAGAAGCACCGGGGAATGTACAATACTGCCGAATTGCTACTTATAGGTAACAATGCTGATGACCAGCAACTGGAAGACCTGAAGAGTCAGGTTAAATGTCATGATATCGTAAATATGCAGTATACATCCGGTACAACTGGGTTTCCAAAAGGAGTAATGCTTTCTCATCATAATATAGGAAACAACGGTTTCCTGACCGGGGAACATATGAAAGTAACCACTGAGGATAAACTCTGTTGCTGTGTGCCCCTCTTCCATTGTTTTGGAATTGTACTTGCTACGATGTGCACCCTTACACATGGTGCTACTCAGGTCATGGTGGAGCGATTTGACCCATTGGTTGTTTTAGCATCTGTTCATAAAGAACGTTGTACGATGTTATATGGAGTACCCACTATGTTTATTGCCGAGCTGAACCATCCGATGTTTGATATGTTTGATATGTCAACCCTTCGTACAGGAATTATGGCAGGTTCCCTTTGTCCGATTGAGTTGATGAGACAGGTACAGGAAAAGATGTTCATGCGAATTACCAGTGTATATGGCTTGACGGAAACTTCTCCGGGAATGACACAAACCCGTGTCGATGATTCTTTCGAGGTTCGCTGCAATACAGTGGGTAGCGATTATGAATTCACAGAGGTAAAAGTAATCGATCCGGAAACCGGTAAAGAATGTCCTGTTGGAGTGCAGGGAGAAATGTGCTGCAAAGGATATAATGTGATGAAAGGTTATTATAACAATCCGGAAGCAACAACAGAAGTGCTGGATCCCAATGGTT
The DNA here is from genome assembly GCA_021201335.1 of Bacteroides sp. GTDB lineage: Bacteria > Bacteroidota > Bacteroidia > Bacteroidales > Bacteroidaceae > Bacteroides. The sequence continues at coordinate 15,524 of JAJQFD010000020.1, read as the reverse complement.
TCTTACACTCGGGTGACCTTGGAATAAAAGATGAAGACGGTAACTACCGGATTACTGGTCGCATTAAGGACATGATCATCCGGGGAGGAGAAAATATCTATCCACGTGAAATTGAAGAATTCCTCTATAAACTGGAAGGTGTTAAAGATGTACAGGTTGCAGGTATCCCTTCTCCGAAATATGGTGAAGCCGTAGGCGCTTTTATTATTCTGAAAGAAGGAGCAAATTTACAGGAATCTGATGTAGCAGATTTCTGTAGGAACAAGATCTCCCACTATAAAATACCCAGGTACATATTCTTTATTGATGAGTTTCCGATGACAGGTAGTGGGAAAATACAGAAATTTAAACTCAAAGATTTAGGCGTTCAGCTATGCAAAGAGCGCGGTATTGAAATTATATAAAAATTAAATTTTCTCTCTGAACAACTACTAACATTATAAGGGTGTTTGCTCGTTGAGAGTAGACACCCTTAAATATTTTCAAAAGGCAAGGTAAAAAAGAAAGTTGTCCCTTCGTTTTCTTGTGAACGGGCCCAAAGTTGTCCCCCCATTTTATCTACCAACGTTCTGCAAATAGTTAACCCTAGTCCGGTACCTTGAACAAATGTATTCACCTGTCCGAATCGTTGAAAGATAGTCTCCATTTTATCAGCAGAGATACCGATACCCGTATCCTTTACATAGAATTGAATTAGATCGTTAATTTGCTTATAACCAAAATGGATTTCACCGGTGCGGGTGAATTTTATAGCATTGTTAATCAGGTTCTTTAAAATTTGTGATATCCTGTTCCAGTCAGTTCGGATGATTAACTCTTCATCTGAATCATCAAAGAAAAATTCTACCTTTTCTCCAATGATATGTTTGTGGGAAGAATATTGATTTAAACAAAGCTCATAAAGAGATACCTGTGTATAGTTCATCGGAAGAGTGTCAGACTCGATAGCTGCCAGGTCAAGTATATCATTAAAGAGATTCAAAAGATTTTTTGTATTCTGGTCTATAATGTCAGCATATGCCTTTTTTTCATTTTCATCCTTGGTTTCAATAATTAACCGTGAAAAGCCAACAATAGCATTCAAGGGAGTACGTATCTCATGGCTCATATTGGCAAGAAAGGCGGACTTCATTCTATCTGCTTTTTCTGCCTTGTGGCGGGCATCAATTTGTTCTTTCTGTGCTTTTCTGATATCCGTGATATCCCACATTACTCCCAAAACATAAGGAGATTCTTCTTGCAGGTAAATACGGGTTTTTATCAAGGAGACAAACTTTTTTTCTCCATTCCCGGAAAACGTTTCTCTTTCAAAAGAGACAAAACCTTTTTTCAATGCTTCCAAATCATCCATATGATGGAGGGACATTTCTTGGGTGTAACCAAATACCTCGAAATCATTTTTCCCAATTGTTTCTTTTTCGGAAATGCCCGAAAATTCTGCGAAGGCTTTATTCCAGTAAATATAACGGAAATCGTCACCAGAATCTTTTACAAAAAGGCAAATAGGTATGTTATCAAGGATACCTTTCATCAAAGTATCTAGTCGGCTTATTTTCCTTTCGTGTTGGATACGTAAGGTAATATCCCGGAGGAAATACCATACAAGTTCTTTTCCATACTGATCTGTTTGTAAGTTAGCATATACCTCATAGAACTCATTCGAAGAATTATTCTCCGAAACAGGAAACAGGTATTTATCGGCTGCCTGACCCAGACGTAATTGTTTGATCATATTCTTCCAAAGGAACAACAAGCCGTCACTTAAAATATCGGAAGCGTGATATTTATCAATCTCTCCCGGCAGATTGAATAAAGATTTGAAATGTTCATTCGCAAATAGAAAATATCCGTCAATTGTAGTAGCAGCAATTCCTTCCTTTGCTTTATGAAGAGCATTTTCCATTATCTTCATTTCCTGATAAGTATGTACACGTTCTGTCACATCATACCAAACACAGAGAAGATGTTCTTCATTCAGGATGGATACGGTATTTTCGAAATACTTACTTATTCCCTTGATTATAATTTTATGTTGGTCGCGGGATGTTTTGCCGGTAGCCAGCACGTGCTTCATTGTTTCTTCGAATTTCCCATAAGCTTCTGGAGGCAATATGTCTTTGAAGTGAGAAGAAATCAATGCTTCAGGCGAGATGTGATCAAAAAAAACAGTAGTAGGAGAAGATACTAATTCAACAATAACTCCATTGTAATCGACTATTAAAAGCATACCGGGTAATGCATTTAATATTTGAGTGACGTACTTCTCGCGGAACGGCAGATTTGTCTGTTTGGATGATTTTCTACGATACTCCATTGCGGGGCATAACTTACGCTTTTGTTTTTGCTGCAATATTCGCAAATGTACAATTAATATTTTAGATATCAAGTTTTATGTGCTTAGTAAAAGTCTGTTTTGGGTTTCTGACTTATGGTTTTTTAGGGGTTGCTTTATTCTTCCCCTAAATATTAAATTATATCTTTGTATCGTTTTATTTAATTACATATAATATAATGTCTACAGAATTATTCTCTACGCTGCCCTATAAAGTGGCAGACATCTCTCTTGCTGACTTCGGACGCAAGGAAATCGATTTGGCAGAAAAAGAAATGCCCGGCCTGATGGCTCTTCGCGAAAAGTATGGAGAATCCAAACCCTTAAGAGGTGCACGCATTATGGGGTCTCTTCACATGACAATCCAAACTGCTGTACTGATTGAAACCCTGGTTGCTTTAGGGGCGGAAGTACGTTGGTGCTCGTGTAATATTTATTCAACACAAGATCATGCTGCCGCAGCAATTGCTGCATCCGGAGTGGCGGTTTTTGCCTGGAAAGGTGAAACATTGGCCGATTATTGGTGGTGCACATTGCAAGCGCTTAACTTCCCCGGTGGCAAAGGGCCGACTGTCATTGTAGACGATGGAGGTGATGCCACTATGATGATTCATGTGGGTTATGAAGCTGAAAAAGATGCTTCAGTGCTGGACAAACAAGTAACAGCAGAAGATGAAATCGAATTAAACAAGATACTAAAAAAAGTTCTGCTTGAAGATAACGAACGTTGGCATCGGATTGCACCGGAAGTGCGCGGGGTTTCTGAAGAAACGACGACAGGTGTTCACCGCTTGTATCAGATGCAGGAAGAAGGCAAACTTCTCTTCCCAGCTTACAATGTAAACGATTCCATAACTAAATCAAAGTTTGACAATTTATACGGTTGCCGCGAATCACTGGCTGATGGAATTAAACGTGCAACCGATATCATGATTGCTGGGAAAGTAGTAGTAGTCTGCGGTTATGGAGACGTAGGTAAAGGTTGTTCCAGTTCCATGCGTTCTTACGGAGCACGCGTATTGGTGACTGAAATTGATCCTATTTGTGCTTTACAAGCTGCGATGGAAGGTTTCGAAGTGGTTACTATGGAAGATGCTTGTTCGCAAGGAGATATCTTTGTTACTACAACCGGGAATATTGATGTGATCCGTATCGATCACATGGAGAAAATGAAAGATCAGTCTATTGTATGTAACATTGGTCATTTTGATAATGAAATACAAGTAGATGCATTGAAACATTATCCGGGCATTACCAGCAGGAATATTAAAGCTCAGGTTGATCAGTATTTCTTCCCCGATGGCCATTCCATTATTCTACTGGCTGACGGACGTCTGGTAAACTTAGGCTGTGCTACTGGACACCCTTCTTTTGTAATGAGTAATTCATTTACCAATCAGACATTAGCTCAGATTGAACTTTATAACAGGGAACATGTGATCAACGTATATCGCTTACCCAAATACCTGGATGAAGAAGTAGCTCGTTTGCATCTGGAGAAAATTGGTGCTAAGTTAACGAAACTTACGCCAGAACAAGCCGCATATATTGGTGTACAAACGGATGGTCCCTACAAAGCGGAACACTACAGATATTAATACATTTACACTCAGACGATTTGTGAATCATTGTAATCCATAGATCGTCTGATCTTAAATATCCAATCACAACATTATCCCGTCATGAAAAAACTTCTCCCCGATTTATTGGTTATTCTGGTTTTTGTTGCTATCTCTTTTGCCTATTTCTTTCCGGCAGTGCTTGAAGGACGCATCCTCTTTCAACATGATTCCGTAGGAGGTACCGGTGCCAGCCAGGAACTCAAGGAATATCACGATAGGACAGGAGAAAGAACCCGTTGGACAAATGCCCTATTCGGGGGCATGCCTACTTATCAGATCTCGCCCAGCTATGATTCTACGGATACTTTAAGAGTTGTCGAAAACGCTTATCATCTTTTTTTGCCCAATTATGTATGGCTTACATTCATTATGATGCTGGGCTTTTTCATCCTTTTACGGGCAATGGGAGTAAATGTATGGTTGTCGGGGATAGGTGCCATCTTCTGGGGATTCTCCTCTTACTTTTTTATTCTTATTTCCGCCGGTCATATCTGGAAATTTATAACTCTTGCTTATATACCCCCCACTATTGCCGGAATTATTTTGGCATACAGAAAAAGATATCTGGAAGGTGCTATTCTTACTGCTTTGTTTATAGCCCTACAGATACTGTCGAATCACGTACAGATGACTTATTATTTTTTATTTGTTATCCTGTTCATGGTTATTGCTTTCTTTGTTGAGGCATATAAAAATAAGAAACTACCGGATTTTTTTAAGTCTAGTGCTGTATTGGTAGGAGCAGCCATTATAGGAATAGCCATTAATTTGCCTAATTTATATCACACTTACCAGTATAGTCAGGAAACGATGCGTGGGAAAAATGAATTGGTCAGTGAAAATAATGCAGCTACCCCAACCAATAATGGGTTGGAAAGAGAATATATTACCCAATGGAGTTATGGCATTGGTGAAACATTTACTTTACTGGTACCGAATACTAAAGGAGGAGCCTCCGTTCCATTGTCTCAAAATAGCAAGGCAATGGTGAAGGCCAATCCAATGTATCAGGGTATTTATTCCCAACTTGGGCAATATTGGGGGGATCAACCGGGCACTTCCGGACCGGTTTACGTTGGAGCTTTTGTATTGATGCTTTTTATTCTGGGATTATTTATTGTAAAAGGTCCTTTAAAATGGGCACTTTTGGCTGCCACTATTTTATCCATCCTTCTTTCCTGGGGAAGAAACTTTATGGGATTTACCGATTTCTTTATTGATTATATCCCGATGTATAATAAATTTCGAGCTGTTTCGTCCATTTTAGTTATTGCTGAATTCACGATCCCTTTATTGGCTATTCTAGCATTGAAGGAAATAGTTGATAGACCGCAAATCCTGAAAGAAAAAGCTAAATACTTCTACCTAAGTTTTGCTCTTACCGGAGGAGTGGCTTTATTATTTGCTATAGCTCCCCGCTTTTTCTTCTCTTCCTACATTCCGATGCAAGAAATGATGGCATTACAACGGGGCATTCCGGCTGACCAGTTGGCACCTCTACTTAAGAATCTGGAAGAAGTACGTATCCATTTATTTACTTCCGATGCTTGGCGTAGCTTCTTTATTATCATTATAGGTTCTGTATTATTGTATGCCTATACTGCGCGCAAATTAAAAGCAGCTTATACGTTGGCAGGTATTGCTATATTATGTCTGGTTGATATGTGGAGTGTCAACAAACGCTATTTGAATGATGAACAGTTTGTGCCTGCAACGGTAAGAACTGACACCTTCCGTAAAACTGAAACAGATAAGCTTATCTTGCAAGATGAATCACTGGATTATCGCGTATTAAACCTCGCCTCTAATACATTCAATGAAAACAACACATCTTACTGGCATAAAAGTGTGGGAGGATATCATGCCGCCAAGCTGTTGCGTTACCAGCAAATGATTGAAAACCATATCTCGAAAGAAATGCAGGCGTTATACAGTGAAGTAACCAATGTCAATGGAGACATGGAGAAAGTCAATTCCGACACATTCCGGGTATTAAATATGCTGAATACTAAATACTTTATTTTCCCGGTTTCCAACAATAAAACGGTACCCATTGAAAATCCATATACGTATGGGAATGCCTGGTTTGTCAACAATATTCAGTATGTTAATAATGCGAACGAAGAAATAGATGCGTTACACACCGTACAGCCACTAGAAACTGCTGTAGTAGATGTACGTTTTAAAGAGGCTCTTCATAATGCTACTGCCAGCTATAAAGATTCTTTGTCGTCTATCACCATCAGAAGTTATGAACCAAATCATTTGGTTTATGATACTAATTCGGCACAGGATGCTATTGCGGTATTTTCTGAAATCTATTATCCGGGCTGGACAGTTACCATTGATGGAAACCCTGCTGAAGTAGGAAGAGCAAACTATATTCTTCGTACCATGCAGATACCCGCCGGTAAACATGTGGTTGAGATGACATTTAAACCTTCCAGCCTGAAAATAACCGAGACAATTGCTTACATAGGTTTAGCCCTTCTTTTGATTGGTGTTATTCTATGGTTAATTCGCATCAGAAAGAATATATTATTGGTAAATTCTTCTGCTGAAAAAACCAAATAACAGATTCAATTTGAGACATATTCTGTCTAAATTCGGGAGTTTTGTTTTACGGGTATAAAAGATGTTTTAGTCTGTAAGAATGTTGCCGGAAGAAGACGGAAAACCTTATTCAATTTGCCTCAAATCCTACCGGAAGTTGAGGCAAATCCTACTGCACCCAAGAGTTAGAAGAACTTCTTCTTCAGCATGAGCTATTCTCTACTTCACTCACTCTCTTAAAAGAATAATCTCAAAAAAGTATCACTACTCTCATGCTTTTTATATAAGATTCTGAATACAAGGCTATTATGCAAGTTGTTTTTTCGCTTTTCTTTATCCTGTAAGCTACGCAAGTCTCATACTTTAATAAAGCATGCATTAACCTGAAATGCGTTGTATAATCTCTGTAAAGCATTGGTTGGTAGTATTCTTTCAGTATGTAGATGACTTTTAGTAATCACTTTCGGGGCAACTTTTTACTATTCCGGCAAGCCTGAAAATTATCTGGAAAATACCATTTTATCAAAATATTAAAGATTTTGAGTGATTATCAAAAAGGAATGAAGGTATTGCTTTAAATGCGGAAGATGATAGAATACATCATTTGTAAATCCTTCCGTATTTAATGCAATACGATTTATTGTTTCAAATTCTCCACAATATACCTGGGTGTGTTACCAGATGCTTTTCTCTTATACTTCCCTTTCTTATTCCAATAAATTGCATCAACAAAAAATACACATTTATTGTCAATTCCTACACATTTCAAAAGATTTTCTTCTATATTTTTGTATTCTGTTATCGATAACGAAATTGTAAATAAGGGTTTTATCTACAGAAGAAAGCCAATCTGTTGATGAAAACTAATAATTTGATTAATGAATAATTTCTAATAACTTAAAACACATGAAAGGCTGATAGTAAAACAATCATCAAAAAAAACAACCTACATTATTATTTGCTTTTAGCAATTAATTTTCAAAAATCAATTAAATTTTATCAATACCATTTTACAATGAAAAGCATTTATCTAACAATATTTGTCTTCATTGCTGCTATGCTTATATCTTGTAGTAAAGAAGATAACGACAATGGTTTATCCGGACAAGCAATTACTTTCGCATCCGGTATTAGTAAATATGACACTCGTGTTAATGAAAAGGGGAATGAATGGATCCAGGGTGATGAGGTAGGTATTTATATGCTTGCAACGGAAAATGTAAATACTTTATTAAAAAGCAATATTAAATATATAGCTGCTTCTTCCGGTATATCAACTACATTCACCACAAATAGTGCAATGCATTACCCTACCGATGGATCAGCTGTAAAGTTTATGGCTTATTATCCTTATTCAGAGCCAGTGGGTACAGAATACCCTATTGACCTCTCTTCGCAGAAAGATCAGGCTAAACTTGACTTGATGTATGCTAAAAGTAAAGACAGTTATACTCACTCAGGAGGTACTGCAGTTATATTAACGTTCGAACACATGTTATCAAAATTAATTTTGAATGTAAGTGCAGGAGCCACAGTTGGCGATATCAGCAATACACAAGTTACGGTAAAAGGTATGAATACAACAGCGGTATTTAATCTTTTAACAAAAGAAATCAGCAAGGAAGCGGATGCAGATGCTATTAAAGCTTATACGAGTGAAACTGCTAATAGATATGAATTCATTCTTTTGCCTGTAATATTAACAGATGCTCATATTGTTGAATTCGATGTGAATGGTACAATCTATACTTGGAACATTAAAGAAAATGATGGAGATATTGACAAATTTAAGACAGGACATGAATATACATTCAATATCAAACTTTCTGAATCAGGTGTTGAAGCGGAACTAGAAGTTGAACAAGAAGGATCGGTTACTCCTTGGAAACCGGAAGGAGGAAGTGGCAACGGAACTTTAGAAGATGAAACAATGCTTAGCATCCCCGATCTTGTAAGTACCGATCAAACAACTACTTCTGTGGACTTAAATTGGAATATAGTGGAAAATGCTGCAACTTATACTTATCAGTATATACTTGCATCAGCTTCAGAAGAAGATGAAAGTGCCATTACAACCATTGCAGATATAGCAACAAATTCTATTACAATTTCGTCATTGGAGGAGAACACTGATTATAAATTTCGTGTGAAAGCAGTACCGGCAGAGGATAGTGAATATACGGAGTCGGCCTATTCCGAATGGTTAAATGTTTCTACAAAAAGTTCATCTGCAGGAGAAGCTGTCACCAGTGGGGAAGAACTTCTTGCGGCTCTTGCAGCTATAGATGAAGGTGGAACTATTTATCTTGATCCAGCCAATACATTTAATATAAATACCAGAAATGAAACGACTGGAGTTTACAGTGCGAAGTCACTTAGTATTACCAAAAGTATCACTCTCGAAGGAAGTAGCTCATCAAACCTTGCGCGCATCAATGCAAAAGCTATTGAAATTGCAGCTACAGGTATTAACTTTACGATTAAAAATATAGAATTCAGTGGCTATACACTCGATTCAAATACAGGCGCTATTACTAGCTCAGTATCGAATACTTCACAATCTTATTTCATTGATATTACTTCGAATGGTTCAATTAACAACCTCACAATTGAAAATTGCTTTGTACATGGTATCTATAATGGTTTAGTAAGGGCTAACAGAGCAGCGAATGCACTTTATGGAGATGTTACTATTTATAACAATCGTTTTTATAATATCGGTGGAAATAATGGAGGACTTGTTGCCACATCATCAGATGTAACTACTGCTGGAACCTGGATTATTAAAAATAATACAGTTACCGGAGTAGGACAAGGATTTTATGAAACTTCCGCAAATAAAAAACTTATTGTTTTCCCGAAGGAAGTAGCTTCTTTTACTGCTACAATCAGTAATAACACATTCTTTGGTGTTTCATCAGGAAGTGGTAACTATTATATTGATACACAAAGCGCAGGAAATTGTGGAACAATTGTCCTGGAGAAAAATATCACTGTTTTTGCAGGTGCAAGCAGAGGTCCACGTCTTGGAACGAATGGAACGATCAAAGACAATGCCGTATACCCTTCCTGGACAAGTGTTAGCGGTGATACCAATACTATAACTCTGACCGCAAATCCATTTGGAGTAGCTGAAACAGGCCTTATCAGTCTAGATGCAGATTTTACACCCGATGCTGGAACCAAAGCTTATGGATGGGGCGATCCACGTTGGTTATAATATTGCGTTTGTTTTCTATAAACAGAGTTTAATTCAGTAATCTATTACTAATAATGAAAACTAAAAAACTGGGTTTACTATTTACGGCTGTTTCTATGCTATTAACATCCTGTAGTGATGATAAAATAGATAACATCGGAAAAAATAAGATCACTTTTGCATCCGGTATCAATGAATATACGACACGTGTCAATGATGATGGTAATGGATGGTTAGAGGGAGATTCTGTAGGTATATATATGGTGGAGAATGGACTATCTACCATTCTAAGTACTTGCAAAAATGTGAAACATTTTAGTACAGAATCCGGAGAGTTTACCTCATTTTCCACCGAATTTCCTATTTACTACCCCAAAGATGGTTCAGCAGTTGATTTCATTGCTTATCATCCACATTCTTCTAGAGCAACTAATGGGATATATCCGATTGATTTGTTGGATCAGTCGAAACAGTCCGTTCTCGATCTGATGTATGCTGAAAGCTATAGTTCGCGAAATCAAGGTTATAACCAGACGCATGAATCGGCGGTAGAGCTAACCTTTAGCCACATGTTGACAAAAATAGTAATGAATGTCACGGCTGAAGAAGAGATCAGTAATATGGTTGTTACGATGAAGAATATGGATAGGGCGGCTGAATTTGATCTAATGAGAGGAGAAATATCTTCCCGTTCATCGAATGGTGAAATTACTGCGGTTAAAACAACGAATGGCACTTATGAAGGCATTTTGCTTCCGGTTGAATCGCTTACTGACTCTCATATTGTTGAGTTTGCTGTAGGTGATAAAACCTATAAGTGGACAATGAGTAAAAATTCTAATGTCAATGGAGGAACCATCAATAAATTAGAGCAAGGTTATAAGTATACCTTTAATATTATTCTGTCTAAAACAGGTATGCAGGTTGAAGTGGTAAGCAGTTCAGGTTCTGTTTCACCCTGGGAAAACGGGGGTGGTGGGAATGAATCTGCATCTAAAGAAGATGAAGATGATATTGATAAACCCGTTGTAGGAAATGTTGATCCAACTAAATTATACGGATATGCAGAAAATGCAACCGGTGGGGAAGGAGCAACTTCGGACAATATTTTCCATTTTAATGATGGTAATTGTTTTGCGGAATGGCTCAAATTACGTGAGAAAAATAAATCTGCCGTACCTGCTATTGTTTGGTTAAGTGGTGAATTTACTGCCAGTCAGGGAAGAAATGATATGTTTGATATAAAACGTACCAGCAATATTACTTTTATCGGAACGGATAATTTTGTAATGAATAAAGTTGGATTTTTTGTTAACTATGGCGAGAATATCATATTCAAAAATATTTATATCAAACTTCCGGCTTATTCGGCAGACGGACTTTCTATGCAAAACTCAAATACGATCTGGATAGACCACTGTACATTTGAATCATTGAACCAAACCAAAGATGCTGAAGATGGTTCCTGCGATGTAACCCACGGTAGTTATAATGTTACCATCTCCTGGTGTCATTTTATAACTACTCAAAAGTCATGTTTGGTGGGGCATTCTGATTCCAACGGTTCGGAAGATCAGAATATAACAGTCACATTCCACCATAATTATTTTGATAAATCTGGTTCACGTCATCCTCGCCTTCGCTTTGGTGCAGCTCATGTTTATAATAACTTCTACAATCAGGTAACTACATACGGTGCGGGTAGTGCTTACGGTGCTAAGTTATTGTTGGAGGATAATTATTTTGAAGCGGTAAGACTACCGACTGATATCTGTACATATCCTGCTAAACCAAGTGGCAGTAGCTGGGTTTCAAACCTGACAGGAAAAGTGGCTGGCTATTTGTATGAGCGTAATAATATCTTCAATAATAAACCTTCCAATGCGAATGAAGTTTATCCGCTTACCAATGTTGAATATACGGCTTACGGTAATGAAAGTACCAAGTTATCTACTCCATTAAAATATGATGACTTCAAACCTGCTTACAATTATGTTGTTGACGATGTTGAAGAAATTCCGGTTATTGTTCCAGCCAATGCGGGCGTAGGAAAATTAACTGGTTTAACCACTGCTCCTATTGAGGTAAATAATGGTGGTTTTACTCCTGGGGAATCCGGCGGTGACGGAGAAGATGATGGCGGTGATATAGGAACTCCGGTTACATTGGAAAATGATTGGTATGCTCTGGGGTATAATTCCTCTTTAATTTCTACGTCATTAACCAACGAGGGAAAACTAATTCTTACGGGTACAGGAAAATTTGAAAGTGCCAAGCAAACTTTTTCGTATGTATACCGGGCTGTTGAAGGTAATTTTGTCATCACAACTAAACTTGAGAATCCTACATTTGAAAGGGAGGGTTCTGCTCAGGCTCAGACAGGGTTGATGGTAACATCTGATATAACACAATCAGATAATAATCTTCTTTTTTGCACATCTTCTTATTCCGGGGATTCAAATTATTACAACCTATACAGAGTAGCAGTCGGAAACCGCTCCAACCCTAAGATGTCCGGTGCATCTGGCGAAGGTAATATATATTTGAAGCTGGAAAGAAATGGTTCAGAAATGAAAGCTTCTTATTCACTTGATGGTGGAAATAGTTATTGTTCAGATTACAGTCGCACATTTACTACAGATTTACCAAATACAGTCTATGTAGGTCTTATTGTATCTAGTGGGGATAGTAGCCTTACTGCAAGTGCAACGTTTAGTGATATTCAAATAAACGGAAGTCCTGCTCCTTCATTTACTGAATAAATAATAAGTTCCCATTGCTTTTGGCATATAAAAAGACTCAGCCGGTAAACAAAGCTCGTTTTGTTACCGGCTGAATCATATTATATTATATCTTTTTAAGCAGCATCTTTATTACTATCTTCTTCTGGCTCTGGAACAGATAATATTTTAGCATATTCTGTTGGAGTACCTAAAACTTTCAAAGCTTCGTCCAAATCTTCATCATTCTTTAATTGTTCAATGATAGCTCCCCGTTGAAAATAATAACGTTTCACTATTTCAACAGCAATTAAACTCTTAATATCCGTAGAGAAATAATCCAGGTCACGATCCAGATTATGGGAGAGTTTCTTTTCCAAGGCTTCAAACTCGGAGGATGCATCTTCCAGATAACCTTCAAATTCGGCTGCATCTTTTAATGTTTTCAATAATTTAGCACTTTGCTGGTCGTATTTAAAATCTGCTTCCTTCACTAGTTTTTTGAAATCTTCGTAATCACCGTCTGTAACAACAAATGATTCAGGCGAAGCAATATTTTTATGCTTTAAACAATACTGAGTAGCATAATTAAATATCAGGTTATCATTCATGAGATAGAATAAGATGTTCGGCATTTTTTCACCTTTAACAGCTATATCAGGAGATATACCTCCACCGTCTCTAACTTCTCTGCCGACTGCTGTATGAAATACATTTGTCAGACTGTCGGGGATGCGGCCTATGCTTCCGTCAGCGTTCCGGTGTTTGTAATCAACGGCCTGTACACAACGACCGCTAGGTATGTAATATTTAGAAGTGGTTAGTTTTAACGTTCCTCCGAAAGGTAAAGCACGGGGAACCTGTACCAACCCCTTACCAAAGGTGCGCTCGCCAAGGATGACAGCACGGTCTAAATCCTGTAATGCTCCCGCCAGAATTTCTGAAGAAGAAGCTGTTCCACTGTTAACAAGTACGGCAATGGGGATTTCAGTATCCAAGGGTTCTCTTTTGGTTTTATGTGTATTATCGGCTTGCTTCGTTTTACCTTTGGTTTTAACAATGGTTTTGCCTCGGGGCACGAAAAAGTTCACAATTTCAATAGCCTCATCCAATAAACCTCCGCCATTATTTCGCACGTCAATCACCAAAGAAGTAATATGGTGTTTTTCTTTCAGATCAAGAAAAGCATTCTTGAACTCCCTGGCTGATTTTTCAGGGAAACTGCTTAAATTAATATAACCAATATTGTTTCCAACAACCCCGTAATAGGGTACTGTAGGCAATTGTATGGATTTACGCACAATCTCAAACTCGATTGGCTTTTTGGTTCCCGGACGTTCTACCTTTAATTTAAAACTTGTATTAACCTGCCCGCGAAGCATTTCGCTTACTTCGCTATTGTTCTTTCCGACCAGATCTTGTCCATCAATTTCCAATAAAATATCACCGGCTTTAAGACCGACAACGGCTGAAGGCATTCCTTCATATGGTTCGGCTATAACCGAGCGTTTCCTTTCAGAATCGTATGTAATTAAAGAACCGATGCCTCCGTACGAACCCTTAATCATTTGTTCAAGCTCACTCTGGTTCTCTTCGCCGTAATAAACGGTGTAAGGATCAAGTGCGGCTAACATGGCATTGATACCTATCAGAACTGTTTTATTGGCATCAAGAGTATCTACATAAAACATATCCAATTCTCTTAGGATTGAACTGAATATATCTATATTTTTAGCCAGTTGGAAACTACGATTGTTACCTTTCAGAAATCCAAAGAAAGAGATACTGCAAATCAGAATTAAAAGTACAACTCCTGTACGTGTATTCAGATTTTTTTTCATATATGCAATTAAATAGTTACCGTAAAAATAAGTCTTTACAGACTTACTCTGCTAATACGGCACTAACATTTAACTTTATTTCATCCCATTGTTGATCAGACAGATGTGCTCCTAACTCCTGGATAACATTTCCTGCAAGAATGGAACCTATTTTAGCACATTTCTCCAAACAATATCCTCCGGTAAGACCGTATAAGAATCCGGCAGCAAAGTAATCGCCTGCACCAGTTGTATCAACTACTTTTTTATGGGTATAGCGGGAGAATGAACTTCTTCCGTTCCTTTACGGATATATGATCCGTTTGCCCCCACCTTCAGGATAGCGATGCTGCACATTTTTGCCAATGTTTCCAATGCTTCTTCCAGTTCTTTGCCAGTAAATGTTTTGGCTTCTTCTTCATTTGCGAAGAGAATATCCACATATTTGTTAATTAATAAGGTAAAGAATTCTTTGTCTGCTTCCACTACATTGTAACTAGCCATATCCAGGCAGATTTGCAATCCTGCCTCTTTGGCAAGTTCAATAGCACGCAAAATCATTTCGTGGTCTTGCACCAGATATCCTTCAATGTAAAGATAAGTATACCCTTTAAACATGTCCAGTGTGATGTCTTCTGCACGGAGATTAGAGGCCGCTCCCAGATAGGTTCCGAAGGTTCTTTCACCGTCAGGAGTAATAAAAGCAGAAGCTATTCCGGAAGGTAAATTTCCGGTTTGCAGTTTATCTTCGATTCCATTTTCATGTAAATTATCCCGAAAGAAATTTCCACATTCATCGTTACCGATTTTTCCGATAAAACCAACTGAAGCGCCAAGTCGTGATAAAGCAAGTATTGTGTTTGCAGCGGAACCCCCGGTAGCCATATGTCTGCTTATATCCGCGAATTCTTGGTTAATGTGTTTTAATTTATTGTCATCTATAAGCTGCATGCTTCCTTTGGGCAAGTCCATTTTGTGGAGTAAAGTATCATCTTTAAGTGTTATAAGTATATCCACTAAGGCATTCCCCATTCCTATTATTTTGTCCATTTCAAGAATTTTTCTGCAAAGATATTGCATATTTCAAAATATCCTATTACTTTTGCATCGCATTTGAGGAAAAATACATTCTTCCTTAGCTCAGTCGGTTAGAGCATCTGACTGTTAATCAGAGGGTCCTTGGTTCAAGTCCAAGAGGAAGAGCGAAGAGACTCAAATGCTATATTCTTCCTTAGCTCAGTCGGTTAGAGCATCTGACTGTTAATCAGAGGGTCCTTG
>JAJQFD010000021.1 GCA_021201335.1 Bacteroides sp. | reverse complement strand
AAGAATTGTTCATTAACTACTCGCATATTGCTGCTTAATTTTGATTACTTACTTAACCAATAACATTATATAATAAATAGAATATGAAAAAGAATTTATTAACACTGCTTATATTAGTAGTAATCCTGTCAGGGTGCAACAATAGTAATCAAGAAAAAAAGACGGAAGATATGAAAACAGAAACAAATGGGGAAGTACCCAAAATCAGTGATTTTCCGGTAGGAGACCCCAATACCGCATATGCACAATATTTCTCAGGAAGGTCATGGCTGGCTCCACTCACTAAAATGAGCGAACTGAACGTTCCGATGTCAAACGTTACCTTTGAGCCGGGATGCCGCAACAACTGGCACAGCCATACAGGTGGACAACTGCTTGTTGCCGTTGGCGGAATAGGTTATTATCAGGAAAGAGGAAAAGCAGCCGTCCGCATGACGCCGGGCGATATTATCGAGATCGCACCCAACATAGAACATTGGCACGGCGCAGCACCCGACGAATGGTTTTCACACCTTGCTATTGTATGAAATCCTCAGACTAACGAAAACACATGGCTTGAACCTGTTACAGATGAACAATATTCGGAAGCTGTTAAATAGTTAACAGGTTATTATACCTATATTTGTAAAAACAGATAAAGTACGATTATGCAGCAACTACGAAGCATCAATTTTTCAGATATTATGCTCAATTACCATATGGAGGAAGACAGTAAATGTTCCCTGATGGTAAAAGACCATATTTTGTTCTACGTTTATTCTGGCGAAGTAGAAGTAAATGAAAACGGGAAAATATCCCACATCCGGAAAGGACAATGTACCTTTATCCGCAAAGATCACCGGGTATCGCTTGTTAAAAGGCCGAAGGAGGGAGAGCCTTACCATGCCACCGTGTTGCGGCTCACCCGTAAATTCCTGAATGATTTCTACCGTAAGCTCGAACCAGACCAACTACCCGACAACTCCCGGCGCAGCAAAACCAGCTTGTTGGTACTTCCTGCCGACCGTCCGGATATCCAAAGCCTTTTCGAGTCGATAAAGCCATACTATTACCCCACCGTTCAACCCAGTGAAAAATTGATTGAAATGAAAATGACCGAAGGTGTTTACATACTGTTGCATACGGATAAGAACCTGTATGCTTCATTGTTCGATTTCGCCCAGCCGTGGAAGATTGACATACTGGAATTTCTGCAAAATAACTATATGTACGATCTTTCGATGGAAGAGATTGCCTCTTTTACAGGACGTAGTCTCGCCACTTTCAAGCGCGACTTCTCCCACATCAGTGACACTACACCCCAGAAATGGATTATCCGTAAGCGCCTGGAAGTAGCCCGTGAAGAGATTGTTCAGAAAGGACGTAAGGTAAGCGAGGTTTGCATGGACGTCGGCTTCAAGAACCTCTCACATTTTTCACGCGTCTATAAAGACGCATACGGTGTTGCGCCGACTAAATAAGAATTGAACTTCACAGTCAAGTAAAAGAAGTCTCACAGCAAAGTCGCCGTGGGGCTCTTCGTTTACCTTTGTATCAAACAATTAAAGGTAAATGTAAATGAGAAAAAAGATTGTATTTTTATCCACGCTATTAATAGCCGTCCTTATCAGCTCTCCTTATGTATCAGCGCAAAATCAAAATGAGCCGTTAATTATTCAGCAACAAGGCAGCTTTATGGTGGGTGGTACGGTAATTGAAAATCCCGGAGAATTCACATTTTCTGATTACAGAAAACCCGACGGTCAGAAAGCCTATGTCGACCATGCTTATACTTTTTACCAGATACCACCCGATGCCCGCAAACTCCCCCTTGTATTCCTGCACGGTGGAGGGCAGTCAGGCAAAACATGGGAAACTACTCCTGACGGACGCGAGGGTTTCCAAAACATCTTCCTTCGCCGCAGATTTGGTGTGTATATTGTCGACCAGCCACGTCGCGGACGGGCGGGAGCCACATCGCTGCCTCATACCGTAGAACCTCCGTTTAATAATATAATGGTCTTCTCCCTTTTCCGGTTTGGTAATTATCCCGATTTATTTCCCGGAGTGCAATTTCCCAAAGATTCAGAAAGTATGAATCAAATACTACGTCAGGCTACCCCGGACACAGGCCCTTACGATGATGATGTAACCAGTGAAGCAATGGCAGCCCTTTTCAACAAGATTGGCGAAGGTATTCTCGTCACCCACTCGCGGGGCGGATATCCGGGCTGGCATACAGCTCTGAAAAGCAGCAATGTAAAAGCAATTATCTCTTTTGAGCCGGGCGGTACGCAGTTTGTTTATCCCGAAGGAGAACTTCCCGAACCCATAACTTCAGCTTATGGCATCCACCGGGGCGTAGGTGTACCGTTGGAAGAATTTATGAAATTTACCCGCATCCCGATCATCATTTATTACGGTGATTTTATCGCAGAAAAACCGACATCCCATATCGGGCAGGACCAATGGCGGGTTGAACTTCAAATGGCAAGGATGTTTGTCGACGTTGTCAACCGCTACGGTGGCGATGCGCAGGTCGTTCATCTGCCGGAAATAGGCATCAAAGGCAATACCCATTTCCCCATGTCGGATTTAAACAATGTGGAGATTGCCGACCTGGTATCCGCATGGCTTAAAGAGAAAGGATTGGATTAATTAATTCAAGTTGGTATTTATATGTTATAT
Source organism: Bacteroides sp. (assembly GCA_021201335.1). Lineage (GTDB taxonomy): Bacteria > Bacteroidota > Bacteroidia > Bacteroidales > Bacteroidaceae > Bacteroides. The sequence continues at coordinate 923 of JAJQFD010000021.1, read as the reverse complement.
AATTTATCCCAGGTATACGCCCAAATGAACATACTAAGTTTAATCAAAAAACCGTTTTGCGTAACCGCATGAATCTTCTTTGGCATATATTTTGCCATGTCCGAGAAAACCGTTTCAATTCTCTTTCTATGAATAGATAAGATATTCACACCCAGGATTATGGGGTCTCTTAGAATTACTTTTCCTTGCAGCCAACAACTGTATTTGATTCTCAAGAAGCATCTCTTCAAGTTGGTAATCCGTATAGGCGGAATCAGCCAGTATTTCACTACCTTCAGGCAGATTAACAGGCAATTGCTTGAATCCTTCCAGATCATATGTCCTTGCGGTAGTAAAGGTGAATTCTACAGGAATACCGTTGGATATAATTATCATATGCACCTTAAAGCCATAGAAATAAGTGCGTTTAGAAGCGCAGCGTCCTCTGTATTGTTCTCCTTTTACGATTTAGATCTTGCCATACGAATGTTATGACATCCCTCTACCGGAAAACTGTCAATACTATAAGAATCTGTTTAAAAATAGAATTAGAAAAATAATATAGGGTTTTCGTAAATCTGAGTTAAGTTGTTTCTTTGAAGTGACTAAACCAAAAAGAGACATGTACCCAACCGATCTAACAGAAACCCAGTGGCAATATATAGAAAAAGTTTTCTTGCCCCAAGAGCGCAAGCGAAAGCATGATTTAAAAGAGATATGGAATGCTCTATTTTACTTGGTAAGAACGGGTTGCCAATGGCGTATGCTTCCTGGGGAATATCCCCAATGGGAGTTGGTTTATTACTATTTTCGCAAATGGTCGGATATGAGTCTGTTGTTGAGTAATTTACGGGAGTCTATTCGATTTAAACGTAAGCAGAATAGTGGTGCTTCATTAGGAATCATGGATAGCCAAAGTGTCAAATAGGGAAATAATAAGGCAC
>JAJQFD010000030.1 GCA_021201335.1 Bacteroides sp. | reverse complement strand
TAATGGATTGACCGTTTTTGTTTATAAATATTATAGCTAGCAACTTGAATTAATTTATTTATATTCGTAAAAAATTTTTAATACCCCAATAAATTATTAACTAAATGATTACCCTATGAAAAAAATTGTTTATTAGTAACCTTGATTTTATTTTTTATCTCATGTAATGAGCGTTCAACACGTGATAACCTTCAAAAAGAAGAACTGGATTTTATTGAACAAGAAGCTAAATCACTGAATGTAACAAATAATTTTTTAAACTCTTTGAGTTCTTTTGCTACACGAAATGCGGATGAAATTATTTATCCATCGTATTATGGCGGACATTATATTTCTAATGAAAGAAAGCCTGTTTTTCTTGTTGTTAAAGGGATGTCTGAAATAGCTCAAGCAGATATAGCCAAAAGAGCCGACAGTGATTTTTTTACGATAGAAGAGATTTCAAACTCTTATAATGACTTGAACAAAGTGATGTATGACCTCAACAAAGTATTTCTTGATCCAATAATGATAGATAAAGTTATGTCGTTGGGTTGGGCGGGACATTATATAAGTACAAAGGAAAATATTGTATATGTAGAACTAGTCGATTATTCAAAAGTCAGTATTGAAAGATTTAAATCTGAAATTTTATCGTCTCCGTTGATTCAATTTAAACCGGGTGAAATAATAGAGCTTGAAGACAATAAGAATGATGAAAAATCTAAGAGCACAAGGGCGGCTTATAATCTATATTTAGGGGGTTCTTTTTGGACAAGTGGATTTGGGGAAGGTTCAATTGGTTATAGGGCAACAGACGGCAGTGCAAAAGGCTTTGTTACTTGCGGACATGCTGCCGTACTTGGAACACAAGCAAAATTAACACAGTATGGAAGTACTATTGGAGTCTGTATTAATAGTATTTGTGGTGGAGTTGATGCGGCATTTGTAGAACTGTTTTCTGATTTTCCACTCTCATGGGATACTTCTTCTATGTATCATTTAATAGTTAAATCAATTCAAACATTGAGTGTTGGTGATTATGTTCAAAAAGATGGTGCTGCAACGCGATGGACCCAAGGAAATATAAGTGGAATAGGTAGATCAATTACTTTTACACATCCGCTAGGATATAATTATACTTGTGCGAACGTGAGCGTTGCTAATTACAGAAGTGCTGTTGGTGATAGCGGTGGAATAATTTATTCTTTAACCAAATATCTGGTCGGGATTCATGTAGGCGCATCTAAAACTGATGCAACCAAACATTATTTTTTACCCGCAAAAAATGTCAATACTGCATTAGGCGTAACGATATATTAAGACAGTTGGATAATAAAAGAAGATTTATATTTCTCCTTTATAAATCATTTTACAATCACTCATATAACTACAAATGTATTAATATCTTTGTTTCAATTGCAACTGTTATATTAGTTTTGTATAAAGTCGGTTTCATAATTTTCTTTCAGCCGAGGAATAGCATTCGGAGAATAGCTATTATATTTGATCGCTTTCTATTTTGAAAAAAATAATGAAATAAGTTACCATTAAAAGAGAAAAATAAATGAGGAATCTGTTATCATATAAATACAGGTTCCTCATTTTTATTTTTGAATTGATAGTAACTATTATCTCATCGCTTCCACCTCATCCGGAGTTAATGGGATATATTTTCCGAGGCGACGTGCTCCGCTCTCAGTAATCAGATAATCTTCTTCGTTACGGATACCTCCGAAATCTTTGTATGTTTCCATTACATCGTAATTCAGGAAATCCATGAATTTCTTCTCAGCCCTCCATTTATCCATTAATTCAGGAATGAAATATACGCCCGGCTCCACAGTCAGCACAAATCCGGGTTCGAGTGTACGACCTAACCGGAGGGACTTACGACCAAACTGAGTACTCTTTGGCTGACCATCATATCCCACCCAAACTTCTCCGAGGTTTTCCATATCGTGCACATCAAGGCCCATCATGTGCCCCAATCCATGCGGATAAAACATAGCATGAGCACCTTCGCGAACAATGTCTTCCGCGTTGCCTTTCATCAGGCCGAGGCTTTTCAGGCCCTCAACCATTACTTTGGCAGATAGTTCGTACACTTCCATGTAAGTAATACCGGGTCGAAGTGCTTTCACAGAAGTATGGTGCATGGCATTCTGTATCTCATAAACTTCACGCTGGCGGGTGGTGAATTTCTTATCAGCCGGGAAGGTGGAAGACATATCTCCAGCGTATCCCATGGCAGTCTCTGCACCTGCATCCAACAGGAATAAATCGCCCGGTTTTACTGTGTTGCCGTGATAATGGTTATGTAAGGTTTGTCCGTTAATAGTAGCAATGGTTGGGAAAGAGATATCCCCACCGGCTGAGAAAGCAAGGGCTTCTATCGCACCAGCTATCTCATACTCTTTCATACCCGGACGCAACATTTTCATCGCGGCTACATGCATATCGGCTGTAATGTTACAAGCCTTCTCAATCTCTACAATCTCTTCTTCCGTCTTGTAGTTACGCTGATTAACAACTGCGCGAATAAACGGAATAGAACCTTCCTGTTGAGCAAAAGGTATATGCAGCCATTCCGATAATTTGATTTTATGTTCAGGACGGTAAGGAGGAAGATAATGTATGGTCTGTCCTTTTGCAACTGCTTTTTGCAGATATTCCGGTAAGGAGGCGGAAGGCTGCGTATGGCTGATGCCCACCCGATCACTTTTTTCTTTCAACGTGGGTTGTATGCCCATCCACACAATATCATCGATGGTTAGTTCATCACCAAAGATAATTTCCTTCTCTTCGTCAATATCTATTATCGCTGAAAGACCGGCAAATGATAATCCGAAATAATACAGAAAGGTAGAATCCTGCCGATAACGGAAATTATTATCCGCGTAATTCAATCCAAGCTCATCATTTCCCAGAAATAATAAAAGGCCCGAACCGAGTGTTTTTTTAAGTTGGGCCCTGCGTTGCATATATGTCTCTTTGTTAAACATAACAAGTAATTTTGGGGTTAATACAATGTTACAAACTTACATAAAAAAAGTCAGTTATACGAAGTTAAGCCCTTCAGAATACTTATGATTTCTCTATTTCTCACCCCCTTAAGTACTGCAAACGAATATTTATCAATACACCCTTTGATGTTTCTCAATTTTAATAATTACATTTGTAGCTCAATAACTGAAAACAGTAACCCTATGGCACAAGGTTCTCGTCAGATACAATCTCAAACCCAGCAACAGGTACAAACGCTTTCGCCTCAGCAAATATTGGTGGTGAAGTTACTTGAATTGCCTGCTATTGAGTTGGAGGACCGTATTAATGCGGAACTATTGGAGAATCCTGCTCTGGAAGAAGGACAGGATGAAACTTCCAGCGATTTATCTGATACAGAAGATGTCGGGAGTAATGAAGAAGCGGCCGAATACGATTCTTTGAATGACTACCTGACCGAAGACGATATTCCCGATTACAAACTCCAGGAAAGAAACCGCTCGAAAGACGATAAGGCGGAAGATATCCCTTTCTCGGATACGACTTCCTTCTATGAAATACTGAAGGAACAGTTAAGTGAACTCAACCTAACCGAGCATCAACGGGAGCTTACCGAATACCTGATCGGCTCTCTTGATGATGATGGCCTCCTCCGCAAATCACTGGATAGCATTTCAGACGAACTGGCCATTTATGCCGGTATCAGTACTTCCGAAGAGGAACTGGAAGAATGCCTGAAAGTAATTCAGGACTTTGATCCTCCTGGTTTGGGAGCGCGTGACTTGAGAGAATGCCTTCTGATACAGATTGAACGGAAAGAGAACTCTCCCCTGAAAGAGATTGAAAGAACTATCATCGAAAAATATTACGAAGAGTTCACGCGTAAGCATTGGGATAAAATTCAACAAAAACTAAATTTGACAGATGAGGTCTTTGAGGAAGCTATTGCAGAAATTACCCGTTTGAATCCTCGCCCCGGAAGCTCGTTGGGTGAAACCATCGGCAGGAGTATGCAACAGATTATCCCCGACTTTATTGTTGAAACCCAAGATAATGATACGCTGACCATTAGTTTAAACAACCGCAACATTCCGGAACTCCGCATGAACCGGGATTTCATGGAGATGTTGGAAGAACATACGAAGAACAGAAAGAACCAGTCGAAAGATGCCAGGGATACGATGATGTTCTTAAAGCAAAAAGTAGATGCAGCACAAGGATTCATTGATGCGGTAAAGCAACGGCAGAATACGCTGATGACTACCATGCAGGCCATTGTGGATATGCAACGTCTTTTCTTCCTAGAAGGAGATGAATCTTTATTGCGACCCATGATCTTAAAAGATGTGGCAGAGCATACCGGATTAGACATATCAACCATATCGCGCGTAAGCAACAGTAAATATGTGCAAACCAATCACGGAATTTTTTCTCTTAAATTCTTCTTTAACGGCGGCTATACAACGGAAGACGGAGAAGAACTCTCTGTACGTGAAATCAAAAAGATTCTCAAAGAATGTATTGATGTCGAAAACAAAAAGAAACCCCTGACGGATGAGGAACTAACGGAAATACTGAAGCAAAAGGGATATCCGATTGCCCGCCGTACAGTAGCCAAGTACCGTCAGCAAATGAATATTCCGGTAGCACGGCTGCGAAAATAAACCCAGGTAATTGATAACAACAGATAATGGAACAAGAAGCAAATCAAAACAGTATACTTGAAAAAGTTTCCAGATTAATCTCTGGTATATTTACCCCTTTCATGGTACCTTTTATTGCTTTCCTGATCCTGTTCTTTTTCACCTATCTCCATACCATGCCTTTGCGGTACAAGTTAATTGTACTGGGAATTATTTATAGCTTTACGGTATTATTACCTGTTTTCGTGATTTATTTATACAGCAAGATTAATGGTTTCCCAATGAGTCAGCTCAGTGAACGCGAGAAGCGTTATATTCCTTATTTGCTGACGATTACCTCTTATATTTTTTGTGCATTGATGATGTATCGACTCTACCTGCCGGGCTATATGACAGGGATCATCATTGCTTCCTTGATAACGATTATCTTATTTACGCTGACCAATTTCTTTTCAAAACTTAGTGTTCATGCCGGCGGTATGGGTGTGGCCATTGGTTGTATTATTTCTTTTAGTGCTGTATTCGGATATAATCCGGTTTGGTGGTTATGCCTGGCCATTTTATTGGCAGGTATAGTAGGAACTGCCCGTATGATAATAGGGCAACACACACTCAGTGATATTCTGGGTGGATTTACGCTGGGTTTTGTTTCTACCGTTGTCGTATTACACCCTGTTTTCAGCATTTTATCAATCTATTAAATATTTAACCCCTAAAATTTATTATCATGATTATCCTGACTGATTTAAAGTACACCAAAGAACATGAATGGGTACGTATGGAAGGCGATGTAGCCTATATTGGTATTACTGATTACGCACAAGACCAATTGGGTGATATTGTATTTGTAGATGTACCCAATGTCGGTGAAACGATGGATGCAGGCGAGGTATTTGGCACCATTGAAGTGGTTAAAACCGTATCCGATCTTTTTCTGCCTATCTCCGGAGAGATTCTGGAAGTAAATGAAGAGTTGGAAGCCAATCCGGAAATTGTCAACAAAGATCCTTATGGCAAAGGATGGATCATTAAAATGACTCCTTCTGATTTGTCACAACTGGATGATCTGCTGGATGCGGATGCTTATAAGGAAGTTATAAATGAATAAATATGAATCCTATCGTTAGTATTATTATGGGGAGTACTTCAGATCTCCCTGTTATGGAAAAAGCCGCTCAGTTACTCAATGAGTTGGAAGTACCTTTCGAAATGAATGCTTTGTCGGCACACCGTACACCGGAAGCTGTGGAAGAATTTGCCAAAAACGCTCACAAGCGCGGTATCAAAGTAATTATTGCTGCTGCAGGTATGGCTGCTCATTTGCCGGGCGTTATTGCTGCCTCTACTCCATTACCCGTCATTGGTGTACCTATCAAGTCTTCACTGGATGGTATGGACGCATTACTCGCCATCGTACAGATGCCTCCGGGTATCCCTGTTGCCACAGTGGGAATCAATGGCGCCTTGAATGCAGGTATCCTGGCTGTTCAAATGCTTTCTTTAGAAAATAAAGACCTCGAAAAGAAGTTTATCAGTTACAAAGAAAGCCTGAAGAAAAAGATCGTAAAAGCCAACGAAGAACTGAAAGAGGTAAAATACCCATTTAAAACTAACTAGGTTTTTAAATTGAGAATTGAAAGTTGAAAGTTAAGAAGTAATTGATATCCCCATTTTCAACTCTCAATTCTCAATTTTCAATTAAAAGAACTATGGACTTATTCAACTATTCCCGTCGCGAAACCTCCATCGTAAATATAGGTGGAACTCCTCTGGGAGGTGAATTCCCTATTCGCCTTCAATCTATGACCAATACATCTACATTAGATACAGAAGCCTGTGTAGCACAAGCCAAACGTATCGTGGATGCCGGTGGAGAATATGTACGCCTGACGACACAAGGTGTAAAAGAGGCGGAGAATCTGATGAATGTCAATATAGGTTTACGGCAAAGTAATTACATGGTTCCGCTTGTGGCAGATGTGCACTTTACCTCGAATGTGGCCAATGTAGCCGCACGGTATGCCGAGAAAGTACGCATCAATCCCGGTAATTATGCCGCCAGTCCGGAAAAGATACGCGAGCATTTTATTCCTCTTCTAAACATCTGCAAAGAAAACTATACAGCTCTTCGCATCGGAGTTAACCACGGTTCTTTGTCCGAAAGGATCATGGATAAATTTGGGGATACACCCGAAGGTATGGTAGAATCCTGTATGGAATTCCTACGTATCTGCGTGGAGCAGAATTTTACCGATGTGGTTATTTCCATCAAAGCATCCAATACGGTAGTGATGGTGAGAACTGTACGCCTCCTGGCCGAAGTAATGGAAAAGGAGGGAATGCGTTTCCCACTCCACCTGGGTGTTACAGAAGCCGGTGACGGAGAAGATGGCCGTATCAAATCTGCATTGGGAATAGGTGCTCTCTTGGCCGACGGGCTAGGAGATACTATCCGTGTATCTTTGAGCGAAGAGCCGGAAATGGAAATTCCTGTAGCCCGGAAACTGGTGGATTATATCGTTCAGCGGAAAGATCATCCGTTTATCCCAGGCATGACAGCGGAAGCATTCAACTATCTGTCTCCTTCCCGCCGAAAAACTCATCTCGTTCGGAATATCGGTGGCGAACGTTTGCCGGTAGTTATTTCACAACGTATCGACGGGAGTACGGAAATCAATCCGCCATTTATTCCCGACTATATTTATAGCGGCCGCTCTCTTCCTGCCAGTCGGGGATATGAGAGTGAGTATATCCTGGACGGCGATGTTTGGAGTGGGGAAGAACATACCTGGCCGGCTTTCAATTATTCACACTTAAAGGAGATTGACGCCTGCCCTGCAGAATTAAAATTTCTTTTCATCCCCTACATGGCATTAACCGACGAAGTGTTGGACTGCCTAAAACATCATCCTGAAATTGTATTGCTCTCTCAAAGTAATCATCCTAACCGAACCGGAGAGCATCGGGCACTGGTTCACCAGCTATTAGCTGAAGAAATTACCAATCCCGTTATCTTTTTTCAGCATTATCAGGAAGATGAAGCCGAGAATTTACAGGTAAAGTCAGCTGCGGATATGGGAGCACTTATTTTCGACGGCTTCTGCGACGGTATCTTCTTATTCAATCAGGGTTCATTGAGTTATTCAGTAGTGGATGCTACCGCATTCGGGATTCTACAAGCCGGACGCATTCGCACCAGTAAAACGGAATATATATCCTGCCCCGGATGTGGCCGGACGTTGTTTAACTTACAGGAAACAATTGCCAAGGTAAAAGCTGCCACTTCGCATCTGGTAGGATTGAAAATCGGTATTATGGGCTGTATCGTTAACGGTCCGGGCGAAATGGCCGATGCCGATTATGGCTATGTGGGAGCCGGACGCGGCAAAATCAGTCTTTACAAACGCAAAGAATGCATTGAAAAGAGCATCCCCGAAAAAGAAGCGGTTGAGAAACTGATTGAATTAATCAGAACCCACGGAGATTACATCGAAAAAAACAACTCCTGAACTATTTAGTAATCTGAATTGGACTTTTTTGCTCAGTCTGTTTCTTTTTTTAGGTGTATGTTTGCATTCAAACATCCAACTATGAAAAAGATAAGACTAACTATTTTGGGAGGACTATTGTGCGGTGCCAGTTTTCTTTTTGCACAGCAAACGGATCCTCGTATTCCCCCTGCCAAAGACCTGATTACTTATAAACTTCCTACCAAGTCTATTTATCATAAAGATTGGATCGATTTCAACAAGAACGGTAAAATGGATATTTACGAAAATCCGGCTGCCTCTCTTGAAGAACGAATTGAAGACTTACTGTCGCAAATGACGGTGGAAGAGAAAACCTGTCAAATGGTTACCCTCTATGGCTATAAAAGAGTCCTGGCTGACGACCTGCCCACGCCGGAATGGAAAAACAAGCTCTGGAAAGACGGCATAGGTGCCATTGATGAACATCTGAACGGTTTCCAACAATGGGGACTTCCCCCTTCCGACAATCCTTTTGTCTGGCCGGCTTCCCGCCATGCCTGGGCTTTAAATGAAGTACAACGCTTTTTTATTGAAGAAACCCGGCTGGGTATTCCTGTTGATTTCACCAACGAAGGAATCCGGGGAGTGGAAAGCTATATGGCTACCAATTTTCCAACTCAACTCGGATTGGGCCATACCTGGAACAGAGAACTGATTCAGAAAGTAGGTTATATTACTGGGCGGGAAGGGCGACTGCTGGGCTATACCAACATATACGCTCCTATTCTGGATGTAGGACGTGACCAACGGTGGGGACGTTATGAAGAGGTTTATGGAGAAAGTCCTTATCTGGTAGCCGAATTGGGAATCGCCATGACCAAAGGGATGCAACAGGATTACCAGGTAGCATCTACGGCCAAACATTACATTGCTTATAGCAACAATAAAGGAGGACGTGAAGGTATGTCCCGGGTAGATCCGCAAATGTCTCCGCGTGAAGTGGAAAACATTCATGTATATCCCTGGAAACGGGTAATAAAAGAAGCCGGTTCCTTAGGTGTTATGAGTTCCTACAATGATTATGATGGATTTCCCATACAAAGCAGTTACTACTGGTTAATGACCCGTTTACGGGGAGAAATGGGTTTCCGGGGTTATGTAGTTTCCGACAGTGACGCCGTAGAGTATTTATACACAAAGCATAAAACAGCCGAAGATATGAAAGAATCCGTGAGACAATCAGTAGAGGCCGGATTGAATGTACGTTGTACTTTCCGCTCCCCTGATTCGTATGTATTGCCGCTTCGGGAACTGATTGATGAAGGAGGTATTTCTATGGAAACCATCGACAACAGAGTGCGCGATATACTTCGGGTTAAGTTTCTCGTCGGATTGTTTGATGCCCCTTACCAGACAGATTTAAAACAGGCGGATAAAGAGGTTAATAGTGCAGAACATCAGGCAGTTGCCTTACAAGCTTCCAGGGAGTCATTGGTATTGCTCAAAAACGATCATCACACCCTACCCTTAGACAGGAATAAAATAAAAACGATCAGCGTGTGCGGACCCAACGCAGATAATGCTGCATACGCCCTGACTCACTATGGACCACTTGCTGTGGAAGTAACTTCCGTTTTACAGGGTATTCAAAATAAAACAGGCAATCAGATAGAAGTTCTTTACACCCAAGGATGTGATCTGGTGGATGCCAACTGGCCGGAATCCGAAATATTACCCATACCACTTACAGAGGAAGAAAAAAAGAAATAGCCAAAGCAGTTGAACAAGCACAAAAAAGCGATGTCGCCATTGTTGTCTTAGGAGGGAACAACCGGACGTGCGGTGAAAACAAATCCCGTTCCAGTCTTGAATTACCAGGCAGACAGTTGGATTTGCTACAAGCCGTTTATACCACCGGCAAACCGGTTATCCTCGTCATGATTAACGGACGCCCCAACTCCATCAATTGGGCAGATAAATACATCCCGGCTATTATAGAAGCATGGTATCCCGGTTCACAAGGAGGTACCGCCATTGCCGATGCTCTGTTCGGAGATTATAATCCCGGAGGTAAATTAACAGTAACTTTCCCGAAGCATGTAGGGCAAATTCCCTTTAATTTCCCTTCAAAACCGGCTTCTCAACAAGATGGCGGACATGTGCCTGGGCCAGATGGAAATATGAGTCGTGTGAATGGAGCCTTGTATCCCTTTGGCTACGGATTAAGTTATACCACTTTTCAATATGCTGATCTTACCGTGTCACCCCGTGTAATCACTCCCAAACAGGAAGTAACCATTCGCTGTAAAATAACCAATACAGGTAACCGGGAAGGCGATGAAGTAGTACAACTTTATACCCGTGATCTGCTCAGTTCAGTCACAACTTACGAAAAGAATCTCCGGGGATTTGAACGCGCCCACCTGAAACCTCAGGAAACCAAAGAAATCAGTTTTACCCTCTATCCGCGTGACCTTGAATTGTATAATGCTGACAATAAGTGGGTCATTGAACCGGGCGAATTCCGTATTATGATTGGTGCTTCTTCCGAAGACATCCGTCTGAATGATATTCTAACGGTTGAAGATTACAACGACAAAAAAACTCACGGAAAAGTTTCCGACCAGGAAGAAAACCCCGTCAGCCTTGTGCTCGACCGGAACCCTTCAACTGTATGGACAGGTGCAAAAGGAGATTATCTCACATTCAATATGCAAGAAAATGCAAAACCGGAAAAACTTTCCATTCTTTGGAAAACAATCAATCAACCAACAGAATTCGAAATCCAGGTTTCATCTGGCGGAGGACAATTCATTACGGTTTATAAAGGTGAAGCCCGTTTTTCAGAGAACTTTATTTCGTATCCACTTCGAAAAGATGTGGCAAGCGATGTCAGAATCCTTATTACGTCAGGAAAAGCATCCATTGCTGAGGTTAAATTAAACGGAGTGAAATAAACCGGATGTTACATCCGTCACTCTGAGTATTCCAAATGTATTGTTTAAAGAGGAGAGGTGCCCGAATTGGACACCTCTCTGTTTTATAACCTTAAAGGAATTTCGGAGTATTACCGGTAGCTGTAAAAGTCAACGTATACCTTCTTCTGATATATCTTTCAAATTACAAATAAGATCCCTGTTCTTAGTTGATATCTCCCAATGAGAAGTATCTATTAATTCAATGCAAAATTCGCAACTTTCTTTCATTAACTCATCATCTTCATATCTATGTAAAACCTCCTCGTTTGAATCTCCTATTATAAGCATCTCTTCTAAATCGAAAGAGGGCGACGCATATAATTGAAGCTCACTCCAAGAGCATGGAATCCCAAGTTTAGAATTATTTATCATTTGTTCTAATTCTACAACTGAACCTAATTCTTCCTGATTACCAGATCCATTTATCCATAATATTTTCCAAAAAAAGTTCTCACCACCATTGATCTTCTTTAAAATCGTTTTAAGATTTACTATCTCATCTTCCTTCCCCAAAATCAGGAATTCAATATAACTTTTCATATTTATAACTTATTTCAATCTAGTATATCACGTAGTTGGCGGTGGCTTTCTGTATTTTAAGAAATTAGCTCTAAAGCAAGACTTACTGATAGTTACTATATATTTCAGTATAATTCAGAAGTGAGTCAACTTTCTAGCTATAAGATTAATATTGTGTAACCTAATATCTATAGTCGCTCTTAATTATTACGAGGAAGCATACCACTGTGAACCAATTCAAGCGTCATCTTCTCATTATCCACTTTGAATGTTTTTCCCGTGGGATCATAACCTGATTCTACAACATCCGATTTATCATCCGGATATTTTTCAGGAGGAACCGTTTTAATTAATTTCTCTGTATCAACCCAACCATTTACAGATTTCTCATGATCATAATAAAAAGCGATCATCTTATCATCAATAACAAGATAACCATCCAAACCGCCTAAATAATAAGGATTTGGAAAGATCGTTATTTGGTAATCATTATTGAATTTCCCAATAATAATAACAATAACCTTCAAATCTTTATATCTTCTGGAATTAATTCCTGTAGTATACTCTTTAATTTCTTTGAGTAAATTAGGATGAATGATTGTGGAAAAATTAATTTCAGCTTTCGCCTCTTTCTTATCATTCTCATTTAATGAATCAGATTGTTTGCTGTTTTTACATCCTGCAATCAAACATAAACAGCAAATGAAATAAATTATTCTTCTCATATTAAAATATTAAGTCTTACATTATTACTTACATTGATTTAAATTAACAACCTACCATTGGTGAACTAGTTCCAGTGTCATCTCTTCGCTATTAACTTTGAATGTTTTTCCCTGCGAGACATAATTTGATTTTACACAATCAGTTTCATCGTCCACATACTTTTCAGGAGGAACCGCTTTAATTAATTTATCAGTATCAACCCAACTATTCACATATTTTTCGTCATCATAATAAAAAGCGACCATCTTATCATCGATAATTAAATAACCTTCCAAGCCATTTAAATAATAAAAGGGCTTTTGAGACATGACAATATGGTAATCCTTATTGAGCTTCCAAATAACAACATCGATAACATTTAATTCTTCATATCTCCTTGAATTACTATTGGTGGTATACTCTTTTATTTTTTGGAGTAAATTGGGATGAACAATTGTTGATAAATCAATTTCAATTATCGCCTCTTTTTTATCAGTCTCATTTAACGAATCAGATTGTTTGCTATTTTTACATCCTGAAAACAAACATAAACAGCAGATAAAATACATTATTGTTTTCATGTCAAAATCCTAAGTTTCTGTATAAATCACTCGCTTTGTTAACATCTCTAATATATATACTACTATTCCACGGAGTATAATTATATAAAGTACTACTTTCTACATGATAAATGTAATGTTTTGGGAAAACAGTGGATTGTCCATCTTTTTTAAACCATACATTAGGATGCTTCATACCAGCCTCCTGAAATCTGTAGTAACGATTAATTATATTAAGCATATCCCCACTATGTGTTTCTCTCATACCTGGATGCTGAATCAAATCAGAGGCTCCTTTTGAAACTCCTTTACCCGGGTGAGAATGCATATTAAAAATCAAGTTAAATTCACTATAACCATCAATATTTGTTGAACTTGAAACCTCTTCTTCTTCATGGGATGTACGAATAATATATTGATTACTCCCTGAAGTTCTATATCCATCGAATCCCCATTCAACAATTGTATTATTTGCTGCATAAAGGAACAGATTTGCTGCATCATCCAAATTTGCTGTTATTCCATAATGTCCATCATAGCCCGATCTCGATGCCATCAACTGTGAAGTTAAATTTACATCTCGTATTGTGAGAGCCGTTCCTCCTGCAAAAAATAGTCGATCAAAAGAATCATTTACACCTACTTGCTTACCATTTGGCCCCATGATAGGAGTTACATATCCTCTCACATCCATCTGATAATGAGCCTTCCCTGTCGGATCCACAAACCTCACCGGATTATTCACACAATACGCATACGGACTCATATTATAATACTTCTCCGACAGCGGATCCATCGTCGTAAACCGTCCTAATGTACCATCCATGTACCTAGCTGAATAATCATACAAATCAATTCCGTAAGTACGATCCAGCTCTTTGCCATTGTATTTATAGGCCTGAGTAGCTTCTGCTGTCTGATCGAACAAACCACCGAACGGATAATAATGATTCACCTGTTCAACCGTTGAACCATTCTGATGTAGTACTACCCGATTATTACCCAGATGATCTTTCAGGTAATAGTGATAAGTAGGAGTCGTTCCAGATAAAGTGATATATCCTTCCTCTGTAAGGATCTTGCTTAAAACTCCATTTTCATAGATCACATGGCCACAATAGTCGGTTACTTTATTGTTACCCCCACCTTGATGATTTACTTTTCGTTTCACACCAGCAGCATCATAGGTATATGAAGCTGAACGACTGTTTGATAGTTGTACCTTCTGGGGCAAATTTAAAAGATTATATTGAATATTTGTAATGTTTTTATTTTTATCTTCTATCAAATTACCATTTCCATCATAATTATATTCAGCACCTGTACTGGTAATGCCATTAATAAAATGGAATGTTTGTCCCACCGGATTGGTTGTGACAGCATCATTTACATATTTCATCTGATTTCCCGTATAGCCGAAAGTTAAATTATCAATTAACCCATAAGCAGATGAAGATGTCTTTCCATAACGCTGAAGAGCTTTTATATTTCCATGCTTATCATAGGCGGTAACTTTTTCAGTAAAACGATTTAAATTACTAATCAGACTTGTTCCTTCTCCATAAATAGCTTATGTGAGGCGATTCAGACCATCATAGATAAATTTATACCCTCGGGTTGCTGTTTCTGTCCCTGCTTTCCAAGTAGTAGAACTGATATTTCCGTTGTAACAAAGAGTGCCATTCCCTGTGTTATAGTATAAATTCTGGGTAAACCGAGTACTACTGATTCCTGTTAACCAGCTACGAATATTATAAGTATAAGATAACGGATTGGTATTACTTCCATGTAGTTTTTTAGTTTTCAACCGTCCAAATTCGTCGTAGGCTTGCTCGGCCAATGTAACTTTGGCATTCTGAGTATTACCAACCTGAAGCTGATGCTCTGTCTTAATCAATCTTCCTGCATGATCATAAGAATAAGTGTAGATTTCTGTTTGTGTACTCTTATTTGTTGCACTATGAACATGACGTTTTCTTTCAGGCTGTCCGGCAAAATTATAGCCAATATATTCTTTTTCCAGTCCACCAGAAAGATGGTTCTTCGATTTAACTTGGATACACCTCCCCCGGTAATCATAATACATTACAGTAGGGATATAGGTGAGTGTACCGGATTCTTCAAATACTCCAGTGAGAGAACCTGTTTGCAAACCTTTCTGACTTGTAGTATACTGAGTACCATATCCTGTTAGAGTTTCGAAGCGGAAATTGGTATCGGTTGATGAAGGAATATCATTTTTCCCCATAAAACCATAATCATCGTAATAATTAACGGATATAATTTTAAGACCTGTAAGTGTAACTCCTGTAATGATATATCCTTTATAGGTATTAGTTGTATTGGTACGGGTGGCCAAAACAGTGTATCCCGGCTGAGAAAGATAATTAAGAGTATTGGTACATGTTCCCGTTAATACGGTTCTACCATATATATCCGGCACGGTGAATGTCCATTCTTTACGAACACGTTGAACACTATCCTGTGTAAAGATAAGTCTATCAGCTTTATCGTAAATATTGTAAATCCATCCGGACCCCGGAAGCTTCTTGGCAATACAACGGTTACGTTCATCATATTTATAGAGATAAGCATATTGCTGTAAGTAAGTGTTATTGACATCTGTCCAGGTACCTGAAGAAAGATTATCTGCGGCCATTGGAGGCAACACAGCCCGCAAATTTCCATAAGAATCGTACACATAATAAGTATCATGAACAGTTGTCCCTTCCATTTGCCGGGTAAGTACAGTCTGACCTATCTTATCTTTAAATTCATAAGAAATTTTTCCGTCCTCATCCGTTAGTTTGGTAACGTATAGTTGACTGGCTGCATAATTTGCAGTTGCACTTGTACGACTGATATTTATTATCTTCTTATCATCAATGGATTTATACCATTTGCAGATATAAGAGGTATTATTGCCCAAATATTCAGTTTTTACTTTTTTATCCTTGCTCTGCCAATCCTGCCCCGGGCCATATTGCTCAGTAATACGGCTCAAAGGAGAAGCTTCATAAGTTGGTACAGAGTAGGGCTTTTTATCGTCTACATACGTAATAGAAGCTCTGGTTTTAAAATTATCTATTTTTAAAAACGCTCCATTATTATAAGGTGCAGTCACTGGAAGCCAATCATTTGACTCACGCCCTAAAGCATCATATTCCTTATTAGAAACTAAATCATACTTTTGAGGATTTGCATTAATTTGAACTGTCTGTGTTGGACGCCCTAAACCATCAAAATATTGAACTGTCTGTAAGCTATTATCAGGAGTTAAATTATTAATGTTAGAAGAAGCTATCCTGGGAACCACAGTAAAAATATAGTTTTGATCTTTAGATAATATTCTATCTGTTTTAATTTCAACAGGTGATGCAGTAATTGTAGTTTTAATGCCCCCGTGAGGATTTCCGTTTACTACAATGTAATAATCACCCGGTGTCAATGTTTTTATGGATAAAACAGCATTGAAACTAGAATTCTCTCCAAAAAGAACTCCACTCGAATTTAATAAACGAATATCAATACTCATAGAAATTAAACCAACTGCTGAGAAATTTATATTCATTACCTCTGATGTGGTAAACTTATAATAGGTTTCTTTACAGAATCGACTTGTGGTTCTGGTTAGAGTATCAAGATAAGAAGAAGAAATAGTACCCAAATGGATTGGATTGATCATAGAACATCCAAATGTATCATCCACTACGCCAAGTCCTAATGAACTTTCAATGGCTGTTCTCACAGAACCATTACCTGACCACTTAACCTGTACATAATAAGTACCTGGAGCTAATAGATCAGTTTCAATAAATCCCAGACGAGGATTATCGGGACAAATTGCACCTGGTCCTTTCATAAATAAATCACTATCGATAATTAGTTTACCTGTCGACGAATAAACACTCAAAAAAGTTGTATGTATGGCAGATGAATTAGCAATGTTTGATCCACAATTCGAAACTATAACAGAGGCTGGAGTTATTATTGTAAATTTGTAATATAGAGAACCACTCGGATAGCTACTTGTATTTTTAGTATCGTTATAGGAAAAATCTCCCGAGTAACTACCTGCATCAATGGCAGATGCTGGTGGTATTTGCTGACCATATGTTGTATTTAATATAAAGATCAACATGGACATTATAAGATATATCTTTTTCATAAGCTAGGCATATTATTTATTTATGTAATTATATTCATACAATTTCAAAATTTCTTTTGAGTTGCTATTACGAATAGATTCTTCCTTTAATCTACTAAATTCGTCGTAATCATAATAGGTAGTGAATCCTCTAGGATCTGTTATACTTCTGGTTCCAATGAGCGGATCGTATTTGTAAGTAGTGATTTGTGCTTGAGGCAATAACTTCCGGAGTTGCTCCAATTTATCCAAATCGGATTGAGAAGGTATAGCCTCCGTATTTAATTTGTTTATATCTAGACTCAGTTGTTGAACTTTCGTTTGCACATCACTATAGGTTGCATTCACTATGATGGCCAGAATATATCTTCCTTTATACCCCCAGAGATAAACAGTAGAAGAAACACCGTCTTTGATGGAATAAAGTGGATTTCCATATGTATCGTATTTCTCATACACAATTCTTTCTGAGAACCCGTTAGTGAAAGCAGTCGATGCTTCGGAAACTGGCCCAGAAGTATATAACTCTTTTACCTTATCAATCACCGGAAGGCCATTCTCGATTTTATATTCCATTTTCACACCGTCAGTGATACCACTTGGACCTCCTTCTACAGACTTCAATATCGTTAAGGGATTTGTCAACATATTCTTATCCACCATACTGCGTACAGGAAGAGATAAAGACGAATAAGAATAATCAACCGGATACCGGTAATTCAAGGCATAACGCAGATTATTGCTATTAACAATCTCCTTTTTCGATAAGAAATAGTTGGAGTTATAGGTATAAGTTTCCGTCACACATAAACTGTTTTTATCCGTAATTTTTCGAGAAGTCAGCAAACAAGGAGTCGTATAAATTCGATAAGAAGCAAAACCTCTCTGGGCAGATGCCAACGCTGTTTGATACAATTTTTTAGCATCCGCTATGTTGTAAGAATATTCTTCTATTTGTTCGATACCGCCTGATGCATTATAACTTCGTTTAGTTTTAAGTTTTCCCCTGAATTGAGAAAGGTCACTACTAATATACAATCCTATTTTTTCGTAAAGACCCGGATCAGATAAGTCGGACCAGATAAAGTCATCATCACTTTTAAAGGTAAAGCCACTCATGGAATTAGGTAAATCTGCATGCGAAGTGTATTGATAATGTATGTACCCTCCATCCGAAAAACGCTCTATCACATCACTATAACCAATGTGATATTCGGGGTAGTTTTCTCTGAATCCTATTGAATTGGAACTAATATCTTTTACATAATTAAAAACACCATAAGTATCATAAGTGTATATAAACTGCTCAAGCAGTGTGTATTTGGGTTTCAGATAAATAATCCCACTACCTTTGCCAGTTTCGGGAACAATATACTCGAAGTTACGGGCATGGTAATTCTTGTTACTTGCAGGATCATAATCCACGATTTTCTTAACGCGTGATCCACCTCCTAAACAACTTTCTGTCAAACTCTGAAGATTTAACAGAAAGGAATCTGATGATTTTTCCAAATACCTGTTATAAGAATTCTTTTCATAGGTAATTTCTGTTACTCCACCGGTCGGGTAAATGACTTTCCAAAGTAATCCCACCGAAGCTCCATAAGCACTAGGTTCCCGGAATGAGTCGATGTTTTCGCAATAATTCTTTACAGTCTCATTGTCTATTGAAGGTACATCTTTCCAGACCCCCCAGTGGTCTATACTATTGGTTAATGGAAGTGGTGCTTTAGGAAGGTTGGTATAGAATTTGTAATTTTCGCCGTTTTTGCGGAGCGAAGACAGTAAAACATATTTCCCAACAGTGTTATAGGTCAGAGCCGTTTCTTTCAGTTTTTTCGAATTATAGTATAAAGAAATATTTGTGATACAAAAGGAAGGATCTCCCACATCAAAGAAAGGAGCAAATGACTGGTAGGTAAATCTGATCTCGGCATTATCAATGGTCACTTTGCTGATAACAGGAGAATATACTTTATCTTTAACCTCAATCTTTTCCGAACTATTGTCAACATACCCACTGGAACTACCCAATACGGATTGGGTAATTTGAAGATTCTCCGAATGCATGTAATAATTATAATGATTGGGAAGAAATTTCGACTCATAGGTAAAGGCAACTTCCCGGTTGTTGGGACTTTTGATGGTCTTTAAATACCACGATAAAATGGTACGCGGATTTTCTTTTATCTTGTCGGGATTATTGGGAATATTGTATTCCAGATAGTTTGTGTTTCCTCCAAACTGATAAATATAGCCATCCGGAGTGGTTATTTTTATCGTAGACTCTACCGGAGCGGCAGTGGTATTGTAGCTTTGAATAGATAGACCACTAATATCGATCTTATATCCACCCCCTGATATGCAAATCGGCTGACCTTTTTTACCAATAATAAAACTTCCCTGATGCCCGCCAAAATTAAAGCTAAAAATATCTGGTTCAAAATCGTGTTTAAAATCACCTCTGGCATAAAAAGAAGAATTGAGTGGTAAATTAAAATTAGCCAGATCAGCATCACTGTACTGTACGTAGGTACCATCGCGCATCGCCACTAATAGTCCATTTTTCATATACTTCCGTATGTCTGTTACGTAATTACCTCTTGTATCATCTGGACTGCCTTTAACTGTTCGGGTAATAATACCACCGAAATTGAGGAACCAGTTCAAGCCTACAATAGAAGGTCTTTTAGAAGGTATAAATCCTTGAGAAACGTATTTAACAGAAAGCGGCAGGTCAAAATCTACATCTTTGTATCCGTCAAGTGGTATTTCCATATTTAAGAGACCATTGTAATGATCAATATTCAGATTACCATATCTTTGAAAATCGGCCACCTGCGGTGTTGAAATTCCGATATTCTGGGGCTGAAAATAATAATCATGATAGTCTGACGGAATAAAATTAAAATTTTGCGCATAAGCAATAAGCGAGATACACCAACAGCACAAAAGCATGGGTATTCTCTTTTTAAATATCTTTGAAATGTTTGTTTTCATATTTATAAGATTAATTGAAATACTACAGAGTAGTGAGTTGTGCTGAATCATTATTAATTCACCTGCACAACTCTGATTTGTAATTAATAGATTAATTTCTCTCTCTACATCACCGCCTGTCCGCCAATGGCTCCTAATATCGCGCTAGCGACGGCAATAATTGCTTTCAGGATAATATCCCAGGTTTTCGCTTTGTTCATAATGAGGGCCCTCCTACGGCCCGGTTGATTTTTACTTGATTTATTACTTGATTTCCGGGCAAACTCGCCCGCTTTGAAATACTTACGGATGATCCGTGTCATGTCCTGAGTTTTTGCTCATAAATTCTACAATGGCGCGGGCTATTTCGGCAGGGTCGGTCTTGTGCTTAGCCAACTCTCCGGCTAGCAGCGCAACATCCGAGGCTTGGTGCCTCGTCTTTTCATCGGCTTTCTCAAAAATAGATTTCACTTCGATAATGCCTACCCCAATGGCACCCAACAGGGTGATGAAGGGAAACACCGGAATAGGATGTCCGTAATAAATATCCATGTACCAGAACCCGGCCATCTGAATGGCGTCTATCACCAGTAGGGCCAGCAGGGTGTTGTAATACTTAGCGGTTTTGGCAAACGTGCAGCGTAATCGGCTACTGGTGATCTTCTCTCCCCTTTCGCGGGCTTTCCTGACTCCGGCCCACAGATCGAATGCGATAAACAGTATGGGACTGGCCAGGATACCGGCCGTGATGCAAGTGATAACTATCAGCTTCTCAATTTCAACAGAGATGGTTTCCATCGTTTCTCAGAAAAATAATAAAGGCATCCCAAACCAAACAAGGTATCTGTGCTTGAATGGTAATTAAAAAAGGCATAACCGCCCTACGGTTGATTCTCAAAGATCCTTCACTTGCTCCGTTCAGGACGCCCTCGGTTTTTTGCTAATTGTCTACTCTTATCACGCTGCGGGGTCTATAAATCCACCGTCATTCCCTCCATTGCCGTTGTCGTCCGGATCTGGATCGCCTTCATCGTCGTTGGATGCAGCGTTGCTCTTTCCGGTCAGTTCGGTCAGCTTCACGTATTCCACTCCTTCGAGTAAAGCGCGGGTGGTTTGGTTGCCTGCCGAGCGGGTGTATTCCGGGGTAAAGCGACATTCCAGGCGGGTGATCTGATTACTGCTGACGTCTTCGGCATTCTCCACACCTTTGCCATTGGCATGGATAACGAGGGTAAAGGTGCCTAGTCCGTCGAGCCGGACGGAGCGACCGTTGAGCAATTGTTCGCGCATCACGCTGGTGAGGTTGCGAACCACGTTGTGTACATCGCCGGGGGTGACGGCTGATTTGTCGGCTATCAGTTCGCCCAGCTTCTGGGTGGTGACTATCTTTCCGGTTTTTACTAACCGGGGGTAATGAAGGTGCTTTCCTTCTTTGTTTTTTAAACTCGATCGATAAGCTTTGTAAAGTAAAGGCATAGGTCTTTGTTTTTAAATGATTAATAGTTAAGGTTTAAGTCTCTCTGGTTTTAGTTTTAAATAGTTATACAAGTGATTCAAAATAGTTTGTTTATACAATTGATGGCCATCTTCATTATAGCAAGATTTAAGCAAAGGCTGACAGATCAAACTTAGAAGAGCGAAGGGTGAACCAGCGGTCGACAAAGTCAAACCCTGCCATATTTAGCCCAGGGTCAGCGAACGAAGTGAGTGCAGCCTTGGGTGGTAACTCAGTCGGGTTCGGAAGATTTTAATGTCTAAAATCTGTAAGAAATCCCGCAGGGATTACAGATGCATAACCGGGGGATTCATCCCAGTCATGTTCGGGAAATTTTAAGACGTTAAAATCTAGAAGAATCCCGCAGGGATTACAGGTGCATAACCGGGGGATGGATATCCCACGGGATAGGAATAACTATCCCGGGAGCCATGAAGTGGGTCAATAATATATTCTTCACCCCCTATTGGGGCTGTAAGAGTAGAGTCGGGTTATCGGTTTCCACGGGATGTAATCCCGTGGTTATGCACATCAAATCCCTCCGGGATTTCTTCAGCAGACCATAGATTTTGGCTTGATTACTAAGGAATGTTATCTTCCGACCACGACTGGATTATATCCCGTGGTTATTCGCATCCAATCGGTCTGGGGTTTCTTCAGCAAACCTATTACAAAGGCTGCACTCACGTTGCTCGCTGATTCTGAGCTATATTTTTTTGAGTCTTAAGATACAAACCCATCACTTGGATATCCGGCTTAAAAGTAAATATTGCCATACTAATTGTTTTTAAAATGAATAATTAAATTATTAATAAACTGTGAGTGCGCGCCACTCGTCTTTTTCA
>JAJQFD010000042.1 GCA_021201335.1 Bacteroides sp. | reverse complement strand
GTGCAAAGGAAAAATAAAAATTTTATATAAACTAATTATGAACATCTACTTATTACTATATATTATAGAATTATATAACCTGATGTATAATATACAATTCATAATCTCGTTATGGCAACTCTTGGTCTTAAATCCTTGCTTTGCTACAGATAAATGAGGGGATAATTTCATGGGCTATCATGTCTTTTCTGAGTACTTTGTACATAGGAAGGGTTATTTATTTGTTGTTTGGCGATTACAAAATGAGCGATTCCTGATTTTAGCATATAATTTCAAAAAGTCAAGATGACTTCATAGATAATGGAACAATCCATAAAATAGCTAAGTAATTGTTTTTTGAAATACTGACTTAAAAAGATTATCTTCGCATTTGTAACTTATTCGAAACGAATAAAAACAGTTATTTATTTGCTGACCATTTCCTGTTTGCTGGCTTTTGTTGCCTGCCAATCTAATACTTCTCCTGAGCTTCCTGATGAAAGACTCATGGAACAACTATTCGAGAATAACCCCGACAGTCTGGCTTATATACTGTAAGAAAAAATTAATCCTCTTACTTTATCCAAAGCAGATAGAATGGATTATGCCTGGTGGCTGGCCAGAACTCATCTGAAAAAGCGACGTAGTTTAATTAACGATACACTCATTCATCAGGTAGTAGAGTATTATAAAGAAATTAAATCTCCCCGTTTAATGAATGCCTATTTACTAGCTTCTAAACAAGTTGATTGGTCGGGAGCCAAACCAAAAGAAGGAAGAAGTATTCTGGAAAATGCCTTGCAACTAGCTGATCTTAATAAAGATACAGTTGAAGTTAAAAACGTGATCAACGGGATGCTCCGTTTATATGAAATGCCACAGGATGAAGAAAAAATAAAAGAATTGGTGGCTCTGAATAAAAAGTATATGAAAGCGGAATCGGATTATTTAGCTTATTACAATTTAACTGAATTCTATAATAGTCTGGATATTTCAGATTCCCTTTTCCATTACGCACGGAAAGGCATTGATTTGGCACGGGAGCGCAATCAACCTTATGCTGAGTATGGATTAACTCGTCTTTATACGGAAGCATTAAGTCGTGCAGGAAGGTTTAATGAAGCTTTGAATACACTCAGAGATATGGAACGACGAATTCGGGTAGGCAATGAACTTAAATTAAATTACATCAGTATTTTCATTAGTATGGGTAAACTGGATTCGGCCCAAAAATATATGGATATGTATCAGCCTATATTAGAAAAATATAAAGGCCATGAAGAGGTTGATATAGTAGAATTGGCATTGAATAGTTTTAAACTCGTGATGAATGAGAAAAAAGGAAAATATCTGGATATGAATGTCATCGGTAAAACGGGGAATAATATACTTGAAAAAAGCAGAAAAAGAATATGGGCCGACCGCGAACGTCAATATGTACAAAATAAACTGTTGAAAGATAACCTGACACTTGAAATAGAACAGGGAAGGATGAAACAGCGTTTGCTCTGGTTTGGCATCATTGTATTGTTTGCTATAGCTCTCTTGATATTCTTCTATCAACGTAAACTCTTGAAGAAAGAACGCTTTGTTCAGCAAGCCCATGAAAAGCTTCGGAGGCATGCCATACAATTATCTGAAAATGAATCGGTTATTCTTGAAAACAAAGAACTTATACAATCTCTGTCAGAGCAACTGGATGAAAGTGGTGATCTGAAACAGGAAATAGATCAGCTTTCTGCTGAAAACGAGACCCTGAGTAAGGAGAATAAGATCCTTCAAAATGACATGGAATCTTACTCGAAGTGGACGAACCGAAAAGATGAAGAAATGATGGTTTATACGAAACTGGTTGAACAGAATGCTCGCCTGCAGGAGCGGGAACGTTTTCTGACGGCACAGGTAATCACTCATACAGGGGTTTTACATAAATTAGGTTCAAAACCACATTACATAGACGAGATGCAATGGCCAGAAATTCTACAGGCCATCAATCAGTTGTTCGACGGATTTTCGTATCGTCTTCGAACCGATTTCCCGGCTTTATCGGAAGAGGACGTGCGTTATTGCTGTTTGATTAAGCTGCGTCTTTCCAATTCGGTGATTGCAACACTCACCGGAATATCTCCTTCTTCGGTTACAAAGCGTAAGCAACGGATTAAGGAAAAGATGACTCAACAACGACACCATTCCGAAATACGGAAAGAACAATCCCTCGAAACTTATCTCTGGAACTACTAGGGCAAAAAAAATGTCCGGAAGGAAAGTGAATATAAAAAGTTAAGTTGTTGAAAAATAGCATCTTAGCTTTTTTTGTTTGTCCACTTGTGTCTGTGTCCTACCAACGCTTACCAAGCGTTTTCAAGCTAACTTTGTCATATAGAAACACCGCACCTAATTAGTTTATAAACGATAAATACACAAAGATCATGAGAAAGTTAGAATTGATGAAAAGAGTGAGTTGCCTGGTTTGCTTATTGATGATAATGGGACATACATATGCGCAACATAAGATTACAGGAAGAGTTATAAACGAAAGTAATCAGACTCCTTTGGAAATAGCTAATGTAGTATTGAGTACTGCTGATTCGGTTTATATAACCGGTACAACTACCGACCTGAAAGGTCATTTTGAAATAAAGAATGTAGCTACAGGTAGTTATTTATTGACTACCTC
Source organism: Bacteroides sp. (assembly GCA_021201335.1). Classification (GTDB taxonomy): domain Bacteria; phylum Bacteroidota; class Bacteroidia; order Bacteroidales; family Bacteroidaceae; genus Bacteroides. The sequence continues at coordinate 631,610 of JAJQFD010000042.1, read as the reverse complement.
CTATTTAGGTTTTAACTCACGGACCATTGTTTTAGATGGACTAGCTGGATCAATTGATCTGGGAGAAATAATGATGAGAGAAGAATCTAATCAATTGGAAACGGTTACAGTTACGGGTTCGACAGTAACGAACAAAGCCGATCGATTAATCGTGTTTGTTACCGAACAGCAAAAAAAAGACTTCCAGCAATGGGATCAATATCCTCTCCTCCATGCAACTTCCTCGTTTAACGGTTAATCCGCTGACAAATGAAGTCTCTTTACCGGGAGAAGAAAAAGTACAATTTTGTGTGAATGGTGCCAAGGTAAATCATGCGGATATCCGGGCACTACAACCTAACGAGATCATTCGGGTGGAATATCTGGATAATCCCGGCCTTCGTTACGGCGATGCAGACGTAGTGATCAATTACGTGTTGAAAAGAGAATTAACGGGTGGTTCCATCAGTCTTGATCTGGGAAATTCAGTTACTACCAGTTTCGGAGACGACCAGGTAGCCATGAAGTTTAACTATAAGAAATCCGAATTCGGATTGAATTACTCTATCCGTTACCGGAATCCAAAAAAAGTATATGGAGATCAGGAGTATACCTTCCATTTTGATGATGGTACTACACTGCAGCGTTTTGATAAAGGTTTGCCCGGAGATGTATCCGAAAACTATCATAATATAGCCTTACACTATAATCTACTGGACGATCAGAAATATTATTTCAGTGCGACACTGCGCCATTCCATACTCGATGACGATAAAATGAATTTTACCAAACAGCATAATTCATTGCATCCGGGAGCCGTAACTGATGTACATCAAGGATCAAATTCACTTCAAAGATTACCGTCGCTCGACTTATATTATTCCCGTTCATTGAAGAATAAACAAACCCTTATTTTCAATGTGGTGGGTACTTATATAAACTCTGAATTGAATCAGATCTATGTAGAAACGAAAGAGGAACATTTGATAACTGATATCGCTTCAGATGTGGATGGAGAAAAGTATTCCATTATCGGAGAAGGTATTTATGAGAAAATGTGGGGGAAAAGCAATCGTTTTAGTGCCGGGTTAAAGCATACACAGTCGTTTGCCAATAACAAATACAAGGGAACGATCAATAATACAACCAAGATGGATCAGTCGGAAACATACGTGTATGCGGAGTACGGCGGCAAGAAAAATAAGTTCAATTATACGGCCGGAGTAGGTGTATCTCGTTCATGGGCTAAGCAAAAGGGCGAAGATGATTATACATACTATACCTTCCGTCCGAAGATCACTCTGCAATATGACTTTACTCCTGCCACCTTCCTGCGTTTAAAAGGAGAGATATTTAATATATCTCCTTCTTTATCAAACTTGAGTGCAGTTGATCAGTATATTGATACTTTACAAATCAACCGGGGAAATCCGGCTCTGGAACCTACCTTGAATTACATGACCAGTTTACTTTTCAGTTGGAGAAAAAGTATTTATAACATTCACTTCAATGCTTCCTATAACTACAGGCCGGATGCTATTATGGAAGAAACACGAAGAGAAAATAACCTTTTTATTCATACTTTTGACAATCAACGCAACTGGCATAAAATTAACAGTGAGCTAACGTTCAACGTAGGTCCGTTGAAAAAGTTCCTGATTCTTTCTGTAACCGGTGGAGTAAACCGCTATATCAGCCAGGGGAATACCTATACACATACGCATACTAATTTTTATTACAGGGCATCTGTAACAGCGATGTATAAGAAGTTTATGGCTATGTTCCAGGCGGGTAGTGCCTACAATAATCTGCTGGGAGAATCCCTGAATGGGGGAGAAAATATACATATGATTATGCTCATGTATAACGGTGGTAAATTTACAGTAGGTGCAGGTCTTATGCTTCCATTCTCCGATCAGTATAAACGTTTTGGTGAGAACAGAAATGCGTATGCACCCCTTAAGAGATATATGTTTTCCAATGACTTTTCAAGGATGGTATTGCTCAAGTTTGCCTGGAATTTCAACTACGGCAGAAAAGCGAAAAGTGGAAACAAACGGATTAACAATAGTGATACTGATTCAGGAATTATTCGTATGAATTAATTAGGTCTTTTATCAGTCTGAGTCAGGTATCTGTCTACCCTCTTTTTTATGATTTTTGTGGAGAGGGTAGACTCTTTTTCTGTCCATAATCTTCTCAATTTGATTATCTTTGCTAACCAATCAATTTGAAAAGTCACATGTCAATAGATAAAGATATTGTTCTTACTCCCATGATGAAACAATTCTTAGAAATTAAAGCCCAACATCCCGATGCTGTGCTCTTGTTTCGTTGCGGAGATTTTTATGAAACCTATTCCACAGACGCCATCATAGCTTCCGACATATTAGGAATCACCCTCACCAAACGTGCCAACGGTAAAGAGAAAACGGTTGAAATGGCCGGATTCCCCTATCATGCATTAGATACTTATCTGCCCAAACTGGTTCGCGCTGGCAAACGGGTAGCGATATGCGATCAGTTGGAAGATCCGAAAGCTACTAAGAAACTGGTAAAGCGTGGCATTACTGAACTTGTTACTCCCGGGGTATCAATCAATGATACGATTCTAAATTACAAAGAAAACAACTTCGTGTCTGCCGTTCATTTTGGCAAAGGCTCCTGTGGAGTTGCTTTTCTGGATATATCTACTGGCGAGTTCTTAACAGCCGAAGGCCCTTTTGATTATATAGATAAATTGCTGAATAACTTTGCTCCCAAAGAGGTTCTTTTTGAACGGGGAAAACGAGGTATGTTTGAAGGTAATTTCGGAAGCAAGTTTTTTACCTTCGAATTGGATGATTGGGTATTTACAGATTCCAGCGCTCGTGAAAAGTTATTGAAACATTTCGATACCCGTAATTTAAAAGGTTTCGGCATTGAGCATCTTAAAAATGGTATTATCGCATCCGGTGCTATTTTACAGTATCTAACGATTACCCAACATACACAAATAAGTCACATTACCTCTATCTCCCGCATTGAAGAAGATAAGTATGTGCGTCTGGATAAGTTTACGGTGCGTAGTCTGGAATTAATCTCAACGATGAATGAAGGAGGAGCCAGTTTGCTGAATGTGATTGATAAAACAATCAGTCCGATGGGGGCCCGTATGATGAAACGTTGGATTGTTTTTCCATTGAAAGATGAGAAACCTATCAACGACCGGCTCAATGTAGTAGAGTATTTTTTCCGTCATCCGGATTTCAAAGAATTAATTCAGGAACAACTTCAATTGATAGGAGATTTGGAACGTATTATTTCCAAAGTAGCTGTCGGGCGTGTTTCTCCCCGTGAGGTGGTACAGTTAAAGATTACTTTGCAAGCTATTGAACCTATCAAAAATGCTTGTCTGGCTGCTGATAATCCCAGTTTAAATTCTATCGGGGAACAATTGAACCTTTGTTTATCTATTCGGGAGAAGATTAATAAAGAAATTAAAAACGATCCTCCTTTACTGATCAACAAAGGAGGAGTGATCAGGGAAGGGGTGAATATCGAACTGGATGATCTTCGCCGGATAGCTTATTCGGGTAAAGATTATCTTTTGCAGATTCAACAACGAGAAAGTGAGGCAACCGATATTCCCAGTTTGAAGATTGGTTTTAATAATGTATTCGGTTACTTTATTGAAGTTCGAAATATCCATAAAGAAAAGGTTCCCCAGGACTGGATTCGTAAGCAAACTCTGGTAAATGCCGAACGTTACATTACGCAGGAACTCAAAGAATACGAAGAAAAGATACTGGGGGCTGAAGATAAGATACTTACCCTGGAAACCAAGTTATACAATGATTTGGTACTCTCTCTGGTTGAGTTTATCCCCGCGATACAGGTAAATGCGATGCAGATCGCCCGTCTGGATTGCCTGCTGGCTTTGGCCAATGTAGCCAAAGAAAACAATTATATCCGCCCGGTGATTAGTGAAGATGAAGTATTGGATATCCGGCAAGGACGGCATCCGGTCATAGAAAAACAATTGCCCATTGGAGAGAAATATATTGCTAATGATGTTAAACTAGATACTACCAGCCAACAAATAGTTATTGTGACGGGTCCGAATATGGCCGGTAAATCAGCACTGTTACGTCAGACTGCTTTGATAACTTTATTGGCGCAGATCGGTTCTTTTGTTCCGGCTGAGAGTGCGCATATTGGGTTGGTGGATAAAATATTCACGCGTGTAGGTGCCCAGTGATAATATCTCTTTGGGAGAATCGACCTTTATGGTTGAAATGAACGAGGCAGCCGATATATTGAATAATGTTTCTACACGTAGTCTGGTTTTGTTTGATGAATTGGGTCGGGGAACTTCTATGTATGATGGTATTTCTATTGCTTGGGCCATTGTGGAACACCTTCACGAACATCCAAGAGCAAGAGCCCGTACACTCTTTGCCACTCATTATCATGAACTGAATGAGATGGAGAAATCCTTCAAACGAATTAAAAACTACAATGTTTCGGTGAAGGAGATTGATAACAAGATCATTTTCTTACGTAAACTGGAGCGTGGAGGCAGCGAACATTCATTTGGTATTCATGTAGCAAAAATGGCAGGTATGCCCAAGAGTATTGTAAAACGGTCGAATGATATTTTACGTCAGTTGGAATCCGATAACCGAAAACAGGGAATAGGAGGGAAGCCATTGGCCCAGGTTAGCGAACAACGGGAAGGTATGCAACTGAATTTTTTTCAGCTGGATGATCCGGTTTTAAGCCAGATCAGGGACGAAATTCTGAATCTGGATGTGAATAACCTGACACCACTTGAGGCATTGAATAAATTGAATGAAATCAAGAAAATCGTGAAGGGAAAATAACCTGAAATAGAATTTATCCTCTTTTTACAAATTGACACTTTGCAAATTAAGTGCGTCTGGAATGCGCTATTTCGGATGTAAATTAGAGTCGATCGGGAAAATCGCAAGGAAATCAATTTTTGATAAAGCAAAAAGAAATGTATATTGGGAGAATCCTTTTAAATTAAATGATGTTTGCTGGTTAAAACCTGCAATTAGTTGTTTTATTGATATTTTATCTGTATTTATGATTATATAAAAATGGATGAAATTTACATGCATCTGGAAGAAAAAAGACATTTTTGAGTAATTGTTATTAAACTTACGCCTGCAAGTATAAAGACTTGCAGGCGTAAGTTTTTATACTTGTGGGCGCAAGTCTTTGTACTTAAGCCCGTAAGTTTGGCTAAAAAAACTCTGAAAATGCGCTTTCAAAGGGAAAAACTATTCTTTTTATAGGTCAAAAGGATAGATTTTAATAGTTTTTATCTTCTATTTGGTCGGTTTTGAAAAGAGTGTTGGTTAGCAAAAATCGTTATTATTGTGGAAAAAGAAAGTGAAAAGCCAAACTAGCTTTCTTTCTGTTTTTATGCTGAATAATTGGGCATTTAATAATAAACTTCAGATATGTGATACAATGTTTCAAATTTTCCGTTAATTACAAGTTTCTCTGAATCATTTCCAGAAGAAGTAAGTGAATAAGACCCATAACAAATATTTCTTTCAGAACTTATTTCCCTTTTTCCGGGGATAATCTTACAAGAAAATGGAACAGGTTATAATTTTCAAAAAGTCCAATTTTCGAAGGGTATCCATTGAAATTCCATGCCCGTCTGGTAGATTCTTTATATTTCTGACCATTAATTGTGGCTGTGCCCACAATTTTCTCGTATCCTTTAAGTTCTTTTTCGCATCCTGCCATGAGAGGTAAAAGAAAGAGAATCCAAACTACATTTTTTGATAATAATCCATACTGCTTGATAGTATTATATTTTGGTTCTGTATATAAATATTAGTTATTACCGTCCAAAAGAAAAGCCAAACAAAGACGATTCCCACATATTATCAGTCGGTTGTCCTCGTTTGGCTGAAACTTACTTCTTTTTATATTCGTTTTTCTTTTTTGCTTTATCTTTTGATGGGTGGATTTAGCTTATCAAAATACTTTCCTGCTAACATACATCCTACCCCGATAATTACGAATGGCATACTTAACCATTGTCCCATGTTCAATGTCATGGTTGCTTCGAAATCTACCTGATCTATTTTAATGAACTCTATAAAGAAGCGGAAGGTAAAAATCAATGTTAGGCAAAGGCCAAAGAAGAAACCGCGGTGTAACTTTTTACTGTAATGTTTATAGAGAAACATGTGGATGAGGAAGAAAATGAAATAAGCAATAGCTTCATATAGTTGTGCCGGATGTCGGGGATTTAGATCTACCCTTTCGAAGATAAATGCCCAGGGTACATTGGTAACTTTACCAATGATTTCTGAATTCATCAGATTGGCCAACCGGATAAAACAGGCTGTAATGGGAGTGGCTACAGCAATCATATCCAGCACATCCATATAATTCATTTTCACTTTCCGGACGTACAGCCACAGGGCAATGATTAATCCAAGCGTACCGCCGTGACTGGCCAGTCCGGCATATCCGGTGAATTTCCAACCTCCACCTGGCAGGAATTTAATAGGGAGAAATATTTCAAGTGGATTGGCCAGATAATAGGCAGGCTCGTAAAAGAGGCAATGACCTAAACGCGAACCAATGAGGATTCCGAAGAAACAATAAAAAAAGAGAGGATCAAATTTCTTCTCGGATATTCCTTTGTCGCGGTATTGATAGCGCACTATCAGATAAGCAAAAAAGATACCTACCGCCCATAGCAATCCATAATATCTGACAGATATACCAAATATATTGAAAAACTCCGGATTCGGATCCCAGTTGATATACAATAAAAGTGGATTCATGATTATTCTTTGGTTTGATTAAGTTTTCTGATGACCCGGGCTGGATTACCAACGGCAAGTGAATCTGCCGGAACATCTTTAGTTACTACTGCTCCTGCACCAATTACGGCACGATCTCCAATCGTTACTCCGGGACAAATAGTGACATGACCACCAATCCAGCAATCCCTTCCGATCGTCACCGGTTTACAATCTTCCCACACCGCTCGTTCTTTGGCTTCCAGAGGATGCTGGGCAGTATAAATATGAACTCCTGGGGCTATTAATGTATTAGCTCCTATTGAGACTTTCCCACCATTCAGTATGACAGCTCCAAAATTAATAAAAACATTTTCTTCTGCATAGATAAATATTCCATAATCACAATAAAAAGGTGGTTCCAGATGTAAATCTTTGGCCGAATTAGGACAAAGCTCATTGATTACATCCTGAAATTTATCCGTATAATATTCCGTTACGTTTAATTTATGGAGTATCCTTTTGATCTTGGTACGATGAGCATACATTTCTTTGGTATGGGCATTGTAATGCTCGCCGGCAGCCATCTTCTCCATTTCGGTTTTACCGAATTTCTGAGCAACCATCTTGTATGTAGGTACATCAATGCCGTGCTTTTCCGCTTCTTCAATCATGTCGAAAAGAAGTTCCTGAATCTCAGAATCATGCCCGCGAGCTATATCTTTTTGGAGAGAAGCCGTGCTTTGTGGGTCCAGTTTATCCATTACTTTCAGGTTGTAAGCGACAGGATCTTCGGGGAAAGTTATACCCGCGGCTTTGCCTAATGCTGCGCTTTCGGTGGATAATCCGATAAAAGTATCCCGTACTTCTCCTTCTTTCTGTACTTCACCCATCGGTACATCATAGTAAGCACCTGTACATGCCATCGCAGAAATAAACGACCATTTAATAAACGTATCCCGGTTTATATCCGGCGAAATTTCTGCTTTAATGCCGCTTTCCTGCAAATCTTTTTGAACTTCTTTCAGTACTTCAGGATCTACCTGGGTTCCTTTATGGGCGCCGAAAACCAATCGGAATATTTTACCCATCTGGGTTATTTCTCCAACGGCAGAAATGAATCCGACTATATAAATGCATCCGTCCAGAACAGTTACTTCGGGAATCAATCTTTGTAACTTAGGTCCTGTACCATATACGTTTAATATAGGGATGACAATTGTTTTTTCATGGGAGGCCCTGCGGATAAGCTGAAGGATAGAATCAATAGAGTATCCTTTTACACATACAAAAATGACATCTGCTTTCCCTACATATTCTTCGGCTGTATATGCTGGGATAGACAATGTATGATTCCCTTTTAGTCCGGATTTTAGTTTTAATCCGTTGCTTTGTATAGCTTTCAGATGTTCACCGCGAGCAATACAGGTTACATCTTTTCCGGCTAACGAAAGAAAAGCGGCCATACTTCCGCCTACTCCGCCGGTTCCCGCTATCAGGTATTTCATGGGCTTTTAATATATATTTTTAATTTATACATTGAAACGGAAATGCATAATGTCTCCGTCTTGTACAACATATTCTTTTCCTTCCACGCCTAGTTTTCCAGCTTCTTTGACGGCTGCTTCCGAACCGTATTGAATGAAGTCTTCGTATTTGATAACTTCCGCACGGATAAAACCTTTTTCAAAATCTGTGTGGATAACACCTGCACATTGAGGAGTTTTACTTCCTTTCAGGTAAGTCCAGGCACGTACTTCTTTTTCACCAGCGGTAAAATAAGTTTCCAGGTTAAGAAGTTTGTAGGCCGACTTAATCAAACGGGATACACCGGATTCTTCCAGACCTATTTCCTGGAGGAACATCTGGCGATCTTCGTAGGTTTCCAGTTCGGCAATATCTGCTTCCGTTTTAGCGGCCACAATCAGAATATCAGCGTTTTCTTCCTGAATGGCTTCCCGAACCATATCGACGTATTTATTTCCGTTGATGGCACTACCTTCATCTACATTGCAAACATATAAGACGGGTTTATTGGTAAGGAGAAAAAGTTCACGTGCTATTTTTTCTTCATCTTTGGTGTCAAACTGAACCGTACGGGCTGCTTTACCCTGATCGAGCGCATCTTTATATTTTATAAGCACGTCATGCATGAGTTTGGCATTTTTATCCCCACCGGTTTGTGCCTGTTTTTGCACACGCTGAATACGACTCTCAATGGTTTCAAGATCTTTTAACTGTAATTCGTAATCAATGATTTCTTTGTCACGAACCGGATTCACGCTTCCGTCTACATGGGTAATATTATCATCATCAAAACAACGGAGTACGTGCAGAATTGCATCTGTTTCGCGTATGTTTGCCAGAAATTTGTTTCCTAACCCTTCTCCTTTGCTGGCCCCTTTCACTAATCCGGCAATGTCAACAATTTCAACTGTAGTTGGAACGATTCGTTGCGGATTCACCAGTTCGGCCAGCTTATTTAAACGTTCATCGGGAACAGTAATAACACCCACATTGGGCTCGATAGTACAAAAAGGAAAGTTTGCCGATTGCGCTTTTGCATTTGACAAACAGTTGAAAAGTGTCGATTTGCCCACGTTAGGGAGTCCGACAATGCCACATTGTAAAGCCATTCTTCTTTTAAATCTTTAAATTATAGTCGGCAAAGATACAAGGAATATAGGTGAATAAAGAATTCGTAATTTAGATTTTATAATTAATTATTCTTCCTGTATTCCTTTTTGTTTTAATACTCCGAAGATGACATCCCAAATTCTTCTTTAAAATATTATTGCCTGAAGTAAGTGATGCTGTCAGTCCCTATCATAAAGGCGACTTCTGCTACCTTATAATTTCCGGTTAGCAGTAATTGTTTGTTATTATGCAATTTAACCTTTCGAATAAATTCAATGGTCGACATTTGAATGCTGAGTTGGAGCAGAATGAGGAGCTGGAAATAGTTAATTAATCGGTAAAAGATTGTTCTTTGTAAAAAAAGTCCCACCTTAATCACCATATTTGATAAAAGTAGGATTGTATATTAAATATTTAAATCATATGAAATCAAAATCACTATTTTTTTAATTATTCTTCTTTTTGGAGAAATACAATATTCGGGTGCCCAGAAATTAATTGAAGTAGGAGAAGGATATAGCAAAACATCGATCAATACGGCTGTTTTTAGAAATAATTCTTTAGTTACTCATCAGGATACACAATATATAGCCTATTATGATACGGAAGAATATCTGGTTCTAGGCAAACGCAAATTAGGACAGAACGAATGGTTATTAAAACGCTCTTCCTATCGGGGGAACTGTAAAGATGCTCATAATATTATTAGCCTGATGGTGGATGGAAAAGGTTATTTGCATGTGTCTTTTGACCATCATGGAACACCGTTAAATTATTGCCGGAGTATTGCCCCCTATTCTTTAGATTTGGGAGGAAAGGAACCTATGATTGGTAATGATGAAAATGATGTAACTTATCCGGAGTTTTATTTGTTATCAGGTGGAGATTTACTTTTTGTCTATCGTTCAGGTAAATCCGGTCAGGGAAATCTGGTTATGAATAGATATTCTGTTCAGGATTCTAAATGGATACGTGTTCAGGATGTGCTCATTGATGGTGAAGGTGAACGAAATGCCTATTGGCAGCTATATGTGGATGAAAAGGGTACAATTCATCTTTCATGGGTTTGGCGCGAGAGTTGGATGGTAGAAACCAATCATGATATTTGTTATGCACGATCTTACGATAATGGAGTTACTTGGTGTAAAACAAATGGAAAAAATATAATCTGCCTATTAACCAAAAAAATGCAGAATATGCCTGCAAAATTCCTCAAAATTCTGAACTAATTAATCAGACGAGTATGAGTGCAGATTTTTATGGCAATCCTTATATAGCAACTTATTGGAGAAATATTAACAATAAAACACCTCAATATAGAATTGTATGGCACAATGGAAAAAAATGGGAAACTCGTATCGTTTCTAATAGATCCACTCCATTTACTTTAAAAGGTGGTGGTACAAAAATGATTCCAATAGCTCGTCCCCGTATTGTCGTGGATAAAAAACTACTTTTTATATTTTCAGGGATATGGAAAGAGGAAGTAAGGTATCAATGGCATATACGAAAGATATAGAGAAAGGAGATTGGAAAATTATCGATTTAACTTCTTTTTCTGTTGGTGCCTGGGAACCTACGCATGATACTGAACTTTGGAAACAAAGAAAAGAATTGCACCTTTTTATTCAACATACCAGTCAGGGTGATGGAGAAAAAATTATGGAAACAAATACTCAAAAAATATACGTGTTTGAGACCAATTTAAAAGTCGATTAATGTCTTCAAATTCTTTGGAAAAATAAAAAGAGTCTATGAGATTGTTTTTCCAGTTCACAATGAGCGGAAATTTATTATAAAAACCACCTGAAATTTATCAAAAACCACCTGAAATCTGTTTTCTGTCTGTTTTTCCCCTAAAATCCGATAATTACCCGGCTGTTGATATCTTTGAAATACGATATGTTTGCAATGTCGAAGAGATGACGACGGTGTGATGAAACGGCAAAAAAAACTAACTTTTACCTAACAACAACAGAAACGAAGAAAGGATTGGTATGAAAAGCAATTTAAGTTTTAGAAAAAATCTAGTGGGCGTGCAGGATGAGTTATTTCGTTTTGCTTTTAAACTGACCGCCAATAGAGAAGAAGCCAATGACTTGTTACAAGAAACATCATTAAAAGCTTTAGATAACGAAGATAAATATATGCCTGATACGAATTTTAAAGGTTGGATGTACACAATTATGCGTAATATTTTTATAAATAACTATCGTAAAGTAATTCGTGAACAAACATATGTAGATCATACAGATAACCTTTTCCATTTGAACCTGCCACAGGATTCAGGCTTTGAAAGCACAGAAGGTGCTTTTGATTTAAAAGAAATGCGTAGGGTAGTAAATGGATTACCATCCGAATATCGCCAACCGTTTTCAATGCACGTAGCAGGGTTTAAATATCGTGAAATCGCAGAAAAACTCGATTTACCATTGGGAACTGTTAAAAGTAGAATCTTCTTTACACGTCAGAAATTGCAGGATGAGTTAAGAGATTTTATAAACTAAGTAGAACATAAATAAGGACTAAACATAAATAGGATTAAGTAAATTTAGTAATTTTCATCGAGGCTGTGATAGTTTGTAGATGCAGAATTTGTTTGTTGGTGGAAGAGTAAGTAGAAGAGTCTACTTACTCTTTTAATTTTATAGATGCAATTTATCTGGATTAATGATAAATATAATATCTTAGTTGTCAATGTATTAGTGAGATTCCAACCAGTTTTTCCCCCATCCGCAATCCGCCTTGAGTGGTACCAGCATTTGATACGCATTTTCCATTTCTTCAATTACAATTTTTTCTACCAGTTCTTTTTCTTCCATGGGAACACTGAAATTTAATTCATCATGAACCTGAAGAATCATTTTTGCTTTTACCTGTTCTTTCTCAAAGCGGTTTTGAATACGGATCATGGCCACTTTAATAATATCTGCTGCGCTACCCTGGATGGGAGCGTTAATTGCGTTTCGTTCTGCATAACCTCTCACTACTGCATTTCGGGAATTAATATCCGGGAGATATCTTTTTCTGTGGAAGAGTGTTTCAACATATCCTTTTTCCTGGGCGTTTTGAATACTCTTTTCCATGTATTCTTTTACTTGTGGGTAAGTTTCGAAGTAACCGTCAATCAGTTCTTTTGCTTCCTTTCTCTCCACATTCATTCTTTCAGCCAAACCGAATACAGAAATTCCATAAATGATACCAAAGTTCGCTGTTTTCGCTTTTCGGCGCATATCGGAACCGACTTCCGTAATCTCTTTTTTATAAATTTTCGCTGCAGTTGCTGCATGGATATCATGACCGCTGGTAAATGCATCCAACATATTCTTGTCCTGGCTCAGATGCGCCATGATACGCAACTCAATTTGCGAATAATCTGCTGAAAAAAACAGACAACCTTCATCGGGGATAAAGGTTTTTCGTATCTCTTTTCCATCCTCGTCGCGGATAGGTATATTTTGTAAATTTGGATTACTAGAACTCAGTCTGCCAGTTGCCGTCACTGTTTGATTAAAAGATGTATGAATTTTTCCGGTTTTCGGATTAATTAATAAAGGAAGTGCATCAATATATGTGCTGAGCAATTTTTTCAATCCCCTATGCTCCAAAATCTTTCCGATGATATCATGTTTTCCCCGGAGACTTTCCAATACTTCTTCTGAGGTTGTGTATTGTCCGGTTTTCGTTTTCCGAGCTTTCTCTATGATTTTTAATTTTTCAAACAGTACTTCTCCAACCTGTTTTGGAGATCCGATGTTAAACTCTTTATCAGCTAATTTATATATTTCTTTTTCAATTTCCTGTAGTCTTTTCGTGTACAGTTCAGAAGATGCTTTCAGTGAATTCGTATCAATTCTTACTCCATTACTTTCAATAGCTACAAGAACAGGGACTAAAGGCATTTCAATTTCGTAGAAAAGTTCTTCAACTTTGTTTTTCTTTAATTCTTTTTCAAGTACATTTTTAAGCTTTAATGTAATGTCGGCATCTTCGCAAGCATAGAGGTAAACATCATCAGGTGAGAGGTTGCACATTTTCTTTTGGTTTTTTCCTCTTGGCCCAATTAATTCATCGATATGAATGGTTCGATAGTTCAGATAAATTTCTGCCAGATAATCCATTCCGTGTCGGAGCTCCGGTTGAATTACATAATGGGCGATCATCGTATCAAAAAGTTTACCTTTGACTTTTACTCCATAGTTTTGAAGAATCAGCATATCGTATTTTATGTTTTGTCCAACTTTGATGCTGTTTTCATTTTCAAGTAGGGGACGGAATTCATTTACGATTTTTAACGCTTCTTCTTTATCTACAGGAATCGGAACATAAAAAGCCTGATTTTCTTTCATGCTAAAGCTTATGCCAACCAAATCACATTCCATTGGGTCCACTCCGGTAGTTTCTGTATCTAGAGCAAAAATTTCAGCTGTAATTAATTTTTTAATAATTTCCAATCTTTTCTCTTGATTATCAATTAGTTGATAGTCGCAAATCAAAGAATCTAAACACGCTAGATTTCCGTATTTTTTTTCTTCTTGCTCTTCGTCCGTAGAAATCGCAAAGAGATCACCTTGAATTGATCCATTTGATGCATTATTCTTTCCTATAACAGATGAAATATTTTCTTTTTTAAAAATCCGTTCTATTAATGCTCGGAATTCCAGTTCTTCAAAAATTTGACGAAGTTTTTTTTCATCCGGTTTATCACGAGTTAATAATTTCATATCTAATTCAATCGGAACATCTGTTTTGATCGTTGCCAACATTTTAGAGAATAAAATTATTTCCTGATTAGCTTCAATTTTAGTTTTTAAAGCTCCTTTCAGTTGATCGGTGTTTTCCAGCAGATTTTCAATGCTGCCAAATTCGGCAATAAGTTTTTGAGCGGTTTTTTCACCTACACCAGGACAACCAGGGATATTGTCGGAGGCATCACCCATCAATCCTAAAATATCTATAATTCGTTTGGGTGATTCGATTCCGAATTTTGCTTTTACTTCTTCAACTCCCATTTTCTCAAATTCTTTATCTCCGTACTTAGGGCGGTAAATAAAAATATGATCTGTAACAAGTTGCCCATAGTCTTTATCAGGAGTCATCATATAGGTAATAATTCCTTGCTGATCTGCTTGCAAGGAGAGGGTTCCAATTACATCATCGGCTTCAAATCCTTGAACTTCGAGTATGGGAATATTGTATGCTTGTATAATTTCTTTAATGATTGGAACAGAATATCGGATGACTTCAGGTGTCTCTTCCCGTTGTGCTTTGTAATGCTCGTACATTTCATGTCGGAAGGTGGGTCCAGCAGGATCAAAAGCAACTCCAATATGGGTGGGGCTTTCTTTCTTCAAAATGTCTTCCAACGTATTTACAAAACCCATAATAGCCGATGTATTTAACCCCTTGGAATTGATTCTGGGATTTTTAATAAAGGCATAATAAGCTCTGTAAATAAGGGCATAAGCATCAAGAAGAAAAAGCTTGTTATTATTATTCATAATATTGTTTTTTTTTATTGTAAAAGTACAAAAAAATATAGGATTACATGTTTTATTATTACTTTTGTACCCGAATTGTAGAATGATGAACCTGTTATTGACGATCAAATACCCCGTACAAGAAGAATTGGCGGCTTTCAAGCAACTTTTTGATAGTGCGTTACTCAGTTCTAATCCTTTGCTGGAAGAGGCTTTGGCCCACATCCGACAGCGGGGCGGAAAGATGATGCGCCCTATTCTAATCTTTCTTTTGGCCAAGAATTTTGGCAAGGTTACGAGTTCTACCTTGCATGCAGCGGTATCATTGGAACTTCTACATACAGCCAGCTTAGTTCATGATGATGTAGTTGACGAGAGTACACTTCGGCGGGGTCAACTTTCTGTAAATGCTATTTTTAATAATAAAGTGGCAGTTTTAGTAGGCGATTTTTTATTAGCTGCTGCCCTTACCCATGCTGGTAAAACCAACAAAAATCAAATAATAGATGTTATTTCTACCTTAGGAAAAGAATTGGCAGACGGTGAGCTTCTACAACTATCAAATGTAAGTAATCCTGATTTTTCTGAAAAGGTTTATTTTGATGTTATTCGTAAAAAGACGGCGGCTCTTTTTGCTGCTTGCACTGAAGTAGCTGCTCTTTCTGTAGGTGCCCCTGAAAAGGGTAGAAGCATAGCTCGCACATTGGGTGAATATATTGGTATCTGTTTTCAAATTAAAGATGATATCTTTGATTATTATGATGCCAATGCAGAGTTAGGAAAACCCACCGGAAATGATATGCATGAGGGTAAGTTAACTTTGCCCGTATTATACGTGTTAAACAAGATCTCTGATGAATGGCCAAAGAAGATTGCAGCAAAAGTGAAGACTGGGGAAGCCTCACAGAAAGAAATTGATCGCCTGGTTAATTTTACAAAACTAAACGGAGGAATACAATATGCTGAAGAGGTAATGTATAAATATAAAGACAAGGCTCTTTGTCTGTTGAATGAGATTCCTGATCCTGATATAAGAGATTCTCTTACTTCCTATTTGTATTATGTTGTAAATCGGGAGAAATAGAATCCCACTTTTCATTCTCTAACTTCCATTTTTTGTTTTAATCAGTAAAAAGGAAAGAATTTATTTCCTGTTTTTTTTATTTTCATGAGATAAATCCTTCCTATATTTCATAGTAATTAAATCAGAAGAATTTGATTTCTTCTCCTCTAATATCTGACAATAAAACATTGGCTAGCCTGCTTGTTCCAATACGGAATAATTTATTTGTAAGCCACTCTTTCCCCAGGATTTCTTTAACAATCGTATAATAGATTAATGCATCATTTACTGTATTAATTCCCCCTGCAGGTTTAAAACCTATTTTATTTCCGGTAAGTTGATAATATTCTTTAATCGTTTCACACATAACATATGCTGCTTCGGGTGTTGCTGCTGGTTGTTGTTTGCCGGTGGATGTTTTGATAAAATCCGCACCCGAATAGATAGAGAGGAGCGAAGCTTTTTTTATCGATGAAGAAGTTTTAAGAGCACCCGTTTCGAGTATTACTTTAAGATGATTGTCCTTACATACATCTTTTATTTCCTGAATTTCTTCACACATACCTTCGTAATCTTCACTCAGGAATTTACCTATAGACAATACAATATCTATTTCGTCTGCACCTTCCATAACTGCCATAGCCGTTTCAGCTATTTTTACTTCCACAAAAGTTTGGGCCGAAGGGAAACCGGCTGAAACCGATGCTATTTTTACATTATCTGCTACCAATGTATCTCTTACGATAGGAGTGAAGTTTGGGTAGACACAAATTGCAGCAACATTTTCCAGATCAGGAAATTCGTTCTCGAACTCGTTTACTCTTTCTGTAAATTTCATTACACTTTCGTCACTGTCCGTGTTATTGAGAGTAGTCAGGTCGATACAGCTGAACAAGAATTTCTTTACTTCCGGTGTATTATTTTCCGATACTTTTTTTTCTATCAATTCTGCGACTTTTACCTCGATAGTTGTATCGTTTAATTCTGTATTGTATTTACTTAGCATTTGTTCGTATTTGCTAGGGCTTTCATTATTCTGTTGCATTGGTTGATAATTTGGGGTTATTTATATGTCTTTTCTCATCTCTAGTTGTTTTTTTCTCCATATTGCGGATAAAGGCTTCTGTTAGGTCTACTTCTGTTTGATTGGCCAGGCATAACAGCACCCAGAATACATCGGTAAGTTCTTCTGCCAGATTATCTTTTTCTCCTTCTTTGAAAGATTGTTCACCATACTTACGTGAAATAACACGAGCCAATTCACCGACTTCTTCGGTTAATATAGTCATATTGGTGAGTTCATTGAAATATCGAACTCCATGTTTTTTTATCCAATCATCAACTTGTTGTTGAGCTTCTTTTAATGTCATTATTCCTTTGTTTTTGAATCCATGCATATTGTTACAGGGCCATCATTTACTAATTCAACCTTCATATCAGCGCCGAATTCACCTGTCCCTACCTCCTTGCTTGTCGCCACGCTGATCTCCTGGCAAAACGCTTTATATAACGGAATAGCGGTGTCAGGTTTGGCAGCTTTAATGTAAGATGGTCGGTTTCCTTTTCGGATAGATGCATGTAAAGTAAACTGGCTTATTATCAGGATTTCTCCTTGAATATCTAATAAAGACTTATTCATAACACCGTTTTCATCGTCGAAGATACGTAGATTCACAATCTTTTTAGTCAGCCATTCAATGTCTCCTTTTTCATCTGCTTCTTCGATGCCAACAAATATAAGTAGCCCTTTGTTTATGGCAGATTTACAGTTTCCATCAATGCAAACTGAGGCATGTTTAACTCGTTGTATAACAACTCTCATATAAATTATTTATGATTTCAATAATAAGGCACTAAAAATACAGATAAACTTTTTAGGTGGGGAGATTCTCTTTAATTTTTTGCGCTTTGGATATACCTATTACTTGGGTTAATTCCTCCAGAGAAGCCTCCCGTATGCGTTTCACGCTTTTGAATTGTTTCAGGAGTTCCGCTTTAGTCTTTTCTCCAATACCTTTAACCTGATCCAATGCAGATGCTACTTGTCGTTTACTCCGTTTATCACGATGGAAAGTAATGGCAAAACGGTGTACTTCATTCTGGATTTGTTCCATCAGATGAAACAAAGGTGTTCCTTGCTTGATACCGATAACTTGTGCAGGAAAACCATAAAGAATTTCGGAAGTACGGTGTTTATTGTTCTTTGCCAGACCGGCGATGGGGATATCAAGATTCAGCTCTTGTAAAACCTGTCTGACAGCTTCCATTTGTCCTTTTCCACCATCCGTAATAATAAGGTCGGGTAGAGTAGCATTTTCTTCCATAGCTCTTGAATAGCGGCGTCTTACCACTTCTCTCATGGATGCATAATCATCTGCTCCTTCTACTGTTTTGATGATGTATTTGCGGTAATCTTTTTTAGAAGGTTTTGCTTTGATGAAAACGACACAGGCTGCCACAGCATCACTTCCCTGTATGTTGGAATTGTCAAAGCATTCAATTTGAAAAGGCATTTTAGGCAAATGTAATTCTTGCTGTATTTCCTTCATTAAGCGAATGCTCCGTTGCTCCGGATTTAGTTTTTCTGCCTGTTTTAAACGGTCTGCTTTGTATTGTTTTACGTTTAGAAGAGAGAGGTCCAGAAGCTTCTTTTTATCACCCCGTTGAGGGATGGTGAAGGCTACATCATTTAATTCAATATCCAGAGGAAAGGGAACAATTACTTCTTTGGAAGTGCTTTTGTATCGCTCCCTCATTTCGATAATTCCCAGTGCCAACAATTCTTCTTTGGATTCATTTAACTTCTTCTTATACTCAAAAGTAAATGCCTGGTTAATGGCTCCATTAGTAATGTGCAAGTAATTGATAAAGGCAGAATTACTATCATCTTCTTCAATAGAAAAGACGTCAATGTTGTGTAAAACGGAGCTAACCACCTCCGATTTTGCTCTGTAATTTTCGATTAAAAGGTACTTTTCTTTCACTTTCTGAGCTTCTTCAAACTTCATTTCGGAAGCTAATTGTTCCATTTTTTTTTGAAGAAGCTTGCTGATTTCTTTTGTATTTCCTTTTAATATTTCCTTGATTTCTTCTATGTTTTTTTGGTACTCTTCCGGATTTTGCAACCCTATGCAAGGCCCTACACAATTCTTAATGTGGTATTCCAGACAAACTTTAAATTTATCAGCCTGAATGTTTTCCGGCGTTAAATTTAGGTGGCATGTACGGATGGGATATAACTGTTTGATTAATTTTAAAACAGCTAACATAGAAGGTGTATGCGTATAAGGACCGAAATATTGGCCGCCATTCTTAACGATTTTACGTGTTTTTATAATCCTCGGAAAATATTCATTCGGAATGCAGATTAACGGATAAGTTTTATCGTCCTTAAGCAATACATTATACCTGGGGCGATACTTCTTGATCAGGTTATTTTCCAGAAGCAAAGCATCTTCTTCCGAGTTGACTACTATGTAACGTATATCCGCAATTTTGCTTACTAATACTTTGGTTTTACCCTGATGCTCTTTACTGAAGTAGGAATAAACCCTTCGTTTTAAGTTCTTGGCTTTACCAACATATATGATTGTTCCATCCGAATTCAGGTATTGGTATATACCTGGCTTCTCGGGTAGGTTCATCACAATTCCTTCCAGATAATCGTTTGTTTTTAGCTCGTTAGAATTCATATATTGGTGCTGTTTATTCTATTATCAAAGCTCCAGAATGGCTGTTATATCCAAATCTTTATCAAAGATACTTCTTCCGTTTAATTCTACCAGTTCAATGATAAAATTAACGTATATGCCTTTTGGGTTAAATTTCCTTATTAGGTTACATGCTGCTTTCATTGTGCCTCCTGTTGCAAGTAAATCATCATGTAATAGCACAACGTCATCATCGGATAGAGCATCTTTGTGAATCTGAATAGCGTCTATCCCATATTCTTTCGTATAGCTTTCTTCTAGCACTTCCGCTGGTAACTTACCTGGTTTCCGGATGGGTACAAATCCTGCATTTAATCGGGTTGCTAGGATAGGGCCCATAATAAAGCCCCTGGATTCTATCCCAACAACTTTGGTGATTCCTTTGTTCTTGTATTCTTCATACATCAAATCGGATAAGATATGTAGGCATTCGGGGTCTTTAAATAATGTCGTAACATCTTTGAATTGTACTCCTGGGATGGGGAAGTCCGGAATGTTTCTAATGCTTTTTATAAGTTTCTCTTTTCTCGATTCCATCGTAATTTTCTTATTTTAATTGTTGTTCCACGTGGAACATTTCTGTTTTTATCTTCCGCAAAGTACAAGCAAAACGTTGATATCACTGGGTGAAACTCCAGGAATTCGGCTTGCTTGTGCAATAGTTTCAGGGTCAATTTTGATGAGTTTCTGGCGTGCCTCTGTGGAGAGAGATTGAATACTATCATAGTCAAATTTCCCTTTTATTTTTATACTCTCCAATCGGGACAGTTTATTTGCAATCATTCTTTCGCGATTGATATACCCTTGATATTTTATTTGAATTTCGGCGGCTTCAATTATCTCTTCTTTCCTTTCGGTTATCTTATCCAGTTCACGTTGAAATGCCGGGATAAAGGGAGCGATATTTTCAATGCTTACTTGCGGGCGATTGATTAATTCAATTAATTTGCAACCCTGCTTCAACGGAGTAGTACCAATCTTTTCCAACCCATCATTTATGAGCGCTGCTTTGATAGAATAGCTTTTAGCGAAATTAAGAATGTTCGTAATGGCTTCTTTTTTTGTTTGTAGAAGCCGAAATCTTTCTTCTTTTGCTAACCCTAATTTCCATGATTTTTCGGTCAGTCTCATGTCCGCATCATCCTGCCGAAGAAGAATGCGATATTCTGCGCGGGATGTGAACATTCGGTAGGGTTCATCCACTCCTTTGGTTACAAGATCATCAATTAATACGCCAATGTATGCTTCATCCCGAGCCAGTGTAAAAGGTTCGCCACCCTGGCAATTAATATGTGCATTAATACCCGCAATGAGTCCTTGTCCGCCCGCTTCTTCGTAACCCGTTGTTCCGTTAACCTGTCCGGCAAAAAACAGGTTTCGGATAATTTTCGATTCCAAGGTATGCGTTAATTGAGTGGGATCAAAGAAATCATATTCAATCGCATAACCGGGTCTGTAAATCACCAAATCTTTAAAGGCCGGAATCTTCTTCAATGCGGCAATTTGTATGGCAAGTGGCAGGGAAGAAGAGAATCCATTGAGATATAACTCTTGGGTTGTTTCTCCTTCGGGTTCTAAAAACAATTGATGTTGCGTCTTATCCGGGAAAGTTACGATCTTCGTTTCGATGCTCGGACAATAACGCGGACCAATGCTTTTTATTTGTCCATTATATAAAGGAGAGTCTGGCAATCCTTGTTCCAATACCTGATGTACTTCTTCATTGGTATAACAGGTCCAGCAGTTTAATTGTTTTAATTGACGGATGTTATTCTCGATAAAAGAAAATCGATGAAAATCTGACTCACCGTTTTGAATTTCCATGAGATCGTAGTTTACACTTCGGCCATCTATTCTTACAGGTGTTCCAGTTTTCATTCGGTCATATTGAACTCCATGGCGGGCTATTGATTCAGTCAGTTTATAGGAAGCAGGTTCGGCCATTCTTCCACCGGGTATTTGCGTTCTCCCTATATGCATCAAACCATTTAAAAAAGTGCCTGCAGTTAGAACTACCGTTTTCGCTTGAAAGGTGACATCCAATACTGTCTTTACTCCGGTAACCTCTCCGTTTTCAACAAGAATTTCTTCAACTGTATCCTGCCAGATGTGAAGGTTAGGAGTGTTTTCTAAAACTTCACGCCAAGCCCATATAAATTTGTTTCGATCGCATTGTGCTCTTGGGCTCCACATGGCTGGACCTTTCGAGCGATTAAGGATACGGAATTGAATAGCAGTTTGATCTGTTATTAATCCCATATAGCCTCCCAATGCGTCAATCTCCCGCACGATTTGTCCTTTGGCGATTCCACCAACAGCTGGATTGCAACTCATCTGCCCGATCTTATTCATATCTATGGTAATAAGACAAGTTTTGGATCCTAGATTAGCTGCTGCCGCTGCTGCTTCGCAACCGGCATGACCACCGCCAATTACAATAACATCGTATTTGAAATCCATTTATTTCTTTATTTGTTTGAATAATATACAAAGTTACGGGTTTATTTTCTTTTAGCCATAAATGCAATCTCATGCAATGGCTAATTTTAGTTTTAGATTAAAGATTATGAATAATCTTTATCTTTTTTTTCATGCACATAAAAGCCTGCAGATATTTCATGATTTCTTTCAATATATAATTAAAGTATATTGTATTTATTACAAATTAGCGCATATTGGTGAAAAAATGTATTAAATGTTTTTCTTTATCTTATTTATTGAAACAATCTTGGAAAAAAATTATATATTTGTCCTCGATTTCTAATGTCACTGTCGGAATAAATCGTTATTCATGATAGATTGACTTTATCCATAAAAAGGTTATTTTAGAAATACTTCGTTTTGAAAAATAACAAGAAGAGCTTTTTATTTGGATATTCCCCAAACAGTTGTGATTTAATTTAGGAAGGTTTCAAAACCCGACTTAGAATATTATTAATAATTTGTCTTTAAAGAATGGATAGTTGGGTTTCGGTTGCTAAGGTTACAACAACTTGAAAAAATGTAAAAAATAGGTTTTAAGCTTCTTTGATCTGAATCTGCTAAATTGAAAATTAGAAATGTTTCTGGAACATAGTGATTTGAAATCCAATTATCTTTCTTCTTATATAAGTAAAAGAAATAGTAAATCAATTTTTCATAATAATTTTATATCTCATAAAATTATAGTTTTCTCTCTAACTCTTTACATTTATGACTAAACATCAAGGTTAGCCTTCTTTTGCTGGGAAGTAAAAGAAGGATTTTTTTTAATTATTTGCGAGTACGTAAATGTCTTACCGAATAAAATTATACCATTCTCTTAAAAGATTTATCTTTCACCATTAAGGTTATTATTTTTTTTATAAATGAATTATTCGTTAGAGTGCATTGGTCCTTTCGTTACAATGCATTATAACGAAAGAACTAATGTATCCTAACGAAAGAATCAATGCACTCTAACGAATATAATTATATAAACGAGAAGTTAGTTTTAAATCGTCTGATAGATTATTTCTAATATGTCGATTACAGATTTATGCATTCAAGAGAAAACCAAAATGCGATGCCGCCATAAGATTTGTATTTGCATCTAAGATGTTTTCACACTCAAATAATTCAAATATAAATTTAGGGCATTTTAAATGCGTTTTCCTTGGATTATTTCGGGTAAGGGGACAGGTTTATGGGGAAAATCGAAAAATAAGAGGGTTAGAGGATTTTATTTTGTTTTTATTTCACCCTATTGTTTGAAATAGGGTGAGTTTTTGTGGATTTTTGTTGGCAAAATGACAAAGAATGCATCGCTTATATGTTTTCTTTGATAGTTTTAAACCAGTTGGATTATTGTGTGAAATAAGAAGGAAGATGCGTTTTCCTTTAAATTTTACTCTTCTTTTTCTTCTGTCTTCACTCCAAATAGTCTGAAGTGAAGATAGTCTCATGTTGAAGTATCTTCAAAATGAGATTTCATCTAAAACCTTTAAAGCTTTATTTTCGGCAGCTTCCATAATCTCCCTCTCTCCCGGTCCTTTGTCATTGATTCCGCAAAGATGAAGAATTCCGTGGATAATAACCCGATGTAGTTCTTTCTCATAATTTGTTTGAAATAGTTCGGCATTGATAGCAACCGTATCAAGACTGATAAATAAATCACCACCTATTTTATTGCCTTGCGTGTAATCGAAAGTAATGATGTCTGTATAATAGTCATGTTGCAAATAAGTGCGGTTCACTTCCAGAATTTTTTCATCGGAGCAGAATATATAAGCAATTTCGCCTACTTTCTTTTGATAGGATTCTGCGACAGTTTTAATCCATGCTGTAATTTTCTTTTTTGAAACAGGTGGCATTTGCACCTCTTCTGTCTGGAATGTAATAGCCATTTAGATTGATGTATTAATAAAAAAATAAATAACTGAATAAGATTGCTGCGATGATGCCCGAAAAGTCTGCAATAAGTCCGCAACTCACAGCATTGCGCGTTTTACTGATACCAACACTTCCAAAATATACGGCCAGTGTGTAAAAAGTAGTATCTGAAGCTCCGCGCACGACGCTACTTGTACGTCCAACGAACGAATCGGCTCCGTATTCTTTCATTGCATCAATCATTAGACCGTTTGCACCACTTCCACTTAATGATTTCATCAGGGCGGTAGGGAGCGCACCTACAAAACTGGTGTCTATACCCACTGCATTGAAAAACCATTCGATGCCATTTACGATCATATCCATAGCGCCTGAAGTTCTGAATACAGCGATTCCAACCAGAAAGGCTACCAAGTAAGGAATAATTCTTACGGCAGTGGTAAAGCCATCTTTGGCTCCGTCAACAAAGGAATCGAACACATTTATCTTTTTTCGGATGCCACTCAGAATAAACCAAATTATGACTGAGAAAAGCAATATATTGGCAACCAGGGTAGAATATATATTTACCTGTTCTTGTGGAAAGGTGACAAATAAATAGATGATACCGGCAAAAAAAACAGCTAACCCTAGTAAAAAAAGGAGCGTGCCTTTGGTAAACATCCGTATCCGTTGAGATATACTTACGACGGTAATTCCTACCAAGGTTGAAGTAAGCGTGCTCAATAAAATCGGAATAAATACATCTGTAGGTTGAGCTGCTCCCATTTGAGCCCGGTAAACCATAATGGTGATGGGGATAAGCATCAAACCGGAAGTATTCATCACGAGAAACATGATCATAGGATTA
Organism: Bacteroides sp.; assembly: GCA_021201335.1. Lineage (GTDB taxonomy): Bacteria > Bacteroidota > Bacteroidia > Bacteroidales > Bacteroidaceae > Bacteroides. Next base: position 606,762 of record JAJQFD010000042.1, on the reverse strand, counting down.
GAAGCAGTATCCTTTTGAGGATTTAATTCCTGTAACTCCTTCATTGCTTTTAATCCCAGGGGTGTGGCTGCATTATCCAATCCCAGCATATTGGCAGAGATATTCATAAACATAGACCCTATTACCGGGTGTCCTTTCGGTATGTCAGGAAAAAGTTTGCTAAGTACAGGGCTTAACCACCGGGAAAGGGCACGGATCAAACCGCTGTTTTCACCTATTTTCATGATGCCTAACCAAAGTGAAAGGATTCCTGTAAGACCCAATGAAATTTCAAAGGCTGTTTTGGAGGAACTAAAAGTAGCATTTACGAGTTCAGTAAAAATGGTTGTGTCGCCCCAAAACAGAAGTTTGGCTGCTGCCACAATAAATGCCACGATGAAAAAACCAATCCAGATGTAGTTAAGAACCATAATTTCAGGTGAATTTATAAAACTAAACGGTTCAATAAAATTGGTTTTTGTTGTCACAATAATGGGGAAGAGCGAAGGCTTTCAGCCTTAGTTTTCCTACTTGAGTGTGACAACATACACTTATTTTATTGAACTACTTACAAAAGTAGGAATATGTTTCTTTTTACAGGGCACAGCCCTCACTTTTAAATGTTGTTTTTTGTAAAATCCACATTTATCTCTGTTATCTTTTATACTTTTGCTCTTTAAAGAATTACATTCTGGGATGGAAGAAGATTTTAATATACGCAATCATAAACTTACAAGTAACGAGCGGGATTTTGAAAACGTTCTTCGTCCGCTTTCTTTCAATGACTTTCACGGTCAGGAGAAAGTGGTGGAAAACCTACGTATTTTTGTAAAAGCTGCTCGTTTGCGTGGCGAAGCGCTTGATCACGTATTGCTACATGGCCCTCCCGGATTAGGAAAAACAACTCTATCCAACATTATTGCTAATGAACTGGGAGTAGGATTTAAAGTTACTTCCGGCCCGGTATTGGATAAACCGGGTGATTTAGCAGGGGTACTCACCAACCTAGAACCCAACGATGTGCTCTTTATTGATGAGATTCATCGGCTATCTCCCGTGGTAGAAGAGTATCTTTACTCCGCTATGGAAGATTACCGTATTGATATTATGATAGATAAAGGGCCTTCGGCCCGGAGTATCCAGATTGATCTGAATCCTTTTACATTGGTGGGTGCTACTACCCGGAGCGGACTACTCACAGCTCCTTTACGGGCGCGCTTTGGAATTAATCTCCATCTGGAATATTACGATGAAGAAGTGCTAAGTGGTATTATCAAACGCTCGGCAGGTATCCTGAATGTACCCTGCTCTTTTCAGGCAGCCGCCGAAATATCTTCCCGCAGTCGTGGAGCCCCTCGTATTGCCAATGCACTTTTGCGGCGGGTACGTGACTTTGCCCAGGTCAAAGGCTCTGGGTCCATTGATACGGAAATAGCCACCTATTCGCTGGAAGCACTTAATATCGACAAATACGGCCTCGATGAAGTTGATAATAAAATACTTTGTACGATTATAGATAAGTTTAGTGGGGGACCTGTGGGACTTACCACTATTGCCACAGCTTTGGGTGAGGATGCAGGCACCATTGAAGAAGTATATGAACCTTTTCTTATTAAAGAAGGATTTCTGAAACGAACTCCCCGGGGTAGAGAAGTGACAGAGCTGGCTTATAAACATCTCGGCAAAAGCCTTTACAACGGCCGTCAAAGTAGCTTGTTTGATTAAGAATATAGAAAAAGATAAATGGCCAACTTAAAATCACTGGCAAAAGATACCGCCATTTACGGGATGAGTAGCATTCTGGGTAAATTCCTGAATTACTTGCTTGTTCCTTTATATACAGCCTCTTTCAGTGCCGAATCCGGTGGTTATGGAGTTGTGACGCATATATATGCCTTTGTTGCTTTATTGCAGGTGCTACTTATCTATGGCATGGAGACGGGTTTTTTCCGTTTTGCCAATAAAAAGGATGAGAATCCAACGCTGGTTTATTCCAGTATTCTGATTTCCATCGGATGTACTTCACTTCTTTTTTTATTACTCTGCCTTTCTTTCCTTACTCCCATTGCTTCAACCCTGGGATATGCTGATAATCCTGAATTTATCGGTATGATGGCCGTCGTATTGGCTTTAGATGCATTCCAAAGTATTCCGTTTGCCTATCTGCGGTATAAACAAAGACCAATTAAGTTTGCTTCAATTAAGCTTTTTTCTATTGCATTTGGTATTGCCCTGAATTTATTTTTCCTAATAGCTTGTCCGTGGCTACATACCCATTATCCGGAAACTATCTCGTGGTTTTATGATCCGGCTTACGGTGTAGGATACGTATTTGTGGCTAACCTGATAACCTCTGCTGCTCAAATGTTTTTCTTTATTCCTGAATTAACGGGCTTCACGTACCGGTTTGACAAGGAGTTAATGAAACGTATTTTCCGATATTCATTCCCTTTACTTATTTTGGGTGTTGTGGGTATTTTAAATCAAACAATTGATAAAATCATCTTTCCTTTTATTTTCCCGGATGAAAAAGAAGCCGACATTCAATTGGGTATTTACGGAGCCAGTACTAAAATAGCGATGGTGATGGCTATGTTTACACAAGCCTTTCGCTATGCCTACGAACCCTTTGTTTTTGGAAAGAATAAAGAAGGAGATAATCGTCAGGTGTATGCAACTGTTATGAAATTCTTTATCATTTTTGCCCTCTTTGGTTTCCTGGCAGTTATGTTTTATATCGATATTTTGAAATATGTGCTTCGGGATCCCCACTATTGGGTAGGTTTAAAAGTCGTTCCGATTGTTATGGCGGCAGAATTATTCATGGGCATTTATTTCAATCTCTCTTTCTGGTACAAATTAATAGATGAAACACGTTGGGGAGCCTGGTTTTCATTAATTGGATGTGTAGTAATTGTTACCCTGAATGTACTTTTTGTACCTGTTTACGGTTATGTGGCATGTGCCTGGGCCGGATTGACGGGTTACGCCTTGATTACTTTAATCTCTTATGTGATGGGACAAAAGAAATATCCGATTAATTATGATTTAAAAAGTATAGGGATTTATGTATTACTCGCCGTTGTCTTATATGTTCTTTCTTTGGGGTTTGTTCCTGAGAACATAATTCTTCGTTTGTTATTCAGAACAGCCTTACTAGCTATTTATATACTATATATTGTAAAAAAAGACCTTCCGTTAAGTCAAATTCCCTTTTTAAATCGTTTTATAAAGAAACCATAAAAAACGCCCGATAAAAAGATGATGAGAAAATTTAGTGTACTATTACTGGCTCTATTTTTATGCCACACTGTTATAGCTGATGAAGGAATGTGGATGCTTAGTAACTTTCAAAAGCAGACACGTAAAACCATGAAAGAACTAGGGTTGCAACTGTCGCCCGACAAAATATACAATCCTAAAAAACCTGCTTTGACGGATGCTGTGGTGAGTTTCGGAGGTTTCTGTTCCGGAGTAGTTGTCTCCGAAGATGGACTTGTCTTTACCAATCACCATTGTGGTTTCAGTGCGATTCAACAGCACAGTAGCGTAGAAAATGATTACCTGAAAGACGGTTTCATAGCTCGTTCCCATGACGAAGAGTTACCCAACCCGGAATTATTCGTTCGGTTTTTATTGCGTACGGAGAACGTTACTGACCGTGTTTTATCAGCTGTTAATGATAACATGCTGGAATATGAACGTCGGAATATAACTGATTCCATCATGGTAGCCATTCAAAATGAAATTTATGAAGCAGATTCCACACTGATTGCCATCGTTGACCCTTATTACGCTGGTAATGAATTCTGGCTGTCCATATATCAGGATTACACCGATGTTCGATTGGTGTTTGCTCCTCCTTCTTCCATCGGTAAATTCGGTTGGGATACGGATAACTGGGTATGGCCCCGCCATACAGGTGACTTCAGTGTTTTCCGTATTTATGCCGGTAAGGATAATAAGCCAGCTGATTATTCTCCTGAAAATACACCATACCGCCCTAAATACGTTGCGCCTGTTTCTTTAGATGGATATAAAGAAGGTTCTTTCTGTATGACATTGGGATATCCGGGAATGACTGAACGCTATATTTCTTCCTACGGTATAGAAGAAATGATGGTAGGAATGAACCAGGCGATGATTGATATACGCGGTGTTAAACAGGCCATCTGGAAACGGGAGATGGATAGGAGTGACGATATTCGAATTAAATATGCATCCAAATACGATGAAAGCTCTAATTATTGGAAGAATAGTATAGGTAAGAATAAAACGATTCGCCAATTGGGTGTATTGGAGAAGAAGAAACAAATGGAATCTACTTTATTTCAGTGGATTCAAAATACACCTTCCGAACGCGAAAAATTACTTCGTTTGTTTGTAGACCTGGAATTGAATTATAAAAACCGTCGTACCCCGGGACGCGCTTTGGCTTATTTTTCAGAAGCATTTCTATATGGGCCGGAATTAATGCAATTGTCACTTGATATCCTGAATTTCGACTTTGAAGCTGAAGAAAAACAACTCGTTTCTGCTTTCAAGAAGATATTGGAGAAGTATCAAAACCTTAATTTGGATATTGATAAGGAAGTATTTACCGCCATGATTGGTGAATACCGTAACCAGGTTGACAGCGTTTATTTACCTGAATTTTACAAGCAAATCGCAACCGAATATCAAGGGAACGATCAGGCCTTTGTCGATTCATTGTATACTCGCTCTAAGTTAACAACGCCTTTGGGTTTAAAACTTTTCCTGAATCAGGATACTACTTTTAATTTTATTGAAGATCCCGCCGTTACCCTTGCTATTGACCTGATCGTAAAAGCTTTCGAAATCAATTCAGAAATGACGGAAGCAACCGATAATATCAATGAAGGCGAAAGATTGTTGAATGCTGCTATTCGTCGCATGTATGCGGATCGGAATTATTATCCCGATGCCAATTCAACCATGCGGTTAAGTTTCGGTACCGTAAGAGGATATACTCCTTTTGATGGAACAGAATATAATTATTATACTACTACTGCCGGTATTTTGGAAAAGGTAAAAACATATGCTGGCGATAGAGACTTTGAGGTTGCTCCTGAAATCCTCTCCATTATCTCATCCGGTGATTATGGGCGTTATGCTGATAAAAACGGTGATATGAATGTTTGTTTCATCTCTAATAACGATATTACAGGCGGTAATTCCGGTAGCGCAATGTTTAATGGAAAAGGAGAGTTGCTGGGCCTTGCTTTCGATGGTAACTGGGAAGCCATGAGTAGCGATATTCTTTTCGAACCAGATTTGCAACGTTGTATTGGCGTAGATGTGCGTTATATCTTGTTTATTATGGATAAATTCGGCCATGCCAATCATTTGTTGGAGGAGTTGAAAATAGGTCACAAATAGACAAGAAATACAGTACGCCTATAATACAATTACGATAGGCGTACTCTCCACTTAGGATAGGCGTAGTCTGTCAGCACTAGTAGACTGTGAGTCCTGAAGCACTAGCAAACTCTCCGGTCCCATATTAAAAAGCAAATCAATGATACTTAAATCAGGCAGGAACCCATGTCGTTCCTCAAATACCTGATAATACGGTTGGGCTATAAAATCGGGATCAGCTTCGCGAAAATCTTTTTTGGGATGGATTGTTTCGCGAAAGTCAAATTCATTCGGTTTGAATTCTGTTTTATAGGAGTCTGATCTTGTTACATCCGGAGATATATCTATTAGCTCGCATATTAAACGAAAAAGTTCTTCGCTATAATCAACAAGGAAAGGATACTTTTTCTCGTAAAAGGGCCGAAAATCATCTTTATAATACTCAAAAAACGGAGTGCTGTTATAAGCAGATTCGATGGCATTCCAATGAAGGTGTCTCCAGTTGCCGTGATCGGAGATACGAATATCTTTCATCGGAGATTTAGGATTTTCAGATCTGACTACCGGGATTGAAAGAGGTAAAATCCCACCTGGGCCGGCAATATGGCAACGATTTCGGTAGGTTTGTTTCATGTAATGGTCGTGTTGTTCGATTATAATCTTGTCATAGGCCAATAACTTACTATAATAAGAAACGGGTGTCAGGTAAGCAGAAGTAAGATAAGCAATACGTTCCATCGTTTAAAACATCATTGAACAGTGGTGAAAAAGCGGTTCCATCGGTAACCTCTCCGTATATCTGAGTTTGCTTCTTTAGAGAACCATATCATCCAGGCTTTACCAATAAGATGATCATGTGGTACAAAGCCAAACAAACGGGAATCTGATAAGCTGACTGAATTATTGGAAGCCATCCAGTAATAATCTTTCTTAAAAGTATAAGAAGATACCGGTTGATTGTTGATATATAAAGCGTTCTTTTTAACGGCTGCGTCGGGCTCTCCTTCATGCAAGAGGATGGTATTTCGTATCAATGTAACGTTCCAGGGATTGATTTCAATTGTTTTCCCTTTACCCGGAATAATTACAGGCTTTAATCCTGCTTTGTTTTCCATCCCAAGCGGAATAATCCAGTTGTTACCATACAAGGCCTGATCCAAGAGGTAATATTCGTAACGACTGAAACTGCGAACATAACAACAGTCACTCAGACCCATTACCGGATTGTTCTCAATACCCAATATATGAATCAGGGAATCTACTTCATTCTTTTTATTTTTTGGATAAGAATAAAGTCCTTTCCTGTCGGGACCTGCAATATCCTGTGATGAATGTATCGAGAACAAAGAATCGACCCAAAGCGTATCACCCGGAACTCCGATGCATCGGCCAATAAATACATTTCGCTCTGCAATTACCGGTTTGTTGGATGCCGGATTGTTGAATACGGCTATATCTCCGGGCTTTACGGTTTCCGGAAACCAGCGATGATAGGAAAAAAGGGCCATAAGAGGTGTCCGCAGTCCGTAACTCCATTTATTAACCAGAATCCGGTCACCTTGAAAAAGGGTATTCTCCATTCCCGAGGAAGGAATGCTATAGGTGGTAAATAGAAAGCCACGGAGCAATAATACAACGATTATTGCTCCGGCAAATATAATAATCCAGCGTTTTCCTATTTTCATTCGTATCCGTTTGAAAGGGACTGGTTATGTGTTAATGAACCATTTTAAAGAATCGGTTCCATCTGATTTTTCCATTAAAAAGACCACGGTCTTTATCCAAAGAAAGCCATACCAGAATCGGCTTACCTACCACATGATCTTCCGGTACAAATCCCCATGAACGGGAATCCGCGGAATTGTGTCGGTTATCACCCATCATCCAGTAATAATCCATCTGGAAGGTATAAGTGTCGGTTTTAACTCCGTTAATGTATACTCCATCTTCTCTTTCTTCAAGCGTATTGCCTTCGTAGGCATGAATACAACGTTCATAAAAAGAAAGGTTTTCAGGGGTCAACTGAATCGTTGCACCTTTCTTTGGTATCCAGATCGGCCCATAATTGTCAATTGTCCAGTTGGTAGATAAAGTATAAGGATAAAGAGAAGTAGAAGGCATTTCATCTTGCTGAATGGCTGTTGCCAGGTCCTTTCGGGCTAATAACTTATTATACGCTGCTTTCGTCAGGGGAAGATAAAATTCCCTGGCACCGGGAGCGTATCCCCTTGTATCTTCAAGGCTTAGTCCTAATTCGCGGAAGAAATCCTGTGGAATGGTTTTGCCGGTAGCATATACATGATAGAAAAACTCTACATGTTCGGGTTCTTCTTGTTTTATTCCATTCAAATAAATATCACGATTGATGATTTGAAGGGTATCTCCCGGAAGCCCTACACAACGTTTAACATAATTTTCCCGTCTGTCCACCGGACGAGAAACAACCTCTCCATATATAGCTGGGTTAGACAAGATTAGCTTTCGGCCTGCATTGTAATAAAAATCATAAATAACTCTTTGCTCAGTTGGACTCAGGGTATTTATATCTCTTGTTTGCTGAAAAGAGCTTGCCCCTATGTCATAAGCAATCGAATAAAAATCTTCTGCCTGTCTGTTCAAAGCAACTGTATCTCCGGCAGGGAAATTAAAAACAACAATGTCATTGAGTTTCACATCACCGAATCCTTTGGCTCTTTTATAAGGCCATTGGGGTTTCTCAATATATGATTTGGTATTAATAATAGGCAATGTATGTTGTGTCAGTGGCATTGAAAGCGGAGTATTTGGAATACGTGGTCCATAACTAACCTTGCTAACATATAGAAAATCACCTACTAAGAGTGTCTTTTCCAAGGAAGAAGAAGGGATCTGGTAATTCTGGAACAGGAAAATATTTACGAAGTAAACCGCAATCAGAGAAAAAACAATTGCGTCTACCCAGCTCATTACACTACGAACAGTGGAGTTTTTTGATTTCTTCCAGAAAGTCCAGGGTATCTTTTTACTAATATATATATCAAAAATAAACGGCACAACAATCAGTCCCCACCAGCTTCTCACCCAAAGCAGGAACAGTAAATATAGAGCCAGTACGATGGCAAAGGTGATCCATTGACGGCGTGTTGCTTTTCTCATTATCGTTGGTTTTATGATTTTAAAAACGGAAACAGGTCATTCATACCCAGGTATCCTTCATGAATGGCGGTGTATTCTGCGGCGAGTATAGCTCCCAAAACAAATCCGCTTCTGTTCTTTGCATCATGGGTAATGGAAATACTGTCGGCATCCGAGTCGTAACGAATGGTATGAATACCCACTACTTCTCCTTCGCGAATGGCTTCAATGGGAAGCTGATCGGCTGTTTTTGCCTCACCTTCCACCCATGACGTTTTTCTTTCCAGGTTTTCCAGAATGCCTTCAGCCAATGTAATGGCAGTACCACTGGGTGCATCCAGTTTATGGATATGATGTGTTTCGCTCATAGAAACATCGTAAATGGGGAACTGATTCATAACTTTTGCCAGATAGTTATTGACAGCCGAAAATATAACGACTCCAAGACTGAAGTTGGAAGCCCAGAACAAGGTTTTACCTTCTTCCCGGCACAATTTTTTTATTTCTTCACCATGTTCTGCCATCCAGCCAGTACTACCGGACACCAGCTTTACGCCGGCATTGAATGTTTTTATATAATTGTTATATGCGACTTTCGGGCTTGTGAATTCGATGGCTACATCCGCCGAGCGGAAAGCTTCGGATTCGAAATCCCCCTGATTATGAATGTCAATGATACAAACTATTTCATGTCCGCGGCTAAGAGCTACTTTTTCGATCTCTTTGCCCATTTTTCCATATCCGATTAATGCAATTTTCATATACAATTAGTATTATTTGAATGCACAAAAATCACAAACAATGCAGGCTTTTTATAATTAAAATCTCTATACGGAGATAAAGAATGATTGTAATTAGTGTTTTTGTACTTCTTTTTGGGTTTAATTTAGAGTAATTAAATGTGGCAAAGATAACGAATTTGAGATGTAAGTTGTTAATTTTGCCCCACATTAATACCTTTTAGTAAATGGAGCAATTACTACATTATGTTTGGAAGCACAAGATTTTTCCATTAGCGGAACTACAAACAACTACCGGTCTTTCTATTGAAGTTATTGATCCCGGATTGTCAAATACTCATGCAGGTCCCGACTTTTTTAATGCCAAAATAAAGATTGACGGCACTTTGTGGGTGGGAAATGTTGAAATACATACCGTTTCATCGGATTGGAAACGTCACGGACACCATACAAACAAAGCTTATGATTCAGTAATACTCCATGTTGCAACAAAGGTTGACGAAGAAGTGTATCGTTCAGATGGTTTATCTATTCCTCAGTTGCAGTTATCCTGCCCCGAACATATTTCCCAGCGTTATAACGAATTGAAACTAGCAGATATGCGTCCGCCTTGTTACGGTATTCTTCCTCAGCTTCCACCATTTACAATTCATTCCTGGTTTTCTGCCTTGCAATCCGAACGGTTTGAGCAGAAAACCACCGTCATAAAAAAGCGACTGGATAAACTGAATAATCATTGGGAAGATGCATTCTTTATCACACTGGCCCGTAATTTTGGTTTTAGCGTAAACAGTGATGCGTTTGAAACCTGGGCCAATATGCTTTCATTCCGGGCTATTGACAAGCACCGGGATAATAGTATTCAAGTTGAAGCCTTCTTTTTTGGACAAGCCGGTTTGCTGGAAGAAGAATTGGAGAATGACGAATATTACGCTGCTTTACAAAAAGAATATCGCTTTTTAAAACAGAAATTCGGATTGAACCAGATGGATCCGTCCTTATGGCGTTTTCTAAGAATGCGACCAGGGAACTTTCCTCACATACGTATTGCACAATTGGCTTATCTATATGGGCGGGAAAGAGCTTTATTTTCCCAAGTCATGGATGCAACTTCTATACAGGAAGTCCGGAAAATCTTTTCAATCTCCACTTCTCTTTATTGGGAAGAATGTTATATTTTTGGTAAGAAATCTCCCCGAAAAGAGAAAGCATTGGGAATAGGCTCTTTGGATTTAGTTATCATCAATACGGTTGTTCCGTTTTTATATGCTTACGGATTGTATAAAGGAGATGATAAGCTTTGTGATCGTGCTACTTTTTTCCTGGAAGGTTTGAGAGCCGAACGAAATTATATAACCCGGCTTTGGGATGGGGTCGGAATCCCTGTTAATACTGCTGCCGATTCGCAAGCATTAATACAGTTACAGAAGGAATATTGCGATAAAAAGAAATGTTTGCACTGTCGGTTTGGCTATGAATATTTGAAGATAAAAAAATAGAAATATAATTTCAGAGTAATTTGTTTATAAGCAGATGAAAGGGAAGCAAGATAAACCATTGTATGAATAACTGTGTTTATCTTGAAAAACATACATATGCAACGTAAACTAGTTTTTCTTTCTCTCTTTCTTTTTACAGGCAATTTTATATTTCCTCAGGAAATCGTTACTCTTCGGAAAGTGAAAACCGGAGTATATATTAATCCGCCGTTTGTAATGAAAGACAGTACGGGATATTACACGGGTATGGCAATCGATTTATGGAAATTACTCGAAGATGAAATGAATTTTGCTAGCGAGTACATTGAATATCTGAGTTGGCATAAAATGATGGAGGCTGTGACAACGGGAGAAATTGACGCTGCCGTTTCAAATATTTCTGTTACTTATGAAAGAGCCCAACAGGTGAAATTTTCTTTTCCATGGCATGATTCAGGTTTACGCATCTTGGTAAAATCCTCCGGACAAGGAACTATCTGGAATGAGTTGAAACGAAATGGCCATCTTCGAGGTTATATGTGGATTGTAGGTATTATATTTTTTCTGACGGTAATACTTACCATTATTCATCGCAAAAATGACCCTGAATTTCCGCGTAAATGGCTTAATGGATTCACCGAAAGTTTATATATGCTTGTACTTGCTATAAAGACTGGAGTAGTTGACAATAGAAACTATAGCTGGATTGGTAAAGTACTTGCTGTAGTATGGATGTTAACTGGAGTGGGACTTGTAGCGTATGTTACATCCAGTATTACTAGCAGTATGACGACAGTAGCTCTTTCAAGTGATATACATTCACTATCCGATCTTCCTGGTAAACGCGTTGCAGTACTTTCAAGTACCGTTGGCGAAGAATATTTGCATAATCGGGGTATTCCTACAATTGGTTATGAAAACATGGAAGAGGCTACTCATGCCCTCATAAACGATGAGATTGACGCTTTAGTACAAGATGCCCCAGTGCTAGAGTATTGGGTATTTTCTAATCCCCAGTATAATTTAAAAGTGGTGGGAAATCTCTTTCATCCAGATAAATATGCTTTCGCTGCTAACAAGAAATACAATGACCAAATGGACAGTCTTTCTGTAAAATTGATAAAGCTATTTGATTTAGAAAAGATCAATACTTTAAGAAATAATTATTTTGGTAATGTGCATTAGAGTCTGTTTAAATTTTGTTGAAATAAAGGGTTCTGTATTAACAATAGCTGCTATCTTGGTAATGATGTGAAATATAATTTACAGTCAAACAAAAATATATATTGTAAAGTGAAATTGTAAGCAATTGATTTACATGAGTTTATAAAACGAGAAAAGAGGGTATATAACTAAGGGTGCCCAAGGTATATAACTAAGCAACCCCAAGGTATATAACTAAAGGGGGTCAAGGTATATAACTAAGCATCCGTCTAAAATATAGATATGATAAATGTTGACATTGCGTTGAATGAATCAACTTATTATTGGTTACTACCCAAGTTAATAACTTATGAAGTAGTACGACTCAGATCAACGATGGTAAATGAAAAACCAAAAAGAGCAAATAGCTGATAAAGAATAAATAGTATATTTGCAATGAGGAAAGGCAACTTTGAAATTCCAAGAGGATAATTTAAGAATGCCAGCCTCTTAACACAACTAATTTTAATCTTATATCCCTCTAAAACCTTGTTATCATGATTAACTTAACAGAAGTTGTTTCTAAATTTTCCATCGAAGGAAGCGTTTCAGAGGTTAAACCATTAGGAAATGGTTTAATCAATGATAGTTTCCGGGTAATAAACCGTGAAGTAGATCAGCCTGATTATGTTTTGCAACGTATCAACCATGCGATTTTTCAGGATGTAGATATGCTTCAGAATAATATTCAGGCTGTTACTACCCACATTCGTAAAAAGCTGGAAGAAAAGAACGAACAGGATATCGACTGGAAAGTGTTGCGGTTCATTCCAGCCGAAGATGGAAAATACTACTGGTTTGATGGAACCAGCTACTGGCGGTTGATGGTATTTATCCCTGATGCCATTACGCATGAAGTAGTTAATCCGGAATATTCTTATTATGCAGGAGTCGCTTTCGGCGAATTCCAGTCCAGATTAGCTGATATTCCAGTAGAATTAGGCGAAACTATTCCAGATTTTCATAACATGGAATTCCGTTTGTCACAATTACGTGACGCAGTTAAGGCAAATGCAGCAAATCGGTTGCAGGAAGTAGAATACTATGTGAACGAAATTGAGAGCAGGGCAGAGGAAATGTGCAAAGCAGAACAGCTATACCGAGAAGGAAAACTTCCCAAACGGGTTTGCCACTGTGATACAAAAGTGAATAACATGTTATTCGACCGGAATGGAGATATACTCTGTGTGATCGATCTGGATACAGTAATGCCTAGCTTTATCTTTTCTGATTTTGGTGATTTTTTGCGTAGTGCCGCCAATACCGGTGCCGAAGACGACAAGGATCTAAATCGTGTGTCGTTCAATATGGAGATTTTTAAAGCCTTTACTAAAGGTTATTTGGAGTCTGCCAGGTCATTTCTGCTTCCCATTGAAATAGAAAATCTGCCGTATGCCGCTGCTCTTTTCCCTTACATGCAGACAGTACGTTTTCTGGCTGATTATCTGAATGGTGATACTTACTATAAGATAAATTACCCGGAGCATAACCTTGTCCGTACGAAAGCTCAGTTTAAACTACTGCAGAGTGTAGAAGAGCACACTCCTGAGATGAAAGAATTTGTGCAATCATGTCTATAAATAACTATTTACTGGGAGCATGTATGCTCCTGTTTTCCTGTAATTCAGCAACTGAAATGAAAGAACTAAAAGTGAAGAAAATAAATGCTGTTGCAGAATCTGCTGAGGCATTACCAGCTCTATTGGATAAAGAACAAATAAAGTTTCAACCCATTGATGTCGTCAATTGGCCGGATCAATATCCGTATCGGCCAGATGTATCATTCCGTATTGCCTATACTGACCATGCGATTTTACTCCACTATAAAGTGAAAGAAGAAACAGCCCGTGCCCGTTATGGCGGGGATAATGAATCTGTATGGACAGACTCTTGTGTAGAGTTCTTCCTGATTCCCGGGCAAGATTCTATCTATTATAACCTGGAATGTAATTGTGCAGGTACTGCATTACTTGGTGCAGGTTCCGGGAGGTCTGATCGGCAACATGCTGATTCACCTGTAATGCAAACCATTCAGCGTTGGTCAAGTCTCGGAAGAGAAACCTTTGAGGAACGTACAGGCGGAATGGAATGGGAGATCGCTTTAATTATCCCGAACAGCGCTTTCTTCCAACACCAGATCTCATCGCTTTCGGGTAAATCTATCCGGGCCAACTTTTATAAATGCGGTGATGAGTTACAAACCCCGCATTATATATCCTGGAATCCGATTACTGTTGAAAAACCGGATTTCCATCGTCCCGAATTCTTCGGAACCTTGTTGTTTGAATAGCCATTTCCCGCATTGAATATGGAGAGTTGAAAACTGAAAATGAGGCACATTCTTTATTTTCTATTTTCAACTCTCTTTTTTTATTTCATATTTTTGTGTAAAAAAGAAGTTATACTTTAACAGATAACGGTTACTTTTGTATTTATGTTAGAAAGGAGAAATTATAAAGTAAAGCGATTGATTCGCAATATTTTAGTGGCTGCTACAGCGTTAGGAGCCGTTTATTCGTGTGCTAGTGTCGGACGTCCCGACGGAGGACCTTATGATGAAACTCCTCCCCGGTTTATCGGGAGTACACCTACAGCTAATGCATTAAATAATACCCGTACGCGTATTGTATTAGAGTTCGATGAATTTATTAAGCTCGAAAAACCGAATGAAAAAGTAGTAATTTCTCCTCCCCAATTGAAGCAACCGGAGATTAAACCTGCCGGAAGAAGAATCACCATTAACATCTTGGACTCCCTTCTTCCTAACACAACTTATACCATTGATTTTGCAGATGCCATTGTCGACAACAATGAAGGAAACCCATTGGGCGATTTCTCTTTTGTATTTTCCACCGGAGACGTCATTGACTCTATGCGTGTATCCGGTACTGTGCTCGAGGCATCCAATTTAGAACCGATAAAAGGAATGTTAGTCGGTTTACACTCAAATCTGGCTGATTCTGCTTTCACCAGTTTACCCTTTGAGCGCGTATCGCGTACAGATAGTCGTGGAAAATTTACTATCCGTGGAATAGCACCGGGTACATATCGCCTGTATGCACTCATAGATAATGACCAGAATTATATTTTTAGCCAGAAGTCTGAGGCAATCGCTTTTCTTGATTCATTAGTCATCCCTCATTTTGATCGCCGAATACGTCAAGATACTACTTGGATTGATTCCTTAACAATTGATACAATTATCGAACGGGATTATGCCCATTATCTGCCCGACGATCTGATCATGCGTTCCTTCAAGGAAGAATCAGTTATTCAATATCTGATAAGGAGCGAGCGTTTGCAACCTTTTAAATTTTCATTATTCTTTGCTAATAAGGCGGATACACTGCCTACTGTCAGAGGATTGAATTTCGATGAACGCGATGCCTTTATTATAGAGCATAGCCAGAGGAATGATACCATCCATTACTGGATACGGGATTCGCTGATTTATAAATTGGATACCCTTAAACTAGGTCTGGATTATCTATATACAGATACACTCAATCAACTGATTCCCCGTACGGATACACTGAAACTTTCCATGAGAAGATCCAGAGGAGGTAATCAGGAGAAAGAGCAGGAGAAAGAGAGAAAGAGGCGGAAGAAAGACGATGAAGAGGATGTTCCGGAACCGACGGTTTTCCTGAAATCCAATGTGAATGTACCTTCTGCAATGGACGTTTATGGAAGTGTTACTCTTTCTTTTGAAGAACCTATTGCTCACTATAACTTGGAAGCCATACATCTGAAACAGAAAGTCGATACGGTGTTCCAGGAGATACCATTTGAGTTTGAACAGGACTCAATCGCGTTAAGTAGGTTTTATGTGTACACGGAATGGGAGCCGCAAGGTGAATATGAGTTTAGTCTCGATTCAATCGCATTTACCGGTATTTACGGATTGCATACAGACAAGGTGACGCAAACTTTTAAAGTTCGCTCTCTGGATGAATATAGCAAAATTTTCTTTAATATAAGTGGGTTGGACGGACCAGCTTTTGTAGAACTGCTGGATGCACAGGATAAAGTGATCAGAAAAATAACAGTGGTGAATAATCAGGCAGACTTTTACTTCCTGATGCCTGGAAAATACAGTGCCCGCCTGATTGTCGACAGGAATCAGAACGGAGTGTGGGATACGGGTAATTACGAAGAAAAATTGCAACCGGAAGAAGTATATTACTTCCCCAAAATTCTGGAAACAAAAGCTCTGTGGGACTTTGAAGAAGCATGGAATTTAAAAGCTACCCCGCTTGATAAACAAAAAGTGGATGAACTTAAAAAACAAAAACCGGATGAACCTAAGCAAAGAGAGAGCAGAAATGCTGAAAGAAACAGGTCGTCAGGCAGGAATTAATAGAAGTCTGAGGGCCTATGTAACCAAACCTTTACTATTTTTTGTGGATTGTTTTAGGAGGTATTGCGCTAAACGCCCATGCGCAATGCACTGCTAAAAATGAAGCTTTCCAGTCGGGTGAAAAAGTATCTTATGAACTATACTTCAACTGGAAGTTTATATGGTACAAAGCAGGAGATGCCACCCTGACTTTTAATGATGCAGTTTACAATGGTAAACCTGTTTATCAGATTGATCTGATTGCAGCTGGTAACAAGAGAGCAGATTTCTTTTTCAAATTACGGGATACCCTGACTTCTGTTGTTAGCAGAGAACTTGAACCCATTTATTTTCGTAAGGGTGCGGTTGAAGGCAAACGTTATTGGGTAGATGAGGCTTTCTTTTCTTTTAAGGATGGAGTATCGAATGTAACTCAAAAGAGAGTAAGGAACCATGGAGAAGCCCAGTTCTTTGAACATACCGACAGTCGTTGTGTACACGATATGTTGAGTATTCTGGCTCATGCCCGTTCTTTTGACCCATCCAATTATGAAGTTAACGACCGGATTCTATTTCCTATGGCAACCGGTAGAAGAGTGGAAGAACAAATCCTGATTTATCGCGGTAAAAAAGAATTCAAGGCGGAAGATAATACCAAATATAATTGCCTGGTGTTTTCCTTGGTGGAAATGAAAAAGGGCAAGGAAGAAGAAGTTATAACCTTTTATGTCACAGATGACAAAAACCATCTTCCTGTGCGGTTGGATTTATTCCTGAATTTTGGCTCCGCGAAGGCTTTTTTAAAGGAGGTGGAAGGAAATCGTCATCCACTGACCTCAATTATTGAGGAATAAAGGTGTGATCCTTCAGGTATTTAAATGTCTTTCTCCAGTTCGAACGGAAGTTTGTTTTCTTTGCGGAATACAGTTGCCTCAAAAGTAGCAATAAGCGCACCCTTTTGATTGGTAACATCTACTTGGTAATGTCCGGTGCTTCTTCCTGTATATATTTCTTTGGCTTCGGCAATTAATGTATCTCCCGGGCCGCTTCCCCGAAGAAAGGTGATGTTGGAGGTAAGGGATAAAGCCAGTGTACCGTGAGAATTAGCAGCTGCGGCCAATGCCAGGTCTGCCAGAGTGAAGATGGCTCCTCCCTGTGTCGTATTTCCTGCATTTAAATGTTGCTCGCCTACAAGGAGGCGAGCTTTTCCATATCCTTTTCTGATTTCAATCAGTTCAATGCCTGCTTCTGTTGCGAATCGATCGTTCTTAAAGAATTCCTGTGGGGTCATTCTTGAGATGTATTTATTTGTTTAATTTCCATTCAAAACCTTCCTTCGTGTCTTTAATTTCGAAGCCGAGGGCGGTTAATTCATTTCTTATTTTATCTGCTGTCGCCCAGTCTTTATTGGCTTTAGCTATCATACGTTGTTCCAGCAACATATCCACTACCTGGCCATAAGCAGTTTCGCGTCCGTCGGAAGACCCTTTCTCCTCTTTCAAGCCTAGAATATCGAACATAAAGAGATGGAATGTCTTTCTTAATTCATCCAAATCAGCCGCAGATATTTTATTGTTTCCGGCCAAGATGTTATTAATCATTTTGGCAGCTTCAAACAGATGAGAAATAACAATAGGCGTATTCATATCATCATTCATGGCTTCATAGCACTTAGAAGCTAATCCTTTCACATCTACATCAGATTTTTCTGCCGGGGTTATTTTCTCCAAGTTGTCAACAGCTTCCATCAGTCGTTGCAATCCTTTTTCTGAGGCTTGTAAGGCTTCGTTGCTAAAGTCAACTGTACTGCGGTAATGTGCCTGGAGAATAAAGAAACGAATGGTCATAGGTGTGTAAGCCTGTGTCAGCATTGGGTGCGAACCGGTAAAGAATTCATCCAGCGTGATAAAGTTGCCTAATGATTTACCCATTTTCGTTCCATTAACGGTAATCATGTTGTTGTGCATCCAGTAATGTACCATGTCATCTCCTTGCGAAGCCACTGATTGAGCAATTTCACATTCGTGGTGTGGGAAGATCAAATCCATGCCACCTCCGTGAATATCGAAATGTTCGCCCAGGTATTTACGTCCCATAGCAGTACACTCACAGTGCCATCCCGGGAAACCTGCTCCCCAGGGAGAGGGCCAGCGCATAATATGCTCCGGTTGTGCCTTCTTCCAAAGGGCAAAATCTGCTGGATTATGCTTTTCGGTTTGACCATCCAGCTCGCGGGTAGTGCTTAACATGTCTTCAATGTTGCGACCGGAGAGTTTACCGTAGTCGTATTTTTGGTTATATTTGGGTACATCGAAGTAGACGGAGCCTTCGCTTTCGTATGCATATCCGTGCTCCAGGATTTGTTGTACCAGTTCTATTTGTTCAATAATATGTCCGGAAGCATGGGGCTCAATGCTGGGAGGTAATACATTCAGGTCTTCCATTGCATGACGGTAGCGGTTCAGGAAATATTGTACTACTTCCATGGGTTCCAGTTGTTCCAGACGGGCTTTCTTAGCGATTTTGTCTTCACCTTCGTCGGCATCGTGTTCCAGATGGCCAACGTCTGTGATGTTACGTACATACCGCACTTTGTATCCTAAGTGAGTAAGATACCGAAACAGGATATCAAATGTTATTGCCGGGCGGGCATGTCCCAGGTGGGCATCACCATATACGGTAGGTCCGCACACATACATTCCCACATGAGGGGCATGAAGGGGCACGAACTTTTCTTTTTTTCTGCTTAAGGTGTTGTAAACGGTTAAATAATGTTCCATAACAGTTTGATTGTTTTTTGAATCCACAAAATTATAATAAAATACGGATGTTATACAGGATGAAGAGGATAAATAATTCATAAATAAAATATTAGAAATAGAACAGAAATAGAAGTGGTTAGTTCTTAAAATTCAATTTTTATACTAGACGAAGTAATTTAAAAAATTATTTCTTCAAGCTCCTTTTTCCTAATTATTCTCAGGGACTTGGCAAAACAATTATAGAAGTGTTTATTAGCACTTTTTTAACATGAAGAGTGATATAAAATCCTTATTTGCAAGTGAATTTAGTTACTAAAATGCGCATATGTGCAATTTTTTGGAGTATTTGCGTTTGTTTAAGTATTTCAGTAAACCGACCTTTGTATTAAAAATATCTTAGTAAACCATGATATTTACTGACTGATATCCTTGATTTAATAATTTCTCCTTTTATATATACTATATGACATCTAAAATCTTTATTTTTCTGTCTTTGTGCATATTTTTTTATACCTGCTCTCCTAAAAATAATAGATTGGAGGATGCATTAATACAAGCTAAAGGAAACAGGAAGGAACTTCAGGAGGTTCTCGAATATTACAGCAAACAGCCAAAGGATACTCTCAAATATAAAGCTGCCTGCTTCCTAATAGAAAATATGCCGGGGCATTATTCTATTAAGGAGATACCTCTCATTCTCTCTTATTATAACGAAATAGATTCCGTTGCAAAATTGTATGATTTCCCCAGGCATAAAAAAGATTCATTATTTGAAATAATAAGCAAAAAATATGAAAATATACAATTAGATTATCTTCCTGATATAGAGTTTATTTCTGCTGATTATTTAATTAAAAATATTGATTATTCATTTTCTCTTTGGCAAGATGGTAGTTGGGCGAAACATATAAATTTTGGGAATTTTTGTGAATATATATTGCCCTATAAAATTACCGAGGAGCAATTATTAGATAATTGGAAAGAATATTTTGAAAAATATTGTATAAAACTTGTTAATCAGATATACTGCGACGTGCATATCAATCTGGCAAATAAAGCTTGTGAATTGGTTAACAGAGACTTAAATCATGCTACACAACCCACTTTAAAATCAGAGCCAATGACGGTTGTCGGCAAAATGAATACTTTGGCCAATGTTCCTTATGGATCTTGTGATAGTTATGCAATCTTGTCCCTAGCCGTTATGCGGGCCAGAGGAATTCCAACAGCTATAGATTATACCCCACAATGGCCATTCAGGAGTTTAGGGCATTCGTGGAATGTATTACTAGATAATTCAGGAAAGAATGTGCTTTTTGTCGGAGCAATGTCACGTCCTGGAGAACCTCATATGGAAGACCATAAAATGGCAAAGGTATTTAGAAGGACATATGCTATAAATAGTGATATTGAGGACATATATAGATTAGAAAAGTATATTCCACCAACATTCCGTATTCCATTTATGAAAGATGTTAGTAATGAGTATATGGTGATAGAAAATATAAGCATAAATATCAAGAATAAGAATAATCATAAATACGCTTACCTTGCTGTATTCGACAACAAGGAATGGCAACCTATATATTGGGGTAAGTGCAAAGGCAATACTGTGACTTTTAATAACATGGGGAGAAATATTGCATACTTGCCAGTATATTATACCTTAAATGGAATTAAACCTGCAGCATCTCCATTTATTTTGACCTTAAATGGAATAAGAAAAGAACTGGTTATTGATACATTACATACACAAGTCTTAAAATTGTACAGGAAGTATCCTCTATTTGTTTATGCTGAATTAGGAGGCAGGCGTCTGGCTGGTGGGCAAATTCAAGCTTCAAACGATTCTCTTTTTCAGGATGCAAGGATTATACACACTATCCCTAATCCTACTCAAGTTGAAGATGTCCAATTATCAGGTGACAGTCTAACTTTTCGTTATTGGCGGTATATGTCGCCTGATGATGAATTTTGCAATATTGCAGAATTAGCCTTTTATGAGGAAGATTCTATCAGCCCAGTTACCGGGAGAATCATAGGAACCGAAGGAGCTTTTGAGAATGATAATTCTCGAAATAAGTATGCAGCTTTTGATAAAACCCTGTTAACCTTCTTTGATGCGCCGGTTGCATCTGGGGCGTGGGCCGGTATAGATTTCGGACGGGAGATTACAATAAATAGAATAGTCTGTATAGCAAGAGGTGATGGTAATTGTATTGAACCTGATAATGAATATGAATTACTGTATTGGGATGAAGATTTCTGGAAGTCAAAGGGAAAAAAGATTGCAGATGATTTTTATGTGAAATATGATGATTGTCCAACTAATGCACTTTTCTTGCTTCGAAACCATACTAAAGGGAAAGATGAAAGGATTTTTACGTACGAAAATGGAAAACAAATATGGTGGTAAAATAAGTAAATTATAAAAATTGATTATGAAATTGATAACAAATTTAATAGGGTGTATTCTATTGTTCTTAAGCTGCTCAGGGTCGGCTCCAAGTTCAAAGCCTGATAAGAGCGAATTAACTTTAACCACAAGTATGAAAGATTCAGATGTTAAAGAACCATATCTATATACCGTAAAAAATAATAGATATGATTTTGGGACAATTAAAGAAGATAAAATAGATGTGATTCCAATAGATATTGAGATTGGTAATAGTGGCAATAGCCCTTTAGTTATCCAAAAGGCAGATGTTTCTTGTGGTCGTATATCTATTGAATATCCTAAAGCTCCAGTCTTACCTGGGAAGACGGCTATGATTCATATTGCAGTGAATACAAAAGGTCAAAAAGGATATTTTAATAAAACGGTTTTCTTAAAGTCGAATGCGGCAAATGATGTGGAGTTAATTCGAATTACAGGGCAAATTAAATAACTTATTTTTTAAATTAAAATACTATGTTATTATGAGAAAGTTTTTTTGTTGGGCATTTGTATGCTCGGTTTGTTATTTGCTTCCTGTCAAAGGGAAGACAAGATTTATAGTTGTGATCCCAATGTTGATAATTACATTAAGGAAAATCTTTCTGAAGTGCAAAAAATGACTCGGGCAGAATTCATACGTTGTGATGAATATATCCAAAAAGAAATTTTTAATGCATTGCCGGCAGATAAAAAGGTGTCTATTTGGAGAGATAAATTTGTTGAATCTCTGGAACTTGATTGGTGTGATAAAGAGAAAAAGCACATTGAATTATTAATCCAGACATTAGAGAATAATACAATGTGGTATGAAGATCCTCTACATTTCGAGGATGAAATAGATTTATTTAGCTATAAATGGATGGACTATGCTGAAAATGAATTAGGGTGGGATAAAGAAAGTATTTATAATATGATTATTGATCCTGGAACTGTAATAAGGGGTTGTAATAAAAAAATCGAAATAGTAGAATACCTCAACAACAAATCAATGTCTTCACGTATCAAAACAAGAAGTGAATCAGAACCACCTCCAACTACCAAATGTTCTTGCAATACAAGTTATGACGATTGTGGAACTACCGGGTTGATGAAATGTTTTAAGTGGAATTGTGTTGCTATTCGAGGCTGTGGGTTCTTGGGAACACAAGTTTGTGATGGAGGATGTTACAGAACAGACCTTTAGAACTTTAAATGTAGTAGGGGTCTTTTTGCAGGGAACTTTACTAAAGTCTGGAATTGTGGGCTTTTCTATGCGACCGAATGTATCTTTTCTGACCTATTTATTTTGGTGTTTGGGTATAATAGCTGGATATACTATTTTCCGGAAAAAATGAAGTTTTACAAATTTTGTTTTTCTTGATTTGTTCCATACTGGTTTTACATTTCACTCCGTATGCCTATATAATGTGGGTTAACAAATCGTCTGAATTTTGTCCCAAATGTCTTACATCGGTGATGTTGTGCGCATACCGAACTTTATAGTCTAAATGTGAGATAGTTATTGTTGGGTGCTAAACGGTTAATTTTCATAACAGTTTGATTGTTTTTTGAATCCACAAAATTATAATAAAATACGGATAGATGTTTAATTAATAAGATTTATTCTTCTTTATTACTATAGTTAGGGTGAAGGTCCATTCGCTGTTATCTCGGGTGATGTAACCTAAATGTCATATTTGGCGCATTTTTATCTTTTTATGCATCAAATTTGTTAACTCTGTTTGTAATAATTCTCTTCTTTTGTATCCAGTCTATTGAAAAAATAATCATTAATTATTACTGTTTTATTTATAAATCCAAACATGAAAGAAATAACAATTTATTATTGTTTATGGGTTAAAATGGTTTTTGGAATTGTATTTATTACTTTTTCTTATGCCTGCAAAGAAAAAGAATCAAAAATACTATTGGAAGAGGCATTGGGCCGAGCTTCCAGTAATCAGGTTGAAATACAGAAAGTTCTTGATTATTATAGAGAAGACACAGTAAAGTATAAAGCCGCCTGCTTTCTTATAGAAAATATGCCTGGTCATTATTCCTATATGATGACTCCTCAGCTAAAGGAATATTTGCAGGAACTAGATTCTGTTTTAACAAGCTCTAAAATCCTTAACTACGAACAAAGAGATACTTTATATACACGGGAAAATAAGAAATTCAATAAAGAGTTTTCTGTTAAAGTTGAAGACATTCAAATTGTTTCTTCCGATTATCTGATACAAAATATTAATCATGCGTTTAAATTATGGACTGATCAGAACTGGAGCAAACATCTTTCTTTTGATGATTTTTGTGAATATTTGTTGCCTTATAAAGTGGTGGAAGGTCAAGTACTTGATAACTGGAGGGAATATTGCGGTGAGTTGTATGATTCATCCTTAGCTCAATTAAAATATTGTTCATTATATGAAAAAAATGCCTGTATTGCTTGTAATACAGTAACCGAAAAAATGAGACAGGATATTTTTCCCAGAATGAGTTCCGTAATCTATCCAGCCGTTAAATCTATGCATACTTTACTTAAAATTCCACATGGAACCTGTGAAGAATACGCTATTATGACTTTGGCTGTTATGAGAGCAAAAGGAATTCCCTGTACTATGGACTTTACACCTCAATGGCCGTTTCGGAGTATGGGGCATGTATGGAATGTATTGTTGGAAAATACAGGAAAAACATCCATTTTTGAAGGGGCAAATTCTCCGGTCGGAACTCCTCATAAAAAGGATCATAAAATGGCAAAAGTTTATCGGAATACTTATGCTGCCAATAAAGAGTTGAAAGAATTAAATAACGTGGAAACAAGAGTTCCTGAATTATTTCAAACTCCTTTTATGAAAGATGTTACGCAGGAATATATGACTACACAAGATCTTTTTGTTCCGGTAGATGATAGGATAAATAATAAATATGCTTACCTGTGTGTCTTTGATAATGCAGAATGGATACCAGTAGCTTGGGGGAAAAGAAAGGGCAATGGCTTTTTGTTTGAAAGAATGGGGAAAGATATTGTTTATTTACCTACGCTTTATACAAATAGAGAGATGATTTCTTTTTCAGAACCCATATTGCTAGATATATCGGGTAAAACAATTTTCCTAAAAGCGGATACAATTAATAGCCAAATGTTGAAGCTCTACCGGAAACACCCAAATATGCCTTATAGTTGTGGTGAAAATCTCAGACTTATTGGTGCTAAAATCCAAGCTGCAAATACTTCGAATTTTAAAGATAGCATTACGCTGCATACCTATTCTAATTTAGAACCCGAAATCGGATTGACTGGAGGAAATAAATATCAATACTGGCGATATTATTCTTCTCATCACGGATTTGTAAACGTGGCGGAACTGAGATTTTACGAAAGAGATTCGCTGAATGCATCCTGGGGTAGAATAATAGGAATAGAAAGTTCTTATAGATCTGAAGAAGAATATAGAAAAGAAGCCGTTTTTGATGGGGATTTATTGACTTATTTCGATGCACCTACTCCGTCAGACTCCTGGGTAGGAATGGATTTTGGGAGACCTGTAGATATATCCCGAATTACGTGTATTATGCGTGGAGATGGCAATACAATTGAAGAAGGGAATGAATATGAACTGTTTTTCCGGTATCACAAAAACTGGAAATCATTAGGTAAAAAGATAGGTAAAGATATATTTCTCACTTATCATGATTGCCCTTGTAATGCTCTTTTCTTACTTCGTAATTTAACTAAAGGAAAAGAAGAACGGATTTTTACTTATCAGGAAGGTAAACAGGAATGGTGGTGAAAATAACTTGAGTTTTTAATATCATATATCATGAAAACAATTTTAATTCTACTAGGGTGCTCATTTATACTAGGGAGTTGCTCTAATCCATCATCTTCAAACATGGAGAAAATTCATCCGGTGGTTTCTATAGCTGAGACATTGAAAACTGATTCGATAAAACCGTATTTGTATATAATCAAACATAATAAATATGATTTTGGGACAATTAAAGAAGATAAAATAGAGGTGATTCCAATAGATATTGAGATTGGTAATAGTGGCAATAGCCCTTTAGTTATCCAAAAGGCAGATGTTTCTTGTGGTCGTATATCTATTGAATATCCTAAAGCTCCAGTCTTACCTGGGAAGACGGCTATGATTCATATTGCAGTGAATACAAAAGGTCAAAAAGGATATTTTAATAAAACGGTTTTCTTAAAGTCGAATGCGGCAAATGATGTGGAGTTAATTCGAATTACAGGGCAGATTAAATAGCCCATATTGTTAATTAAATATTATATTATTATGAAAAGTCTTTTTGCAATGAGCATATGGATGCTTAGTTTTTTATTTATTTCTTGTGCCGGAGAAGAAACATACTACAGCTGTGATCCAGATGTGGATATGTGGATTAAAGAAAACTTAGAAGAGGTGCAATCAATTGGCGCCAATTCATTCAGAGCATTTGATGTAAGTTACAGACTTGCAATATTTAATGCAATAACCCCTGAAAAACGTGTTGAAATTTGGAAGGAGAAAGTAAGTGAGACATTAAAGCTGGATTGGAGTATAGCTGAAATAAAACATATTGAACAGTTGTTTGCTATCATAGAAGATAATATAGAATGGTACCATACAGGTGTTCCTGATGAGGATTTAGAAAAGTACGAAAAAACTGCTTACCGCTGGGTTGATTATGCTAAAGAAGAATTAAAATGGAATAATGAGTTGGTAGCCGCTATTGCAGCTTCTCCTTTATTTCTATCAAATACTAGAGGAGAGTTGATAAGTCCTTCTTTACAAACAATTGTTCGGGTAAAAAATGGCTCAGAAAACTGTACTTGTAATCCTGTAGTGTCGTTCTGCTCTCCTTGTAGGTATGATCCTTGCAACAAAACAAATTGGGGATGCGGATTTTTGGGTTTAGGAATTTGCAATGGCTTAGGATGCTAAAATTTGTAGAGATGCATTTCTTTAAAAAAAAGCTTTTAGAGGGGAACATACCTCTAAAAGCAACCTATTTGCATATTATTTTACTCATTCTTGGATGTTTGTTTATTAATTATGTTGTCCTGCCCTTTGTAAGGTCTTGCCGATATATTAATTGGGGAGTATTGGGAGGATTTACAACTTCCATATTGTTAGGTGCTTTTTTGCATATCGCATTAATTAGTTATTTTATTAAAAAAAGAATAATTTCTATTCGAATGGTGCTGATAATTTGGGGAATAATAGTATTAGTTCCTGAATTAATTTTTCGCACTCTTTATTGGGACGCAACAATAATTTCATTGCCGGATTTACTTAATAGAATAATAATGGTGATTTTAATATGCTGTTTCTTTGCTGTAAAAACACATAAGGCGAAAATAGTTGTTGCTGTTATTTCTTTTGTATTTATCCTCACATTTTTTTGGATGGTTTCTTTGGACTAACTACCTAATCTTTGATACTTTTACGGGGAAAATTCAACCTAAATTAATTGCTACTAAAGTAGAGTTTAAAAGCAAGGATAAAAAAGAAACCCTAGAGTCTATATATGATGAATATCTTTTTTTATATATGTGGATTACAAGTTGTGGAGAATGTTATAAGAGTTTTCCGAAACTGCAAAGTTTCTATGAAAAGTTCTCAGAAAATCGTTTTATGAATGTATATGCAATTCATTGTTGGGTGAGAAATGAAAATGAAGAAACCGGAATAAATAAGGTACAAGAATTAGGATTTGCATTCCCATGTTTGTCAATCTCTTTCAAAGATCCTTTTATCGTTGAAAGTGAAGTCCTGTTTTATCCGACAGTTCTTATAGTAAATAAAGAAAGAGAATTAGTATTTCGAGGAGATCTAGATGCTGCAATAGCATATATAGGGTCTTTTTCCACATCTACCTTATATGGAGAAAATTAAATACTTATTTCATTTTTTTTAGCATTTCTATGTTTTGTAACGCTCTTTTTTAAAATAAAAAATCCGATCATATCAATAGAAGACAAATGGTTTGCAACAATGCTGTTGTTACTTTTGGGGATCATTGTAATCTCTATTTACCAACTCAACGTCCCTTCTGAGAGTTTTGTCCGGTTATTTCACCGTTTTTCCATTGTTGTATCCTTTTCCTGTTGTTGTTTGGCAATCTACGGAATATTTCAGGGAATCAGTATTTTCCCATCAAACTCCTATCTAGGCATAACAGGGGGATTTGATAATCCTGCCGGATATGCTGCCTCGCTTTGCGCCGGATTTCCTATGATTTTATACCTCCCGAAGTTATCCCAGTCAAAATGGGTAATGGGTAGTACTTTTTTTGCCGTGTTACTGATTGTTTTTGCAGTTATTCTGTCCGGTTCGAGAGCAGGAATGTTGAGTATAATAGTTATGCTTATACTGTGGCTTTTGTTGAAAGTAAAAGTTACCGGAAAGATGGTAGTTCTTTCTTCGGTCAGTATTCTATTGCTCTTTTCCATTCTTTATTTTTATAAAAAAGACTCGGCCGATGGACGTCTTCTTATTTGGCAATGTTCTTGGGAAATGATAAAAGAAAAACCATTGTTAGGACATGGAATAGGTGGATTTCAAGCTAATTATATGAATTATCAGGCAAACTACTTTAAGCAAAATCCTGATAGCTCTTTTGTTAGGTTGGCAGATAGTACCAACAGGGCATTTAATGAATACGTTTTGTTAATAGTTAACTATGGATTTGTTGGTTTGATCTTTTTTTTCGCATTTGTCTGTTTTCTTTGGGTGTCATATCGCCGTAATCGTTGTCTTCAATCGAAGTTTGCATTACTTTCTTTAACAGGCATTGCTGTATTTTCTTGTTTTTCTTATCCACTTTCTTATCCATTTGTGTGGGTTGTAATACTGTTTTGTGTATATGTTATAATTTCATTTGCAAACTATCCTATCACAGTATCTTTAAAAATAAAAAGAGGAATTTACTTAAGTATTATCTGTTTATCCTTGGTATCTATTATCTATGCCTCCGCGCAAATACAGAATTATGTCGCTTGGGGAAAGATAGCGAAAGTTTCATTGATAAGGCAAACCGATAAGACATTTGCTCAATACGATAAACTTTTACCTAAATTAAAAAACAACCGTCTGTTTCTTTATAATTATGCAGCTGAATTAAATTATGGTGGTTATTACTTTCAAAGTCAGCAAATTGCTGAAGAATGTAACAAACTCTGGGCCGATTTTGATCTTCAAATTTTAATGGGTTATAATTGCATGAAGATGGAACAATACGAGAAAGCTGAAATGTATTTCGAGCAAGCAAGCTATATGTGTCCAGTTCGTTTTATTCCCTTACATGAATTGATGAATGTTTATCAATTAAAAGGAGAAGAGGAGAAAGCCATAAAAATGGCTGGAAGAATAATAGATAAACCAATAAAAATTCCCTCAAGAAAGATAGATAGTATAAAAGAAAAGGCGAGAGAATATTTAAGATTGAAAGGAAAATAGCTGTTAGAACTTCCCTTGTTAATTTGCAACTGTGATTTTTCCTCATCTTTTTATTTTTGCATCATATGTAATGAACGAATACAGAAAGAGCCAATGATTTGAATAATTATGAAAATTTTCCCTTGCAAAATGAGAAAGATGTAGGTGCTACAACTTATCCGACAGTACTTATTTTCTAATAAAAACAGTAAATAAGTTTTCAGAGGAAGCATTGAATTTGCTTCCGGTTATTTATCAAAATTGTTGGATAAGTAAGTAGAGCAATTAAGTGGGAACCCACTTATTCCTCCAGTAATTTCGCCCATTCCTGATCCGTCAAGGCCTCGAATGGGTTGCTTTCCGTAATAAACGTCTCCGATAATTTCCTTTTCTCTTCCTGCAACTGAAGGATTTTTTCTTCAATACTGTCTTCGGTAATAAAACGGTAAGCCATTACATGTTTATCCTGGCCGATGCGATGTGCACGGCTAATGGCCTGCATTTCTGCTGCCGGATTCCACCACGGATCGACAATAAACACATAATCTGCCTGGGTGAGATTGAGTCCTACACCTCCGGCTTTCAAGGAAATCAGGAATGCCTGTATATCTTTATGCGCGTTGAAACGGGCGATTTCTTCTTCCCGATGAACTGTACTGCCTGTCAACAAAGCATATTTCCAGTTTCTTTCTTCCAATGCCTGAGCAATCAGATTCAGATGTTTCACAAAAGAAGAGAAGATAAGTACTTTGTGACCTTCGCTGCGGAGTGTTTCGAATATGGCGAGAATGTCTTCCAACTTCTCGGAAGAACCGGTATAATCATCCAACACCATTTGTGGATGGCTGGCCAACTGACGTAATCTCATTATTCCGTTCAGTGCCGTCAAATTATTATGCCGGACGGGAGAAAGACTCATTTGCAGCAATACATTTCGCAATCCGTTTTTCTCTTGCAGGTATATCTTTTTCTGTTCGCTACTCATGGAACAGAAAATAATTTCTTCGGTTAATGACGGAAGTTCCGGAGCAACTTCTTCTTTGCTTCGTCGTAAAATATAGGGTGAAATCAGCTTTTGCAGGCGGCTTTCTATCCGCTGATCTCCCTGTTTGACTGGCGTAATGTAATTCTTACTGAATTCTCCTTCTGTACCCAACAACCCCGGTTGAATAAAGTAGAATTGCGACCATAAATCTCTTAATGAGTTTTCGATCGGTGTACCGGTTAATACCAACCGGAAGTTGCTTTGCAACCGGAGGGCAGATTTGAATGTTTGCGATTCACTGTTCTTTATGTGCTGACTTTCGTCTAAAACTACGTAATCAAACGGATACTTCTCCAGTGCATCAATGTTGTTTCTCATCATTCCGTAGCTAGTCAGTACAATATGATGATTGTCAAAGGCACTCTTCATATACAGATTACTGGGCAGACTGTTGGCACAGTACTCGTAGGCTTTGAGTGTAGTGAACTTCTTGACCTCCCGTTTCCAGTTGTGGATAAGGGAAGTGGGCATTACAATGAGCGAAGCATTTCGTTTCTCTTCCGTCTGACTATACAGGTATTGCAAGAGGGTTAATGTCTGTAAGGTTTTACCCAATCCCATATCATCGGCCAGGCAACCTCCCAAACGATGTTTGTAAAGGTGGAGCATCCAATTGAAACCGTCTTTCTGATAACTACGTAAGGTAGCTTTCAGCTGGGCGGGAGGTGGTGTTTCTTCTTTAGGCTGGTATATTTTACCTTGCTTCTTTTCAAAGGCTGCCCGCACAATGCCGCTAAAAGCACGTTTTATTCGGATTTCTTTCTCATCGCTTTCGCCAAAAAGAAATAAATCTCCGAACTTACTAAACCATTCTTCCGGTAATAAAACCAATCTTCCATTTGGCAAAAGAAAATCTCTTCTTCCTTCCAGAATGTTTTTTCGGAAGCGTATAAAAGGGAAATTAAACTCACCGATACGAACATTGATATGCAGTTCGAACCAGTCTTGTGTTTCTTGAATGTTTTTTTGTACCACTATATCCTCCAGGGAATATTCGATGTTTCTCTGGGAGTTCGTCAGCTTGAAATGATCGGTCAGCAGTTCTTTGTGTGCCATCATCCACTCTGCGAGGTCTTTTTCGGGGGCATCTTTCCGCAAAGCAAAAGTACATTCTCCTTTTGCGGTAAGCCCCCTATCTTCCAGTAGTTGGCGAATACGCGTTTCTTCCTCCTGATTCCTATAGTAATAATGAACAGAGGTTTGGTCTTTCTCTTTCTTGAGATAAGCATATTTGGGGCGGAAAGGAATCGCTCTGAAGAAGTGATCTCCATATTGAAATTCCAGTTTCAGTGCCAGACCATCGAAAATCGTTTCTTCTACCGTAAGTATCGGTTGACAGATTCGCTCTTCCTGATACAAAGGCAAATTGTTTGCACTAACTTCGTGGTATTGCACGATTGGAAATACTATATTCTCCATGTATTTTTGCATCAACGATACATCTACGCTTACTTCTCTTTTATTGGTAAAAGGCAGAATGCGTGAAGCCTGAATGTTTTTAAAGCGATGCAGTTCCGTATTTAGCAACAAGGTAGCTGGTTCATGAGTTAGTACAAGAACAGGCTTTTTCTCTCTCAGTGAAATATCTTCTCCATTTCGTGTACAGGTAAGTGTGTAGCTGAATGTCTGTTCGTCTGCCTCGAAATGAAAATAAGCTTCGGTATAGTAGGGGGATACGTCAATACGGCTGTGCGGATAAACGATTTTATTCCCTGCCTGATTCTGATAAAGGGGAATGTTGTGCGTACAAATCAAATCGATGATCTGTTCCATCTTCCTCTCTATGAAAGGCCAGGTTGTCTTTCTGAGTGTATTTTCCGATACCTTTTTCAGAAAAGCAGCCACCGTCTTTTCGCGGGAATAAGCAGCCATCAGTTTTTTTTCTGTATAGCGAGAAGCTATTTCGATTATCTCCCGCTCTATAGGAGGTAACTTTTCCAGCACTTCGGAAGACGCATGGAAGGCTTGTTCCTGCAAATAAATTGTTTCCTCTGGGCCTTCTTCGGTCACGTAAGGTATAAGCAAAGGCCCCAACACTAAGTGTTGCACCAGTGCTACAATGATTTTATTATTCGCAGTTTCCTCTTCCATTCAATTTGACTTGAACCTGTAAAGGTAGGGGAAATTTCATAAATTTGTATGATGAAATTGAAAAACAAGCATGTGTTGTTGGGAATGAGTGGCGGAACGGACAGTTCTGTGTCGGCTATGTTGTTGCAGGATGGCGGTTATCGGGTAACAGGAGTTACTTTTCGGTTTTACGATTCGGAAGATTCAGCCAGTAGCATCGAAGAGGCGCGTATGCTTGCCGCCCATTTGGGGATTGAACACGAAGTTTACGATGCCCGTGAATTGTTTCGCAAGCATGTGATCGATTATTTCATTCAGGAATATATGAGTGGCAGGACTCCCGTGCCATGTGTGGTGTGTAATAACTTGCTGAAATGGCCTTTATTGGCTCAGTTGGCGGATGAAAAAGGAATTTCTTTCATCTCTACCGGTCACTACGTGCAGAAGGTACAGCTAGAAGACAAATACTATATTCGTTGTGGGGTGGATAAAGAAAAAGACCAGTCTTTCTTTCTCTGGGGGTTACCTCAAACGATTCTGGCAAGGATGGTATTGCCTATGGGCGAAATGACTAAAGAGAAAGCCCGGTTATTGGCTGCAGAAAGAGGATTCCATCGTATTTCTACTAAAAAAGACAGCATCGGTGTTTGTTTTTGTCCTTTCGATTACCATCGTTTTTTGCGAAAGCATGTGTCTGAGGAATTACTAAAGCGAGGAACCTTCACTGATGAAGAAGGAAAGTTTATCGGCTGGCATCAGGGATATCCTTTTTATACCGTTGGGCAGCGCCGTGGATTAGGTATTCACTTAAATAGCGCAGTATTTGTAAAAGAAATCATTCCCGATAAAAACCAGGTGATACTAGCGCCCTTACAGTCTTTGGAAAAGACCGAAATGTACCTTCAAAATTGGCATATCATTGATGAAAACCAGCTGCTGAACAGGGAAGATGTGATTGTGAAAATAAGATATCGGAAGCAAGCCAACCGCTGTAAAGTCAATATCACTCCCGAGGGAATGCTACATGTAGAATTGCTGGAACCCTTAACTGCCATTGCCCCCGGGCAGGCAGCTGCTTTTTACAGAGACGATCATGTGTTGGGCGGTGGGATTATTGTATAGCAAATATTCTTACAATAAATCTTCTTCACGGGGAGAGACTGCCGAAACTATTCTTTATTATTCTAAAAACATCAGACGTACTAACCAGATTACAGCGCTTACGTTATAACACTGTAGGCCTGTACTTTCTATACTTGCGCATGATGCTGTTACAAGAATGGCGCTATTCTTGTTCAAAAACAGCGCCAATCTTGGTGAAGAACAGCGCTGTTCTTTAAATACGATAAGGCGCAACTATAAAGAGTTAAACCTTTAACTTCAAATAGCAGCGCCTTATTGTTTAAATAATGCTTACGATTATGGTCAAGAGAAAAGTTATTGCTTATTTATTCAGCATTCAGCTTCAGCATTTCTTCAATGTTATCGCGTGTATTGCTCAAACGCGGTACTTTGTGCTGGCCACCCAGCTTTCCTTTTTCTTTCAGCCAGTCGCGGAATAAATTTGCACGTGCCACAATAACTTCCAGGGGTTGTAGTGCAATGTTTTTCGAGCGTTTTGCTTCATAATCGGAGTTAACTTCTTGAAGGGTATCATCCAATACTTTCGCAAAACGTTCAACCGAATCAGGGCGTTTCGTGAATTCTATTAACCACTGATGGCGGCACTTGGCATTAGCATCCATAAAGACGGGTGCGGCAGAATATTCGGTGATCTGCGCTCCTGTTTCGGCACAGGCGCGAGATAATCCTTTTTCAGCATTATCAATGATAAGCTCTTCCCCAAACGCATTGATAAAATGCTTAGTACGTCCTGTAATTACGAATTTATACGGATTCTTGCTGGTGAATTTAACCGTATCACCAATTAAGTATCTCCAAAGGCCGCAAGAGGTAGAGATAACCATCGCATAGTTTTTGTTTAGTTCCACTTCCGTGATACTGTAGGCGCGTGGGTGTTCGTTCTCGATCTCTTCCAGCGGAATGAATTCATAAAATATACCATAGTCGACCATCATTAACATGGATGGATCGGAAAGGTCATTCTGAGTACCGAAATATCCTTCGGATGCATTATAAGTCTCTACATAATGCATTTTCGGAGAATGAATCAGTTGCTTATATTGTTCCCGGTAAGGTGTAAAACTAACTCCCCCATGGAAGAATACTTCCAGGTTCGGCCATACCTCTTCCAGCGTTTGTTTACCTGATTTTTGAAGGATTCGCTTAATAACTACCAGCATCCAGGAAGGAACTCCCGACAGGTTGGTTACATCCCTTTTTAGGGTGCTGTTAACTATTGCTTCTATTTTGCTTTCCCATTCGCTCATCAAAGCAATTTCTTTGCTCGGAACGCGAATGAAATTCACGGCGGGATTAATGTTTTTAATTAAGATGGCAGATAAATCACCCACAAAACCGTGTTTGGAATTTAAATTAGGGCTGAGGCTACCACCCAGGATAAGTCCTTTCCCGGAAAAGAAACGACTATCGGGATTGATCCGGAAGTAAAGAGAAACCGCGTCTACCCCTCCTTTGTAATGAATGTCGTTGAGTGCTTCTTTGCTTACAGGTAAGAATTTGCTCTTGTCATTGGTTGTTCCTGAAGACTTGGCGAACCAGTTGATATCCGAAGGCCATATAAGGTTTTTTTCGCCGGCTAAAAGACGTTCTACATAGGGTTTTACTTCATCGTAGGTTTGTACCGGAACTCTTTCGCGGTATTGGTCATAATTTCGAATGGACTTATATTCATATTTTCTTCCCCATTCAGTGTTTTCGGCTTTCTTCAGCAATTTCGTCAGGACTCGCTCTTGTATATCCCCGGCCTGAGTCGCGTAGAGGTCAATTTCTCTGGCGCGTATCTCGAAGGCCTTGCTTAGAATTTTGGTAATATTCATTTTAAATTATCAAAATAATGTTTTGAAACGCAAAAGTAAGCCTAATTTCTCTTTTTTTCTATCTTTACTCTGGAAATAATTGTTATTACTCATATTTTTAAGATTTATAATCAATTATTTATATGAAAATTGGCATATTAACATCAGGTGGAGATTGCCCCGGGATTAATGCAACCATCCGGGGTGTATGTAAAGTAGCTATCAACCATTACGGCATGGAAGTCGTAGGTATTCATAGTGGTTTTCAGGGGTTAATTGACAAAGATGTAGAGATATTAACTGAGAAATCTTTGTCAGGATTATTAAACCAGGGAGGTACTATACTGGGCACTTCTCGTGAAAAACCTTTCAAGAAGAAAGATCTGGATGCAGGATATGATAAACCGGGTATTATCGCCCGTAATATTCAGGAGTTAGGATTGGATTGTGTGGTATGTATTGGAGGAAATGGTACACAAAAGACGGCGGCAAGGTTTGCCGAAATCGGTGTAAATATCGTTTCCGTACCGAAAACAATCGATAATGACATTTGGGGTACTGATCTTTCTTTCGGGTTCGATACAGCAGTCAGCATTGCAACCGATGCCATTGACCGTCTTCACTCAACGGCCAGTTCACATAAACGTGTGATGGTTATTGAAGTGATGGGACACAAAGCCGGCTGGATTGCCCTTTATTCCGGTATGGCCGGAGGGGGAGATGTTATCCTGATTCCCGAAATTCCTTATGATATAAAGAGTATTGGTGAAACCATTCTCAACCGTATTAAGAAAGGGAAAACTTATTCGATCGTAGTAGTAGCCGAAGGTATTCTCGGTGATGGCCGAAGACGAGTAGGAGAGTATATTGCTCAGGAAATAGAATATGAAACAGGTATCGAAAGCCGCGAAACCGTGCTCGGCTATATACAGAGAGGTGGAGCACCTACTTCTTTTGACCGTAACTTGGCCACTCGTATGGGAGGGCATGCAGCAGAACTAATTGCCAACGGCCAATTCGGGCGGATGATAGCTTTGAAAGGAAATGAGATTACTTCTTTACCCTTAAATGAGGTAGCCGGTAAGCTAAACCTCGTAACAGAAGATCATGATTTAGTCATCCAGGGACGTAGAATGGGAGTCTGCTTCGGTTGATTCCATATCCACCGAGGAAGGGGTTTCTTCCGAATCCTCTTCTTCCGGCAAATATCTTTCCTCTTTTTCGCAAAATTCTTTTTCTTCTTTTGCCTGTAAGATTCTTACGACAAAATCAGGAGAATTTTTGATTGTTTTGAGGGCAACCTGCGCAGCATTTTGCTGTGATTCTTTTTTAGAATAGCCGGTTCCGTGTCCGACAGCCAGTCCTTCAATCAGTACGGCAGTCTGGAATATCGGACTTGAATTTACGTCGTAAGTTTGTTCAATCAACTCAAAAGAAACTTCCACTTTGGTTTTCTGACACCATTCAATCAGTTTCGATTTGAAGTTCATTTCTTTGCGCGAAAGTTTATCAAGATCGATATACTTCCCAATAATTTTTGTCTCCATGTATTCCTTGCAACGTTCGTATCCCTGA
The DNA here is from genome assembly GCA_021201335.1 of Bacteroides sp. GTDB lineage: Bacteria > Bacteroidota > Bacteroidia > Bacteroidales > Bacteroidaceae > Bacteroides. The sequence goes on along the minus strand of JAJQFD010000042.1, from coordinate 570,275 downwards.
TCGAGGAAAATGGCTCCTATCAGGGCTTCGAAAGCATTACCATACATGTAATTATTGTGAGCAGACGAGCGGTTGGAATATTTAATAAGCTTACCCAATCCTATCTCAAGGGCTAACTTGTTCAACGTTTCGCGCTGAACGATTTTAGAGCGGGTATTTGTGAGAAACCCTTCTTTCTTTCCGGGGAATTTTTCGTAAAGTATTTCGGCAACTATAGCGTCTAGAATAGCATCGCCAAGGAATTCGAGTCGTTCATTATTTAATAAACGCCCCTGTTCCGAACGAACGGCTGTACTTTTATGCAAAACAGCCTGTTGGTAATATTTGATTTTTCGGGGATAGAACCCGAGTATCCTATAAAAACAAAGATAAGACTCTTTGTCCTTGTGGAACAAGAGCCTTATCCTATTTGTTATATTGCCTGACACGACTCTTATTCTGCGTATTTCTTAACGATTACACATGCATTATGACCACCGAATCCAAAAGTGTTGGATAAAGCTACCCTTACTTCACGTTTCTGAGCTTTGTTGAATGTAAAGTTCAGGTTATAGTCAATGTTCTGGTCGTCATCACCTTCTTCGTGGTTAATGGTTGGAGGAACAATGTCGTTCTTCACTGCCAGAATGCTTGCAATAGCTTCTACAGCGCCGGCAGCACCCAACAAATGTCCTGTCATTGATTTGGATGAACTGATGTTCAGCTTGTAGGCATGCTCACCAAATACATCTTTAATCGCTTTCACTTCGGATATATCACCCACCGGAGTAGATGTTCCGTGCACGTTGATATAATCAACTTCTTCGGGTTTCATTTCAGCATCTTCAAGTGCGTTCATCATCACTAATTTTGCTCCCAATCCTTCCGGATGAGAAGCTGTCAGATGATAAGCATCGCCAGAGAGTCCGGTTCCTGCTATTTCTGCATAGATTTTTGCACCGCGAGCCTTTGCATGCTCCAGTTCTTCCAATATAAGGCATCCGCCTCCTTCTCCCATTACAAATCCGTCGCGGCTTGCACTGAACGGGCGTGAAGCCGTTGTCGGACTATCATTCCGGGTAGACAGGGCATGCATCGCATTAAAGCCTCCCACACCTGCTTCGGCAATAGCTGCTTCGGAACCTCCGGAAACAATTGCGTTTGCTTTTCCCAGACGAATCAGGTTAAAAGCATCGGCAATGGCGTTGGTTGAAGTAGCACATGCAGAACATGTGGCATAGTTAGGGCCATGAAAACCATACATGATTGAGATCTGTCCGGCAGCAATGTCCGAGATCATTTTGGGGATGAAGAAAGGATTGAAACGAGGACCTTTGTCATGATTTAACGCGTAGTTCGAAACTTCTTCCTCGAAAGTACGGATACCGCCGATTCCTGCTCCGAATATAACACCAATTCTGTTTAAGTCCTCTTTTTCAATGTCAAGACCGGAGTCTTTTACCGCTTCTTGTGCCACAGCGATGGCATACTGTGTATACAGATCCATCTTTCTGGCTTCCTTGCGGTCGGTATAATTGGTGGCATCGAAGCCTTTCACTTCGCATGCAAAATGAGTCTTGAATTGTGATGCGTCGAAATGAGTAATAGGTCCTGCCCCGCTAACTCCATTCACAAGGTTTTCCCAGAATTCCTGTACGTTATTGCCAATAGGGGTAATGGCGCCGAGACCTGTTACTACAACTCTTTTTAATTCCATAAATATGAAATAAGATTTTTACTTAGCGTGTTCTTCTATATAAGAAACGGCGTCGCCTACAGTACCAATCTTTTCTGCTTGATCATCTGGAATAGAGATTCCGAATTCTTTTTCAAATTCCATGATAAGCTCTACTGTGTCAAGAGAGTCTGCACCTAAATCGTTAGTGAAGCTTGCTTCGTTCTTTACTTCTGATTCTTCAACGCCTAATTTATCGACGATAATAGTCTTTACTCTTGATGCAATTTTAGACATAGCTTTAAATTTTTGATTAATAATTAGATTTATTTCTTTAAATTTGCGGTGCAAAGGAATATATATTTATTCTTTCGAGCAAATATTTGACTAACTAAATTCAATTTATCGCACATTTTTTGCATTTCTGTGCACCCAATCCTACTCTTATGACGAAAAACATCGCTATTTTTGCTTCCGGGTCTGGTTCAAATGCGGAGAATATTATACGCTATTTTAAAGAAAATGAATCGGTTAAGGTGAAGCTGGTGGTGTCTAACCGAAGTGATGCTTTTGTACTGGAACGGGCTAAGCTGCTAGGGGTTCCTGGGGTAGTGTGTCCGAAGTCTATGTGGGTTTCAGGCGAAGAAATTGAAAAATTACTGAAGGAATATAAGGTGGACCTGATTGTTTTAGCCGGATTTTTGCTTCGTATCCCCGATTCTCTTTTGCATGTTTATCCGAATCGCATTATAAATATACATCCATCTTTATTACCAAAATATGGTGGAAAAGGAATGTATGGCGACCGGGTGCATGAAGCAGTGGTTACTGCCAGAGAAAAAGAAAGTGGCATCACTATTCATTACCTTAATGAGCATTTCGATGAAGGAGAGCCAATCTTCCAGGCAACTTGTGAATTAACAGCGGAAGATACCCCAGAGGATGTAGCCAGAAAAGTACATGCACTGGAATATGAATACTATCCCCCAATAATCGAAAAGCTTCTGCAAACTATTTAATCACAATTTCGTAAGCTTTTCTTTCTCTTCGTAAAGGATAGCTACCCCGTAAGTATTCAAACAATCCGGGTTCATCTTTCAGTCTTTCGCTATCTATCCTCGGATCGTATATTTTCAGTAAAGCTTCTGCCTCTGTACTGGCTTCAATGGTGGGTTCTTCGGGAGCCGGAGGGCAAATTACATACTCAAAAGGTTTATCGAAATAATTGCATAACGCTCTTAATACCATCCGAGTCGCATTGGCTTTCCCGTCCGCTGAGTATCCGGCAATGTGGGGAGTTCCAATCCATGATTTCTCCAACAACTCCATATTAATATCCGGTTCATTTTCCCAAACATCAATAATTGCTCTCGAAACCTTGCCCTTACGGATTGCTTCGAGCAATGCTTGTGTTTCTATAACCTCACCGCGCGAAGTATTTATTAATATAGTGGCACGTGATAATGAATCAAAAAAAGATTTGTCGCCCATATACCATGTCTTGTAAAACCCTTCTTTATTAAGCGGAACATGAAAAGAGATGATATTACACTCTTCCACAATTTCCTGTAAAGTGGAAAAATAGCTTTTTTGTTCCTGGTTTTCCCGCGGAGGGTCATTAAGTAAAACGCGCATACCGTATTTCCGGGCAACGTTTTCAACTTTACTACCTACATTCCCGACGCCAATAATTCCGATTGTACATTTTTCAAGTTTAGTGCCTTGCTTTTGCAGTAAAAGGAAAACGGATTCTATATATTGTGCTACTGATCCGGAGTTTGAGCCAGGTGCATTCGTCCATGTAATGCCTGCTTCGCGACAATACTCCGTGTCGATATGATCAAAGCCAATCGTAGCGGTGGCAATAAACTTTACACGGGTACCTTCCAGCAATTCGCGATTACAGATAGTGCGGGTACGAATAATGAGGGCATCGGCATCCCGGATAAGTTCGGTCGTAATTTCCTGTCCGGCAGCATAAACAACTTCTTCAGCTATGGCGTCAAGAGCTTCTTGTATATAAGGTATTTTGTTATCTACAACTACTTTCATTAACTAGTGGGTGTTAATTCTGAGGGTAAAGATACGATTTTACTTATAAATAAATCTTTCATGCTGAATTTGTTATCTGAAGAAAATGAAACAAATAGATTATTCGGAGTGTTATTTACCTAATAATTATTAAATAACCCACAGGATGGAATACAGGATTGATAAAGATACATTGGGCGAAGTAATGGTTCCGAAGGATGCTTATTATGGGGCGCAGACCCAGCGAAGTATCGAAAACTTTAAAATTGCCCGCGAGACCAACCGAATGCCGAAAGAAATTATCCGGGCCTTTGCTTATTTAAAAAAAGCGGCTGCACTTACCAATCTGGATGCGGGAGTATTATCGCAGGAGAAATGCGATTTAATCGGTAAGGTCTGCGATGAGATACTGGCAGGAAAACTGGACAATGCTTTTCCATTGGTTGTATGGCAAACAGGTAGTGGTACCCAGAGTAACATGAATGTCAATGAAGTAATTGCCAACCGGGCGCATGTTTTGAATGGTGGAAATCTGACAGACGAAAAGAAAATCCTTTCGCCGAACGATGACGTAAACAAATCCCAGTCTTCCAACGACACTTTTCCGACGGCCATGCATATTGCTGCTTACCAGATATTGGAAAGAATAACGATTCCCGGCATCAAGAAATTACGAAATGCATTGGCCGAAAAAAGCAAAGCCTTTAAAGAAGTAGTTAAGATAGGTCGCACCCATTTCATGGATGCTACTCCACTAACACTGGGACAGGAATTCAGCGGATATGTTTCTCAACTGGATCATGGTTTACACGCGATTGACAATATTAAAGCTCATATTTCGGAATTGGCGCTGGGTGGAACTGCCGTAGGAACCGGAATCAACACACCGGAAAATTATGCGGAGAATGTGGCACGGCAGATTGCAAAATTAACGGGTTATCCGTTTATCACTGCTCCCAATAAATTTGAAGCACTGGCTAGCCATGATGCGATTGTGGAAGCACATGGGGCATTAAAGATGATAGCTGTCAGCCTGATGAAAATAGCCAATGATATACGCATGTTAAGTTCGGGTCCTCGTTGCGGTATTGGAGAAATTCACATACCGGATAACGAACCGGGATCATCCATCATGCCTGGAAAAGTAAATCCTACTCAGTGCGAAGCAGTAACGATGATAGCCGCACAGGTAATGGGAAATGATGTTGCCATCAGTGTAGGAGGAGCAACCGGACATTTTGAATTAAATGTTTTCAAACCCATGATTATTTATAACTTCCTGCATAGTGCTCGTTTGATCGGAGAAGGATGCGTTAGTTTTGCCGACAAATGCGTGTCGGGTATTGAGCCTGTCTTCGATACCATTCAAAAGCATCTCGATGATTCGTTAATGCTGGTAACAGCTTTGAATCCAAAAATTGGTTATTACAAAGCAGCCACCATTGCACAAGTAGCTTTTAAAGAAGGCAAAACCTTACGGCAGGCAGCGATAGAATCGGGCGAAATTACAGGTGACGAGTTTGATCAGTGGGTGGATCCGAAGAAAATGGTGGGTAAAATCTAAGCGAAGATATTTTATTCCACCTGTTAATTGTTACTATATCTTAATTTAGGTCACTGACGTATTCCTGATGTAGTGACCTCTGCCTGTATCCATATGATAATTAAGATATTTACATGGTTCAAAAATATAGAATATATAGAATCATGAAACACAATTTTAATCTAATCTTATTAGCTACTATGCTATTAGTGGGTTGTAGTACCCCAATGACTAATCAGGAAGAAACAAAAAAAGAATTTGTTACGATCCAAGGTCCCGATTTGATAAAGCCCGACGGGAGTAAGCTTTTCATTAAGGGAACCAATCTGGGTAACTGGCTAAACCCGGAAGGTTATATGTTTAAGTTCAGGAAAACAAATTCTGCCCGGTTTATCAATGAAATGTTTTCGCAATTGGTCGGACCAGATTTTACGGCTGAATTCTGGAAGGCCTTTAAAGATAATTATATTACGAGCGAAGACATCCAGTTCATTAAACGTACAGGCAGCAATACCATTCGTTTACCTTTCCATTATAAACTATTCACAGACGAAGATTATATGGGATTAACAGTCAATCAGGATGGATTTGCCCGGGTGGATTCTGTGGTAAAGTGGTGCCGGGAAGCGGATTTATACCTCATCCTGGATATGCACGACGCACCTGGAGGACAGACTGGCGATAACATTGATGATAGCTATGGCTATCCCTGGTTGTTTGAAAGCGAAGCCAGCCAGAAATTGTATTGCGACATCTGGCGCAAAATTGCCGAATATTATAAAAACGAACCTGTTATTCTGGGATACGAGTTGTTCAACGAACCGATAGCACCTTATTTTAAGAATATGGAAGAGTTGAACGGCAAACTGGAAGAGATCTATAAAATGGGTGTTGCAGCCATTCGCGAAGTAGACAATAACCATATTATTCTGTTAGGCGGTTCCCAATGGAATGGAAACTTTAAACCATTCAAAGATTCTACTTTCGATGATAAGATCATGTATACCTGCCACCGATACGGAGGACAACCCACGAAAGAAGCTATCATGAATTTTATAACTTTCCGTGACAGTGTGAATTTGCCTATGTATATGGGTGAAATCGGGCATAATACGGATGAATGGATGTCTCAGTTCTGTCAAACAATGGAAGAGAACAATATTGGCTGGACCTTCTGGCCTTATAAAAAAGCCGAGAGTTCCTGTTTCGTCGGAATTGCTACACCGGAAAACTGGGATCTCATAATCCGCTTTTCGGAAGCACCCCGGGAAACGTATGAACAAATTCGGGAGGCTCGTCCTGACCAGGCAATGTCGCGTAAGGCATTAATGGACTTTATTGAGGCCACTCGTTTTGAAAATTGTATCATTTGGGAAGAATATATTAAATCTTTGGGACTGACGCCTAACTAACCCAAACTTAAGCCTAATAAGAATCCATATTTATGGAGTTTATGCACATCAACATCTATTTGAATAGATAAAATATAAACCATTATCAAAAAATCTAAAAAACATGAAACTGAAGAAGATTATGTTAGGCATGTCGTTAATGACTTTGCCTCTCTTAGCTCAGGAGACTCAAAAGAAACCTGTTTACCTTAACCCAACCAAACCTATCGAAGAAAGAGTTGAAGATGCTCTCCAAAGAATGACCTTGGAAGAGAAGATTGGAGTAATTCACGCACAATCCAAATTTAGTTCTGCTGGTGTGCCACGTCTGGGTATTCCTGAATTGTGGATGACCGATGGACCTCACGGTATTCGTCCCGAAGTATTGTGGGATGAGTGGGAACAAGCAGGTTGGACAAATGATTCTTGTATTGCTTTCCCGGCACTGACCTGTCTGGCTGCTACCTGGAACGAAGATATGTCTTTACTCTACGGAAAATCCATCGGTGAGGAAGCTCGTTACCGTGAAAAAGACGTCCTGCTAGGACCGGGAGTAAACATTTACCGCACCCCGTTGAATGGCCGTAATTTTGAATACATGGGCGAGGATCCTTTTCTGGCCGCTCGTATGGTTGTACCTTATATTAAAGGAGTTCAGGCCAATGGAGTAGCAACCTGTGTAAAGCACTATGCCTTGAATAATCAGGAGTTTAATCGGCATACCAGCAATGTAATTCTGGATGATCGTGCGTTGCACGAAATCTACCTTCCGGCTTTTAAAGCTGCTGTACAGGAAGGAAAGACATGGACGATTATGGGTGCATACAACCTTTACAAGGGAGAACATGCCTGCCACAACCAGTATTTGATCAACGATATTTTGAGAAGAGATTGGGGATTCGACGGAGCAGTGGTTTCTGATTGGGGTGGTACGCACGATACCCGGCAGGCTATTACCAATGGACTGGATCTTGAATTTGGTTCGTGGACAGATGGCCTGACTATGGGAGCTACTAATGCATACGATAACTATTATCTGGCATCACCTTATTTAAAATTGATCCAATCCGGTGAGTTTGGAACCAAAGAATTAGACAATAAGGTTCGTCGGGTTCTACGACTGGGCTTTCGTACCGCAATGAACAATGAAAAACCGTTGGGATCGTTGAATTCTCCCGAACACGGTGCCGCCGGAAAAAAGATCAGTGAAGAAGGCATTGTATTACTGCAGAACAAAAATAATGTATTACCTATTGATTTAAGTAAAGCAAAAAAGATTGCTGTGATCGGTGAGAATGCATTGAAAATGATGACAGTAGGAGGTGGAAGTTCTTCCCTGAAAGTAAAATATGAGATATCACCGTTTGATGGGTTAAAAACCAGAATCGGTTCACAGGCTCAGGTGGTTTATGCCCGTGGATATGTGGGCGATCCGAGTGGTAGCTACAATGGAGTAATATCCGGTCAGGATTTAACAGAAACCCGTTCGTTTGATGAGTTACTGGCTGAGGCTGTAGAAGTAGCAAAAACTGCTGATTATGTCGTTTTCATCGGTGGATTGAATAAGAGTAAACATCAGGATTGCGAAGACTCCGACCGTTTAGGTTTAGAATTACCCTACCAGCAGGATAAAGTTATTAGTGAACTGGCAAAAGTGAATAAGAACTTAATCGTTGTAAATATCTCCGGTAATGCAGTGGCTATGCCGTGGGTGAATGAAGTGCCTGCCATTGTGCAGGGGTGGTATCTGGGTTCGGAAGCAGGAAATGCCTTGGCTTCTATATTAGTGGGTGACGCCAATCCATCGGGAAAATTGCCGTTTACTTTCCCGGTAAAGCTGGATGATGTTGCTGCCCATAGATTGGGAGAATATCCGGGTAATAAAGAAGAGTTAGCCAGGTCGACCAGTAAGAAAGATACGATCAATGTGTCGTACAATGAAGGTCTCTTTGTCGGTTATCGTTTTACAGATAAGAATAAAATCAAAACCTTGTTTCCTTTTGGCCACGGGTTAAGCTATACTTCTTTTGCTTATGACAAGCCTGTGGCGGATAAGAATACGATGTCTGTAAATGATAAAATTACCTTCACGGTGAAAGTGAAGAATACCGGAAATCGCACAGGCAAAGAGGTCGTTCAACTTTATATCAGTGATAAAAAATCCTCTTTACCGCGTCCAATCAAAGAATTGAAAGGATTTGCTAAAGTAGAATTGGCTGCTGGAGAAGAAAAAGAAGTTTCTTTCACCATCGCCAAAGAGGCACTAAGTTTTTACAATGATAAAACGGCTGAATGGGTTGCTGAGCCGGGCAAATTTGAAGCAGTCATAGCTGCATCAGCTACTGATATTAAAGGAGTTGTTCCTTTTGAGCTGAAATAGAAACAGCATATCTCTGGAGAAGTACTTCTCCCGTAAGATGTCCAGAATTAATTTGGAAAACCGAACCAGGTTTCAATAGGTATAAGAGAGCATTTTCTGGTTGGTTTTCCTGTTAATTCGGACATCTTTTTTCATAAACATAAAGAAATAGGGATATTCCTGTAATCCATAGGGATTATCCATTTCAGGTAGAATTCTTCCTGAATATATTTGCTTTGACACAAACCATCAATTCGAGTATTTATGTTTATGAAAAAGACTGTAACGCTATTATGTATGCTTATGATAGCTCAGCTATCATTCTCCCAGGTAAAGGAAGTCGTCACCGACCTTTACGGGAATTTTGTAGTCGAAGTCAGGGTCGGTACCCAGGGCTATATCTCAATTAATCAACGCGGGAGAGTTGTCGAGACGAACATGCAGGGAGAATTGGAATATTACTCAGACTTTAATGACTATGAAGCAGGCAAAGTAAAAAAAAGCAGGGAATATTGAATTCTCTTATTATTCCGGATTCAACGATTATGAAAAAGGAAAGGTTAAGAGGATCGGAAACACCTACTTCACTTATTATTCCGCTTTCAATAGTTATGAGGTTGGCAGAGTAAAGAAGATTGGCAATGTCGATTTTTCTTATTATTCAAACTCTAATGACTATGAAACCGGAAAGGTTAAAAAAATCGGAGATGAAAGTTTTTCTTATTTCTCTAATGCAAGTCTCGATTCACCGGTTGGACAATTAAAATCGGGCAACCATTCTTTCACCAACAACGGAATTTATTTTCGGGTTATTAATACAGGAAGATACAGAAAAAGATAATTCTTTTTTAATCATTCCGAATTAATACTCTTGCCGGTTTAAACGGCGCAATCCCCCTCATTTTTCTTTTTTCTAAGTCCTTTACAGGTGTCAGATAGACAATCCAAATGAAATAATTTTCTTTATCCCCCTTCCTTGTCAATCTGGCTTTTATTTTAAAATCACTCGGAACTAATTTATTGGAATAACTTCGTTTTGCGTCTTAAAGATTGCAAGAAAGTTCATGTGTAAGTATAATCAGATTCTTAGAGATGAAGATTTATTCCCTACGGATACAAATGAGCTTTATTCCCGGAAATAACATTCCTTGATCCTATTGATGAAAGGATTAGATGAAAATGCAACCGTGATTTGATTTAAATTGCGGTTGCATTTCGTTTATATCCTATAAGGAATTGGACGGAATTGCGGTAGCATTTTGTTTTTCATCACATGAGTTGGTGGGTTAAGAATTAAACATTCGCAATTGATTATTTCAATATTGGGAAAGCTGTAAGCCAGACAGATTTAGCCTTGGTAAGCGAACCGAGCGAGTGTAACGTTAGACCAAATATTTCAGGCTTCTCGCCTTTTAAGTACTTAATTACTTAATTAAAATGATGAAGAACCTTGCCCTTTACTAGTATTCACCGCCATTCTTTTCTTAAAACAAAGGACCTGTTCATTCACCGCAATACGGTTTCAGAACAGATCCTTCATAGGGTGTTTGAGGTATTCAGTATAATGTTTTTAAAATGATTTCATCATATTATAGACAGATCTTGCCCAGTAATTACGTAAACCAAAACCCTGAGCTTTGCCTTTGCCTTCCCATACATCGATAATATTCCGGGTTTCAATATCAAAGAAAGTCGCATAGTATTTGGCACGCTGGCTAGATTTATTCAATATCTCCGCAATAAATACCAATCCGATGCCGGATGTTTCTTTTAAAGGTAATTGCTTTACAGCATCTGCAATTTGTTCATCCGTTAATTGGTAACCGCCAAAGCCATTTAGAATAAGATCGGTGGTTTCCGTGTCCTTATTAACCTGCTCTACAGGATCGAGGTCAACACCTTTTAATTGAACCCGCAGCCTTTTACCGACATCGTATTTTTTAGGTTCGGAAAGAAACAATCGGTTAATACCATAAAACGCTTCCAGGAATTGACTGGGAGATTCTTCGGCTCCATATACTTTCGCATGAGAGAAGTCGATACCGTAGAAGTAAACCTCTGCATTTTTCAGATTCTGGCCGTAACCGGCTAGGCTTACAGCTAAGAAGAATAGTAAAACTAATTTTTTCATACTTTAGTTATTAAATGATTAGGTTAATCGCAAAGTTAATCTTTTATTTAAAATAATGTTTAAAAAGTAACTAAAATTGAGAATAAGTGGACAACTCTTTATCTTAGATCGATGAATTTAATGGTTTTTCTACTCATCGGCGGCAATTGAATTTTGGCAATATACTCGGCAGATTCAAAGGCAATGGTAGGGGCTACACGTACCTTGGAACGGAATAAGTCTTTAATTTCTTTGGCGAATATATCGCTTCTGTCTTCGCTTGCTACACGGATGAGTATTTCGTCTGTACCCAAATCATTGGTATATACTTCTACTACATAATTAATTACCTTGTGGATGCTGTCTAGGATATCAAAAAGAGCGGGAGGATATAGTGTGGTTCCTTTGTATTTAATCATTTGCCCTTTTCGCCCGATTACCGGACTCAGTCGCATAGTGTTCCTTCCACAACCACAAGATTCTTTGTGATGATAACAGATATCTCCCATTTTAAAACGGAGCAATGGCATCCCTTTCACACCCAGTGTTGTGATGGTGACTTCTCCGGGTTCTCCTTCTGCAACGGGTTGGTTATTATCGTCCAGAAATTCGATAATAATTAATTCGGGTTGCAGATGTCCTCCCTGTAGCATGCTGCACTCAGTAAAAGAGGATTGCATCTCGGTAGAAGCATATGTGGAATGTAGTTGTAATTCGGGCCACTTTTCGTGAATTCGTCTTCCTAGTGTATTGAGTGTAAAGTCTTGGTTACGCAATGCTTCGCCTATGCATACGCACTTGCGCAAAGAAGAGTTATGGTAATCAATGTTGTTCTTTTCGGCGAATTCAATCAACTTAATCAGGAAAGAAGGAACTACCATGCCCCAGCTGGGATGAATCCGGTTAATAGTATCCCATTGAAGCTCCGGGATGCCGTTTCCTACGCGTGCAACTCCCATGCCTAATTCGCGGGCTCCCATATAGTAAGCCAGTCCGGCCATAAAACGACGATCCAGGGTAGTCATCAGTTGCAATATATCCTGACGGGTACATCCGGCAGTGGTGAAGGATAAAACTTCGTTGTATGAAAGGCGAGTGAGGTCTTCGTCCGTCAGGGCGAAGGTTACCGGATTCCCCAAAGTGCCGGAGGTTGTCACGTAGTCGATGATTTCTTCTTTGTCCACACAAATAAAATCTTCGTTGTAAAGTTGCAGGTCGGTTTTAGTCGTTGCCGGTAGCTTTTGCAGGTCTTCAAGGGTTTTTATTGGCGAGATATCGATTTGATTTTCCGCAAACATCCGTTGATAAAAACGTGAGTTCTGTTGCAGATACATCAATTGTTTGGCCAGTTGTTTCTCCTGATAAGCTTTGATTTCCTCCACCGGGAGGAATTGTATATGGGGATTCTTATCCATGGTAATAGTGGTTTTATTCTTGGGTAAAAAACGTTCAAACAAGGGTTCTTCTTTTAACTTACGATATCCTTTTTGATCGAACAATTGTAGAAATTCCGGATTCCGGGTAAAAGTATCTTCCGGGATGCTAAGTTCTTCGCTGTATATTTCCCGATCAAAAGAGAGACTATCGCTGAAAATCTTATTCAGATCGTAAGCTACATATTTCCCGCTTTGCCAGGGAGAGGTAGATACCCACATAATTTTTTGTTCAGGTTTAAAGATAACTGAGTGATGGGCGATAAACTGGTTGATGGCCCATTCATTGGGAATGTCAATATCTTCGTCATCTACTCCTTTGTGATCTCTGAGGATTGTAGCAGCCTTCTTATAATCCATGGGACTTTCCCTGTTGAGTAACTGGCTTAAACGCATAAAACGATACGGACTGTCCGATGTTTGGATATTCTCGATATTACGTTCATCCGTGGCAAAAGCCTCCGACTGGTAATGGTTGGTGCAAAGCAATTGTGTGTTACCATCTCCGGTAAACAAAGCTATTTTATCCGGAGATTTTTCAATAATAACCGCTTTACCGTCCTGGGCTGAACCAATCAGGATGGATTCTGCAACGAAGGTTTTTCTCTTTGTAGCAATGTCGTAGGCCTCCGCGATATTGGTTGCATATTGTAATATTTCGCGTGTTAAAACGGATATTGGTGTGGCGGAAGAAGTCGGCATATCCGATTTGGCAGCATTGATGGTAACGGTTAGACCGTGTTCGTTCATACCCGAAAGGACACCCGTCATTCCTGCCCAACCAATAGAGGCGAATTTATAACCTATTTGTGGTTTATAAAAAGAAACCACTTTATTGCGAGCGAATTTATGTCCGACGAAAAAGTCGAAGTTACGACCCACGATCAGTGATGAATCCGCACTGTTCTTACCCCAGGAAGCAAAGGAAGTGCATCCTACCAGCATGTAATCCTGCATGGCATGTCCGAGGTCGTGGGCGGCATGGTAGTTCAGTTGCCTTTCGTAAGGTGTGCCAATAAAGTCGTATTCGTCGGTACAGGATAAAGAAATACCATAAATTTCATCGCGGTATTCTTCCGGAACGTTTTCTCCAAGATTACGGTTGAAGATGGCAATGAAATAGCGTAAGAATTTCAGGTAGTTCTCCGAAGGGACGATTTCCCGGATTTGTTCAACAAATGCTCTTTCCTGGAAATAGAGTAAATCGGACGAGAGCTTTCCAATGGCTTCACCGCGTTCAAAGGCATCGCCTTCCACATACAATTCCCAAAGTCCGCTTTCACTTTGGCGTAGCATGTTCGGGCCATACGCCCGGAATGGCTGGTGAGCATAGATTAATTCATAGCGGTTGGTTGGTTTGTGAACTGGTGTAAGCATATCTGCGCTTTCGTATAAATACCAGCAGGTAATCACGATTGCAACGAAAAGTACCAGTAAAAGAATCCCAGTGTATTTAAGGATTTTCAAAATAAATTTAAGCATATCCTACTTTTTTGGCTAAATATTCTTCTCCTATTAGTTCCGAACAGGTAATCATTGCACTAAGGGTTACTCCTAAAGCACCGTGAACATTCAGGTTCTGGCCCGTAAGCAATAAGTTACCCAGTTTGGTTTTGGCCGAAATAAAACCCACTTGCGGACATTTATAGTCTTTGATAATACCATAAGCCGATCCGTCTACCGTAGCCGTGTAATCCCGGTAGCTAAGCGGGCTCGTGGTGTAAATACTGTCGATGCATCCGTCAAATGAATAACCTTGTTGTTTGCAGAAAGTCAGAATCTGATCCGTTTTTCTCTCTTTAAATATCCGATAACTGTCTCCCCGTTTTTCGGGCGAACTGTTTTCCCACTCCAGCAATTCATCCATATACATGGGGATGAGGATGCTGATTACTTCCGCGTATTTCCCATTGGGTTCGGAGGTTTGCATTGCGATCATACAGCTATTGACCGTTCCCTGGTCTCTCTCTTTCTGATACCAGACATCATTAGCGCCGTGAAGGTAAACATTATAATTCAAATATGGGTAACTATTCTTTTTGAGAATTAAATAAGCAGTAAAAACACCATACGTATTTTTGAGCGAATTAATCCGGGAAAGGTATGCATTCCTGATTTTGCGGGATTTATCTGTCAGTTCGAACGTGCGTTTCGGATGTACATTCGAGATTACATATTTACTATCCAATACTTCTTCACCATTTACAACCACTCCTGTCACCTGATCGTTTTCTACTATAATCCGGGTCACTTCACTGTTGTTACGCACTGTTCCACCATGGGAACGGATTACTTCAATCAGTTCGGTGCTGACTTGCATACTTCCTTTTACAAAGCGGTAAGCTCCTTCGATATAAGAATTATTAATCATTCCATGGTGGTAGAAGGTGGAAACGCTTTTGATTCCTCCGTAGAGCAAAGAAGTACCCGCCAGCACTTGTTGCAATTCGCGGTTCGGGGTGATTGTTTCGAGTACCTGGGCAGCGGACATGCTGAAGTATTGCAATCCTTCTTTGGAAATGATTCCTTCTTTCAGGTTATCCACGCTGATAAGGTTGCCTACTTTATGAAGCAGCTCGATATATGCTTTTAAATTCTCCCGTTCTTTGGGAAAAGATGGGTGGAGGCTTTCGATAAAATTTTCATGCCCCATCGCATAATTGTAACCCTTCCCTTGATAATAGATACGATCGAAAACATCCGTATCCATCCGGCGAACATTTAATTTGTCCATAATCCCGAAGTAACGGAAATATTGGTTTAATATCTGTCCGTCGTCCAGGCTGCCAATATAGTGTATGCCTGTATCCAGTAGTTTCCCCTTCCGTTTGTAGGTTTGGAAACAACCACCGAATTGTTCATTCTTTTCCAATACGCATACATGGTGGCCTTCTTTGCTGAGTATTGCGGCACATTCAAGTCCGCCCAGTCCGCTACCGATAATCAGGATATCGTATGCACTCATAATTTCACTGTTTTCTGAAAAGATATAGGGTGTTAGATGTATATTTATCGTTTTTAATAGTTTCGAGATTCATGTTACAGCTTTCGGCTATGTGCTGTACTTGTTGTTCGGAGGTAAAGCATAGCTCCTCCTGGGTTTTGTTAAAGCGGATGATCCGCGTAGAAAGCAGTTCAGTGAATTTAGTCACTTTATGTTTCTTCTTATCCGACTTATTCCCATCCCGGATAATGATCATCCCGTTCGGCTTTAACAGCCGAATGCATTTCTTTAAAAGCAATTCCTGGTTTTCATAACTCATGTAGTGAAGTATATCACTCAAAATGAATACATCACTTTCAGGTAAATTAAATTCAAGCGCGTTGGCATATACAAAATCAGTTTGTTCGTTCTTTAGCCAGGCATGCCGGGCTACTCCTATCTTGTCTTCATCGTAATCGATACCTAGCAGTTTCCTTTTATCGGATAACATCGCCAGCATATAACAAAGCATCCCGAAACCACATCCTATGTCAGTAATCTGCCCTTGGGGTGGAATGAGTTCGTTAAACAGCCGATAGTTCTTTTCCATTTTGACTTTGATACGGATATACCATTCTTCTACCGGACCTTTATAAATATAATTTTGAATCAGTGATTCATAGAAGAAAGGGTTATCTGTATTCTCTTTCTTAGCGCACAACCCGGCATATTCAGCCTTCATGTAAGTTGATATCTTTTTGGCTTGTTCCTGATAGGTAGTTCCGAAACGAGTATCTCCGATAGCAATCCGGGGAAGAACTTTCGTTACCATGATTCCTTTGCGCAAATTAAAGGGTTGTTTTCTGGAAGCAACACGGTTATGTCCGTAGAACAAGATGGGGATAATATCCAGTTGAAACTTTTGCGCCAGGTAAAAGGCTCCTTTATGAAACCGTTTCATCTGACCGGTAGCACTACGTGTTCCTTCCGGGAATACAGCAATGCAATAACCCTGTTTGATTTTCTTCTCCAGGCAATCCACGGAAAGCTCATAACCTTCTCCGGCATGATAGAAATCGATGTAACGGATAATTAGCCCGAAAAGAGGGGATTTCCAAACCCACTTTTTCGTAATCATCACAACCTTAGGAGAAAGCGAAAGTAAAACCACAATATCCAGGTAAGATTGGTGATTGGCAACGATTATCCCCGGCTTGCGGAATGTTTCCTGCATTTCGTTCATTGTTTCTTTCTTCACAAAAGAACTAATCTTTAATAAGAAGCGGCAACAGCGATTGATCAGCAAGCAGACGAAGAGTTGCTTTTTTGCTTTTCGGATAGGTATCGGTAGTAGCA
Organism: Bacteroides sp.; assembly: GCA_021201335.1. GTDB lineage: Bacteria > Bacteroidota > Bacteroidia > Bacteroidales > Bacteroidaceae > Bacteroides. The sequence goes on along the minus strand of JAJQFD010000042.1, from coordinate 553,475 downwards.
AAAGAATGGTGAGTCCTATTAGGAGGCAGCCTAGCCCAAACATTACAAAGAATAATCCGCTCCGAAACATACCAAAGAGTGTATAAGGTGGCAACCCTTTTGCAGCCGGGCGAGCAATAAAGAAATTAAAAAAGATCGGTTGGATAGTATAGGCAACCAATACTACAGCCACCATTCCAAGAATTGAAATCATGGAGATGGATTGCAAAGCTGGGTGCTTGGCAAAAACCAATGCTCCCATACCTACAATCATAGTAAAGGCAGAGAAGAAGATAGCCGTTTTATGTGAATTCAATACCTTTTGCCCGGTTCGGTATTTACTTTGCAGGCCGTCCATGATAAATATGCTAAAGTCGTCTCCTATACCGAATATAAAAGTAGAAAGGATGATATTCACGATATTAAACTCAATGCCGAGCAATCCCATAATCCCTACAATGATGATCCAGCTAATGAGCATAGGAAGAAAGCTCATCAGAGTCAGTTCAATTCTTCCGTAGGAAATAAGAAGAGCAAAGAATACAATGAAAGAAGAGATATAAAGGATAAGGTAGAAATCATCGTTTACCGCTGATATCCATTTGTTGGTAAAGTAGGCACGATCGAAAACAACTACTTCCTTATCCTGATTGAAGGATTGGTAAATTGCTTCTTTGTTCGCATCCGTCAAACGAACCTGACTGATGATCATCGTTAATGAATCGGTAGATGTTTGCCAGTCAGCTAATAGTTTCCCTCCTAGTTCATTATTTTCTGCCTGGTAATCCAGATACGGAAAGGAGTGGTTTAGCCAGTTAAAGAATGCACCAAAAGAGCCATCTTTGAATTTATATTTTCGGGCTTGTTCGTTGATGTTCCTTTGAAGGAATTCAACCTTTTCGGGAGTCCAGTATTCGTTCCATTTCTCAAGGCGCCTTTTTGCTCCTCGTGAGGGACGATGAATTGTTGCACGCTGGCATAATCCACAACCTCTCCTTTTTGCCGGAAGTTTTCAAGTTTGCGGTTGGTTGTAGCATACTGTGAAGCCGCTTCTTCCATATTCTTCCCAGTGCTGATAAAGAGTATGGTTTTTTCGGCGTCATTAAAGATTTGATTCAGTTTCGCTTCGGATTCCTTCAGATGTTGAGGTTTGTAATTCAAGTCCATCATGTTTTCATTGAACCTTACTTTTTGCGAAGCAAACAGGCAGACTACTGTAATAACCACTAAGCATCCCACCAGCCATTTATTCTTTTCAAAAGAATAGGCGTTTATCTTTTCAATAAAATTCAAGACCTTGCTTTGCTTGATATGTGCCTGTCCTTTGAGGAAATGAGGGAGGTAAATCAAACAAAACAACGTTGTGCCAATCAATACCAAAGAAGCGAATAAGCCGAAATCACGTAACAGGTCAGAGCTGGTAAATAATAATCCGATAAATGCTCCGATGGTAGTAAAGCTTCCTACCGTAAGCGGGTAAGCAATTTCCTTAATCAGTTGTTCGACGGTATTGACATGATTCTGATGCGCCAGCATGTGAATGGAATAGCTAAGCGCAATACCGAATACGACTGATCCGGCACCTACGGCAATGGCCGAAATACTTCCTTTGATAAAGTAAATCAGACAGAGCGCAAACAATCCGCCAAACAAGGTAGGAAGGATAATTAAAGGAATAGCACGCTTCCGCTTAAATACCAGAGAAATAAATATAATGATAATTAGCAGGGCAATCAAAGATGTAAGGATAGTATCCTCCTTTATCTGTCGCGCATTATAAACTGCTACAGAGGGACCTCCGAAATATTCAGCGTGGATAAATTCATTTTGGTTGTTCCATTCGTTGATAGCTTCTTCTAGGGCGGTTATCAAAATTTCATTTTCCCCCGTACTACCTGTGCCAAATACCGGAGTCAGGAACAGAAATGAAGTTGAACCATCTTTCGAAAAAATAGATCCGTCAATCAACTCATAATTCGGTTCCATCTGGAAATCCTGCAAATGTTTCAAAGTAGTGCTTCCCAGGCTAAGCGGATCTCTCATGATGAAACTCTTCATGGCCATACCTGCAGGCGAAAGCAGATTGGAGTAATTCTTCTGCATGTTTTGAGCGATAGCTTCGCTCGTCAATAAAGAGTCAAATCTCAAATAATCATTGTCGGTCAGAAAAACCGGAAGATACTCGTAAACAAAGTTGCTTACGGCACCAATGGTACCGGCATCTACCCGATGAAGAACTTCTTTTATATGCGATGAACCGGGGTTCTTTTTCAATGCTTCTTCCATCCATTGGGTAGCTTCCATAAAAGATTCCGGCTCAGGTAATTGCAAACTGTCCACCGCAGAGAACATAACAATTACTTTGTCTTTGACCTTTAGGTTTTCGAAAACCTTTCCAGCCGTTTCCGCATCTTTGGTATCAGGGAGGAAGCGCGTCACGTTTTCTTCGAAACGAACCTGCACCGCAAAATAAGCCATCACGGACACAATGGCAAGCAAGGAAAGATAGAAAACGACCTTCTGCCGTTGAAAGAAATGATATATGGCTATGAATAATACTGTCATTGCGGTACTCTTTTTCTGCAAAGCGTTAAGATAGTCCCGAAGAAGACTCCAGCAGCTAAACTACATAAAGCAGCAAAGATAAAACTTCCAACTACGTATTGTGTCAGTACGGATTTCAGATGTTCGAAGGAAATATTACCGATATCCAGGTCAATAGGGCGACCCAGCACTATACATCCGGTAGCATAACTTCCATAGAGTATAAATGGAATCATCGGAGGAATACTGATATTGGCTGCTACAATGGCAATGACCGTGTTGAGACGGAAAATGCGGGATAGGAAAAGAGTAATCAGCATTTGATAACCCCATACGGGAACAATTCCCATGAATACTCCCAACATAATGGCTAGTGTCAACTGAAGATTAGATTCCGGGGAACACAATATACAATCGTTGAAGAACTTTTTAATATTCGTCCAGTTAAGCTGGCGAAAGAAGTTACGGGGCCAGATCCATAAGAAAGCAATCAATACCAATAACGTATTCAGGATACTAATCCGGGTGAAGTCTCGCAAAGGACGAAAATGAGAAACTCTTTCTCCTTGCGGAGGGTAATATACATGAATCAGGATATTTTTTTACTTTCACTCCTCTCCATGCGGCAAATACGATAGCTTCCAGTTCAAATTCATATTTGGAAGTATAGTATTTCATAGAACCCATCTGGTCGAGCGGATAAAGTCGGTAACCAGATTGGGTATCCTGCAAAGCAATACCCGTTTCGAGTTTATACCAAAAGTTGGAGAATTTGTTGGCGAAAGTGTTTTTGCCGGGCATATTCTCGGCTTCCAGGTTTCGAGCTCCTACCAATAAAGTTTCGGGTTCTTTTTCGATTTCTTCAATGAACAAAGGAATGTCAGAAGCAAAGTGCTGACCGTCTGAATCGAGGGTAATCGCATAACGAAAATCTTTTTCTCTGGCTAATAGCAATCCACTTTTCAGGGCGCTGCCTTTTCCTTTATTCCGGGCGTGAGTAATTATTTCGAGAGCCGGATAATTACCTAAAATCCGGACAGTATCGTCTGTGGAACCGTCATTGACTACAAAAACGTCAGGGGCATAGCATTGCACATCTTCCACTACAGCAGACAATGTTTTATCATTGTTATAGGTTGGAATAATCACTACGATGCCCAGTTCTTTAAGTTTTTGGTGCCAATATGCGATGCCGGTTCCTGTCATGCTTATTTATACACTAAAGTCGCCTTCAGTTTGATGAAGCTGTTTTCTCCCGCCATTCCTTCGGCCAGTAGCTGGAGCTTATTTTCTTCTGTCTCTTTCAGTGTGAGGGTTAATTGCAGTTCCGAATTCTTTGTTGGATTAATGGCCGACAGAAATTTGCAAGAACCGATCTGTATATATTGCAGTGTTTTCTTCGTAATTTCTTCCGCGCATTCTTTAATAATTTGCAGCGTGACTACTCCCGGTAATATGGGAGTTTCAGGAAAATGTCCTTCATATATAGGATGACTGGCATTTAATTCCAGGTCGATGCTCCAGGTGGCATCGTCTACAGCTTCGGTAGAGTATACCCAATAAAAGTCTTTCACTAACATGCTTTATAACTTAAGTGAATTATTGATTGTTTAGCTTGTCCAATTGTATTTTCAATCGTATCCAGGGATGCTTTATTTGTATTCGTGCGGGTTCTCCATACTGATATTCCGACAAAGAAATAACAGCTTTTCCGAGCCCGTTTCCGCTGGTTCGTTTTTCAAAGATAGCGGTTTTCTCTTTAACACGTACTTTGCGACTGGGCAGAAATACTATTTTAAAGTCCCTTTCGAGCAATTTCAATACCTTTTTTCGTCGCATCGGTTCTACGCAGCTGTTTACATGCAGAGAATCTCCTCTCAATGAAAAGTCGAATATACTCAAGCCGAAATAAGTAGTAAAGAGTAGTCTGATGTCATCTGGAGCCATTCGTCGGGCAATCAGTAATCCGCTGAAATGATTCTTCATAAAGTCCAGTTGCAAGTTAAACTTTTGCGAAAGACTATCCGTTACTATGATTTCCGGTTGCATGGCTGACTCCTGATTCAGACGGGGAGAACATGAAAAACAAAAGACTGCTATCAGCAACAAAGTACCACTAACGTACGGAGAAGATTTTTTCATCTGTCAGCGAATTGAACTTTTTATTGCGGAATATATATTCAGTATAATTAGTGGCTGTTTCGGAGAGACGCAGTTTGTACACAGACATGTCCTTCTTATCCAGATAAATGTCCATACCAGCAATATAGGCTTGAACTGCCGTATTAACTGGTTTGATCTTTACGAGATAATTTTTTTGATCTTCAAAGTAATTGAGTTCGTAATCGGTGGATAATTTCGATAAATCACCTATCATACAAGCGGTAAGCATGTCTTGCATCTGGTTCATCATCTTGTTGGACGTCAGGTTCATTATACTTTTTTTCCATCAGAAACGATCTTAAGCTTTCCTCCGTTAATCACAATCAGGTAATTGAGCGGACTGCTATATTCCATACAGATCTTATTTTCTTTCTTATAATAGAAATGCCCTTCGGATATAATCTTTTCATCAAATACATCCAGGTACTTTTCCTGTGTGAAATCACTTTCGATGGATTGGAGTGTGTTAGCTTCGGTTGCCAGCTTCTGATTAAAATCATTAATATTATCCAGGGGACGCATTTGTGCCTGCATAGTAGCACTCAGAAGAAAAGATATAAATAAGGAGGTAAATATGGTTTTCATCTCATTATATAGGAATAAATCATCAGTTAATCAGGCCAAAGTTAAAACTAATTTTCAGATAAGCAGGTAAAGTGACTGTTAATCGTTTATTTACTTCTTTCATGAGGGTTTGTTTCACTGATAAATTTCTCTTGATAAACAGAAAATGAACAGTATTGTAATTTTATACCGAACACCTGTCCGTTTTCGAACAGCTTTATAAAAACGTTTTTTGCTGATTATTAGTGACTTGCGATTTTGGCATAAGAGTTGCCTATTTATAATCGAAAGCGTTCAGGAAAAATATTTCAAAAAAATAGATTGAATTGCAACTTTCCTGAAACCTTTTTCGTCTAATAGGTAAAGAACAAAAAAAGAATAAAATAACAACAATAAAAAATTACAATTATGAAAACTACATTTATTAAAACTATCGTTTGTATCGCAGTATTAGTTGCAGGAGTTATTGGCTCAGAAGTTAAAGCACAAAATCAGTTTGTAACCAATGATGAAGTAACCGACGGAGTAATAACCTCCAGGGTGATTTACCGGAATGAAGGTTCTTTATATCGCCACGCGAAATATGATTTTGCATACGATGAACTGGGAAGAATGACTGAAAAGTCGGTTTCTAAATGGAATAGTGTAAGAAACAAATGGGAACCTCACTACAAAATGTCTTTCTCATATACCGATACCGAAATTGTGATAAATTACGGAAAATGGAATGATAAGAAGAAGGATTATTCCAAATCCAATGAAAGAAGTGTGTATGAATTAAATGAGTCGAATATGCCGGTGGCTTGTGTAATCTACAAATGGGACAAAAAGGATAGTAATTGGTCAATGGTTAATAAAATATACTATGAAGGCCAACCTATTTACTGGACACTTCTTTAAAAATTAAACAATAAAGCATAGATTCTCTTATAGACAATTGTAAAATAAATTAGATTAACTTGCGTGAAATGCGCTTAGACCTGTGGGGTGAGAACTTCGCAGGTCTTTTTTTTTGTTTTATTTTTTTAAATTAAATACCTTTGCTTGCAATATAAATTCAATGAAAGAAGACATGAGCCAAAATACTCCTGTAAAAAGTAGCGGTTTGGGAGCCGCACCTGTTTACTTCACAGCAATTTCCACTATCCTGGGTGCTGTACTATTTCTACGCTTTGGTTTTGCTACTGGTATGTTAGGTTTTTGGGGTGCTATTGGAATTGTTGTTCTAGGGCACTTGATTACAATTCCAACTGCATTAGCTATATCCGAGATTGCCACCAATAAAAGAGTAGAAGGAGGCGGAGAGTATTTTATCATTTCCCGTTCTTTTGGATTGAAGATTGGTTCTACTATTGGGATTACGTTATTTTTTTCCCAAGCAATCAGTGTCGCTTTTTATATTATTGCATTTACCGAAGCATTTGCTCCTTTTTTTCATTGGTGGCAAGGATTTTTTGGCTTTGAACTTCCTCGGCAGGTGATAAGTGTACCTTCTCTTATCTTGTTGGCTGCAGTGATATTATATAAAGGAGTTAACTCCGGTATGAAGATTCTTTATATTGTAACAGTACTACTTTTTCTTTCTTTACTGCTTTTCTTCTTGGGTAAACCCGTAGAAAGTGGAGGTGGATTTCTTCCCATGCCCATTAATAATTTTGGATTCTTTAATCGGGAGAAATTCTTTTTGATATTTGCGATTTGCTTTCCTGCATTTACTGGGATGACTGCAGGTGTAGGGCTTAGTGGGGATTTGAAAAATCCGGGAAAATCTATCCCACTAGGAACGATGGGAGGAACAATAACAGGACTGTTGGTTTATATCTTAGTTGTCTGGAAATTATCAGTTTCTGCACCTCAGGCAGATTTACTTTCGGACCAGTTAATAATGTCGCGAATTGCGATTTTGGGTTTTATAATGATTCCTATCGGACTAGCTGCTTGTACTTTTTCTTCGGCATTGGGCTCCATCGTAGTTGCCCCCCGTACTTTACAAGCCCTGGCTACCGATAAGACTTTTCCTTTCAGGAAATTGAATATTTTTTTATCGAAGGGGAAAGGGGTAAACCGAGAACCGTTTAATGCTACAATCATATCTTTCCTGATAGCTCTTGTTTTTGTGTTAGTAGGAAATATAGATCAAGTGGCTGAAATTATTTCTATGTTTTTCTTAATTACTTACGGAACACTTTGTTTGATTTCGTTTCTGAATCATTTTGGTTCACCCCCCTCATACAGACCTCGTTTTAAATCCAAATGGTTTTTTTCTTTGGGAGGCTTTTTGCTCTCGATCTGGGTAATGTTTATGATTAGCCCTTTATATACCATCCTTGCTATTGTTTTGATTGTGATAATCTATGTGATTATTGAGCATTACAATAAAGATCAGAAAGGTTTGGTTGATATTTTTAAGGGGGCCCTTTTCCAACTTAACCGACGTGTTCGTGTATTTATGCAAAAGAGTCAGTCGGTAATGGAAAATGAAGAATGGCGTCCTTCTGCAATCTGTATATCTCCCAATTCTTTTGAAAGAGATAAGGTGCTTGAACTCATGAAATGGATCAGTCATCAGCATGGATTTGGTACTTATTTCCATCTTATAGAGGGTTATTTCAGCAAACAAACCTGCGCTGAAGCTAAAGAAATATTGCGTCAATTGGTGGAAACCCAGAAGGTGCATAACACGGCTTTATATATCGACACGATGATTTCGCCCTCATATACGTCTGCTATTGCGCAGGTCTTACAGGCTCCTTCAATATCCGGAATGGAAAATAATATGGTTGTATTTGAATACGATAAAACTAATACAGATGAATTAAACCGGATTTTTCCCAATGTAAATTTGGCCAAAGCAGGCGACTTTGATGTTTGTATTTTCGCGGGGTCAACTTATCCGATCCGAAATAAAAATGGGATTCATGTATGGATCAAAACTAATGATGATATGAATGCCAACTTAATGATTTTATTAGGTTATATTATTATGGCCCATCCGGATTGGCGGAATAGCCAAATCAGAGTATTCGTAGCTTGCCAGGATCGGAACAAGGAAGCACTGGAAGATCTCTTGAAAGAAAGAATTCTTACAGGAAGACTTCCGATAACCATGGCTAATATTGAAATTGTTCTTCAAGAAGAAGACCAGCGATTCAGTGAATTGGTTACACAACGTTCAAAGCAGGCTGGTTTGACGATTGTAGGTTTTAGAGAAGAGATTCTGAAGCATGAACCATTGAATTATTTTTTGGAATACCAGAATATTGGAGATGTTTTATTTGTTAATGCATCGGTGGCAAAAGAAATCAATTGATCCATTCTTTTAATGGTACTACTTGATAATGCTCGGTTTCCAGTAAGTCGAGTATTTTATGTAAGAGAACTTCGCTGTGTGATATTCTATCATGAAGTAGGATAATGGAACCGGGTTTGAGTCTTTTTTTTGATTCTGCGGAGAATCTTTTCGTGAGAGGTTATTTGAGTATCCAGGGTACGAATGTTCCATCCAATAGTGATATAGTTTAATCTTTTTGCTACTTTGGCTATTGTCGGATTAGTAACTCCATAGGGTGGGCGAAACCATTTTATTCTTTCACTTGTAATACCCGCTATGGAATGTTCCCATCGTTTTAAATCTTCGGTCATAGATGTGCCGGTAAAGAATGGGAAACGCCAACTATGAATGTAAGAATGATTCCCAAGGCTATGCCCTTCGTTAATCATTCGATGAAGAATATTCTCATTGCCTTTTATTTGCTTTCCTATACAGAAAAAAGTAGCAGGAAGGTTTCTCTCTTTCAATACATCTAATACTTTGGATGTTTGTAAGGGATGAGGCCCATCATCAAAAGTTAAAGCTACTATCTTTTCTTCTGTATTTTTTCGGCAAAATGCTTTCAGATATATACCCGCCTGGATGCTATAAGATGCATAAAACAAAAAAGCAGCTAGCCCAATAAGTAATATAATACCTGCAAAGATCATGGTTTACTTAAAAGTATAAAAGAGTAATTATTGGAATACCTGCTAATGACAAGTATATGATGGGCATTGTCCGGTTCATCCGATAACATCTTAGTAGCTGTAAAAACACCATAAGCGGAAGAAGTAGGGTATTCTCCACAATCATCTTTATAATCTTTGTACAAGTAAACCTTTTCTGAGTCTATTTTATTTAGGTCCAAGTATTCTTTTATTTTCTCAGTGATGTGTGCATCTTTATCTGATCGGGGATTGATTGTAAAAGTAAATGGAACAGAAATACGGACCAATGAATCTTCTTTCTTTTCTTTGCTGATTAAAAAGAATTGTGCTCCTTCTCCTGCATTGTTGTGCTTAAGTAATCCCATTCGGTGTTGAATAATATGGGATGTTTCTGTGACTTCATCAAACGCTCCAACCAATACATTTTGATTTCCTTCCTGCAGTCTTAATAACCCATCCAGTAAAGCAGACTCAAAGCTAAAACCCCGATGAACGTACGTCATATTGTATGCCTGGTTCTGGCAGAGTAAAGCGATTTGTGCACCTACCGTATTGAAAGTTGATTGGATGAAAGCTGTTGGATTAAGAAGATGCTCTTTATTATCCAGTATGTTATTCATGAATTTCTCTGTGTCGGCTAGACATCCCAATCCGGTGGCGGTTATAATTGAATGGATTTCCTCTTTAGGCATATTGCCAATACATTCTAATCCACAGGCCACGCCCATCTTTATGATTCGACTCATTCGACGTCGGAGGGATGGGTTTTGGATTATTTCTTTGTAGTCAGGCTCTACCGCTTTCAGATACTGCTGATTCTCATCTAGCCCGTCCGGATGAATAGAAGCCATGCGATTTATATAAGCGGGTAATATCATAATCGATCCTCCACTTTTGAGAATACCAGGGAAGAATTACTTCCGCCAAACCCAAACGAATTGGATAATACATGTTTGATGTCCAATCCCTGGTGAAATGAAGTAATCGGTGAGAGATCAGTTTCATCAATGGATGTACTGAAATTAAGATTAGGATACATACTGCCTTTTTCAATCGAGAGAACAGAATACACGGCTTCAATTCCTTCCGATGCACCTAATGTATGTCCGATGAATGCCTTCACAGAACTGAATGGAGGTACATCACCTTCTTTTGAAAAGAGCCTCAACAGAGCTTTGCCTTCAGAAAGATCATTGTTCGGAGTTCCTGTACCATGCACATTGATATAGCCAATTTCCCGAGGAGATATTCCACTCATTCTAAGGGCTTCCGTCATTGATTTATAAGGACCCTCTCCTTCCGGCGAACTTCCTGTTTGGTGATAAGCCTCGTTAACGTTTGCATATCCAGTCACTTCACAATATGGTTTTCGCGAAATTGTTTCTTCAGATTGCAGGACCACATATCCGGCACCTTCCCCCAGATTGAGGCCTGCCCGAGTTTTATCAAACGGACGACAATGCTCTTTATCCAGAATCATCAGGGAATTAAAGCCATTCAGTGTGAAACGGCAGAGTGCATCTGTTCCACCTACAATAGCTGTATCCAGATAGCCACTTTTTATAAGTCGGCTCCCTAACATAATGGCATTAGCAGCCGAGGAACAGGCAGTGCTGATGGTGGTCATAAAACCAATATGTCCTATATATTGGGCAATTTGTTCAGTACTGTCGGCACAATCATGATGGATAATGTTTTGTAATCTACCTTTGCTATGACCCTCCCGGAAAGTTGTGAAAAAGTTTTCACTTAAATCCATTCCTCCGACAGAAGTTGAGGAAATAAAACCTATTCCAGTACGTTCTATATTAAGTTTAGCATCTTCAATCGCCTCTTTTGCTGCCATCATTCCCAAGAGTGCAGTTCGCGAATGGATTTTTTCCGGTTTCAAATATAATATTCTTTTAAGTTCGGAATTGGAGAGTTTCACTTCTGAAACCGGAACATCAAGGTTAGTATGGAAAAGAGTTACTTTGTCTATGCCATGGATACCTTCCGAAAGAGCTTTTAGATTCTCTTTTACATTCGTTCCTATTCCGGAGATAACACCTAATCCGGTTACGAATACTCGCATTTATTATTGATTAGCAGTGATATAATCAGCAAGGGTTCGTATAGAATAGAAAATTTCTTTCCCTTGACTTGGGTTAGCTATTTTGATACCATAATTACGTTCCAGAATAAGAATGATTTCCAGGGCGTCAATAGAATCCAGACCCAGACCTTCTTCTCCAAATAAAGGTGCTTCAGGATCAATATCTTCCGGGGTAATTTCTTCTAAGTTAAGTTCCTCAATCAACTCTCTTTTTAATTTCTCAACTAATTCTTCCATTTTGATGGTTTGTTTCTGTTTGGTATTTGAAAATATACAAATAAAGTTCCATTATGTCGGATTTACCTAAATGTAAGACAAATATATAGAACTTTTTTCTAACTTTGCTTCCAACAAGTCTGCTAAAGAGTTAAGCAGGACTGTTTTTTATTTTGTGCAGAATTAATTGTCTGGGGAACTAAAAACCGCCAATTTTGTTTAAAACCCATCCATAATATTAATTCAGGTCAGTTTGTCTATATGTTTTTTACATATACTAAGACAGGCGTGGGATTATTAAGTCTATGGGTAGGTTACTGTGGCGGTTTCCTTGTTCCAGGCTTAATTAATTACCACGCCTTCTTTATTGTTTTAAAATAGTGAACATGACTAAACAAGAATTAGAGACTTTGCCTTCTTTATCATTAGCAGAAATCAGAATCAAATTGCAGCCCTTTATTACCTTGCATCAAATTGAAATCACTGATAAAGAGATTATTTTTTCAGATTTGGACCTGTGTATTCTTTCGGGTGTGAAGGGCTATGTACCGCAAGATAAGGTAGCCATTTCTGAGATTGTTTATATCGATGAAGGAGATAAGAGTTTTTTTCGTATCGTTCTCCGATCCGGATCTTATCATGTTGTATCTAAAGTTTCGGGTGCTCGTTTCTGTGGGATGCTTACAGAAGAAGAGCCAGTTCCGGATTCTCTGTGGAAATCCTTTTGGCAGAAAAGTACTCGTTTTATCAAGTCTTTGTTATCTTCCATATAATTGCTTCTTTATAGAATATTTGTATATTTGTTGTTTTCAACCTATAAAAAGCATAGGTTGTTTTCGATTTGACAAATATAATACACACCTCGTAAACAATCAAATTTTTGGAGATAAATTTTGCAATGAAAGTACCGAATGATAAAAAAGAAATCCTCGAAAGAGTAAAAGTAGCTAAGAATTTGGCTTCGGATGCTATATTGGCTCATTTTCTGGGAATAAAACCCTCCACACTTTCAAATTGGAAAGCTCGCAACAGCATTGATTACGATAAGTTGTTTTCAAAATGTGAAGACTTGAATCTCGACTGGCTATTAACCGGATATGGTAATATGCAACGGGAGAAAAGTGATCTGTCCTCTATCCCGAATCAAGCAGTAATAAACGAAGATACCCCGGAACTTTATTATAAGAATAAAATTTATCGGGAACTTTATGAAAAGTTATTGAAGAAAAACGAGCAGCTCTCTTATAGAGTCGGTGAATTGGAAGAACGGCTTCGGAATATCAATGAGAATGGCTCAGAAGTTTAAATTCCGCCTGATAATCTTCATGAACTAAATCACACCAACCTACGATACATCGTTTCATGGCTTGCGCTTTCATGGCTTGGTACGCATACCCTTCCAGTTCTTCCCAATTATATTCTTTCTGAATAAAAAAAGTATTCTCTCCTTGTATTTTATGACGAATACAGATTTCTCCGGCAACGACATTGGAAAGTGTGTAAACAAATACAGACGGACTGGCGGTTTCGTCTCCTCCCTCGTTAATTAACGCTTGATGCTTTAAGTCGGCATGTAGGGAAGAATTAGCATTTGCAAGGATAACCCCGGTTTCAGTAGGCATATACGATTTATCTTTCAAAAGGAAGTAAGCAGCCATGTATCCCAGTTTGCAGAGATCGTCCATTTTGTAAAACTTCATATGGTTCTCGCCTGATCTTTTATATACTTCCCGGATAAAATTCGCAAACGATTTTTCCTCGGAGACAAGGATTGTTTCTTCGTTTATTTTCACCATACTTTTATGGATGGATACTGTGCTGATATTATTTATCCTTGCTTCTTCCTGGGAAATATGAAAAGCAGAAGAAAGAAGAGAGGGTTGGCTTAACAAAATAGCTGCATTACATCCACCAAAGCCGGAAGCTGTTTTAACACAGGCTTGCAGTAACTTCTCCTGGTGAGTGGATGAAACACGGATAGGCATGGGTAAACCAGATTCTTTAAAGTTATAGGTGCCGTACAGGATGTTTTTCCTTAATTGATGCGCACAAATAATTGTTTCAATAACCCCTGAAGCACCTAGGGTATGCCCAAAATAAGATTTCAGGCTGTTTACCGGACGGGTTTGAAGGTCAGCTAGATGGATAGCCTTCGATTCCATTTCATCATTATACACTGTGGCCGTTCCGTGCGTATTGATAAAGTCGATATCTTCTAGATTGGCTTGTGCATCGGTAATGGCTTGCTGCATGGCGTAATAAAGTCCGTCGCCTGTGCGGGAAGGACCGGAAATATGATTGGCATCATTGCTGATTGCTCCTCCTGCCAGGATGATACTTTCTGGTGATCCATCGGTTGTTAATAGTATCGTACCACAACCTTCTCCAAGGTTTAATCCATCTCGTTGTTTATCAAAAGGACGGCATACTTCTTCGCTTAGAGATTTAAAAGAAGCAAATCCGCTGGTGATGAAGTGTGATAAAGCATCTGCTCCGCTTACGATCACTTTTTGATATTGACCGGATTCAATGAGTCTTTTACCAACAATCAGCGCGGACACTCCTGAGATACAGGCATTGGAAATAATCCGGTAATTATTCTCATTCACCCCGAAATGGTTGGCAACTTTTTCTGCCATCTTCCAGAGAGAGACTTCTTCGCAAGAAGCATTTGGCTTGTGACTTAATAAACCGATGTTACCTTTCGTTGTGGAAAAAAGCAGGCAACAAGTGGGATCAGTAATAAGAGTTTTGGATTCTTCCAGAACCTGTTGAATAGAAAGAATAAATAATTGTTCAATCTTTGTGTATTCTTCCAGTTGGTATTGTTTTACCTGTTCGCCTAATTTTATAGGATCGATGAGAGCAGCCTGAATCGGTGTATCAGCAATATCGGATGAGGTATGATGCACAATTCCCGTCCGGTAGTTTTGGATAGCTTCCAGATTCTCCTGAGTAGTGAAGCCCAGGGAACTGATAATGTTGTCTTCTCCCAGATATACGTTTACCCGATGTTCCATTTCTTTTTCCATTCCAGATAAAATTCAGGATTGGTTAATTCCAGTTCGTTGGTAGTTTCATTTACAAACACTTGCATGGTTGTTCCGGTGGCAGCTACCGACATATCGGAAGCACGGTAAACGGTATATTCGAAGATGATTTTCGCAGCCAGTGTATTAATATAACGGGTTTCGATGATAGCTTCCTCATCAAACCGGAGCGATTGCTTGAACTGACAGGTAAGGTCTACGATCGGTATTACATAGCCTTGACTATGTACATCCATATAATTGATGTTATAACGGTTTCCGAAAGAGACTCTTCCGTCTTCAAAGTATTTGATATATTCTCCGTGCCACACTACCTGCATCGAGTCAACTTCACTGAAACGAACGCGGATGGTAGTACGATCGGTTAATGCGGCCGGTTTCTCTTGTATTTTCTTTCTTCTCATTCTTTCTTCAAAAATATCTTCATTTTACACTCGGCCACCACTGTATCGCCCATCGTTGTCTGGGCAGAGATAAGGGTAATATCGAAAAGTTCTTGTACCACGGTTATTACGGTGGAAAGTTCATTACCTACCTCGGGCAGCACATGAATTTTTAATTTGTCGACAGAGCCGATAAACCCCAGAGGTACAGGTTCGTCTTGTTGGTGGTATATATAGCCGATTCGTGCCGCAGCCGATTGTGCAATATGCTCAATAATACCTGGTTCCTGGAATACTCCTTCCTGGCAGAAAATGTTATCTGCTGCTAGGGTTAAGCCCGAGAATGACTGGTTGCCTTCGATTCCATAAAACTTATCAACCATCACAATAGGGGGTCGTTGTGGGATAAGCTTGTATATTTCTTTTCCTTTAAAAATTGCTTCTTTCATATCTGGTTAGTTTTTTCTTTTACATTGCATGATGCTATGGCCCATTCCCAATCCGTCATAAATGTATTCCACCTCGAGTCCGGCGGTTTTTACACAACGGATCATATCATCCGAATGATACATTTTACTGTTACCATTGGCGAGGGCCGTGAAGTAAATACTGATCTGCGTAAGGCAGTAGGCGGCTGTTTCAAATTTCTGCCGATCCCAGAAGGTTTCCATAATATAGAGCCGGTTGTTTTCTGTCATTGATTGTGCGGCTCGTGTCAAGATGCTGGTTACCTGTTCCTCGGAGAAACAATCCAGGAACTGGCTCATCCAGATGACATCAAAGTCTGTAGGGAAGGAAACGTTTTTATCCAGCAGATCGGCTCCATATCCGTGTATCCGGTCGGCACCTGGGAGTCCTGCCGTTTGTTCCTTCATTAATTCCAGTTGCTGAGGTAAGTCCATGATGGTTACTTCTACATCCGGATTGTAATCCACGCATTTAAGCGCCCACCTTCCGGTATTTCCCCCTACATCCAGTAATTTACGGGGATGCTTAGCGAAAACAATGGCTAAGGCTTCATCAAAGGAACAGTCGGAGTAGTAATGATCAAAGCCAAACCAGCTTTTCTGAACCTCTTCCGGCAGACTGGAAAGCCCTTCGTAAATGGTGGGCCACTCACCGAATACTTTCAAACCTTCGGGTTTTCCGCTGAGTAAGGTTTCTTCTAAAAGGAAAAGTCCCAGGTAATTCACATCGTTATTGAAATCCATATTTACCCGAACCATCGGATCGTTTAGCAGGAACCAACCTGCTTTTGCCAATAAAAAGCGATCTTCTTTCACCAGAATGGTACCGATTGTCAGGGATGATTCCAATAAGACTTGTGTGGCATAGCGCGTAAGTCCGGCCTTTTGGGAGATTTCATCGTGTGTAAGGCCTTCCCGGTTTTCGGCCAGTAGTTCCAATATTCCGAATTTCAGCATAAGCCGGGATACCTGGAAAACCACGGGACCGAAGGCTATTTCCTGCGCCAATCGTTGGGCTTGCAGGGCAGTATGTTGCTCTTTCGAGTATTTCTCTTGTAGGGATGATGGTAGTTTCATTCTTTTTTTCTTAGGCTTCATTCCAGAACTGATAGTAGTTAAACCATTGTTCGGGATATTGTTTTACTATATTTTCCAGTGCTTTTGCATATTGCTCCAGCAATAGTTGTTCAGGCTTTCGTTCTTTGCTTCGGACAATTTCGTTGGCAATGAGGAAATGAAAATGATAGGTTCGGTTTGGCTCCCGCATGGAAAAATAAAAAACCACAGGAACTTGCAGCCTTGCAGCCAATAAAAAAGGACCAGCAGGAAATTCGGCTTTCCTACCCATAAACTCGCAAGTCAGTAATTTATCAGCATTGAGGAATCTGTCGCCCTGGAAGCAAACATATTCGTGGTTGTTCAATGCTTCTGTTATTTTAAAAACATGCGTCAGTTCGTCCTCATTCACCAGAATAAACTTGTAAGCACCCGACTTTCCGTTTTTCTCCAGCATTTCTTTGATCTTCCGGTGTTCGGCATCATACATTACGATATTTATTTTCTTGCCGTAGTCCTTGAAAAAGGGCGCACCGGTTTCCCAGTTTCCCACGTGAGCGCCTATCATAATTACTCCTTGATTTCCATTCAGTATATCCAAAAATTCCTGGTAATTATCGAATTTGAATTTATACTTTCCAATCATACCATTGCCAATGGCAACTTTATCAATCAATGTTTGTCCCAGGCGATAGTAATTCCGAAATAGCATACCAACAGATTGCAGGCGGTTGTGTTTTAAAATCTTACGGGCGTAAAACCAGATGGCAGAAGTAGCTTTGGGAGCAAAGGGAATAAAGTAAGGTACAACCAGACATAAAAAACCGTAGGCCGCCCTTATACCCAGATATCTGATTAGACAGATAAAAAACCAATAGCCAAATGCCCCTCCACGGGTTTTACCTTGCCACATATGATTTGAGTTTATAAACTCAAAAACTTACATCTGTTTTCTCTCAATCACCAGATCGTAGAAGTCCTGAAAGGTTTTGATCTTCTCAAAATCCTGTCCGGTAACATTGAAACCGTAGTTCTTTTCAATCAGAACAACCATATCCACGAGGTCGAGACTGTCCAGATCCAGTGTTTGCATTAAGAGCGCATCTGGTTGAATCAGTTCTACATCAACTTCAAATTCTTCCGCGAGTGTGAATCTTATTTCTTCAATAATTTCTTCGTTGGTCATTTCTATAGTACTGCTAGTTTAATTAGTTTTGAATTACAAACCCTGGGGTTTACGAATGATCAGGGTTGAATTGGTTCCTCCAAAGCCGAAAGAGTTCGTGAGAAACAGGTCAAACTCCCGGTCTACCCGTTCAGTAGGGATATTCAGCAGAGCCGACGCCTCATCTGGTTCCTCAAAATTTAGGTTGGGAGCGATGAAATTATTATTCATCATGAGGATGGAATAAATCGTTTCGCTGGCCCCGGCCATCCACATTTCGTGGCCTGTCATGGATTTGGTTGACGTAACATACGGCTTGTGACTTCCGAAAACTTCCGTAATGGCTTTGGCTTCATTCAAATCACCGATAAGGGTGGATGTGGCATGCGCATTGAGATAAGGAATGCTTTCGGGTGAAACTCCTGCATTTTTAAGGGCACATTCCAACGATTGTTTCGGTCCTGCTACATTGGGAACCGAAATATGATCGCCATTGGAAGAGAATCCGTATCCGATGATCTCAGCAACAATCGGCGCGCCTCTTCTCCGAGCGGATTCATAACTTTCCACAATCAGGCTGGCTGCTCCACCACTGGGTACCAATCCGTCACGGTTTTTATCGAACGGACGGGATGCTTTTTGCGGTTCCTCCTCCCGGCGGGAGAAAGCACTTAAGCCGTCAAAGCTACCTACGGAATAGGCATTCATTTCCTGCGCTCCTCCGCATACAATGCAATCTTGCATACCTGCTTTGATTAAAGTATAGGCCATGCCCAACGCATGCGAACCACTGGCACAGGCACCTGCCACCGTAAAATTAATACCACGGAGATTGAATATAACGGAAAGATTCATCGTTACCGTCGATGTCAGCGACTGGAAAACGGAACCGGAACCCACAAGCACTGTTTTTTTCTTTTCCCGGATAATGTCAATTGCTTCAATAATAGGAGCAGCGCTACTGTCATTTCCGTAGAGGATGCCTACATCATGGGTATCCAGGAATGCCTGGGCTATTCCGGCATTTTCAAACGCTTCCCGGGTAGCCATATGGGCATATTCACCCTGTTCTGCCAGGCAAAGACGGGCTCTGCGGTCGAGCAAACCTTTCAGGATCGGACGTTCCAATATACCGGATAGCGCAGAGGAATAGCCCAACTCTTTCCGCTCTGGAGCCAGACCAACACCCGACTTTCCGTGATAGAGAGACTCTGTTACCTCCGTCAGATTCTTGCCAATGCAGGAGTAAATACCCATGCCTGTTATTACCACTCTTCGCATTTCTTCAAATAGTTGATCATTAATTCCACCTTGGGATACAATACACTGTCTTCTTTGAATGCGGGGAAGAATTCGCGTATCTCTTTATATACTTGTTGACTTTTCGGACTTATCTTGCTTTGGATGCCCAGATAATCAATGGCTTGTGCCAATCCCATAAACTGTATGGCGAGTACTTGGAAAGAGTTCTCCACAATTCGGCGTGCAATGAGTGCCGAATTGGTTCCCATACTGACGATATCTTGGTTGTCATTATTATTCGGAATGCTGTGTACATACATCGGATTCGATAGTGTCTGGCATTCGGCAGTAGTGGATGTTGCGGTAAATTGCGAAGCCTGCAAACCGTAATTCAATCCCAGCACACCCAGATTGACAAAGGGTGGCAAAATCTCGTTGATCTTATCATGAAACAGGTAATTGGTTTGCCGTTCGCTCAGCATGGTTAGTTTGGTGATGGCAATTTTTAGTTTATCCATTTCAAACGAAACGTAATCACCGTGGAAATTACCTCCGTGATAAATGTTTTGGGTTACGGGATCAACAATCGGATTGTCGCAAGCAGAGTTTACTTCGTTGATCAATACCTTTTCCGCGTTTTGTAATTCATCGTAAACAGGGCCCAGTATCTGGGGTACACATCTTAGTGAATAAAAGGGTTGCACTTTGTGTGCGAATATTTTTTCCTGGTTTTGGCTATTGTAAAGTTCGATTTCTCTTTTCTTAATACACTGGCTTCCGGAGATCCATTCGCGCATCCGGCGGGCAATTACCTGTTGGCCTTCGTGTCTTCGGCAACTGTTCAGAGGTTCTGCCATCAGGTCATCGTATGAAGCGGCGATTTCATTCATCATCACCGAAGCTATAACCGACCATTGCAGCAACTGCCGTGCCTGGAAGAGATTGACCAGTCCGATCCCTGTCATCACAGAAGTACCGTTGGTAATCGAGAGTCCTTCCCGAATGTGCATGGAGAATGGTTTCAGTCCGTTTTCTTTCATCACTTCGGCGGTATTCCTTTTTTCTCCTTGGTAAAAAACTTCTCCTTCGCCAATCAGTGTCAGCGCTATGTGTGCCAATTGTACAAGGTCGCCACTGGCCCCTACACTTCCGTGTTCTGGAATAAAAGGATAAATTTCCCGGTTGATAAATTCAATCAGAAGGGATACCAGTTCAGGATGTACTCCCGATCGGGCTTGCAGGAAGGTATATACGCGGGCAATCATAGCGGCACGCACACAAATTTCGGGCAGAGGTTGTCCGGCTCCTGTGGCATGACTTCGAATGATGTTATATTGAAGATCTCTCAGAAATTGATCGTCCACCCGATACTGGGCCATGGGTCCGAAACCCGTATTAATGCCGTAAATGATTTTATCACCGGAGAAAGTTTTCAGAAATTGATAGCAATCTGAAACCTCATTCATACATGTTTCTGATAGTATTAAAGGTTCTTTCCCAAAAAGAATCCGATATAATGACTCTATATCTATAGCTTTTCCCTGCACCATCTATTACACAAAGTTTTCTGTTTTAGGGTGTGCAAAAATAGTGTTTTTATATCACAAACGGTTATTAATGTAATATAATTAAGATTTGAGTGGGGTGTTGGGTGGGATTTAACGTTTAAAGAAATGATGTTCTGTATCAGATCAAATTACTAGCTGAGTTTATCCTGCGATCAATCGTATCGTATGATTGAACATACAAAGGTAAATCTGTGTCTATCCATTCAAGAAGATCATATATATCTTGTTTGGTTTGTATAGCATAGGTAAAATCAAAAGCAGCATGATTAAAACATATAGGTTCATTATGATAAATCCGATTTCTAAATTCTCGAATCCGAATGAGTTTTTGACTTATCGTACTGCGATTGGCGCTAGCAGGTTTATTGGGAAATCCTTGAATAACTGCTCCTCTAACTAATCTATAATGGTGTGGTTCAAAAAAGCTTGTCCAAAAGCCTAAGGATTGTTCAGTTATAATCTTTCCTGCTGTAATGGTCCTTCCTGTTCTTAAGATAGATCTTTCCGCGTTTAGCACCGCATTCTTCAAGAAGAACCGTGATCTACTTAAAGAACGGTCACTCATAAATCCATTTTTCTCTGTGATAATCCAGTTGGGATTAGCGAAAACAGAGGATATCTGATAATTGCAGACGTTTCTCAGAATTACTTCAAATAAGCTCAAAACCGGGTAAAAACTTTGCGCTACTCTTAGATTAGCTTGATATAGCTTCTGTGCTTTTGATTTAGAATTCGCACTCGCTGTCAAGAATCGATTAAGTCGTGGCTGAGAGACAAAGTATTCTAATTTATCATATTTCATCTGTACCAAATTTGGAAAAGGCAAAAATAACACTTATCTTTGTATTGTAATGCTTAATCAAGCCTCTTTCTTTTTAAGAAATGTAATTAAGTTAAAGAAATTAAGCTCTCCTTTTTGGGGGAGCTTTTTTTGTGATGTTAAATTACATTCTTCAGAAATAGATAGTTCCGAAATAGTTATTTCTGTAATGCACAAAAAAGTTTTTTAGGAGTGATTTGTAGCATTGTTCACAGCGCAAACAGAAACGGAAAAACATTTCTATATTACAAACAGATTATTCCGGATAAGATGAATTTTGACCGAATATATTACTTGTCATCTATGCATTGTAAGAAAAGTTTTCTTCGTGATTTTCTTTATATTCATGAATGTAGTGAAGCATTTCTCTTGCAAAAGCCGTAAATAGCGCCTTTCGATATATAAATATAAATCGCAATAAAAATTCACCACCGACGCTGGTGCAGTAAAGAAGAGAAAAGTAAAGTAGAGTAAAATGAAGTAAAGTAAAGCATCGTCTTCTACTTCTTCTAAAGTAGAAGTAGTAGCAGTCGGCGTTTTTGATGAAGATGTGCCTGGTAATTTTTCAAACTAAGCTACCGGCACTTACTCCGAAACCTGCTGCAAGTTACACCAAGTTCTACAGGCATCCGAAGCCAATGTAATTACCTTCAACGCAGACGGCTTCTGCAACGACTCTTCTCTTAATCTATGTTAAAAACAAGAGGCATTTCGAATTTCATCCCGTTTCTTGCCTATTCGCGCCTCCGGCTATTTTCGTCACTGTATCTTTGCCCCCGGAAACGAAAGGTAGTGCACGACCTGACGAAATGTGGAGACGAAATCCTGATGCTACACTCCAGGCGTTCTTTGACTTATGAGATATTTTTTGTAGTTTGCAATGATATATCTGTTCTGCCTATGATTTTTCGGATGAATTTGGGGGAGAACGAATCTCTCTTCGACGGCGAGGGAATGGATTCCTTCTGGAGGATGTTTGAATATCTCGGCTTCTGTAAGAAGACAAGCTACCGTAATCTTACCATAGGGGAGTTCTACAAATTCCTGCAATGGGTGAAAGATAATTATCCCGAGGCCCTCGTAAAGCCTCCTCACTTATAAATCAGCATCGATAGCTTTTCTTCATCAAACATCTCATTCGCCACCTCCCATAAGGTATCGGCGGTTAGTGCTTCAATCCGTTTAAAAACCACCTCCGGCGATTCGCAATTGTGATAGTGCAGAAATGTTTTGCCCATGCTCAGGGCGTTGTTTTCATTGTTGTCTGATGCTACACCAATCTGTCCGATCAGTTGTTTTTTCGCGGCAGTCAGTTGAGAAATGGTGAGCCGTGTATCACGAAATTGCTTCAGCTCTTTGAATGTCAGTCGCAAACATCGGTCTACATCACCCGGGTCAGTGCCAAAATAAATGCAAAAGGCACCCGTATCGGTGTAAGAAGTGAGGTTGGATTCTACGTTGTACACCAAGCCTCTTCGCTCGCGTAACGACACGTTCAGGCGACTGTTCATTCCCGGCCCACCCAGCATGTTGTTAAGCAGATAGAGGGCAGTTCGTTTATCGTCGTACGCATTGTATCCACGACTTCCAATCATGACATGAGCCTGATGGGTGTTTTTGTGAACAGTTAATTTCTCAGGGATATAAAGCGGGGGCGGAGTACGTTTATTGTTCACCGGAGAGGAGGGAAGATCAGAGGCGTACTTCTCAATCTGCGATAAGACCTTCTTAAAACTGATGTTACCCGATACAAAAAACACCATGTTAGAAGGTTGGTAATATCTTGATGTGAAAGAAAGAACATTCTCCGTACCGAAGTTTTTCAGTAACTCCGGTTTGCCCAAAATATTTCGTCCCAAAGGATGCCCCCGAAAAATAATATCTTCAAAATCATCGAAAATCAATTCAGAAGGATTATCTTCGTAAGAGTTGATTTCATCGATAATTACTTCTGTTTCCTTCTCGATTTCGTGAGACGGATAAGTGGAGTGAAACACGATGTCGGTCAGCAGTTCCACCGCCCGTGAAAAATGTTCGGACAGGAAGGCAGAATAAACAATTGTTTCTTCTTTATTCGTATACGCATTCAGGTCGCCCCCCACATTTTCCATTCGGTTCAGGATGTGCCAGGCTTTCCGTTTGCGCGTGCCTTTAAAGACAAGATGCTCTACGAAATGTGCCATTCCCTGCTCCTGTTCCAGTTCATCGCGGGTTCCGGCATCGATGGCAAATCCGCAGTAAGCTACTTTCGAGTCGGAAGGCTGGTGAATAATTCGTAGCCCATTGGGCAAGATATATTGATTATAATTCATTATTATCAGGATTCTCTGTTTTTTTCGGTCTGCAAAAATACAATAAAACTCATTGCTGTTTATCGGAAAATACAGATATTTGCATCTAATTAAGTAGTCTTTTCTATATATGAAATATATTGGAGTCTTTTGTTCTGCTTCTGCTGAAATTGATCCAGCTTACTATGAAGCAACGCGCAAACTAGGTGAATGGATGGGTAAAGAAAAGAAAACATTAGTTTATGGTGGCGCAGACTTGGGACTAATGGAGTGTATTGCCGAATCTGTTAAAACGAACGGAGGCCGGGTAGTGGGAGTGGTTCCTGCCATACTGGAAGAGAATGGACGCGTCAGCAGTTTCCCAGACGAAATTGTTTCTACCCAAAATTTAAGCGACCGGAAAGACTATATCATTCGCGAGTCGGAGATAATGGTGGCACTTCCGGGAGGCGTGGGTACACTGGACGAAATATTTCATGTGATGGCCGCGTCGACTATTGGGTATCATGCGAAAAAAGTGGTTTTATACAACGTAAACGGATTTTATAATGGCATACTTGCCTTCCTCGACAAGCTGGACGAAGAACACTTCACGCGCAAACCCTTATCCAATTATTACTACGTGGCGAACACGTACGGAGAGCTACTCGATTTATTAAAGTAATGTTTTAACAACATAAAAAAGAGAATGGTTGAATCGATCCGAGAGTTGCTTCAAAAGGAAGCACAGGCTGTGTTAAATATACCTGTTACGGATGCTTACGAAAAGGCGGTTGACCTGATCGTGGAGCAAGTATATAGAAAAAAAGGAAAGCTGGTAACCTCAGGTATGGGCAAGGCCGGGCAAATAGCCATGAATATTGCCACCACTTTCTGCTCAACAGGTATCCCCGCCGTGTTTCTACATCCCAGCGAAGCGCAACATGGTGATCTGGGAATTTTGCAGGAAAACGATCTCCTTTTGTTTATTTCCAACTCCGGCAAAACGCGCGAAATTGTAGAGCTCACCCAGTTGGCTCATAACTTAAATCCTGACTTGAAGTTTATTGTTATCACCGGAAATCCGGAAAGTCCGCTGGCGCTAGAGTCCCACGTATGTCTCTGTACCGGCAAACCGGATGAGGTTTGTACTATTGGCATGACCCCCACTACTTCAACCACCATGATGACCGTAATAGGTGATATTCTGGTGGTACAAACCATGAAGAAAACAGGGTTCACTATATCCGACTATTCAAAACGCCATCACGGTGGTTATTTAGGTGAAAAATCCAGAAGTTTATGCGAAAAGTAATAGGTATTGGCGAGACTATTCTCGATATTATATTTAAAGGTAATCAACCTGTAGCAGCAGTTCCCGGTGGCTCCGTTTTCAACGGAATGATTTCACTCGGGCGGTTGGCAGTAGATACTGTGTTTATCAGTGAAACCGGAAACGACCGGGTAGGCGATACAATTCTGGGTTTTATGTACGAAAACAACGTTTCCACCGATTACGTGGAAGTATTTCCCAATGGAAAATCGCCAGTAGCCCTTGCTTTTCTGGACGATGCAAGTCAGGCCGAATTCATGTTTTACAAAGATTATCCGAAACAACGCCTGGAGGTAGTAACTCCGGATATCCAAGAAAACGACATCGTTATTTTCGGATCATACTATTCACTCAACCCGGTATTGCGCGAGAAGATGCTGGAGTTCCTGAACCTGGCCAAACAAAGAAAAGCCATTATTTATTACGATGTGAACTTCCGCAGTTCTCATATCGATGAAGCCATGTGGCTGGCACCTACCATTATTGAAAACCTGGAGTTTGCCGACATCGTACGCGGTTCGCGCGAGGACTTTATGAACATGTACAACCTGGATAGTGCCGACAAAGTGTATAAAGAGAAGATCAGGTTTTATTGTCCAAACTTTATTTACACCGCTGGAGCAGATGAAATATCCTTGCGCACAGCCAGCGGATACGGACGAGAATATCCAGTGGAAGAAATTGAAACCGTCTCCACCATTGGTGCCGGCGATAACTTCAATGCCGGTATTATCTACGGGTTAATAGCATACGACATTCGTCGGGATAATTTAAATAAAATAGATGCCGACACCTGGGATAGAATCATCGAACTGGGCCGGCTTTTCTCTCAGGAAGTATGTCAGAGCTATGACAACTCCATATCGGTAGATTTCGCCAACGAATTGGATCTCGACGTGTCTTAAAAAGTTTGTACTTTAGCTAATTATAGCAAAGTTCTGCCAAGATGTACAGGGATTTTCTATCTTTGTGAGAGATGTTCACAACTAAGTTTATGTGCAAAGATCTTTTCTCCTTACTATCTGTCATACTATTTTTCTCATCCTGTTCAGGCGAAGCCCCTGCAATTTCTGTGGTTTGTGAGGAAAATAGTGTGGGCAATTGTATCATTAAGTGGGAGACTACGCCTACTATAGAGGGTAAAGTAAAGGTTTATGCCTCTACAAACCCAGACCAGATTAAAGAATCCAATCCGGTGGCTATGTCCCATATTTCTGATCAAAAGATGGTGATTATTACCTCCGATCCCACCCAACGATATTACTATAAACTGGTGTTCAATAATAAATACCGGGTAGTAGTGGGCAGCAGAAATATTAACATTCCAGGCATACAGAACGTTCGTGATATGGGAGGATATCCTGCCGATCGCGGCAAGATGGTACGCTGGGGAAAAATCTACCGGTCGGCCGAATTCGATAAACTGCCCCTTGCCTCTTATAAAGAACTCCGGAATATCGGTATTCGAACCATTATTGATTTGCGCGATGCATCGGAAATTCCTGACGCACAAGGCGAGTTAAAGGAAAGAGGTTTTAACGTCGTACACCTTCCGATAGGAATCTTCAATACGCATGCCGTCATCGAAGATTTGCGGAAAGGAGTTATCCGAAACGATAGCGTTAACCGGTTGGTTTTGCGTTTGCATAGGGAAATGGCAACTTATTACCGGGACGAATACAAACAAATGTTTAATCTGCTGTTGGAACCCCACAACTATCCGGTACTTATTCATTGCACCTCCGGAAAAGCAAGAACAGCGATTGCTTCGGCCCTGATTTTATCTGCGATAGGGGTAAACGATGATATAATTCTGCAGGATTACCGTAATAGCAACGATTACTTTGACATACCTAGTTTTTCACGTTTCGCTTACAAATTGCCTTCTTATTCGCAGGAAGCCATTACCACCCTTTTCTCTGCCCGCGAAAGTTTTCTGAATGCAGCTAAAGAACAAATCCGAAAAAACTACGGTAATATGGATACATATTTAAGCCGCGGTATCGGTTTAAGTAAGGAAGATATTGATACGCTGCGGGATATTCTCTTAAAATAAGGCGAATATTCTGAAAGAAATCATACAATTCCAATAATTATCCGTAACTTTGTGCCCGATTTTTATTGATACACACCATTTTAATGAAGAATTTTGAAGAGTTAGGCGTTTCCCCGGAAATACTTAAAGCAATTGAAGAAATGGGTTACGTCGCTCCCATGCCTGTACAAGAAGAAGTAATACCTTATCTGTTGGGCGAAAATAACGATGTGGTTGCGCTTGCGCAAACCGGAACAGGTAAAACAGCGGCATTTGGTTTGCCGATTATCCAAAAAGTAGAGGTCGAAAGAACAGTACCTCAATCTTTAATTCTTTGTCCCACCCGTGAACTTTGTCTGCAAATAGCTGGTGATTTACACGACTATTCTAAATATATCCGAGGTTTAAAAGTACTTCCGGTTTATGGAGGCTCCTCCATCGAAAGCCAAATCCGAAGCCTGAAAAAAGGTGTCCACATTATTGTGGCAACTCCCGGACGTTTGCTCGACCTGATGGAACGGAAAACTGTTTCGCTAGCTACCATTCGCAATGTTGTGATGGACGAGGCCGATGAAATGCTGAATATGGGATTCACCGACAGTATTAATGCCATCCTTGCAGATGTTCCCGAAGACCGGAATACCCTTTTGTTCTCCGCGACCATGAGTCCGGAGATCGCACGGATTTCCCGCAAATATCTTCGCAATGCGAAAGAAATTACCATCGGACGTAAGAACGAGGGAGCCAACAACGTGAAGCATATTGTGTACACCGTACATGCCAAAGATAAATATGCTGCACTCAAACGTATTGCCGATTACTACCCGCAAATATATGGAATCATCTTCTGCCGTACCCGGAAAGAAACCCAGGAGATTGCTGATAAATTGATGCAGGATGGTTATAATGCAGACTCCTTGCACGGAGAGTTATCGCAGGTTCAACGGGATGCAGTAATGCAGAAATTCCGTATTCGTAACATTCAGATTCTGGTAGCAACCGATGTAGCTGCCCGCGGATTGGATGTAGACGATTTGACGCACGTTATTAATTACGGGCTACCTGATGATACCGAAAGTTATACCCACCGCAGTGGTCGTACGGGTCGCGCAGGGAAAACCGGAACTTCTATCGCCATCATTAACCTCCGTGAAAAGGGTAAGATGCGTGAGATAGAGAGAATTATGGGTAAGAAGTTTGAGGTGGGAGTAATGCCTACCAATAAACAAATCTGTGAGAAACAGTTGTTGAAAGTAATCGATGATGTAGAAAAGGTAAAGGTAAGCGAAGACGAAATCGCTGACTATATGCCTGCTATTTATCGTAAACTGGAATGGCTGGACAAAGAAGATATCATCAAACGGATGGTTTCCATCGAATTTAATCGTTTTCTGGAATACTACCGTGACCGGGAAGAAATTGAAATACCATCTGACAGCCGTATTGATAGAACCAGCAGAGATAGAGATATCCGCACCCGAAGAGACGGAGATAAAGGAAAGAACGGCCGTAACGCAGAAGCCGGATTTACCCGCCTTTTCATCAGTCTGGGAAAAGCCGACAGTTTCTTCGCCCATCAACTTATTGACCTGGTGAACAAAAACACTTCCAGACGCGTACGTATTGGCCGAATTGATTTGATGAAAAGCTTTTCTTTCTTTGAAGTAGATGAAAAGCAGGCACAAATGGTTGTGAAAGCCCTCAATAAAGCCGAATTTTCAGGTCGGAAGATTACCGTTGAAGTAGCAGGTGACGAAAACAAGAGTACCCGCAGTTCATCTGGTAGTGGTAGCCGAGACCTTAAAAGTAAAAAAAAGTAAACGGTAAACCTGCCCGCTCCGAACGGGGCCATACAACGGCCCGTGGCCCTCAAAAGACTGATAACTGGCAACAATTCTTTCAGAAGGATGAGCCTGATTTTAGTGAAGAAGGTTGGGCAAGACGTAAACCTAAGAACGCATAATAAACCCCGCATAAGGCCTCTTACCGAAATGGTGGGAGGTATCTGAAGGGTAAATCCGAAGGTTGTAACCGGTCACAATTTCTGCAGAAAATCCGCTAGATTTGCTTCCGGACTCAGTTCCAGTTTCTTCCGTAGCCGGTAACGACTGATCTCCACTCCTCTTAAAGAGATATTCATTAACGGCGCAATTTCCTTCGACATTAAATCCATTTTAATATAAGCACACAGCAGTTTCTCTTTCTTATTCAGATTGGGGAAACGGCTATCCAGCTTGTTGAAGAAATCCTGGTGCACAGAATCAAAGGTGTTTTGGAAAGCCTGAAGGTCATCATCGTGCTCAATATTGGTATCAATGTGCCCGATAAGGCGTAGCATTTTCCGACGTACATTCGGCAAGTTCTCTTCGTCGATGGAACGGGAGATACTCATTGCTTCTTTCTTAATTTCCTGCAACATCTCATTCTTGCGTACAATGTTCAACGTGGTTTTTACCAGCTCGTCCGATTTATGCTTGAGTTCTGATTGCAGGTTTTTTTCCTTTAAGGAATCTATTTTCTGGTCTTTTAAATCACTCTCTTTCTGAAACTCTACCTTTTGTCGTGCCAATTCTTTGTTCTTTTCCTGAATCGCTTTTCGTTGTCGTTCACTGAGTTTAAAGTAGAGATAATAAAGCAAAGCTCCAGCGATCAGAGCATATAAAGTATACGCCCACCACGTGCGGTAATAAGGGGGAAGTACTTCAAACTCGAATGAAGTCATTACAGGTTCTTTGTCCTTATTTGTAATAATTTTAAGGTTGAAACTATATTTTCCTTCTTTCAGGTTGGTATATTCTTTGGAGATATTCTCATTGTATTCACTCCAGGCTTCATTATCACTTCCTTTCAGTTGGTAAGAATAAAGGGTGGTCAATGATTTATCATAGTTATTCACACTGTATTCAATTCGTATTGAATTGTATTTATAGGGGATGATTAACGGAGTTTCATCATAACTATAGCTACGTCCGTAAGCCAGTGAGTCTTTTCCGATGGTCAGATAGACTTTCCGTATCTGTAGGTTTAACGGAAATTTCTTAGTAGGGTTTCTATTGAATTGCAGAAGTGAAAAACCTTCTTCAGTTCCAATCACCGCTTGGTTTTCATTGTAAATACGAATGTGCTCAAAGTCTTCGATCAGGAATCCTTTCAGGTAAGATTCGCTTTCATTCTTAATATAAGTATTCTTTTCCTGACTATACCGGGCAAGTTTCAACATCCCATCGGTTACATACCAGATATCCTTATACTGATCTTGTAATATATAGGTATAAGCTACGTTTCCATCCAGTAATTCTTCCAGTGGGGTAAACTTCTCCAACTGGTCTTTGATTTCATTGTAACGGAAAAGCCCTTGTCGGGAAGCAATGATTATGTTGTCGTCAATTTGTGAAACATACACGTTATCCCCGGCAGGCAGTTGACTGCTGTTATAGTTTTTGATAGCGCCGCTTTTCAAATCCTCTGATAAAGTGACGCGATAAAGACCGCTTTCTTTGTTCGCTATCCAGATGTTATTATTCAGTTCCTCTATAAACATCGTCTTGGATGAATAGTTGATGCCTTCCACCCGATGGGAAACGAACCATTTTCCTTGTTTGTCTTTCCGTAGAATATATAATCCATTGTAAGTGCCTGCAATCAATACATCCGGTTGATTCTTCAGTGGAAGGATTGACCATACTCCTCTTATTCCTTTCAACCGTGATATCTTATCTTTATCAACTACAATCAATGAGTTACCTCCTCCACAAAACAGTTTATTATCGTATGCCAGTACCGACCAGACCTGGCCTTCTGCACCTTCTACAAATTGAAGATTGGTCTCTTTATTAAGTACAATGGGATAATCTGTGACGTATAAGCCTTGATTAGTGCCCAGATACAATTTGCCATTGTATAAATTCGAAGTATAGCCCGACCCGATGGCCGATTTATTGCTATATAGAAAGAACATGGAAGCATTCAAGTTGATACAATCGATTCCATTATCCAGTCCCAGCCAGAGATTATTCTCCCGGTCGAAAAGCAGGGACAGAACGGTTTTGTTTTGCAAGCCATTAGTAATCGAAAAATGTTCCGTCTCATTGGTTTCGGTATTTAACAATAATACTCCATCCTGCACAGAACCCAAAGCCAGGATAGAATCTTTTAGCGCGCTGCAAAATAACTGGTTATTTTGTAAAAAGGAATCAGCCTTGGTACTATGCTTCCTGACTTCTTTTCTGTCGAATAAATACAAGCCGTGTCTGCTGGTGACAATCAGTACTTTATCTTTGAAGGGAACTATTCCCACTACCTTTGATTGGGTTATTTCTTTCGTGTTGGGAATCAAAGAGAGTTCCTCACCATTTAAAATAGATAAACCGCTACCGCCCACAATATAAAATTTATTGGATGCAATGGCTGAATATACAATATCACCCGTATCAGGAATCTGGTATATTTGATCGTTCTCCAGGTAAAACACAGTTCTGTCTGATTGGAAATAGACCCGATCATCAATCACATGGATGTTCCATATATTTCCTGAAGATACTCCCTGAAGGCTATCCGAAAGGCAGGTATAATCCAATCCTCCTTTGCTGTTGGGCGTAAAGTAACCAAACTGCCCCAATCCACCGACATAGATTCTGCCGTCGTTCCCGGATTTTACTGCACGGGTTTTGGCATTATGAATGGAATAAGTGTTCCAGCTGACACCGTCAAACTCCAGTAGACCTTTATTGTTTGCAAAGTACATCCATCCATTTGGATGCTGGGCAACCATCCAGTTTTGATTGGCAGCTTTATAAATGCGGCGATTGTGATTGGTTACGGATCGTTGCCAGTTGGCGTGGCATACCAGGTAACAGCATAAGAATAGGAGAAATAAGGTTATCTTTTTCATAGTTTAAGTAATCAAATATCAAAAGTAATGATAATCCTTTAAAGTCACATAATGTTGGGACAGATTAATCGTTTTGTTCTAAATCCTGTGGTCAGTGAGTACATCATTCCTCTGAAATCGTAATGGATCAGATGTGGTGAAATTATTTGTAAAATACTGATTATAAGCTCTATTTTTTGAGATAGAGAAAGTGTAGATGTACTCTATCTTACTTTCACATGAGTTTTTGTTGTAGTACTTTTAGTGATTTAGTTTCTTTTTAAACACATATTTGCATTATAACAAATAAATGTTATCGTTCAATTAACAATCTATTTATTATGAAAAAGAAACCTTTATTACGGGGAGCATTTCATTTCCTGCTATTGAGCTTTATCTGTTTGCTTTCCCCCTTAAATCTTTTCGCACAAAACATGGTCGATATCCGGGGACAGATCCTGGATGCCACCCTACAGGAGCCATTGATTGGTGTTTCCGTTGTAGAGAAGGGAACAACCAATGGTGTTATTACCGATCTTGATGGAAATTTTACTTTAAGAGTAAATTCTAATTCCACTGTTTCAATTTCTTATATGGGGTATCTGACAATCGAATTGCCAGCCAATAAGATACCTGCTACCATTCTGCTAAAAGAAGATTCCAAAGTTTTGGATGAAGTAGTTGTGGTAGGATATGGTATTCAGAAGAAAGTAAACCTTTCGGGTTCTGTGTCTGCTATCGATGGGGATGTAATTGCGTCTAAACCGGCATCCGACGTGTTAACGGCTTTACAAGGTGAGTTGCCCGGTGTAGCGGTGCTACGTACCAGTGGTGAGCCCGGATCAGAAACGTCCGGTATGCGTATTCGTGGTTATTCTTCCCTCAACAAGACAGAGACTCTCGTTCTTATTGATGGTGTAGAAGGTGATTTGACGCTCGTTAACCCAGGTGATATCGAATCTATTTCCGTATTGAAGGATGCAGCAGCTTCAGCCATTTACGGAGCCCGTGCTGCGGCAGGGGTAGTATTGGTAACCACCAAAAACGGTCAGTCTGGTAAACCTAAAATCTCTTACAATGGTTATTTTGCAGTTAACACGCCAGGGAATATGCCCGAACGTCTTCCTGCATGGGAGGAACAACGGTTCATTGATGAGTCTCGTATCAACACCGGCGGAAGTCCGGAATGGAGTGAAGAACAAGGTTCTTGGATAGGCAATCCTAACTTCAATTACCGTCCGAATCCGAATGGCCGTTGGGATTTCTTTGAAGCGACCAACTGGGTAGATGCCGGAACTCGCGACTATACCACTCAGCATAATCACTCTATCTCCGTAAGTGGGGGATCGAAAGACTTGAATTACCTCATATCGGGTAACTACTACCAGAAAAACGGATTACTGAAATATGGACCCGATGGCAACGAGCGTTTCAACCTGCGTGCCAAGATTAATTCCGATTTAAATAAGTACATGAGCCTCAGCTTGAATGTGAGTTATCAGGGCAGCTTTACCGAAGCATCTTCTTTTGGTGCCAAAAATGTACTAGAACGCCTGTATCGTGTGCGGGGTCGTCAACCCATCTATAATCCGGAAGAAGACATTAATGATAACCCTTACAATGGTGACTTACAGACCAATGCCATTGATATTATGAAAAATGCCGGTGCCTCTAAAAAGAAATATGAAGCTTTTACGGGTAAGGGAACACTTGTTATTAAAGACCTAGTGAAAGGATTGCGTTTGAATCTGAGTGCCTCACGCAAAGCCGGTTATTACTCGGAACAAGTAACAAAACGTCATTTGGTTTGGAACGATCGTCTCGGAACAACTGTTAGGTTTCAGGTAAACAGTCCCAATGAATTGAAGAAAAAGAAAAACTCCGATTACCAGGATCTTTTTGAAGCCATTGCTACCTATGATATGGATTTCGGAAAACACTCCTTCAGCATATTAGGCGGAGCCAGTTATGAGAACTACAAAAAGGACGAGATTGAAGGAACTGCTAAGAATCTGCTTTCGAATGACTTCTTTTCCTTTAACTATTATGACACTTCCGTAGCCGGTAACTCTACGCTCAAGGATAATATTCCTGCCTGGTCTATGATGTCTTATTTTGGCCGTATCAATTACAACTTTAACGACCGCTATCTGTTAGAAGCCAATTTGCGGTATGATGGTAGTTCCCGCTTAAACCCGGATAAACGTTGGAAAGCGTTCCCTTCTTTCTCCGGAGCCTGGAGAATCAATGAAGAAAAGTGGTTTAATGTGGAAGCGATTAGCAATTTGAAAGCACGTGCTTCGTGGGGACAACTTGGAAATGGTGCCGTAATGGGTGAATATGACTATCTGACCTTGATGAGTAATAATGTGCATCTGGGCGAAAGTTATTATTATCAGGATGTGTTGGCATCGAAGTATAAAAC
This sequence comes from Bacteroides sp., assembly GCA_021201335.1. Lineage (GTDB taxonomy): Bacteria > Bacteroidota > Bacteroidia > Bacteroidales > Bacteroidaceae > Bacteroides. The sequence goes on along the minus strand of JAJQFD010000042.1, from coordinate 519,249 downwards.
ATGGGAGATCATTCAAACAACCAATATCGGTATCGATCTGGGGTTGTTTAACAATAAGCTGAATATTACTGCAGATTATTACTGGAAATACAACAATAACATGCTCATTAATGTCAACCTGCCGGAACAGATTGGTATCAAAGTACCCAAAGCCAATATAGGTGACTTGAAAGTATGGGGTTGGGAATTCGAAATCGGATGGAAAGACAAAATCAAAGAAGTAAGTTACCAGGTAAGTTTTAATATTTCTGACAGTGACAATAAACTGACGAATTACAATGGAACAAACCTCATTGAGCCAGGTACGGTAGAAGCATTAGAAGGTTACCCAATAAATACCATTTGGGGATATAAAACAGATGGATACTGGAAGAGCCGTGATGAATACCTGAAGTTTAAAGAAGCCAATCCGGGTTACTCAACTTTTCAGGATGGTAAGATTGCCGGTGGGGATGTAAAATACGTTTCTCAAAGAGATAATAAATATGCAATAGGCGCAGGAGATAAAACGCCAGACTCTCCGGGTGACCTGGTTTGTTTAGGAAATACTACCGGACGTTACCTGTATGGTTTGAACCTCGGAGTACAATGGAAGAACTTCGATTTCTCCATGATGTTCCAGGGAGTTGCTAAACGGAAAGTGTTGGTGGAAGCAGGCACGATGGCTCCATTAAGTCAAACGTCTTTAATGCCTTGGACAGTGCACCGCGATTATTGGACAGAAGACAATCAGAATGCTTACTGGCCCCGATTGTACAACTACAACAATCAGGAAACCTTTAATTTCCATCCTTCTGATAAGTGGGTACAGGATGCTTCTTACATCCGTTTGAAAAACGTTACGCTGAGATACACCATTCCTGTAAGAAAGAATATAATGGAAAGACTTAGAGTGTATGTATCGGGAGCAGATGTTTGGGAACATACCAACATGCTGTCTGTATTCGACCCGGAAGTAGAAAACAAAGTCAAAGCCAACTATTATCCCTTCTTCCGCACCTGGACAGTGGGACTGAATGTTACATTTTAAATCGTAGAAGAACATGAAAAAAATAACTATATTACTCCTCCTATCTGTCGTGTTTATCACTTCCTGCGAGTTGAACAGATTGCCGGAAACCATTCTGACAGATCTTGATTTCTGGAGAACCGAAAAAGACCTGCGGGGTGCTTGTAACCGTTTGTATAATCAGTTAGAGGGATTCTCACACGATAGCCGTTCCGATGAATTGGTAAAGACGGCGAGTGATGCTATTTCATCAGGAAGTTGGTCTCTCTCCACCTTAAAGGATAGTGTGGAATGGAGAGATCCTTTTAGACGGATTTATGTATCCAATAATATTATCGATAAATCAGTCAACGTAGAAATACCACAGGAAAACAAAAACCGTTGGCTGGCAGAAGCCCGCTTCTTCCGGGCCTACCATTACTTTGGACTGGTGAAGAAATATGGTGGTGTTCCCTTAATTTTAAGATCCTTTGATGGAACCGATTATCCGGAAATATTCAAGGGAAGGGATAGCCGTGAAGATGTAATTGCCCAATGTTATGAAGACCTGGAGTTTGCTGCCGAGTGGTTGCCCACCCGTGCAAATCTACCCGAAGCCGATTGGGGCCGGGCGACTCGTTCTGCCGCACTGGCATTAACCGCACGTATCGGACTTTATGTAGGTACTCTCACTAAATACCATAACCTGGAGGGAGATGCGAGGAATCATCTGAAGAAATCCATCGATGCCGTTGAACTCGTAATGAAAGAAGGGCATGAGTTATTCCCCGACTTCCAGACATTGTTCTACTTTGATGGAGAAGGTTCCGGAAACAAAGAAAACATCTTTGTGAAAGTATATGGGCCGAATGGTACCCCAACCGTTTATCACAGTAACTCAAGAGGAATGGAAAACTCCGTTTCCATTACCCGCCAGATGGTAGACCTTTTTTTTGTATGAAGACGGACTTCCGCGCGAAAAGTCACCTTTACGAATTGTAACGGAAACCAGTTTTGATGATGTTTTCGTGAAAAGAGACCCGCGTTTATCGATGACTGCGTTCAAGATTGGTGAAAAAGCATATAAGGGAAATTACGTACCTTTCGATAATCAGCACGGAAATGGTTATTCACTGAAAAAAGGATTCATGTTGGAAGAATGGTCTACTACAAGCCGGGAAAGTGTTGATAAAATGCTGATTCGTTATGGAGAAGTACTGATTACTTATGCGGAAGCCCTCTATGAATACAATGGTTCAATTACAGATTCACAACTTAACCTTACGGTAAACGCTCTACGTGACCGAGCCGGATTTGATGCTAAACTAACGAATGAGTTTGTTACCAAAAACGCATTGGATATGCTGGAAGAGATTCGTCGGGAAAGAACAGTGGAGTTACTGGATGAAGGATTTCGTTACGATGACATCATCCGCTGGAAGATTGCCGAGAAAGTACTGCCCACTAATATTATAGGAGCTAGGTTTGTGGATGACGAAACCTCTAAAGAAAGGAAGAATCTGGAAAACCGCTTAACCGATGAAAATGGTATGTTGAATGGTAAAAAGGTATATGACCAGAAAGATATGTATGTGATTGAACTCGAAGACTCCCGTAAATTTAATCCGGAAAGAGATTACTTATACCCCATTCCAACGAAGGAAATTGCATTAACCAATGGTGCCATAACTCAAAATCCTGGTTGGGAAAACTAATAACAATAAACATATAAATTATGAAAAAGATATTTGCATTTTTACTCCTGGCCATCTGCTTTTCATTCACAGCCTGTGACAGTGATGAATGGGGCAATGGCGATCCGGCTATGGAGCATATTTACTATTTTGGCTTTGAGAACTGGGGACAGACTACTGGTGACTTCAACAACAACAAAGTTGAGTATAAGGTTAAACAAGGAGAGACAGTTAAAGTTCCTGTTCAATTTCATAGCGAACGCACACGTTCCTACGATGTGACAGTATATTATTATATTTCTTCTGCCGATACATTGAATATTGGAAGAGACTATGAAATTGTAGATTCATCTGGAACTACCTTAACTCCCGATGCGGATGGTGGTTTTAAAATGGAATTTCCGAAAGCAGAAAAAGGAGTGAAAGATATTTATGTAAAAACACTTTCTTCGGGTAAAAAAGGAGCTTTCAGCCTTTATACATTTAATCCGACCAGTGGTGAAATATCTCACCCCGATAATAATACAAACAGTCAGACAAAGGATTATGAGGTAAGAGCTTTTACACGCAATTATAAGGTAAAAGTTTTAGTAGAGTAACATCATTATTTATTCATTCGAAGCCTGGTGAAGGGTCTGAAGCAAAAGTAATGCAACGTTTACTGGAAGGCCCTTCCTTATTATACGAATGAACGATAGCAAAGTTTTCAATAGGTATTTAAACACCATTTCGTTTATGTTATTACAGAAGTTGACAATAGGTAGTGTACTAGATTTAATCTGATTCATTTAGCCAAGAATGAGCCAACGATTAACCACGGCTGAGCCCAAGATTAGCGAAGGCTGAAAGCCTGACAGATTTAGCCCAGGGTAAGCGAGCCCAGCGAGCGCAACCCTGGGTATAAGAGATACGGAAGTGGAGTTCTGAAAGAACGGCACACTACTAGATACTTTGTATGCCGTGCCTACAAGCACACATTGCCTGCGGTGAGTCACTACCCAGGGCTGCACTCACTTCGTTCACTGACCCTGGGCTAAATCTGTCAGGCTTGCAACCTTCTTTATCGGTTGGCTAAGCCTTAGTCACTAACTGTAACTGTGATAATATAAACGAATGGCGTTGAACTTATGGGTATTAACTAACTCTCAGCTAGAGAGATTCCATCCCGATCCGGTGGCGGTAGCATTTGCTGCAAGTCCCGATCGCATCAGAGTTATCTTCCGGTAGTATCCGACTCATCTTCCGGTTGCATTTTCTGCGTGCTTTATTAGGGTTTTACAAGTCATTCTCAGCATAAACGTTAAACAATTGATCAATATGAACGCCCGTATTATTTTATTTCTCTGTTTAAGCCTGATGGTTTCCAGTCTGGCAGCACAGCGTGAATCTAAAACCATAAACCACGGATGGAAGTTTTATAAAGGTGATATTCAGGAAGCACAACAACCCCGGTTCAACGATGAAAACTGGGAAAAAGTCTCTTTACCACACACCTGGAATACAGATGCATACACCCACAAAGATTATTATAAAGGTATTGGATGGTACCGGAAACAGATACAACTACCATCATCTTGGGAAAACAAACAGCTTTTCCTGAAGTTCGAGGCAGCAAGTAAAGCAGTTTCTGTATATATCAACGGTCACCTGTTGGGGGAGCACCGTGGAGGATACACCGCTTTTACGTTTGATATTACTCCTTATTGCAACTTTGCCTCCACAAATACCATTGCCGTATCTGTGGATAATTCCCGGCAGGATATTCCTCCCATCTCGGGCGACTTTACTTTCTTTGGCGGCATTTACCGGGATGCGTGGCTCATAGCTGTACCTAAACAACATATCAGTCTCACGAATCTGAGCTCGGATGGGGTGTTTATTGAAACACCGGAGGTATCTGAAAAAGAAGCGTCATTAGTAATCCGGGGACAGATTGAAAACCACGAATCCACTCCTGTACAAATGCTCCTTGAGCATACCATTTACCGTCCAGACGGTTCTCTTCTGGAAACCATTAAAAAGCCCATACGATTAGCTGCAAAAGCATCCCATACATTTCGTCATCATGCCAAGGCGGTGCAGTCACCTTCTTTGTGGTCGCCTGAAAGCCCCAATCTTTACCGGGTAGAGACGGTTCTCCGAAAAGCAAAGACGAAAGAAATCCTCGATCAAATTCAACAATATACCGGATTCCGGTGGTATCGCTTTGATGGAAAGGAAGGTTTCTTCCTGAATGGAAAGCCTTATAAGCTAAGAGGCATGTGCCGTCATCAAGATCAAAAACCGATTGGGGTAGCTTTGACTGATGAAATGCACCGTCGCGATATGCTCCTGATGAAGGAAATGGGTGTCAACTTTCTCCGTATTTCACACTACCCGCAAGATGCTGCCATACTGGAACAATGTGATAAACTTGGCATACTGGCCTGGGAAGAGATTCCGGTGATAGATATTGTTCCCGATACAAAAGGTTACGCAGAAGCCTGCGAACAGAACCTTCGTGAAATGATTCGTCAGCATTATAACCATCCTTCGGTGATTACTTGGGGATATATGAATGAAATTCTGCTGGTCACCCTACGTCGGTATAAAGACCCGGAGAAATTAAATCCCATCTTGGAGCGTACAATCGCCTTAACCAAACATCTCGAAAAAGTTGCCAGAGAAGAAGATTCATACCGGGTAACAACCATTGCTTTTCACGGAAGTAATGCTTACAATGAATACGGTTTGGGGGATATAACCAACGTAATTGGTTGGAATCTCTATTCGGGCTGGTACGGTGGAGACTTAACGGGCTTCGACCGATTCCTGGAAAGGCAACAGAAAGACTACCCGGATCATCCGGTTATTGTTAGTGAATATGGAGCAGGTTCAGACAAGCGTCTCCATTCACTTCAACCCAAAAGTTTTGACTTTAGTATCGAATATCAACAAAAATACCTGGAGCATTATCTCCCGGTGATTGAGGAAAAAAAATACGTAAGCGGAGGAACTCATTGGAATTTCATTGACTTTTCATCTGCTTTACGCGATGAGTCCATGCCACGCATCAACAACAAAGGACTCGTTTATGCCGATCGTACGCCGAAGGATGTCTTCTATTATTACAAGGCCATGTTTCGGGAAGATATTCCTGTATTGCATATTGCTTCGCGGGATTGGAACCGGAGAGCAGGTGTTCAGAAGGAAGGTAATCCGGTTATTCAACCTGTGAAAGTATATACAAATCTTTCGTCTGTGGAATTATTCCTGAATGGAAAATCACTCGGAATCAAGAATGTAAGCAACTGCTTTGCTGTTTTTCATGTACCCTTTGCAACCGAACAGAATGTACTCCGTGCCGTGGGACAGAAAGCTGGCCAATACATAGAGGATGGAACAACCATTACCTTTAACTTTATCCCAGAGACGCTAACCGAAAAGAATATGCTAGGGGTTGAATTGGCCATCAATGTAGGAAGCAATTGTTTCTATACTTCGCCTGAAAGTCATTTAACGTGGTTACCCGATCAGCCCTATCAGCCCGGTAAGTGGGGGTATCTGACTGCCGATGGAGACAAGGAAAAGAACCAGGAGGTTTCCACCCAGACAGAAATCCATCTGACACCGGATAATCCCTTGTTTCAGACCTTGCGTGTGAATCCCGTAGGCTACCGCTTTGATGTGCCACAGGGCACGTATGAGCTGGAACTTCTCTTTGCTGATATCTTCAAGCAGCAGGAAGATTTGGTTTATCAGTTAGGCCAGCCATCGGTAGGCACCAGCCAGGGGAATAAATTCCATATTTATGTGAATAATAACAAGATAGAAGATTCATTTACCCCCAGTCAGGAATCCGGCTATTTTCAGGCCGTCCGGAAAAAAATTATGGTAATTGTGCGTGATAACAATGGCTTACTGATTAATTTTGAGACGGCAAATGGAAAATCCTTTCTGAACGGTTTGAAACTTCGAAGATTATAATTAACCTAAATAGATAATGTTAGTTACCATGAGAAAAAAACTTTCCCTTCTTATTTTATGTTTACTGCCTCTTTCCTGGATATCGGCACAGTCTGTCTGGAGCCCGGAACACCTGAAAGAAGTAAAAAACTCCTTATCCCAGCCGGCATACGCCACTGCTTATGAAAAGTTACTGAAAAGGGCAGACCAGGAGTTAACCAAAGAACCCCTTTCGGTAATGATGAAAGAAAAAACCCCCGCTAGTGGGGATAAACATGACTACATGAGTCAGGCACGTTATTTCTGGCCTGACCCTTCCAAACCAAACGGATTACCTTATATCACTATCGACGGTGTATCCAACCCAGAGTTGGAGAAACTGGACAGGGTACGTTTGGGAAAGATGGCCAATAGTGTCAAACATCTATCGCTCGCCTGGTATTTTAGCGGAGACGAACGCTATGCACAGAAAGCTACCGAACTAATCCGGGTATGGTTTTTCAATAAAGATACCCGGATGAACCCGAATTTAAATTACGCACAGGTAGCCCCTGGTCATGACAATGACAAAGGTCGTTGTTACGGAGTTATCGATGCTTATTCTTTTGTGGAAATGCTGGATGGTGTTCAGCTGCTGGAATCATCCAAAGCATTTACCGCTAAAGATTCTAAAAAGCTGAAAGAATGGTTCTCGCAACTACTGAACTGGATTTTAACCAGCGAGCAGGGAAAGGAAGAATTCCAACGGAAAAATAACCATGCCGTGGCGTACGATGCTCAAGCCATTGCCTATGCTCTTTATACCGGCAACCAAAAGGTGGCTGAAGACCTTATAAAGACATTTCCCGAAAGACGTACCTTTACTCATATTGAACCGGATGGTAAACAACCTCAGGAATTGAGAAGAACACTGGCTTTCGGTTATTCGCAGTTTAATCTGCATCACATGATTGACATTTTCCTGATGGCTCAGAAAATCGGTCTTAACATCGATAATGCAACTTCCGCCGATGGTCGTAACTTCTACAAAGCCGTTGATTTCCTTACTCCCTATCTGGGAAAGAAGTTAACCGACTGGCCCTACAAGCAAATCAGCGAATGGGAGTACAAACAAGATGAACTGGCCAAAGATATCTACCGTATATATACCTTTAATCCGAAACGTACGGATTATCTGCAACTCTACCGCCGCTATAAAACTAAAAACCCGGAAGATCTTTTCAACCTGCTTTATCTGAAAGCCGATGAAATAGAAAATGCATTCGCCTTTGCGGATAAACAATTAAATTATGCACTGGAATGTGCTGTTAAAGCAAAGCCACGTGTTAAGGACCCCAAAGCATTTAGTCCCCGTACGGTGGGAGAAGAGGGTGAACTTCGAATGGTTGCTCCGCGTGACTGGTGTTCCGGTTTTTTCCCCGGTTCCTTATGGAAAACCTTTAATTATACCAACAGCCATTGCCGAAGACAGCAGGCTGTAAGTTATACCTGGCCCATTGAAGAGATGAAATGGTTTAAAGGAACGCATGATCTGGGTTTCATTATCCATTGTTCCTTTGGCGAAGCATATCGTCTTACCGGCGAACAATCGTACAAAGATGTCGCCATACAAGCGGCCAAATCATTGATAACCCGATACAGCGACGAAGTAAAAGCTCTTCGTTCCTGGGACTTTAATACCAAAGTATGGCAATTCCCGGTTATCATTGATAACATGATGAATTTGGAATTACTCTTCTGGGCTACCCAACAAACCGGTGACTCTATCTACCATAACATTGCGGTAAACCATGCCAATACAACCTTAAAACATCACTTCCGCGCCGACCATTCTTCTTATCATGTGGTTAATTATGATACCATCAGCGGAGCAGTGATTAACAAACAAACCCATCAGGGAATTGAAGACGAATCCATTTGGAGCCGTGGCCAAGCCTGGGGATTGTATGGTTACACCTTGTGTTATCGTTTTACCAAAGACCCTGCTTATTTGAAACACGCCGAGAACATAGCTGATTTCTTCTATGCTTTACCCAATATGCCATCGGATTTAATTCCTTACTGGGATATGAAAGATCCGGCCATCCCCAATGCGCCCCGGGATGCTTCGGCAGCATCTATTATCGCATCCGCCCTATATGAACTGGCCACCTATTCTGGTGGGAAGGGAAGCAAATACAAAGAATTGGCCGATCGAATAGTTCACAACCTACACACCAGTTATCAGGCAGAGTATGGTACATATCAGGGATTCCTGTTACTCCATTCTACCGGAAACTATCCTAAGAATGATGAAATAGATGTGCCCATATCGTATGCGGATTATTATTACCTCGAAGCATTACTGAGAAAGGCGGGAGTCACTAATTACTAGGGCATGAAAAACAAAATATTACTCACATTGATTGCTTGCAGCTGTATGATATTACAGTTGCAAGCGGTTGTTATTCCCTCTAATCAGAAAACCAGATTGAATGAAGGGTGGGAGTTTATTCGTCAGGATATGGGAAGCGTCTGGGAAGTAATGCGTCCGTTCAGACCTGGCCAGCCGGAATCCGTACCCCTTTGGCAAAAGGTAAATTTACCCCATTGCTTCAATGCTGACGATGCAGTCGATCCGGATGTGAATTACTATCAGGGAGCAGGCTGGTATCGTACCAACTTAGATATCAACAATACTTATCCATCAGGTCGTATCTTATTGGAGTTCGAAGGAGCCGGTCAGAATACGGAAGTGTATGTTTATACTACCAAAGTAGGAAGCCATGTAGGCGGGTATGACGGTTGGAAGGTAGATATCACGGATGCCGTACATGCATTTACAAAAACAACCCTTTATACGGAACGCTTTAAAGGTAAAATACCCATTGCCATCCGTTGTGAGAATACCCGGGATACGGAAACGATTCCATCCGATATGTCAGACTTTAATTTGTATGGCGGATTGTACCGCTATGTGAATCTGGTGTATGTACCGAAAGTATCGTTTGATCGTATCCGTATCGATGCAAGTGTCGATGAAAAGGGAAATAGGGGAGCTTTAAAAGTGGGTGTATCCTTATACAATCCGCTTCAACTTCAGGATGAATGTGTCGTTTCATTGGTTGTGAAAGACCCGAAAGGAAAAGTGATTTCCACTACAAGTAAATCTGTTTCATCTATTCAAAATACGAATCTGTTAGAGACAGAAATAAAGAAACCACTTTTATGGAATACGGAAAATCCGCAACTCTATACGTGTGAAGTTTCATTAACCGTCAACGGTCAACAACTGAGTGTCACAGATCGTTTTGGATTCCGTCACTTTGAATTCAAAGAGAAAGGTCCCTTTTATCTGAATGGGAAACGCCTCCTGCTAAGAGGTACGCATCGGCATGAAGATCATTCCGGTTTGGCTGCCGCGTTAACAGAAGACATCATGATTCAGGAGATGAAGCTTATCAAAGATATGGGTGCTAATTTCATCCGGTTGGGACACTATCAGCAGTCCGATATCATCCTGCGACTATGCGATGAATTAGGCATCCTTGTATGGGAAGAGATACCCTGGTGCCGTGGTGGACTCGGTGGCGATAAATACAAATCCCAGGCCAAACGAATGCTGACGAATATGATAGAGCAGCATTACAATCATCCATCCGTAATCCTCTGGGGCATGGGTAACGAAAACGACTGGCCGGGAGATTTTCCGGAGTTCGATAAAGAAGCCATCCGGAAGTTCATGAAGGAACTGCACGACCTATCCCATCAATTAGACGATAGCAGGCTGACCGCCATTCGCCGTTGCGAGTTTTGTAAAGATATTATTGACGTATATTCACCTACTATCTGGGCTGGATGGTATAGCCGTAAGTTTACCGATTACCGGGAGATGAACGACAAAGGATTCGAAGGAACCACCCGTTTCTTCCATGCCGAATGGGGAGGCGACAGTCATGCACGCCGTCATGCAGAAGGAGATTTCAAGGAAGTAAGCAATGCAGCCAATAAAGGCGACTGGTCGGAATTATACATCATTCGTTTGTTCGATTGGCATCTGAAAGAACAAGAGAACATGCCTTATCTTACGGGAGCGGCTTTCTGGACTTTCAAAGATTTCTCCACACCGCTGAGGCCTGAGAATCCGGTTCCGTACGTGAACCAAAAAGGAGTTGTGGAACGCGACTTAACCCCAAAAGAGAGCTACTATGTATTCCAGTCTTACTGGACAACTACTCCGATGATACATATCTACGGTCATTCCTGGCCGGTACGTTGGGGCGAAAAAGGGGAGAAGAAAGAAGTACTTGTCTATTCCAACTGCTCTGAAGTGGAACTATTTGTAAATGGAGTTTCGCAAGGAAAGAAGAAAAGAAACAGCCAGGATTTCCCCGCGGCCGGACTGAGATGGAAAGTTACATACGAGGAAGGAGCAAATACTTTACGGGCAATCGCGACTCATAAGAAAGAACAAATTACGGACGAGATTAGCCAGGAATATCAAACTGGAAAATGGGGCGAAGCAGCGAAGATACACATTACTCAAACGGTTTTAGATAACGATACTGTCTTTATTGAAGCAGAGTTACGGGATAAGAACGGTCGTCGCTGTCTGGATTCCCGCGAGTATATTAATTTCTCTGTGATGGGTAATGGAAAACTTCTGGAAAACCAGGGAACTTCCATTGGTTCAAGGAGACTGCAAGCCTATAATGGGAGGGCTGGTATAAAAGTCGTAAAAACAGATAAATCAGCCGTGTGCGCACACATTTTGGCCAGAACGGATGCTTTAACTTCGGATTTAATAACTATATTTGCCTCCAAGTAACTTAATTAACTAATCGAAGAATAATATCATGACCAACTTATTTTGTATTAAAGACAAAGTCATCCTGATTACCGGAGGCGCCGGAATCTTGGGAAGAACAATTGCCGAATATCTGGCAGAACAAGGCAGTAAAATTGTAATTCTCGACAGGGATGAAAATGCAGGAAAGGCACTTGTGGAAGACATCCAGAAAAAGGGTGGGGAAGCAGCCTTCTTCATTACCGATGTATTGAACCAGGAAGTACTGGAAAAAAACAGAGAAGATATCCTGGCTAAGTACGGCCGTATTGATGTATTGTTGAACGCTGCCGGCGGTAATATGGCAGGTGCGACAATCTCTCCCGATCAAACCATCTTTGATCTTCAGATTGAAGCCTTCAAAAAAGTACTCGACCTGAATCTTTCAGGCACTGTGTTACCTTCTCAGATTTTCTTGAAACCGATGGTTGACCAGAAGGCCGGATGCATTATCAACTTCTCATCTATGGCTGCCTTCCGTCCTTTGACTCGCGTCGCTGGATACGCAGCAGCGAAAGCAGGTATCTCAAACTTTACGAAATATATGGCTACAGAAGTTGCCAGCAAATTCGGAGAAGGAATCCGTGTCAATGCCATTGCTCCGGGATTCTTCCTGACGCAACAAAATAAAGCCCTTCTGACAAATCCTGACGGTTCTTATACAAAACGCGGACAAGACGTAATCCGTCAGACTCCGTTTGGCAGAATGGGACGTCCGGAAGAACTCTGTGGAACCATCCACTACCTGATCAGTGAAGCTTCTGCGTTCGTTACCGGAACCGTAGCTGTCGTAGATGGTGGATTCGAAAGCTTTGCCATGTAAGAGGAGTTTCTCCACAAACGAGTAAATGTAACAACTAAAGAACTCACAAACTTAAAAACCAATATATGTATCTTTGTGAACAAACCTGGCGCTGGTATGGTCCGAATGACCCAGTTGGCCTTTGGGATATCAAACAAGCCGGTGCAACCGGTATCGTAACCGCCCTGCATCACATCAAAAACGGTGAAGTATGGACAGTGGAAGAAATCATGAAACGCAAGGAAGAATTGGAAGCTGTTGGCCTTCGCTGGTCGGTAGTGGAAAGCGTTCCTGTGCACGAACATATCAAAACCCAAACGGGAGATTTTCAGAAATATATCGATAACTACAAAGAGAGCTTACGCAATCTGGGAAAATGCGGCGTTAACATTGTGACCTACAACTTTATGCCTGTGTTGGACTGGACCCGTACCGATCTTGCTTATGAACTTCCCGACGGATCTCGTGCCCTTCGCTTCGAAAGAGCCGCCTTTGTCGCTTTTGATCTTTTTCTACTGAAACGTCCAGGCGCGGAAGCCGACTATACAGACGAAGAGAAAGCGAAAGCGAAAGCTCGTTTCGATCAAATGACCGATGCTGATAAGCAGTTGTTAATCCGGAACATGATTGCCGGACTGCCCGGATCGGAAGAAAGCTTTACCTTAGAGCAGTTCCAGAAAGAACTGGACCGATACAAAGATGTAGACGCAGAGAAGCTTCGGGCGAATCTGATCTACTTCCTGAAAGAAATTACCCCGGTAGCTGATGAAGCAGGTGTTATGCTGGTTATCCATCCCGACGATCCTCCTTACTCTATCCTCGGCTTACCCCGTATCATGAGTTCGGCGGAAGATTTCCAGAAATTAATTGATGCTGTACCGAATGTATCCAATGGTTTATGTCTTTGTACAGGTTCATTGGGTGTAACGAGTGCCAACGATTTGGAAGGAATGATGAAGCAGTTTGGTGAAAGGGTTAACTTCGTTCATTTCCGCAGCACGCAGAGAGACGAAGAAGGCAACTTCTACGAAGCTAATCACCTGGAAGGAGACGTCGATATGTATCACGTGATGAAAGCTTTCCTCGGATTGCAACAACGCCGGCAGGTGTCTATCCCGATGCGTCCGGATCACGGGCATCAGATGATTGACGATTTGAAGAAGAAAACAAACCCGGGTTATTCTTGCATTGGCCGCCTCCGCGGTTTGGCAGAACTCCGCGGATTGGAGATGGGAATTGCGAAATCAATCCTCAAAGAGTAAGAAATAAACTCATCTATAACACTGTATAAGAGGGCTTTGTGCCCTCTTTTTCGTTAGAGGGATTTGCCTGTCTCCAAAATAATGTATAGCTTTGCCGCATTTAAGTTGAAACACCCAGAAAAGAATATAAATGAATACATTGCTATATTATATATATTATACGCTATGTTTCCTGTTGTCGCTGCTGCCCTTTTGGTTACTTTATTTACTATCGGACTTCATCTATTTCCCGCTTTATTACTTAATACGTTATCGCCGAAGAGTTGTCCGGAAAAACCTGTTAGAGTCGTTCCCCCATAAAACGTTGAAAGAGATAATCATCATTGAAAAAGAGTTCTACTCCTTCTTCTGTGACTATGTATTCGAGACAGTGAAACTTCTTTCCATTGGTAAAGAGAACATGAGAAGAAGAATGAAGTTTCAGGGATTGGAAGAATTGAACCAAACATTTGACCAAGGCAGATCCGTGGCTACCTATTTGGGGCATTATGGGAATTGGGAATGGGTATCGTCATTGCCCCTCTCTATCAGAGATGGAGTCGTTTCTTCCCAGATTTATCACAAACTCCGCAATCCGAATTCCGACCGTCTTTTCTTGCGTTTACGGGGACGGATGGGCGCGGTAAGCATCAATATGAAAGAATCTGTTCGCAAGATTCTTACCATGCAACGGGAAAAAGTACAATTTGTGATGGGTTTTATCGCTGACCAATCACCAACCGGACAGAATATCAATCATTGGACTTACTTTTTGAATCACGAGACAGCCGTACTTACCGGTACGGAAAAGCTGGCCAAACAACTTGACCTATCCGTGTTCTATCTCGATGTGAAGAGAGTAAAGAGAGGTTATTATACAGCCACTTTTCGAAAGATGATGGACCATCCGAAAGAATATCCCGATTTTGAAATCACGGACAAATACGTAGCTTTATTAGAACAATCCATAAAGGACGCTCCCCAATACTGGCTCTGGTCTCACAAACGATGGAAGTGGACGCGAGCTAAATTTGACGAAATGTTTGAAACCTGTCCCGACGGAAGAGTAAGACTTAGGAATCATCACCAAGATTATAAAGAAGAATGAAAATATCCATTATAGTAGCAGCAGCCGAGAATGATGCCATTGGTAAAGATAACTGGATGCCCTGGCGGTTATCCGAAGATTTAAAGCACTTCAAGGCTTTAACGATGGGTCACACAGTAATCATGGGCCGTAAGACAGGCGAATCATTAAAGCGTCCGTTGCCCGGAAGAACTAACATTATCATTACCCGTAATCCGGATTTTAAGCTGGAAGGGTTTACAACCGTTCATACACTACAAGAAGCATTGAACCTGGCAAAGGCCAACGGCGAAAACAATGCATTTATCATCGGAGGCGGTGAAATCTACAAGCAAGCCTGGGAACTGGCAGATACACTCTACTTAACACGGGTACACTTAACCGTTGAGGGTGATACGTTTATCCCACCTGTCGATCCCGGTTATTGGAAAGAAATAGAGCGTTCAGAACATGCTGCTGACGACAAAAATGAATATGATTATTCTTTTATAACATACACACAGCCGTAAGTAGTGCTAAAAAGATTTATCTTTGCCCTTTGCTAACCCAAATATTTCATAGTTGATGAAGGAATTCCTGCAAGTATTAAGACGTTTTGTACCCCCCTATAAGAAGTTTCTAGCCTGGGCTGTCGGGCTTAATATTTTATCAGCTATCTTAAATGTCTTTTCGTTCGGGCTCCTGTTACCCATCCTGAACATTCTTTTCAGAACGGGAGATGCCATGGTTTATAAATTCATCCCTTGGGATACCCACGGAGTTGATTTAATAAAACTCGTCGAAAACAATATGTATTACTATGTAACTCAGGTTATCGACTTACAAGGACCTTCCTTTACATTGTTACTATTGGGTATAGTTTTCGCTATCATGACCTTATTCAAAACGGGCACTTATTTTGCTTCTTCGGCTGTGATGATTCCGTTACGCACAGGCGTTGTACGTGATATTTGCACGATGCTCTATAATAAAGTGATCAGTCTGCCTTTATCCTTTTTCTCCGAAGAAAGAAAAGGAGATATTATCGCCCGTATGAGTGGTGATGTAAATGAGGTGGAAACATCGGTTACCAGCTCTCTGGATATGATGATTAAAAACCCGATTCTGATCATTATCTACCTGGCAACACTCCTTATCATTAGTTGGCCTCTTACCTTATTTACCTTGTTGGTATTGCCTGGCTTGGGATGGATCATGGGAATTGTGGGTAAGAAACTGAAACGTCAGTCGTTAGAAGCCCAGGCAAAATGGAGCGAGACAATGACTCAGATGGAAGAGACTTTAGGCGGATTGCGTATTATCAAAGCTTTCATTGCCGAGAAGAAGATGAGTAAACGCTTCGAGAAGTGTAGCAACGAATATAGAAGGGCCATTAACCGGGTAGCTACCCGTCAGGCTATGGCTCATCCGATGAGTGAGTTTTTAGGCACTTTGATCATTGTAATTGTCTTGTGGTTTGGGGGAACTCTTATTCTAAGGGAGAATTCATCTATCACCGCTTCTTCTTTTATCTATTATCTGGTGATGCTCTATAGCCTTATTAATCCTCTGAAAGAACTTTCTAAGGCTGGTTATAACATTCCGAAGGGGATGGCCTCCATGGAACGAATCGACAAAATCTTACAGGCTGAAAATAAGATTAAAGAAAATCCGAATCCGGTATGCATTGGAGATGATTTAAAAGACAAAGTCGAATTCAAAGATGTTTCTTTCAGCTATGATGGCATCAAAAAAGTACTGAAACATATTAATCTGACTGTTCAGAAAGGAAAAACAATCGCGTTGGTGGGTCAATCTGGTTCGGGGAAATCAACGATGGTAGATTTACTTCCTCGTTATCATGACGTAACCGAAGGCGAAATCCTGATCGACGGGGTTAATATCAAAGACGTCCGGATTCCTGAATTACGTGCTCTGATTGGGAATGTAAACCAGGAAGCCATTTTATTTAACGATACGTTCTTCAACAATATAGCCTTTGGAGTTGAATCTGCTACTTTAGACGAGGTTATTGAAGCAGCTAAGATTGCCAACGCCCATGACTTTATTATGGCAACCGAACATGGTTATGAGACTACGATTGGCGACCGGGGCGGTAAGCTTTCCGGTGGACAGCGTCAGCGCATCAGTATCGCTAGAGCTATTCTTAAAAACCCGCCTATTTTAATCCTGGATGAAGCAACTTCTGCGCTCGATACAGAGTCCGAACGTCTGGTTCAGGAAGCCTTAGAAAGGTTGATGAGTACACGTACCACCATTGCCATTGCCCATCGTCTTTCAACGATACGTAACTCCGATGAAATTTGTGTATTGTACGAAGGAGAGATTGTAGAACGTGGTAAGCATGAAGAGCTTCTGGCCAAAGACGGTTACTACAAGCGGTTGAATGATATGCAAAGCTTAAGCTAACAGAGATAAAGTTCTTTTCGGGTTGGATTCCGGTAAGATTTACTCTCAATACCGGTAGGGTTTGAATCATCTTCCGGTAGCATTTTTACTTTCTTCCGAAGTCGGCAGGAATCTCACCCCATTCTTTCGTTTCCCATTTCAGGATGGGAGTGGTGTAGGTATTCTCCCGCAGCCATTTTTCAGCTCGTTCGATGATTTGGAAGAGTTCCTCGGTTTCGGGTGTTCGGGGAAGTTGCGTTTTGCATTTCTTTTGTTGCACCCAGCTTATGGCGTTTCTGCTGTCGCTGTAAATAGGCATCTCCCAGTTATTCTTTTTAAGAAGGGCCAAACCGTGTACGATAGCCAGAAATTCACCGATGTTGTTCGTTCCCTTCATTGGGCCAAAGTGGAAAATCTGCTGGCGGCTGGCAATATGGACTCCTCTGTATTCCATCGCACCGGGGTTACCGCTACAGGCAGCATCTACTGCCAGACTATTTTCATGGATGGTAGAAGGGTAGGTTAATACATTATCAGGTTTGGCATTCTTTCCGATGTACTTATAAGGAGAGGATAACAACGCAGCCTCTGCTTCTTCGCGTGTATCAAAAGATTTGTATTTCGCTCCTTCATACCCTTTTATTTGGAGTTGGCAGTCAGTCCATGAATCGTAGATACCCGGATTTACGCCATCCCATACCACATAATATTTTTGTTTGGCCATTCTGTTCTGAATCACTTATTTTCAAAGCAAAGTTACGAATATATTTTCAGTTCAGAACATTATGACTGTTCCAGGTGTTTCATAAAGTAGAAACACAAAACTAATTAAATTAAAAAAACTAAGAATATGAATCGTACTTTTACAGAAGCTATGAAGCATAGAAGATCCTACTATGCATTAAGTAATCATTCCCCCCTTTCAGCAGAAGAAATTGAATCTCTTATAAACAATGTAGTAACACATGTTCCTTCAGCGTTTAACTCTCAAACCAGTCGTATCGTATTACTGATAGGAAAGCATCATCAAAAATTATGGGAAATAGTTGAAAATATATTAAGAGATCAAATGAATGGAAGACCTTTTGATGACACCAAAGCAAAAATAGATAAAAGCTTTGCCAGCGGCTATGGTACTGTACTTTTCTTTGAAGACGAAACCATCGTAAAGGAACTACAGAAAGAATATTCTACTTATAAAGATAAATTCCCGGAGTGGGCCCATCATACTTCCGCCATGCATCAGTTTGCTATTTGGACGCTACTGGAAGATGCGGGATTAGGCGCATCCTTACAACACTATAATCCATTGATTGATAAAGCTGTTGCCAAAGAATGGAATTTACCGGAAGAATGGAAACTGGTTGCACAAATGCCTTTTGGTACTCCGGTAGAAGAACCGGGGGAAAAGGAATTTCAGAGTCTGGCGAAGAGGGTAAAGGTGTATAAGTCTTAATATTTATCTTTCTTTCACTCCACTTTTTACTAAATACCTTATATTTGTGGAAAAGTGATTAACTATGAGTGAAACAATTCATGTTGCGTGTAATATTGATGCCAACTATGTAAAGTATTGTGGGGTAATGCTCATTTCATTATTTGAGAACAACAAAGAATCAACTTTTGATATTCATATTGCAGCAGATACCCTTCCTCAAGAACAGGTAGAAGTATTAGAATCCATTATCGCAAGTTATCAAAATGAAGTTCATTTTACTTTGATAGTAGCCACTTAGTAAACAATCTTCCTCAGATAGCTCAAAGCCATCTTTCTTTAGCTGCTTATTATCGTTGCTTTTTATCTTCTATTTTGCCTGACCATTTAAAGACGATTATTTATCTGGATTGCGATTTATTGGTTGTTAGTTCTGTGAAAGAATTGTGGGAACTCGAAATATCTGATTATCCCCTTGCCGCTGTTGTTGATAAAGGCTGTTTTAAAGATAAGGTCTATAAACGGTTGGGTTATGATAAGAGATATTCCTATTTTAATACGGGCGTTCAATTGGTTAATTTAGAATATCTTCGTAAAATCAATATGGAAAAGCTCGTTTTAGATTTTATGGAACAATGCAATATCCAATTGGATTGTTACGATCAGGATATATTGAATTGCTTATTCCATAAAAAGAAAAAGTTAATTCCTTTTCGTTGGAATATGCAAGATGGGTTTTACCGCACGAAACAGAGAATGGATATAAATGAATTAAGTATGGAAGAGGCCCTTCAGAATCCCGCCATCATCCATTTTACAGGTAATAAGAAACCTTGGCATTATGAGTGTATACATCCATTAAAGGGTTTGTACTATAAATATTTAGATATGAGCCCCTGGAAAGGAGAACGCCCTCCTGTTGATTATGCTAAATGGGGTGAAAATGTTCTTATGTCTATTCTCATAAGTTTTAAATTGGTCACTCCAAAATACAGAAAAGTGTAAACATTGTAATTAGTTTCAATATTCTTCATCCTCCCACTTATTAGAATGAAAAAAGCTTATATCTCCAGGAATTACAAAGATCTCAAATCGGCAGGTGGAAAAGCTAAAACAGATATTGAAAATATTCTGCAGAAGAATGGATATAGAAACATTGGACTTTCTCAGTCGCATTATACAAATAAAATTCTGGATTATTTCTTGAATCTTATCGGTATTATCAAGTCCGTTTTCTGTCTACCATTTCATGGAATTCTATTTTTACAATATCCAATGAAGAAATACTATTCATTTATTTGTGGTATTGCTCATCTTAAAAGCACTAAAGTAGTAACTGTAATTCATGATTTAGGAACCTTTCGCAGGAAAAAACTAACCATCGAAAAAGAGATAAAGCGCCTTAACCATTCAGATGTAATTATTGCTCAGAATCCACAGATGAAAGATTGGTTGGAAAGTAATGGATATAAGGGAAGATTAACTGTTCTGGAAGTTTTTGATTATTTTTCAGGTACACAAAACAACTCGGAGAGAGAAATAGATAATCAAAAGTACATAGTGAATTATGCTGGAGCATTAAGCAGGAAGAAAAATTCTTTCCTCTATGAGTTTTCTCCTTTTATAAACACATTCCGGTTTCACCTCTATGGCACAGGCTTTTCTCCAGATGAATCTATAGAAGATAGAGATTGTTTTGTTTATAAAGGTTTTAGGGAAAGTTCGGAACTGATTAAAGAGATGCAAGGTGATTTTGGATTAGTATGGGATGGAAATTCTCTAGATACTTGTTCTGGCAATTTTGGGATATATCTGAAATATAATACTCCTCATAAAATTTCTTTTTATATCAGATGCCATTTACCCGTTATTATATGGAATGAAGCTGCAATGGCCTCTTTTATTAAGAAAGAGAAAATCGGGTTTACCATTTCTTCTTTAAAAGAACTGGATGAAAGGCTTCGGCAAATATCTGTTTCTGAATATCAGGAGATGAAAAATAACATTAAAAAAGTTAGTGAACAACTGCAATCAGGTTATTATATGACAAAAGCTCTGAAATCAATAGATCAGGAGCAAGCTTGAAATTGTTTATCACTCTAAAATGTCTACTTTTGTACAGGATGTTCTAAGTAAACCAATTAATCATGGAAATGAGTCATCTGTTTAACGAAATTTTTTGGAAATCTATTATAGATTACCACGTAGTAGATAGCGTGGATGCACCCATCAATAATCCTTTTCAGGAAAAAACACTGGAATATTACCTTTATCTGAAAAATTGGATTGATACAGTGCAATGGCATTATGAGGATATTATTCGTGACCCCAATATTAATCCGGAGGAAGCATTGGCTTTGAAAAGGAAAATTGATAAATCCAATCAAGACAGAACTGATTTGGTGGAACTAATCGATGATTATTTTTATAATCGATTCCAAAATATTACACCAAGACCTGATGCAATAATAAATACGGAGAGTCCAGCTTGGGCTATTGACCGTTTGTCAATCTTGTCACTTAAGATATATCATATGGAGCAGGAGTTGAATCGCATGGACGTAACTCCGACCCATAAAGCTCAATGTAATACCAAACTTACTATTTTATTAGAGCAAAAGGAAGATCTTTCCCTGGCTATTGATCAATTATTAACAGATATTGAAAGTGGAAAGAAATACATGAAGGTATATAAGCAAATGAAAATGTATAATGACCCGGAACTTAATCCGGTTCTGTATAGAAAGAAATAATGAATGGCTAGAATACTGGTAATCAGACTTTCTGCTATTGGGGATGTAGCTATGACTATTCCTGTGATATATTCATTAGCAATTCGGTACCCACAACATGAATATATAATTCTTAGTCGGGAGTTTTTAAAACCCCTTTTTGGACAAATGCCTCAAAATGTGTCATTTAGGGGAGTTAACTTCTCTCCTGAAAGTGAATATAGAGGCATCAAAGGTCTTAATAAATTATATAACCAATTAAAAGAGATGCGTATTGATTATGTGGCTGATTTACATGATGTTTTACGCACTAAGTATTTATGTTTGCGATTTTTTTCTTTCAGGCTCTAAGGTGGCTGTTATCAATAAAGGAAGAATCGGTAAATGGAGACTCGTTCGTCGTTTCTGTAAAGTCTTTCGTCCCTGCAAAACCTCCTTTTCAAGGTATGCTACTGTTTTTAAAAAATTAGGGTTTGAAGTTCATTCTGATTTTCACTCTATTTATGGAGAAGATAAAGTAGATATTACTCCATTTCTTTCTATTACGGGTACTAAAAAAGAGGAATTCTGGATAGGGATTGCACCTTTTGCCCGGCATATAGGCAAGATATACCCATTGAAGTTTCAGGAGCAGATAGTTGCTTATTTTGCTTCTCAGCCTCAGGTTAAGGTTTTCTTATTCGGCGGTGGGGAGCGAGAAGAAGAAGTCTTTAATTCATGGAAGAGCAAATATCCTTCTTTAGTATCTTTAATACACAAATTGAGAATAGATCGCGAATTAGCCTTAATTAGTCATTTGGATGTAATGCTTTCGATGGATTCTGCGAATATGCATTTGGCTTCGTTAGTAAATGTTCCGGTTGTTTCTATATGGGGTGCAACTCATCCGTATGCAGGTTTTATGGGCTGGAATCAGTCTCCCGATAATGTTGTCCAAGTTGATTTGCCTTGTCGTCCCTGTTCTGTTTATGGAAAGAAACCCTGTCATCGGTTAGATTATGCTTGTTTAAATAGAATCAAGCCTGACAAAGTAATTGAAGTAGTAGAGAAAATTTTATATAAAAACTGAAAGTAGTTAAATGCGAACTTTGGAAAGGAGTCTTCTAAACATTTGGTGAATGGATTTACCCAGATATATTGTTCCTATTTCCAATATAATTAAATAAAAAATTGGGATGTCTTTGTAATATTTCCAGAAGTATTGGAGAGAGTCTGTTGCCTCATAAGAATGCCCTTCTTTAGGGAGAAGAATAAACCGAACGTAGCGATCGCTATATCTTGTTAAGGAATATTTCCGGTCTTTGTTATAGGTTGAAAGAGCAATATCCTTACTCTTAACAAACTCTTGCATTATCTTGTAATAATTTTCAATATGGACTTTCCAATAGTTATAACCGCCACGAGATCCCATCGATGAAGGCATTCTTTCTGTAATTTTATCACTTATAATAACGGCCCCTTGTTGATTAAGGACGACTCTGTAGGTCCAGTCTACTTGGGATAAAAGATAGGAAACGCATCGTTCTTTATCGTCTAAATTCTTGAAATGTTGCCGCCAGCATCCGAAATTATTGATCCAGGTACATCTGAAAGATATAATGCTAATGAATTCATCTAAAGAATTACATATAAGTTCCTGGTTTTTATACTTCTTTCCGCCTTTTACTTTTTGATAAAAGAAGAGAGGCTTTTTACGTTCCAGGTTTTTACGGATATGTTCTTTCATCAAAGAGAGCTTTCCCTCTCTGTAAAAAATATAATCATTTTGTAGTTTAAGATATTCTCCTTTCCCGTAATTTAAAGCTATAGCAAAATTTTTATCCGGAAGATTGGAAGTGTTGCGATAATAAAAAACATTTGGGTATTTGTCTTGAAATGGCAAAGCTACTTCTTTTGTATGATCAGTTGAATGATTATCAGAGATTATTATTTCAACTTCCTGATCGAAGGCTGGATCCGAAGTTATTTTTTCCAGAACATCTCTTAATACATCGGCTCTGTTATATGTTGGTATACAAATTGAAAGGAGAATTTTGTTTTGTTCCATTATCCGAATAATTTGTGCAAGAAATATCGAGTAAATATAGGGCAAAAATATAGGTTGCGCAATTTATTTGTATCCAATAAAAATCTACCTTTGTGAAATGATTCGGATTTTTCTAATAGGATATATGGGAGCAGGGAAAACAACTCTGGGAAAAGCTGTTGCTCAGGAATGTGGTTTATCTTTTGTTGATCTGGACTGGTATATTGAAGAACGTTTTCATAAAACAATCTCTGAACTGTTTACAGAAAAAGGAGAGCTCGGATTTCGTGAACTTGAAAGCAACATGTTGAAGGAAGTAGGTGATTTTGAAAATGTGGTTATTTCAACCGGTGGCGGGGCACCTTGTTTTTTCGACAACATGGATTTTATGAATCAAAAAGGAACAACTGTATTCCTAAATGTACATCCGGATATCTTATTTAAGAGACTATCTGCCGCAACTCAGTCTCGTCCCATCTTACAAGGAAAACAAGAAAAAGAGCTTTATGATTTCATTGTTAAGAAACTGAAAGAACGCGCTTCTTTTTATGAACAGGCAAAACATCTGTTTGATGGAAGTAAACTGGAAGATCGTTGGCAATTAGCGGATTCAGTGCAACAGCTAAAAGAACTATTAAAACTGACTTAATATCATAGCGAGAATGAGAAAAGAGTACGATTACCTGATAGTAGGTTCCGGCTTATTTGGGGCAGTTTTTGCCGAACAAATGAAAGGTGCCGGTAAAAAATGCCTGGTAGTGGAAAAACGTGAACATGTAGGAGGCAATGTATATTGTGAAGATATAGCAGGAATCCAGGTACATAAATACGGTGCTCATATTATGCATACAAGTAATAAAACAGTTTGGGAGTATGTAAATTCTTTTGTGGAATTTAATAGATATACCAATTCACCCTTAGCCTGTTACAAAGGTGAACTTTATAATTTACCTTTCAATATGAACACATTTAAACAGCTTTGGGGAGTAATGACGCCTTCAGAAGCAAAAGCTAAACTAGAAGAACAAAGAGGAATTTATGCTGAAATAGAACCTGCTAACCTGGAAGAGCAAGCCCTCAAACTGTGTGGAGAAGACATTTATTTCCGTTTTATTAAAGGATATACGGAGAAGCAATGGGGCAGAGAAGCAACTAAACTCCCGTCTTTTATCATTAAGCGCGTTCCTTTTCGCTTTATATATGACAATAATTATTTCAATGATATTTATCAGGGAATCCCCATAGGAGGATTCAATCCGTTAATTGATAAATTATTGCAAGAAGTTGAAGTTCGTCTGAAAACAGACTACCTGCAGCATCGGAATGAATTGGACAGACTGGCAAATAAAATATTATTTACCGGTTGCGTCGATGAATTCTTTGATTGTTGTTTAGGGCGTCTGGAATACCGGAGTCTACGTTTTGAACATGAACATCTACAGACTGATAACTATCAGGGAAATGCAGTCATTAATTACACAGAAAGAGAAGTTCCTTATACACGTATTGTAGAGCATAAACATTTTGATTTTGGAACTCAGCGTACTACAGTTATTTCCCGGGAGTATCCGGATGATTATTCACCCGGCAAGGAACCTTATTATCCGGTAAACGATGAAGTTAACATGAAACTTCTGGCACAATATAAACAACTTGCAGCTCAACAACTCTCTGTACTATTTGGAGGAAGGCTGGCACAATATGCATATATGGATATGGATGACACAATTGAATTGGCCTTAAACCTGGCCGAAAAAGAATTAATTCATTGTTAACTTAACTCTTTTAAACTGAAGGCATATGAACTGTTATTTTCTAAAAGAAACTCCCAGTAAAGCTAGAAAAGATGTAGATCGCATCATGGTCGAGATGGGATTCAATAATATTGGTTTCCCCCGCCCTTCCTCTAAAAATAAAATCATTGATTTTTTTGTGACACTGGGAAGTGCTCTCAAAGCCCCATTTTCAATTCATAAAGGAGATGTTTTGCTACTTCCTTATAATATTCGTAAATATTATGTCTATCTCTGCAAGATAGCACACATGCGGGGTGCAAAAGTAGTAACATTGATTCACGATCTGAGTAGTTTCTATAGAAAACATGTATCAAGCGAGGATGAGATAAAGAGACTAAGCCATTCTGATTATTTGATTGCACATAACGAAATCATGAAGCGATGGCTGGAGGAAAATGGTTCAAAACAGCCTATAGGAGTATTAGGTATATTCGATTACCTTTCTGATAAAGAGCCTGCAGATAAACCGCTACCCACTCAGCCTTATAAGGTTCTCTATGCAGGAACGCTTAGTCCAAAAAAGAATAAGTTCCTTTACGATCTCGAAGATTATATTCATTCTTATCATTTTAATTTATATGGAAAAGGTTTTGATGCTGACAGTATACAGAAGAAAGAGTATTTCACTTATAAAGGATTCGTTTCTTCTGATGATCTGGTAGCATCTGCTGACGGTGACTTTGGCCTAGTGTGGGATGGAAATTCTATTTATTCATGTGATGGACCTCGGGGAGCTTATATGCAATATAACAATCCTCATAAATACTCCCTATATATGCGTTGCGGATTGCCTGTTATTGTATGGGATAAAGCTGCATTGGCTACTTTTACAAAAGATAATAAAGTAGGTGTTTGTATTTCTTCACTGGATCAGTTAGATGAAGTTCTTTCATCCATAACGAATGAAGAGTATGCGGAAATGAAAAGAAATGTATTGACTATCAGTCAAAGACTTTCGGAAGGCTTTTATTTTAAAAGAGCCTTCGACGAAGCTCTTTCGTGGTTATCTCGTAATTAGATTTTATCCAATCCCTTCGTATATTTCAACCAATAATATTTAAGGGGATTTTTATATTTCAATTGTTTCCACGGTCTGCTGCCATGCGGACGATGCCAAACCGGCAGATTAGTTAAAAGGTAGTTTCTGAATCCCTTGTTCAATGATTCATGGGAGATCGTTACATCGAACCAGTTTTTCTCCGGATTTAAAAGATGAAAGTCGAAAGTACGGAGATAATTTAATGTGAGCAACGTGCAGCAAAAGCTCAAACGCTTCTTTTCATCATAAATACCCGGTTCTCTTTTCTTTGCATATAAATAAGGGAAATTAATTTCTCCATTTTCATCTACAGTAACTGCAGCAATCATTCCCGCACTTAATTGTCGGATGGCAGTTCCATAAAGAGTTTGGATAGTATCTTCTTTCACCACTACATCTGATTCAACAATTAATAAACCAGCATCTTCTGTAAGAGCTCTTTCCTGGGCTGTTTGAAGTACCAACAGGTAGTTAGGCGATGGATGAGAAGTTAAATCAGCCAGGTTAATTAATTCAAATCCCATTTCCGCGGATGCTTTTTCTAATTTTCGGGTGTTCTCTTCTGTGCTGAAATCATTGTAAATAGTATAGATAAAAGGAACTCCAGCTTTCGAATCCAAGATCGCTTTCGCTGTTTGCAAAGTAAGATCAATCGAATCTTTTACAGGAGTGATAACATGAAGCTTATCCATTATTATGAAGGGAATTTTGGTTAGTCATTTTAAAATATTTGTCAAGAACAAGTAAAGATATTAATTTCTCTCTTTCAGGGTTTTTGAATTGTGCAATATAAGTGTGGGCATTGTTTATTATTTCTTGAGCTTTGTCGGGATGTTGAATGTAGTAATTCAACTTTTCAACTATGTCTGAAAAGTCGGGTTTAACCTCAATATAATGATAGTCAGGGATAAGTTTCCCTTCCATAAACCATGTTTCACAAGTTGGACGTGGCATGACTGCAATTGAATTAGATGACATTACCCATTTCAGGTTTGAAGCAACATCATTCCCTTCTAAGGTCATAATAAATTTATAATCTAAATGTTCTCGTATCGTTTTTTTAGGTGTTTTCCATTCATCCGGGTCGTCCCAACCTACTAGCCCACAATCAAACATTGGATGGTTGAAAAATAATTCCAGGAATTTTTTTCTGTCACGGCTTAACCGAATCTTACCCCGAAAGATAGCCATGTCTTTTTTTTGAGTGAAAGGAATAGTGTCATTTAAAAAGATAAAATGACGGAGTTTAACCAGTTTCATTATTACAGAGTTTTCATTGTCAGAATGGAGCAGTCGGCTTTTAACAATGGAGGGGAATTCAGGAGTAAAGTAAACATCTCCGGCAGCATACCCCCATCTTAGGTTAGGGTTGAACCAGCGAGTGAATTCCTTGGAATCAAAGTAATATACTTTATGATATAAAGACAGGGTATAATCTTTTATAGTTCCCAGATATACAAAATAGCTGGAAAATCTTTCGATAACAGAGCGATCCGGTAAAGATCTCGTTGTAGATAATTTATTATAATAGTTTACTCTTTCAATGATATAAGCTTTATCCGGATTCTTTTCCAGTTTATCAAGTGTTTTTTTTAATTTACTTCTGTAATAAGAGCCGGGAATAATCATTCGTAAAGCATTCTTTGCGAAATATATAAATTTGGGTGGCTTACCACTACGAAGTTTATAAAGAAGGCTATCGGCCATAAATTAAAGATTACTAAAAAACAGTTTAAAATTATGCCAAAGATAAGTATATTCTTTCAAAGAGAATGTTTATTATAAAAAGTCTTCTCTGATGGGTGCGAAAGTATCGATAAGAATTCCTTCTTCCACACAAACACAACCATGCATTACGCCAGGTTTCATATATACACCATCGCCAGGCCTTACTATTTTAGTCTCTCCATCCGTTGTAAATTCAAATATTCCACTTACGACATAGGTAGTTTGCGTATGGGGATGTTTGTGTTGTGTTCCAATTGCACCCGTATCAAATTTTACTTTAACCATCATCATATCGTCGTTATATCCCATAATCTGACGACTTACACCTTCTGAGGGATATTCCCATTTAATTTCATTTTCAAACAGGAAATTTAAACTTTCTTTTTTCATATTGTCACTTAATAAATTATGTTTTAATGGAGCAAATGTAGAATATTTATGCAATATACTTATAGAATTAGTTATTTTATAACGAAAATCCCGATAAGTATAGAAAGAGGGAAAAGCCTTCTAGCTCAGTAATTCATGGTAGATACTCATTATATTTCTTGCTATTTGTTCGTCTGAGAAACGTTGTACATACAGTTTACCTTTTTCAATCGTTCTGATTCTTTCCGAAGGGTTGTGAAGTAGTTTGTTAATCGCATGGGAAAGAGCTTCATCATCATCGGGGTTAACATACAGGGAATCGGGCCCGCCAGCTTCTTCCAGGCAGGAACCGATAGCGCCAATAACAGGAACGCCGGAATACAACGCTTCGACAATTGGAATGCCGAATCCTTCGAATCGGGATGGATAAACAAATAATTCTGCTAACTGATAAATACCGGGCAAGTCTTCCGAAGGTACTTGATGGAGCAAATGGACTCTATTATTCAGGTTGTTTTTCTGGATGAACTGCTCTACCTTTTCTGTGTAAGAAGTTCTTTTTCCTATGATAATTAAATGGATATGTTCCGGAGTTTTTAATAATGCCTTGACTGCTAATAGTACATTTTTTCTTTCCTCAATGCTTCCCACGTTCAAAATATACTGTTCAGGTAGTTGGTACTTCTTCCGTATTTCTTCTTTTCTTTCGAATGAAACAGGATGTCTAAAAGAAGGGTCACAGTTTTGATATACAACCTCAATCTTTTCTTCCGGAATTCTAAAGAACTTTATAATATCACGTTTAGTGCAGTCACTGATGGCAATGATCTTGTCTGCATTGATACAAGATCTTTTAAACTTATACGTATATATTTTCCGGTCAATTGGTTTGTAGTACTGGGGAAAGCGGATAAAAATCAAATCATGGATAGTCACCACTTTCTTGAAACCTGTTTTTTTTGAATTAAGAGGGAGTTCATTGCTTAGTCCATGATAAACCTCTACCTTATCTTTTCTTATTTTCTGGGTAATGTTCCATACCCGCCAGATAGAAGAAAGTTTTATCCAGATTTTCAGAGAAGGATAGCCAATACGAATACCATCGTTATCTTTAAGAATTGATTCTAGTTTTTTATTGCTTCGTTTTCGGGGTGCATAAATGATGTAACTATTATCCGAATAATAACGAGTTAATATTTCAATGATATAGCGACTGTAATTTCCTAATCCGGTGAAATTCTGTAAAGCACGTTTTCCATCAAATCCGATTTTCATAGAATTTCCATTCTCTTTGAGCATATTCTTTCATTTTATCATTAACAAAAATGAATTGTCTGGGCAAATGTATAATATTTATGGATTAATACGTATTTTTGCCACATTATTTATTTAAAACACAGCTTAAAAAGGAAATGAGAAAATGGCGTATTGAAGATTCCGAGGAACTTTATAACATCACCGGTTGGGGTACCTCGTATTTCGGTATTAATGAAAAAGGTCATGTTCTTGTTACTCCCCGCAAAGACGGAGTAGCAGTCGATTTGAAGGAGCTTGTGGATGAACTGCAACTACGTGATGTCTCCTCTCCGATGCTGATACGCTTTCCGGATATATTGGATAACCGAATAGAAAAAACGGCCCGCTGTTTCGAGCAAGCATCGGAAGAGTATGGGTATAAAGCCGAAAACTTTATAATCTACCCGATTAAAGTTAACCAGATGCAGCCAGTTGTCGAGGAAATTATTAGCCATGGCAAAAAGTTTAATCTGGGATTGGAGGCAGGCTCTAAGCCCGAACTACATGCTGTGATTGCTGTAAACACAGACTCTGATTCACTGATTATATGCAATGGATATAAGGATGAAAGCTATATTGAATTAGCCTTGCTCGCCCAGAAAATGGGGAAAAGGATTTTTCTGGTAGTAGAGAAACTGAATGAGTTAAAGCTGATCACGAAAGTAGCCAAGCAAGTCAATGTTCGCCCTAATATCGGTATTCGTATTAAACTGGCTTCTTCCGGCAGTGGAAAATGGGAAGATTCCGGTGGAGACGCCAGTAAATTCGGACTGACTTCCAGTGAGTTATTGGAAGCACTGGATTTCCTGGAAAAAAGAGATATGAAAGACTGTCTGAAGCTGATTCATTTCCATATCGGTAGTCAGGTGACAAAGATTCGTCGCATCAAAACGGCTTTGCGTGAGGCTTCCCAGTTCTATATTCAGTTATATACAATGGGCTTCCAGGTAGAATTTGTGGATATTGGCGGTGGATTAGGCGTTGACTACGACGGCACCCGTTCATCTAATAGCCAAAGCAGTGTAAACTATTCTATCCAGGAATATGTAAATGACTCCATTTCAACGATGGTGGATGCCAGTGATAAAAATGGAATCCCTCATCCGAATATTATTACGGAAAGTGGTCGGGCATTGACTGCTCACCATTCCATCTTAATATTTGAAGTGCTGGAAACCACTACTCAACCCGAATGGGATGATGATACAGAGATTAGTGAAGACGATCATGAACTGGTTCGTGAACTTTATAGTATTTGGGATTCTTTGAACCAGAACCGTATGCTCGAATCCTGGCATGATGCACAACAGATTCGTGAAGAAGCATTGGATTTGTTTAGCCACGGTATTGTCGACTTGAAAACTCGTGCCCAGATTGAACGGCTTTATTGGTCTATTACCCGGGAGATTAACCAGATTGCTTCCAGCTTGAAACATGCACCAGATGAGTTTCGAGGATTATCTAAGTTGCTGGCCGACAAGTATTTCTGTAACTTTTCTCTTTTCCAGTCGCTTCCGGATTCCTGGGCTATCGACCAGATATTCCCGATTATCCCGGTTCAGCGTCTGGATGAACGTCCCGATCGTACCGCTACACTACAGGATATCACCTGCGACTCCGATGGAAAGATCGCCAATTTTATATCGACCAAGAATCTTTCCCATTATCTGCCTGTTCATTCTCTGAAAAGTAAAGAGCCTTATTTTATGGGTGTCTTCCTAGTGGGGGCTTATCAGGAGATTCTGGGTGACATGCACAATCTGTTTGGAGATACCAATGCGGTACATGTATCAGTGAATGAAAAGGGATACAACATCGAACAGATTATTGACGGTGAAACGGTAGAAGACGTATTGGAATACGTACAATATAATCCTAAAAAGCTCGTTCGTACCCTTGAAACTTGGGTGACAAAGTCTGTAAAGAACGGAAAGATATCCCTGGAAGAAGGAAAAGAGTTCTTATCCAATTACCGGTCCGGCCTTTATGGCTACACTTATCTGGAATAGTATTCAAACATATTATAAAGAATGGGAGAGACACAGGGTTCTAGTTATACTCTGTGTTTTTTTCTTTCTTATCTATACGAAGAAACAGTAAAAAAGCACATGAAAGAGAAACTGACAGTTATTAAAGTAGGTGGAAAAATAGTTGAAGAGGAAGCTTCTTTGCAACAGCTATTGCATGATTTCGCTGGCGTGGAAGGGCATAAGGTCCTGGTACACGGCGGAGGAAGATCGGCTACTAAGATTGCTTCGCAGCTTGGAATTGAAAGTAAAATGGTAAACGGACGCCGTATTACCGATGCGGAAACATTGAAGGTGGTAACGATGGTTTATGGTGGACTCGTCAACAAAAACATTGTAGCCGGTTTACAGAAACAAAACGTTAATGCCTTAGGCCTGACGGGTGCCGATATGGATGTAATACGTTCCGTTAAACGCCCGGTGCTGGAAATTGATTATGGATTCGTGGGAGATGTGAAGAAGGTAAACGCGGATTTACTCACCGATCTGATAAAAAAAGGAGTAGTCCCCGTAATGGCTCCTTTAACGCATGACGGACAAGGAAACTTGCTGAACACCAATGCCGACACCATTGCAGGGGAGACAGCGAAAGCCCTGGCTCAACATTTTGATGTTACACTGGTGTTTTGCTTCGAAAAGAAAGGGGTTCTTGCCAATGAGAATGATGATGACAGTGTAATCCCTCAGCTTACCCATGTTGAATTTGAGAAATACGTGGCGGAAGGTGTTATCCAGGGTGGCATGATTCCCAAGCTGGAGAATTCCTTTGAAGCTATTGGAGCGGGAGTAACCGAAGTTATTATTACGCTTGCTTCGTCGATAGCAGACCCTCTAGCTGGCACCCGAATCAAAAAATAAATAAAATCATCTAACTCCCTGTAACTTTTTAATTGTTCACCCGTCAATTCCTATAGAGATGCGAGAAATCGATTTCCGGAGAGATGTACTGCCTCTGAAAGACAAGTTGTTCCGACTTGCCTATCGAATTACGTTCGATCGGATGGAAGCAGAAGACATTGTACAGGAAACGATGATACGGGTCTGGAACAAGCGCGATGAAATCGGTGAAGTTGGTTCAATTGAAGCTTTCTGTCTGGTGATTACCCGGAATCTGGCGATCGACAGAAGTCAGAAGAAGGAAGCGCAAAATGTAAAGTTCGATGCGCAAACAGAGAATATCTCTGAATCCATCGGACCGTATGAAAACCTGATCAGGAAAGAAAGACTCGATCTCATCGACCAGCTGATTGGTGAACTTCCGGAGAAACAACGAACAATTATACAATTGCGCGATATGGAAGGATACACCTACAAGGAAATTGCTGAACTGCTGGAGCTGCCCGAAGAGCAGGTAAAAGTAAATCTTTTCCGTGCCCGGCAGAAGATAAAGCATCAGTACAAGAAAATAGATGGATATGGATTATAAATATATAAAAGAAGTGTTGGATCGTTACTGGAACTGCCAAACAACCGTAGAGGAAGAAGCAGAACTACGATCTTTCTTTATCTCGGAAGACGTACCTGCTTCCTTACAGCCAGATAAAGACTTGTTTTTATACCAGTCCATACAAAAAGACCTGAAAGTAAGCAATGGTTTTGAGGAGAAAGTATTGGCCCAAATTGAATTGCCTGTAGTAAAGATTCGGAGGGTTACCCTTTTTAGTCGCTTCAAACCGTTGTTTAAAGCTGCGGCCATGGTGGTGGTTCTATTAACTGCAGGAAGTGTAATCGAATATTCTTTGTCTGATAAATCAGCCAGAGTCAATTCGGATACATACGAAGATCCTGCCGCTGCTTATGAAGAAGTATCAAATGTCCTGAAGATGCTGTCGGAGGAAATTAATAAATCCGCCGAGCTAAAGGACAGCCTGTTCAACAAGGAGATTGAAAAACCCTTGGAAAGATAAGGATGTAGAATTTCTGTCATTATAATTTTTTCATTTGCTTTAAATATAGTTAGTGTGCTTAATTTTTACTAGCTAATAAGAAGGGCTACCGTGTGATACAGTAGCCCTTTTGTTGTTAGAGATGAGAGAATTTATAATCTACGAAGTCCCTTCCCCGGAAAATTAATCGAGGGGTTACCTCTGTAAGATACTCTTCCACTGCCGTTCACCCTCCCGTCTAACGTTTCAATGGCTAGTACCCTGATGTGTCCTGATCCGTTCACTTGGGCAGTAGCTTTAGGTATCGTGAGGTTTTCGGCATTGATATGTCCTGATCCGTTTACTTTAAAAACACCGGTTTTGTTGTTATTGCCAGAAAGTTTGATGTGACCTGAACCTGATATAGTAGCATCCACATGCTTGCAATTAATCTGATCTGCCAGTATGCTTCCGGAGCCGGAAATACTTCCATTGAAGGTATTGCAGGTGAGGGCCTCAGCGATTACTTTTCCTGATCCACTCAGGCGTACGGTAAGATCCTTTTTGGTTTTCATTCCTTCCGGTAGTGTCACTTTCCCTGATCCGTTTAAAGCAATCTTTTCCAGTGCCGGCCCCGAAACCCAAATGTTTATCCGGCCCTGTCTTCTCCAGGAGTTATTCCGTTGCGACTGCTTATATTTAATCACCAGGGTATTATTTATCACTTCCACCGAAATGTCTGACATGGCCTGATCCGAAGCAGAAATTTCGCAGAAAGGCTTTTTGTCACTTTGAATGTAGGTAACGGTAAAACTACCGTTCACTTCCATTTCTTTAAACTTATCCAGATTAAATTTGCGCGTTTTATAATCGTCATTCGCATAGCTGGCTTTCTTTGCCTGGCAACTGGTAACGTTCAGTGCAATCACGAGCCAGGTAAGTAAAATAGTTAGTTTTCTCATAAGATTTCGTTTTTACTTTCCTTTAATACTGCCTATACCCGATTTGTTAATCTTCTTATCTATCGGATCGCCTTTGTATCTGATGTTTCCTATTCCTTTGGAGGTGGCTGATATTGTTTTCGTAGCATAACAACTGGCGTTACCCACTCCTTCCGAACGAACATCCACATTTTCGCAGATCAGCTTTTCAGCTTTCAAGTTTCCTACCCCTTCGGTAATCAGAGTCGCGTTTATGGCTGTACCCGAAATCTCTACATTCCCTACGCCCCGGGTGAGGACAGATACGTTTTCGCTCTGCAATCCCTGAATCTTTACATTGCCTACGCCGTGGTTTTCAACCGTAAGCATCGGTGTGTTCAAGCCCTTTTCGATATACGTATTGCCCACTCCTCTCATTTTAAGCGATTGAAGATTCGGTGAAGAGATTTTTATCTTCATTCCTTTTACGTTATTCACTTTCTTCTTCTTCATCGTAAGTATCAATCGGTTATCCTTAATTGCTATTTGTATCAGGTCAACTATATTGTCCGGGCCGTAGGCTTCTACCGAGGTTGTGTTATCGGTTGATTGGGTAAACTCGATATTTCCCACTGTCGAAGCATCAATTTCATTGAATTCGGATACTTTATAATCCCGGGTAATGTAATTATCACTTGGCTTTATACCATCACCTACATGTATACAACTGCTGGTAAGCAAGACGGCCGTTACCACTAATAAGGCCATGTTAATTGTGAATTTTGTTTTCATATCTTAATTGTTTTATAGTTTCTTTATCGTTAGACGTAAGCTATGGAAGAAAAGTTGCATCCCTGGCGCTTTTTCTGGCAAAAAAAACACATCTACCATCTTTTAAGTATTTTATTTTGACTTTCTGGTTTATTTTAATTTACTTTGTAGCAGCAAAACCATTCTATTTAAAAAACAACCTGAAAGATGAAAACGAAATTTATTGTATTGAAAATTATCTGTTTGTTCCTGTTTGGAAGCAGTACTTTTGCCCAGACAAATGAGAATAAAAATGTGGTGTTTATAGAGTATTTTACTCGTAGTAATGAACATGTTGATCCTTTCTTTGTTGAGACTCTTCGTAATAAGATAATTGATGAAATGAATAAGTTGCAAAGGATACAACTGGTAGACGTTCATGCAAAAAGAGAATTAAAACTGGAAGGTGTGAGGCGTTCACAGGTAGATAGTATTGATAATGAAGCGCGGAGAAATGCCCTGATGAAAAAGATGGGAGCCCGATTCATTATTAAAGGACACGTTTTTGCAATGGATACGATGAAAAAGGACGAGGATAAGCTTAATATCTTTCATGAAGGAAAGATCGCTTATACTATTCAACTAATGGAGGTAATGAACGATTCTATCCGAGTTATAAACGACGCTGTGTATCAAGAAGTATTGGCGGGTGGTGTAGGAAAAAGTAGCGATGATGCTTTATTGTCCACAATGAGCAGTGTAAACATGAATGATTTCTTAAACAGCTACTTTCCGGTTGTTACTGAAACAAAAGCTACTTCCTTCAATGTTCTCGAAGATAGCCAATCAACTCCCGCATCGATACAGGAATTCTGATCTTCGCCCGTCCCTTTCATTTCTCTAACCTTTCTTCTAATAATCTCACAGAATGATTAAAAAATCCTACCGCAGGTTGAATTAAAAGTAATTGGCATTTATCTCAAATCCTATCGGAATTGGGTGTAAATGCTACCGGGTTTTGTGCATAACAAACGCAAACAAAAGATATTGAAGAAGATTTATCATCCAAATTACCTTTTTATTGATTATTTTTGTTTCAGTGTTTTTATTCTCAGGCGGGGC
Organism: Bacteroides sp.; assembly: GCA_021201335.1. Lineage (GTDB taxonomy): Bacteria > Bacteroidota > Bacteroidia > Bacteroidales > Bacteroidaceae > Bacteroides. The sequence goes on along the minus strand of JAJQFD010000042.1, from coordinate 483,174 downwards.
CGGATACAAAGATCGTACCCCGGTCAACAGCATTGGTTCTTCCTCGCTCCGATGAAGAAGGAAAACGAAGGCTGGAAACCTGACATATTTAGCCCGGTGTCAGCGAACAAAGTAAGCGCAGCCCCAGGTGGGAAGACACACAGACAAAGAGTGCTGTAAGCACGATATATATTTTGCCAATAAAAAGGAGTGCAACACTATTGATGAATAACTTGCAAATAGAAGATAAAGAACTGGGACGTCTGGTAATCCGTATCAATCCTCGTGCCAGGCGATTTATATTCCGCACAAAAACAGATGCCATTTATGTATCAGTGCCTCCCGGTTCTACCCGAAAAGAATTAAATAAGGTAATCGAGGATTTAAGAACGAAACTGGCTGCTTCCCGGAAAGAAATCTCGCCGAAGCAAATCAACCTTACGTATTCAATTAACGCTCCCTTTCTAAAACTCTCGTTGGTGCAGGGAGAGAGCGATCGTTTCCTGGCACGTTTCAAGTCGGGCGAAATGGTCATTGTTTGCCCTCCCGATACAGATTTCGACAATGAAGAACTACAAAGTTGGTTTCGGAAAGTGATCGGTGAGGCTCTGAGGCGACAAGCAAAAGTTATTCTTCCGTCACGGCTTTCCACCTTATCGAAATTACATAATCTGCCGTACAGCCGGGTGAGGGTTAATTCAAGCGAGAGCAGATGGGGGAGTTGTTCATCGAAGAAAGACATCAACTTATCCTATTATCTGGTATTACTACCCCAACATTTAATTGATTACGTATTGCTGCACGAACTCACCCACACACTTGAGATGAGCCATAATGATCGTTTCTGGTCGTTGTTAAACGGTTTATTGGATAACAAAGCACTGCAATTGCGGAGCGAACTGAAAAGTTACAAAACCAATATTCCCTGAAAGGAAGCCCTCTTACTGTCCCAACTGCTTAATACCATCTTCGTCTTTTACGAACGCATATTTTCCGCCTTGTTCACTCAGGTTGAATGTAGAGATTACCTCTGTATCGTTATCGACAATCATTACCGCACTGTAATCGGCAAATCGTACTACTTCTACAGAGACAGGTTCCTGTGTGATTGTTTGATTTAAAAGCAGGCTGTCGTTTACATACATAGATACGGAGCTTCCGATAAAACCTTTGGTAAGAGTAATTTCATAGGTTTCGTGATAATTCTTTTCCGCTTGTTTCTGCCAGGCACCTCGCATGGCCATATAACTGAAAATGGCTACTACGATGATAATGGCGAAGGCCAGAATTCCATTTCCAACCATGAATTGCTTATTGGTATTTAAACGATGGGTCATAAAACTATCTTATTTGTTGGAACAAAGATAGTTATTTGCTACTTTTCTTTCGGTGTATATAAACAATTTTTCACCCATTCTACAGATGATCTAGCATAAGCATGAAATCTTAAATCAACCGGATAATTTAACTTAAAACAGTTAAATTGTTAACACTTCTTATAAAAACAAGATTTTCGTTATAGTATTTGTGTAGTTTGAAATACTCTTCTATATTTGCACTGTGTTTTTCATAGTATTAGATTTTAATGTTAACAAAAGATTGGCTGCTCGGGATGAGTGGCCTTTTTTCGTAATATAGATAGTTGCAAAAAAAAAGAGACAATCCATTCAGGTTGCCTCTTCTTAAAACTAATAATATCCCGTAGATAACGGGTATTTGAGAACAGGGGTCTTAGAGTTTCCTCTTTTTTTTCTATAACGTTGGGGCAGTTTCTGTTTTTGCCACCTTCCAGGTATTATATTTTATGGTATAACCTTCTGGAGCATATATCACGATAGGCAACTTACTGTTATATCTTACCAGCTTGGTTACTGCCGATATAAAACGGTCTTCGTTAGGCTTATTGCACATCATCATTGTAGAGCGTGTCTGGCCATTCGATGTAAACTCGAAATAACTATATCCCCATCCCTGAAGATCTTTTTCTTCCAGCTTACCCATCAGCGTGTGATGATTACAGTCCACATTCAATACCTTACCCGGGATAATTTCAATTTTAAAATTGTTTTCATCCGATTTCTTGGGCACGAAGATAACGTGTCTTACCATTCCGGCCTGAGCTTTTGGAAATGGCTCCAGCATTTTTTGTTGTTCTTGATTCAATTTCATACTTTGTGCAGTTGCTACACTTGTAGTTAAGGACATCAGGAATGCTACTAAAAGCAGTAATTTTGAATATTTTCTCATACAATTAAAAATAATTTCCGGCAAAAATACAAATATCCTTTTGGATAGTAAATACTTACAGTGAATAATATTCGGAAAAAGTACGGATTGTATTATTTACAGCTTTTGACGTAACATTGAAGTAATCAAAGTGCAATAAAGGAACAATCTATTTCCGGGGATTATCTATTTTTGCATCCATGATCGTTAATTATTAAGTAAACCATGAGAAAGTACATCTTATTAGCAGCAACAGGGCTGGTATTAACAGCTTGTTCAAAGAAAGAGTCCGGTAATCCGGCCATACCCCAAAACACAGACATAGAAGCCAACGTTGAAAAATGGATTGACAAACTCACTATTGACGAGAAAATCGGACAAATGACCCAATTAACCATTGACGTTATTGGAAAGGGAGATAATGTGTACCATACACTGATTCCTTACAGTGCCGATCCTGCTCAATTAGATTCTGTGATCCGTAAGTATAAAGTCGGTTCCATCTTAAATGTGCCCGGTGCCACCCCGCAAACACCCGCAGAATGGCATCGAATCATCAAAGAATTGCAAGAAGCCGCTATGGCAGATACCGGCATACCCCTTATCTATGGTGTAGACCAAATACACGGAGCTTCCTATACGGTAGGAGCCACCTTCTTCCCGCAAAACATCAACCTGGGAGCCACCTTCAACCGGGCTCTATCTGCCGAAACCGGACGCATTTCGGCGTACGAAACCAAAGCTGGAAGTATCCCCTGGACGTTTGCACCCGTGATAGACCTCGGTCGGGATGCCCGTTGGCCCCGCCTTTGGGAAACATTCGGCGAAGACACTTATCTGGCCACTGAGATGGGACGCGAAATGGTAAAAGGATTCCAAGGCAGTGATGGAACATCAATTGATAAGAATCATGTGGCTGCCTGTCTGAAACATTACATGGGATATGGTGCTCCCTTCTCTGGTAAAGACCGTACTCCTTCTTATATATCCGAACAAGATATGCGTGAAAAGCATTTCGCTCCATTTCTGGAAGCCATTCGGAGCGGTGCGTTGTCGGTAATGGCCAATTCTGGTATGAACAACGGCATGCCGTTTCATGCCAACTATGAATATTTAACCCAGTGGCTCAAAGAAGACCTCAACTGGGATGGCGTGATTGTCACCGATTGGGCGGATATCAACAATCTTTGCTTCCGTGATCATATTGCGGCAACTAAGAAAGAAGCCATTAAGTTGGCTATTAACGCTGGTATTGATATGTCAATGGACCCTTATTCCTGGGACTTCTGTGTCTTACTGAAAGAGTTGGTAGAAGAAGGAGAAGTTTCTATGAGTCGCATTGATGACGCCGTTCGGCGGGTTATCCGGATGAAATACCGGCTAGGCTTGTTCGATCAGCCTTATACACAAGTAGAAGATTATCCTGACTTCGGAAGCGAAAAACATGCGAAAGCGGCCTTACAAGCAGCAGAAGAATCTGTTACCTTATTAAAGAATAACCAAAACATACTCCCTCTGGCTTCCGGCCAAAGAATCCTAGTAACCGGACCGAATGCCAACTCGATGCGTTCCCTCAATGGAGGATGGTCATATAGCTGGCAAGGAGAGAAAGCCCCTCAATACACAGAACAGTATAACACCATTCTGGAAGCGTTTGTAAATAAAGCCGGAGCTGGAAATATCGTCTACGAACCCGGTGTAACATACAAAGAAGCAGGTGCTTACTGGGAAGAAAATACCCCCGAAATAGCCAAAGCAGTGGCCGCTGCCCGTAGGGTAGATGTAATTGTAGCTTGTATTGGCGAGAACTCTTATTGCGAAACACCCGGCAACCTGACGGACTTAACCCTTTCTAAAAATCAAATTGCTTTGGTAAAAGCATTGGCAGAGACTGGCAAACCCCTTGTTCTGGTACTGAACGAAGGTCGCCCCCGTGTGATTGATGAGATTGTACCTTTAGCAAATGCTATCGTCCACATCTATCTACCGGGTAATTACGGAGGTGATGCCTTGGCAAACGTTATATACGGTGATGTCAATCCGAGTGGGAAACTACCCTTTACCTATCCCCGTCATGTAAACTCCTTAATAACGTATGACTACAAACCGTGTGAGAACCTCGATAAGATGGAAGGCTCCTACGATTACGATGCAATTGTTTCTGTACAATGGGCCTTTGGATATGGTTTAAGCTATACTACCTTTGAATATTCCAACCTGAAAGTAAATAAGAATTCCTTTACCGCCCCTGATGAATTGACATTCACAGTCGACGTAAAGAATACCGGAGACAAAGCAGGCAAGGAGAGTGTTTTATTCTTTAGCAGTGATCTGGTCGCTTCACTTACACCGGACGTGCGCCGTTTGCGTGCTTTTGATAAGATCGAGCTTCAGCCCGGTGAAACCAAAACAGTCACCCTGAAAGTAAAAGGAAGTGATCTCGCTTTCGTTGGCTATGATGGCAAATGGATACTGGAACCCGGTGATTTCAGAATCCAGGTAGGTAACCAAACCCTCCAGCTAACCTGCACGGAATCTTACAAGTGGAATACACCAAACAAATAGACTTTTTAACTATAATCAATAAATAAGCTACTTGATATAAGTAGCTTTTTTTGTAGGGTAAGGTGACAATAAGTTCCAAAAAAAGCAAAAAAAACCGCCGATATCATCAAATTCCGATATAAATGTATGCTGATTCTAAAAAAAAGAACCAATAAATGTTCTGAAAGTTGGCAATTATTTGCTTTTATTTTTATATTTGCAACCGGAAGTAATTGATACGATAAGCAAAAACCAACTGATATCAAACAAATGCCTATGTTACTTTTCAAGATAAAAGTTATATTGGATTTGATTACAACACCAAGTCCAATTCCAGCATCTGGCTTTCATAAAAGAAATCAATTGGAATCTTAATTTTCTGATGTGTCTCCTTACCGGATTGACCCGGAAGGATGGTTGTGTAGTATAAACCTGAACTCGATTAAGAGTCTAGCAGTAAAAAACCTAAAGTCCTGTAATGTTCTGTAGAATGTTACAAGTCGTTTATTTGGAACGTGTGTATGTGTATGGTGAAAAATAACCTGACCCGATTCATTTTCTATACCTATTCTATTATTGCACTCTCTTCTTGCATGGATGATACCTCTGCGTTTATACAGCAGGAGGGAACATTCGTCACGTTCGGAGGAATTATCACCCAAGATTTAAATATCCCGGAAGAATACGACGGAGATGCTACTGATTATGTGGTGCGTACCTTACGCATATTGGCTTTTGACCAGGCAGGTAATCGCGTGAGTAACGTATATTACAATGCTACACTGGGCACTGTGCTTAAACATGAGTTGCAGAGTGGTGGCACTTATAAATTCGTATTTCTGGCCAATGAACCTTCTTACGTCAACATTAAAAATGCCCTGGATAACATAACCGTTTACACTGATCTTCAAAATATTAACTACCCGGAAGAAGCTTTTACCTCCGAAACAATCATCCCCATGATACAAGAAATAGAGAAAATTCAGGTTCTTAGTAATGGGAAGATAAAAGTGAACGACGGACCGGAGCAGAACACCCAGATTACTCCTCTCGAACTTAACCTCAGAAGGCTTGCCGCCTGGTTGGACATTGTTCTGAAAGCAAAGATGGATCTTAGCGCCGACTTTTCAGGCATTACCCTTTCCAAAATACCCAACGTTGTACCTCTTACCTGGGGCATACCCAGCGATCGTCTGTTAAGCGGAGAGTATGACACACCTACCTATACAGGGGCTATCCCTCTGACGGACCGGATTATCCGTGACTTTACCCTGGCAGATCATGTCGATTATTTTGAAGAAGCAACTTCTTCCTTGTCTGCCGATGACAGGGCAGCGGGTATGATATGGGCCATGAAGATCAAGCGGATCATTCTCCCTTCCAACTATTTCTCTTCCCAAAGCAATAAAGAGAACGCTATTGTCTTTACGGTGAACGTACTGGAGAAATATAGCCCTTCCTGTGAGTTAAAGATTAAAGCAGATAACTATACCTTACCTGCCAATGCCCGGCTGGAATTGGTGGGCCTCATCGACCAGGCCTTGGATATGAATATCACCTACAAACCCTGGGACAATGCCGGTGGCGATTGGGAGATAGCAGGCCTTCGGAAGCTAAACATATCTCATACCAAAGCCAGCATTACCGATTTGAATGGAGTACGTATCTCCTTCTCCTCCAATATGCCGAGGGTAAGAGTATTGCCTACAGTCACCAAAGATGGGGTAGAGATGAATACTAATCTCGCTTTCAACGATTTAGCTTTGGCGGAAGGAAGCACGGACAATTCTACCACCCGGTTTGCCTATAATCCGACTACAGGAACTGGCTATATGGATGTAATCGTTGACGGTGGCAATGCTACCTCAGTGAATAGTGATACCGGTGGTACCTATAAACTGACTCTATCTGCCGAAAATGAAGATGGTAGCAATCCGTTGCAAAGGGAGATTGAGATTACGGTGTCTCAGCTAGGCTATCGGTTCAGAATAACCCCTTGGGTAGTGACTTATTCGGGTGTCTTCTTCAGACATAATCAGAAAGGTGAACGTATCATAACCGCTCAGCTTGATATGGGGGAAGAGTGGACCGTAACGGTTCCGAATACCTATAGAAATTGGATTGTGATAAGCTCAACCCCCAGTTTCGATCCGGGAGTAGGAACAGATGATCCTGGTAATCCTGAAAATTATCTTGTTACCCCCAATCAATATAAAGAGGCGGAAAAGAATGGATATTCTATTACCGGTAAAGGCCGGGTGTATTTCCGCATTGGTTTGAAAAAGAGCCTTGTTGCGAGTAAGGATGCTGATCCGAAATACGGGTATGTCGTTCTCAGGTATCGGCCGTCGCCTGCTGCCAGTCCTACCTGGTATGTTAATAAGAATATTTATGTTCGTCAAGGTGAAGCAGCCGATTATCTATATCGTACACAAGACCCGATCGTGGCTGCACATGACACATTGGCCGCACCTGCTTTTCAACCTCTGAAGGGTGAAACCCGTCAGGCAGTTGCCCGGTTTTCTCCTTTCAACCTGACGGCTCCTTCCTTTAAAAGTAAAGGAGGAAGTTCCGCCTACTTTGAACAGCTAACCGTGAACGGTGGTGAATTCGTGGAATATCCTTCGCAGGGGGGGAGCCTATTTCCAATGGGCAGTTAATCCAAACAATGCCGCTGCCAATCCCTTACGCCGTGCAGCATACAATCCGGCAAGGAACCCGGCTGATAATTTGGCTACCTCCTGGATTACCGGAGATTTTCCGATGATGTGGAACCCTTCCTCTGGCACCAACTTTAGCCAGGAGTTTGAAACCTGTCCTCCCGGATATCGTCGTCCCACGGATGGGTATGTAGGTCAGATTTCATACAATGGTTATTATGACCATATACCGGTAGATGCCAGTGATAACGTAACCAACTATGGTTCGCAGATCGCTTACTCGGAAATACGTGTTTCCCTGTTTGAAACTCCTTACGCGGGGAATGCGAATTCGGTGGCCGATTATAATAGCATGAATCTGGATAGCTCCGATGATCCCGGGCCGGGAACATTTCCGGAAAAGGTAAGATCGCAATTACCGGGAACAATTCAGGCCTTTTATGCGGATGGATTTTTCGATAGAAGACCTATCGTTGAATCAGAAAGCAGTACTTCAACCTCGAAAAAATATTGTGTAGCTCCCTATACTTCCTATGTTGCTTTTCCGGGTGTGTTGTTCTACAACCAGTATAACCATGCCTCGTTGTTTTTTCCGGGCGCCGGACGTATCGTAAACACCCGTGCAACGAGAGAGTCGATGGGAAGCACCGGATATTATTGGTCTGCTTCCGCTGGCCCTCCTTATTCGGATGAAAAGTATGGAAGCAGGCGAATCGGACACGGTGCCTGGAATTACGAAATAGGGTATTACTGGATGATGCCCAAATTGAATTATACGGATTTTGCCAACACCATCCGTTGTGTAAAGAATGATCCTTATCCTGAAACTCCAACTTCGGTACGATGAAGTATTTATTCCGACATATGAATCAATGGCTATTGATGCTACCGTTGATACTATCAGCTTGTCAACCGGATGATTATGTATCCGGTGGTGGCAATGGTGTGTCGGGCGAGAAGGTTCAGCTTGAAATCTTTACACGTGCCAATTCCTATCATACACCTGCTACAAGAGCCCTTGATGAAAACAAAATCAGTATGACTCCCTGGGTGCTGGTGTTTAAAGGCAATGGCGGAAGCGCAACCTTTGTAGAAGCCGTACAAGCCTTCGAGCTTGTAGGAAAAAGATATGTTGTCCTAACCAGATCAGATGATCCCTCCAGTAAGTATCAACTGTTAATACTGGCCAATCCGCATGAGAGGTTTTATTATGGAACAGGCGATACGGAGGGATCTCTTTTCAACGCAGATAACTTCTCGGCCAAACTGACGGAAGGAGTAACTACCTTGTCGGAAGTATGCTCCGACTTACTTACCGAACCGCTGAGCCATCCGGAAACGACCCTCCCGTATAGCGGTGCAGACGATACGATACCGATGAGCTATGTGCTGCAAGTGGATAAGATTGATGAAACCACCCGGATAGAGGGCTCAGGTAGCACCTCTTTAGAACTCATTCGCGTGGTTGCCAAAATGGTAGTAGTTAACGAAGCCGCTAACTTTACTTTTAAAGGAATTACATTGGTAGCAAATGCTCCCTATCAAGGCCAGCTTCATAATTTGGATGGTAGCATCTACAGTACCAACCGCCTGACAGAATATCAATCTGCTTCCGGATACGCAGGTAATCTGGTGGAGGCAGTAGGAGAGAGTACCTCGGATAATCCGATATACCTGTATGAGTCTGCTACAGAAGGTAATGATACTTACCTTATTATACAGGGAGAGTACGAAGGTGTGGACTATTATTATAAGATGGCACTGGTGGATGGATATCAGTCAACCTCTTCAGTATTAAATATACGGTGTAATTTTCAATACACCTTTAGAATCATCAATGCCCGTGGACCTGGTTACGATACAGTGCAGGATGCGAAGGTTTCGAAGCCATCCAATATTGATCTTGATTTTGAGATCAAAGTAGAAGATGCTTCTATCTACGAGGTTATTGCCAACAACGATTATTACCTGGGGGTCAGTAACTCCGTGTTTATCGCTTATACAAATATCTCGAGAGACTACGAAGGTTTCCATCTGCTAACAAACTGTGGAAGAGGCTTCCCCAATTCCAATAGTATTACAACCAACAGAAGTGTATTGGATAATGCTTTTAACATCCTATCTCCCTTACGTATTCCCGTTGTGGTTGGAAATCCTGCCACGCTGGTTACAACTCCCGTAACGGTTCGGGCAACCAATTACTTGAAGTGGTATGAAGATAACGTTACTAATCCATCAACCGGTCAACTCCGGGAGAATACCTACATCACACTGAAGCTCGGAAACCTGGAGAAGAAAGTGCAGATCAGACAGCGAGATGCCGTGCCGGCAGATAGTACGTCTTTTTATTTTCAGCCGACAGTGACCGACGGGGGAACGAAAAGAGATTTCAAATATTACGTCCTTTCCGGCTATGTGGAAGAAGGGAAAGAGTGGATCAAACTTCGCCCATCATCGGGTGCTGACCGGGAGGATACAGATAATATCCTCGTAGACGACGGAATCATCCGAATCGATGTATTGGCGAACCCGAATACGACACCTGCCACGGGAAGGGACGGAATTGTCTATCTGACAACCATTGCCAATCCGTCCGACAGTAACCAGCAGGGGGAGATAAAACGGATTAAGCTCCATATTAACCAGGTGGCCCGTCAGTCATCGCAGAACTAAAAAAAGTAAAACAAACAAATAAATGAAGAAGATAACCCTACTTACACTGTTCATGCTCGGATTCGTCCTCTCGGAGGTGCAGGCGCAGAAGGTTGCCCTGAAAAGCAATCTGCTCTACGATGCCACCACGACCCTGAACCTCGGCATGGAGTTCGCTTTGGCACGCAAATGGACACTCGACGTACCTGTCAACTTCAATCCGTGGAAGTTCAACGATGGCACCCGTCTGCGGCATTGGGGTGTACAGCCGGAAGTACGTTACTGGTTCTGCGAAAACTTCCGCCGCACCTTCATCGGATTGCACGGACATTATGCCGACTTCAATGTGGGAGGTCTGCCCGATTGGTCGTTCATCAGTAAGAATATGCAGGAGAACCGGTATCAGGGACACTTGTACGGCGCGGGAATCTCCATCGGACACGCGTGGATTCTGAAGAAACGCTGGAGCCTCGAAGCCTCTCTCGGAGTGGGTTACGCACGCATCGACTACGATAAGTATCCGTGTACGGCCTGTGGAACTGTCATTAAACAAAGCAGTAAAAACTATTTCGGCCCTACGAAGGCAAGTATTTCACTGGTTTACCTCTTAAAATAACAAAGGCAATGAGAAAGAAGATACTATTTACAGGAATGATGCTGGCTGCCTGGTGGCTGAATATCGGTTTCGCTGCCGCACAAACCCGCTCGTACGACGGAAAGCTGACCATAAACCCTGTACGGTTGGAGCAAAATGGTGATTTCCTTTATATCGACATAGATTTTGTACTGACAGACGTCAAAGTGAAGTCGGCCAACGGGGTGGATTTGATTCCGCAGCTCATTGTCCCCTCCCAGACGAAGAACCTTCCGAAGGTATCCATCAAAGGAAGAGAAGAATACCTGGCTTACGAACGCACCCTCTCCTTAATGACCAAGAAGGAGGAGGCAGCCTATGAGAAACCGTATGCCGTGGTAAAAGACTACAAGCGGAAGAGCGATGTGATAGAGTATCGGTATGCACTTCCTTACGAGGCATGGATGGCCGACGCCCGGCTGGATGTGCAGCGTGACGAGTGCGGGTGCGGCGAAACAGCCCTCATGGATGTAGAACAGGTGGTTGACCGGGTAACCGTGGAGAAACCTCTGGAGCCCTATACCGTCACCCCCTACCTGGCCTATGTGCAGCCAGAAGCAGAAGAAGTAAAACGCCGCGAAATACAAGCCGAATGCTTCCTCGACTTTGTGGTGAACCGGGTGGATATCCGTCCGGACTATATGAACAACCCGCGGGAGCTCGGCAAAATCCGGGCGATGATCGACGATCTGAAGAACGACCCCAGCATCCGGGTGAACCGCCTCGACATTATTGGCTACGCCTCGCCGGAAGGAACGCTGGAACAAAACAAACGCTTGTCTGAAGGTCGTGCGATGGCCTTGCGTGATTACCTGGCCTCACACTACGATTTCCCCCGCAACCAGTACCACATTGTGTTTGGTGGTGAAAACTGGGACGGACTGGTGAAGGCGCTGGATACCGTATACGTAGACTATAAAGACGAAATACTCGATATCATTGAAAACATCCCCATCGTGAAAGGCCGCGAAGGAAAACTCATGCGATTGCACGGTGGAGCACCCTATCGGTACATGCTGAAAGAAATCTTCCCTTCGCTGCGTGTGGCCATCTGCAAGGTGGAGTACGATATTAAGAACTTCGATGTGGAAGAGGCCAAAGAGATGATTAAGAGACGTCCGCAAAACCTGAGCCTCAACGAAATGTTCGCGGTAGCGAATACCTACCCGAAAGGATCGCAGCAGTTTGTAGATGTGTTCGAAACAGCCGCGCGCATCTTCCCGGAGGATGAAGTGGCCAACCTGAATGCTGCCGTTGCCGCCCTCTTACAAAATAACATTGTGGCCGCCGAACGATACCTGACCCGGATCAAACCTACGAAATATCCGGCCGAATACAACAATGCGACAGGTATGCTTGCCCTGTTAAAAGGTGAGTACGCAAAGGCTGAGAAATACCTGCAACTGGCTGCCCAAGCCGGATTGAAGGAAGCCCAGCAAAACATGGAAGAACTAACGAAGAAAACAAATAATGACAATGAAATTAAAGCAAAAAACAAGTAAAAACTTATCAAAAAACCAATTAACAACAGTATGACAATGAAATGGAAAAACTTATTTATGTTAGCAAGCGCCGTAGTAGCATTTGCAGCATGTAGCAATGACGATGTGCTACCCGATGGTGGCGACGATGGCAATAAAGGTGGTAACGAAGCCGATGCATGGGTTTCTTTAAGCATCAGACCCACATCCTCTACCCGTAGCTTGAATATCCCCGACCAGGAAAACGGTACAGCAGAAGAAACAGACATTTTGAACGTGCGGTTTATATTCTTCGATGGCGGAACAGATGCCAGTGTCGTAACCGACATTAAAGATTTCACCTCCGGAGCACTGGAAATAGGTACTCCTGGACAACCCAGTGGTTCGGCTGGAAAGGCTTTCCAGATATCCAGTTCGGCCAGGGCTATCTTAGTAGTGGCCAATCCCTCTTCTGCCTTTACCAGCAGTGCCGATGTAGCGGTAGGTAAAACGTACCAGCAAGTAAATAAGGCTCTGGCGGGTACAGTGGCCGATGTAACTACATCCGGTAAGTTTATGATGACCAACGCGAAAGGACATCTGGAACCTTCGACAACGGCAGGTGTGTTCGATCCATTTACGCCTTACCCCTCAGCCACGACTGCCGAATCGAATGCCTTATCCATCCATATCGACCGTGTAGCGGCGAAGGTACGCGTGTACAACGATATCCCCAATACGGTAGCAACGGTACACGATTTTCAATGGGTGCTGAATGTAACCAATAAATCGTATTATCCGGTATCCGTCAGAACAAAGACGCAGAAAGAACTGAATGCAACAACAGCTGGAACCTTTTCGCCCATCTGGTCCGACCAATATGGCTTGGGATCATACCGCGTTGACCCGAACTACACGGCTGTAGAAAATACGTCAGGCAATATCGCCACCTATTATAATACGTATACGGCATCGAATGCACCGGCTACGGGCGCATGGAAAACAACCGGACAGTCGGAATATTGTTTGGAGAATACGCAAAATGCGGCTACCAATATGGAAGGATATACCACACAGGTGTTACTCAAAGTTAACTTTGCACCGAATAACCTGAGCCTGTTAGAAGATAGTGATCTCGATGACTTTGTAGCACCAGGCGCCGACTGGCTCCGTATTTCGGGTATTAATTATTCATACGCTTCCTTGATGGAATGGATGCATAACGAATTAACAGGAAAGTACACCAACCCCAACTCTGATTCGTACACCACTCCAATTACCGATGCATTCAATGCTTATCTGGCTAGTACACTGGTAGGTAGCACGGCAGTTCCCCTTCCTACGAAGGCCCAATTTATCGAAGATTATGACGATGATGAGGATGGTAAAGTAGTTGCAGCAGAAGTAAAAGTAGGAGTAGATGCAATCATTGCCCTTTTCAATGCGAAGTCGACAGTGCTGAAAGCCGGAACGTTCGGTAGTGTAACTTGTTACGCAGGCGGTATCAATTATTATCCGATCATTATTAAGCATGATAACGATAACGATTCGAATAACAACCTGCTGGGAGAATTCGGCGTAGTGCGTAACTCTGTGTACGATGTTCGTATCGGAAGCATCAGCAATCCTGGTTCTCCGGTTATCCCGACTCCTGATCCTACTAAACCCGACGAAAAAGACGAATACCATGTAGCCGTTGAGATCAACGTAAATCCGTGGACGTGGTACACACAGACGGAACATTTATAATCAACCATTTAAACTCATAGAAGAGGATGCTTCAAAAGGTTAATCGTTCTTTTATCAGAACTAATTGTAATAAGTAGTATAAATCAACGCAAGCGCAGCATTTTGGTTATTTGTTCTTTGGGCCAATAACGGGATGTAAGCAGTAAAATGCACCATAAGTGCCCACGTAGGGTCAATCGTTCTTTGAATCAATAAAAGTAAGCAGTAAGAAGCACTGTAGGTGCGATGTACTTACCCGGTAACGGGTAGCATGTGGCTAACCGCGGGATGTACATGCAATCCCTGCGGGATAAGGAGGTAGCTCTTAAAATGGACCACTAGATTAAATTTTTCGGGCCTTTAGCCCTTCTGCTTACAACAAACTTGTTGATACATGAACCCTGACACTTCAACCGTGGCAATAACCTATTGGTAAATAAAACGATGATGAGGCATCTTAGCAATAAACCTTTTGATTGACAGCACCATAAGTGCAGCATCTTGGCAATAAACCTTTAGCATATAATTTGACGCCTAAACCGTTTTTTTAGAAACCTTTTGGATGCAGCCTCTTCTTTTTTACAAGCAAAAGTTTCCGAAAACTTTCATCAAAACTTCGGGAGATTACGCTGACGGGAAAAACATCCTGTCCACCCAAACTGGAACCAACGAGAGAGGGAACGACTCCTTCTCCATCCTATATGTATAAAACTAAAACCAATAAAATGAGCTTCAAACGTCTTATACGCCTCGTAATGCTTGCTGCGCTAATTGCGTGCTCAGGGCTCATCACTTCGTGCACCAACCTATTCGAAGACCTTCCCGAATGTCGCCTCTTCGTTCGGTTTAAGTATGACTACAACATGCTCTCCGTCGACGCTTTTCATACGCAGGTCGACAAAGTGCAGCTGTACGTGTTCGACAAAGAAGACAAATTCTTGTTCCAGCAAACCGAAGAAGGCTCCGCACTCGCCACCGGCAGCTACCTCATGCAGGTGGAGTTACCCGTAGGCGAATACCAGTTTATGGCCTGGGCCGGCGCACACGATTCTTACGAAATTACCTCGCTACAGGTAGGAGAATCAACCATCAACGATTTGAAACTCCAACTCCGGCGAGATCAGTCGCTGGTGATTGATAAAGAAGTCGAACCCCTGTGGTACGGCGAAATTCTCGATGTAAACTTTACCGCGACAACCAATCAGACTGAAACCATCAATCTGATTAAAGACACCAATAAAGTACGCTTTGTTTTGCAGGGAAAAACCGATAGCTGGACGCTCAACGTCGACGATTATACCTACCAGATCATCGAATCCAACGGGTATATCAACTACGACAACTCCCTGCTCCCCGACGACGTGCTGAGCTTTCAGCCTTATTATAAGGAACAAAGAAACCCCTCAGCCGGGGTGGTTGAAATGAATACCTTGCGCCTGATGGCCGATCGGGAAACCCGGTTTGTAGTAACCGAAAAGTCGACAGGCAGACACGTTTTAAACATTAATCTGACCGACTTCCTGCTGATGACCGAAATGGAAGGCCACAAATGGAGTGCGCAGGAGTATTTCGACCGTCAGGATGAATATGCCATTGTATTCTTCTTTGGCGATAATCCGGGCTCCGATTCGTGGCTCACGGTGCAAATTAATATCAATGGATGGACCTACTATTTTCAAACAGAGAATGATAGCCTGAAAATAACACAATAATGAACACATCAGAACATACTATATACACATTGCTTTTAAGCTAATTTTCCATAAGATGACATGATAAAACTCTGCTTATTCACGATGAGCCGGGCCTGAAAGTTTTTTCAGACCCGGTTTTTTTTATTTCGTCCTCACAACCAACTATATACGTGATTATTTTTCCAATATGATAATTTTCAATTGAATGTTAATTGATAATTTCTATGAAAATGATTTTGAGATAATCTATCTTTTATTTACTTTTGCAAACAGAACAAGTTTCAAATAACTAAATTATGAATTATAAACAACTAAAATTAACACTAAAATGAAAAATGATCAGTATTTTCCCCTCGAAGTGAACATGGTCAACGATGATCGTGTTGCTAAAGTAATCGAAAAATATGGCATCGCCGGATACGGAACATACGTTGCTTTATTGATCGAATTACGCAAACACAACCGTTACAAATGCGAAAAAGTTTCGCTTCAAATGCTTTCCAGATTATTTCAGATTGATGGAGAAATGTTGGAATATATTATTGAAGATTCCGGGCTATTCTGGAAAAGAGAGTTGGTGAGAAGTACTCAGTATTCCTCTCCATACTTAACAAGAGTAATGAAAAGGTTGGAGGAATACCGAAAGAAGCAAGCTTTTGGTGGACTGAAAAGAGTAGAAAATGTAATGAGAAATGGCAAGGGTCAATTCACCAGCGACGCTGGTACAGTAAAGAAGAGTAAAGAAGAGCAAAGCACAGAAGAACAAAGTATAATAACGACTTCGTCGTCTGTTGCTGATCCAGAGATCAGCAGTCGGCGTCGGGTTTCTGATGAAAAGATAATGCCGGGTAATTCTCTTCCTACTCCGTCTGTGTCAACTCCCTGGGAAGAATATGTTCACGAGGCATTCACAGATGAAAGCTGGGTACGAGCCACTGCCACGAAATCAGGCATGGATCAGTACTTCTTCAGTCATCGCCCGAAAATGATCGAGGCATTCGTAACTCACATCGAAAGTCAGGGATCAGGCATGCGCATCAACACGCTACAAGCTGCTAAATCTTACATGTCGAATTTCTTTAATGAGGGAACAGTCACCCAGCAACGCACCCTCAAAGAGTTACAGGCAGCAGAAGAAAAGCAGCAAAATAGCTCCATCCATCGATTCGAAACCCTCGACCCCGTCACCGGAGAGCGTTCGTACTACGGCGTGCGAATACCGCCCCATGCGCCGCCTCGTCCCAATGATCACGCGATATGGAATGACGAACTTCAACTATGGCATAAATAAACTAATTATCAACCGAAAAAGTATCGACATTTAACCTGAAACCTGCCGGAAGTTAACCTAAATCTGGCCGGAACATCAGCCAAAACCAACCGGAAAACGGAACGAATAAAAAACTCTGATTACAATAACAGCAAAAACTAAACTCACATGATTGATTTTGGAAAATACAACATCCAGACGAATGGCCGTACCAGTGGCCGAATGAAAACCTTCTGTCCGCAATGCCATGACAGCCGTAAGAATAAGAGAGATAAATCCCTGAGTGTCAACCTCGATACCGGATTGGCCTATTGCCACTACTGCAACTGGACGTGCAATGCCAAAGCCGCCGAAAAACGTCCTTTCGTGCCCTTTGTCGCCCCGCCTCAACCCGCCGTGCTCAAAGATGAACATGTTCGCTGGTTTGTCGAAAAGCGTGGCATCCCCGCCAGCATACTCATGGAAGCAGGCATCACCTCCGCCGATGAATTTCTGCCGCAGACGGGTAAAAAAGAATCCTGCATCTGCTTCAACTACTTCGAAGGCCATACGCTGGTGAACACAAAATACCGGGATATGAACAAAAATTTCAAACTCATCGCCGGAGCCGAACTCATTCCGTACAACCTCAACGGCATCCTCGGCCAGCCCGAATGCATCATTACCGAAGGGGAGATCGACGCCCTTTCCTTCATGACCATCGGCCGCAAAGACGTGATTTCCGTGCCTGGCGGAGCCAACCGAAACCTTACGTGGATGGACCGCTTCATGGAGTCGCACTTCGAAGACAAACGGGTGATTTACCTCTGCACCGATACCGATCGCAAAGGAATCGAACTGCGCAACGAACTCCTGCGCCGCCTCGGAGCCGAACGCTGCCGCATCATCGACCTCGCACCCTCCAAAGATGCCAACGAACTCCTGCTCGTGGAGCACGGTGCCGAGGCTTTGCAAGCCGCTCTGGCCGCTGCACCCGAATCGCCCCTCGAAGGCATCTTCACCACCGAAGACACTGCCGACGGGCTTCGCATCCTCTTCGAAAGCGGTCTGGGGCACGGTGCCGATACCGGACTCGCCAATTTCGATTCCTCCTGCACCTTCGAACTCGGCAGGCTGTGCGTGGTAAGCGGTATCCCCGGTTGCGGGAAATCCGAATTTGTCGACGAGCTCGTTGTTCGTTTGAACCTCAAGCATCACTGGAAAGCCGCCTTTTTTAGTCCGGAGAACATGCCGATCGTCTACCACCAGCAAAAACTGGTCGAGAAGCTCACTGGGCGACGCTTCAGCAAAGAATCCCTGCCGGAAACTCTCTTTCACGCCGCCGCCGATTACATGGCACAGAACTTCTTCTCCATCCTGCCGGAAGAGAACTATACGGCCGAAAACATCCTTCTCAAAGCCCGCCAGTTGGTGCACCGCAAGGGCATCCGCATCTTTGTGATCGACCCCTTCAACCGGCTCGAACACCAGATTCCGCCCGGAATGAACGAAACCCAGTACATCAGTTCCTTCCTCGACCGGATTTCCAACTTCGCCCAGCGAAACCGTTGCCTGGTCATCCTCGTCGCCCATCCCCGCAAGATGAACCGCGAACCCGGCAGTTTGAAAAAAGCCGTCCCCGACCTGTACGACATCAACGGGTCGGCCGCCTTCTACAACAAGTGCGATTTCGGGCTCATCGTCGAAAGAGATCACGAAAACAGCTTCACCCATATCCGCATCGAGAAGGTGAAATTCAAGCACCTCGGCCAGAAAGGCGTCGCCACGTTTAAGTACAACTACCTCAACGGGCGGTTTATAGAGTGCGAGATCGACAATAATCATCAAATCACAAATTCAGCCTCCTACGATAACAGCAGTTGGCTACACGAAGAACCTAAAATTCAATTAACCATTAACACTGACGCCTCATGAAAACAGAAACAACCCCCGCGGAATTCATCCTCCGCACCTACACCAAAGATGAGCTGGCACGTCTGTACCTGCCCAGCTGTGCCCGAAGCACCGCCCTCAAGAAGTTCAACCGATGGATACGCTACTCCCCCCTGCTCTGGGGCCGACTCCAGGAGACGGGCGTAAAGATCTCCACCCGCGAATATACCCCCCCCGACAAGTAGAGATTATTGTGAGGTATTTGGGAGAACCGTGAGGAGAATGATGAGTGATGAATGATGAGTGATGAAGGGAGGCTAAAGGTTGAACAGCTTGAACCGATCTGGCATCCATATTACCCCATTCATCATTCATCACTCATCATTCATAATTCCCCGCCGTTAATTTTCCTTAAATCTACAAATCATCTAGAATTTCCTGCCTGTTCTTGCCTATTTGAGAATCCGACAATTTTCATAGCCGTAATTTTGACTCAGAAAGAGGAAAAGAAGTGCGCACTCTGTTTCCAAGTGAGAATAATTAACTGAGTAAAAAATTTAAAGAGAGAAAATTATGGCAATACCCGTACAAAGGTACAAACGACACACCATTCTGGGTGACGACACATCCCCCGAACTAATTTACCTAAAGAGAGAACCCGGCCACGAGCGCACATACACGCTGGAAGAGGCCGCCGCCGAGATTGAAACCACTGGCGCGCTGAGCCAGGAAGACGTCATCCACGTGATGAAGTCTTTCGTCCGCCGCCTGAGGATCATCCTCACCCAGGGCGACAAGCTGAAAGTCGATGGATTGGGCACATTCTTCACCACCTTCTGCTGCGACGGCGCACAAGAGGAGAAAGACTGCACCATCCGCAACATCCGGAAAGTGAACGTCCGCTTCGCGGTAGACAACTCTCTCCGCCTGGTGAACGACAGCATTGCTTCCACCCGTGGCGGAGAAAACAATGTTCAATTCTACCTCAAAGGTGAATCCGAGACTTCCAATTCAAGTAACAACCAGCCCGGAGGAAACAACGATGATGACAACGCAAGCGGCGGCAACGACAACGGCGGCGGATTCATCGATCCTGCGGCGTAAACGAACTGATTATGAGCAGCAAAAACAAAACGTGGGACATCATCCTGAAGGCGATCATTGCGGTGGCTAGCGCGATATTAGGGGCGCTGGGGGCGCAGGGGATGACGATGATGTAACTATCATGCTTACCTGCAGAGAGTTGATAAAACTCTCTGCAGGATTTAATAAGGATAAAACTATAAGCATAATTAAAAAATAACAAAATGAAAAAGAAGATATATTTATTAATCCTAACGCTGGTATCTATGAGCCTACTTCCGGCGTTTTCACAAAAAAATGAATACGAACAGCAATTTGCTAAGTTCGAAACCCCAACGGTTGCTTCATTTACTAAGTTTATTGATCATCCGGTGAACCTTTTTAATGGTACCCCTGATGTTAATATCCCCATTTATACTCTGAAAGATGGAATGGTTGAAATTCCAATAACATTACGTTATAATACGTCTGGGATTAAAGTAGCGGAAGAAGCAAGCTGGGTTGGCCTTGGTTGGAACTTAAACGTGGGAGGAGTAATTGTACAAAATAGTGTCGGGAGACAAGATAATTCCCGATATTTTACTGAAAACCTGAATTATTATCCATCAGGTATCTTTCAGAATTATACAACTATTCCTTACAATGTAAATGATAAGTCTACGTATGACAGTTTCTTTTCATTTGCCAAAGAAGGCAATTTGGAACCGGATGCGTTTTATTTCTCTTATCCAGGTAATTCAGGAAAGTTCTTTATTGACTATCGTGATAATACTATACATCAAATAAAAAAAGATAAGTCAATTAAAATAGAGAATCAAAAAAACACTGATACCTGGAAAATAACTACAGAAACTGGAATAATACACACCTTCGGACAGGTAAAGAGGTCCCATCCATTGGGAAAAAGTGACCCCGTTTCCGCTACTTATTATTTAATACATACTCTATATCCTAATGGTCAATTTATAGAATACTCTTACACCGCCTCAACTATTTTCAATTTCAACAGAAATGACCATCAACCATTGGCCTTAAATAAACCGGTAGGAGGCATTAGTGGGCCGAAGCAGATTTTTCCGGAAGAAATTCTTTCAATCGTAAAAGGAACGGAGTTAACTTTGGCAACCATCACAACGAAAAACTATCAGATAGAATTCATAACCAGTTCCAGATCCGATTTACAAAATGGTTTAAAACTTGATGAGGTTAAGGTATCAGCTCTTAAATCAGAATGGGGAGTTGCACCTAAAAGATTCAAATTCAATTATGACTACTTTACTACATCTACACTTGGACAATATTGGGTCTCAGGCGGAACAATAGATGGATTTACTTTTGATCCTGAAAGGCTAAAGAAAAGACTGAAACTTCTCTCAGTACACGAAGTTATAGGAACCTCTACCCTTCATAATAAGTATAGCTTCGATTACAATACTCGCCAACTTCCTATAAAAACATCTTTTGCTGTAGATTATTGGGGTTATTTCAATGGTCAACTCTCCAATACGAGTTATTTACCTGACTTCAGCATCCTGTTAAATAGTTCGGAGTTTGGTAGGCGATTATCCTCCTTACAAGGATGGAAAGCCAACAGGGCTTATCATTTCCAGTCATGTGAGGCTGGTATGCTTAAAAAAATAACCTATCCAACAGGTGGTTATTCAGTTTATACTTATTCGGCCAACGAGTTTAAATATACTCACTTTATACCCACAATCAATGATCTTTCCCCCAAGGTTGTAACCATAATAGACAGAAATAACGATGGGAGTGATCGGAGATCATACAGTTTTCAGTTGACGAATACTACTGAATATAAGTTCAATTGGTCACTCGAAAGAGGCTTGAATAGCTGGTCGGCTATGTCAGGATCCAAGTATACCATAACAGAATCTGGCAGAATTATAAAATCCGAACAAGTGGCCCCTTCCAGTTCATCACTCAGCCGTCTGAATGGTGAATTTGTACTGAATCTATCTCCCGGTAATTACACTGTTACTGTTGATATTCCGGATCGTTTAGGAGATCAATATGGGTCCATGTTAAATCATGGGCAATTAAGTATGACTATTAGCGGCTTGCAAACTCGTAGTTATTCTGAAGGAGCTGGATTAAGAGTTTCGAAAATAGATTTCTTTGAATCTCCAACATTAAATTCTCCTACTTACTCAGTGGCATACGAATATCCAAATCCAGGAATAAATGCAGTACTCTATTCACCTCCTTACTTCTATAGAATATATAATGTTAGATATACTATTTTAAAAGGGTCATCTAATGTCATTGAAGAGTGCCAGGGTGAAGAAGCTGATATTTCTGGTACCAGTTACTGTTCTGCACCCTATTCAACAACCGGAATTGTGGGATACTCCATGGTACGTGAACGTATTGTAAGCGGAGATGGAAATGCCGGAACTAAAGTATATTCTTTCTTCAATTCAGGAGAAGTTTCGGGTGCATCCATGAATATTCAAATACCCAATCCCAGAAATGGAACGTTGGTTAGTACTAAATATTACGATAATACCGGTAATGAAGTCAAATCTGAAAGTTTCGATTATTCTTTTAATAAAATCCACCACTATTGGGGGGTAAATCTAATCGATAATTATAACCGTACGCCTTCATTCTATATCACTGGTGACCAACGTCCGGTCGATTGGAATATTGCTGCTCCTTTATTAGATTTTGGTGATTATTACGGAAGGTTTTCTACAATGTTATATGCATTGGGCAGTTTTGAATTATTGATGACTTCTAAGACAATTGTTCAAGACAATGTAAAAACCATTGAAAATTACCAATATAATTCACATGGTTTGCTCAAGGAATCCAGTATGGTGCACAGTGATGGCAAAACCCATGCAACCCGAATTACTTATCCCTCTGATTATAACTGTGGAGTTTATGCAACAATGGTCTCCAAAAACATGTTGGTTTTCCCTGTTGAAAAACGTACTATTGTTAATAATAATCTTGTTAAAGGAGATCTAACGCAATACAAAACCAACGGATCGGATATTGTTGTTGGGTCAATCTCATCTGTTGTTGCACCCTCCTCTGGCAATCCTACTGGTTTTACATGTTCAGGAGCTGTAACCAGTATTTATCCTCAACAAAATGTACAAATTCAGAAGTATGATGGCCAAAGTAATCCGATATATATTTCCCAAAATGGTACAGAGCACATTGTATATTTATGGGGATATAATTACCAATATCCCATAGCAGCGATCCAAAACGCAACTTATGAAGAAGTGAAAACTGCTTTAAACAACGTTGCACCCGAAAGTTTGTCCGCTGCAACTATACCCAATATGAGCACTATCAATGGATTAAGCAATAAATTACCCAATGCTTTAATTACCACATATACCTATAAACCTTTATATGGTATTACTTCAATGACTACTCCTGATAAGAAAACAACATATTATCAATACGATTCTTATGGTCGGCTGCAAGAGATTTATATTGAAAATGAAGGCGTCAAAGAGATCTTGGAGTATTATGAATATAATTACGCTAACCAAAAAAACTAAGATTATGAAAGTATATAAATTACTCGTTATCATGGTTTTGCTTGTAATAACAAATCATGTTTATGGACAAAATACGATGTCAAGTCCAGTGGATTTAGGAACTAAATCATCTTCATTTACTTATTCTGATACGAAGAATACTGCTAATTATACGAATAATTATACAGGACGTCCTACGAATGATGTTTTTTATAAGTTCGTTTTATCTGCTCCAATGAATATCACCATTTCGCATTGTCTTTCTGAGGTATCTGATACTTACTTACATGTGCTTGATGCGTCTGGAACCCGGATAGCCTATAATGATGATTATTCTGGTACAGGATGCTGTTCTAATACATTGAGGTCTAAACTGAATATCTCCAACCTGGCACCCGGAACTTATTACGTAGTTTCGGAAGGATACAGCTCCAATGGAAATATTACTACTCTCATAGAAGGTATTAAAGACTTAAGTACCGATAGGAATTATATTTTAAAAGCTGTACCTACTACTGCTCTTTCCTCTTTTGAAAACTTGACAAGGAATAACAGTTTACAGATGGTCCAGTATTTTGATGGTTTGGGGCGCCCCGTGGAGACTATTGAACGATATAGTTCTGTAGATTTGGTTAGTTACCAGGAATATGATTCTCATGGAAGGGAATCTAATAGTTGGCTACCAGTAATAGCTACTAATAACAATGGCGCTTTTATTCCTTTGAGTTCTGTGATAAATAAAGCGGCCTCTACCTACAGCGGAGATACTAAACCTTACTCCAAAAAAATATATGAGAATTCTCCTCTAAATCGTATTATAGAGCAATACGGACCAGGACAAGATTGGCATGATAACAAGAAAAGATTAAAGACCGAATACTTCACAAATAATACAACATATAATTGCAGATTGTATAAAACAGTTGCTAATCGAAAGACAGTGAGTATCAGCAGAACAGAGACTCAATTGGATTATGCTTCTGCCCAATTATATGTTACTCGATTTATTGATGAAGATGGGAACATATCTTACGAATTCAAAGATAAGCTAGGGCAAGTACTACTTACACGACAGATAGAAGGAACAACTAATCACGATACTTATTACATTTATGATGATTATGGTAACTTAAGGGCTGTACTACCTCCTATAGCTGTAGATAGTTTAGATACTGGAACCTGGACAGACATTAATAGTAAACCGCTCCAGAAGTATGCTTATCTTTATAAATATGATGATCGAAATCGTTGTATAGCAAAAAAACTACCTGGATGTGAATGGATTTATTATGTATATGACAAAGCCAATCGCGTGATCTTTACACAAGACGGAGAACTTCGTCAACAACATAAATGGATGTTTACTATCTATGATAAATTAGATCGAATTGTGTTAACCGGAACGTGTGGGAATACCATGAACTATGAAAATAACCCGATGGGAGACAATTTAATAAATGTATCATGGAGCGGAATATTCAAACCTTATAAAGGATATGCACTCACCGGATTTGGATTGACAGGCGATATACAGCTATTAAAAATCCACTATTATGATAATTACAACTATAGTGCTGACGATGACTTTAAATCAGGCTTAGGATACTCTGATCCGCAAGCTGGTTATGGTAAACAATTTACTGCAAGTTCAAAAGGTTTACTTACCGGAACCTGTATGATGGCTGGTAATGACAATGCAGAAGTGAACCACATGATGTTTTATGACTATCGGAGTCGATTAATACAAACTTCATCAAGCACTCACCTCCAGATAGGAGCTGAAAGTGAATATATTGGGTACAATTTTGCAGGACAA
This sequence comes from Bacteroides sp., assembly GCA_021201335.1. Classification (GTDB taxonomy): domain Bacteria; phylum Bacteroidota; class Bacteroidia; order Bacteroidales; family Bacteroidaceae; genus Bacteroides. Next base: position 458,035 of record JAJQFD010000042.1, on the reverse strand, counting down.
CCCATAAAGCGAATGACTGTACATGATGCATTAGGAGGCGTGCATATAGAATATTATGATTATTACTATGATTATGCTGGAAGGTTACAGAAAACGGAACATCGATTAAATAATTCATCAGCTGCTCCAGTGGTTTTAGAAGAGAATACTTATGATAAATTGGGACGGTTGGAAGCTACACAAAAAGGAGAGCTGACGCCTACCTTCTATACTTACAATATCCGCTCTTGGATAAAATCAATAAATAGCTATTATTTTTCTCAAACTTTATATTATAATGATAGCTATGCCAGTAATACCCCTTGCTACAATGGAAATGTGTCTGCAATGACCTGGAAAATTAGCAACGAAGCACTTAGAGGTTATCGATATACTTATGATAAATTATCCCGATTAACTAAAGCTGATTATCTGGTGAATGGAGCAGTTAATAACAACTATAAAATTCCTTTGATTAAATATGATAAACATGGTAACATTACTGAACTGGAGCGTTGGGGAAAAACCTCAACAAGCTATGGCTTAGTGGATAAATTAAAAATGGAATACAATGGGAATCAACTCACAAAAGTAACGGATAGTGGTGTAAAAAGTCCGGATATAAGCAAAGGTTTAAATGACTTTAAGGATGGTTCTACAGCTGCTATTCAATATACCCATAATAAAAATGGTGCTCTGATTACAGATTTGAATAAAGGGATTAGTGAGATTAAATATAATTTTCTAAATTTACCAACTCAGCTGACTATTAATGGCAACGTAAATAAATATACCTATACTGCGGATGGAAGAAAGGTGCAAGTATCCCACGGGACTAACATTACTGACTATCTGAGTAATAAGATTTATGAAAATGGTTCTTTGAAACGTATTTTATTCGATGGAGGTTATATTGATATGCCAACAAAAACGTATCACTTCTATTTGACTGACCATTTGGGTAATAACCGTGTAGTTGCCACAGACACCGGATCAATTGTGCAGAAGAATCATTATTATCCGTTTGGAATGACATTTGGGGAAATCTCAAATACTGAACAGGATAAACAGCCATTTAAATATAATGGTAAAGAACTGGATCGAAAGAATGGACTGAATTTATATGACTATTCGGCTAGGTATATGGAACCAGCAATTTGCAGGTTTACAACGATGGATCCACGGGCGGAGAAATATTATAATATTAGTCCGTATGTATATTGTGCGAATAATCCAGTAAGGTTTGTGGATCCTAATGGGATGGAATATGGAGATGATAAAGAAAAATACGAATCAATATTTAAGAAGTATACAAATTCATTCTTTGGATATATTTTATCTATAACCGGATTTCATCCTGCTCAAATGTACTCTGATGACCGGGAAGTACATGAAGAAGCTGAAGTAAGAAGAGAAAAAACTATCGAATCTCTAAATACTTTAAATGAATCTTTATTATCAGTAGTTCCAGGAGGTGAGGTTGGCTATAAAATGCTTACGGATCAGGAAATTGCAGAAGGAGATATTGCTTGGGAAGCTGCAAGTTTAATACCTGGTGTGAAGTTCTTGAAAAAAGGTGGAAAAGCTATTAAGATACTCAATAAGGTGACATTTGCAACTAAATCAGATCCTACAATGCTGAAGTTTGCAAAGGAAACATTTAAAGGAAATAAAAAACTAAGTGAAGAAGCTAGCCACTTATTAAACCAAGCAGCACAAGGCAATTTTAATGCTGGAAGAGGAGCGCGCTTTATTGAGGGTACAAAAGGAATTCATGAGCTTAGAGGATATGAAGGAGCAAGAGTATATTTCAGGAATACAACTGATGGTATTGAAGTATTAGGCTATTCTCATAAAGGAAACCAAACAAAAGTAATAAACTATTTAAAAACTATTTATAAATAATGTGTATAAGTATGGAAAGATTTAAAGTTATTTTTCCCACAGGCTATCTCGGAACTAATATTATAGATGATAATATTGATATAAACGTTGTATTAGAAAACGGAAAGGTCTATTTTGGGGTATTAGGAACGCTCGAAAATATTAGGACTTCCTTTGCAAAAGGTGACTTATATTACTGGTCTACTGATTTACTTATAGTAAAAGATCTGAAAAAAGATACGATTAAAGAAGTATTACAAGCAACAATAAATGAAGGATATTTTGAATCTATATTTTGTCAAATTGGAACCATCTTAACTCAGTTTGAGACTGATAATTTCGATGAAATTGAAGACATGAATGATATCGCAGAATATATCAAGAAATATTAAAGATTGTTACACGGAAAAAAATTGCTTTTTTAGTTATAATTTAATTAGGTTAGTTAGTCAGTGTGATTGCATAGGCTGATGCCTGAATTCTTCGGATTTATAAGAATAAACCATTTATCTTGAAAAGTAGTAATAAAACTTATATTATGATTAATCCCTTAGATTACTTATACTATAAAATATATAAAGCATGGTCTTTTTTGTCAGGAGGAGATTATCCGATTAAACATCAAGCTGCTATGTTATTATTGATATGGTTTAATATCTTAACGGTTTACTTCCTCTTTTTTAAGGAATTACCATCCGAGAAATTCAATATTGCATGTGTTATTGTTATTGGAATAATTATTTTAATCATTTATCGTCCGAAAAGGGAAGCTAAGATTGTAGCCAAATTTGAAAAAGAATCCGAAGACTCAAGAATAATTGGTAATATATTAGTTATATGTTATGTGGTAGGTTCTATTTATCTGGGAATAAGTCTTCTAGGTTAACTGACTTACATTGAAAACTAGAATCTTTCCAATGCAATATTCATAATCAGATTAGTAGCTATTATTAAATTCCTTTATTGATAGCTACTTTCTTTTCTTTTGGATATCTTACAAGAACATATCTTCGAGAACGAATGAACCATATCCTTATGCTAAATAAAACAAAGCAAAATATCTTTTATTTATTAATAATGTGCGGTGTAATCTGTCTATATTCATGCACACCTATAAATTATTTTAAAAATATAGAGTCACCTTATCTTGAGAAATTACTTAATCCAGAAGTGATGTATTCAGAGCTTGTTGTACCCTTAAATCATGATAGGGTAGTAATATTGGATGTAGCTTCTCTTTGGATGGTTTATGATAATTACTACCAGTTAAAGTATGCTACTTATCTTTCTTTTCTTACAGACTTATATAAAGGTAGGATTAAAAATATAGATAAACATTTTCTTTCTTATGATATTCATATCATAGATAAAGAAATAATGCGGGAGTATCAACAAAATGGATTATCTTTTATCATTGAAAAGTATCTTTCAAAAGATGAAATTCTCTACTATGATTTGATGAATAATAAGTTTAATGCGGCGATAGTTGCCATCATGTTCATAAATGAATATCTTATTTTATATGATGAAATGCGGCCTTTATATTCTTTTGAAAAAGAACTAAGGAAGATACCTTCTTTGGATGGTAATATTTAAATTAATATTCAGTAGCTGTCATGGAGATTTAATTTTAATGATAGCTACTTCTTTTATCACAGCTTATGATCTGCCTAACCAATTCTTTGTAAAAATCAAAGTAGTATTCTATGCTTCACGGTACCCAAATTATCTACTTCCCTTCATAACAATTCATAAATTTCTTTTAACTCACCCCCAAATCTGCGATTATTCTTAAATATCTATACAATATTTCTCTTACTATTTTGTAGATCAACATATTATTTTTATCTTTGCAGCCGAAATGGATGAAGGTGGAGGGGCAATTGAGCCTCTTTTTTTTTGTTCTTATAAAGCTTGTAAATGATAGAAAAAAGTCTTGTTACTGCCATTGTGGAAGATTGGCTTACCGAAAAAGAATACTTTTTGGTAGATGTAACTATTAGTCCTGACAATAAGATTGTGGTGGAAATAGACCATGCAGAGGGCGTTTGGATTGAAGATTGTGTAGAGTTGAGTCGTCACATTGAATCAAAACTAAACAGAGAAGAAGCCGACTACGAACTCGAAGTGGGTTCTGCAGGGATTGGACAACCATTCAAAGTATTGCAACAATACTATAACCACATAGGCGAAGAGGTGGAAGTCCTGACTAAAGACGGACGTAAACTTGCCGGCGTATTGAAAGATGCCGATGAAGATAAGTTTATCGTGGGCGTACAGAAAAAAACAAAGATCGAAGGGTCTAAGCGTCCGAGAGTCGTAGAAGAAGACGAAGCATTTATATATGATCAAATAAAATATACCAAATACTTAATTAGTTTTAAATAATTATGGCCAAGAAAGAGGAAGCTATAAGCTTAATAGATACATTCTCAGAATTTAAGGAACTGAAGAATATCGATAGAACTACGATGGTGAGTGTGCTCGAAGAGTCATTCCGTAGTGTTATCGCAAAAATGTTTGGCACCGACGAAAATTACGACGTTATTGTTAACCCCGACAAGGGTGACTTTGAAATCTGGCGTAACCGCGAGGTTGTGGCAGATGAAGATCTGGAAGATCCTAACCTCGAAATTACACTGACTGAAGCTCAGAAGATTGATTCATCCTACGAAGTAGGGGAAGAAGTGACGGATGAGGTTCATTTTGCAGATTTCGGACGTCGCGCTATCCTGAACTTACGTCAAACACTGGCCTCTAAAATTCTTGAGCTTGAAAAAGATAGTATATATAATAAGTATATAGACAGAGTAGGTACCATTGTAAATGCAGAAGTATACCAGATATGGAAGAAAGAAATACTTTTGCTGGATGATGAAGGCAACGAATTACTACTGCCTAAGACCGAACAAATACCTACTGACTTTTATCGGAAAGGTGAAACGGCCCGTGCGGTTGTAGCCCGGGTGGATAACAGAAACAACAATCCGAAGATTATCCTGTCTCGTACATCTCCAGTTTTCCTCGAACGTTTGTTTGAAATGGAAGTACCCGAGATCAACGATGGTTTGATCGCCATCAAGAGAATTGCCCGCATACCAGGGGAGCGTGCTAAAATAGCTGTTGAATCGTACGACGACAGAGTTGACCCTGTAGGCGCTTGTGTGGGAGTGAAAGGAAGCCGTATTCACGGTATTGTTCGCGAACTCCGCAACGAGAATATTGATGTTATTAATTATACATCGAATACGTCCCTGTTTATACAGCGTGCGTTAAGCCCGGCTAAGATTTCTTCCATTCGTTTGAACGAAGAAGAACATAAGGCTGAAGTATTCCTGAAGCCAGAAGAAGTGTCACTGGCTATTGGTAAAGGAGGTTTAAATATTAAGTTGGCCAGTATGCTGACAGAGTATACCATTGATGTGTTCCGCGAACTGGATGATACTGCGATGGATGAAGACATCTACCTGGGTGAATTCAAAGATGAAATTGATGAATGGGTGATCGATGCTATCAAGTCGATAGGACTCGACACTGCGAAATCTGTATTAAACGCACCTCGTGATATGTTGATTGAGAAAGCCGATTTGGAAGAAGAAACAATCGATGAGGTGTTAGGTATTTTGAAATCGGAGTTTGAAGAATAACTCTGGTAATGACAATTGAACAATTGACAGCAACAGTTAATAGTTGGCAATGAATGGTTAACAATTAATAGTTTTTTTGATAAGTCCATTGGCGATTGTCAGTTTATGAGTTGAGAAGATGAACGAGATTTGTAACTGAAAAACAATTAAAAGAATAATTGTCAATTGTCGATTGTCAACTGTCAATTAGTTAAAAGTAAGTATGACGATTAGGTTAAACAAAGTAACGAGAGATTTGAATGTAGGAATCGCAACGGTAGTTGAGTTTCTGCAAAAGAAAGGGCATACCATCGAGGCTAGCCCCAACACTAAAATTACAGAAGAACAATATGCTATTCTTGTGAAAGAGTTTAGCACTGATAAAAACCTTAGATTAGAATCGGAACGTTTCATTCAGAAACGCCAAAGCAAAGAGCGCAACAAAGCATCGGTTGCTATTGATGGTTATCAGGTAGAGAATGCCAGTAAACCAAAAGTTGAAAAGACCGATAATGTTATTAAGACTGTTGTTCCCGAAGAGTCGCGCCCGAAATTTAAACCGGTAGGGAAAATTGATCTGGATAAGTTAAACCGGAAACCGGAGAAAAAGGCGGCTACACCTGCTCCGGAACCAGAAGAAGAAAAAACAAAAATAATAGAGGAAACCAAAACTACAGTGGAGAAAGTGGAGAAAATTGAAGCTCCTATATTGGAAATGCCTGCGAAAGAAGAGGCAAAAACTATTGAACCCGTCGTAGAAACGAAGCAGCCGGAAGTGGTGGAAGAGCCTGCTGCACCTGTAGTCGTAGAAGAAGCTCCTGCTTCTACCGTGGAGAAGAAGGAAGAAGTTCCTGCCGAACCGGTAGAAGAAAAAGTGGCTGAACCTGTCGATACAGAAGAGGGAGAAGACGTGTATAAGATACGTCCAACCGAAATTGTTTCTAAGATTAATGTAATTGGCCAGATTGATTTGGCCGCTTTGAATCAGTCAACACGTCCAAAGAAAAAAACGAAAGAGGAAAAGCGTAAAGAGCGCGAGGAGAAAGAAAAAATTCGTCTGGACCAGAAGAAACAGATAAAGGAAGCCATCATGAAGGAAATTCGCAAAGATGATGGTAATAAACCAGCTGTTAACAAGACCGAAGGTGAAGGCGCTAACAAAAAGAAACGCAGCCGTATCAATAAGGAGAAAGTAGATATAACCAATGCTTCCAACTTTGCTCGTCCCGTGCCGAATAGTGAAAAAGGCCCTAACAGCCACAATACCAATAACAGGCAAGGTGGTGGAGGGAACCAGCAACAAGGTGGAAACAAACGTCATAATAACAAGGACCGTTTCAAGAAACCGGTTATCAAACAGGAAGTCAGTGAAGTAGATGTAGCTAAACAAGTAAAAGAAACTCTTGCCCGCCTGACATCCAAAGGTAAAAATAAAACGTCCAAATACCGTAAAGAAAAACGGGAAACTGCATTAAACCGTCAGCAGGAGCTGAAAAACAGGGAAGCATCAGACAGCAGAGTACTCAAGATTACAGAGTTTGTTACTGCCAACGAATTGGCAAGCATGATGGGCATTACTGTAAACCAGGTTATTGCAACCTGTATGAGTATTGGTTTGATGGTGTCTATCAACCAACGTCTGGATGCGGAAACTATCAACCTGGTAGCTGAAGAGTTTGACTTCAAAACAGAATATGTAAGTGCCGAAGTATCCCAGGCTATTGTGGAGGATGAAGATGCTCCGGAAGACTTGGAACCACGCGCGCCAATTGTAACCGTAATGGGTCACGTTGACCACGGTAAAACGTCATTGCTCGACTATATTCGTAAAGCCAATGTAATTGCCGGTGAAGCCGGAGGTATTACCCAGCATATTGGTGCTTACAATGTAAAACTGGAAGACGGTCGTCGCATTACATTCCTAGATACACCGGGTCACGAAGCCTTTACCGCCATGCGTGCCCGTGGTGCGAAAGTAACGGACATTGCGATCATTATTGTAGCAGCCGACGACAATGTGATGCCCCAAACCAAAGAGGCCATCAACCATGCGGTTGCTGCCGGAGTACCTATTGTATTCGCAATCAATAAAGTAGATAAACCTTCAGCCAATCCTGAAAAGATCAAAGAAGAACTGGCCAATATGAACTTCCTCGTAGAAGAATGGGGAGGTAAATACCAGTCGCAGGACATTTCGGCAAAACAGGGTAAGGGTGTTAACGAACTGATGGAAAAAGTGCTGCTGGAAGCGGAAATGTTGGAATTAAAAGCCAACCCGAATCGGAAGGCAATGGGTTCTATCATCGAATCTACCCTGGATAAAGGTCGTGGTTATGTAGCTACCGTCCTTGTATCGAATGGTACACTGAAAATGGGAGACATCGTTCTGGCCGGAACACATTTCGGTCGTGTGAAAGCAATGTTCAACGAGCGTAACCAACGTATTGAAAAGGCAGGTCCTTCTGAACCAGTATTATTACTGGGTATGAATGGAGCACCTACCGCAGGTGATACTTTCCACGTAATTGATACAGAACAGGAAGCACGTGAAATAGCCAACAAGCGCGAACAATTACAACGTGAACAAGGATTGCGTACGCAGAAGATCCTTACACTTGACGAATTGGGTCGTCGTATTGCTCTGGGTAACTTCCGAGAATTGAATGTGATTGTGAAAGGTGACGTGGATGGTTCTATCGAAGCATTGAGCGACTCGTTGATTAAGCTTTCTACTGAACAAATTCAGGTGAATGTAATCCACAAAGGTGTGGGTCAGATTTCCGAATCGGATGTAACACTTGCTGCTGCTTCTGATGCGATCATTATCGGATTCCAGGTACGTCCTTCAGCTTCTGCCCGCAGATTTGCGGAACAGGAAGGGGTAGATGTACGACTCTATTCGGTAATTTACTCGGCTATCGAAGAAGTGAAAGCTGCCATGGAAGGTATGTTGGCACCGGTAGTAAAAGAAGAAATCACCGCTACCATCGAAGTACGCGAAGTCTTCAATATCACCAAAGTGGGTACTGTAGCAGGTGCCATGGTGAAAGAAGGTAAAGTGAAACGTTCCGATAAAGCACGACTCATTCGTGACGGTATCGTGATTTACACCGGAGGTATTAATGCATTGAAGCGCTTTAAAGATGATGTGAAAGAAGTGGCTACAAACTACGAATGTGGTATCAGCCTGGTGAATTACCACGATATCAAGGTGGGAGATATCATTGAATCGTACGAAGAGATCGAAGTAAAACAAACACTTTAGAAGCGAAAGAATGGTGATTTGCTAAACACACCAATCAATAATTAAACAATATTCTGCGTGTCAATTGCAAACAGATGCTTTCGTCATCTTTGGTAATTGACACGTTTTTTTTATCGCAAATGATATAACGAAAGGTCATGACAATATTCGATTATGTAATCCTGGCTATTCTGGCCATTGCTGCTATCTCGGGTGCTTCAAAAGGTTTGGTGAAACAAATAGCAGCCCTGGTCGGGTTAGTAGTCGGACTCCTGGCTACCCGAGCATTGTATATCTCTGTTGCCGCCAAGCTTTCTCCTCTGCTTACCAACTCTATGAATTTCGCCCAGATTATTGCTTTTGTAGCAATCTGGGTAATTGTACCGATGGCTTTCCTGGTACTTGCTTCCATGTTTACACATGCACTGGAGGCTGCTTCCTTAGGATTTATCAACAGATTGCTGGGTGCCGTTTTTGGTGCTGCACTGTGGGTGTTAATTCTGGGTTTCCTGGCGATTGTACTCGATACGCTGGATACAAATAATATAATTCTGAGCCAAACAATCAAGGATGATTCAATGTTATATTGTCCAATAAAGGACTGGGTTTATTTCTTTATTTCTTCCTTACTTCCTGCCAATGAAGTACTCAATGGAGAAAACCGTACGTCACCCGTCAATAAAGACGCTTTTTCTTTACCTATATTATATATGAGCTATGCAACAAGAAGAACCCAATAAATATGTAAAAGAATTCACCAAGGAAAAGTACAAGTACGGTTTCACCACCGATGTACAGACCGAAGTCATTGAGAAAGGACTCAATGAAGGGGTGATTCGAACTATTTCGGCCAAAAAGAACGAACCGGAATGGTTGCTTGAATTTCGTCTGGCTGCTTACCAACACTGGTTGACTATGGAAATGCCTACCTGGGCCCATTTGCGGATACCGGAAATAGACTATCAGGCGATTTCATATTACGCCGCTCCCAAAAAGAAAGAAGGCCCGAAAAGCCTGGATGAAGTAGATCCCGAACTGATTAAAACCTTCAATAAGCTCGGTATTCCGCTGGAAGAGCAGATGGCCCTGAGTGGAATGGCGGTGGATGCGGTGATGGATTCCGTATCTGTAAAGACTACCTTCAAGGAGACGTTGATGGAGAAAGGCATTATCTTCTGTTCATTCAGCGAGGCAGTTCAGGAACATCCCGACCTGGTGAAGAAGTATTTAGGTACTGTGGTAGGTTACCGTGATAATTTCTTTGCTGCACTGAACTCAGCTGTATTCTCCGATGGTTCTTTTGTGTATATACCCAAAGGAGTTCGTTGTCCGATGGAGTTGTCTACTTATTTCCGTATCAATGCGGCGAATACCGGACAGTTTGAACGTACCTTAATCGTTGCAGATGATGATTCGTATGTATCTTATCTGGAAGGATGTACCGCCCCGCAACGGGATGAAAACCAATTACATGCTGCTATTGTGGAAATTATTGTGCACGATCGTGCCGAAGTAAAATACAGTACGGTTCAGAACTGGTATCCCGGAGATGAACAAGGAAAAGGCGGGGTTTACAATTTCGTGACGAAGCGTGGACACTGCAAAGGTGTCGACAGTAAACTTTCCTGGACACAGGTAGAAACCGGAAGCGCGATCACCTGGAAATATCCTTCCTGTATACTTTCGGGTGATAATTCGATAGCTGAGTTTTACAGTGTGGCCGTAACCAATAATTACCAGCAAGCAGATACGGGTACCAAGATGATTCATATGGGTAAAAATACCCGCAGTACTATTGTAAGTAAAGGTATATCTGCCGGAAGAAGTGAAAACTCTTATCGCGGATTGGTTCGTGTAGCCGAAAAGGCAAGTGGTGCCCGGAATTATAGCCAGTGCGACTCTCTGCTATTGGGAGATAAATGCGGTGCACATACATTCCCCTATATGGATGTTCATAACGAGACAGCCATCATAGAGCACGAAGCCACCACCAGCAAGATCAGTGAAGACCAGATCTTTTACTGTAACCAGCGTGGGATTCCGACCGAAGATGCGGTAGGTTTGATCGTGAATGGTTACGCCAAAGAGGTCTTAAACAAGTTGCCTATGGAGTTTGCGGTGGAGGCTCAAAAGCTTTTAAGCATTTCATTGGAAGGCAGTGTCGGATAACTTGATTGGTCCTCAGTAAGAAGCATAAAGTAAATTGCAATAACAATATGAAGATGTTAGAGATAAAAGACCTTCACGCAAACGTGAATGGCAAAGAGATATTAAAGGGAATCAACCTTACCGTAAACCAGGGAGAAGTACATGCCATTATGGGACCGAACGGTTCGGGTAAAAGTACGTTGAGCAGTGTACTGGTAGGAAATCCTGCTTTCGAAGTGACCAAAGGAAGCGTAACGTTTTGCGGCAAGGATTTGCTTGAGTTAAGCCCAGAAGATCGCAGTCATGAAGGAATCTTTTTGTCTTTCCAGTATCCGGTTGAAATACCGGGTGTGAGTATGGTAAACTTCATGCGTGCGGCTGTAAACGAACAGCGCAAATACAAAGGACAAACTGCATTGACAGCCAGTGAGTTCCTTAAACTCATGCGCGAGAAACGTTCCGTTGTTGAACTGGATAATAAGTTGGCCAACCGAAGCGTCAACGAAGGCTTCAGTGGTGGAGAGAAGAAAAGGAACGAAATCTTCCAGATGGCTATGCTCGAACCCCGTCTGAGTATTCTTGATGAAACCGATTCCGGACTCGATATCGATGCTCTTCGGATCGTTGCCGACGGTGTGAACAAACTGAAAACACCCGAAACCAGTTATATCGTTATTACCCATTACCAACGTTTGCTGGATTATATCAAACCGGATGTAGTACATGTATTATATAAAGGAAGAATAGTTAAATCAGCAGGCCCCGAGTTAGCGATGGAATTAGAGAAACGCGGGTACGACTGGATTAAAGAGGAAGTAGGAGAGTAGATAATGAGTGCAGAACAACAATATATCGATCTCTTTTCCCAAACAAAAGAGATGATTAATAAGCACAGTGCTCCGGTGTTGAATGCCCGGCGAGACGATGCTTTTACCGAGTTCCAGCGGCAAGGATTCCCCACCCGGAAGGACGAAAAATATAAATATACCGAGATCGGAAAACTCTTCGAACCCGATTTTGGGTTAAACCTGAACCGGCTCAATATCCCGGTGAATCCTTATGAGGTGTTCAAGTGCGATGTTCCCAACATGAGCACGGCCTTGTATTTCATTGTCAATGATTCTTTCTATAACCAGGCACTCCCCAAAAATGAATTACCGGAAGGAGTTATCTTCGGTAGTTTAAGGGAGATGGCTGAAAAGCATCCGGAGTTAGTGAAGAAATATTACGGACAATTAGCCGATTCTTCCCAGGATGCCCTTACTGCTTTCAATACAACTTTCGCCCAGGATGGTATCTTTTTCTATGTTCCCCGAAATGTGATTGTAGAGAAACCTATCCAGGTTATCAATATACTTCGGGCAGATGTCGACTTCATGTCCAATCGGCGGGTATTAATAGTCCTCGAAGATGGTGCTCAGGCTCGGTTGCTTATGTGCGATCATGCCATGGATACTGTAAGTTTCCTTTCAACGCAGGTGATTGAAGTTTATGCCGGTGAGAATACCGTTTTCGATTTGTACGAACTGGAGGAAACGCACAACCGTACTACCCGTATCAGTAACCTGTATCTCAAGCAGCAGGCGTCCAGCACCGTATTGCTAAACTCCATGACTTTGCATAACGGTATTACCCGTAATACCACACATGTAACGCTGGCGGGTGAAAAGGCAGATATCAGTCTTTGCGGAATGGCCATCGCCGATAAATCCCAGCATGTTGATAATAATACCTTTGTGGATCATGCCGTGCCCGATTGTAACAGTAACGAACTGTTCAAGTATGTATTAGATGATAGTTCCGTAGGTGCGTTTGCTGGAACCGTTCTGGTTCGTCCCGGAGCACAGCATACTACCTCTCAGCAAACCAACCGGAATATCTGTGCAACCCGTGAAGCACGGATGTACACCCAACCTCAGTTGGAAATTTATGCAGACGACGTAAAGTGTAGCCACGGAGCAACCGTCGGACAGTTGGACGAGAATGCGCTATTCTATATGCGTACCCGGGGTATATCCGAGAAAGAAGCTCGCTTACTGCTCATGTTCGCCTTTGTAAATGATGTCATAGAAACAATCCGCCTTGATGCTCTCAAAGAGCGTTTACATACATTGGTAGAGAAACGTTTTCGTGGAGAACTGGCCAAATGCCGGGGTTGTGCTATGTGTAAAGAGTTCGATTAAGATGATTGATATTCAGAAAATAAGAGAAGATTTTCCGATCCTCCAACGGAAAGTTTACGGAAAGCCATTGGTTTACCTGGATAATGCGGCCACTACCCAGAAACCTCGTGTGGTAGTTGATTCCATTACAGAGGAATATTATTCTGTCAATGCCAATGTACACAGAGGGGTTCATTTCCTGTCGCAACAGGCAACTGAACTTCACGAAGGTTCCCGGAAAACAGTCCGGGACTTTATCAACGCCCAGAGTACCAATGAGATTATATTCACCCGGGGCACAACGGAATCCATTAACTTACTGGCTTTCTCTTTTGGCGAAGAGTTCATTAAACCGGGGGATGAAATTATGATTTCCGCCATGGAGCACCATAGTAATATTGTTCCCTGGCAGTTATTGTCTTCACGGAAAGGGGCAGTACTCAAAATAATTCCCATCAGCGACCAGGGAGAGATATTGATGGATGAATACCAAAAGTTATTCACCGATCGTACTAAATTAGTCAGTATTACCCATGTCTCCAATGTGCTGGGAACAATTAATCCGGTGAGGGAGATAATCAATATCGCTCATCAACACGATGTACCCGTATTGCTTGACGGTGCTCAGGCAATTCCTCATATAAAGGTGGATGTTCAGGAATTGGATGTAGACTTCTATGCTTTTTCCAGTCACAAAGTATATGGTCCTACCGGGATTGGTGTACTTTATGGAAAAGAAAAGTGGTTGGAGAAACTTCCCCCGTATCAGGGAGGAGGTGAAATGATTCAGTCCGTAACCTTCGAAAAAACAACCTTCAACGAGTTACCTTTCAAATTTGAAGCAGGTACGCCGGACTATGTAGGTACTACCGCTTTTGCCAAAGCACTCGATTATGTTTCCGCCATCGGAATAGAAGCGATTGCCCAATACGAACATGAACTCACCCAGTATGCCACCCGGCAACTGAAGCAAATAGAAGGACTGCGAATCTACGGTGAAGCAGCCGACAAAGGCGGTGCTATATCCTTCTTGGTGGGCGATATCCATCATTTCGATTTGGGTACGTTACTGGATCGATTGGGGATTGCCGTTCGTACCGGTCACCATTGTGCGCAGCCGTTAATGCAACGTCTGGGTATTACCGGAACCGTACGCGCTTCATTGGGTCTTTACAATACCAAAGAAGAAATTGATATCCTCGTAGCAGGAATTCAGCGTATAACAAATATGTTTTAACCAATCTTCTGTAAGATTCCTTGTTTTTTATTTGGATAAGACACGGTCTTTTATATATATTTGTATCACTTTAGAATAATATAACAAACAAATATACAGTTAAAAAGAGGGTGTCTTTACTTATTCCTAAGTAATTTGTTCCACGCCTGGGATTAAATTATGCTTGTAGGGAACAGCAAGCACAAATTAAAGCAAAACTATTATGGATTTTATTATTATGATTGTTTATCTGGCGATTGTTGTTTTAGCAATTGTTGGTATGTGGAAAACGTATGAGAAGTTAGGTATTGCGGGGTGGAAGTCTATCATTCCCATTTACAATCTTATTGTATTATTCGAACGCTTCGGCTGGGATATGATAAAGCTTATCTTCTTCTTTATTCCTATCGTTAATATCTATTTCGGATTTTTATTGTATAAAGAAGTGGCTGTTAAATTCGGAAAGGGCGATGGCTTTGCGATCGGTTTATTACTTCTTCCTTTCGTGTTTTTCCCCATTTTAGGCTTCAAAGAAGAAGTCGTGCAAGAATAAATAAACGCAAGTTTATGAGATAGAAGAGAGCAGTAACAAAATGGTTGCTGCTTTTTTTTGTCTCAATTTTTGTAACGAACATTTGGTAATCTCGGATAGAATCTATAAATTTGAGAGAAGTAATCTCAAATAATGATTCTATGGAAAATTTACTTTTCTGGCTCATACCAGTAGCCTCTGTTTTGGCTCTTTGCTTTGCTTACTTTTTCTATAAGCAAATGATGAAAGAGAGTGAAGGAACCCCGCAAATGATAAAAATTGCAGGGGCTGTTCGGAAAGGGGCTATGTCTTATCTGAAACAACAATATAAGGTTGTTGCATTCGTGTTTCTGGGCTTAGTGATTTTGTTTGCAATCATGGCCTATGGTTTTGGCGTACAAAACGAATGGGTGCCGGTTGCCTTCCTGACGGGTGGTTTCTTCTCCGGTCTGGCTGGCTTTCTGGGAATGAAGACAGCTACCTATGCCTCTGCCCGTACCGCTCATGCAGCCCGTACCTCCCTGAATGCAGGCTTGCGTATTGCGTTCCGTAGTGGCGCGGTAATGGGATTGGTCGTGGTAGGACTTGGATTATTGGATATCTCTTTCTGGTATTTGTTGCTCGACTGGCTGATCCCTGCTGATGCTCTTCATGCAACTCATAAGTTAGGAATTATCACCACTACCATGCTTACCTTCGGAATGGGAGCAAGCACGCAAGCACTCTTTGCCCGTGTAGGAGGAGGTATATATACGAAGGCAGCCGATGTAGGGGCCGACCTGGTAGGAAAAGTAGAAGCTGGTATCCCCGAAGACGATCCCCGCAATCCGGCCACCATTGCCGATAATGTAGGAGACAACGTAGGGGATGTAGCCGGGATGGGTGCCGATTTATACGAATCATATTGCGGATCCATTTTAGCAACCGCCGCATTGGGTGCGGCTGCCTTTATGACCACAGGGAATGTAAGCATGCAGTATAAGGTCGTAATCGCGCCTATGCTTATCGCGGCTGTGGGTATTTTTCTTTCTATCGTAGGTATTTTCTCTGTTCGCACCAAAGAAAACGCCAACATGAAAGATTTGCTGAAGTCCCTTTCTTTTGGTACTAACTTAAGTTCGATACTGATAATCGGTGCTACCTTCCTGATTCTCTGGCTATTAAATATAGATAACTGGATGTGGATTTCCTGTTCGGTCGTGATTGGTTTACTGGTAGGTCTGGTTATCGGGCGTTCGACAGAATATTATACTTCCCAATCCTATCTTCCCACTCAAAAACTGAGTGCAAGCGGACAAACAGGTCCGGCTACAGTCATTATTTCAGGAATCGGATTAGGAATGTTGTCCACCTGTATCCCGGTGATTGCTGTCGTGGTGGGTACCATTGCTTCCTACCTGTTTGCTTCCGGTTTTGATTTCTCCAACGTGGGAATGGGACTATACGGTATTGGCATTGCCGCTGTAGGAATGCTTTCAACCCTCGGAATCACTCTGGCAACCGATGCGTACGGACCTATTGCAGACAATGCCGGAGGAAACGCCGAAATGGCTGGATTAGGGCCTGAAGTGCGTAAACGTACAGATGCACTCGATTCCTTAGGAAATACTACCGCAGCTACGGGCAAAGGTTTTGCCATTGGTTCGGCTGCTTTAACAGGATTAGCTTTACTGGCTTCCTATATTGAAGAGCTTCGGATTGGTTTGGTTCGATTGGGTTCAAACACTCTTACTATGCCCAACAGCGACGTTATTCCGATCAATGAGGCTACTTTTGTCGATTTCATGAATTACTATGATGTAACACTGATGAATCCCAAAGTCTTCTCTGGAGTCTTTCTCGGCTCCATGATGGCATTCTTATTCTGTGGTTTAACCATGAATGCCGTAGGAAGAGCAGCAGGTAAGATGGTAGATGAAGTACGTCGGCAATTCCGTGAAATCAAAGGTATTCTTACCGGAGAAACCGAACCCGATTACGAGCGTTGCGTGGAGATCTCCACCAAAGGAGCGCAGAAAGAAATGGTTGTACCTTCTTTAATTGCTATTATTGCTCCGATTCTTACCGGACTCATTTTTGGTGTTCCCGGTGTTTTGGGCTTGTTGATTGGTGGATTGAGTAGTGGTTTTGTGCTAGCCATCTTCATGGCCAATTCCGGCGGAGCTTGGGATAATGCAAAGAAATACGTGGAAGAAGGTCATTTTGGAGGCAAAGGAAGCGAAGTACATAAAGCTACGGTGGTAGGTGATACAGTGGGTGATCCTTTCAAAGACACCTCTGGGCCCAGCTTGAATATCCTGATTAAATTAATGAGTATGGTATCCATCGTAATGGCCGGTTTAACCGTAGCCTGGTCGTTGTTCTGATCGATTTTAAATTGTTAATATGTCCCACAATCGCACGGAGAAACTCACTCAAGAGCCTCTGTGCGATTGTTAATTTTAAAATCTATTATATTTTATAAATAAAATCCGGTAAACTTCTTGCTACTTCTTCTTGTTTTTTTCCCTGTGTCTCCGCATGAAGCACAGTTGACAAGTTTATGACTTCCAACGTGCCTGAAGTAAATAGAAGTTGACGGAACCGTATGACCTTGTTTCCATTAAAATAAGGTCAGAATTAACTATATCCGCAAGGGTGCTGTTCAGAACGTTTGTTTCGAACAGCACTCTTTTATTATACCCCTTTCAAACTTTCCGACGTTCCGATTAAATGCTACCGGAACTTCAAGGAAATCCTAGTGGAAGATGGTGCAAATACTACCGTCTCCCAATGCAAGAAGAACCTTCTTTGATTTTTCCACCGGATAGTTGAACAGCCTATTCATTCATTTCCGTATCTTTGCTCCTCTAGAAAGAAGATTATGTTATTACCCTGGTTCCATAAAGATTTGATTGAAGCCGGTTGCGACGAGGCCGGACGGGGCTGTCTGGCCGGATCGGTTTTCGCAGCGGCAGTGATACTCCCCAAAGATTTTCGCAATGATTTATTGAATGATTCCAAGCAACTGACAGAGAAGCAACGTTATCAGCTTCGGGAAGTTGTTCAGCAAGAAGCTGTAGCCTGGGCAGTGGGAATCGTGACTCCTGAGGAAATAGATAAGATCAATATTCTGAATGCTTCTTTCCTGGCCATGCACCGGGCGATTGATCAGTTAACCATCCGTCCGCAGCATTTACTGATTGATGGGAATCGGTTTAAGGAGTATAACGATATTCCTCATACAGTGGTGATTAAAGGAGACGGCAAGTACTTATCCATTGCAGCCGCTTCCATTTTGGCGAAGACGTATCGGGATGATTATATGAATGAGCTTCATGAGCAGTTTCCGGTGTACGACTGGAATAAGAATAAAGGATATCCTACTAAAAAACACCGGGAGGCCATTTCCAGCAGTGGTACAACTCCTTTTCACCGAATGACTTTTAATTTGTTGGGAGACGGACAACTGGAGCTTCCCTTTTAAAAGGAGAAAGGTTCTGTATCCGCATGGACAAGGATGTCCCTGGTGGGTGTCCTGATAATGGTTTGACAATAATGTTCAGCCCAATAAAATTGATATATAATTGGAATAAGGGCACCCACAAAGGATGCCCCTACGCCTGCGGATATATACAAGCTTATTCTTCTTCTACTTCCCACCCCGGATTTTGTACCATAAGTGGATTGCGACGAACTTCTTCGTCCGCTATCGGTAAGAGATAATGCTTCTTTTCAAAGTGACGGGTTTCAAAAGGAGCTTTCTCGAAGAACTCCGGAGGATCTTTCCGATAGTTCAACCCGCTCACTGATCCACCTTCGCCACCTTTGTGCCAGCTTGGGTAAATCCATCCGTCACCCTCGGCCATGTCTGCTACCAGCCAACGACGAACATCGAAGTAATGGTTCCACTCGAAAGCCAGTTCGATCAGGCGTTCGCGACGGATTCTCTTGTCCACATCTTCCCGATTGGCCGGGTAAGGAATACGGGTATATCCGTTTTCATCTGTTCCTGTTCCGTATTCGGCGATACCCGCCCGGTTGCGAACCATATTCACATACTTCATAGCAGTGGTAAAGTCATTCGTAGCACTCAACGTTTCAGCATAACCCAGATAGATTTCAGCCAGTCGCAAGATTGGCGTATAATGACGATTAGTACGCCAGTTATCCGCAGCCATTTTCCGTAGGCCGTACCCTCCGTAAGGAGTGTCCCAACCACATTGCTCGAAACCTGAATTACCCGTAAGGTTTAGTTCGGTGGTTACCTTGCCCCAGCTGGTTTGATCGTTTACCCAGGTTGATCCATTGAAGGTAATATTTACGTAGAACCGTGGTTCACGGTGAGCCCATTGCTTCAGCGTTTTATTTTCATTTTTAAGAAAGTAAGTACGCTCCGGCACTACGGGATCGTTGTAATCTTCGGGCCATCCGTAGTGTTCTGGTCCGGGTATTCCTGTATATTCCACGTAATCGGGGTCATCTTCAATGCGCAATCCTTTGTCTGTAAAGTGCAGGTCTACCATTTCCTGCGTGGTAGAAAAACCAAGCCCACCTTTCAACGCATCATTATCTATATGTTTATGGCAGGGGGTTATTTCGTAAAAACGATCGGCATTATCCACCATACGCAGGAAGACAAGTTCATCGACAAACTCTTGTCCACCGGTTGCCGTACGATAGGAGGCATAATGATCAATCTTATTATCGGCTGTCCGCTTGTAATATAAATCGAAGTACTGAGGAACAAATTCATCCAGAAATGATTTATAAGCATCACGTGCCTTTATCCATTTCTGTGGGTCTTCGGTCGTTGGGATCAGCTGCGTACCGTCATTATTCTTTAAAGAGGCCATATCCGGATTGCCATTGAATAATGGGCTGGCTGCATAGAGCAAGGTTTGTGCGATGTAAGCCTTGCAGAAGGCTTTGTCAATGCGGCCCAGTTCGGTACGGGTGGCGCGCGTGGGTAAATCTGTATACGCTTTCTCCAGTTCGCTTACGATGTAGCTTACACATTCATCCACGGTGTTGCGAGCTTTGAGCATGTCCGCCAGTGGGGTATCCATGTCGATAGGTTCTTCTCCCAGCAGGGGTATTGGCCCGTGAATTCGCAATAGCATAAAGTAGAAATACGCTCTGAGTGCCCGTGCTTCCGCTTTTCTGAGTGGACGCTCATCTCTACCATCAGTCGCAAGCTCTGTGCATTTGTCTACATTGGCAATAAATATACCTGCCCGTGCTATTCCTTTGTAATATTGTTGGTAAAAGTGTAACGCTAACTGGGAACTGGAGGTGATATCTCCCTGGTTAAAATTATTAGATGCATGCCAATCCCATGAATAATTGGCTTCTATAGTAGTACTTGTCCAAATGCCTCCCCGGGTATCATTGTCCCAGAAGTAACGCTCTCTATCCTCAGAGGGTACATAGCTATATACGTTGGCCAGGAAAGAAAGTGTTTTGTTTTTATTGGTAAAGGTATCATCCATATCGGAGATTTGACCGGGTACGGTATCGAAAAAATCATTGCAGGAACTTAATCCCAGCAATAAGGCAATCATCCATGTACTGATCTTGATTATCTTTTTCATATTATTTCTTTCTTAATTGTATTAAAAACTAAAGTTAACGCCTATGGAATAGTTCGAGGAATTCGGATACTTGGTTCCGTTATTTGTATCCAATTCCGGGTCCCATAATTTGAATTTGGAGAAGGTCAACACATTGCTTCCCATCAGATATATTTTCGCACTTCGTAGCCCTACTTTAGATATAAGTGTTTCTGGCAGATGGTAAGCGATGGTGAGTTGCTTTAACCGGATGTAACTCATGTCTTTTTGCCACCAGGTGCTCGTCCGGGTATTATTGGAATTGTTGGATTTTCCGTAATGCAGCCGGGGATAAAACACATTCTGATTGGTTGGGTCGTCAGCCGACCAACGATCGCCGATATTACTGTAAAGGTTGTCAATACCCGACACACTGGAGAAAGGATGGATGGAATTATCTTGCAGATGACGATCCACTTTAGCCTGTCCCTGGAAGATAGCTCCTATGGAGAAGTTACCGATCTGAAGGTCTGCACCGAAGCCATAGTAAATCTTTGGAAGGTTCCCCTGACCAATGAGGCATTCGTCTTTGTTATCAATCACGTTGTCGCCATTCAAGTCTCTGTATTTAATATCTCCCACTTTCACGGTTCCTGCAGGGAGAGCAGATTCCCTGATTTCTTCTTCGCTCGTAAATAACCCTTCGGCAATCAGCCCCCAACGTCCGTTTACATTAGTTCCTCTTCTTTCCATCCAGGAGTAAGGTTGGGCCGGCTCATCGTTTTCAATGATTTTATCTTCGTTCCAGGTAATGTTACCTCGCACCGAAAGGAATGTCTTTTTCCCTAACTGCTGGTTGAATTCCATAGAGGCTTCAATACCTTTGTTCTCTACGATACCCAGGTCACCATACGGCATTTCGGTCCATCCGGCATAGCTCGGCACGGTTTTACGTTGCAGGAAAATACCATCTCTGCGTTCTTTAAATAAATCGACGGTAAAGGATAGATTATCATTCAAGAACTTGATGTCGATACCTAAGTCTCTTTTACGTGAAGTAGACCATCCTACATTTACGCCATATTTGGATATTCCCCAGCCACCTGTATGATTATATCCGGTGCCAAAGTGGTAGCCTTCATTACCCCCCCCCATTTCCGAGAGATACATATAACGCCGATCCGAAACAGCATCGCTACCTACTTTACCATCCGTATATCTGAATTTCAGGTAAGTGATATACTTTTGCAGGGGTTTCCAGAAGCTTTCGTTGGATATCGCCCATCCCACTCCATAAGCAGGGAAGGTACCAAATCGTTTGTCCGGAGAGAAGTTTTCGGAACCATTGTAACCGATATTGAACTCGGCAAAATAGCGGTCTTTCCATGAATACGTTGCACGGCCTGCCAAGCCTTGTTGCTTATAAGGAAGTGTTGCCCTCAGATTATCTGCTGTGGTATTTCTGTAACTCTTTTGATTATAGAGAAACAAAGCCCCTACCCGGTGATCACCAAAAGAACGGTCATAGTTGAGGGAAGCTTCGAGATAGAAACTGCGATTGCTATCTGGCTTTCCGTCGTTGTTATTATGGCTTAGCTCATCACTACCTTCTCTGTTGCGGGTCATTTTATAAGTGCCGTCTTCATTAAAGATTCCTTCTTTCCACAAACCTGTATTGGCGTCTTTTGTGTCTTCATCAATTTTGAAATAATACAGGGATTCATATTTGTCATATTTCAGTTCGCGAGATGTATAGTTATCAAATGCAATCAGGGCATTTACTTTTAATCCCTTGCTCCACTCCCAGAAATCAAGATCATGCGCCACCCTTAAATTGGTATTGATGGTAGAACGGTATTCATTTTTATACCCGCGTCGGGCCAGGTCGGCATAAGGATTACGCATATCACCCAGGCCACTGATACCAGAAACACTTCCGTCTGGCATGAGTAAAGGTAAATACACCGGATTAATATCCATGGCTGATTTAAAAAGATCTTCCGTTTTTTGTTGGGGGTAATTCCCTTCGGAGATGTAACCGCTCACCCCTACATCTGCTGTTAATTTGCTGGTAGGCCGAAGGTTAAGGTTACTCACAAAATTATATCGGTCGAATTTGATTCCGGTGCTATAGTTCTCGCGTTTGAAATCTTTTATTAAGCCGTTTTCACCATAATAAGTTAAGGATACATAGTAACTGGCATTGGGAGAACCTCCCCGTACACTTATGTTGGCGCGGCGATTACGTCCCCAGTCGTCGAATAACTCCTTCATCCAGTCTACCGCAGGGTAGAGGTAAGGGTTGTACATCCTGGGATTGTCATTCGGTAATAAACCGTGTGCTTTTTTCGTTGCCTCAATGTATTGGGGAGAATAAAGGGTGCCACCGTACGAATCGGCATAAGCTTCGTTGGCCGCATCCATATATTCATAGGCATTGGCCAGCTTTACTTTCTTGGTCATCGTAATAAAGCCTTCGTAATAATCCACGTTGAATTGCGGCTTACCGATTCTACCGGGCTTTGTTTTAATAATGACTACCCCGTTTGCACCTCTTACTCCATAAACTGCAGTTGCCGATGCATCTTTTAATACGGTGAACGATTCGATATCGTCGGGGTCAATACTGTTTAATTTACGTTCGACCCCATCCACCAGGATAAGTGGACTAGAATTCTGTCCGACAAAAGTTGAGATGCCTCGAATGTAAATCTCCGAATCATCGTGTCCGGGTTCCCCTGTGCGTTGAACGGCAACCACTCCGGCAATCCGTCCCGAAATGGCTGAAGATAAATTCGCCGTGGGCATCTTAGCGGTTTCCATCTTCAGGGTAGATTGTGCACCGACTACCGAAACCTTCCGTTGTTGTCCGTAACCCACTACTACAACTTCATCCAGGGCAGACACGTCTTCTTCCATAACGATGTCCAACACCTTGCTTCTTCCTACTTTGACTTCCTGAGTTTTGTAACCAATAAAAGAAACCACTAAAACCGGATTCTCCGTAGATAGCGGAATGGAATACTGACCGTTTAAATCGGTAACGGTTGCATTTAAGGAGCCTTTTTCCTGGATGGTGACTCCAATCATGAATTCTCCTTCAGCATCGGATACCCGCCCTACTAAGGGAGCATTTTGTGCCTGGCTTATCATGCTGATTGTGGAGAAAAGCATCGTTAATAAAGATGCTCTGAGCAAACTTTTGAGTGCTAATTTTTTCATGCGTTTTTTCTATGTATTATTAAGTATGGTGAATTGTTCTTTTCCTTTCTCTGTCCGTTCCAACAGGGAAAAAGCAGGGTATTATAACCATTATGGAGGCTTTAGACTTATATTTTTCATAAAGTATTATTTATAGGGTGTAACAAAAAATAATGCACCTTCCTTTTCCGGATGAAGGACTTATCGCTCTTACTTATTGTTTCAAAAGTAGACAATACAATCTTTACGTTCCCTTCATAGAAGATGCAAAAAATAACACATTTACTGCAAACTTGCTTTTCGGGTGCTTAATAATGCATATCTTTTAATCCCTGCTGCATATATTTCATTTCATTATTTGTGCGGAATTACCTGTTATTATCGGTTTGTTGGTATGTGGAATTCTCTATTCGGGAAGAATTATCGGGTGCGGATGGCTTTATTAAAATAAAAAGACCTTCTGTATCTGAAGTCCGAAGACCGGCAGGCACAGAAGGGAGAAAAAGAAGACTTGGATTTTCTAAATGATCTCTATCAAATCGTTTTCTTTCAGCGGAAATGTGATTAACCCTTCGCTAGTAGGGGTAACATTCATCTTTTCACCGTTCAACAGTATGCTATACTTCTTCCCTTGGGGTATCTTTAGTGTAAATTCGTTCGTAGTGGCTACTTTCAGAGAAGCATTGGTAATAACTCCATTCTTCCATCTGGCAGCAACTTCACCGCCACCGCGGATGCTGATGCCTGAGTAATGTCCATTTTTCCACTGACTGGGCAAACAGGGTAATAGTTCGATAACTCCGTCGTGGCTCTGAACCAGCATCTCGGCGATACCGGCTGCACCGGCTGCATTGCCATCGAAGATAAAGATGTCATAAGGGGCTCCGGCAATACCAGCCGGAGAGATGCTTAAGAGGTTTTCCCGGGTTAATGTTTGCAGTAAGGTCTGTACACTGGCGTATGCTTCGTTGGTATCCCTTAAACGGGCATACAAGCAAATCATATTGGCACGGCTCCATTCGGTGTCTTCCCAGTCGGGAGTGACCAATCGGTTCTCGATGGTCTTGCGACAGGCGGCAGCCAGCTCCGGACTTTTCTCCGGGGTAATTTGGGAAAACGGATAGAGCGATAAGAGGTGAGTGGTATGGCGATGGTTCGGGTGGGCCTCCTCGTAATCTTCAAACCATTCCTGCAATCCTCCGTTTCGGGCAGATATAAAGAAGGGCGGTAATTTGTCGATGGCTATTTGCAGGCTGTCTGCAAAACTCTTGTCAATACCTAGGATTCGGGAAGCCTTCAAGCAGTAAGAGAATATCTCGTAAGCCAATACCCGGTCACAGGTGGGTATCATCGAAGCACAGTATTCGTTTCCTTCATAGCGGAAGCTGTTTTCGGGGGATATACTGGGGCCCGTCACCAGGTATCCGTTGTTCGGATTAATGACCATATAGTCCAACAGGAATTCTGCGTTACTTTTCAGTAAGGGGTAGGCTACTTCTTTCAGGTAGGTTTTATCCTGTGTATATTCGTATTGTGTCCACAGGTGAGAGGCAAGCCACGATGAGGCTGTGGGGAACAATCCCCAAAGAATACTACCGGATACGGCTGTATATCCCCAGGGATTGGATGTGGTATGCGCTGTCCATCCTTTGCAACCATACAAATCCTGGGCGGTTTTCGCCCCGTGGTGCGACAGGTCTTTTATATAGTTGAACAAGGGAAGGTGACATTCGGCCAAGTTACCTACGTTCGCTATCCAGTAATTCTGTTGGGTGTTGATATCGAGGTGGTAATCGTTGGTCCATCCCATGTGGCAGGCCAGGTTATCGTTGAAAAATCCCTGCAAAGCCACAGGAAGCGGTGAATTGGGACGGGAAGAAGCAATCAGCAAGTAGCGGGCATACTGGAAGAACAGTGCATCAATTCCCGGGTCCGGTTTGCCTGCTTTCACCTGTGCCCAACGCTCGTCGGTAGGTATCTTGTTCCGGCTTCCATCATCAAAAGAAAGAGAAACCCGTTCGAATAGCGGAGCGTAATCCTGCATATGGCGTGCTCGCAGTGTTTCGAAGTCAGTACGTAAGGCAGCTTCCACTGTTTCCCTGCATACCTTTTTGTAATCATATCCGGCGAAAGTAGTGCTTTTATAGTTGGTACGTATATCTGTTGCCAGTGTAACGGCGGTCGCATTGCGTATGTATAGCGTTTTTCCCTGAGCTTCCATGCTGCCTCCTTCCAGCTTTACGGCTACGCGGCCATCGAATAAAACACCACCGTAACCGTGTTTGTCGAACTCTGCATTGCCCGTATAAACCAGCTGGTTACCTTCTGCCTGAATGGTTGCGTTGCGAAGAAGTTGTAGGTTAATTTCCAGGCTGATGCTTCCGGATTTATCGGCCGTCATGTGCCAGACAACTACATCATCGGGATTCGTGGCAATACATTCGCGGGTATAGGTAATGTTACCTACCTTATACATTACTTTGCTGACGGCTGTTTGTAAATCTAGTTCCCGCTGGTACTTACTTACCGAACCTTCCGGATATACAAACTTGATTTTCAAATCCCCCATAGGCAGATGTGTTCCGGCTGAGTGCGGGGAGCCTGCCATAGTTCCTCCGGCCAGGTTGTTGCCTTCGGCCACCTTGCCTTCAAAGAACAACTGCCGTAGTTCATCCAGCTTTTCCCTGCCGAAAGGACGTTGCTGATGTGGGTCATATTGTCCCGACCATAGGGTGCTTTCGTTCAGGGCCAGTGTTTCTTCCTCAATTCCACCGTAAACCATTACGCCCAATCGTCCGTTACCGACAGGGAGTGATTCCATCCATTCACCCGCCGGCTTATTGTACCATAGACGGAGGCTGTCTGTGGTGTTCCCTTTTGACTGACAACTGGTTAGTAGAAAGGTTGTACTCCCGATCAGGATTGCTAATGTTTTAAAGTTCTTCATATTCTTCACTATAAATTTATTCCAATTCAGACGCAAAGATAGAGGTGGCTTTCCGATCACAATGGTACGAATTCGCCTATTACTGCAACAAATGCTTCATCCGTATACAACCTATTGTTTTTTGTCTATATTTGCATCAAACGTAACCTTTTATCGACTATGCGACGAATCATTCGGCTTTCATCCTTCTTGTTGTTTTGCCTTATCGGAGTTTCCCTTTTCGGACAAGACAGTTCCAATTACTATTTCACGCACATCACCGGAGAAGATGGTTTATCGGCCAGTAATGTGAAGGCTATTTTACAAGACAGCTATGGCTTTATGTGGTTTGGCACGAAAAACGGTCTGAACCGTTATGATGGAACTTCCATCCTTCACCTTAATTGTATGGACCCGAAAACAGGAACGGGAAATAATAACGTCAGTACGTTGTTCGAAGACAAAGACCATAAGTTGTGGGTAGGTATCGACAGAGGCATTTATATCTATGATCCGGCAGGAGATGTGTTTACCCTGATGAAGCCCCGATCGAAAGACGGTTTTACCCCTGATAACTGGGTGGCAGAGATATTTAGCGATACCCAGGATAACATTTGGGCCTTGATACCCGACCAGGGAATCTTTTGTTTCAGGAAGGAGGGAATGGATTACTATTCCATTACCAACAAGAATAACTTCAAAAGCGAAAGCCCCAATTGTATTTGTATGAATGAGGAAGGGGAAATATGGGTAGGAACTTCAAATTTGGGGTTATTTCGGTACAACCCTGAGAAAGATACCTTTGAACAACATTCCGGTACCCATAATCAGTTACTCGCAGGGAAGAGTATCGAAAGCATCTGCTTTCAGGGCGATCAACTGATTTTAGCCGTTCATGAAGGAATACTCCTGAGGTATAATCCCGCGGATGGTCAGCTGACAAACATTCCTTTTTACACAGAGAAAAAACATTCCTGAACGATGTCATGTGCTTTGGCGACGAGCTTTGGCTAGGAACCCGGCATGGATTATTCGTCATCAACGAGAAGAAGAATCAGGTGGTTCACCTCAAAGAAGACCTGATGCGCTCTTTCACCCTTTCCGACAATATTATCTGCAAGATATATCGTGACCCTTCCGGTGGAATCTGGATCGGGACCATGTTCGGTGGAGTATGCTATCTGCCTAACCATCCTTTCTTATTTGATAAATACGTGCCGGGGAGTGATGGCAATTCATTGAACAGCAAACGTATCCGGGGATTGGCCGAAGATGACAACGGCAATATCTGGATTGGTACTGAAGACAGTGGAATTAATGTACTCAATCCTCAAAACGGACAGGTTCACCAAGTGAACCGCGGCAACCCCGATCATCAAAGTACCCTGTGTGTAGAAAATTACAATCAACAAATCTATTGCGGTTTGTTTAAAGAAGGAATGGACGTCATTCAATTGCCTGATGAAAAACTTCGGAGTATCAATATGAGGGAATTCAACATGGACGAAGGGAGCGTATATTCTTTTCTGATTGACCGGAAAGGTCGCGAATGGATTGGTACAGGATGGGCGTTGTATGTTTCGGAACCGGGTGAAAAAACATATAACCGTATCGAGGCAGTCGGCTATGTGTGGGTACATCATATACTGGAAGCGCATGACGGTAGCATCTGGCTGGCAACAATGGGCACAGGGGTGTGGAAGTATAACCCCGAAACAGGTTCTTTCAACTGGTATCCTTTCGAAGAGGGCAAAGTAAGCTCCAATTCCGTAAGCTCTTTGATGGAGGACAGCAAAGGGAATATCTGGTTCTCAACCGACCGGGGAGGTATATGTAAGTATAGCAAAGAAGAAGACCGTTTTACTTGCTTCAATATAGAAGACGGTTTGCCCGACGATGTTACCTACGATATTCTGGAAGACGACCAGGGTAACTTGTGGTTTGGAACCAACAAAGGCCTTGTACGGTTTAATCCTGCAACAAAAGAAGTCCGTGTATTTACCACCAAAGATGGATTGTTGGGCAATCAGTTTAATTATCGGTCGGCACTGAAAACCCGAAGCGGAAAGTTCTATTTTGGCGGGATAAACGGATTGATCGCTTTTGATCCCGCTACCGTAGAGGAAAGTCACACCATAGCTCCGGTGTACATTTCCAAGCTTAGTATATATAATAAGGAGATAACTGTGCATAGTCCGAATTCTCCTTTGCAGAAGTCAATCGCGCATACCGATAAGATTGTGTTGCCCTACAATCAGGCAAATTTCAGTTTTGATATTGCTCTGCTCAACTACTCCACCAGCGAATCGAACCAGTATTATTACCGCATGGAGCCTGTGGATCATGAATGGATTCGGGCAGCCAGCAACCAGAATATTTCGTATGCAAAGCTATCTCCTGGTAAATATACGTTCCGGGTACAGGCAATGACGAATGGGAACAACTCCGAAGTATCTACCCGTTCCCTTTCCATTGTAATTCTGCCCCCCTGGTGGTTGTCTACCTGGGCGTATCTGTTTTATTTCGCTTGTGCTTTGCTGGTTATGTATGGATGTTTTTATTGGTACAAAAGGCGAAAAGAGCGACAAATGAGAGAACAGCAGAAACTGTTTGAAGTAGAAAAGGAGAAAGAACTCTACGAATCGAAAGTGGAATTCTTTACCGAAATAGCCCACGAGATACGTACCCCACTATCCTTAATCAACGGACCTTTGGAAGCCATCCAGGAGATGGAAATACAAGAGTCCGGATTAAAGAAGTATATCCATGTAATGGTACAAAACACCAAACGCCTGCTTGAGCTAACCGGGCAATTGCTCGACTTCCAGAAGATTAGTGCGAACAAATTAACCATGAAGTTCGAGAGCGTAAACATCACCACCTTATTAAAAGAAACCATCGCCCGTTTTGAAGTAACCATTACACTCAACAAAAAGGAACTCATCCTCAACCTGACCGAAGAGAATGTATGGGCAGCCGTCGACAAAGAAGCCATCACCAAAATATTGAGCAATCTGTTGAACAACGCTCTAAAATACACCCGACAGACCATCGTTGTTGAGTTGGAAAGAGAGGAGACGAACTTTACGATTCGTGTGATCAGTGATGGAAACAAGATTCCCGAAGAAATCAGTCAGCAGATCTTCGAGCCCTTCTACCAAACGGAGAAGAAAGACAAACCCCGCAATGGCGTAGGCATTGGGCTATCCCTCGCACGCTCTTTGGCCTTATTGCACAAAGGAACGCTTTACCTGGATACCCGGCAGGATGACAATGTGTTTGTTCTTACCATTCCCCTCAACAAAGAGGGAATCATCCAGGAGAACGACAAAGTGATTCAAAAAGATATTGTGGTGTTGGATGAAGAGTCTTCCGTTTCGTCCGAGATGCACACCTATACCTTATTATTGGTAGAAGATAACGAAGGGATGCTCAGCTTTATACAAGGCCGATTGGAGGAATCCTTCTCTGTGGAGATAGCCCACAACGGGAAAGAAGCCCTGGAAATACTTCGTACAGTTCACATAGATTTGATCATCAGTGATATCATGATGCCCGAAATGAATGGGTACGAGTTATGCAAAGAAGTAAAGTCTGATATCAACCTTTCCCACATTCCTATTATCTTCCTCACGGCGAAAAATGATCTGGACAGCAAGATAAACGGTTTGAAATACGGTGCCGAGGCGTATGTAGAGAAACCCTTCTCCTTTAATTACCTCAAAGAACAAGTACTCTCTTTGCTGGATAATCGCCGCAGAGAGCGGGAAGCCTTTTCCAAACGTCCGTTCTTCTCCGTCAACAACATGCAGATGAATAAAGCGGATGAAGAGTTTATGAACAAAGTTATTAAGATCATCGAAAAGAATATTACCGATGACAAATTCAGTGTAGAGCGCATGGCCGAAATTCTGTATATGAGTCGTTCCAGCTTGTTGCGTAAGATCAAAACTTTGTTCAACTTGTCGCCACTTGATTTTATTCGCCTCATCAAACTAAAGAAAGCAGCCGAATATATCCAGGAAGGGAAATACAGAATAGGCGATGTCTGTTATATGGTTGGGATCAATTCACCATCATATTTCGCCAAACTGTTTCTGAAACAATTTGGTATGAGCCCCAAAGATTTTGAAAAACAATACCAGAGTGGAAGACAGTTTGTGATTACCCAGGAAATAAAGAACGCTTCTTCTCTGGAAACTTCTCCGGAGGAAAAGAAGAACCGAAAGGAGGAAGTGGAGTAAAGAGTAACCTGGTATTTCTCGCAAAGTGTCAAAAAGATAATGCAAGCCTCTCTGCTTTTAATAATTCGGGGCTGTTTATGAGGAGGTGAATTCTATCAAAAAGTAGAGCGATTAGAAGTATAGGAAGTGATAGGGATAATTGATATTTCCTGATAATATGTCTACTTCTCTAATCTATTTGCATCAAAAAGAAGGATTCGGTTCAATTATAAAGCTTATTGATTAATTGTTTCTTTCACTCTGTGAGAGCCAACCAGAAAAAGAGAATGATACTTTATTCATTATTTATTCAAAACGGCTTTTCTATTCCTGAAACATACCAATTCCAATCTGATTCCATAAGGATTTGAAGAAAATGCAACCGCAATTTGAGTAAAGTTGCGGTTGTATTTTGGCATTATTCCGCAAGGTTTCAGTCGCAAGTACAGTTGTATTTTGGGTAAATATAGCCGTAACTCCTGCTGTTTATTAACACTTCAATGCTAGAACAGCAATTTTAAAAGAAGGGTGAGTTAGTAAAAACAAGGTTATTCAAACAATATGCTTTTCAATCAATGAAATCACTACCAGATCAATAATTCATTGTTTGTTGGTCAAGTCTTTGGAAGGCTGCAAGCCTGACAGATTTAGCCCAGGGTCAGCGAGCAACGCGAGCGCAGCCCTGGGCTAACATCATACAGAGGCAAGGAGTTCTGCAAGAACGACACACAACAAACACATAATATCACTATATTTACCTCCAATTTAAATTTAAACTACCATGTCCCAATCTTTGTCCCAACTATATGTCCATCTCATCTTCCATACCAAAGGGAGCAACCACATAAACAATACCGATAAAGATACGCTTAAAAACATCCAGTAGCAGATGGATTAAAAGTCTGAATCCTCGTTATGCAAATTTTGAATGGCAGAATGGGTATGCAGGATTCTCGGTTAGTCAATCAGTGCGGGAAGCAACTATTAAATACATAACGAATCAGGAAGAACATCATAAAAGGATTTCATTTAAAAAAGAGTATCTGGCATTTTTGAAGGAGTACGGGGTAGAATATGATGAGGAATATTTATGGGCGGATTGACTTGTGTGTCGTTCTTTCAGAACTCCCTGTATTGATATTGTCTTAACCCAGGGCTGCACTCACTTCGTTCGCTGACCCTGAGCTAAATCTGTCAGGCTTTCAGCCTTCGTTGAATCTTTCGGCTGTGGTAATTTATCTGACTTTGAATCTGTATTTAATCTTTCGGTTCTATTAATATATTCGGCTTTGTGCCTTCGTTAAATCTCCCATTTTGACTGATCAGTCATGCTTTCAACCCCGACTCAATCCTCAACCTTTCAAATCATCCATTATTGGTTCCGCTTTCGCTCTTCGACTCAATGGAGAAAAATCGAAATTCATAAATTGCTCCATCCCCGGAAACACGAAATAAGAACTCCATACGGTTCAACGATTCGAATCTCCCTTAAAGATGAATCAAAAAATAGTAGATTTACATATTCCGCGTTTTCATTCCCCGTTTTGCTTTAAACGTTTCATTTTTTGCATCGTTTGTACTCGTTCCCCGTTTCATTTATATCTACTTTTGGACATATTCAATTAGTATAAATATCATTAATTAACCCCATGAAAAACAAAATCCAATATCTGATAAATCTATCCGGAATTTGCCTTCTTCTTTTTCATATTTATGGATGTGCAAGTGAGGCCGAAAATCTCACTGTCGGAAAGTGGACAATAAACTTTAACGCAGAGAAAAAAGTTTTGGACATTTACCAGGATTCAAAACTAATAGGTAATGCACTGTATGCCGCTTACCAACTCAATGGAGAGGAAATCACCACGCCGGCCTATTCGTCTTATAAAATCACGACTCGCCGAATTAATGATGCTTTCGGAAGCGGAAAGGTTTTTACAGTCACCTATACAGATGACAGGTTTCCGAAACTCGTTCAATCCTTTTATTTATATCCGGACAAAGATTATTTCCTGACGGATTTCACCCTTGAAGATAAAAATGGGGTTGCCTCTAACTGGATGGCTCCTGTACACATAGCTCAGATGCCCCCTATCCTGCAGGCGGGCGATAACAACCGGGCCCTGTTTATCCCTTTTGACAATGATGCCTGGGTTCGTTATCAATCTCATCCGCTGACATTCGAAAAACTAACCAGTTATGAGGTAACCGCCATTTTCAACAACGACAATCGGCAAGGTCTTATTGTCGGTTCCATAGAACATGATAATTGGAAAACAGCTGTCTTAATAGGTAATGGTAACAAAGATAATGTCGGTTCATTGGTCTGCTACGGAGGTGTGGCCGATAAACTGACACGGGATGTAAAATCGCACGGTACGGTGAAAGGTAAAAAGGTTAAGTCGCCCAAAATCTTCTTCGGACTTTTCGGCGACTGGTGCGATGGGCTGGAAGCATACGCCAAAGCCAATGCTGTAATTGCCCCCCAAACCCTGGAAGAAGGCTGTTCCATTTGGTTGGAACAGTTGGGAGCATTGCAGTTTAACCTCACCTACGAAAAAGCACTGGAAGTATCTGATTTCTATAAAGAGAACCTGCAAAACCATCACTTTGTGAATGCCGATAATACCGTTTACATTGGGTTGGATTCGGGTTGGAACAGCTTCAGCGAAGAGCAGCTCAAATCGTTTATTGAGAAATGCAAAGCTAACGGTCAGGTAGGAGGTATTTACTGGACACCCTTTACCGACTGGGGACGCAACCCGGACCGGACCATCGATGCGGCTCCCCAATATAAGTACAAAGACATTTACCTCTATGCCGATGGAAAACCCCAAGAACTGGATGATGCTTATGCTATCGATCCTACCCATCCGGCTATAGAAGCCATGATGAAGGAAACATCCGAATTATTTCGTCGGACAGGTTTTGAATACGTAAAGATGGATTTCATGACGCACGGGGCTATGGAAGCCGATAAGTGGTATAAGCCTGAAATATCAACCGGGATGCAAGGCTATAACTATGGGATGAAATTGCTGAATCAATATTTCGGTGATATGTATATCAACCTTTCTATTTCTCCTGTCTTTCCGGCACAATATGCTCAGTCTAGGCGCATGGCCTGTGATGCCTGGAACAAGATTAAGGATACAGAATATACTCTCAACGCGCTTTCTTACGGCTGGTGGCAGAAATACATTTATCAGTACAACGATGCCGATCATATTGTGTTGAGAGATGCTACCGAAGGAGAGAATCGGGCGCGTATCACCTCCGGTGTTATCAGCGGACTTTATATAGCAGGAGATGATTTCAGTAAAGAAGGACCTGAGGAGGCTAAGAACCGGGCAAAGAAATATCTGACCAACCAAGCCGTCAATAAGGTAGCTACCGGAGAGGTATTCCGCCCAGTAGAAGGAAACGGACAGCAGTCGGAAAATATCTTCATTCGAAAGGATAACGACGGGACTTTCCACTGTGCGGTTTTCAATTACGGTGAGAACGAGTTGAAGGTAAACCTTTCTCTTGAAAGGATAGGTCTGAAGGCTGCCACTGAGTATCAGGTGACGGAGCTATGGGATGCTCAACACTTTACAGCTAATAATGAAATAACAGTAACCATTCCCCCGAAAGATGTAAAATTGATGGAGTTTAAACAGTAAAGATGATTATATTTGGAAAGTTAAGCCAAAATACTTCAATACTATTAGTTAATGGTATCTCAATCACGTAGAAGAGCGAAGGCTGTAAGCCTGACAGATTTAACCCAGGGTCAGCGAGCAAAGCGAGCGCAGCCTTGGGTAACAAAACAATTCAGGGGGAGTTCTGTAAGAAAGGCGTACTAAATGATTCTGCATGGTATACCGTTCTTACAGAACTCGTCCCCTGCTGTGAACTATCACGCAGGGTTGCGCTCACTTTATTCGTAGACCCTGGGCTAAATCTGTCAGGCTTTCAGCTTTCGATAAATCCATTACACGAAATTTATTAAATTGAAGTTGTCAATTCATGCACTAATATAATCCATTTTTAAATGATTACTCCTAATCAATAATCTATAGAGAAATGAATCGATACAAATTACTCCTTTTCTTTTTAGGCGTGGTACTTACTGTTCACGCCAAAGTAACATTACCTTCTTACTTTACCAACAATATGGTTGTACAGCAGAATACAACTCTCACCATTCCAGGGAAAACTAAAGCCGGGAAGAAAGTCTCTGTGACCGTCAGTTGGGACAATAAAAAATATATAACGAAGGCAGATGCGAAGGGCACCTTTCAGATAGAAATACCTACCCCTTCCGCAGGAGGTCCTTATACCATTACCGTTTCGGACGGAAGCCCACTTACCTTGAAAAATGTAATGGCGGGGGAAGTCTGGTTCTGTTCCGGACAATCCAATATGGAAATGCCTGTAGCCGGATGGGGTAAGGTATTAAACTACGAAAAAGAGGTGGCAGAGGCCCAGTATCCTTCCATACGTTTATTACAGGTAAAGAAGAAAATGGCTTATACACCACAGGAAGATATAGAAGTTAATAGCGGAGGCTGGAACGAATGTAGCCCTGCTACAGTAGCCGAGTTTTCTTCGGTTGCTTATTTCTATGCCCGCACCCTGTGGAAAGAGTTGAATGTTCCTATAGGAGTTATCGATTGCACTTGGGGTGGAACCCCGGCAGAAGCATGGACTAGTATTGCTTCCTTAGGACAAGTAATGGGATTTCAGGAAGAAACAGCCCGGATGCGAAAAGTAAATTTTGATAAAGATGAACTCAAAGCCAGCTATCAGGAAGCGTCCGAAGACTGGAAGAAATTTATGTTCAACAGAGATAAGGGTTTCAGAGAAGGAAAACCGCAATGGATTTCTCAGCTACAGGCAACCAATGAATGGAAGCAGATGGACCTTCCCGGATATTGGGAAGGAAAGGGGTTGGGAAATTTTGACGGTGCAGTCTGGTTCCAGAAAGAAATTGAAATACCCGCGGCTTGGGCCAACCAGGAAATGAAACTCAGTCTGGGGATGATTGATGACGAAGATATTACCTATTATAACGGAGTAGAAATTGCCAAAGGGTATAGACATAATTCTCCCCGTGTATATACCATCCCTGCTGCTTCAGTAAAAGCAGGGAAAGGTGTTATTACCATCCGTGTAACAGACTTCGGAGGTGAAGGAGGAATCCATGGAAACCCCGAAACTTTATTTGCGGAGGCAAACGGACAAAAAATAGCTTTATCCGGCGCATGGAATTATCGCACCGGAATCTCCCTGAATGAATTACCTTCTCCACCGGTTTCTCCCGAAAGTTCCGGTTATCCTTGCGTATTATATAATGGAATGGTTCATGCCTTGACCAGCTTTCCCATCAAAGGGGCTATCTGGTATCAGGGGGAAGCAAATGTAGGACGAGATAAACAATATAAACATTTATTCTCCACCATGATCGCCGACTGGCGGAAACAATGGAAAGAGGAATTTCCTTTCTATTTTGTTCAGTTAGCGAATTACCTCCAGAGGGTAGAGGTGCAACCTGAATCCAAGTGGGCGGCACTTCGGGAAGCACAGGCAGAAGCTCTCTATCTGAAAAATACAGGTATGGCTGTAACGATAGATATCGGTGAAGCCCATGATATTCACCCCAAGAATAAGCAGGAAGTGGCGCGACGACTAGCTATACAAGCTCTGTCGAAGACATATCAGAAAGAAATAACTCCGGATGGCCCCTTCTATCAAACCCACTCTATTACAGGAAACACGTTCCTTGTTTCGCTCGACCGGGAAGTGCAAGCCACTGGAACGCCAAAAGGTTTTATCCTTGCCGGACCAGATGGCGTTTATTATCCGGCTTCAGCAGTGATCCGGGGAAAAGAAGTGATACTTTCTTCTCCGCAAGTTGAATTTCCGCAGGCAGCCCGGTATGGATGGGCAGATAATCCCGAATGTAATTTATATGGAAAAGACGGTCTGCCAGTTGTGCCTTTCCGAACCGATAAGTAATTCTAAATCTATTTCACCATAAACCGAAAAAGAATGAAAACCCTAAAACTGAAAACTATTTTTTTTGTTATGCTTGTTATGTTTACCTGTTGTGCTAAAAGCCGCCGAAACCCCTATGATTAAAGTCGAAACAGGAAACATCAGCCTGATTTTTCAGGTAGGCGATAACGGACGCTTGTATCAGCGTTACTTAGGTAAGAAACTGACGCATGCCTCTGATGTGAATTTTCTTCCGCAAGGAACCGAAGCATATCTGACTCATGGCATGGAAGATTATTTCGAACCCGCCATTCAGATACTCCACAATGACGGGAATCCTTCCTTATTATTAAAGTATGTAACTCATTCCAGCCGTCAGTTAGAAGCAGGTGTGAATGAAACGGTCATCACATTGGAGGATGATAAATATCCGGTAACGGTTAAGTTGCATTATACTACTTACGACAAAGAAAACATCATCAAAACCTTTACCGAAATCAGTCACCGGGAGAAGAAGCCTGTTCTATTGAGTAAATATGCTTCTTCCATGCTGCACCTGAACCGGGCTAAATACTTCCTGACCGAATTCTCGGGTGATTGGGCGCATGAAGCAAATATCACCGAGCGTGAACTGGATTTCGGGAAAAAAGTAGTGGATACCAAATTAGGCTCACGGGCCGATATGTTTGTGTCTCCGTTCTTCCAGCTGTCTGTAGACCGTGCATCCGAAGAAAACAGCGGCGAAGTACTTGTCGGCACTATCGGCTGGACAGGGAATTTCCGGTTTACCTTCGAGGTAGATAACAAAAACGAGTTGCGTATTATCTCCGGTATTAATCCGTACTTTTCCGAATACCAGTTGCCGGCGAATGAAGTATTTCGTACCCCGGATTTCTACTTCACTTACAGCTTCGAAGGCAGGGGACAGGCCAGTCGCAACTTTCACGATTGGGCCCGCAAGCACCAGTTGAAGGATGGTGATAAAACCCGTATGACCTTACTGAATAACTGGGAAGCTACCTATTTCAACTTCAACGAGGAAAAACTGATCAGCCTGATGGACGAAGCTGTTAAATTGGGTGTCGATATGTTCCTACTAGACGACGGATGGTTTGCCAACAAATACCCGCGAAGCGGTGATCATCAAGGGCTTGGCGACTGGGATGAAACCAAAGATAAACTTCCGAACGGTGTAGGTCGCCTGGTTGAAGAAGCGAAAAAGAAAGGAATAAAGTTCGGTATCTGGATTGAGCCCGAAATGGTGAATCCTAAAAGCGAACTGTACGAGAAACATAAAGACTGGGTGATTCATTTACCCAACCGGGATGAATACTACTTCCGCAACCAGCTTGTACTTGATTTGAGTAATCCGGCTGTTCAGGATTATGTATTCGGAATAGTGGATAAACTGATGACAAATTATCCCGGTATCGCTTTCTTTAAATGGGATTGTAATAGCCCGATTACCAATATTTATTCGCCCTACCTTAAAAACAAGCAATCTCATTTATACATAGAGCATGTACGCGGGCTTTACAACGTACTAGAAAGAGTAAAAGCCAAATACCCTGATCTGCCGATGATGCTTTGCTCCGGTGGGGGTGGCCGTTCGGACTATGAAGCCTTGAAGTACTTTACCGAATTCTGGCCCAGCGATAATACCGATCCGATAGAACGTCTGTTTATCCAATGGGGATACTCGCAAGTATTCCCCAGCAAAACGCTTTGTGCCCACGTCACTACCTGGAATCGGAATACAAGTGTTAAGTTCCGTACGGATGTGGCGATGATGGGTAAACTTGGTTTCGATATCAAACTAGAAGATATGAATAGTAATGACCAGCAGTTCTGTCGTCAGGCTGTAAATAATTACAATCAGTTAAAACCGGTTATACTGGAAGGTGATTTGTATCGACTGGTTTCTCCGTACGAAGGAAACCATACTTCTTCAATGTATGTGAGTAAGAACAAACAAAGTGCGGTTGTTTTTTCATTCGATATTCATCCGCGCTATGCAGAGAAATCCCTTCCGGTACGCTTGCAGGGATTGGAGAAAGACAGGAAGTATCGGGTGAAGGAAATAAACCTAATGCCAGACGCCAACTCCTCATTATCCGGCAATGACCAGGTGTATTCCGGCGAATACTTGATGAATGTAGGATTAAATCTCTTTACTACCCAGCAACTTAACAGCCGAGTGATCCAGGTAATTGCAGAATAATAAAATCAATAAAGTTCTCTGCAGGGAATCCCTCATCCCTGTGGAGGAAGTACAAACTCATTATGAAAAAACTCCTTCTTAATCTATGTCTCTCTTCTCTGTTTTTCACCTGTGGGCATGCAGAGAATGTAACTAAATACGTGAATCCTTTCATTGGTACAGGTGCCGTAGAAGGCGGACTCTCCGGCAATAACTATCCCGGAGCTACGGTTCCTTTTGGTATGGTACAACTCAGTCCCGATACCCGGGAAGCACCCGACTGGAATGAGGCATCCGGATATAATTACAACGACGATAAGATTTTCGGCTTCAGCCATACGCGCCTCAGTGGAACGGGTGCGTCGGACCTGATTGATATTCTCTTATTACCAACTACCAGCGGAAATACTTCTTCTTCTTTCTCGCATGAAGAAGAAAAAGCTCGTCCCGGTTATTATCAGGTGATGTTGAAAGACGATCAGGTAAACGCAGAATTAACAGCTACCCAGCGTACAGGGATACACCACTATCAATACCCTAATAATCAGGAAGCTAAACTGATTCTTGATCTTGACCATTCGTCCAATAAAGGCAGCTGGAACCGCCGGATCATTAATTCTCAGATACGAATCATCAATGATCGTACGGTAGAAGGATATCGTATAATTACAGGATGGGCCAAACTTCGTAAGGTCTGTTTCCGTATGGAGTTCTCTCAACCCATCCTTTCTTCTACTGTCCGGGATGGATGGCGTCAGCATGAGAATACTTCTGTCATCAATGGAATCGATTTACATGGAGTATTTAATTTCGGACGATTGAATGGAAAACCGCTGATGTGCAAAGTAGCCATCTCTCCGGTTTCCATTGATAATGCCCGGTTGAATATGCAACAGGAGGCTATGCATTGGGATTTTAACCGATATGTAAAAGCTGCTGATGATTCCTGGCAGGAAGAACTAAGCAAAATAGAAGTGAAAGGAACCGAACTTCAGAAAGAAATATTCTACACCGGTTTGTATCATACCATGATTCAGCCGAATATCTTCTCGGACGTAAACGGTGAATACATGACTGCAGATTACACAACTCGCAAACTATCCGGTAAGGAAGTTCATTATACCACATTCTCCTTATGGGATACCTATAGAGCAGCTCACCCCTTATATACCATTATCAATTCAGACCGCATTGCCGACTTTGTAAAAAGTATGATCCGGCAATATGAGTATTACGGCTATTTACCTATCTGGCAATTGTGGGGACAGGATAACTATTGCATGATCGGTAACCACTCCATCCCAGTTATTGTGGACGCCATACTTAAAGGGATTCCGGGAATAGACATCGAAAAGGCCTACGAGGCAGTGCGCAACAGTTCGATAGTTTCCCACCCAAATTCTCCGTTTGATATATGGGAGAAATACGGATATATGCCGGAGAATATTCAAACCCAGTCTGTATCCATCACCTTAGAACAGGCATTTGATGATTGGTGTGTGGCGCAACTGGCAAAGAAACTAGGTAAAGAAGAAGACTATCAGCACTTCCTGAAGCGGTCGGAGTTTTATCGAAATCTTTTTAATCCAAACACTCGTTTCTTCCAATCTAAGAACGATAAGGGAGAATGGATAGAACCTTTTGATCCTTATAAATATGGGGCAAATGGCGGTTATCCGTTCACAGAAGGAAATGCATGGCAATATTTCTGGTACGTGCCTCATAACATTCCGACACTCATAAGCCTGACAGGAGGAGCGAAGGCGTTTGAACAAAAATTGGATACCTTCTTCACGAATACACATCAGAGCGAACACATGAACAGTAATGCCTCCGGATTTGTTGGTCAATATGCGCATGGGAATGAGCCAAGTCATCATGTTGCTTATTTGTATAACTATGCCGGAAAACCTTGGAAGACGCAGAAATATGTTCACCAAATACTCACTACGCTTTACAATACTACTTCTTCTGGTTATGCCGGCAATGATGATTGCGGCGAAATGTCTGCTTGGTATATCTTCAGTGCAATGGGATTTTATCCGGTAAACCCGGCTAATGGGGAATACGTGATTGGCACTCCTTTACTGGATGAATGTGTATTGAAACTTCCGGGTAATAAAGAATTTCGCATAACTGTAGAGCGGAAGTCACCAGAAGATATTTATATACAATCTGTAAAGTTGAATGGGAAGACCCATAAAAACTATATAATCACCCATCAGGATATTATGAGGGGAGGAACGCTGGAATTTTCAATGACTGGCAAACCCACTGGCTGGGGTAAATAAGAAAAAGATATTCTTTTTTGTCAATTAATGTCTGGCGAAGGATCTGCTTCCGGATGTAAATTTCATCCCTGAGCAGATTCTTCGTTATATACTTCAATACTCCGTTAGCCATTCGTAATCAATGTCTTATGAAAGAACATCTTTTCATCCTCTTTCTTTTTTCATCATTTGAAACTTTCACTTCCGGGATATCTATATTATTTCTTATATTTGCTTCTCAATAAAACCTTATCCATTAGTCCTGATTCCTTAAATTAAATGCCATGAAGAAATCACTATTTATCTTTTTGGGAATTATCCTGGCTTTATCCCTTCAAGCAGCAGACGAAACACTCTCACGTTATTATTTTTCTCATATCACCGGGGAACACGGATTATCTCAGAGTAATGTAAAAGCGATTATTCAGGATAGTTATGGATTTATGTGGTTCGGCACCAAGAACGGTTTGAACAGGTATGACGGGACTTCCATTCTTCAACTTAACTGTTATGATCCGGTAGCTAAGAGGGGTAATAATAACATTTCAGCTTTGTTTGAAGACGAAAATCGGAATTTGTGGGTGGGTACAGACAGGGGAGTATATATCTACAATCCTCGATCGGATGTATTTACTGCAATAGACGATGAAACCGAAGATGGTCTTACGATGGATAATTGGGTAGCCAATATCGTAAAAGATTCCATCGGTAATATCTGGATTGTTATTCCTAACCAGGGAGTTTTTCGTTATAAAGATAAAGCCCTTTATCACTATCCGGTACCCAATAAAAAGAGTTATAAATCGGAAGCTCCCAACTGTATTTGCATTCGGGAAAACGGAGAAGTCTGGATAGGTACGTGGGGTGTGGGGTTGTTTCGGTATAATAAAGATTTAGATACATTTGAACAATTTCTTACTGATAAAGAGGGAAACTCTTTATTGGGAAAGAACATTAGTTTTATGTGTAATTACGGTGATTGGCTGGCACTTGCGATTCATGAAGGGGGAATTAAAAAATACCATCCACAGCAACAAAAGCTGGAAGACATATCCTTGCCCGGGACGGAAGATACTTTCATCCTTAACGTAATGAATTTCGATGAAGAACTTTGGGTGGGTACCCACGAAGGATTGTTTATCCTGAACGAAAAGCTAAATAAAAGAATTCATCTCAAGGAAGACCTCATGCGTTCTTTCAGTTTGTCAGACAAGTTTATCTCAACCATGTATCGGGATAAAGAAGGGGATATCTGGTTGGGAACCTTATTCGGAGGAGTTAATTACCTGCCTCGTCGCGATTTACTGTTTGATAAATACGTACCCGGAAGCCAGGGAAATTCATTAATGACCAAGCGGATACGCGAATTAGTAGAAGATCCTTACGGAAACGTTTGGATTGGTACGGAAGATGCGGGTATCAACGTATTAAATCCGGCTACCGGGCAAGTCCGGCAAATCCGTTATGGCAAACCGGGAAGTAAATCACATTTGGTTACTCTTTCCATGACAATTTACGAGGAGCAATTATTTTGTGGCCTCTTTAAGCAGGGTATGGATGTCATTCGCCTGTCGGATGAGGCTGTTCGACATTACACCCATCAGGAACTGAATATGGAAGAAGGCAGTGTATACTTCTTTTATATCGATAGTAA
The DNA here is from genome assembly GCA_021201335.1 of Bacteroides sp. Lineage (GTDB taxonomy): Bacteria > Bacteroidota > Bacteroidia > Bacteroidales > Bacteroidaceae > Bacteroides. Next base: position 415,257 of record JAJQFD010000042.1, on the reverse strand, counting down.
AGGATATAGATGGATGGGTACCGGCTGGGGATTGTATCGGGCTGAGCCGAATACATTTACTTTTGAGAAAATAGAACAGATAGGGTACGACTGGATGTTTGATATACTGGAAGAGGAAGATGGTACCTTTTGGTTTGCATCTATGGGCAGTGGCGTCTGGAAATATATTCCTCATACGGATTCCTTCAAACAATATCCCAGCATTGAAGGCGATGAACGAACCTTGAGTTCCAATTCCGTCAGTTCTGTGATGCAGGACAGCAAAGGGAGGATATGGTTCTCTACCGATCGGGGAGGCATTTGCCGATACAATGCCGAAACAGATGACTTCACAACATTTTCAATACAACAGGGATTACCGGATGATGTGGCCTATAAAATACTGAAAGATGATGCGCATAACCTTTGGTTTGGTACCAACAAGGGGTTGGTAAAATTCAATCCGGATACCGAGGAAGTACGGGTTTATACCATCAAAGACGGCCTGCTGGGTAATCAGTTTAATTATAAATCGGCATTAAAAGTAAGTGACGGAAAGTTTTATTTTGGTAGTATAGATGGTTTAATCAGTTTCAATCCGAATACATCTGTGGAAACGGAGGTTATTCCACCAATCTACATTTCCGGATTTCAGGTTTACAATCAGGAAGTAACTGTACATACTCCCAATTCTCCTCTGAAAGAGTGTATTATCCATACGGATAAGGTTGTTTTGCCTTATGATCAATCCAATGTCAGTTTTGATGTGGCTCTATTAAGTTACTCCACGGCAGAATCAAATCAGTATTACTATATGATGGAACCGCTGGATCGGGACTGGATAAAAGCAGTCAGTAATCAAAATATCTCGTATGCAAAACTCCCACCAGGTAATTATATTTTCCGGGTAAAAGCTACATATGGTGCTTCCAAAGGAGTTTTTTCGTATCGTTCTCTTTCTCTGGTTATTCTTCCTCCCTGGTGGCTTTCAACCTGGGCATACATCTTGTATATTATTATAATAGCTTGCATTATATTAAGCTGGTTCTTTTGGTATAGATATCGCAAAGAACAGGAAATGGAAAAACGGCAGAAACTATTCGAAGTAGAAAAAGAAAAGGAATTATACGAATCAAAAGTAAGTTTCTTTACTGAGATTGCTCATGAAGTTCGTACTCCGCTAACATTGATTAACGGGCCCTTGGAAACCCTTCGGGAAATGGAAATACAGGATGCCAAGATAAATAAGAATTTGAAGGTGATTGGACAAAACACCAAACGTTTGCTCGACCTGACTGGACAATTACTTGATTTCCAGAAGATAGGGGTGAATAAATTCAGGATTAAATTCGAAAGCGTGGATATAACTACCTTATTAAATGAAACTATTGCGCGCTTTGAACCTACCATCCTACAAAAAAAAGAAGGTACTACTACGACACCTACCCGAACATGAAATACGGGCATGGGTTGATAAAGAGGCAATTACTAAAATACTGAGTAACCTGCTGAATAATGCATTGAAGTATGCGCAACACAAAATACAGGTAAAAATGGAAAAGAACAATACCACCTTTACCATCCGTGTAATAAGTGACGGAGATAAGATACCTATCGACGAGAGTCAACAAATCTTCGAACCTTTCTACCAGCGCGAAAAGAAAGATATATCTGTTTCCGGAGTAGGGATTGGATTGCCTTTGGCCCGTTCTCTGGCATTGCTTCATAAAGGGAAGCTTTATCTGGATACAGAACAGGAACAAAATACTTTTGTGCTTTCCATTCCACTAAATGAAGAAAATATGCAATCTCATACCAACCTTGCTGCCGAGCAATATGCCGTAACATTGGATGAAGAGGCAATAACCGACACGGAAGAAAATATGCGAGGGTACAAAGTATTGCTGGTGGAAGATGAAGAATCCATGTTATCCTTTATTAGTGAAAGACTCGAAGAATTCTTCATGGTCGAAACAGCATGCAATGGGCAGGAAGCACTTGATATATTGCATGAAACCCATGTCGATCTGGTGATCAGTGATATTATGATGCCCGTGATGAATGGGTGGGAATTGTGTAAGAGAATAAAGTCCGATATAGATATCTCTCACATCCCGGTGATATTCCTGACAGCCAAGAATGACCTCGACAGTAAGATCAATGGTTTAAAGATTGGTGCCGAAGCCTATGTGGAAAAACCTTTTTCTTTCGATTACCTCAAAACGCAAATTTTATCGCTTCTCAATAACCGGCAAAAAGAGCGGGAAGCTTTCTCTAAACGCCCTTTCTTTCCTGTACATAATATGCAGATGAATAAGGCTGACGAGGAATTTATGGAAAAAGTCATCCAGATCATTCAGGAGAACATGGTTGACGAACAGTTTAATGTAGAACGATTGGCGGATATTCTATGTATGAGCCGTTCCAGCTTGTTGCGGAAGATCAAAATATTATTCAATCTTTCACCGGTAGATTTTATTCGGTTGATCCGTTTAAAGAAGGCGGCCGAACTTATCCAGGAAGGCAAGTACCTGATCGGGGATATTTGCGAAATGGTGGGAATTAATTCTTCCTCTTATTTCAGTAAGTTATTTATGAGACAGTTTGGTATGACACCAAAAGAATTTGAGCGGCAACAAAAGAAAATGTAAGGAGTCTGGTTTTAATTGTTAAGAATGAAGCATATTTTATAATTTTTGAAGAGCGACTGTTATCTTCCGAATACATTATGCTCTACATTTGAAAAATAATTAATTCTGAGATCAACCTTTAAAATGAACCAATCATGAAAAAATTATTTTTGCTTCTTGCCGTCGCTACTTTATGGATAAGTTCTGTTTCTGGCAAAGAGAAAGAAAAACCTGTTTATAAAGATAAAAATGCTCCCATCGAACAACGCGTAGAAGACTTACTAAGCAGAATGACGTTGGAAGAAAAAGTTCATCAGATGGAGAACAAGCCGGCCGGAAAACTTGAAGAGATTGAAAATATATTTCAGGGTCAGAGTTATGGTACCACGCACGAAATGGGTACCACTGCCAAAGCATGTGCCGACATGTATTATAAACTGCAAAAATACATGGTGGAGAAAACCCGTTTAGGTATTCCGCTGCTTCCGGCTGCCGAAGGTATTCAGGGAATTTTGCAAAACGAATGCACACTTTTTCCCCATGCGCTCGCGCAGGGAAGTACTTTCAATCCGGCCCTAATCCAGCGAATGACAGAAGCTGCCGGTGAAGAAGCCCGTGCTATTGGCATTCGTCAGGTACTTTCTCCGGTACTGGATATTGCTCGTGATTTACGTTGGGGACGTATCGAAGAAACCTTTGGCGAAGATCCTTATTTGATAGCCGAAATGGGTATTCATTTTGTAAAAGGTTATCATCAGCATGATATTGCTTGCACGCCCAAACACTTTGTGGCACATGGGACACCCACTGGTGGTCTGAACTGTGCCAGTGTGAGTGGTGGAGAGCGGGAGCTGCGCAGTCTTTATCTTTATCCTTTCAAACGGGTTATTCAGGAAACTAACCCCTTGGCAGTAATGAGTGCCTACAGTGCGTACGATGGAGTGGCAACTTCCGGTTCTTCTTATTATATGACTGATATATTAAGAGAAGAATTAGGTTTCAGTGGGTATGTATATTCCGACTGGGGTTCCGTAGAACGTTTGAAAACATTCCATTATGCGGTTGACACAGATGCCGAAGCGGCTAGAATGTCTGTAGAAGCAGGGGTTGATCTGAATGTAGGATGGTCATACAGCTTGTTAACGGAATTGGTAAAAGAAGGAAAGATGGATATTAAATATATTGATCAGGCAGTAAGGCGCATACTTACCGTTAAGTTTAGGCTTGGACTCTTTGAAGATCCATACGGCGAACCGAAGAAAGTGGATCAAGTGGTACGTAATGCCGATAAAGTAGCTTTGGCCAAAGAAATTGCCGATGAAAGTATCATATTGGTAAAGAACAGAGAAAATATCCTCCCACTCGACTTATCGAAATACAAAACTATTGCCGTTGTAGGTCCAAATAGTAACCAGACTGTTTATGGAGACTATTCGTGGACAACCCGGGATACACAGGAAGGTGTTACGTTATTACAAGGATTACAAAATGTTGCCGGTTCTGGAACTACCTTTTTACATGCTGAAGGATGCGACTGGTGGAGCCAGCAGACAAATGACATCCAAAAAGCTGTTGACCAAGTAAAAAACAGCGACCTGGCGATTGTGGCAGTCGGAACGCGGAGTACATATTTAGGTCGTTCGCCTAAATACAGCACTGCCGGAGAAGGCTTTGACTTATCCTCACTCGATCTGCCTGGAAGACAACAGGAACTTCTGGAAGCAGTTAAAGCTACCGGTAAACCTCTGGTTGTAGTTTTAATTGCTGGTAAACCCATGGTGATGTCATGGGCAGAAAAGAATGCTGACGCAATACTTGTTCAATGGTACGGTGGCGAACAGCAGGGTAATTCGTTGGCCGATATTCTGGTGGGAAATGTGAATCCTTCCGGACGTCTCAATGTGTCATTTCCTCGTAGTACCGGCAATACTCCCTGTTATTATAACTATTATCCGACAGATCGGGAACAACAGTTTGATAGTGGCGGCTCACCCGAAGAACCGAAAGGACATTATATTTTTGAAAAACCGTATGCCTTATGGAATTTTGGTTACGGCTTAAGTTATACAACTTTCGATTATACCAACTGTCAATTAAATGATTCTGTCTTTACCAAAAACGGAATATTGAAAGCTACCATTGAAGTGAAGAATACAGGAGATAGAGAGGGGAAAGAAGTTATTCAACTCTATGTTAAAGATAAAATCAGTTCGGTGGCCACACCTGTTCAACAATTAAAAGCCTTTCGGAAAGAACTCATTCGGGTAGGTGAAAAGATAAAAGTACAATTGGAGGTTCCTATTACTGAATTAGCTCTTTTTAATGTTCGTATGCAACAGGTAGTTGAACCCGGTGAGTTCGAAATTCAGATCGGAAACTCTTCGGACAACATCCATTTCAAAAAGACCATTCGGGTGAATTGATTTTCCATTATAACATTTGCGGTATGAAAATAAAAAATTTGCAGAATTAAGTCATTAAGACTTGTATTTGCAGCAATAATTATAAATATTTCCGCACTTGTTTCCAGATTTGCTTAGGTTTGATTCCTATTTTCGGCCATGCATTTAAACATAGAAAGAAAACTTTCTTATATATCCCTGACACATGGCTCAAATTATATACATAGGTGAAAAACGAAACATGAGATACAACGGATTAGCAACGAAGCCATTATCGTTGGGTATCTTTATATCTGTTTTGTTGGGTAGTATCTTTTTATTCGGCTGTAGTTTCCAATCCCATACGTTAAAAACAGGAAAGTGGGATATTGCTTACGACGAGAAAACAGGAGGAATAAATGTAAGCAAAGGAAATAAACGAATTGTCGATAATTTATACGCAACTTATGAATGGAAAGGAAGAATCATCTCTACGCATCATTACACGAATCAGGAAGTAACTTTCGCGAAATCTGGTGATGGTTTATATGAGCCAACGTGTTTCACCATCCATTATAGGGATGAGAATTTGCCACTTCTGACTCAGCACTTTTATGTTTATCCCGATAAGGATTACCTGTTGACTGAGTTTACAATTGAAAGTAAGGAGGGAGTTGCAATTTCCACTGATTACATGGCTCCGGTTAATGTTGATAAAATGCCGGAACTACTGAATAAAAGCAAAAATAACCGTGCATTGTTTGTTCCTTCCAGAGATGATAGACAAGCTAAGTATAAATCTTATCCGTTGACCTTCGATACATTAACCAGTTACGAAGTGACTGCTATTTTCGATAATAACGATCGCCATGCTTTGATAATAGGTTCAGTAGAACAAAATAATTGGCAAACTACAATATCAATAGGTAAAAGTACTTTATATAATATCGCTTCATTGACCTGTTTAAGTAAGCATGGTGATCTTAAAGGTAGCCGAATTAAATCTCCCAAAATATTCTTTGGTTTTTTCGAGGATTGGCGTGACGGTCTGGAAGAATACGGTCGGATAAGTACCATTCACACAACTTCTGAAACTTGGGATGAGATAAAAGAACCTGAATATATGCTGAATTATCTTTCGTATGGTTGGTGGAAAGGATATATCTATCGAAATAATAATTACATTAATTCACATGATGCGTTTGATAATACTCTTGAAGCAGAGAATCGTCTGAAAATTACATTGAATATTCTTGCAGGTCTCCACTTTTATGATGATGGCCGCTTCGGTCTAAATGAGAAATCTGAATGCAAACCCCAGGTGAAAAGAATCCTACCCAATATGGAAATCAATATGATTGCAAACGGCAAAGTTTTTCGGCCGGTGGAAGGGAATGGCGAAGATGTGGAAAATAAATTTGTGCGCATTGAAGAAGACGGAAGCTGTTATTGTGCTCTTTTTAATTATACCGAAAAGGAGCAACAAATGACACTTGTAATGGAGCGCCTTGGACTCAGTAATCATAAGAAATACCAGGTAAACGAACTCTGGCGTAGAATTGAAACATCCGTAAAAAAACATGAATGTCGTAATTCCCGCTAAAGATGTAATGCTATTCAAGATTAAATAAAAACTTATCCTTTGAGGTAAGTTATGAAAAAAGCAAAGAATCTGATTTTAATGTATAATCTAAATAAACCCAAAACAATAAGTATGAGAAAATTAAAACATGTATGCGCAGGGCTTTTCCTTGCTGGTTTTATGCAATTAGTACAGGCACAACCAGTATATCTGCATAACGACAATCCGAATATTAAATGGAAGCTGAAACCACAGTCTGAAGTAGGGACAGATGTTGCTTCTATGCTGAAGAATAACTACAATGCTTCGTCGTGGGTCGATGCAGTGGTTCCTGGTACTGCTTTTAATTCGTATGTAGTAGCCGGACTGGAAAAAGATCCGAATTTTGGCGATAACATCCATCAAGTAGATCGTTCTAAATACGATCAAAGTTTTTGGTACCGTACCGAACTTACTGTCCCTGCTGAATTTACCAAAGAGCTACTCTGGTTAAACTTCAATGGAGTAAACCGGAAAGCGGAAATTTACTTGAATGGTCAGTTGCTTGGTGTACTAGATGGTTTTATGCATCGTGGACGTTTCAATGTGACGGACATAATCAAAAGAAATGAAACCAATATTTTAGCAGTGCTGGTTCACATGCCTCAAACACCGCTGGCTAACCAGGGAAGTCCTACTTATCTTTCAAGCGGAGGCTGGGATTGGATGCCGTATGTACCCGGACTAAATTCCGGAATAACGGATAAAGTCTATCTGAGTAATACAGGAGCGTTCGTCTTAATCGATCCGTGGATTCGTACCGATTTGCCTAATCGGGGACGAGCGGATCTTTCCGTAGCCTTAGAAGTAAAAAACAGTACTATTCAAAAGCAAAAGGGAGTAGTAAAAGGTATCATTTATCCGGGCAATGTTGAATTTTCTCAGGAAGTGGAACTGAATCCTAATACCACCACCCAATTGAAGTTTGATAAAAGATATTTTCCTCAATTATCTATTCATAACCCTCAACTTTGGTGGCCGAACGGATATGGCGAACCCAATATGTATAGTTGCCGGTTTGAAGTATGGGTGAATGGAGAAATATCTGAAACACAGGAGGTAAAATTCGGCATTAAAAAGTACACATATGACACCGAAGGAAACACCCTGCATGTACATATTAACGGGGTACCCGTATTCATAAAAGGTGCCAATTGGGGAATGTCCGAATATATGTTGCGTTGCCGGGGAGAAGAATATGATATTAAGGTCAAACTTCATCAGGAAATGAACTTTAATATGATTCGTAACTGGTTAGGTTCTACTACGGATGATGAATTCTACGAAGCTTGCGATAAATATGGTATTATGGTGTGGGATGATTTCTGGATCAATTCTAATCCGAATCTTCCGTATGATCTGAATGCATTTAACAACAATATGATGGAAAAGATTAAACGTATCCGAAATCATCCTTCGATTGCTGTATGGTGCGGTGATAATGAATCTAATCCCCAACCTCCTTTGGAGGGATGGATGGCAGAAAATATTCGAACCTTTGATGGGGGCGATCGTTATTTTCAACCTAATTCCCATGCTGGCAACCTGACAGGAAGCGGCCCATGGGGAGCTTTTGATCCTCGTTTTTATTTTACCAAATACCCCGATGGTCTGGAAGGTGATCCGGCTCGTGGCTGGGGCTTCCGCACAGAAATAGGTACCGCAGCATTTCCCAACTTCGAAAGCTTTAAAAAGTTTATACCTGAGGAAAACTGGTGGCCACGGGATGAAATGTGGAATCTCCATTATTTTGGCCCTTCCGCATTTAATGCGGCACCTGATCGCTATGACGCGTCCATCACCCAAGGTTTTGGCGCTCCCACCGGTATTGAAGATTATTGTCGCAAAGCTCAGTTAGTCAATCTGGAATCCAATAAAGCGATGTACGAAGGGTGGCTGGACAGAATGTGGGACGATGCTTCGGGTATCTTGATGTGGATGGGGCAATCCGCTTATCCGTCTATGGTTTGGCAAACGTATGATTACTACCATGATCTTACGGGTGTATATTTTGGAGCTAAATCTGCCTGCGAGCCGGTACATATATTGTGGAATCCGGTAACCGATGCGGTGAAGGTCGCCAATACTTCTTCCGAAAACCTGAATGGTTTGGAGGCTGAAGTAACCGTTTATAATCTGGACGGTAAACCTGTAACTGCTTATTCAAGAGCGGGAAGTGTGGATTCTCCTTCCAATAGTATAGTGGAATGTTTTGCCATCAATTTCAGTAAGGAACGCAAGAACCTTTCGTTAGGAAAGCCTGCTTATGTTTCTTCCACCACTCATGGAGAAGCCTCCTATGTGACAGACGGGAAGAAAGATACCCGTTGGGCCGCCGCCGTAGCAGATAATGAATGGGTATATGTGGATCTGGGTAGTAAGCAAACAGTTGGAGGTGTTCGCATAGATTGGGAGGCTTCATATGGAAAAGCTTACAAAATACAAGTATCGGATGATGCGAAAAGCTGGAAGGAAGTATATAAAACGGATGAAGGAAAAGGAGGAGTGGACTATATCACTTTCCCAGAGGTAGATGCCCGTTATGTACGTATGTTCGGTATTGAAAGAGGCTGGTGGTTTGGTTATTCTTTGTGGAGTTTTGATGTATTAGGGGGAACGGAACCGAGTAAAGGACTCACCGATGTACACTTCATTCGCCTCAAACTGAAAGACAAATCAGGTAAAGTGATTTCTGAGAATAATTACTGGAGAGGTAATAATCGTCTTGACTTTACCGCTGTCAATACATTGCCTAAAGCAGACCTGAAAGTAAATTCCAAATTAATAAAGAGGAATGGTAAAGCAGAAATCCAGGCAACCATTGCTCATCCGAAATCAGCCACGGGGGTTGCTTTTGCTGTGCATGTTCAAGCTGTCCGGGCTACAGATAATGAACGTCTTCTTCCTGCTATTATGAATGATAACTATTTTACCTTGATTCCGGGAGAAAGTAAGGAAATAACTATCACCTTTGATGAAGCTCTTTTGAAAGGGGGCTCCTATAAATTGATTGTTAATCCTTATAATAACAAATAAGTATAGGTGTAGGAAAGTTATCCTAAGTAAAAACGGAGGATCTATAACGTGACCGTAAAATGGGGGTTGTCCCAAAAGTCAAATCACGTCATCCAGAGCGTAGCGAAGGATCTGTTGTTGTTCTTTTCTACGGCTCTTGTAGCAGATCCTTCGCTACGCTCTGGATGACAAGGGCACTTTTGGGACAACCCCTTCGTTTTTACTCAAAATAACAGCATATAACAAAAACAATTTGCTGTAAGAAATAGATTTTATATTTCTTTTTGATTAAAAATATGGATTTTTGATAACTCGCATAAGAAGTCAAAACAACATTCTAGCACTAAATTGTTAATAAAAGGAAGAAAAATAAACGAGTTTTAACTAAAAAGTAAGCTTTTTCCACAAAAAGACAACTTTTGACACAAGAGAATCTATAGGTTCTCCTTACAGAAGTTTAAGATTCTCTTTGGAGAGGTTTAAGGTTCTCTTTGGAGGATCTATAGATTCTCTTTGGAGAAGTTTAAGGTTCTCTAATGAAGATCCGGAAATTCGATGTGGAAGAGAAGATTTAACTATTTTTTAGAGCTATTTCACCTTTAATTTGAGCATCAATAAAACTATCATAAAAACAACTTTAAAGGAGAATAAAAATCTTTTTTTGACTTATAGAAACAAAAATCGATCACAATAATAGAATATCTTCAAAATTATAATATCTTGAATTATTAAAACTCGATTTTTCTGCGTTTTTCCCCACCTTCTATCTGTTTACCCGGAAATAAAGGCAGGAAATCACATTTCAATTAACAAATTGCTATCTGCTGACAAATTGTAAAATTACCTGTTTCTTCTTTTATTCTAAAGATGGATAACCTATTAGAAATCCGTTCTTATTAGAGAGAAGATGTTTTATTCTTTATGATTGTCATAAAGGGTTGCCCTGTTAGTTTACTTTCTATCCAGGCAATAAAATCGAAAGTTTTAAGTAAGGGCCTTTCGTATTTATTCTGATTTATTATTTCAATATCCTTTTGGAATGTATTCCATATGTTCCTGTTCTCATTAATATCCTGTGACAATGGAAGAAGTTTGATAAACTTGAAGAGTAATTTTTCTGTGCGATACTGATAAAGATTCTTCTCTGCAGCAATACTTCTTTTTAAAGAACTAACCTCGTTTTCTAAATAATCGTAATTGCCTAATTCGGCTTGTATTAACAGATTGATCAGACGCGCTATTTTATAATCCGGGAAATTATGAAGGACTTTACCGGCACCCAATATCTTCTTCATACCCTTACGTGCCTCTTTCGGGTCACCTAACGCAAGAGCTAAAATAGCTGCATTGAGATTTAATTCCAACTGAAGCTGTAAATTCAACATATCTGTTTTTTTCAACAGACTTTCTTCATAGGTAAGTTTGAGTTCCCTGGCTGATTCGATATCTCCCGTCTGAAAATAATAAGAAAATTCGGAGAGATAACAGAATGTATTCACGCTCAGCAAAAAATCCTGTGGATAATCTTTGGATTCGATCTCTTTTACCTTCTCTATAAAATAAGGCATCTCCTTATACAATTTGGCCGATTGAAGGCTATCCAAAATACCTTTCAACGCATTGAAATAATGTATCGGTGGATGAAGCATCAGATGTTTATTTTCCTCAAAGAGATCAATCAACTCCTGATAAAAACGCAGAGCTGTTTTGTAATTACCGGAATTAAGAAAATAGGTCGCTTGAAACAATAGATGCAGTTTCTCTGTCTCAAAAGTCTTATGTGTTGTATTTGAAACTAAATGCAGTTCGCTTAACACCAAATCATTGAGATGTTGTTGTTGTCGATCGGATCTGGCGAGACCTTTATAAGTTAAACGATATTTGATGATATCATAGAGCTGAACATGCTGGTTTGCATTGCGGGTATATTTTATAATTTCATTCAGTTTCATTTGTTTGTCTACCAGTCGTTTCTCTGTGATACCCGCAAAATCAATCGAACTCATGTATTTAAGTTCTTTGCGCCGTATTAACATCGATAGTAAATCATATTCGTAAAATTCGGCCAGTTTACGGGCTTTCCTTAATTCTGCGAATGAATCATCCACCAATCCGCGTTCAAATAAAATTTCAGCCCGGGTTACATAATTGAATATACGGGACTGCATATCCTGTTTTTTACGCAGATGGGCGATACAATCAAGAATCGTGCTAGTAAGGTGTTTCACTGCTACCTCGAAATTACCTCCGGGATTTTCCAGCGTGAAACGCTTTTGTATTTCATCTATTTCTTCTTTGCTTTCCATTAACTGATACAAAGACATATAACCTTTTTCACCTGATTGGAGATTACTGTAAAGTCGGAAGTAGCGTTTTTCAGCTTTAGACATGGATTTTATCAACACCAACAAAGATATGGCTTTATTCATAACTCTTTTCTCACTGTATTTGGGATCTTATTATTTATAAAAGTAACGAATATAATTGATTTGCAATACTTTAAATTTATAATTTCTTGATGAGTTTCGACAAACCCAAAACACTTTTTTAATTTATTTAGGTACTTGATAAGCCCTTCTACCTAAGAATGTGGGTATAATAAACCCCTCTGGTAGCTATCTACTCTTTCAGTTCTTAAATTCCAGGCTTGAATTCTTAAAAATACCTCTTTAAGAATGTATGAATTTTGTGATTCTTGAAAATTCTATCTTCCATATGTAATTGATATATAGTTAATTAGAATCGAATAAATATATTATACAATTAAAAAAACCTGTTTTGGGATTGTTTATAAGATACTTTATTTGGGTTGTTTTCGTTTTGGATGGTTTATATATTTGTTTTGGGTCAAGGAGAAATCTGTCGCTTATATCCGGATTAAGAAGAGAGAATTTACACAAGATCCGTAACTTTAATCTTTAGCATTATGAACTTGAATCAAATTATGAAGCACAATTGGCAGCGTGTATTGAATAAAGGGCTGACCTGTATGATCTGTCTTTTGCTTTCAGTCTTGTCGGCCACAAGTTTGCATGCGCAAACAGGTACTATTGAAATCTCCGGGAAGGTAACTGATACCTTCGGTGATCCTCTTCCGGGAGTAAGCGTTCTTGAAAAAGGTACTACCAATGGAATTCCTACCGACTTATCAGGAAATTATAAGATTACGGTAAATGCCTCATCTTCCGTACTCGTATTCTCTTTTATTGGTTTTAATTCTATCGAAGAAACCGTTGGAACCCGAAGAGTGATCAATATAATATTGGAGGAAAATCTTACGGTACTGGATGATGTTGTAGTGATCGGTTACGGTACAACTACGAAAAAAGAAATTACCGGTTCGGTTTCATCCCTTTCCAGTGATAATTTCAAAGCGGGAAACGTAACGGATCCGTTGCAGTTGTTACAAGGACAGATTGCCGGACTTGTTATCACACGCCCCGATGGAGGCAATCCTAATGGTGATTTTGAAATTCAACTACGTGGTCTAACTACCATGTCAGGTGGAGCACAACCTCTTATTGTGATTGACGGTGTAGTAGGAGGTGACCTGGCAAGTTTAAGCGCTGATAACATCCAGTCTTTCGATGTGCTGAAAGATGGATCAGCAGCAGCTATTTATGGTACGCGTGGTACCAATGGTGTTATTTTAGTTACTACGAAGAAGGCCGCAGCAGGTGTGAATAAATTGGAGTTTAACTCTTACCTGGCCATGCAGACAGTGGATAAAAAGCCTGATATGATGAATGCGGATGAGTTTCGTCAGGCATTAACCAAGTACGGAGTTAGTTCCAGTAATGATTACGGAGCTTCTACCGATTGGTTTGATGAAGTAACTCACACTCCGATCAGTCAGAACTATAGCCTGGCGTCATCAGGTGGTACACAATCATTGAATTATCGCGCCAGTATCGCCTGGAATAAAGATGAAGGACTCGTAAAAAACAGTAGCAGCGAACGTCTGCGCACCCGTTTGAATGTCCTCCAAATGTTGATGAATGATCGGTTGAAGATGGATTATACCATGTCTTACTCTACCGCAAGAAATTCTTATGCCGATGGCTATATTATGCGTCAAACCATGTTCCATAATCCCACGGAACCTATCTATGCGACTGAAAACACACCGGCACAATACGGTCCCTATCATTATGTGCAGGGCATGGAATATTATAATCCCGTGGCTATGCTTCAACAACGCGATGATAAAGGTCTGCGGAAGCAGTTTACCGGAAGTATTAATGCCAACTTACGTATTCTGGAAAATCTGAAGGCAAACGCATTGGCATCTATTACCACAACCAGCGAACGTTACGGACATTACTATGGCAAGTATCATCCGGTATATATCGGAAAAGACGGACAATCGGAGGTATATAATAACCATTCCAGCTATAAAATGTTGGAAACGACTCTCGATTATTCCAATACCTGGAATGACCATAAACTTCAGATGATTGCGGGTTACTCTTATAGCGAACAGTGGAATGAAGCCTACGGAGCTACCAATTATCTTTTTGATACCGATTATTTCTCTTTCTACAATATTGGTGCCGGTGCGGCATTAAACGACGGATTAGCTACGGTCAGTAGTTCAAAGCAATCTAGTAAATTGATATCTTTCTTCGGTCGGGTAATGTACAATTATAAAGAAAAGTATTTGTTGAGTGCATCCGTGCGTCATGAAGGTTCCAGCCGTTTTGGTGCGAACCATAAATGGGGAACTTTCCCTTCCGTAAGTGTTGGCTGGCGTATCACTCAGGAACCGTTTATGCAAGAAGTTAAATGGATCAATGATCTTAAATTACGTGCCGGTTTTGGGGTAACCGGTAATCAGGAAATAGGTAACTACCAATCGCTTCCTATATTAAGAAAAGGTTCTTCGTATTTCTATTATAATAATTCATGGTTGAGTACCTATGAACCTGGGCGTAACCCTAATCCCGATCTTCGCTGGGAAAAGAAGAACGAATTTAATGTGGGTTTTGATGCCAGCTTCCTGAAAAACAACCTGAATGTTACCTTCGATTTTTACAATCGTACCACCAAAGACCTGCTCTATACCTATGCCGTTCCTGTACCTCCCAATCTCTACGGATATAAATTTGCCAATGTAGGTACTATTGTGAACAAGGGTCTTGAATTGACTATCGCGGCTACTCCATATGCTGACAGAAATTTCCGCTGGAATTTAGTGGGTACGCTTGCTCATAATACCAATAAGTTGAAAAGTTTCTCTAATGCCGATTATGCCATGACAGCCTTAGATACCGGATATCTGCCCGACGATTTAAAGGTATATACCATGCAAATCGTAGAAGGTGGCTCAATCGGTAATTTCTGGGGGCCTAAATTTACGGGTTTTGATACCGATGGCGTTGCACAGTATGAGGATCTGGATGGGGTAGAGGGTATCACCGAAGCAGATTACCAGAAGATAGGAAATGCCTATCCCGATTTTACCTTCTCCTTGCAAAATACTTTTGTATATAAAAACTTCGATTTGAGCTTCTTGCTGAGAGGATCTGTAGGGAATGATGTACTTAATAAAACCCGTTTGTATTACGAGGGTCCAAGTTATTTGGGACTAAAGAATGTGTTGAATTCCACATTTGACCATGAGAACCATCCGGGAGCTGTTTACTCATCTTATTTTATTGAAGATGGTTCCTTCCTGAAGCTGGATAATCTGACGCTAGGCTATACCGTTCCTCTCAAATCCAATTACATCTCTAAGTTGCGTTTGTATGTTACCGGTCAAAACCTTTTCACCATCACGGGTTATAAAGGAATTGATCCTGAAGTCAGTCTTTCCGGGCTTGCACCTGGTATAGAGAACTACGATTTCTACCCGCGGACTAAAACATTCATATTCGGGGTAAACCTTGCATTCTAATTTGTACACAAAAAACGATTCACTTATGAAAAAGATAATAATAGCCACCTTTTCCCTATTGATAGTGGTGGGTACACAGTTCCAATCGTGTACGAATCTCGACGAACATATCTATTCGTCCATTCCGTCAGATAAATTCTTTACGACCGAAGAAGAATTTCTTATGAGTGCTGGTCGTGTCTATAGTCATCTTTTAGGCTACACCCATTACTATAATATTTGGGGAACCATTACCGTATCTACCGACGAGGCTCTCAGTCCACAGCGTGAAGGTGGTCAATGGCTGGATGGTGGTGTATGGCGGGATCTTCATGCCCATACGTTTACCCCTCAACATGATAATATCCGGCAAACCTGGGAATTCCTTTTCACCGGTATTTCCTTATGTAACCAGATTTTGTATGAATTTTCGCAGGCAACACTTGATTTCCCGGTAAAAGAAAATATGATTTCCGAGATTAAAACCATGCGTGCCTGGTTCTATTTCAATGCCATGGATCTGTTTGGAAATGTTCCCCTCACAACCGATTTTACGGATACAAGTATTCCTGATCAGAAAAGTCGTGCCGAAATATTCAAATTCGTAGAAACCGAGTTATTGGATAATGTGGATAAGCTAGCCGATTCACCTTCTAAAACATATGGCCGTGCAACCAAAGCATTGGCTTACACCATATTGGCGAAGATGTATCTCAATCATGAGAAATGGTTTGGCGTAGCCAAATGGCAGGAGGTAATCGATATGTGTGATGAAGTAACCAAACTGGGAACCCTGGAACTGGAAAACAATTATTTCACCAACTTTATCGTCAACAACCAGACTTCAAAAGAAACCATTTTTTGCGATCGTTTATGATAAAGTATATGCCAACGGTGGCTCAAATGGGTGGCACAGAAAATTCCGTTTTCATCAACTCACTTTGCACGGTCTGAGCCAGCGAACATTTGGCATAGTGGATGGTACCTGGAATGGATTCTGTACCAGTCAAAGTTTCTTTGAAACTTTTGATCTTGCCAAGGATGCCCGGAGCGATATGTGGCTTTATGGACCACAATACGATGCGGCCGGACAACCGTTAATGTTAGGCTCCAAACAGCTGGATTATACTCCTCATGTTACTTCACTCTATGATGCCGCCAATCCTACACTAGCGAATGAAGGAGTCCGTTTTGCGAAATACGAATATGAGAATGGGTTGAACGGCGAATGTATGAGTAATGATTATGTCGTATATCGGTATGCTGATATTCTGATGATGAAAGGAGAAGCGTTGGTACGTATGGGTAGGGCAGGAGATGCGGTTCCTTTATTTAATGAAGTAAGACAACGTACCGGATTGCCCGATTATGTTGCTGCTGATTTGACATTGGACGAAATATACGCAGAACGGGGACGTGAATTTGTATGGGAAGGCTCCCGCCGGCAAGATATGATCCGATTTGGCAAATGGACTGCTGCACGCGATTTCAAAGCGGCCGAAGTTGATAATCACACCGAGTTGTTCCCCATTCCTGCACGGGTCATGACGAACAATGAGAAGCTCGTACAAAACGATGGGTATACCAATTAAGGACTTATAGCAACTAAATTATATGAGACAACAAAAAATATTAGTAGTAGGGAGTTCGAATACGGACATGGTGATCCAGACGGATCACCTCCCTCGCCCGGGAGAGACAGTAATTGGCGGACAGTTTTTCATGAATCCCGGGGGCAAAGGAGCTAATCAGGCTGTGGCTATAGCTCGTCTGGGAGGAAATATCACCTTTGTTTGCAAAACGGGTAGCGACATCTTCGGACATCAGGCGCACCAGCTTTTTGAAGAAGAAGGTATTAATACGTCGTTTGTATTCTCCGATTCTAAGAATCCGTCCGGAGTAGCTTTAATTACAGTCGACTCTCACGCGGAGAATTGCATTGCGGTTGCATCGGGCGCGAATATGAAGCTTTCGCCTGCCGATTTGGAACGGGCAAAAGAGGCTATAGAACAAGCGGATGCTATTTTGATGCAGCTTGAAATTCCCATTGAAACGGTAGAGTATGTCGCTAAAACAGCTAATGAACAAGGTAAAAAAGTGATTCTGAATCCTGCTCCGGCACAACCGTTATCCGAAAACCTTCTGCGGAATCTTTATCTGATAACGCTCAATGAAACAGAGGCGGAAATGATTTCCGGCATTACCATTACCGACGATGAGTCAGCCATACAAGCCGCCCGTAAGATTGCGGAACTTGGAGTGGATAATATTGTAATAACATTGGGTGCCCGAGGCGCATTGGTTTATAATACAGACATCTGTGAGTTTGTAGATAGTTACAAGGTGAAGGCTGTGGATACGACAGCGGCTGGCGATATCTTTAATGGAGCGTTGATGGTAGCCCTCATGGAAAACCGTTCATTAATTGATTCGGTACGTTTTGCCTGTAAAACGGGGGCTATTTCGGTAACGCGGGTAGGGGCTCAATCTTCCGCACCCTACCGGAGTGAAGTAGATGTATTTGAATAACATAAAAATAAAAATATGAGAAAGATTATTTTATCACTAACAGTATTAGTAGGTGTGCTGACGTTCGTGTCGTGCAATCAAGGCGCTTCGAAGAAGAAGGCAACCCTTCCTGCGGAATTCACCATCACCAAAGAGCGGCTGATGGATAAGATCAAAGGAGGTTGGGCCGGACAAACCATTGGTTGCACCTACGGCGGACCGACTGAGTTCCGATACAATGGCACCATGATTCAGGATTATGTTCCGATCAAATGGCCGGATGGCTATATCAAATGGTACTTCAATGAGTTTCCCGGTCTTTACGATGATGTGTATATGGACCTGACATTTGTGGAGGTATTCGACCGACTCGGTATTGATGCGCCTGCCGATTCATTGGCTATGGCCTTCGCAAACGCTGAGTATGTACTGTGGCATGCCAATCAGGCAGCCCGATATAATATTCTGAATGGTATTATGCCACCGGAGTCGGGACATTGGTTGAATAATCCTCATGCGGATGATTTGGATTTCCAGATCGAAGCTGACTTTGCAGGACTGATGTCACCGGGTATGGTGAATGCCGCTTCCGAATTCTCAGACCGTGTAGGTCACATCATGAATTATGGAGATGGATGGTACGGCGGCGTTTATGTAGCTGCTATGTATTCTCTTGCTTTCATTTCCGATGATATTGAATTTATCGTCACCGAAGCGCTGAAAACGATTCCACCCCAAAGTACTTATTACAAATGTATGAGGGATGTGATTTCCTGGTATAAGAAGTATCCCAATGACTGGAAAGCCAATTGGTTTGAATGTGAAAAGAAATGGAGCTCGGATGTGGGCTGTCCCGATGGAGTATTTGTTCCCTTCAATATCGATGCTGTGATCAATAGTGCCTACATTCTCATCGGGTTACTGTATGGAGAAGGCGATTTTTATAAAACGATTGATATTGCTACCCGTTGCGGTGCCGATTCGGATTGTAATCCGGCTTCAGCCGGTGGTATTTTAGGAACCATCCTGGGATATAGTAACATTCCTGAATACTGGATGAAAAATCTACGTGAAGTGGAAGACATGGACTTTGCCTACACTACTATTTCCTTAAATCGCACATATGAAATGAGTTTCAAACAAGCTCTTCAGGTTATCGAACGCCATGGTGGCAAAATAGAGGGGGAGAATGTAACGATTGCTTGTCAACAACCCGAAACCGTACGATATGAAAAGGCATTCGAAGGATTATATCCTACTGAATTAAAAGAAATCCGTAAGAAGATCCATGAATTCGATTCGTTTACCTTTGAAGGAACTGGTGTTGTATTCAAAGGAAATGTAAGTAGTAAGAATAGTGATTATGTAGCATTAGTTGAAATGTACATCGATGGTCAGTTGATCGAAACAGCCAAGCTACCTGCTCTTTACCGCGTTCGCCGTCATGAATTATTCTGGAAGTATCTACTACCGAAAGGCGAGCATACGGTGACATTTAAATGGTTAAATCCTACTCCGGAAGCATCAGTTAATTTCCGCGATGTGCTTATTTACTCGGATGCTCCTATCGTAAATCATCATCAATAACTAAAACCACATTATTATGTTTATCGTAAACAGTTATTCGTTGGCTATCTTTTTCTGTTTCATTACGATGCTTTGCTGGGGATCGTGGGGAAACACACAGAAGCTGGCTGCCAAAACCTGGAGATATGAATTATTCTACTGGGATTATGTGATTGGGGTACTTTTTTTTCTATTATCTCTGCATTCACCTTGGGAAGTATAGGAGCGGAAGGACGTCCTTTCCTGCAAGACCTGGCTCAGGCTGGCTCATCGAATATATGGAGTGCTGCTCTGGGAGGTATTATATTTAATGCGTCCAACATCTTATTATCGGCCGCTATTGCCTTGTGCGGTATGTCGGTTGCGTTTCCTGTAGGTGTGGGCCTGGCATTGGTATTGGGTGTACTGGTTAACTATTTCAGTGCTGCCAAAGGGGATCCTTTGTATATATTTCTGGGGGTGGGGCTTATTGTAATAGCCATTCTGCTGAATGCCATTGCCTATAAGAAAGCCCAGACCGATAAAAAGAAACTGACATCTAAAGGTATATTTATCGCTATTACTGCCGGTGTTATCATGGCGTTTTTCTATCGCTTTGTAGCTGCTTCTATGGATCTTAACAATTTTGCGAATCCTGAGGTAGGCAAGTTAACACCCTATACGGCTGTATTCATTTTCTCTATTGGCGTATTTGTGAGTAACTTCGTTTTCAATACGATTGCGATGAAACGCCCTGTAGAAGGTAGCCCGGTAAAGATTTCAGAATATTTCAGGGGAAATATAAAAACACATATGGTAGGTGTACTTGGCGGAATGATCTGGTGTTTAGGTCAATCATTTAGTATGATTGCCTCTGAAAAAGCAGGTGCGGCTATCTCTTATGGGCTAGGGCAGGGAGCAACGCTCGTTTCGGCTTTATGGGGTATTCTTATCTGGAAAGAGTTTAAAGGAGCTCCCAAGGTATCCGGTCAACTTAATTTGGGTATGTTTATCTTGTTTGTAATTGGATTGGGACTGCTTATTTATGCGGGGGCATAAAATATAATAAGAGGAGTAGGGGGATTTCTATCCCCTATCTCCTCCTAAAGTGGATAAAGTTATTAATAAGGATGATCTAAGATTTATACCGGGTCATTCTGAACGAAGTGAGAGATCTGTTCCAAAACCATTCTACGGTTATTGGGACAGATCTCTCACTTTGTTCAAGATGACTCGCCTATTTTTTTAATATCCCTTTTCCATGCGGACACTTATCCCATCACCTCATCCCATTATGCGCCAGGAGATACCTTTCATTTAATTCATTCCGATCTTAAAACCACTTGATTTTCTTAAATATAAAGAATGCTAACCCCGACAGACAGAACGATGCAATCACAATAAATGTAAATGCATACGGAAAACGATCGATATGGATATCCACATTCATCCCATAAAAACTAGCAATCAACGTAGGAAGCATGAGGATAATTGAAAGACTGGTCATCCGTTTCATAATAGTACCAACATTATTGGAGATAATAGAAGCAAAAGCGTCCATCGTTCCGGTAAGAATATCACTGTGGATCTTTACCGTGCTGTAAGCCTGTTCATGTTCAATCATCACATCTTCATACAAATCTTTATCCAGATAATCGGTATCACTGAAAATATTTTTCAGTCGGTTGGTTACCACGTGATTTCCCTGAATAGAAGTATTGAAATAAACCATTGTACTTTGCAATTTCATCAGATTGAGTAGTTCTTCATTACGAATGCTTCTTTCCAATTCCTGTTCAGCTCTCTTCACATCGATTTGCATTTGTTTTAGATACTTCAAGAACCATACTGCGGATGAGTGAAGCAACCTGAGTATCAAATCAAGTTTGTTACGCACTTTTATCTCTTTCCGTTGCGAGTATCGAATGAAATCTGCCAACACTTCTGTTTGGTAATAACAAATCGTAACAATAATATCATTGTTCGTAAGCACTCCTATGGGAACAGTGGTATAAGGAGTATCCGTTCCGGTATGACCATTGGGCATAGGTACACGCATAATGGTAAGCAACCAGTTGCCTTCGGTTTCGATACGCGGACGTTCATCGGTATCGGAAATGTCTTTTAAAAAAGATTCGGGAATTTGTAAATCCTGGATCAGGTAATTGAGATCACTGGCATCGGGACATTCCACATTAATCCAGCTGTTGGGTTGCCATTGTGGTTTTTCCACAAAGCCTGCTTCACAATAAAGAAAAGTTCTCATTGTTGCCTCCTTTCATTTTAACGAGCAGAGGCATTTAGAGACTAATGACTCTGTTCGCTTAGTTAATACTGTTGTACGGTCGCGAATAATCGTCCATAGTAATTTTACATTGTTTAAAGCGTTGCAAAGGTAATCAAATTTTTGGGAGATGATAATGAATTTAAATTCTTTGGGTATTGTTTAACGCATAAATTATATTTTGCAGCGGATGATGGTATGTGAAAATAACCATTTCGTTTGATTCTCAATCGTTTTATCGAAAGCGCACGAAGTCTGATTCATTGTTTTTTCGTACCTTTGCACGATTTTATGTATGAGGGTATGACATATTCGTTACCCTTCAAAAACTCTCGGTTCATAACTTAAAAAACATAGATAATCATGAGTAAAAAAGCTCTTTTAATGATCCTCGACGGATGGGGAATCGGTAATCACGGAAAAGCAGACGTTATTTTTAATACACCCACTCCTTACTGGGATTATCTGGTGAATACTTATCCTCATTCACAGCTACAGGCAAGTGGAGAAAACGTAGGTTTGCCCGATGGACAAATGGGTAACTCTGAAGTCGGTCACCTGAATATTGGTGCCGGACGTGTGGTTTACCAGGATTTGGTAAAAATCAACTTAGCTTGTCGTGATAACAGTATCCTGAAGAATCCAGAAATCATTTCTGCTTTCAGCTATGCCAAAGAAAATGGTAAGAACATGCACTTCATGGGTTTAACATCTGACGGTGGTGTGCATAGTTCATTGGATCATCTATTCAAGCTTTGCGATATATCCAAAGAATACGGAATTGACAATACCTTCATTCACTGCTTTATGGACGGTCGCGATACCGATCCGAAAAGTGGTAAAGGTTTCATCGAACAACTGGATGAACACTGCAAAAAGAGTGCAGGTAAAATTGCTTCAATCATTGGCCGTTACTACGCTATGGACCGTGACAAACGTTGGGAGCGTGTAAAAGAAGCTTATGACCTGTTAGTAAACGGTGTAGGTAAGAAAGCTACTGATATGGTTCAAGCCATGCAAGATTCTTACGATGATGGTGTTACCGATGAATTTATCAAACCAATCGTAAATGCAAATTTCGAGGGAACCATCCAGGAAGGTGATGCCGTGATTTTCTTCAACTACCGAAATGATCGTGCTAAAGAACTAACAACCGTCCTTACTCAACAGGATATGCCGGAAGCAGGAATGCATACTATTCCTAACTTGCAGTTCTATAGTATGACTCCTTATGATGCTTCATTTGAAGGTGTTCATGTTCTTTTCGATAAGGATAATGTAGAAAATACCTTGGGTGAATACCTAGCTTCACAGAATAAATCTCAGCTTCACATTGCCGAAACGGAGAAATACGCCCATGTTACTTTCTTCTTCAATGGCGGACGCGAAACACCCTTCGAAGGCGAAGAACGTATTCTCGTTCCTTCTCCGAAAGTAGCTACTTACGACTTAAAACCAGAAATGAGTGCATTCGAAGTAAACGAAAAACTGGTAGAGGCCATCAATACCGAGAAGTTTGATTGTATCATCGTAAACTATGCCAATGGTGATATGGTTGGTCATACAGGTGTTTACGAAGCAATTGAAAAAGCAGTGAAGGCTGTTGATGCTTGTGTAAAGGATACAATCGAAGCAGCAAAAGCTCATGGCTATGAAGCTATTATTATTGCTGATCATGGCAATGCTGATAATGCAATGAATGAAGATGGTTCGCCGAATACTGCTCACTCGCTAAATCCGGTTCCTTGTATTTACGTTACAGAGAATAAAAATGCGAAGATTCAGAATGGTATCTTAGCGGATGTTGCTCCTACAATCTTAAAGATTATGGGCTTGGAAGTGCCGAAGGAAATGACTGGAAACATTTTGATTAGCGAATAAAAGAACCATCGTTTCGATAATATATAATAAGGGGCGAACATCTTTCGTCCCTTTCTTTTAAAAAAAGAGAAATGGTACAAATTGATGATGTGGTAGTAAGTCTGGATGTTTTCACCCAGAAATTCCTTTGCAACCTGGATGCTTGCAAAGGAGAATGTTGCATCGAAGGTGATTCAGGTGCTCCGGTTGAAGATGATGAATTAGTCAAATTAGAAGAAGTTCTTCCCTTCGTTTGGGATGATTTATCACCCGAAGCGCAGGAAGTAATCAATAAACAAGGTGTTTGCTACCGTGATAGTGATGGTGACTTAGTTACCTCTATTGTCGGTGGAAAAGACTGCGTATTTACCTGCTATGATGAAAAGGGGTATTGTTTCTGTGCCATCGAAAAAGCCTATCGCGAAGGGAAAGTAGATTTCTATAAACCAATCTCTTGCCATTTATATCCAATTCGGATTGGGGATTACGGTCCTTACAAAGCAGTTAACTACCATAAGTGGAGTGTTTGCCATGCGGCCTGGCTGTTAGGAAAGAAAGAAAATGTAGCTGTATATCAGTTCCTGAAAGAACCGTTAATCCGGAAGTTTGGTGAAGCTTGGTATAGAGAATTAGAAGAGGCTGCCAAGGAGTTGAAAGAAAGAGGAATGATTTAAATTGAAAACTCTATCACCCTAATATAGAAAGAGCGATAGAGCTATAGAGGATTTTCATCTTATTTCACCGGACCATCCGTTTGATAAGTAAACCAATCAAATTGGGCTATTCCTGCATCCTGAGTCGTATTATAGGAATAAAGCCCCGTTCGTATTCCTTTCCAGCTTCCTGTTCTTAAAGAAAAAGCTTCTCCGCACGAGGTAAATGATTTATTATTTGTGCTGTAATAGAATTGGTGTTTATTTTCTACTACGTTAAAAGATACTTTCAGGTAGACTGTTTTTCCGTGGATAGGTTGGATCGTTTCTACATGCCCATCCTTCTCCACATACATAAAGTTCTTTCCGTTTTCGTGGGTGATTCCGGCGCCACAATGAATATTTCCCATCGCTAAAATACCTGTACGTTGCCCTTCCACCAGTTTGCTAAAGTCAAGACAGGCGGTTGCTTCGCTGATATATCCCATGCATTTCTGCGTAATTGTATTGCGGGCATGGTAAAGCTTTTCTGCTTTGGATGCATGAAGAGTTAACCAACCTTTTCGTTCGCTCAGGCTCCAACGGCTGTTATCCGGATTGTGATTAAATTGCCATTGCAAGCCGGGCTTATTCCCTGAGAAATCATCATTGGTTTGCGGAAGAGAAAGAGAAGTCTTCGTTTGAATTGAAGGTTTCGTCCAGACAGTGACGGGTTCACCGATTCCATTCATATCTATATCTACCCCGATGACTGGCCAGTCGTCTTTCCAATGCGCCGGTTGTAAATGAACAACACGTCCGAGCGGTTCGGTTCCCTGGAAATGGTAGAACCACCATTCTCCTTCGGGAGTATCAACCAATGCACCCTGGTGTGGGCCATTGATGGGAGTTGAACCTTGTTCTAAAACGACTTTCTTTTCATAAGGGCCATAGATGTTACGCGAACGAAGGATTGTTTGCCAGCCTGTGCTGACTCCCCCTTCCGGAATACTGATATAATAGTAACCGTTTCGCTTGAAAAGCTTCACGCCTTCGGCTACTGGACCGGTATAAACAATCCTTCCGTCGTCCAGTAGTTCCCGTCCATCCGGACTCATGCGATGAAGAATAATCGGTCCACCTCCCCACTGGCTTCTTCCCAGATAAGCATTTCCGTCGTCATCCCAAAGGAGGCAAGGGTCTTCCCATTGACCCACCGATTTAACGATATGTAAAGGTGACCACGGTCCACTCGGGTTTTCGGCCTGACTCATAAACAGCTCATGAGGGGTACAGACAAACATCCAGAACTTACCGTCATGATAGCGAAGACTGGGAGCCCAGGCACCGGAACCGTATCGTTCATTCTTGTCCCATTCCGGGTGATCGAAGCGATCGTATATCTGTGAAATCAGTTTCCAGTTAACCATATCGTCCGATTCCAGTACCTGCATACCGATGAAATGGAAGTCGGAACAAATCATGTAATACTTTTCTCCTACCCGGATAACGTCGGGGTCAGAGTAGTCTGCATTCAGAATGGGGTTGATGTAGGTACCATTTCCCTGATCGCCCCACGTCAATGCATTGATTTGAGCATGGAGGGGACAGGCGATTCCTACGAACAGGAGCATTAAACTCTTACGGATTTTCTTTGAAAGAACATACCTTTTGATTTTTCTCATTCTATTAAATTTAGGTATTTATGGAATTAATTAGCCATGCAAAGTAAGCAGGAATAACATCACTCCTTTAACAAGAATAGGGCATAAAATAAAAAGATTGCGGAAAAAGTTGTCTTCGAGAACTATTCGTTCGTTCATGTGATCTGTTTTTCTTTTTTACTCTAAGTTTAAAAACTGGTCGAGGTTGAGTTTTTCCTTCTTTACTTGGTTTTGTTTTTCGAAGTCCTTCGGTGTAACCCCAAACTGCTTATAAAACAACTTGCTGAAATAAGAAGGAGAACTTACCCCTACCATATAACAGATTTCGCTTAACCGATACCTTCCTGTCTGGATAAGTTCAGCCGCTTTCTTCAGTCGAACTACCCGGATAAAGTCGATGGGTGATAGGTTGAAGAGCATTTTAATTTTCCGGAGCATGCCCGAACGACTCATGTAGAGAAGCTCGGCCATCCGTTCTACGTTGAAACTTTCCTGGGTGATGTTCTGTTCAATGATTTCAATCACCTTGTTCATGAATTCTTCGTCCGACTTGTTAAGTTGCATGTTTCGTACCGGGAAGAAAGGCTTTTTCGTAAAGGCTTCCCGCTCTTTCCGACGGTTTTCCAGTAGGGATAGAATCTGCACTTTCAAATGATCGTAGGAGAAAGGTTTTTCCACAAAAGCTTCTGCACCCAACTTCAATCCGTTGATTTTGCTTTGAAGATCGTTTTTCGCCGTCAGGAAGATGATAGGAATATGGCACAGGTTAATATCGGTTTTGATTGCCTTACATAATTCCCAGCCATCCATCACTGGCATCATCACGTCACTGATCACCAGGTCAACATACGTCTCCTTTAGTATTTCGAGGGCTTCTTCTCCCTGACGCGCGACTTCCACCTGGAAGTCTTCACGAAGCCTGTCGGCAATAAAGTCAATCATTTCTTCATTGTCTTCCACCAGGAGAAGCGTATATTGTTCCGATTCGATACTTTCAATGATTTCTTCCGCAGGTTCTTTGGGGGATGTTTCTTTACGGATAGCAGGTTCTTCCTCTGTTTCCTTTCGGGTGAGAGGAATCACCAGTTCGAAGGCATTCTTTTCATCTTGTATATCCAGGTATAGTTTACCCCGGTGGAGTAAAGCCAACGAGCGTGACAAAGATAAACCGATACCAATTCCTTTTGCCTCCTGCATGTTTCTCTCCATTCGGTAGAACGGTTCAAAAATCTGTTCACTAAATTCGACCGGAATCTTCTTTCCATCACTGGTTACGCGAACGGAGAAGTGTGTATCGGTACAGGTTAATTTCAGCTGGATGTTTTGGTTTGCATACTTCATAGCATTCGTCAATAGGTTGCTTATGATTTTGGTAACTGCCTCTTTGTCTATTAATCCGGTTATTTTCCGTTCGGGTATGTCGATAAAAAGATTTTTGTTGTTGAGCATAATCGTTGGCTCAAAGCGGTCGGTTATCTCTTTCACCAGTTCCACGATGTCTGTCTTTTCGTAATTCAGCGTTAGTTTTTGGGCGTCAATTCGCTGGAAATCGAGTAATTGCGAAGCCAGATTGAGCAACCTTTTGGTGTTCTGTGCAATTACTGTCAGGTTTTTGTTCAGCTTCGGATCTTCGATTTCCGTCTCCCGGATAGTTTCCAGCGGACCGTTGATCAACGTTAAGGGGGTACGGATCTCATGAGCTATTTCGGTAAAGAACTCCACCTTCGATTCGTATAGTTCCTTTTCTTTTTTGATGGAGAAAAGGGCTTGCTTCTCTTCCATCTGTTTTTCTTTCCGGCGTTTGTACCACAGGAAGGTAAAGAATACGATGCAGACGGCTAGTGCCAGATAAAGAGTGTATGCCAGCTTGGAGAGCCACCACGGCGGCAGAATGGTAATTGCCAGCGAGCATCCTGCTGCCTGATCTGAGTCCGTATGGTTGTTTTGAATGTGTAAGGTATAGTCTCCCGGAGGAAGATTCGCATAGGATATAGCCGAATTGCCCGAAGATTTAATCCAGTCCTTGTCCGTAGGTTCGAGTCGGTAATAATACTGATTGGATTTGGTGGAAGAGTAATTGAACAGTGATGCCTCCAAACTGATATTCGATTGATTATAGGGCAACACAATCTTGCTGGTACCGACAATGTTTTTTTCCAGCGGAGAATCGGAACTATGCACCGTTATCTCTTCGTTGTAGATACTAAACTTGGAAATATAAATCGGGTTGGGTTGCTTTTTCGCCTTGGCTGAAATGATGGGATGAAAAGCAATCAGTCCGTTCACACCGCCAAAGTAGAACTTTCCATCCGAAGCCTTTAATGCCGCCTTGTACAGAAACTGATTACCCGGAAGACCGTCTTTCGTAGTATAAACGGCGATTTCTTGGGTGTCGGGATGAAACTTGACCAATCCCTTATTGGTGCCGAACCACAGGTAACCGTTATCATCTTCGAGAATTTTGTAGGCTACATCGTCCGGTAAACCCTGCTCGATGGAGAAGGTCGTGAAATTATTCTCGTTGGAATTATACCGGCAGATACCGCCCCGGTCTGTGCTGACCCAGATCGTTCCCCGATTATCCTGCATCACCGAACTAACCGAATTCGATCCCAAAGTATTTTCCTTTTCCGGTTCGTACAGGTATTTCTCAAAGGAGCCGGTTGCCGGATTATGCTTCCAAAGTCCGTTGCCCATCGAAGAAAACCAAAGCGTTCCGCTATTGTCTTCAAATATATCATAAATCCAGTCGTAACCTGTTTCGTGCACCCGGGAGAAAGTGAAAGAACCCTTCAGAGCCTTGAACAAACCCGAACCGGTTCCCACCCACTTATTTTCTTCCTTATCTATTCCAATAGCAAAGATGCTGCCTTCGTTGATCTGAATATTGGTATAAGAAAAGTGTTTCACCGTACCTTTTTCATCGTACACGTCCAGTCCCTGTTTGAACAGCCCGCAATACAGTTTATCTTGGTGTGACAGTAGACTGAGTATCGGCGTTTGACTGTGGACAAAGTTACCAGATGATATTATCCGGGTAATCTGCTGGGTGACTGGATTCAACTTGTTTAATCCTCCGTCTTCTGTGCCAATCCAGACAGTGCCATCGCGGGTTTCGGCTAGTTCACTGACCCTTTTCGAACTGAGCGAATGGGGAGAATATCCCGGAGCATACCGTTCAAAAGTCAGTTCCCGGTTGGGCAGGTAATTTACTCCTTCGAACATTGTCCCCAACCAGATTCCTCCTTCTTTATCGAGATAGCTGGTGTAGATGATGTTGTCGGCAATGCCGGATGGATCGGCTATGTCATCTTTGAGATGCTTCACGGTTCTTTCCTTTTCGTCGATGACGTAAAGGCCGTTGTGAGTTCCCGCCCAGATGTTGTTTTTCGCATACAAGGCGTTCCTTACATAGGTATGTCGGAGATCTACCCAGTCCAGATTTACCAGGGTGTTAGTGCCGGGATGATACTTCATCACATAACCATCTTGTATCCCCATAATCAGCCATTCACCGTCATCCGACAGGGTATTGATAGAAAGGTCGGTAAGTGATTGGCCGTCTTTGTCCGTTTTGTATTGCTCGAAGCTACCAGTTCCCGCGTTGTATTTAAGCAATCCGGCTTCCCAGGTGCCTACCCATACCTCGCCATTCTTCCGAACACAGATGCTGTTCGGCGTTTCGGTATTAATCCGAACCTGGTAATGGTAGAGTTGATTCTGATAGATCCGGAAAATACCTTGTTCCGGGAGTATGATCCAGATATTCCCCTGCTGGTCTTCGGTGATACCGGCTACCCAGTTGTGCATTGTATTACCGCTCTCTGTTTCGTAATCGATAAAAGAGAAAGTATCCAGCATCAGATCGTACACATATACCCCTTGGTCGGTTCCGACCCATAGCTTTTGTTGGCTGTCTGCAAATAGGGCGGAGATATTGTTGTTCCCTTTCCGGGCTATTAGGTCGTAACAATTAAGGGTTACCATCGATGTGCCGTCGTAGCGGTTCAAACCGTTTTTCGTGCCGAACCACATAAAGCCATAACTATCTTGCGCAATGGCTTTCACATTGCTTTGCGAAAGTCCGTTCTCACTGTTAATGCGTATAAAAGAGTAACCGGAACTCCCTTTACACATACCCATGTACATTAAGAATAGGATCAGGATGTTTATTCGGATGTTTTTCATGATTTAAAGATAGAAAAAGAACCTATAGATGAACCATCCCGAAATCTTAAAAATCCCCGGTTTCGTCATATTTGATAGTAATTGACGCAGTTTTTACTTTGTGGTTGAACCAATCAGCGTACTTTTGTACGGTACCAACGTAAAGAATTGCATACCTATGAAAGTAAAAACTATATCAGTAAGCCTGTTTGTATTCACTTTATTGTTTGTTTCCAACTTACGGATGAATGCCGAAAACAGACTGCTTGAACTTTGGTATCAACAGCCTGCCGACGAATGGATGAAATCGCTTCCTATAGGGAATGGCCGTTTAGGTGCGATGATATTCGGAGGGGTAAACGAAGAAACCATTGCCTTAAACGAATCGACAATGTGGTCGGGTGAATACGATGAAAACCAGCAAAAACCCTTTGGAAAAGAAAGGCTGACCGCTTTGCGCCAATTGTTTTTTGATGGAAAGCTGGGCGAAGGCAACCAGAAAGCCCGCGAAGGATTGCAGGGAAACTTCAGTTCTTTCGGTACCCACCTACCCATCGGCGATTTAAAACTAAGGTTCTTTTATCCCGAAGGAGAGGTAACCAATTACCGGCATTCATTGAATCTGGAAACGGCCACCAGCGAAGTAACGTACCGGGTAGGGAATGTAACCTATACCCGCGAAGCTTTTGCCACCAATCCCGATGACGTACTCGTGATACGAATCAATTCGGACAAAAAGCAGATGATTCATACGAAACTCTCTCTGAAACTGTTGCGTGAGGCCGATATATATACCGAAAACGGTTTGCTTTCTTTCGAAGGAAAGGTATCGTTTCCCAAGCAAGGCAGAGGAGGAGTTGCTTTTGTAGGCCGGATTTCCATTACCACCAATGGGAGAATGGACAAGCAGGATAATTCTCTGGTGATACAGGATGCCGATGAAGTAATCATCCGTGTGGATGTGCGCACCAACTATAAGAATGAAGCCTACCGGGAACTTTGCCGACAAACCATTGAGAAAGCGAAAGTACAATCGTTTAAAACCTTAAAGAAAAGACACATAAAAGACTATGCTCCTTACTTCCAAAGAGTAGCCTTAACACTGGGCGACAATCGCTTTGCCGATTTACCTACCGATCAACGCTGGCAGCAACGAAAGGAAGGAGTGGATGACCCCGGACTGGATGCTTTGTTTTTCCAATACGGACGTTACTTACTGATTGCCTCTTCGCGGGAAAATTCCCCGCTTCCTGTCGCTTTGCAAGGTTTCTTCAACGATAACCTTGCCTGCCATATGGGGTGGACAAATGATTATCACCTTGATATCAACACCCAGCAAAACTACTGGATTTCCAACATCGGCAACCTACCCGAATGTAATCTTCCTTTGTTCCGGTATATCGAAGATTTGTCTGTTCATGGAGCGAAAACAGCCGAAGTGGTATATGGTTGTAAAGGATGGACGGCCCATACCCTGGCAAATCCCTGGGGATGTACGGCACCTTCCACTAATATTGGTTGGGGATTGTTTCCGACAGCCAGTTCGTGGATTGCTTCTCATCTGTGGACACAATATGAATATACCCTGGATAAAAAATACCTGGGTGAGGTGGCTTATCCTTTATTAAAAGGCAATGCAGCGTTTTTGCTGGATTACATGACGGTCGATCCGAAGACAGGATATCTGGTGACAGGCCCCAGCATTTCACCCGAGAATAATTTTATTTATCAAGGAGAATACTTATGCGCATCGATGATGCCCACTTGTGACCGGGTATTAGCACACGAGATTTTTCAGGCTTGCATTCAGGCTTGTACTCTTTTGGGTATTGATACTTCTTTCCGGGATTCATTGGTGACTGCTCTGGCAAAACTTCCACCCATCCGTTTGCGTGTTAATGGTGCCGTATGCGAATGGTATGAAGATTATGAAGAGGGCTCTCCGAATCATCGACATACCACTCATTTATTAGCTTTGTATCCGTATGCTCAAATCTCTTTGGAGAAAACGCCGGAACTCGCAGCTGGTGCGAGAAAAACAATCAGTGACCGACTTTCTGCTCCCGGATGGGAAGATGTGGAGTGGAGTCGGGCCAACATGATCTGTTTCTATGCCCGTTTGAAAGATCCGGTGGAAGCGTACAAAAGTATAACTATACTAGAGAATTCTTTTTTGCGGGAGAATCTTCTAAGTATTTCTCCGGCGGGAATCGCAGGAGCTCCTTATGATATTTTCATCTTTGATGGTAATGCGGCAGGTGCAGCTGGGATAGGTGAAATGTTGATTCAGCACCATGAAGGATATATTGAGTTCCTTCCTTGTCTGCCCGAACAGTGGAACAATGGTTCTTATCGAGGCCTTTGTGTGAAAGGCGGTGCAGAAGTAGCGGCTTCCTGGCAGGATGGAAAAGTATTGACTGCTACCGTAAAAGCGGCCATTGATAATGAGTTTAGGATAAAAATTCCGGAAGGAAAAGAGGATAATATTCGTTTGAATGGGAAAAGATTCGATAGGAAGGATCAATCAGAAAAAGGTTTTGTTACCGTAAAGATGAAGAAAGGGGACTGGGTGGAATT
Organism: Bacteroides sp.; assembly: GCA_021201335.1. Taxonomy (GTDB): domain Bacteria; phylum Bacteroidota; class Bacteroidia; order Bacteroidales; family Bacteroidaceae; genus Bacteroides. The sequence goes on along the minus strand of JAJQFD010000042.1, from coordinate 382,519 downwards.
TAAATAAAACAAATCCCATCCAATCGGTTGACACTCCTCAAAAGAAAATATCAATGAGCGGAAATCAGGTATTTAATGGAATGGGGTAACCACCATTAGTCTCTTTTCTGTATCGTAATGGAATTATCAGAATAGTTGTAATTCATTATTTTTCCTCCGCCATACACGGAAAATTCCTTTATGCCGTAGATAGGGGCATACATCATAAAGATGCAGATATCTGTAGCCGATATCAACGGATTATGTTTTAGGTGGCTATGGATAGCCTTAACGATGGTTTTATCTTCCATTTTAGCGTAACATGGAATCAGAGTTGAATGAAACTTTATCCAGTTTTCAATAACCCCGTTTTCATCGGTAATAAAGAGATAGTCATTCCCAAAAGGTATTATGTCCGGTTGAGATGTTCCTGTCATGATATAGAATTTGTATTTGGAACCAAAGGGTATTAATACAAAGTTCAGACTATATCCTTCTGGTACCCCTATTTTATATTCTTCGTTAGGGAGTTGTTCTCTGATTTTCTCCCTCACCTGAATTAGCTTTTCTTCATAAGGCGTCAAATCTCTTTCCTGAACCACAGTAGAGTCTGCTTTATTAATATGTTCCATAAAGTAATATTCTGCAATACACTTTTGATAGTCATTGCCCAGAATAATGGATTTAAAACCATTGTCGGTCTCATATACCAAGTATCCTTCCATGCTTTTTTTAACTTCTTCGTCTTCCAGGGCAAGGTCGCAAGATATCCATGCTGCTTTCTCATATATGAACAACATATTTCCTTCCACTAATATGGAATCTAATTTCGTCTGCAATTCCTGTTCTGATAATTCTAAACTTTGTGCCCGGTTTATTCCCGGAAGAAGGGTGAGGAAGGTGAGTATCCAGAGATGTTTCATAGTATTGCTATTTTATGGTGTTTACAACAAATATATGTAAAATAATTGAACTTATGAATAACTGGAATCAGTATAATTATCAAATCAAGTTTTTTATTCTCCATCCCATGGTCAGTAGTAATTAAGTAAGATGGTTTAAGAAATTCCTTTTCATTTTTAATGATTGTCAGTTTGCTTGTGTCTGATTTGTTTTGCTGCTATTTTGATTTAAAAACACTCTTTTTAAAAACGGGGTATTTTTCGTAATTACGCCTAAAAAATGCTAGTTGTGTAAAAATGTTAAGAAAATACGGTTGTAATGGAGAAAAACCGGTAGATAGATTCCAATAAAGTACCTTTTTCAATGAAATACTATCGCAACTTCGGTCAAATGCTACTAGCATTTGGGCCTTTTGCTACCGGAAGATAAGTGGAATGCTACCGGCATTTGGCCGGAAATCTACCGGAAGAAAATCAAAAGAGTGGTTGTTTAGTAGAAAATACCCATTTCAACGATGTTTCTTTCTCTAAATGCTCTATAAAAGAGGAGGATTGAAGATCGTCTTTTTGCTATCAATTTTCTTTTGTGGAATTTATATGAAAGGAAATTGAATCAGTTTATTTTCTTTTGATGCAATTACGAGTCGATGAAGATCGTTTTGAATTTCTCTAATGCGTGAGAATCGAATTTTTTGAAAGAACCCGTAATTAATCTCAAATAACGCCATTATAAGAGGGTTGATTTGACTTTTTGACAAATTGATAAATCCTTGTCATCCTGAACGCAGTGAAGGATCTGTTCCTGTTCGATTCTACGATTTCGGAGCAGATCCTTCACTGCGTTCAGGATGACGAGCTATTATTTAGGGTAACCGTTAACGCACCAGATTCAATTCAAATATACGGCTTGCATATTCTTTCCCCAATGGAATTTCTAGTCCGACATTCATCAATATCTTCCCGGAGACGATCTTATCATGTAACTGACAAGGCTTTTCTCCCTCCGGAACATTTAATTCTTTGATCCGGTAAAACCGATCTTCTTTTAATCCTGCCATCCGGAAAGGGGGAATCAGTTGATTCATATAATGATCCAACTTATAGGCAAAGAAGACTGCCCGGTCTTTCTCCGGAGTGATGTACATTAAGGAAGCCACTTCTTTTTTATCGAAAGGAGAAATCAATCGGTACAGATCGCCGAACTGAATCACCGGACGTATCTCTTTATAAGTAGCGATGGCTTTCCGGGCAAACTGCTTTTCCTGTTCGTTCATGGTGTTGGGTTGGATCTCCATACCCAGTCGTCCGGTCATGGCAACATCAAAGCGGAACTTGATAGGGACGATTTTTCCGGTCTGGTGATTCGGTGAAGCACTGACATGCTGCGCCATGGCAATCGGGGGAAAGAAATAAGAAGTACCCCATTGCATGAAGATGCGTTGCATCGCATCGGTGTTGTCACTGACCCAGAATTCGTCAAAGCCTTGCATGGCACCGTAGTTCACCCGGCCTCCTCCGCCACCGCAAGCCTGCATTACCAGGTTCGGGTATTTCTCACGAATTCGTTGTACTGCTTTCTCCAACCCACGGTGATACTCAATGTAAAGGTGCGATTGTTTGTCTTTCGGCAGATAGGAAGAGCCGTAATTCAGTAAAGACAAGTTGGCATCCCATTTCATGTAAGCTATTTCGGGGTACCGGGTCATCAAATCATCGACTACGCTAAAAACAAAATCCTGTACCTGCGGGTTGGAAAGATCGAGCAGCAATTGTGTACCTCCCCGTCCGTAGCGGGGCTCGCGGTTCGGAACCCGGATTACCCAGTCGGGATGTTTATCGTACAGTTCGCTGACGGTGTTGGTACTTTCCGGTTCAATCCAGATACCGAATTTAATCCCGTGTTTTTTCGCGGTCGTGATAAGCCCTTCTATTCCGTTCGGTAGTTTCCGGCGGTTCACCACCCAGTCGCCCAGGGAAGAATGATCGTTGTTGCGGGGGTATTTATCCCCAAACCAACCGTCGTCCATCACGAATAGTTCGCCTCCCATATCGGCAATGTCTTGCATCATCTGGTCCATTACCTCTTCGTTAATGTCGAAGTAAACTCCTTCCCAACTGTTTAGTAGAATATCCCGCGGTACATTGCCGCCATGTATCTGCCCATTGCGGGCCCAGCGGTGGTAATTCCGACTGGCTCCACTCAGTCCTTCATTGGTGTAAGTAATCGCCAGTTTGGGAGTGGTGAAAGTAGTTTTCGGTTCCAGTTTGTATTCCGAAGCTTCCTCATTCATTCCGGCGAAGAGCATGTGTGAATGGTTATCCTGAGTGTCAACCCGTAGTTTGTAGTTGCCGCTCCAGCAGAGGGCCGCTCCAATTACCCGGCCTTCGTTCTCGCGAGGTTTTCCATCGAGGGAGAACATTAGTTCCGCATGATCAAGTTGTCCGTTGCGGATACCGTCAGTATTGTGTATCACTTTCATGCCGGGAGTCAGGGGTTCGGCGGTAAGACTGCTTTCTGCCAACCAGGTTCCGTGCAGATGAGAAATCCAGACATCCCCCCGGCGTATCGGCAGACAGGCGGAATCGAAGCGTTTCAACGTCACCGCTTTTTTCTCCGTGTGGAAAATGCCTGTCCAGATTTCGATGACGTCAGAGTTTTGATACGCCTTACAATTCATTTTCACGGTGAAGGGATATACTTTGTCTTTCATCGTGATACTGGTAACGGTCGCGTTTTCCGACTTTGTTTCTTCTACTCCTTCAACGACCAGATTGAGCGTCATATTCCCGTCCGGGTGTACTACCTGGATGGCATACGAACGGGTACAGTCCATTCCGAATGCAGGATAAGCAGGCCGGTTGAGGCCAACCCAGGCATCATGTATTTGGTTAATTTGTCCGGGAGTTATTCTATCTCCGTAGTAGGCGAACCGCAGGTCTCCACCTTTATTGGCAGCAAAAAGCAGCGATGTATTTGGGGTGGAGACGAGGATGTCATAATCCCAGGCCCGGGAAGAAAGGGTGATCGCGAGGACCACCAACAGGAGGAAGATTTTTTTCATCATTGTATCAATACGTTTTATTTATGATTGGTAAAATATGGTCTTATGGTTTGAATCCTCAATCTACCTCGTTTCCGTCTACGGCTGAAATTCGTTGCACACCGAGTTCTGCTATCGCTCCCAGGTGATCGCCGTTATGGCCACTGATAAATACCACTTTCAGGAATCTTCCACGCAGTTCTTTTTCTGCTGTATCCGGGGAGATTGTGCTCCATTGCCAACCGTTTTCCTGACGTAACTCCACATCTCCGATATATGTCCAGTTATTACCGTTCGGGTCATGGGCGTATTCCGTATCTTCGGTTACATAGTAGGATATTCCTTTTGAGTAGAAGACATCCTTACGGGATACTGCTCCCATTTTGCCGACCCATAACGTTTGTTTCATGTCAATGATAAACGTATATGGGAAACGGGTGGCATTGTGGTAATCCGAATGCCAATAAGAATCCTGGTTATTATCCAGCATGTTTTGCGGACTTCCTTCCTCGGGATCGCTGTTATCGAAATAAAGAATTTCCCAGTTTTCCCGGTTGACATCGGCGTATTCATAGATATGAGGAAAGTTCATTCCTGCTTCCGCTGAGTTTTGCCAGGCGGTGTAAAATGTATCTATACTAGCCTCCTCCGGTATGTAGGCCGACCGGTATTCAATGTTGCTGCCGCTGGCTGCATTCGGGCAAAGAATACTTCCCTGATCGGCTTCCATTCGTAGTTCCTGAGTTTTCCCGTTGACATCGGTATATTTTAGTTCGTTGTACACCAGGCCATCCTGGGCAATATCCCATTCCACGATACCACCTTCCGCATTGCTTTGCATCTGCTTGATACGCCTGCCCGTGAGGCTGTTCTGGTAGTTCTCTCCGTAAGCTGTTCTAAAAGATGTTACTTCCAGAGATTTATGTCCGTACTTGTCCTGTAACTGTATAGTGAAAGTATAGGATTTTTCTTTGAGTGAAGGAAGGATAATCTTTCCGTTCACCTCCTCTGTAGATAGTTCAACCTGGGTAATCAGCGAGTCTTGTCCACTGTTCCAGTAGATATTAACCGAATTGACGTTCGGTGCTTTGGAAATGGTATAGTTCGCTTCCACCCGGTTTTTTCCGGCAACGAAGAAAATGGTATCCGGTTTGGGCGCGTAGATAATCTCACCACCCTGGATAAATTCTTTGTGGGTATCCATGAGGTCGTCGCATGCAGTCAGGAGGCAGGCACACAACATCCATAACCCGATATAATGTATTTTTTTCATCTGATTCGTCTTTATAAGAGTGTTATTCATTGATGTTCGGATCTCCGTAGAAGGTTATTTCGGCCGGGTGGCAGAAGGTAGAACTGGTCCATACCGATAGAAACCGGATACGAATGTAGCGCAAAGGCTCCTGGTCGAGGCTGAAGGTGAAGTCATGTCCGTTTTCAGCTGTTTCGATATCCTCTTCGGAATTATTGCCGATCGACAATCCGGAAGGTTTAATGATTTCGCAATCCAGAAGATGGTTCCATTGATTCCAGTCGCCACTCTTGTCCGGTTCCTCGTTGGTACCGTAAACATCGAACGTTTTTGGGTTTCCCCATCCGTAGTAATCATTGTTTCTCTGGTGAATGACTACACGGCTTAATTTTACTTTTCCGCCAAGATCAATACTGAGAGGTGCCGGCAATGAACCGTTACTGGAGTGGCCAAAGGTTTCCACATTATCGTCAATTATATCATTTTCACTCCCCCCAAAGTTACTGAAGCTCTGGTCATTGTTCAGGTAAAGGAAGCGGAATAGCTTCTTATCCAGTTTCTGTTCGTACATGGGTGACAACTGTATCCTTTCGCCGTTGGTATTAACAGGGAAAATCGTATCGGTTGCATTCCCGAAATTATCGCGGAAGATGGCTCCGAACCAACGGGGATCTGTATCGTATCCGCGCAAGTTATAAATACCGGTTGCGGTGGCAGTTGTCAGTATTCTCATCGCCGTCATTACTCCAACGGAGTCGGTAGTCAATACTTCGAGCGTTAGGTTTGCCCGGTCTTCATTCTCCCACGAGTATTGCGCGCCTCCGAAATCCGGGGCTATTTGCATGCTTTTACTTACCTTGCTGATGGCTGCTTCCAACGGGGTGAAACCAATTTCCACCGGATCGGATAGAACCATGGCCCGGTTCACAGCGTAGAGAGTCACCTTTTTCTCTTCTTCGTCAATGTATCCTTCAATCCTTACCCGGTCGCTAAAAAGGGAAGACATCACTTCGCGGGTTTTTCCATCGGATAACTGATATACAGCTTTCACCCCCAGAATATCCTCATTTTCGGGAATTCGGTAAGAGATTAAAACTCCCCCTGCTATCGGTTCTGCTTTCACTTCCGAGGGAACTCCCGGTTTACCGAGACTGGGAGTAATGGGTTCCAGCTTCTTCTCGTCGCAGCCACTCATCCATAATACGGCCACTACTATTATATAATATATCCTTTTCATAATTTTCAATTCTCAATTTTCCACTTTCAATTTATCCATTACCATCCCGGGTTTTGTACCAACTGTGGGTTCTTAATAATATCACCGTCGGGTATCGGAGCGAAATAATCCCGGTGGGTGAATTCCTGATTGTATAGGTTGGTGGGGATGTAATAATCGTTGGCGGTTTCACCTCTCAGTACATTCCATCCCTGAATCACCCGGTTTTGTTCTTTTATGGCGGTCTTCCAGCGACGACTGTCCCAGAAGTAAGACCCTTCGCACGCCAGTTCCACTTTGCGTTCCCGTTGGATAATCTCCCGCATGCGGGTTTTATTACCCGGATACTCCTTATAAGGAGTGTCTGCATACTTCGTATAAGTTTCCCGGATTCCTTCCAGTCCGGCCCGTTTTCTTACCTGATCCAGATAGCCGTACACCTTTTCGGTGGGTTGACTTTCTACTTCATTCCAGGCTTCGGCTGCCATTAATAGCAGGTCGGCATACCGCATATCGGGGAAAGCAAAGTTATGGAAAGACATATTATCGCTTCCGGTGGAGACGGATCTCAGTGAAACCATTTTCTTGGGCCAGAATCCTGTGGCATTGTACCAGATAGCATTCCATACCGATGAAAACTCTCCGAATAAGTTGCGCGGATAGCGGTAAGCGGCCTGTGTACCGTTCCGGTCGTCAGTGGGGTTATTGTAAGCGTTGCCATACCAAACGCCTCTGTCGAAACCTACCGATGCATAGTAGCGGGGTTCCCGGTCGAAATTCATACCTGCGGTAGTTTCATTCTCGATGACATAACGGAAGTTATAATCGAAATCATAATACTGCGTAAAGGTTTCATTATTAGTCGAATATCTGACTGGCAGATACATCCCGTCTTTGTAATAAGCAGGATCGTGTTCGATGGGTAATCCGTTTTTGATATAAAACAAGTTTACGGTGCTGAAAGGTAAACTGATGGTTCCGGTCGTCAGGGCTACAGTTCCGTTTTCAAGGCGGGGGATACAGGAACTCTGGAAACCGCCGTCCACGAGTGAACGTGTGCAGGCCCAGATGATTTCGCTGTTCCAGAGTTCCGAAACAGAACTTCTCAAGGCATTTACCATCATCGTTTCGTCCGACAAACTGTTTCCGGTGCTGTAATCAGATAACTGGTAAAGACGGATGTTTGCTTCTTCGCAGGCTTTGATAGCCTCGTCGCATGCTTCGGCCGCTGTTCTCCATCGGTTGGGATCTTCTATCTGGTTGAAGAAAGGTTCTTTGTTGTGATCCAGAAAATCATTATAATCGGTATTGCCGTTAAATAGCGGACTAGCCCAGTGAACCAGTACCCGTGCTTTAAGCATGTGAGCAGCAGGAAGGGTGAAACGTCCCAGTTCCGTGGCCCGGTTCACGATGATAGACGGTAATGCATTACTGTCAATTGCTTCCTGAATGAGTTCGAGTACATATGCGAAACAATCGTCTATCTTTTCCCGGTATACGCGCGCGCCTTGGGTAGATTCATTGACAGAAGTGTTTTTCCGGATGGGGCAGATGGGTCCGTAAAACCGGATCAGGTAAAAATGAAGGTAGGCCTTCAGTAGTTTCACTTCAGCTTTCATACGTTCGCGTTGGCTCAAAGTGAGGTCGTCCACCTGGTCGATGCCTTCCAGAAAATCGTTGCAGATGCGGATATTCGCATAACAACCGCCACCCCCCTGCCAGTAGTCGATGACATTGGTGGAGGAACTGTTTTGTCCCAGTGCCAGCTTCATGCAGGCATTATTCACCATATCAGTTGATTTATTGTAAACCATTTCCATGGAACCGATCAGGGCGGGGTTGCCATTCGTTTCGCCCAACCGCGGGAATCCATGATAACAGGTTGCGAGGTATCGTTCGGCCGTATACCGGTCGGCAAACATGCTGTTGACCGTCACTACATCATCCGGCATGATATCCAGGTAATCGCAAGACGCCATGCACAGGGCCATGCAAAGAGAAGCTATATATTTGTAAACTGACTTCATAATCATACTTATTTGTTTGTTAAAAACCTACGTTTAAACCCACGTTGAATACTTGCTGAATCGGGTAATTCAATCCGTTTTTTCCCATCTCCGGATCCCATAATTTGAATTTACTCCACCGAACGAGATTCGTTCCGCTTACGTAGAGACGCAGGTTGCTTATTTTTAGTTTTCTGGTTAAAGCCTGCGGAAGCGTGTATCCGAGTTCGACTGATTTCAGCCTTAAATAGCTGGCATCTTGCAGCCACCAGGTGCTTTCCTGCTTGTTGTTTTCGTTCATTCCGTTTTGTAGCCGGGGCCAGAAAGCATACGGATTGGGATTGGATTCCGACCAGTAATTGTCGGCAATAGCTTGCAGAACGGCGTTTTGTCCGATCAGGCCGTCTCCGCGAATATTATGGAAGGGAGTGATATCGGCTAAGTCCAGCATAAAAGACTGCCGTGCAGATCCCTGGAAGAAACAGGATATATCAATGCCTTTGTAACCCAGGGAGAAACCGAATCCGTACATGATCTGTGGTGTATTTGGATAACCCAAAGTAACTTTATCCAGTTCATTAATTTTGCCATCCCTGTTTATATCGCGGTATTTGATGTCTCCTGCGGTATAATCGCCGAATTGAGTAGGGGAGTTCCTTACCTCTTCTTCGTCAATAAAAAGACGTTCGGCAATGTATCCGGCTACCCGTCCGATGGTCTTGTTTACGGCAGATACCCATGGAGTTTCGCTGTAATCCGGTTCTTCCCATTTCAGCACTTTGCTGGCAGCGTAGGTGAAAGTACCCCGGGAAGTCAGCCAAAGATCTTTGTTGAAGAACTTTTCGTAATTAAGTTCTATATCGAATCCGCTTCCTTTGGCCTTTCCCAGATTGGCTTTTACATCCTGGGTAATTCCGGTGGTAGCAGGAATGGTACGGGATAAAAGTATATTCTCTCTTTTCTCGTGGAAGTATTCGATGTTCGCATTCAGGCCGAAGGTAGTACTGAATTCCACACCGGCATTCAACTTATAAGATTTCTCCCATCCAATCTGGTCGTTGGCATATCGGTTGACATAAAATCCACCTCCGGGACTATAGTCCAGTCTTTCTCCCCAGTTTACGGCTTTATCTTCGTTGTTTTTGACTTCCGACATGTAATAGAACCGATCATCGTTATTACCAATCTGGTCGTTCCCTGCCATACCATAGGTGGCTTTAAGCTTGAACTGGTTAAAGAAAGAAGAAAGCGGCTGAAAGAATTTTTCGTTCGAGAGCATCCAACCTAACCCGATTGACGGAAAGAATCCCCACCGGTTGTTCTTTGAAAAACGTTCTGAACCGTTGTAACCGAAGTTACCTTCAATCATATAACGGTTGTCGTAGTTATAAGCCAGACGACCTGCAAAACCGATATTCCGGTTAGGCAAGGAAAGCTGCAAGGTCTTAATATCCGGGTTTGACTCTTTGGCCTCACGCATGGTATAAACAAATAGGGCATTGGTATGGTGCTTTTCCTTGAAAAGCCGTGAATATTCCAGGGTACCTTCCAGATAGAAAGCTGTGTTGATATACATTTTTCCTTGGTTAAAGTCGAGTCCGTCGCTACCTGTTCTCAATCTTTTTAATCGGTAACTTCCTTCGTTGAGGTTATAACTCGAAACCCCATAGAAGTAAGGATTCCATGCCCGGGTTGCCGATGTTTCTGCATAGCGGTCGATATTAACCAGTACCCTTGCCGATAATCCCTTGGTAATTACATCCAGGTTTTGCTTGAATCCCAACTGGGCAAGGATGGTATTTTTACTGTATTCCTTGTAGCCTCTTTGTACCTGTGCATACGGGTTCACGTAACTTCCGGCTCCATAATTCCCGTATAAAATATGGTTGACACTGACGTATTGATTATCCGGTGTATAGTAAGGTTGAAACAAAACCGGATTGGCTTGCATGGCCATTCGGTAGACTTCGGTACCTCCGTCAATTGGTCCGTTGTAATCATCAAAAGAAGCACTCATTTTGAGGAATAACTCGGTTGTTTTAGTCAGGTCGATATTGATGTTTGAACGGAAAGAATATTTGATCAACTTAATATTATTGTTGTAGTTGTTCCTTTTATCTACCCGTATATTGCCGGTATCATGGGAGACATTCCCCGCTACATAATATCTTGCCAGTTTACCTCCTCCGCTCAGACTGACGTTGGCCCGTTGATTGACAGTCATATCTTTCAGCATCGTGTCATACCAGTTGATCGCTGGGAAGAGATTGGGATATCTGCCGGCAGCTGTCATCGCAATCTTTTCTTCCGAATAGAGGGCCAGCCCCATTGGGTCGCGGGTTTTAATCGCTTCGTTTTGCATCCGCATGTAGGTAACCGGATCGGCTATCTTTCTTCGCTCGGTAGGGCGGGTAAAGGTATTTTCCACTCGGGCATTAACCGTTACTTTTCCTTCTTTCCCTTCTTTGGTAGTAACCAGAATCACTCCATTGGCACCACGTGCACCGTAAAGAGCCGTAGCCGTAGCATCCTTCATGATGGAGAAAGATGCAATGTCGTCCGTATTCAGACGTGCCAGATCATCTGAATTTAGCTCGATACCATCAATTAAGATCAAAGGATCTTTCTTGGCATCTGCACCGAAGGTGGTAATACCCCGGATAAAGAAATTAGCATTGTCCTGTCCGGGTTCACCGCTTTGCTGGTAAGAGATTAATCCGGCTACCCGTCCCGCAAGGGCGGTGGTCAGGTTGCTGCTGGGAACTTTTAGTTCGGAAGGTTTGACGGTGGTAATAGAGGCTACCACACTTTCTTTCTTTTGTTTGGCGAAAGCAACAACGGTAACTTCGTCCAGCTCATCGGTTTTGTCTTTCAGGGTAATGATGAGTTGGCGTTCTCCCTGGAACTTTACTTCTTTTGTTTCCATCCCAATGTAGGAAATGACCAGAATGTCTCCGGGTTTACATCCGGTGAATTCGAAGTTACCGTCAATATCTGTAATAACTCCTTTTGTACTGCCCTTTTGCTGAATGGTTGCACCCGGTAAAGGATCACCCAACGAATCAACAACTTTTCCTTTTAACGTTTGAGCTTGTTGGTTTACATGGTAAGTAGTGGCATTTACATTCATCGGGTAAAATGAATGTCCGGTAGAAAATAGTAGTAGGAACAAAAACATGATTCGTAACTGGAGGCCCGGGAAATTCCTGAAAGTTATTCTTTCATTCAGGCCCATTTGTTTGTCGGGACTTTTTTCGATTAAATCATTCATTGTATTAGTTTTAAGAGATATAGAATTTGCGTTTTGGATAGAATGCAAATATAAAGATGAGTCAATACTGTACCTAGAAGGTTTAAGCAAAAAAATAGGAAATTTGAAGAATGAGAGTTTTTTATAGAGTGAATGTGCGCATAAACACAAATTTTTGACCTGATTATATCCGGCCAAAGTTTTATTCAACTTTCCCCAATCGTTTTGTTTCTTCGGTGAATCCAATAGGGAATATATCTATTGTAAATCAGTATTTTACCCTCTTTTTGAGAAACACTTGATGTATCTGTTCTCCCGCTTTGTTGTACTTTTGATGCCCCTCTTTTTTCCTACCGTTTTCTTTTCTAACCTACTTTCGTGCCATCGGTTCATCGAGCCAACACTAACTAACAATTTTACAGTTAAACTTTTATTTAATTATTATGAAAAGAAAACGAATTTCGCGACAATTCCCGGTACAGTTCTTTGTACTGTGTTTTTGGCTTTTCATGGGTGGAGTGGGTGTATATGCCCAAAACACGATGGAAGTAAGAGGACAAATTACAGATGCCACTACCGCCGAACCCCTCACAGGTGTTACCATTATGGAGAAAGGCACAACCAATGGAACCATCACTGACCTGGATGGTAACTTCTCCCTGAAAGTTGCTCCGGAGGCTATGTTACAGATTTCTTATATTGGATATATCTCTGTAGAGATGAAACCGGTACCCAACATGAGAATATCTCTTAAAGAAGATTCCCAAGCTCTGGATGAGGTCGTAGTAGTAGGCTTCGGTGTGCAGAAAAAAGTGAACCTGACCGGTTCTGTAGCCACCGCATCCGCGAAAGACCTGGAAGCACGCCCTGTTTCCAATGCGGTGCAGGCATTGCAAGGACTTATTCCGGGGTTGAATATCTCCAATTCAGGCAACGGAGGAGAACTCAATGGTTCCAAATCCATCAATATCCGGGGGATTGGTACGGTAGGAACGGATGAAAGTGGAAATCCTTACACCAAAAGTGATCCACTTATTCTGATTGACGGAATGGAAGGAGATATTAACACCATTAACCCGCAGGATATTGAGAACATTTCGGTGTTGAAAGATGCTGCCGCTTCTTCTATCTATGGCTCCCGGGCACCATTCGGGGTAATCCTCATCACTACCAAATCCGGAAAAGAAGGCCGTCCGGTGGTTAACTACAATAACAGTTTCCGGTTCAATACTCCTGTCTTGATGCCTAAAATGATGAATGCCTGGGAATATGTGAACTTTTATGATGATGCTTCCTACAATAAAAATGGCCAATATTACTACCGCGATAAAACATACGGCGGTGGAAACTACATGCAAAAGGTGAAGGATTATGTTGATGGAAAGCTGGATCCCATGGATGTAGCCGAGCCGCAGGCAGATGGAAAGTGGAACTACGATTATACCTGGGGAAATGTGGACTGGTTAAAAGAGTACTACAAGGATTGGTCGACTTCTCAAGAGCATAACGCCAGCATCAGCGGCGGAACCGGTAAAATTACTTATTACCTGTCTGGTAATTTTTTAACTCAGGATGGTTTCATGCGTTACGGAACAGATGGTTATAGCCGTTACAACCTGACCGGGAAAATTTCTGCCCAGTTGACTGATTATTTTAAAGTGGATTTCTCCACCCGCTATGTACGTACCGATTATGATCGTCCTTCGATGCTCTATAATGAAGCATTCTATAATAACGTATTGCGTCGCGCCCGTCCGGTACGTCCGGTTTATGACCCGAACGGATATTATATGTCGGATATAAACTATATCGAAGCGTTGCAAAACGGGGGCCGTCATAAAGAGCAAAAAGACGGTCTTTCCCAGCAGATACGCGTTACCTTTACTCCGCTGAAAAACTGGAATATTATCGGAGAAATGAATATAAAAACCGATAATAACTGGACACATTGGGATTACAAAATCATTTATTCCCACTATGCCAACGATCCCGAAAAAACGTATGCGGCCACTATGACCGGCCCAAGCCAAAATACGGTATCCGAAGAAGCGTATAAAGGAACTTTTCTCAATCCAAACGTCTATACCAATTATCTGATCGAACTGGGAAAGCATACCATTGCGGCAACAGCAGGTATGCAGATCGAACAACAGAAATACCGGAATGTCAGAGGGGAACGTTCGGATATGATTTCTACGGATTTTCCGGTACTGGATTTAACTACCAGTACGAGTAATTACAAAATAGAGGGAGCTTACAACGAATGGGCGAATGCCGGTTTCTTCGGACGGATTAATTACGACTATGAAGGACGTTATCTGGTAGAAGCCAACCTGCGTTACGATGGTTCTTCCCGTTATCGCCGCGAAGATCGTTGGATTTGGACACCTTCTTTTTCGCTCGGATGGAACATAGCCCGCGAAAACTTTTTTGAACCTCTGGCTGATCACATTTCTACTTTGAAACTGAGAGGATCTTACGGCGTATTGGCTAATCAAAACACTTACAGTCTGTACCCCACTTACCGCACCATGAATTTCAGACCATCTTATGGCAACTGGCTGATTAATGGCGCCAAACCGAATACTGCCGAAACTCCCAGATTGGTTTCTACCACCCTGACCTGGGAAGAAATCAAAACAACCAATATCGGATTGGATATCTCCATGAATAAAGAACATTCTGTAAGGGATCATAAGCATTGGCACCGAATTCAATCCTTAATGAATTATGAGAATAGGGAAGTGAGATAGAGCGTGTATTACCAATAAAACTTCTGCCATAGATAAGAGAATCCTGATAGTTGGTATTATAAACTCTTCTGATCTCTAGGGTTAACGGATATTTAACAGACGGTTGAGACTGTGTGTCTATCAATGAGAAGCCATCTTCCGTGCCGATAAGTATTTGATGATCCGAATAAAAGTAAATATCTTCAAAATCTTCGATTAAGGAATTGGAAAGATACGATTCATATTTATTTCTTTCGTAAGCCTTCTCCTGTGAGTTGTAGCGAATCATCTTAAGCGTACCATTGGCTACATACCAGATATTCCTGTTTTCATCTTGTTTGATGTAGGTATAATGGGTTTTACCATCCAGCAACTCATTGAGTTCTTCGTATTCTTCAAGTAAGTCTTTGAGTTGGTTGTAACGGAATAGACCTTTTACCGAAGTAAACACAATGTCATTATCTATCGTAGCTATGCAAATATTTCCTCGCACGGGGTATTTCTCCGAATTGTAGTTTCTGAAATGCTCTACCTCCTGAAGGTTATCCGAGATCTTAAGACGGGATACTCCATGTTCACTGTTGGCAATCCAGATATAGTTGTTTTTATTTTCTGCCAGCATTGTTTTCGACGACTGTCCGAAACCTGTTATTCTGTTTGAAAACAGCCATTTCCCATCTGTGCGTTTCAGAATACATAAACCGGAATAAGTACCCCCAATCAGTGTGTTTTTATCATCATTCAGAGACATGACATTCCACGTGGCTGAAGTCCCGGCTATTTTCTGTACCTCACCTTTATCCAACAGGAAAACACCATTATCAGAGTTACAAAACAGATCATCCTGAATGTTTCTTAGGGACCATACTTGTCCAGCCATGCCTGGAATAAGATCAATATCTAATTCTTTTTCTTTACTCAACCGATTGGTCTTTGTAGTATATAATCCTTGATTGGTTCCCAGGTAGAGAAAGTCATTCTTTAACTGCGCGCTATATCCCGAACCTATTAGTTTGCTTTTGCATAATGAAAGAATGGGAGAATTAAGATGAATACAATCAATCCCATTATCCAGTCCTACCCACAGGTTATTCTCCTGATCGAAACAAAGTCTTAAGACAGTTTTGTTCTGCAACCCGTTTTCAATAGAAATATGCTCTGATTCGTTGTTTTTCAGATTAATAAGCAGAATACCATTTTGAACAGTACCGAGAGCCAATTGGGAATCTTTAATAGCAGCACAGAAAAAATGATTATGCTGTATAAAATCTTTAGCAATTTCGCTGTATGGACTTTTAATACCGTCCTTGTAAAGATAGAGTCCTTCTTTATTCGTCACTAATAAGATTCCTTTTTCGGTGGGGAGCATTTCAACTACTTTAAGTTTCCCGAATGATTCACTGTTCGGCAGAAGCCATAATTTATGATCATCATGTACCATAATACCTTGATTGGTTAATAGGTGCAAACGATTATCGATCATAGATGAAGCTATTACGGATAAACTATCATGCAGAATGGATAGGCTTTCTTCTTTCCATTGGAAAATGGCATTGTTAGAAATAAAATAGATTTCTTCGGTATTAACTCCAATATCCCAAATAACACCCACTTTAGTATTTTCTGGTAATTGCTTTGATAAGTTGGTATAGCATAACTCTCCGTTTTCATTCGGACGGTAATAGCCGAATTCTTCTAATCCGCCACAATAAATCAGGTTGTCATAGCCGACTTTTACAGCACGCATCTTGGTATATTCGAAGGGGTAAATATTCCAGTATACACCATCAAATTCCAGTAATCCTTTATTATTGGCTATATACATCCATCCATTAATATGCTGTGTGATCTGCCAGTTTTGATTTCCAGCTTTATATTCTTTCTTATTGTAATTGCTGACTGTATATTGCCAGGAACTATATGCCGGTGTTAAACCTAAAAAGAAGCAATAAAATGCAAATCGCGTTTCTCATAGATATATAATACTAGTAGTAGGTATATTGAAAGCTATAAACAAAGATAACTACTTCTTTTGAATAATACTATAAACTATATGTGTTGTGAAACAAAGCCTATTTTATAATTTTCTGTGAATGAGTGAGGTATTTCTTTTATGAGTAACTTTTGATGTAGTAATAAAACCCATTATGTGAAGGGATGATGAAGTAGATATAAAAAAAGGTGCCTCTCAAGAGACACCTTTTTCCTCGTTGTAAGATGTGAGGTCGGATTTATTAGTTTATAAATTATGTATCTATGTTAGCATAGGTTGCATTTTCTTCAATAAACTCACGGCGCGGAGCTACATCTTCGCCCATCAGCATAGAGAATACATAATCTGCTTCTGCTGCATTTTCGATATTGATTTGCTTTAGCATACGGTTTTCCGGATCCATGGTTGTTTCCCAGAGCTGTTGAGCATTCATCTCTCCCAGACCTTTGTAACGTTGTGTATGAATTCCACTTTCAGAACCACCGCCATAGGTATCAATGAATTTCTGGCGTTGCGCATCTGTCCAGCAATACTCTTCTGTTTTTCCTTTTTTGCAAAGGTAGAGCGGTGGAGTAGCAATATATAAATATCCGTTGCGAATTAACTCTGGCATGTAACGGAAAAAGAATGTCATGATTAGTGTGTCAATGTGTGAACCATCGACGTCGGCATCGGTCATGATAATAATCTTTTTGTAACGCAACTTTTCGATGTTGGCTGCTTTACTGTCTTCTTCTGTTCCGATAGTTACACCTAAAGCAGTGTATATGTTACGAATCTCATCACTTTCGAGTGCTTTGTGATACATGGCTTTCTCCACATTCAGGATTTTACCACGAAGTGGCAGAATAGCCTGGAATGCACGGTTACGGCCTTGCTTTGCTGTACCGCCTGCAGAGTCTCCTTCGACAAGGAATAACTCGCATCTATCCGGATCACGGTCTGAACAGTCAGCTAATTTACCTGGTAGCCCACCACCTGACATCGGAGATTTCCGTTGCACCATTTCGCGAGCTTTACGGGCAGCATGACGGGCAGTAGCAGCAAGAATCACTTTATCTACAATGGTTTTAGCTTCTTTCGGATGCTCTTCCAGGAAGTTCGTTAATGCTTCGCCTACAGCCTGATCCACAGCACCCATCACTTCGTTGTTTCCTAATTTAGTTTTAGTTTGCCCTTCAAATTGAGGTTCGGCTACTTTGATGGAGATAACAGCTGTTAAGCCTTCGCGGAAGTCGTCACCGGAGATCTCTACTTTTACTTTTTCAAGCATCTTAGAGTCTTCGGCATATTTTTTCAGTGTACGCGTCAAGGCACGGCGGAAACCTGCGAGATGAGTACCACCTTCAATCGTATTAATGTTATTTACATACGAGTGGATGTTTTCTGAATAAGAAGTGTTATACATGATTGCTACTTCCACCGGGATACCTTGTTTTTCGGTATTAATGTAAATAACATCATGTATGAGGTGTTCACGCAAAGAATCGATGAACTGAACGAATTCTTTCAAACCTTCTTCTGAATAGAAGATTTCAGATTTGTAGTTTCCGTTCTCATCTTGTTCACGCTTGTCGGTCAGTGTAATTGTAATTCCGGCATTCAAATATGCTAATTCGCGCATACGGGTTGCCAGAATATCATATCTGTATTCCAGGATAGTGAAAATTTCAGTATCCGGGTGAAATACCTGACGGGTACCTCTTTGGTCAGTTGTGCCGATTTCTTTTACATCGTACAACGGTTTACCACAGCAATATTCCTGCTGATAGAGTTTACCGTCTCTCGCTACCTGAGTAATCATGCAAGTAGAAAGTGCATTCACACAAGATACACCTACACCGTGTAAACCGCCGGATACCTTATATGAATCTTTATCGAATTTACCACCAGCATGAAGTACAGTCATTACTACTTCCAGGGCTGATTTCTTTTCTTTTTCATGGTAATCTACCGGAATACCACGTCCATTATCTTGTACTGCAATTGAATTATCTTCGTTAATGGTGACTTCGATACGATCGCAATATCCGGCCAGTGCTTCGTCAATAGAGTTATCCACTACTTCGTAAACAAGGTGATGCAAACCTTTCAGTCCGGTGTCTCCAATATACATCGCCGGACGTTTTCTTACTGCTTCAAGACCTTCTAAAACCTGAATACTATCTGCAGAATACGTACCATTGTTGTTAGTGATTTGTTCTTCAATCATAATTTATTTTCCTCTTAGAATATCTAAGCAAAGATAGTGAAAAAATCCCGGATTTGTTGCGTTAGAGTGTATAAAAATACACTCATTTATAGCTTTTTATCTTTTCTTTTTGAGGGGATATAAAAGCAAAAAGGCTGAACCGGATAGTCCAACCAATTTGTTGATATTATTTTCTATTTTACAGTAGAATTAACCTAATTTGTTGATGTATAAAGCCAGTTTTGATTTTAGGTTGTTGGCTTTATTCTTGTGGATAATGTTAACTTTCGCAAGTTTATCCACTTTTTTCACTACATAAGGATAAAGAGCAGTAGCTTCTGCTTTATCTGTAGTAGAACGGAGCTTTCTTATAACAGTTCTTGCACTTTTAGCGTAATATCTGTTATGAAGTTTTCTCTTTTCTTCTTGTCTGATTCTCTTTAATGATGATTTGTGATTTGCCATTTCGACTAATCTTTATTTGATTTATTATTTTTACTTTTGTAGCCCATAGGGGAATCGAACCCCTCTTTCCAGAATGAAAATCTGGCGTCCTAACCGATAGACGAATGGGCCAACATGTCTTGCATTTCTGCAGCTCCTGAGGGTTTCCCTCTCGATTGCGGATGCAAAGGTAGATAGTATTTTGGAATTACCAAACATTTCTGAAAAATATTTTCCACTGCTGTGCACTTTTTTCGCCTCTGAGACCGAATTTGGCTGATAAAACTCTTTTTCGTAGCTTTGTTTGTCAATAACTCCTTTTATGTTTCAAAAAACCACAGGAATTGTTTTACACTCTCTGAAGTATAACGATACAACGAATATTGTGGATATTTACACAGAGTTATTCGGGCGGCTTTCTTTTCTGGTTTCAGCTTCCCGTTCCAGAAAGTCTGCTGTTAAATATGTGTTATTTCAGCCTCTTTCTATTATTGAGATTGAGGCGAATATCCGTCCGAATGTCAATTTGCATCGCATCCGGGAAGCGAAGTCTGCCTTTCCATTTATGACTCTTCCTTATGACCCTTATAAATCTGCCATTGCTTTGTTCTTGGCCGAATTCCTTTACAGAAGCGTTCGCGAAGAGGCCGAGAACCGGCCTTTGTTTGCTTATTTGCGACATTCGATAATCTGGCTGGACATCTGTCATGAGAACTTTGCCAATTTCCATCTTGTTTTCCTGATGAGGCTTTCCCGTTTTCTCGGACTTTACCCGAATGTAGATGATTATCAAAAAGGGGATTATTTTGATTTGCTCAACGCTTCCTTTACTTCTATCCGTCCGCAAGTACACACCTTTTATATCGGTGGTGATGAAGCATACCGGGTAACGCGACTGATGCGTATGAATTACGAAACAATGCATCTTTTTCCCATGAGTCGGACGGAGCGTGCACGGTGTCTGGTAATTATGAATGATTACTATCGTTTGCATATTCCGGGGTTTCCGGAATTGAAATCTCTTTCTATTTTACAGGAACTCTTTGATTGACTTATAAGAATGTATCCCCCCACGGGTAACTTCCGGGTTTCATAATGATGCAAAAGCCTGGTATTTGTTTGGTTTCCAGACCAATAACTCCTGATGCTATTTCCTGTTTTACTGTAAATTCATTACATTGTAACCTGCTCAGAATAGAAAAAGCCGTAGCTCCTCCTTCTATAATAAGATACTGGGGAAGCCGGATAGATATTAAAGCAAAAGTAGCTTCTGTGAGAATTTGCTTTAATCGATCCGCAAAATCCTTTCCTGTTTGGGGAGGATGGCCAATGGTAATTGCCAGTGAATGTTGCTGAATATACATTTGCTTTAACTCTTCTACCCATGAATTTGGATGACCTCCTTCAAAAACGGGTAGTGGCATGGAGCAAATATCCACCTGATGTCGTTGGATATAGCCGAACGTTTCCAACGGATGGCGCACTGTACTACCACAAACGATTAATACATTGTCTTTCGTTAACCCTTTAAACGTAGGGATATCTGGCTGTAGAATATAACCTTCTGCCTGTAAGTAAGCAGAAAAGAAATCTGCTCCTCCAGCTGGTAAAGTGTCCGGTGGCAGGGAAGTGGCATATTCTTCTATTTCGTCTAAGGTGGTGGCATCGGCTATCACAAAACCATTCTTTTTCTTCAAAAAGCAATTGACTTCTGATGTATAAGCCGGAAATTCCGGGTCGTCTTTAAAAGAGGTTTCATGTAAAGGTACACCATTGATGTAATAAATACCCTTCTGGATGATCCTTCCTTTGGATGGGTTTTGGGGAATGAGCAATACATTATTATAATGTACTACATCTAAAAACGGTTGCAACTCCGCCACCAGATGTCCCCTTAAAGCGGAATCTACTTTTTTGAATATCTTTCGATACCCGGAAGCATGTAATTGCTCCGCCAACTGACAACTTTGCCGAATTGCTTCTTTTTCTGTCAGCGAACGGGTATCTGTAGCACACACCAACAGATCGCAGTCGGTTGGTATCTGGGATATATCCATTACAAGTTTGACTCGCAAACCATACCGAAAGCCGATACCTGCAATCTCTGCCGCACCTGTAATATCATCGGCAATAGCAATAATCATGGTGGAATCTGTTTATCGGTTATTAGCCATGCGGGTGGCATAATCCAGGGATAGCAACATGGCGTCCGGGCTTGCGATTCCTTTTCCTGCCACATCAAAGGCAGTACCGTGATCAACGGATACCCGGATAATAGGTAATCCCAGGGTGATATTTACCCCTTGGACACTGCTCATCTTTCCAGTTTTCTGATCCCAGCTAAATCCAACTACCTTGAAAGGAATGTGTCCCTGGTCATGATACATGGCAACACAACCATCGTATTGTCCACACTTTGCTTTGGCAAATAACGTGTCGGGAGGTATAGGGCCGGTTACATTGTATCCCATTTCCTTCAGAGCATTTACGGCGGGAATAATTTCTTTCTCTTCTTCCCACCCGAAAAGACCGTTATCGCTGGAATGTGGGTTTAATCCTGCAATACCAATCCGGGGATTTTCAATGCCAAACTGACGGCAAGCATCGGTAATAAGTTGAGTAACATCTATGATGCGGTCTTTTTTCACCCGGTCGCAAGCTTCCCGAAGTGAAACATGCGTGGAAACATGAATCACCCGCAGGAATTCGTCGGCAAGCAGCATGGCATATTTGGCTGTTCCGGTGAAGTAAGCGTATATCTCGGTATGTCCGTCGAAATGATGCCCAGCCAGGTTAAGAGCTTCTTTATTAATCGGAGCAGTTACCGTACCATCCACTTCTTTTATCAGGGCCAACTCGATAGCTTTCCTGATGGATTGGAAAGCGGCATCACCCGCATCGGCAGATACTTTCCCGTAAGCAACCTTATGCAATCCGGGAAAGTTTAGATCATATACATCCAGGTAACCGGGAGTAAACTGAGCATCCGAAACTTTGTGAATAGGATGTATCTTGATAGGAAGCCCGGTTATTTTCACCGCTTTCTGCATGACAGCGGCATCTCCTACCACTAGGGGACGACACTTTTCATATACCTCTTTCTGGTGGACTGCTTTTATAATTATTTCCGGGCCAATCCCTGCGGGATCTCCCATGGTGATTGCTAAAATGGGTTTCTTCATTTCTTACATTGAAAATTGAGAGTTGAAAATTGAAAATGCGAAAGTGAGAACTGAAGAGGGGAGAAATTATCAATTCTCACTTTGCAACTTTCCATTTAAAAAAGTGATTCGTAAATGGCCTTTGCATCAGCCAAGTTTACTTCTCTCGGGTTATTTTTTAATAGTCGGGTTACCTGCATGGCTGCCTCGGCCATTCTATCGACTGCATCCCTGGGAATACCGATCTCTGAAAGCTTGGTGGGAATACCGCAGTCTTCGGATAACCGGGTGATAAACTCAACTCCCTTTTCGGCAATCTCTTCGTTGTTCCTTCCGATAGCCACACCGCAGGCAAGGGCAATGTCTGCATACTTGCGAACATCGGCCGATTGATTGAATCTCATGACCGAAGGCAGCAAGATAGCATTGGCCAGTCCATGCGAAATATGGAATTCACCCCCTAGGGGATAGGAGAGAGCATGAACGGCTGCCGTATTAACAGGCCCGAGACAAATACCCCCGTAATAACTGCCCAACATCAAAGCTTCGCGTGCTTGTATGTCGTTTCCGTTTCTAACGGCACGAAGAAGATTGGAGGAAATCAACTCAATGCCTTTGCGGGCATACATATCTATAATCGGATGTGCGAATTTATTGGTATAGGCTTCGATACAATGGGTAATAGCATCCATACCCGTTTCCGCTGTAATTTTAGAAGGAACGGTTACGGTTAATTGGGGATCGAGGTAAGCAGCATCTGCTACCAGGTAAGGACTAACAATTCCTTTTTTTAGTTTATCTTTTTCGTCCAATAAAATGGAGTTGGGCGAAACTTCGCTTCCGGTTCCGGCAGTCGTAGGCAGACAAGCCAACCAGCATTTGCGTCCTTTCAGGAAACCAGTACCAAAGATCTCTTCTACCCGTTGATCGCTTTCAATTAAAGCGGCTACCAGCTTGGCTGTGTCCAGTACACTTCCACCTCCGACGCCTATAACACTATCTGCTTCAAAGTTGCGGGCTTTCTCCAGTACATCGTAAAAGTGAGTGACAGTAGGTTCTTGGGTAATGCCTTCATAAATAGAAATCTCCACTCCATCGGCAGTTAGTTGTTTGAGCATAGGTCGGATTAACGGCAAAATAGGGGGAGCAGTCAGGATGAATAATCGTTTGAATCCTAACTCACGAAAGTCCTCACAAAAGTGAGTAGTGCTACATCCGGTACCGAATACAATCTTCTGCGGTTGGTAAATGGTTATTGTTTTCATTGATATAATTAATTAGCGAATGTTTATCTTATGATTTTACCCGGTTTCTTTTTTCCTCTTTTCTTTTCTCCAGATAACCGTAAATAGTCAGGTCTTTGTCTGCCAACGGGGTTTTAAAGAAGAAGCTGGCAAAATAACCTACAACGAAGAGAATGACATGGCTGTATACCCCCCAACATGTATTTATGGTGGGTGAAGTTAAGATTTCCCAGGTCAAGTAATACCCGTTTACCCAGACCATCGCCAAAATCGAACTTGGTGGAAGTAAGCATGGCATAAGCGGTGAAGAGCACCGCCGCCGCTATACCGACATATAAGCCTTGCTTGTTGGCGCGTCTGCTTAATAGTCCCAGAAGGAAAAGCCCCACAATTCCGGCGGAGAAGATAGCATAAAGTTCAAAGACGACACCTAGTACCCCTTCTCCTCCCCAGTAGGCATAGATCATGGCAACACCGACTGCAGCTACTCCTGAAATGGCTACAAGAATACGTCCTAACCGGAGTCTTTGCTTATCGGTGCTTTTCGGTTTAAACCGCACATAGTAGTCTTCTACTCCAATGGCAGCCAGACAGTTCATATCTGAGTCCAGACTTGATATGGCCCCTGCCGCCAATGCGGCCACAATTAACCCGGTAAGACCGATGGGTAGTTCCGTTGCAATGAAGAACGGAAATACTTGATCGGCTTTGATACCATCCGGTAAGGCAGCGCCGCTCGTTTGATAAAACACAAAGAGTGCCGTACCGATAAACATAAAGAGTGTCCAGATAGGTACACTCATAAATACACCGATGTAGGCTGCTTTCTTGGCTGCCTTGTCATCCTTAGCCGTTAAGTATCTCTGTACGATCGTTTGATCTGTACCATACTTTTGGATGGCATAGAAAACTCCGTTCAGAGTCATTACGATGAACGTAAGTTGTGTCAGATCCCAGTCATAAGGTCCAAAGCTTATTTTATTGAACTCAAATGCTGTATTAAATACTTCCGCAGGTCCGCCTTCCGGCTTAAATAATAAAATTAAAACGCAAATAATTCCGCCCCCGATGAGCATAAATCCTTGGATGACGTCCATCCAGATAACTGCTTCGATACCGCCTAATAAGGTTAATATAATGATGGCTATTCCTAAACCGATGATAACGGTATAGATGTCTATCCCCAGGAAAGGGGCCATAGCCATGGAAACCAGAAAGAACACGGTTCCCATTTTCGAAAAGTGAGTAAGGATAAAAGCGAGTGATCCGTAGATACGGGCGAAAAGACCGAACCGCTGTTCGAAATACTCGTACGTACTTAGTTTAATCACTCTTCGGAACAAGGGTACGATGATGCCGATAAGGGCCACCAAAATAAGAGGTACCATTAATCCCTGTACCAGCAAAATCCAGTTGGAAGCATACGCTGCTCCGGGATAAGCCAGAAAAGTTACACTACTGATCAATGTGGCAAAGATGGACATTCCAATGGCCCATGCCGGGATATTACGTCCTCCTGCGAAATAATTATCGGTGCTTTTTTGCCGGCGAGAGAAGTAAAGTCCTACGCCAATAGCCAGTAAAACGGAAAGGATGACTATGGTTAAGTCAACCCAATGCATCAATGGTTGATTCATGGTGTTTTCAGTATGATTTCTTGTTCTTCTTCCAAGGTTAATCGGGTGAGGGGAGAGAGCATATCCGGGCCGCAAAGATCTTTCGTACCCATCATTACCTTCAGGGCTGCGAGTGACTGGCCGAGAGTGCGGTTTGCCTGATAGATACGGGCGATTTCGTCTGTCTCTTCCTGTAATTTTTGCGCAGTTTCTTTATCTCCCCGCATGGCAGCTTCGTATAGGTCGGTAAACATCTGCGGAACAAAATTGCCCGTGCTCGGCACAATGCCGTCGGCACTTTCCAGTAAACTGTTGGCCGATTGGGCCGCCCAGCCACAGAAATAAGAGAATCCGGGCGTTGCTTTCGACAAGGCAATCGCTTCTTTCAGCCGTTCAGGGTCACGTTCGGAATCTTTCAGCCCAACAATGTTCGGGTGCTGGCTTAACCGGTGAATTACCTCCAGTGGAATACTCATGTGAGTAGTAGCCTTGATATTGTAAAGCATCAAGGGAGCTTTTATGTTGTCTGCGAGTGTTTTATAATAGGAGTACATCTGCTCGTCTGTCAATGCATAGTAACTGGGTAAGGTTGCTACAATAACATCGGCTCCGAGTTGTTTGTAGGTTTCTGCCATTTGAATGTGATCGCGGGTACTGCAACCATTCAACCCGGCGTAAATCACCATGTCGGAACCAGTGGGAACGGATTTTACAGCAGCTTCAACCACCTGTTTACCTTGTTCGACAGAAACGGAATTACCTTCTCCGGTGGTTCCCATCAGGAGGGGAGAAACATGGCAGGAAGCAAATAATTGGATGATTTTCTCAATGGCGTGGGTATCTATTTCTCCTTCAGTAGTAACGGGAGTGATCATCGGTACGACTACTCCTTTGTAGGTATGTTTTTTCATCTTACTGTATTTTTGTATAGAGTAAGACGAACGAATCAAGGTTTAGTACTCAATAAAAAGGAATTATGGGTTTGTGTTCTTTATTCGTAATGAGGAATACAGGTATCGATCAATAATTTTTCTGTAATAAATTCTTTTCTTTCGGAAAGAGAAAAACAGCAGTCCGATTACAAACCCGCAAGCCATTCCTCCCAAATGGGCAGACATATCAATATCGGATACCAATAAACCATAAATCAGATTGATAGCCATGTAAGGAAGACCGAAGAGAAGGAGTATCCCAATCGTATCTTTGCTGAAATACCGGTTGATCGATAAAGCTGCTCCCAGTCCATACATACCGAATATGGCACCGGATGCCCCTACACTAACTGTCGATTCGTGAAACAGAAAGCTGCAATAACTACCCGCTATCCCGGTTAGCAGGTAAATAAGGAAAAACCGGAAACTCCCGACTTCCCTTTCTGTAAACCACCCAATCAGAGCCAGGCTCAACATATTGTACACCAGATGAACAACCCCGGCATGTAGGAATATGCAGGTAAACAGCCTCCACCATTCTCCTTCTCTGATAAGCGGACCGAAGGAAGCTCCCCATTTTATTAATTCGTCTGCCTGGGGAGACGACAGGTCAATACCATCGAATAAGAGAAGAATAAATACCACTATGTTGACAAAGATAATGGAAGAAGTAGCCCAATAAAATTTGAGAGAGTACAAAGACCTCCAGTTAACCGTAAATTTGGTATAAAGCGTTTTTTTCTCACTGGCTGGCAAACGGTATATTCTCATGTCTCCTTCGAATACAGGGGTAAAAAGTGTAATCAGTAACCAGATAAGATTCGCAATGGCCAGCGAACGGAAAATCCAGACAAAGCTATTTCCGGTTCGGGTTTCATATTCTCCGATGATTTCTTCGAGAATCACAATGTTTTCTTTCCCTACATAATGATTTGAATTTTGCGCTGCCGACAAGTAGTGATTCCAGTTGTTATCTGTCCGAAGATTTACAAGGTATTTGGTAGTAAAGGGATATCGCTCGAATTTGAAAAAGGCTTCGTTTATAAACTCTTGTATTTCTTTTTTTTGTATTTCTTTATCGTCGAAAGCCGTATTGGAGAACTTTCGTTTAAACGAAGTTGCAATCCAGTTATTGTGGGTGTGCAACTCTCCCAAATCGGGATTTGTTAAGAGGGGAGTTACAAAATAAACGGTTATCATAATTTTATTTCCATGCCTGTCGGCATTGCTTCTGCTGACGTAAGCTCCCGTAGCTGCTTTGGGAATAACGGAATTCTCGATGGAATAATATTTCACCTGATGTTGCGAATCAATTTTATCCGGTGTATCCATTTCAATCAGACGGCCTTGTTGCTTCATCAGGTAGCTTTGAGCAATCATGGTAGGAACCAATAAACCCATTACACATAGTATGGTGTAGAAATCATGTGGACGCGGATTATAAAACAGTTTAATTTTCCTTCGGAGATAAAAGCAGCCGATGAGTGTGCAAATGATACCGGGAAATACAAACTCCAGGTAAATTTCTTGGGGTTGAAACAAGTCCAGCCGGATAATAAGCAACCAATGCAGAAAGGTATATCCGATTAATATTCCGATGGCGCAAAGGAAGAACGGCAGAAAGATGAAACGTAGCTTGTCTTTAATCATGCACAGAGTTTGCTTTTATGTTTGCAAAGCTAAAGCAAAGCATCCTATTTTCCAAACGAAGAAATTCCGGTAGCATTCGATTCAAATCCCGGTTGCATCCGACCCGGATTCCGGTAGGATTGGACACAAATGCCGGTAGCATCCGAAATAAATACGAATGGAGTAATTTCTCTCAGCTAATTCCGGGTAAATAAAGTTTAATAAACAATTATTAGGTTAATTAATGGATAAATTACTAATTTTAACCGCCAAACAAATTAATTATGAAAGAGACGAATCGAGCAAACCTACAGAAGCAGTGGTATGAGGAAGGCGAAAAGTATGCCCAATCCATTAATGAAATGGTGGCCTTCGCCGAAGAAAACGGCTGGGATAAATGGAAAGGGAAAGAACCTCAGGAGAAAAGAGAACGTTTAGCCGAAGGAGTATTTGATCTTCTGAAGGAAGCTAACCTGGAAAATAGGGTAGATGAATTTCGGAAAGACTTCCCACCGTCCCATGCACCGATGGTCAGATTTATGGATAATAAGTCGCAGTCCATCACACAACTCTATTTTATTGAAGAGGAGAAAATCGTTTTTCTCACAGGTGCTTCTTATGAAACCCGACAGGCATATTTGCTGGATGGCAATCAGGTTACAGAACTGGATGATTCCATTCGTGCCGTTGGAAAATCCAAACAAGGGAATATTTTTGCTGTTGTCCGGCAAGATAAAGTGGCTGTTTATAAAGGTTGGGAAGGTCCATTATTGAATGAATTTACCCTCTATAAATTGGCCGAAGAGGGAATTACAGAGCTTATTCCATTTAATGATGGCAGTAAAGTGCTGGTGGTTAGTTCAGAAGGAATTTATCTGCTTGATCAGGAAGAGAAACTGATACACCCGGATATTGACTGGAACGAACTGGAAGAAGAGGAAGACCCCGATCATTATTTGGACATGGAGAATGGAACGATGGACCATAAGAACCAGTATATTGTAGTGGCTGATCAGTGTTCTGAACATCGGATTCTAAACCTCGATGGTGAAGAGCTGGGTTCCATTGGCCCGCAATCATCCTACCCTCATTTCTGTTTATTTTCGAAAGATGACAGCCAGCTAATAACCAATTCTTGCCATTTCTACAATGGCATTACCATTGGGGTAGACAGAGATAAACTGGATGGAGCCATCATTGAACCTTATGAGGAAAGCGATGATTATGTGGTCATTGACGAAGAAATGAGAATATACGCCGGAGTTGCCACATCGGATTATTATATATTGGGAGATGCTTATGGATATATTAAGGCTTTCGATAAAAGCGGAAAAAAGATTTGGAGGCACTTTTTGGGGTCAACTATCAGTGGAATGACCCTTTCCGATGACGAGAAAACACTTTGGGTGGGTTCTTATTCCGGTATGTTGCATAAACTTCAATTGGGAAAAGGACACAGAGATACCCACACCATCGGGAATGGTGATCACTATGAAGTTTTCAGATTATTGCTGTGGAAAGATGAGCCGCAGGTATGGGTGTGGTAAACTACCTATCTCAATAGTCTGGTTCTCCCGAAAGATAGAAGCAAACACAATTATCCGTGCCAGTGACTGGCTGAAATATAAAAGACGAAACGATGAAGAAAACATGTTATCTGTTATCGGCAATACTTTTGTTGATGGTATCCTCCTGCATGGGGAAAATGGAAAAACAAAATCAGGATGCAACACCTATTATAGCAGAGAACATTCCGGATACAGCTAGACGCTCACTTCCGGAGATATACAGTTTATATCTAAAATCGGACTCTGGCAAATACAAAGAAATGGCTTTGCCATTGTCGTCTTACGTGGTTCTCGATTTAATCAATAAAAATCCCGGCTACCAACCCACCGACAAGTTAAGAGATCACCTCAAGAAGAAAGAGTTGGAAGCAGCCAAGTACCAATGTTACACCATACCCTCTGTAGATAACCGCACAGCCGTTATGCTGGTTTGGCTGGCGAAAGGAGAGAGTGAATATTATGTAGTAGTAACAGCCAATGAGAAAGATATTATCGACTCTTCCGTGATTTCACAGAGCATTGAAAATGGTATTATATCTTATATTATCGAAGACAACTTCAGTATTCGATCTGCCCGGCGAATGTGGACGTATGATAAAGAAGAGGATATAAAATACCTGGAAGAGAAAGATGCCATGCAATACCAGATTATGGCAGGTGGTGCAATCTCGGAACTGTCGCGGCGGAGCAAGTCTCCGGCATCCATGAGCTTTAAAGAACTGATTGAGAACGTACCCTTTTGTAAACTGCCACTGGGAAATCCCGAACTGGCTTCCCTTGACTCTCTTTCGTATGATCCTTCCCAACCCAATAGGTTTGAATGGACAACCATAAAAGATGAAGAAAATAATTATTATCTGAACGATTACTTCAGCTATGGTGAGTTTGCAGATACCATAAACAGTCAGTACACTTTGCTGGATACGTATGATACATTGATCTTTTCCAAACGGTTACCCAAAACCGGTAAGCAGGAACTCTTGTTGTATTACATTGAGCGTTATAAATCTAGCTTCCCCAAGCAAAAATATCCCCAATGGCTGTTGCTCCGCGTGAATGATAATGCAACGATAGAGCAGGTAACGGTGCTGGCGGGTGCCGATCATAAAGAGTTGGATAGCGATGATCATCAGTTATTCTTTCTGGATGCTAATTCAAAACTGACTTTAAAGACATTCGTCACCTACAATCAGTTACCCGCCGATAAGGTGGACGTGAATACTTTGGACGTAAACTATCTGTATGCCAGTGAGACAAAGACGGTGGGTATTTAATGGAGAATGTGGATCCCATGGGTAGGAGCGTCCCTTGTGGGTGCCCGAATAATGGTTTGCTTGATATCGTTTAGAATATAAATATGATCAGAGGACACCCACAAAGGATGCCCCTACACCTCCGGATAATATCCTGAAGAAAAAACCGAAACAACCAGTATTCTTTTTCAAACTTTAAAAGGAAAAGCCAAGAGACACCCAGAAAGAGTTTTTCAACGGGCTGTCATTTTGTGCAAATAACCACGTGAAGTCCACATGCCCACCCAGGTAGTTTATACCTAAACCGGCAGTGCCATAGCTATTATCTCCTTTATCGGTATCTCCGTAATGGTAGCCCCCTCGAAACATCAAATGCTGCATAAGCGTATATTCCAGTCCCGCACTTACATTGGCAGCCTTAATATCGGAAGGTAGAAAGCGGTAACCAAAGTCGGCAACCAACATAATCCGATGATTGTTTGAAAAGGGTAAATCAACCGATCCACCCAGTTTAGCCACTGCGGGAAGGTCTTCTTTCGTATCCAGGTATTTTATTTTCGAACCGATATTACTTACTGTGAGACCTAGTGCCCAGGAGCCTTCGGGCATCATCGAAAAGGCTTGTTTGTAGAGTGCGCCGATATCAAATGCAACGGCACTCGCGTTTTTAGCCTCTCCTATATTCCCCATGTTCGAATAAACATACCGGAATGTAGCTGAGACAGCAAAGTTCTGAAACAATTCCCGGGCATAACCAATATCAATAGCTAGTTCTTTCGGATGTATTTTACCGGTTATCTCACCCCCGGTTATCTCTTCTATTTTTGGATAATGATAGTAGCGAACACTGGCCAACAAAGCATTTTTATTGTCTATTTTGTAAAAGCCGGCTAAACTATTCAATGAGTGTCCGGATTCTTGTCCGCGCATCCACGGGGCAAATGTAGCAGTGACTCCTCCTTTGCGGGTGTTATCCAGCAATGCACCGGCGGCATTATAGAAGATGGTATGATCTCTTCCGGTAACTGCTACTCCGGCACCGCCTGTGGCAGCTCCCTGTGCATCAGGAGCAATAGTGAGGAAGTTGGCTGCCCCGGTATTGATGGGTTTCATTTCATTTTGTCCTTTCGCAGTCCATGTAGTAAAGCTCAGGAAGAATATAGAGACGATAATCTTCTTCATTTTTTCTTTTGTTTTTATCAGATGAAGTTAGTACTTGATAAATTTCTCTTTGATAACCTGTTCGTTGCATTCGTATTGCAACGTATAGTAACCTGCCGCCAATTCATGAATATCAAGGCTGAAAAGAACATACCGCTTGGTCACAATCTCTTTTTGAAGAATCTTGTTTCCCGTGCTATTGTAAATGGCAATGATCGCTTGCCCGGCTAAATCCGTATGAACCGTAAACGACAAATTTCCATTGGTGACCGGATTGGATGCAAGCGAAAACGGTTTGTGCGGGGGTAAATCTGCTTGTAAGGCTGCAGCGGCGTTTACGCATCCAAATCCTAATTGGCCTACATATTTCGGGTTATACTCGGATATATCGTAGGCTGTGGTGAGAAGAATTTCTTCCAGTTGGGCAGCGGTAAATCCCGGTTTCCCTACACCGTGCTTCTGGATAACCAATGCAGCGACCCCGGCAACATGGGGGCACGCCATTGAAGTACCAGCCTGATACATATAGCTACCCATCTCAGTCATAGTCGTGCTCCATATTTTCTTTTCCTCTATATCTTTGCCTCCTCCCGGTGCAGAAAGGTCCATATAAGTACCATAGTTGGAGTAATCAGCCTTTTTGTAATCCGGGCCTATGGCTGCAATACCCAGTACTTTGTTGTAATCGGCGGGCGCAGCGATACTTGGAATCGGTGTGTTACTATTTCCCGAAGCGAACAATACGATTCCTCCCTTCATCGGACTTCCGGGTAGTTGGTTCAAGTTGTTATCACATCCGGCATACTCCACAAAATAATCTATGGCATCTTTGTGGGCAGGATCAATATAGGAGGACCGGGTATTTCTTCCAGAGAAAACGGTTGCTTCCAGAGAGTATCCCCAACTATTCTGGCAGATAACGGCTCCATTGTCTGCTCCATATTTGATGACTGCCGCAATATCGTCGTAGGTAGCAGATTCTTCATATTCTGTCCTTCCTCCCGGATGCTGAAAGGTTTGGCAGCTCATTAACTTAACTCCACTGTTGACTGTACCATTGCCTCCCGCAATACCACAAACACCTATCTGGTTGTTATTGGCTGCTCCGATAATTCCGGCCACATGCGTACCATGTTTATTGGGTGTAATGGTTGCATTCCCGGAGACAAAGTTATAGCCGTATATATCATCCACATACCCGTTGCTATCGTCGTCCAGCCCGTTATCAGGGATTTCATTGCTGTTCATCCATAAGTTAGGCTTCAGGTCGGGATGATCCAGGTCGATACCCCCATCTACCAACGCTACGATGATATCCGGATGACCGTTATATTGTTGCCAGACATCAATTAAACGCACATCTGCATTTGCTTCCTGCCATGATTCTGTTCCCGGATTATAGTAATTCCATTGTTTGGGTAAGTCGGGATCATTGAAAGATAGTTCATTGCTTTGCCTCAGAGCATCGATTAAATGAGTTTCAAAAGTCGATAGTAAGGGACTACGGGTAGAAACAACTTTCACTACCGGTGTAACAATTTCAAATTCTTCCATGGCAGCTAGTTCTCCTGTGGCACGTGTAGCCGCTAAATCTGCCGTGAACCAGATATCATACCAAAGGTGCATTCCTTTCCGGCGGGTACGTTCTTCAAATTTTCCGGTAGGTGGGAAAATACGTTTAATCTGAGTAATTCCCAGAACGGGGGCAATATCATCCAAGGCATCAATTCCTGTAGTTACCGTACCATTAACGTCTCTAACGGCTACTTCGCCCGGAGGCTCTTCTTTTAATTTGACGCGTATTCGTCCTTTCAGGATATCTTCTTCAGCGAAAGTAAAAGCATCTACACTGGTATCTGTTTGGTCGGAATATTCTGATATTATATCATCCTGGCAGGCAAATAGGAGTATAACGGATGAAAGGAGTAAAATTAACTTTTTCATAAGGCATAGGTTTTTCTGAGAGTAAATAGGCTTTATTCCAAAGATAAAAAAATTGACTTAATTAAAAGAAGCAGTTTGTAATTGAGAACAGTTTTTGCTACTTTCAGAATGAAGATTCATGGAATACGGAAATATAAAAAATCTGTTCCGCAATAGCCATGTTATTGTGAAACAGATTTTACAAGTAAAGTTCCCAAATAGTGAAATAGAATTAGCCTGGGAGGATAGGCGTATCGTACTTGTTTAATAAGTATAGACTGCACGCACGATAGGCGTACTCTATTTCTTTATTTGAATACCGGCATCGAACGCCCTGTCCATACCTGGGGTTGTTGCAATCCGAATATTGTAGCAAGAACGGAAGCACAATCATATTGCATCATACTGATATTGTCGAAACAATATCCTTTCTTTATATTCTTCCCGGAAATGATAAAAGGAGTTTCCATTTCCATCATTGTTTTTCCTCCATGTCCTTTATCAATGCCTCCATGGTCAGCGGTGATGATAAAAATAGTTTCCTCTAACATCCCGGCTTTTTTCACTGCATTCGCTATCTGGCCGATGTATTTATCCAGTTCTTTTAGCTTGTTGTAATACGCCGGCGTATCGTGACCATCTTGATGTCCGATATGATCTGGGTTATCGAATATAACGGCAAACAGATTGGGTTTCTTTTCACGGATATATTGAACAGCCATTTCGCACAAGACAGTCGGATTGTTTTTATAATCGGGAGTCAATGCATGATAATTAAGTGATAATGTGTCGGTCAGATACTTGATCCCATCCCATTCGTAGACACAACCAATTTCCGCATTCGGATTAGCATCCCGGTACAACTGGAAGATGGTAGGAAAAATACCATGTTTATTCACCACTCGGGAAGGAAGTTCGGGGGTTTTCGATCCCCATTCCGTATAACCATGCACTTCCGGACCTGCACCCATGAACATGGATGCCCAGTTTACTGCACTGGAAGAAGGCAGGACAGAACGTTTCTTTAAGGTATAAGATCCTTCCTGCATCAATTGTTTGGTAACAGGCATTTCTGCTTTATCAAAACTATAGGCTCCCCAGCCGTCCAGTCCGATAAGGATGACATGTTTGGCTTTGGGCTCTGTGGAGGATGTGCAACCAAAGACAAATAGTGATAAAACAAAGATCAGCCATAAGTTGGTTCTTTTCATACAATGTTAATATTTAATGTGTGGAGGTTAAAGGTAATAAATTCTATTTAATGAGCCACATGACATCATTAATATCGTCAGAGCCTTGGAATTGAGATTGCAAAGCCGCTTTCAGATTTTCTTCGTTATACTGACGCTCACTAGTAGGGTACATCCATCGAAGAGGGATTTTTCCATTTGCATTTCCTTCGCCGATGCTGAACTCCGGCACACCTGTACGGCGCTGCTCGAAGAACGCCTGGTAACCGGAGTTCTGAAACAAGGCGACATATTTTTGTTCCCGGATTTGTTTCAGCCCCGCCTCGTTATCACCTTGATATATGTTTACCGGATTTGTCAAGAAGGCTTCGATCTCATCTTTATTTACCCCATAGAAATCCATATCCGCACGAATACCGTTCGTATAGTAAGTTTGAGCATCTTCATTTATCCATCCTTGGTTTGCTGCTTCAGCCAAAGTCAACTGGAGTTCCTGATAACCCAGTTGTACACATGGCAATCCGGTTGGAGTAATATAGGTATCATAATTTATGTAAGCTAACAATCCGTCACTACCTTGCTGTTGCAAAGCTTCAATGGTATTTCCGGTTACTCCCCCTACGTAAGAAGAAAACATTCGCTCTCTTCCTTCCACTCCGGCGTTTTGAGTATCGCCGGGTACCATCTGGATAAATATTCGCGGATCTTCTGTTCGCTTTAGCTGGCTGACATATGTATCACCTATAAAATAGATGCTGGCGTATTTTCGTCCGTTATCCGGATAGAGTGGATATTGATCATCAGCACTACCGTAATAAGTAATTTGCATATTGTCTTTGATAGACTCCATAAGAGGATATTTCTCCGGATCTGAAATGATCTGGTGCAATTGCTCAGCTACATTCATTTCTTCGTTGCGCTTACTCAATGACATCAGCACGCGTATCCGAAAGGTGTTAACCGCTTTTCTCCATTGCGTTATATTCCCGTTGAAATAAAGATCATTGGTTAATGCGTATGTTTTACCTGTATAAAGTGCCAGTTCGGTATTGGCCTCTTCCAGTAGTTGCAGACAGTTGGTATATACCTCTTTCTGGCTGTCATATATGGGGGTAAACTTTCCTTCTTCCCCTTTCACTGCTTCAGACATGGGGATATCGCCCAAACGTTCTGTCATA
Source organism: Bacteroides sp. (assembly GCA_021201335.1). Classification (GTDB taxonomy): domain Bacteria; phylum Bacteroidota; class Bacteroidia; order Bacteroidales; family Bacteroidaceae; genus Bacteroides. Next base: position 346,658 of record JAJQFD010000042.1, on the reverse strand, counting down.
CGGATATAGAAAAAGGCACGGAAGAATTTAGCAACGGGAAGGAATTGTTTTGAGTCTTCTGTTCCTACACGGGCTACTTCTTTTTCCAGGGCTGCGATATCACGGAGCGTGCCATAATCCATTTTATATTCTCCCAGCAGGTAATTTTGATCATCGTATACTACATAGGTAGACACGTAATATTGATTTAGACGTTCGGTACGAGTCCAGGGTGTCTCCCAGCTATCCTGAATAATGCTTTGCAGGATATTAATAGGTGCGGCTATATCGGGTGAGTTCGGATTCTCCTGTAAGCTTTCAAAGTGATCGTCACAACCAGCTATGAATAACATCATACCCAGCAGGAGTTGATAGCATATTTTTTTCATTGAGTAAAAATTAAAAAGTTGCGTTAATGTTAATCCCGAAGTTTCGGGTAGAAGGTGTTTGCAATGCGCTACTTGCATCTGTAAACTGATCCAGATCCAGAAAGTCTGCTTTTGAGAGGTAAAGTAGGTTTCTGCCAACCACTGAAATACTGGCTGTGCGCAGCAAACCAATCTTCTTAAGTAGAGAAGAGGGAAGATTGTAGGTAATAGTCACATCCCGGAGCTTCACATACGTACGACTCTGATAGGTTTGTGATTCTGTACGGTAATAACTGTTACTGGAGCCCGCCCAGGCCTGATAAAGTACAGGAGTGGTATTAGGAGCAAATGTACGCGTATCTGAAATAACATTTCCATCCGCGTCACGTTTTAGTTCTCCTCCGGTTACTACCACGCCAGGTGCAACGAAAGTTCCTTTATAACTGATGCCGTATCCTTCCGGATTTGCTTTATAGGCTTCCCAGTCTGCCAGTCTCCATTCATTATCAGAATCTTCGTGGCGACCGGATTTCCAGAGATTCATGGCTATTTCGTTGTAAATCTTACCGCTTATGTTACCATCCAGACTGAAAGAAACAGTCACATTCTTAAAACGGAACTGATTGTGAAACCCGAAGATAAAGTCCGGATCGTAATTCCCGATATGTTTCTTTATAGGGTCACGGACGGGTAACCCATCTTTATAAATTACTTGTCCATCGGGATCATACATAAAGTCTTGCACCCAGATCTGATCGGCACGTTCTCCTTTGCGGATATAGCCGTAGTTCTGTATATCTTCGTATATCTTCTCCAGGTATCGGTGAGATTTGGATATATTCCCGGATATATTCCAACTAAAGTCATTTGTTTGAACCGGATTAGCGGTTAACGTTAGTTCTATACCACGTCTTTTGTAGGTGAGTCCGTTAACAAGCCGGGTTTCATATCCCGAAGAAGAAGGAGTAGAGAGGGAGAAAATCTGTGGACCATCTTTCGCGAAGAAGTAACAGAAATCAAATCCGAGACGATTGTTGAAGAAGCGGGCATCCACTCCAAACTCTGCGGACGAACTGAATTCAGGTTTGATATTAGCGTCTTTTAATTCATCGTTTGTATAAAGAGGGGTTTGTCCGTTCCAGAGGTCGCCGGTAATATAAGCACTTTTTAGTTGATAGGGGTCGAGGTCACCCCCAACACGGGCATACGATGCACGGGCACGCAGGTAGGAGAATACACTTGAGATGTCAAACATATCCGATATGACTCCACTTAATGAAACCGAAGGATAAAAGTAGGTGTTATTGTTTATAGGCAGGGTAGAAGATTTGTCCATACGGCCTGTCAGGTTAAGAAAGAGATAGTTTTTATAGTCCAAATTAACGTTGGCATAAAAACTGCCGACCTCTTTCTCCCATTTCTCTGTCTTTCCTTTCGCACCTTCTACTGCATTTTGGAAGGTATAGATTCCGGGGACGATCAATCCACCATGAGTAGTCATATAAGAGTCTTTGTATTCTTGCATACGTTAAGCACCTCCTAATGCGGCTTTAACTCCAAAGATAGGGCTGAACTTATGAGCATAATTCAGCATGAAGTCAGAATTCCAATCCGTGTACTGCTCGTAGGTTTCATCGTATCCGCCTACCCATTTTTTAGTACCATAATCATCATCATAAAAGGAAGTATTGACCGGGAACTTTTCGTTTTTGGATTTCTTGTTGGTATTCATATTCGTTCGAATCCGTAAGTCCAGCTCCGGTGTAATTCGCCAGGTTAATGCCAACTGACCATTTATGTTATCTTCCGCATATTCACGGGTATTTTCATACATCATAAACCAGGGATTGTTGTACTGTGCATAATCATAACTATATTGTTGCACGCCTTCCATGCCGGGTACCCAATAATTACGAAGGTCGTCAATATTGATGTGTGCACCTGTCCAGATACTTAATAAATAGATGGGGCTGCGCGGATTATAATACGTTTCCGGGAAGTTGGGAGAAGTTGTACGATTAAAATTTATGGTTCCCAATATCTTCACCCGTTCACTCAGATTCATGGATCCGGAGAAGTTCGTATTGAAGGAGTTCAGTTTGGTATTGGGAAGAATTCCTTTCTGATAAGTATCAGAAACAGAGATACGAAAGTCTCCGGATTCAGACTTCTGGGCTATTGCAATATTGTTGGTTGTTACCAATCCTGTTTGCATGAAACGTTCCAGGTTGTCTTTTCCGACGGACAGCCAGGGAGTAGGAGTTCGTATACCTTCTGCATCCATCGGACTGTTGTATTGCTTAATTAACTGACCTTCAAAGCGAGGTCCCCACACATCAGAGTCCTGATTATAGATACCATTGATGTTTCCTTTCAATCCGTCGCCGAAACTATACTTAAAGTTACTACCTGAACCATAAGAATTTTGTACACCCGGAATAGCTATAAAAGAAGTTTGAATCTGAGTAGTTGACTTTACATCCACACTGAAGTTGCGGACACCGACAGTTCCTCTTTTCGTTGTAATTTGTATAGCTCCGTTCTTTCCTCCTGAACCGTAAAGGGCGGCGGCTGTCGGCCCTTTCAGAACAGTGATGGCCTCAATATCGTCCGGGCTGAAGCTCCAGGTATTATCTTTGACAGGTACACCATCTATTACATAAATAGGACTGACACCACGAACCTGTATGGTGGGGCTGCTCAACAAGTCGGTGCCGATGCTCACCCGCATTCCGGCCACTTTACCCACCAGGGCACTTACCGGATTTACATCGCGGGATACAGCTATCTCATCTCCTTTTACTTCTTGTACAGCGTATCCTAGCATCTTTTTTTGTTTGGGAATATGCAGGGCGGTAACTACCACCCCTTCTATTTCCTGTACATCCTCTTCAATCTTGTAGGTATCCGCCGGGCGTGGTTTGAATACTTCCAATGTTTTGTATCCGATCATAGAGATCGTTATACCTGACTTTTGATTCGAGAGAGTCAACGTGAATTCACCGTCAAGATTGGTAATCATACCATTGGCTGTTCCGGCTTCCACCACGTTTGCACCAATAACAGGTTCTTTGGTGGCTGCATCTATCACAATACCAGTGATTTTATTTTGTGCCAGAATGATACTGCACATAGTCAGGAGAAAGAGAAAAAATATAATTTTCTTCATAGGTTTGTTGGTGGGGTCGCTTATTTCTTATTGATAACTGAGAGTATCTTTTTGGATACTTTCTTGAACTGTTTCACTAGTTCATCTTTCGAAACCTTACTGAAAGTAACAAAGCGGTGATTGCCAATATATACTTCATTCATGTTTTCGTCGTAAATAGCATATTCGATGGAATGCTGGAAATTATTGTAAGGGTATCCGGCTGCTGATAAATCATATTGATTTAATTGCAGGAAGTACTGACCCGTAGCATCTGTATTCTTATTTGTTTCTTCCAACGCATTCTGAAACAGGCTATGGATATAATTGTTGAGCTCACTTTCAGTCGTTCCGATACGCGATGCGAACTCTTCGTTCGACAGGCAATTGATGTTAATGTTTTTGTTAGTTACTTCTATTAGTCTTATCATGGAAGCCAGATTTACATTTTTCTCATTTACCTCAGCGGCATTTAACAAGAGGTTAAAACCAAAGCACATTATTAGTATTCCTAACATTTTTGTTTTCATGTTCTTTTACCTTTTAAAAGTTATCTCTATTGTTTTCGATACAAAAGTAGGAGGGAGTTATGGCTTAAAAAATGAATTTTAAGCATTCATTTTGTTTATAGAAAGATGTATTATTAATGCAATATTTATGTTGCTTCAATGCAAAGAATCTTTCATGAAAAAGACTTTTCAGAAGAATGGCACTTCCTGTTTCCTGCCTTGCAACTCTTTGATCAGGGCGGGTAGGATCTCTGTGATGTCTCCTACCATTCCATAGTCGGCATATTGAAAGATGGGAGCATCCGGATCGTTGTTAATTGCAATAATAGTTTCGGCCTGGCTGACTGCAACCGTATGTTGTACTTGTCCGCTGATGCCACAGGCTATGTATAAACGGGGGCGACGGTTTTTCCTGTTTGCCCTATCTGACATTCATACGGTAACCATCCGGCTTCAACAGCTGCTCTGGATGCGGCAACTTCTCCGCCCAGAAGGTCTGCAAGCTCATATAAGAGCCTGATATTTTCTTTGCTTTGCATCCCTCGTCCACCCGCTATAATGACGGACGCATCATGCAGGGAAGAACTCGAAGAAACGATTTCTTCTGCCAGTAATTCTACACTGTTATCTGTCAGCAGATGGTTGATGTTACAATGGATGATTTCCCCTGTACGTTTTCTGTCCGGTTTAAGAGCTTTCATAATTCCCGGACGAACGGATGCCATTTGGGGTTTGTGAATGGGTGTTTCGATAGTTGCCAATAGATTTCCACCGAAAGCAGGACGAATCTGCAAGAGATTCTTGGTTTGTGAATCTAACTCTAATTGTATGCAATCTGCCGTGAGCCCTGTATGTAAAAGGGTGGCAACACGGGAGGAAATACCTCTTCCAAAGCGGGTTGCCCCAATTAAAAAGATATTAGGTTGATGGCGGCGGGCCAGTGCCACTAGTATATCTGTGTATACTCCTTCCAGCTTATCTGCCAACTGAATATTTTCTGCGATATAAATACGATCGGCTCCTCCAGCAAAAAGCGTCTCTTCCCAACCCCGGCATTTGTCGCTAATCAGGATGACGGATACTTCTCCTTTATTTGTTTGGGCAAGATGCCGGGCAGCACCTAACAATTCGTATGTTACAGGAGCAATAAAGCCATTCTGGAATTCCGCCAGAACCCAAATTCCGCTGGCCGATTTATTCTCGACAGTCTGTGTTGTTTTTGCTCCTTCATCAAGTGTAATGAGCCCAAGTGGGCATGCCTGAATACAACTTTTGCAAAGCAGACATCTTTCCGGCTCAATAATAGGGTATTCATCGGTGTAAATGGCATTGTACAAACAGGCTGCTTCACAATTACCACATTGGATACAATCAACTAATTGGATTTTAATGGAATTCATGAGGATATTATTTTGTTTGGGTACATATTGCTTTTAGTTCCGAGATGTCAGCTATCCAGCGAATGGATTTGTTTCCGCAGATAGCCTCCGTCTTTACTACTTTTGTGGGAGAACCATCTAATCCGACAAAGGAATTTTTAAGATCCAGGAATTCAGCATCCCATATTTTGATTTCTTTTCTTTGTGCGGTTTGCCAGTTGTGTAAAGTCGGAGCGGGAAGTGCATTTGCCTCTTTGTCCACAGTGAATACACACGGAAACACGGAACGTAATACCCGGAAACCAGTATCAATTTTCTGTTTGACAACAATATTATCCGACGTTATATCAAAGACAGCTTGCACTTCCGTAAGTTGAGGAATCTGGAGTTGTGCAGCCACACCTGGCCCTACCTGTGCTGTATCACCGTCGATAGCTTGTTTTCCGAATAGTAGCAAATCGACGTTTTCTATTTTTCTCACGGCATGTGAAAGTATATAACTGGTGCTCCAGGTGTCACTACCGGCGAAAGCACGGTCCGAGAGAAGGATCCCTTGATCGGCACCATAAAGAAGAGCTTCCTGTAGCACGGATCTGGCTTGTAAGGGCCCCATAGTAATGGCAATGATGCTTCCTCCGATTTTGTTGCGTATCTCTACTGCCATCTGAAGCGCATGGAGATCGTCCGGGTTGGTTTGAGATCTACTCCCTTTGCGTATTAAGGTATGAGTGACCGGATCGATGGAAATCCGGGTTGAAGCCGGAACCTGCTTCAGGAAAACTAGTTGTTTCATTTATCCGCTTTTTTTTGTTACTGCGTGCCAAGGCACAACTTGATTGAAAATGAATGTCGAATGGGTTTATTTCACCGAATCGGGAAGGGGAGAAGAGGCTTTCATCTACAAATGTTTTTTCTCCCAAAACCTGTTCAGCTATTAGCCTTCCCATACCTCCTCCGGCGGCAACCCCGGCTCCACAGCAACCGGTTAAGGCATAGAAACCTTTGAATTGCTTTACCGGGCCAATGACAAACATACCATCCGGAACGTAACAGGAAGGCCCGGCCATGTAGTGTGCAATTCCGGTTTCATGGATTTTGGGAAAGTATCTTTGAAAGTCTTCCGCGCAATCGGAAAGGATTGACCAACCTTTATCGGGCGTAAATTCCATATCTTCAATAGAAGCCGGGAGTATTTTAGGGTTGTAAGAAACACATTCCGGTTCCCGAAGACCGATAATTAATCCACCGACATCAGGCCGGGTGAAGGCACGGGCATCGGGCAATACCGCAAAGGGCTGTTGTGTTGGGAAGAGTTTGGGATTGCTTTCCGTGATCCAGAAATGGCTGCGTACCGGTGTCATCGGTAAACCAATCCCTGGCGGATAAGACAAAAGATTTGACCAGGAGCCGGCCGCGTCAATTACAACAGAAGCGTAAACTTTATCGCCCGAATCCAGAAGAACGCCATTAACATGCCCCTTCGTGATGATCAATTCTTTTACAGCTGTTCGGGGACGGATAACAACCCCTTTCTTACGGGCAGCTTTTGCGTACCCACTACATAACTGGGCTGAATCGATAAAGGCATCCGTCGGCATATAGACAGCTTGGTTTACAACCTCCTGATTGATCCAGGGAAGGTGTTGTTTCACTGTATCGGCATCAATTGTTTCCACTGGAATATGGTAATTAACAGCAGTTTTTCGCAATGTTTTGATCATTTGCAAAGAAGCATCGCTGGATGCTACTGTTATACTTCCCGATTGTTGCAAGTCCAATGATTCTCCCAGTTCGTCTTCGATGCGATCGATGGTATCGTAAGTTTCCTGAACCATATCCATTAATACCCGTTTGGTTCGTACGCGGGTTAACAGGCAAGCTGCCCGACTACTTGCCTGAGAAGCAATATCCATGCGTTCAAATAACACTATTTGTCCGGCATGGCGAGAGGCGAGGTGATAGGCTGCTGAGGTACCCAGCAGACCACCACCCACAATTATAATATCAACAACTTGAATACTCATCTGATTTAATCTAACGTTTCGCGAATAGCACGAAGTAATCTTTTTATATCTTCGGGGTAAACATCTCCGATGTTTCCAATGCGGAATGTTTCAGCCTGTGATATTTTCCCTGGGTAAATGACAAAGCCTTTTTGTTTGAGTTTATCGTAGAAATCCTGGAAACTGAACTCTTCGGATGGGTAAAGGAAAGATGTTATCACCGGACTTTGTATGCTCTCCGGAAGTAAAGAAGTAAAGCCAAGCGCCCGCATACCTTCTATAAGAATACGGTTGTTTTCGCGGTAACGTTCATAACGGGCTTCCACTCCGCCTTCCTGTTCCAGTTCATGAAGAGCCTGATAAAAGGCCCTGACAACATGTGTGGGTGAAGTAAACCGCCATTTTCCTTTACCTTTTTCCATTGTTTCCCACTGATCATAAATATCGAGGGAGAGAGAGCGGGCGATTCCCTGACATTCCTGTAGTTTTTCTTTGGATGCAATGATAAAGCCAAATCCGGGAACTCCCTGAATACATTTATTAGCACTGCTAATCAGGAAATCGATACCATACGCTTTCATATCAATCGGGATTCCTCCAAAGCTACTCATAGCATCCAGAATGAAGGTTACGGAGTATTCTTTCAGCACTTCGCTTATCTCTTGCAGCGGATTTAATATTCCGGTCGTCGTTTCACAATGAACCATCGCGAAATGCGTCACATTTATGTGAGAATCCAATGCTTCTCGAACGATTTCGGGCCTTATAGGCTCTGTCTCCTGCAAAGGAATGATGATGTGATTCAAATTATAGTAATCCGCGATGGTTGACATTCTTTCTCCATACGCACCGTTTGAGATAATCAGAAGTTTATCGTCCGCTTTTACGGTTGCCCCAATGGCAGCTTCTACAGAGTACGTTCCGCTGCCTTGTAAAAGGATGGTTGTATATTCGGTATCGTTCACTTTAGCTAGTTCGAGCAGTTTCCGGCGGATAGGTGTTACAATACCTTCGTTATAATCTTTATCCCAGGTACACCAATCGAGCAACATAGCCTCACGTATCGTTTCGGCTGTGCTAAGCGGGCCGGGCGTTAATAGTAAATAGTTGCGCATACGTTTTCTGTTTCTTTTTTAGATAATTGATTGATATAAGCAGGCAACTCTGAGATTGTATCCAGCACGGCATTGGCTCCTGCTTTTAGCATACGCTCACGAATTTCTTTTTTGAGTTGTTGCTTATTGTAATCCGATAGTGCGTTATACTCCGTTTCTGTTAATCCCATTTCATTACTACCGATAATGATTCCTGCGGTATGTACTTTGGCGTTTACCCCTTCCCGGATGTCGGCGATGGTATCGCCAACCTTTATAACCTGATCAATAGAAGGTATCTCTAAGTCAATCATGTTCTGGTAAATCATGTAGGGTGCCGGGCGTCCGGCGGGCACATCATCCGGCGTAACCAGGTTATCAACCCTGTAACCCTTTTCGGATGCTTCAGATTCTACGATAGTCATCATTGCTTCTGTGTACCCGGTTGTCGACCCAATCTTTATTCCTTGCTGCCTCAGTGTGCTCATGGTTTCCAGTACACCCGGTATCGGATCGGTAAAATCATACAGGGACGCAAAGAGATGCTTTTCGAAACTCTGGTACATTTCCGCAAGATCGCTCTGGTTCCATGCGCGGTTATAGCGCATATGAAACTTCAGGCTCACTTCAGGCATATCGAGGATGGCTTTAATATGATCAATCTTCGGAAGTCCCATCGGCTCTCGTGCCTGGCGAAAGGTAATGCTGATTCCTTTTTCCTCAAATACTCTTATAAAAGCATTTAGCGGGGCAAAGCATCCGTAATCTACGGCTGTGCCCGCCCAATCCATAATAACACACGTAATTTTAGTCATAAGTAGTTTATATTTAAATGATAGTTAGGCTACTGTATATACCGGTTCTGTTTCCGGTAACTCTGTTTGTCGACCCGGTATGGATGGATTTTCTTTTTTATGCCGCTGGTGCAGATAGATCAGTGAAAAGATAAAGGCGACACAGCAAATTAATCCGACATAACCTGCCATGCGGTTGTAGAAAAACGTCCAGTTGATATCTGGACTGAATAACTCCTTCGCAGCCAGAACGATAATAGTGCCCGAATAACCCAGGAAATCGTTCAGGGCAATGAAGAAACCTACATTCCCCCGAATCCGGAAGCAGGCGATGAAGCGGTCGAAAAAGATAGTCTGGAAAGTAAGATAGGCCAGATACAGGCAAAGACTCTGTGAGAATAACCACGTGACGGTGCTCAATTGTATTCGTTCATAACCAAATGATATAATAGTCATCACAATCATACTGCAAATAATGAGGCAGAGCAAAACGCTTAAAGCTCTCAGGTTACTGCGGATATAAACCATTAGACCAAAAATAATTAAGATGATAACGGTCACCACTGAATCGATTTGAGCAAATAGCTACGAAGAGTGTTGGGATACATCTACGATATTTACAAGAAAATCTTCTTTGATATCCCGGAGGATAACCAATACTACATTAGCGATAAAGAGTAGGATTAGAAAGGGCATAAAATTCTGAAACAATGACCATCGCTGCTTGCCATTGAGTGGTTCCCTCTTACTTCGGGAAGCGATATCGGCTGCATCCGGTCGGGGCAGTTTGTTTAAAATAATTCCTGAGATAGCAAGTAACGGTAGTGCCGCCGCTCCAATAAGTGCGGGCATCCAGAATTCATTTACCTGCCAGGTATCCATCACAAACAGTCCCAGCGACTTGGCTGCCCCAGAACTGATAACCATACTTACCTCCATCAGGCTAGCCAATATATCGGTGACGCGTCTCCCTTCGAGAAAACTAAAAATGACTCCCCACATGCATCCCAGTGACAAGCCATTCATAAACATCCCAATCATGTTGAAGGGTGCGGGCAAGGCACCGAAAAGTATCAAAGACACCTCGGCCATGATGACGGACACTAGGATGAACTTTAAACGGTTCTTTTCTTTCAGCTCTGATATCAATTTGATTCCCAAGAACTTAGAGATAACATACCCTATTATTTGTACAATGGTAATGACTACTTTGTAATCCATTCCAAAGATTTCGTACCCATCGAAAGCTGCCGCCGTATAAGGTTTACGCAAGGCGTATACCAGTGAGTAAGAAAGTAAAGCAGTGCCACCTGCCCAAAATATGAAAAGTAGATCGGAAACCCTTTTCCGGGAATTGTTTATTTCCATTTTATCATTTTTTCTGATTGGATCTGAGGCAAAAGTAAAGCGGAGATGTTACAAAGATATCTCTGAATCAATAAATAGATATTATTTATAAGTATCACAGAATCAGAAAGAAAGACTGCAATATTTATGTCACATTAATGTCATCTGATTATAAAATAGATGTCGTTAGTTTGTACAATCAATCAGAAAAAGAAGTTATGAATAACCTTCAAAGTCTCTATCAGCGAATAGAATATTTACGCAATAGCGGGATAAAGATGAAAGATATTGCGGATTGGGTAGACGTACCGCCAAGTGTATTATCCTCCTTGTACACCACAGTGCTACCCCATTATTTTGCCAACCTAAAAACACATCCTCCCGAAGAAGCCTTGGAACAGGCGTTGGTGCTTGTCAACAATGTTTCCAGGAAGAGGCTTCTCAACACAACGGACGATATGATTGCAAGGTTAAACGAGCTGGAACCGGAGGCCATGAGTAACCCCAAAGAAAATCTTTTCGCCTGGCAGTTTCAGGAGGAAATGTTGCAGTCTGCCCATAAAGTAGATAATATAAAAGGAATATATACAAGCTATAGTCTTTCATCTTCATCGGATTGCCTGAAGGAAGAGCCTTTCTTCATGGCCCTATCCGATAATAAGGAATACATACGGATAGGAAGATTAAGCGTTTACGGAGACACCCAATGGGGTTTTGGAATTATAGGTGATTCTCAGAATATGTATTGCTTTTTTAATGAGAATAACCCTCCGCAGTTTACTCCGGTGACGGTTTACTTACAACTTCCTTTGTTTCGTCAACCCAAACAATTACGAGGACTCTATTTGGGGCTTGACTATAATCGTAATCCCGTTGCCCGCAGGTTAATACTCGTCAAGGAGTCTGACTCTACTTTGCTGGAGGATTTTATTTCTTTGAAAAGTGGATTGATACAAAAAGAGGACTTTACCCCCGAACAGTTGATTTATTATGAATATGCCTGCCAGACTGGTGATTATATAAAAATGTGCGCGGTGCCTTCTTTGCAGATGAATGAAAATGATCTGATCAGAGAAAAGAAAATGCTAGCTCTTTAGAGGAATGATTCATTTATTCCGCTTGAAGCGTGTACGAAAGCTATCGGGTTTTGGATTAAATGCCGATTGCATTAGCACCGGATTCCGGTAACATTTAAAGCACATCCCGGTAGCATTTAAATACGGACCTAATTCTAATTGGAAAGAATAAAAAAATAACGCCAAACATATCGTTTGGCGTTATTTTTCTGAAGCTATACTGATAACCTTCCGATAACTATCCCAGAAGTTCTTTAACTTTGGCAGAGATAGCACGACCTTCGGCGAGGCCAGCTAATTTTTTAGATGCAACTCCCATTACTTTACCCATGTCTTTGCCACTGGTAGCACCTGTTTCAGCGATGATTTCCTTCACAGCTGCTTCCAGTTCTTCCGGAGTCATTTGCTTGGGAAGATAAGTTTCCATTACCTTTACCTGCGCCAATTCAGCTTCAGCCAAGTCCTGACGGCCTTGTGTATTATATACTTCAGCTGCATCTTTGCCCTGCTTTACCAGCTTCTGGATGATTTTTACGGCATTTTCGTCGCTTAGTTCATCGTTGGCACCCGGAGCAGTTTTGGCTTCGATAAAATATTTCTTTACGTTTCTTAAAGTCTCAAGGGCAACTTTGTCTTTCGCCTTCATTGCGTTTTTAATGTCTTCGCTGACTTTGTCGAATAAGTTCATAGTTCGTTGATATGCTAAAATGTAATTACATCTGGGGTTTCATTGCTCTCTTCTGAAGCAAATCCAGAACGGGAGGCTGCGCTCTTTATCTTATTGAGCGTTATTTTATCGCGTAAGTAAGTGGGTGTATTTTCAACCAGGGCAATTACTTCATCGTTGGCCAGTTCGTCCGGGTTAAAGAGATAAATCTGACGGCGCTTCTGGTTGTTTTTAACTTTAAAGCCAACGGCACTCTCTCCATACGTTTTCCGGATGCGTTCTTTGTTCTTTTCCTTTTCTTCTTCCTGTAGTAATTGCTGTTCTTCTTCTTCCTGGGTACGTTTTTCGCGAATGGTTTCCATACCCGGTACGTCTTCCATACCAAATCCGGTAGCCAGGATGGTCATCTTTACTTTATCTTCAAGGTCTTTATCGATGGCTACCCCCCAGATAACTTCCACACCGTCGCGGAATTTACCCATAAAGTCATGTACTTCATTCATTTCCTCCATCATCAGTGCGGCTTTTTCGCAGAAGGAAACATTCAGCATTACTTTCTTGGCATTGAATATATCGTTATTGTTGAGGAGTGGAGAATTAAGTGCATCCTGGATGGCATTGGTAACACGATTCTCGCCGCTACCGAATCCAGTACTCATAATCGCTACCCCACCATCTTTGAGGATGGTTTTCACATCGGCAAAGTCGAGGTTCATTTTTCCACGAATGGTAATAATCTCCGCAATGCTCTTCGCCGCTATTGAGAGGGTATCGTCAGCTTTACCAAATGCATTCAGCAATGTCAGGTCTGAGTATATTTCACGTAATCGTTCGTTATTGATAACCAGTAAGGCATCTACATGCTGGGCGATCTTTTCAACTCCGTCCAATGCTTGTATGATCTTCCTTTCACCTTCGAAAATGAAGGGTATGGTTACAATTCCTACGGTTAAGATATCCATTTCTTTGGCTACACGGGCTATGACCGGGGCAGCTCCAGTTCCGGTACCTCCTCCCATTCCTGCTGTGATAAATACCATTTTGGTTCCATCGTTCAGCAGGCTGTAAATATCTTCGATACTTTCTTCTGCTGCTGCGTGAGCTCTTTCGGGCCGGTTACCTGCACCAAGCCCCATCGTTGTTTTTTTACCCAGCTGAAGTTTGATGGGCACTGGAGAATCGATAAGAGCCTGATTATCCGTATTACACACTACGAAAGTTACATCATGTATGCCTTCGTGGTACATGTGGTTGACAGCGTTGCCCCCACCACCGCCTACACCAATTACCTTGATGATTTTAGGCGTTTCTGTTGGGAAATCAAACTTTACTACTTCGTCTGCCATATTGATTACTTTTTAATGTGGAATAACTCATTTTATTTCATATCATCATCCGAGAACAGATCATTGGCCCCGTCGGTGATCTTCTTAAAGATTCCTCTGAAAACACCGGTTCTGTTTCTCCTCTCCATTTCTTTTCGCTTTCTTTCCTCTTCTTCCTTCTTTCTCAGGGCTGCCCGGGCTTCTTCTTCCTGACGTTTCAGTTCTTCGTCATTCTTAAACAAGTCTTCAGGCTTCGGTTCCGGAGCTTTCGGCTGAGGGGGGGCATAACAATTTTCGTTTCCGGCGGCGAGTAATCCGAGTAATGTGTTGAACATACCATCTTTTTCCAGATCAATCGTCTCGGGTGCATTTACATCGTGGCGGATAAAACGCGCAAATCTTACCTTATGAGTTTTACTAATCTTTCTGAAAAGCTCTTCAATCCCTTTCAGGTTGGCACCTCCTCCGGTTATAATTATACCCGAAGAAAGCTTGTCTTCAAACTGGGAATATTCAATCAAATTCCAGACATTCGCGACAATTTCTTCTGCCCTGGCTTCAATGATGTTGTTAAGTTCTGAGAGGACAAAGTTACGTTCATCATTTGGTAAAGATACCACGGTGGGTTCTTCACTCTCTTCCTTGAAAAGAACGTCGCCGTATTTTTTCTTCAGATATTCCGCTTCATCTTCTTCCAGGTGCAGAGAGGCAATATCCTGAGAGATACTGTTGCTACCCAGAGGGAGTACGGTCAAGTAACGTAATACGCTGCCTTTATAAATAGAAATAACAGTTGTATCGGCTCCCAGATCAACCAATGCACATCCGGTGCGCATCTCTGCCTCAGAGAGAGTAGCTTCTGCACAGACCAGGGGGGAAACCATGAGTTCCGCAATTTCTATTTTGGCTTGTTCAAAACTACGTTCCAGGTTCTTCTTGATGTAATTCCGTCCTACAATATTCAGAAAACGTCCTTCTATGTGTGAACCCACTACGCCTACAGGGTCTATCTGGTAGGTGCTGCCGATTTTATATTCCTGGGGCACTACTTCCAGAATATCCACATCGGCTAACGGGATGGAAATATTTTCATCACGAATGGTATCCACTAGTTCCTGTGAAATAACGGTTCCTTCTTCCAGGTTCCGATTAATTGTATTTAATACGGTGTGCATAGACTGTCCGCCCACACCTACATATACTTTTCCTATGGTACTTTGCAATCCATCCTCCAGCTTATTGACGATAGATGTAAGCGCTTGTGCCATTTTGTCCAGATTGAAAATGACTCCTTTCCTTATAAAAGGGGTGGAGTCTTCTTTGGCATAAGCCAACACCTGCAGGCTTCCATCGCTTCTTTTCTGCCCGGCTATGCCTGCCAGTTTCGACGACCCTAATTCGATGGCGGCAATAAAATCTGTTGTGCCCATATTTCTTTCTGTTTTTTGTTTTCTTTACTACTACTTTATTTATCGTTGGCCTTGGTGCAAATTATTTGGTTACCAAATTCAACGTTAATCCGACTATATTTGTTCCAGCCAACCTTATTTAATCCTTTCCGATAGAACTCTTTTACTCTACTTAGCTTCTTTTCAAAATCATCCAGTTTGCCTAGGAAAATGATGTGATCACCTACTCGTGGAACCAGTTCAACCTCTTTTCCACGAAGTACATTCATCTGCTCAATCTGTGCATTCCAGAATTTATTATTTTGCAAAAATAATGCAAATTGGTATAACTCGTTCATCGCGAACTGTTTATCTACATATCCGGTAGCAATTGCAAGATGTGCAATGCATTTGGTATCCCGTGGCATTATCTCACCCCTGTTATCAATATAATAATTCTCTCCATTCCGGTTTATGATCCTGAGAATAGGTATACGTTGGGTAACTTCAATATTTAATTTACCGTTAGGGGTTTTATAACATTCTATTTCATTGATCAACGGATGGTTGGCAAGGATATCTTCTACATCTCCGGAAACAACTTCATCCATCCTTTTGCCCACAGGGTACAGATTATTTTTCTTTAGTAAAGCAGTTATTTCCTGCTGAGTTACAAAGCCTGCGTTGATTGAATCCCTGATTATCAACTCCATCCCCTCACATGTCTGGTCGCCCGATTTGCTATTAAATGCTGTCACAGCCAGCAGCAGATAAACTCCGACCAATATCAGTACCGATAAAAGAAGTGTCTTTTTTATCATCTGTTTTCAAGCATTTTAGCGATGGCAGGTACATCGTCTTCAATATCGCCTGCCCCCAAAGTTAGTAAAACTTCTATCTCCTTATCTTTCAATGCATCCACCAGTTCTGCTTTGCTACACAAACTTTTTTCCATATCCGGGCGAAGGTTGTCAAAAATAAGCTGACTGCTTATTCCGGGGAGGGGCTTTTCTCTGGCCGGATAAATATCCAACAGGATAACTTCGTCAGCCAGTGACAGACTTTCCGCAAACTCCCGGTAAAAATCCTTCGTACGTGTATATAGGTGGGGTTGAAAAACGACTGTAATCTTTCTGCCCCGGTACAATTCCCGGAGAGAAAGAATGCTTTGCCTGATTTCCGATGGATGATGAGCATAATCACTCAGAAAAACCAGTCGATCCTTTTTGATTTTAAAATCGAACCGGCGGTCTACTCCACGGAAACTAGCCATCCCTTTCTTTATTTCTTCAGCTGTGACGCCATTCAGCCAGGCCAGGGCCATAGCTGCTACGCCATTTTCAATATTAATACTTATCGGAACCCCCAGTTGAATATCTGTAATGCACATATCAGGTGCCACAAAATCAATCCATATTTCTCCGTTTCCGATTCGTATATTCTCTGCATGAAAATCACCTTCTTCTTTGGAGTAAGTATATATTTTAACTCCTTCCTGTACTTGAGGTTGCAAAGATATTCCTTTTCGTAAAATTAAACAACCACCCGGCTGTATCAAAGTCGTATATTTTTCAAAACTTTTCATGTAAGCTTCCTCCGTACCATATATATCCAAATGATCGGGATCGGTAGAAGTAATCACACTCATATAAGGGGATAACCAATGAAAAGAACGGTCAAATTCATCTGCTTCAATAACCGTGAAAGGACTTTCTTTAGATAACAATAAATTAGTCTGATAGTTTTTTGAGATACCACCCAAAAAAGCAGTACAATCTACATGTGACTGATACAGCAAATGAGCTGCCATGGTAGATGTTGTTGTCTTTCCATGTGTGCCGGCCACGCAGAGTCCTTTGCTGAAACGGGTAATGATACCGAGTACTTGTGAACGTTTCTTGATCTCAAATCCGTGTCTGCGGAAATATGTCAGTTCAGTATGATCCTGAGGTACAGCGGGGGTGAATACAATCAGTGTTGTTTCCGGATCGAGGTATTCTTCTGTTATCAGGTCCGTGTTATCTTCGTAATGGATGGAAGCACCTTCTTTGTTGAGTTGTTCAGTCAGTTCGCTGGGCGTACGATCGTAGCCAGCTACTTTTTTTCCTTTGGAAAGAAAGTAACGAACCAGAGCACTCATACCAATACCACCTGCTCCGATGAAATAAACCGCTTTAATTGTATCCAGATTCATATACTGTTATTGTTACTTTATCAGGTTATATACTTCCCTGGCAATTATATTCGCTGAATCCGGCAATGCCAGTAACGCGATATTTTTGCTGAGTTCCTGCAATGTCGCCTCATTATGGATAGTTTGCAGGATAAGGGGGATCAGCTTTTCTTTTGCTTCCGTATCTTTTATATAGATAGCTGCTTTCTTATTCACTAAAGCCATCGCATTTTTGGTCTGATGATCTTCGGCAACATTGGGCGATGGTATCAGGATAACCGGCTTATGCAACAGGCAGAATTCAGAAATTGAACCTGCACCTGCCCGGGATATAACCAAGTCAGCAGCAGTATAAGCACCAGCCATATCTTTGATGAAATCAGTGGTATGAAGATTGAGAATATCTCCAGCTTTCTTCACAGCCTCCTTTGCCTGGTCAATATATATTTTCCCAGTTTGCCAGATGAACTGTACATCGGATGATTTGATTGTTTCCAGATTCTCCATAATACACTGATTGATCGTTCTGGCTCCCAGGCTTCCACCAAGTATGAGCACTGTTTTCTTTTCCGGATTAAGACCAAACTGCTTCACTGCTTCCTCTTTAGGTAGATGATAAGTCAGCAAATCCTGCCTTACGGGGTTTCCGGTAAGAATTAATTTGTTGCCCGGAAAGAATTTATCCATGCCTTCGTAGGCTGTGCATATCTTTAGTGCTTTTTTTGCCAGTAACTTATTAGTAACGCCTGCATATGAATTCTGTTCCTGAATCAGAGTGGGGATTCCCATTTTGGCTGCCATCCGTAGAGTTGGACCACTGGCATAACCACCTACGCCGATAGCTACATCCGGTTTAAAGTCTTTGATAATCTGACGGGCCTTGCGCTGGCTCTTCAGGAGTTTCAATAAAACACCTACGTTTTTCCAGATGCGTTTGCGGTCGAATCCGGCAACCGGCAAACCGATTATCTCATATCCGGCCTCTGGAACGCGTTGCATTTCCATGCGGCCTTCGGCACCTACAAACAAAATCTCTGCCTGAGGAAAAAGCTGCTTGATTGCATTGGCTATGGAGATAGCCGGAAAAATATGTCCTCCTGTTCCACCACCGCTAATGATAACCTTTATTTTATCTTCCATTCCGCAAGTTGTTGTTAATAGGTCCTCTCTTCAAATTCGGAGTCATTGTTCATGTATTCTGATGTTGGTTCAGCTGCTGCAATAATAGCTGCTTCTTCCTCTACCGGAACTGCATTTTTCTGTCTTTCTTCCAGTTCTTCTGTGTACCGGCTTACACTAAGGATCATTCCGATAAACATACAGTTGATCCAAGTACTTGTTCCCCCTTTACTGATTAAGGGTAAAGGTTGCCCTGTAACCGGGAATAATCCGACGGCTATCATCATATTGAGTAATGCCTGCGTAACCAATAGCAGGGCAATACCCATCACCAGAAATGCCGGGAAAGTTCGCTGGCATTTCTTGGCGATACGCCCCGCTCGCATAAGGAGCCAGATGTATAAGCACACGATAAAGCCCCCTCCCAGTAGGCCTAATTCCTCTATAACAATTGCAAATATAAAATCTGAAAAGGCCTGACTTAAAAAGTCACGTTGCACCGAGTTCCCCGGTGCCTTACCAATTAAATTGCTGGTGGCAATTGCAATACGGGCATGTGCCACCTGACCTTCTTTATAAATATCGAATTTGGCTGCAGGTACTTTTTCGTCGTTTGTAAAAGTAAGGATACGCTTTTTCCAGGTACTCATACGATGAAAAAAGGGTATTTCAGTATCGGACGGAACTAATGCAATCAATCCGATAAAGAGACTTCCTGCCAGCACCAGTATGCCTAGCAGTTTCCATAGTTTTATGGCAGCCACCCTACCAATGAACATCATTAGAAATACCACCATAAACAGAATCATGGCTGTTGAAAGATTTTCCGGAAGAATCAGGGCAAACGTCACCCCGGTAATAATCATAATATATTTATAGGCGGTAGGCGCTGCTCCTTCTTCATCCTGTTTTTTGGAAAGAATAGAAGCTACAGCAATAATTACTGCCATCTTCGCTACCTCCGAAGGTTGGAATTGAATGCCAAAAAATGTTAGCCACCGGGCCGCTCCGTTGACACGGTCGCCTGTAATAACCCCCATAATGGTAATAAAGGCCAGCATAAAAAGCGAGGCCGGTAATAAGAATATGGGGAATGCCTGAAACCATTTATACCGAATATTGTGGAATGCCACAACTAACAATGTTCCGGTGATTAACATAAAGGTATGTTGTCTCATCGGCCCCCAATGATCGCCACTCTTAAATGTGAGTGTACTGGCAGCACTAAACACCTCTACAACAGAAATCATGCAGAGAAGTGCAAAAATCATCCAGATAACTTTGTCTCCTTTAAATATGCTTTTCAGTAACCCCATGATGTAATTTAGTTATAATGCTCTTACATATTCTTTAAATTGATCGCCTCTGTCTTCATAACTTTTAAATAAGTCGAAGCTGGCACAACAAGGACTTAACAATACTGTGTCACCCTTTTCGGCCATTTGATAAGAGGCATCCACTGCATCTTTCATGTTATGTACTTCCGTAACCGGCAAACCAAAACGATCGAAGAAAGCATGTAATTTGCTGTTATCGGCACCCAGAAAGATAAGTCCCCTGCATTTATTCCGAACCAGTTCGGCAATTTCATTATAGTCGTTCCCTTTATCCTGTCCGCCCAGAATCAGAACAATAGGTGTAATCATGCTTTGTAAAGCATACCAGCAGGAATTTACATTCGTCGCTTTGGAGTCATTGATGAATTCTATTCCTCGGACTCGGGCAACCTTTTCCAGCCGGTGTTCTACGCCTTTAAAATCGGACAGCGCTTTCCGGATATTTTCGTTCGTTATACCAGCCAGGTTGGCTGATATTCCGGCAGCCAATGAATTATATAAATTATGTGTTCCGGTCAGTGCCAGTTTCTCTTGTTCCATATTGAATGCTACGGGTTGATTGATAAATACTTCGCTGTCTTCGACATAGGCTATTGATCCCTGTTCCTTAACGGCTGAGAAAGGATAGAGCCGGGCCTGGATACCATGCTTATCTAACTCTTGTTTAATGACCGGGTCATCATTCCAGAAAATGAATGCATCTTCTCCCGTCTGATTCTGTGTAATACGGAATTTAGAGTCGATATAATTCTGCATATTATAATCGTAACGATCCAGGTGATCGGGAGTAATATTCATTAATACAGCGATATGTGCCCGGAAGTTGTACATATTATCGAGTTGGAAACTGCTTAACTCAATCACATAGTAATCGTGGTCTTCTTCCGCAACCTGCAGAGCCAGACTCCTACCTATATTTCCGGCCAGTCCGACGTTTAAACCGGCGCTTTGAAAGATGTGATAAGTTAAGCTGGTTGTGGTAGTTTTTCCATTACTTCCGGTAATGCAAATCATGGTTGCATTGGTATATCTTCCGGCAAACTCAATTTCAGAAATAATGGGAGTCCCCTGAGCTGTTAGCTTCTGAATGACAGGAGCCTTATCCGGAATACCCGGACTTTTAATGACTTCATCTGCATTCAATATCTGTTCTTCTGTATGTTGATTTTCTTCCCAGGGAATTTCATACCTGTCAAGAAGTTCCTTGTATTTATCTTTAATAGCAGACGTATCCGATACAAATACATCGAATCCTTTAACCTTGGCGAGTACTGCCGCACCCGAACCACTTTCACCTGCTCCTAAAACAACAATTCTCTTCATAATTGCTATCTGATTTTCAACGTAATAATCGTTACTGCCGCCAATACAATGGTAACAATCCAGAAACGAACGGTAATTTTCGATTCATGGAATACATTGGTTGGTTTTGTAAACACATAAGTACAATTTGGGTCCAGCTGACCCATTGTTGTTCTGAAATGGTCATGAATCGGGGTCCTTTTAAATAATCGTTGCCGGACACCTTTCTTCTTTCCCCTTTTAAAATAATTAACCTGTAATATAACTGAAAGATTTTCTACCAGGAATACACCGCAAAGAATTGGAATTAATAACTCTTTATGAATTATAATCGCAAACACAGCGATGATACCTCCGATCGTTAAACTTCCGGTATCGCCCATAAATACCTGTGCGGGAAAGGCGTTGTACCATAAGAAACCAATTAACGCGCCGATGAAAGCGCAAATAAAGATTACTAATTCTTCGCTCCCCGGAATGTACATAATATTCAGGTAACTGGCAAAGTTGGTATGGCTGGATACATAGGCCAATATGCCCAGTGTCAATCCAATAATTGCGGAGTTACCCGCTGCCATCCCATCCATCCCATCGTTTAGGTTAGCCCCGTTGGAAACGGCAGTAACCACAAAGATGGTTACAATGACAAATAAAATCCATCCGGCAGTTTGTGCGTGCTCTCCCATAAAACCTACGATATCTGCATAATCCAGGTTATTGTTCTTGAAGAACGGGATGGTTGTTTGGGTTGACTTAATATCTTTTGTTTCGTGCACTACCTGAGACGGTTGTCCTTCTTTCTCTATTTTAACGTTTTCACGAATAACAACCTGTGGACTTAGATATAGTGTTAACCCTACGATCAAACCTAATCCGACTTGTCCAATCACTTTAAATATTCCGCGCAACCCTTCTTTATCTCTTTTAAATATCTTGATGTAATCGTCCGTAAAGCCCAGAGTTCCGAGCCAGATGGTAGTGATTAACATCAGAATCATATATATATTATGCAATTTACCTAACAGTAAACAAGGTATCAGAATAGCTACAATAATAATAATACCGCCCATACTGGGTACTCCTGTTTTATTTACATTAAAGGGGTCAATACTGGCATCCCGTTGTATTTCTGTGATTTGTTTTCTTTTTAATAAATTGATAAACTTGTCTCCAAAAATACTGGAAATGAGTAATGCCAATATAACTGCCATCAATGCACGGAACGAGATGTAATTGAAAATCCCTGTTCCGGGAAGGTCATATTGCTGTAGCCACTGAAATAAATAATATAACATTTTTGCTGATACATGTTTTTATTGTTCAAAAATCTCCCTGATCACTTCTTTATCATCGAAGTGATGCTTCACCCCCTTAATCTCCTGATAATTTTCATGTCCCTTCCCGGCAACCAGAACTACATCACCCGGTTCAGCCATCATACATGCCGTACGAATAGCTTCCCGACGGTCAGCAATGCTAAGTGTTTTTTTACGATCTTCTATATCGAGTCCTGCCATCATATCGTTAATGATATCCTGCGGCTCCTCAAAACGTGGATTATCTGAAGTGATTACCACTCTGTCACTTAACCGGGCCGACTCTTTTGCCATAATCGGTCGTTTCCCTTTATCGCGATTTCCACCTGCACCTACTACAGTTATTACTTTCCCTTTTCCTTCCAGTACCTCATGTATCGCATTTAGCACATTCACAAGGGCATCGGGAGTATGGGCATAGTCAACAATAGCAGTATATCCACTGGGCGAACGCAAGGCGTCAAATCGTCCGGCCACCGGATGCAGGGTGCTTAATGCCAGTAATACATCTTCTTCTTTTTTGCCTAACAATACGGCAGCACCAAATACTGCCAGCAAGTTAGATGCATTAAATTTTCCGATAAATTGGGCAAAAAACTCTTTATTATTAAAATCGAGCAGCATTCCGTCGAAGTGCGATTCCAAAATGCGACCTTTGAAATCACTCAGGCTACGCAATGAATAAGTATAAACTCTGGAGCGTGTATTTTGGGTCATTACCAAACCATTTTTGTCATCCAGATTGGTTAAGCTAAATGAGCTTTTAGGCATGTCATCAAAAAACTTCTTTTTAGCTTTCAGGTAATTCTCCATTGTTTTATGGTAATCGATGTGATCCCGCGTCAGGTTAGTGAATATACCTCCGGCGTATTTCAATCCGCTTATGCGTTTTTGATCAATCGCATGGGAACTGACTTCCATGAAGACATACTTGCAACCTTCGTCGGCCATCCGACCTAACAAACGGTTAAGTGTAATGGGGTCGGGGGTTGTATGTTCTGTTGGTAAGGCTTCCTCGTCAATGAAATTGCATACCGTGGAAATAAGTCCTGTCTTATATCCAAAATAACGGAACAAGTTATGTAATAAAGTGGCAATAGTTGTTTTCCCGTTGGTACCGGTAACACCCACTAAATCGATCTTTGAAGTAGGGTTGCCAAAGAAAGTTGTCGCAATTTTACCTACTGCATCTTCACTGTCAGTGACTTGTATATAAGTGATTCCCTCTGTGAGTGTTTCCGGAAGGATTTCACATACAATTGCAGTTGCTCCTTTTTCAATGGCGGAAGCGATATAGGTATGACCGTCTGTCTGCGTGCCTTTCATCGCCATAAACAAATGTCCTGATTCAATGAGTCTGGAATCGATGTTTACCTCTTTGATTTCCTTCTCAGTCGAACCAATTATCTGTGTTGCCTGAACTCTCTGCAATAAATCACTCAGTTTCATAACTACTACATTAATTAAGTTGAAGAGCAATCGTTTGCCCTTTTACAATCTTACTTCCATTTGTAATAGACTGTCGTTTCACTTTGCCTACTCCGCTCAGATTCACTTTTAGTCCTTTACTTTCCAACAAATATACGGCATCTCTGGCTCCCATTCCGATCACATTCGGAACCAGCGATTCATTCAATTCTTTATCTTTCAGAACCACCGATTCCTCTGTTAACTGGGCAGTGCCCCATACCTCTGTCTTGCGACGTGATTTGAAATCGGCATTGGTTTTTATCTTTAGTTCGTCTAATACATGTTTCGTGGTGAGTAATTCTCCTTGTTTAACTTCAGGAATTAAGACACTGCTGGTATCTACGGCCATCTTTAAGTCTTTTACCAGATTTTGCGCCATCACCCTTTCGGCTATTTTACTGAATACACTTCCTGCCATTAAACCACCCGAAGCGGGCAATCCCGGTTTTTGGATGGAAATAATGCAACTGTATTTGGGGTCATCTGCCGGGAAGTAACCACAAAAGCTAACCAAGTATTGGATCGTTCCTGATTTATAACCGGCAGCACCTTGAGATATTTGTGCTGTGCCGGTTTTTCCCGCCACTGGGAATTGTGGTGTTCCTGCTGGTTTTCCCAGTCCTTCACTTACTACCTTTTCCAGAATCTCCTGAATCTGGCTTATTGTACGTTGTGAACAAATAAAGGATTTGATAACCTCTGTTGGATATTCCTCCACCACTTCTCCATTGCGGATCACTGATTTTACGAATTTCGGTTTTACCATTACTCCATTGTTGGCTATGGCATTGTAGAAAGTAAGCATATTGATGGGAGGAATCTGTGTCTCATACCCAATACTCATCCAGGGCAAAGCTGTTTTGTACCAGTTGCCGTCTTTAGGGTGACGGATGACGGGTTTTCCTCCTCCCGGAATCTGAAGGTTGAGCGGCTCATTTAGTCCCAGCCGGTAAAGCCCATCTACAAATTTGCCAGGGGTTTTACCATAATGCTGATCGATCAGAGCCGATACACCGATGTTGGATGAAACCATCAATATTTGGGGTACGGTAAGATATTGATACCCACCTCTGCGCCAGTTATGATCTCTCATCGCGCGTCCATGCATCATCTTCACTCCATTGCCGGTATCAATGCCACTATTTGGAGTAATTACTCCATCTTCCAGTGCAACCATAATGGAGGCTGTCTTAAAAGTGGAACCGGGTTCCATCATATTGCTGAGGGCAGAATTCCGTTCAATTCCTTCTTCTCCATAGCTACCGTCAGTTCTCTTTACGAGATTGACAATGGACTTGATTTCTCCTGTAGAAACTTCCATTAAAATGGCTACCCCCTCGGTTCCATTAATCTCTTTCAGCTTATCAGATAATGCTTTCTCGCAGATATCCTGCATGCCGACATCAATGGTTGTTATCACATCACAACCATCAACTGGGGGGATCTCTACAATACTGAGGTATTTGTTTTTTACCTTCTGCCGGCGTGTAATACCATCCTTTCCTTTCAGCACCGAATCAAAAGCCAGTTCAATACCACTGATAGCTCCTTTACCTTTGGTAGTATCGGCATAAATACTTCCTAATGTACGGGCAGCCAGAGAGCCAAAGGGCTTTTTACGTTGGTTGTATATTTGCTCATGGAAACCACCGCTGAATTTATTCCAGCAGAACACGGGCAACTCTTTTACTTGCTTGTATTTGATATAAGAAATCCGTCCCGGATAGATCAGATAATTCCGGTTCTTGGCTTTCCGACCCTTTTTCAGGTGCTCTTTAAAGTAGTTAACACTTTTATCCGGGAATATTCGATGCAGACCGGTGCAGATCTCATCCAGGTGATTCATTAATGTGGTATCCTTTTTAGTATCTCCTGCAACAAAATCCATATAGATACGGTATTCCGGCAGAGAACTTGCCATCAGTCGGCCGTCAGACGATATAATATTTCCGCGATTGGGTTTAATAGGAACATTCTCTTTAACAAAGCGTTCGGCAACCTCCTGCCAGTATCCCCGTTCGACGAACATGATGATTCCGGCCTTCACAATAATGGCTATTCCGATCAACGCCATTACAAGAATGACGAAGAAATAACGGGTCATTATGCTTTTTTTATCTGCCACGGTCTGTTTATTTTAACATAAAACGTATACTCTATAATAACTCAAAAGCCTTACTTTATCATGTAAGGCGGGTTAGTAGCTGTTTGTAAGTCGCTTTCTTTCTTGGATACATAATCTTCGATGCGCGATTGTCGACTTTTTTCCATTAGCTCCGAACTTCGGGTAAGAGCGTCGTATTTGGTATCTGTTAACTCTTGTTTAAGACGGTCAATCTCAATGAGTTGTTGCTGACATAAATAACGATTATTGATGTAAACAATGGCAAGAACAACAATCAAGGCAATAAGCCAACCGTTTCGTTCGAAAAATCCGGCTGCTAGGATATCTCCTCCGAGAATACTCTTCAGGGAGTTTCCTTTTTTCTTTTTTTGGGTGGTAGTGCTCTCCTCTTCCATAACTCTTCCTCCTTTTTACCAGTTTAATTTATTTCGTTTTTTTCTCTGCAATTCTAAGTTTGGCACTTCTTGAACGTGGGTTTCTTTCAATTTCCTCCGAACCTGGAACAATCACTTTATTGTTGATCAACCGATAAGGCGTCAGTAGGTTACCAAAAAAATCCTGTTCCTGTTTTCCTTCAATGTTGCCGGTCTTCATCATATTCTTTACCATTCGGTCTTCTAGTGAATGATAAGTAATCACTACTAGTCTTCCTCCCGGTTTAAGTACCTCTGTAACAGCTAAAAGCATTTCTTTCAATGCTTCCATTTCCTGGTTTACTTCAATGCGGAGTGCCTGAAATACTTTGGCCAGTTCTTTCTTTTCTCTTTCCCGGCCGAAAAGTGGTTTGATGATTTCCAGAAACTGTCCGATTGTCTCTATTCTACCTTTTCCCCGTTCTCTGATCAATATATTTGCCAGCTTCCTACTGTTTTTTAGTTCTCCGTAGAGATAAAACAGATTGGCCAATTGTTCTTCACTGTACGTATTGACTACATCAGCCGCAGTTATGCCAGAACGTTTATTCATCCGCATATCCAGTGCACCTTCAAAACGGAAAGAAAATCCCCGTTCACTATCATCGAAATGATGCGACGAAACACCTAAATCGGCAAGTACTGCATCCACCTCTTCAATCTGGTGATACCGGAGGAGATTAGTCAGGAAGCGGAAATTGCTGCGTACAAAGATGAAACGTTTGTCATCCACGATATTTTTTTCAGCATCTTCATCCTGGTCAAATCCAAGCAACTTACCTTCTGGCCCCAGACGGGAAAGAATCTCCCGGGAGTGGCCTCCTCCTCCAAATGTCAGGTCAACATAAATGCCATCCGGTTGGATATTCATGCCGTCAACGCTTTCTTTCAGCAATACAGGTATATGATATGTTGATTCGTTATTTTTCATATCTTTGGATTGTTTTCCTGACTCATGATTTCTTCCAGCGTCGTTCCGAATTCATGAGGGTCCATGAAGGATTCTTCTGCCTTGTTCTTTGACCAGATTTCTAGTTTGTTATCCACACCAATGATTTCAACTTCCGTGTGTAGATCCGCCATCTTCAGGTATCTTTTGGGGATCAGTATGCGGCCGTTACTGTCAGGAACAATGATTTCCACATCTTTCACGAATTGGCGAAGGATTTGCTGATGCTTGGCATTCCATTTGTTCAGGCGGCTGCGCAGTTCATTTAAATCTTCGTTCCATACGCTTTCCGGGTAGAGGGTCAGGCAATTTTGGAAAGTATCTTTCCGCATGATCAGGGTATCTTCAGCAGCATTAAGCAATTGCTTTCTGAATTGTGACGGGATGAAAATTCTTCCTTTTGCATCCAGTTTAGCTTCTATATTTCCCAAAAATCTGATCATCTACTCCTTATAATATATAGAACTGGGTAAAATTACACATTTCTCCACAATTCCCCACATTTTTCCACCATTATTTTATCTATTAGTTATTAACAGGTGTGTTGAAAAAGTGTTCATTGTCAATTGTATTCATAATAAATCTGGTTTCTTAAAACTTAAACTATTTACAGGTCTGTCTATGCGTCAGATTCCGAAAATGGAACAAAAAAGAATACTTTTACCGATGAAAAGGACAATAATTGACCTATAAATTTTGACAGATTCCTGCATAAATTGTCTATCCTCATTTTTTCACTGCAAGCTATATAAGTGCTATCTTGCAGCCGGAAATGTAACACTGATTTAGGATCTCTTTTAAGAAATAACTGTGTAACAAATAAGACGCGATACTACTACTACCCGAAAAATTATGGATTTGTCGGTTGTGTAACTAACAACTCTATAATTAAAATCAGTGCTATATTCAGCTTCGATATCAGAAGCTTATCAATTATTTCAACGTGCACCGTATCCAACATGCGGTGCACGTTTTTTTAGTATACTGGTTATTGACCTACAGCTAGCTTCTTAGCGGATGTTTATCCAATTTCACACTTATTTATTGTGATAAATTAAAAAGTTGCACTACATTTGCAAATCGTATATTATTAAAAATGGCCGACGATTCTTTATTTTTAATAGACATAGATAATGTGATTCGGACGAAAGCACCGATGCATTATAAATATGTTCCCAAATTTTTGATCTCCTATCTCAAAAAGATAGTACATCAGGAAGAGATTAACGTCTTTTTAAATGAATCGAAGGATGTAGAACCCGGAGTGCCGTTTTTAGAAGCCTGTATGGGGTTTCTTGATACAACCGTAGAGGTAAAAGGGCTCGAAAACCTGGGTGATGATAAAAGCAGGTTATTTACATTTGTATCTAATCACCCTTTGGGTGGACAAGACGGTGTAGCGCTTGGATATATATTAGGCAAGCATTATGAGGGCAAAGTAAAATACCTCGTGAATGACTTGTTGATGAATGTGAGAGGATTGGCTCCTCTTTTTATACCCATTAATAAAACGGGAAAGCAAAGTAAGGACTTTCCGGCCATGGTTGAAGCTGGATTTCATTCGGACAACCAATTGATTATGTTTCCTGCCGGTTTATGTTCGCGCAGACAAAAGAATAAAGATATTAAAGACCTGGACTGGTCGAAAACATTTATAGTGAAAAGCGTTCAAACGCAACGAGATGTTGTGCCTGTTTACTTTGAAGGACGAAATTCGGACTTTTTTTATAATCTGGCTAATTTATGCAAAACTTTGCGGATAAAATTTAATATCGCAATGCTATACCTGGCAGATGAAATGTTTAAAAACAGACATAAAACATTTACAGTTATTTTTGGAAAACCTATCCCTTGGCAAACATTTGACAAAACTAAGACTCCGCGCGAATGGGCGGCGATCGTCAAAGAAGAAGTATACAAACTCAAGGAACAAGGAGAGGATAAATAGATATATATGGAAGAGATCATACCACCGGTTAACAAAGAAATCATACCACCGGTTAGCAAAGAGCTAATTAAAGCCGAGTTGACGGAGGATAAACGTCTGAGAATGACGAATAAAAGTCATAATCACATTTACATTATCACTTCTCATGATTCGCCCAACATCATGCGCGAAATAGGTCGTTTAAGAGAGATCGTTTTTCGCGAAGCAGGTGGTGGTACAGGCGAACCATTAGATATAGACGAATATGATACGATGGACAATCCTTACAAACAGTTGATTGTATGGAATCCGGAAGCAGAAGAAATTCTGGGTGGTTATCGCTACATCCTGGGAAAAGACGTCCGGTTTGATGAAGAAGGACATCCCATTCTGGCTACTGCACACATGTTTCACTTTTCGGAAATGTTTATCAAAGAATACCTGCCGGTTACGATTGAACTGGGGCGTTCTTTTGTGACGCTCGAATATCAATCTTCCCGGGCTGGCAGTAAAGGACTTTTCGCATTAGATAATCTTTGGGATGGATTGGGTGCGTTAACGGTTATTATGCCGGATGTAAAATACTTCTTTGGAAAAGTTACCATGTATCCCAGTTATCATCCGCAGGGAAGAGATATGATTTTATACTTCCTGAAGAAGCATTTCATGGACAAAGATAATCTGATTACCCCCTTACGGCCTTTGGTATTAGGATCAGACGAATACAAATTGGCTGAGCTATTCAATAAAGATACATTTAAAGACGATTACCGGATCTTAAACGGAGAAATCCGTAAGCTGGGATATAATATACCGCCGCTGGTAAATGCTTATATGGGATTAAGCCCAACCATGCGCATGTTTGGTACGGCCATTAATTATGGTTTCGGTGATGTGGAAGAAACAGGCATACTGATTGCCGTCGACGAGATTCTGGAAGAAAAACGAATGAGACATATCGAGTCTTTCGTGAAAAACGATCCACATGATTGCAAGATTACATCCGGAGCGAATAAGGTGTTTTACAAATCTAAGAACGAGAACGAATAACAATTCTCGTTACTGTTGTACTAAGAATTAAGTATTTCAAGGCTGTAAGCCTGTCATATTTAGCTCAGAGTCGTCATTAACGAACTAACTCCCTATCCCGGAGGGATTTTATATGCATAACCACGGGATGTAATCCCGTGGAAACAGATAACCCGACTCTACTCTCACAGCCCCAATAGGAGGTAAATGTGTTATTGACCCACTATTCGTAGCTCACGGGATTATTCTATATCCTATCCCGTGGGATGTCCATCCCACGGTTATGCCCATGTAATCCCTGCGGGATTTCTTACAGATTTTAACGTCTTAAAATCTTCCGACCATGACTGGATATATATCCCGTACTAACTGGCTGGCTCCTATCAACTCAGCTCCGGAAGAGATAAAGAAGAATGTTTATTGGCCCTTTTCAGGGATCCTTATCTGGTTCTACCATAATCTCCACGAGATATGCATCTCATGGTTATATGTATGCAATCCGTTCTGGGTAATACTTCACGCATACTCTTCCGGTACGCTAGGCTTAGTCTGCATGTACGATAGGCTTAGTCTCCACGTGCACCATGCCTACTCTGCAAACTTTACCATCAGAAAGAACTTCATTTCCGATACAAATCCGGTTACATTCGCGTTGGATGCCGGTTCTATTTAGAGTAAATTGCGGTAGGCTTAACCTCACCCTCACTGCATTCAGAGCGCATTTTTTATCCATATTCGGCTCAAATATATCGCTTAAAAATTTGCTTATTCGGCTAACAGTTTGTAATTTTGTGTCGTCTTTTGTCTTTCTCATAAATTCGTTTTGCGCATAATAGAGGAAGCCCAGACTTTTAGCGGTTGCGAAGCATGTTTCGTATAAGGGCGTGATTGAGGCACCGCCTATATTTATCGAGTATATCTATAGAGTATTGAGGACGCAGAATGAAGGAGTGAAGAAAGAGCCATTCCAATAGAGATTGGATACCGGCACAGCAAATGACACAGGTAATTCACTGTTTTATATACTGTTAGCTCTTTTAGTGACACAGCAAAGGGCACAGTAGTGACACAGCGGCGGCACAAAATTAAAGTAAAAGAGAAATAAATAAAATTACTCCCCCATACCCCCTCAAGTGAGTGTGAGTGATTTTTTTTATACAGCAGGTAAACTATTTCCTTTAATTTTCCTGTAAAGGTCCAGGGCAAAAACGTCCGTCATGCCTGAGATATAATCCAGTACAGCCTGTACACGTCCCGAAAGAGTAGGAGAGTTGATATGATATTGACCGGAAACTCTGTCAATCAGTAACTGTGAATAGGTTCGGTGAGGATATCTTACGGCTTCGATCATCAGTTCGAGTAGGGTGGTAATGATTCTGAATCCGGCTAATTCAACATCCAGAACATCCTTCGAACGGTATATTCTCGAAGCAGATACTTTGGCAGATTCCTGATAAGCTATCCGGGCCTGGGGTGCAATGTTTTTGATGAGAGTACTTGGAAATTCTCCATTGAGTATTTTCTGCTCATTTTCAACAAAAGCATGGGTACATTCCCGGATGAGTAAGCCGATAACCGAGGAGCGCAGATAAGCAATCTGTTCGTTTGCATCTGTAACGTAACTGCAGGTTTTGCGTATTCTTGCTTTTCGATCTTCGCTGAAGTAACTCATCAGCAATTCTTTCGTCTCTTCAAGCGTCAAGATTTTGAGTTTATAAGCATCTTCAATGTCCATTACCTGGTAACAAATATCATCCGCTGCTTCCACCAGATATACCAGTGGGTGACGGGCATATTTTAAGGGACTCTCCTGAAATTTTCGGAGTCCTAACTCATCGGCAATCATCCGGAAACTTTCTTCTTCAGTCTTAAAGAACCCGAATTTTGAGTTTTCTCCAGCCAGACCCGAGCAGAAAGGATATTTCACAATAGAGGCCAGCGTGGAATAGGTCAATGCAAAGCCGCCTTTTCTTCTGCCTTCAAATTGATGAGTGAGTAGCCGGAAAGCGTTGGCATTGCCTTCAAAATGAATAATGTCCAGCCACTCTTCTTCTGTGAGTTCTTCTTTCAGTGCTCCTCCATTGCCTTCGGAAAAGAAAGTAGAGATAGCCCGCTCGCCCGAATGGCCGAAAGGAGGATTGCCCAGATCGTGTGCCAGGCAGGCAGCAGAAACAATGGAACCAATCTCTGGAAAAAAGGAATGTTGTAGCTCCGGACGTTGAGACAGAATTATTCTTGCTACATCGTTTCCGAGAGAACGACCTACACAGGAAACTTCCAGGCTATGAGTAAGACGGTTATGAACGAACACACTTCCTGGCAATGGAAAAACCTGTGTTTTGTTTTGCAATCGGCGAAAAGGGGCCGAAAAGACCAGTCGGTCATAATCGCGTTGAAACTCCGAACGGTTTTCCTGACGTTCCTCGTGAATATTCTCCATGCCAAAACGCTTGGCCGAAATAAGTTGTTCCCACTTCATGCATTAAAGTTTTTGAATATTTCCTGTTGAGTTTCCCGCCGGATAGCGGGTTATAAGTTGTTTAAGTTTATATCTTATACTGTCTCGAAAACTTAAAAACTCAAAAACTCAGAAACTTACGGCTGCAAAAGTACGGAAAATAGGCCTAAAATGGTTATTTTCGCACATCAAAAGCATAGATTAATAATTTTATGAAAATTCAAATTGTAAATAAGTCAAAACACCCTTTACCTGTTTATGCTACCGAACTCTCTGCCGGAGTAGATTTGCGTGCTAATCTGGACCAACCAGTTACACTTGAGCCGTTGCAGCGTTGTTTGATACCTACAGGATTATATATCGCATTGCCCCAAGGATATGAAGCTCAAGTACGCCCCCGTAGCGGATTGGCTATTAAAAAGGGGATTACAGTGCTTAACTCTCCCGGAACCATTGACGCCGACTACCGGGGAGAGATCTGTGTCATCCTGATCAACCTTTCTTCCGAAGCATTTGTTGTTGAAGACGGTGAGCGCATCGCCCAGATGATCGTTGCGCGCCATGAACAGGCAGAATGGGAATCGGTTGAAGTGCTGGATGAAACTGTGCGAGGTGCCGGTGGCTTTGGCCATACCGGAGTTTAATAAAAGTGTAAAGTGATATTTAAAACTACAAGATGAAATATAATTTCCATCAGCTGCTTTTGAAGAGTGTATTGCCACTTTGTGTGATGTTTTTAGTATGCAGCTCTTTTACAACCAGCGATGATGAGGTGGAACAGCAACGGAAATATAACTATTTCTTTTTAGAAGCTACACGTCTTAAAATTCAGAATAACCTGGCTGAAGCATTTGACCTCTACAAACATTGTCTGAACATCATACCAGATGCTCCTTCGGCGTTGTATGAAATCGCCCAGTTTTATTTTATGCTCAATCAGGTGCGGGCGGGAGAAGATGCTTTGGTAAAAGCCGTAAGTATTGAACCAGACAATTACTGGTATAGCCAGGCCCTGGCCAGTGTTTACCAACAACAAGGCAAAATGGAGAAGGCAGCACAATTGCTGGAAGAAATGGTACGGCGCTTTCCCGATAAGCAGGAACCTTTTTTCGGTCTGCTGGACATATACAACAGAACCCAGAATTATGAAAAAATGGTTTCTACCATTGATTCGCTGGAATACAGGCTAGGCAAAAGCGAGCAGCTCACCATGGAGAAATCCCGTATTTATATGCTCATGGGGAACAACAAAAAAGCTTTTGATGAAATTGAAGGCTTGGTGAAAGAATACCCATTGGATATGCGTTATCTGAATATGCTGGGGGATGCCTACATGCAGAATGACGAAATGAAGAAAGCCTATGCTACCTACCAGAAAGTGCTATCGATTGAACCCAAGAATCCGCAGGCTTTGTATGCCCTGGCTGCCTATTACGAGAAAACAGGTCAGCCGGAATTATACGATGCACAGATAGATACTCTGCTCCTGAATGATAATTTGGATGTTACTATCAAAACTACCCTTATGCGGCAACTGATTGGTCGTATCCAACAACAGGAAAACGCAGACACTCTGCGCATTATTCGTCTTTTCGAGGGGATCATGGAACAGGATAAGGAAGATGATGTGGAGATTCCTGTCCTTTATACCCAATACCTGATTTCTAGGGGTATGCAGGAGGAAACAATTCCGGTATTGGAACACATTCTTCGGCTCGAACCTGCCCATACACAGGCCCGGATGACTTTATTGGGGCAAGCACTCCGGAAGCAGGACATGGAGATGGTGGTACGCGTCTGTGAACCTGGAATTGAAGTCAACCCGGATGTTGTCGAATTCTATTTTTATCTGGGACTGGCACATTATCAGCTTGAGCACTGGGATGAAGCATTGAGCGTCTTCCAAAAAGCATTGGAGGTAGCACCGAAAACAACCTCGAAAGATAAAGAGCTTATTGCCGACTTTTACCACATGATCGGGGATATCTATCACTCCAAAGATGAAAATGAGAAAGCCTATCATGCCTATGATTCGGCTTTACAGAATAATCCGGATAATCTGGGTGTATTGAATAATTACGCCTATTATCTTTCCCTGCAAAAAACCGATTTGGATAAAGCAGAAGAAATGTCTTATAAAACCGTCAAAGCAGAACCTGACAACTCGACCTATCTGGACACCTATGCATGGATTCTATTTGAGAAAGAAAATTATGTTCAGGCACGTATCTACATTGATATGGCTCTCCAGAACGGCGGAGAAGAAAGCGATGTAATTATTGAACATGCCGGCGATATTTATTTCTATTCCGGCGATACAGATAAGGCCATAGAATATTGGCAGCAGGCCCAGGAAATGGGAAGCGAATCGAAAACATTGGAACGAAAAATAAAGGAGAAAAAATATATTGCGGAATGAGTAAAACAAAAATAAGAGTTATATATGCAACATTGATGGTGATGTTGATGTTTACATTTGCCGGTTGTAAATCCTCTAAAAGTGCAACAGGAAGTGTTGATAGCGGTGAAAGTGTTCGTTTGCGGGGAGATCAGTTACTCGAAGCAGTAATCGACAATACACCCGTTTATGACTCATTTTCATCCCGGTTGAAGCTGACGATGCCGTCTGGCAAAGGTGAACTCAACCTGAATGGATATCTGAAGATGCAGCGGGATGAACTTATACAGATTTCTCTCTTAGTACCGATTCTTCGCTCTGAAGCGGTGCGCATCGAAATATCTCCCGACAGGGTATTGATTATCGATCGTTTAAACAAGCGTTATGCAGATGCATCTGTAGATGACTTACGGCGGATGTATGGCCCTTATGCTGACTTTAATACTTTGCAGGCTCTCTTCTCCAATTCCTTCTTCCAGCCCGGCAAGAAAGAATTTAAGAAACGTGATTTTTCATCTTTCAAAGCCTCAGCTATAGATACGGAACGTGTGCTTTTAACGAAACAGGAAAAAGAACTGAAATATTCTTTTGTTACTTCCACTAGCAATAACCGACTTGTTTCAAGTGAAGTGGCAATCCTGGCCAATGGGTATAGTATGAACTGGCAATACGACCGGTTTATCAACGCCGGACAAACCACTTTCCCATCCGACTTACAGATCATTTTAAAAAACCCAAAGAGAAGTAATAAAATAGGAGTTGAACTTTCACGTATTTCTGTAGATAAAGAAACGTTGACGTCTTCTCCTATACCTGCCAAATACCAACCTGTCAGTTTAAGCGAGTTAATCGAAAAAATAAGAGGATAATAGTATGAGATGGCTTTTGTTTCTATTGATCTGTAGTATAGGAGTGGTGGATCTGTCTGCACAATCCAGCAAGCGGTTGAAAGACCTGGAAAAGAAGCGTTTGACGCTCCAGAAGGAGATACAAGAATCAGAAAATACACTCAAAAGCACCCGGAAAGATGTAACCGGGGCATTAAATAACTTGGCTACACTTAATGGCCAGATTGATGCCCGGAAGCGTTATATCAGGATCATGACCGATGATCTGGAAAGTATTAACCAAGAAATCGGTGACCTGGAAAAACAACTGGGAGATCTGGAAGTTGAACTCGGAGATAAAAAAAGGAAATACGAAGCTTCTGTGCAATATCTCCGTAAGAATAAGACAATTGAAGAAAAGCTCCTTTTTATATTCTCTGCACAAGATTTAAATCAAACCTATCGCCGTTTGCGGTATGTTAACGAGTATGCTACTTACCAGCGTTTGCAAGGGCAGGAAATCCTGACGAAACAAACACAGGTAAATCAAAAGAAAGAAGAGTTACACGCTACCCGGGCATCCAAAGAGAGATTGCTCAGAGAACGTGAGCACGAACAACAGAAGCTTCTCACCCAGGAAAAGGCTCAGCGCCAGTTGGCTTCCGGGTTGCAGAAGAGGCAAAAAGAAATCGAAGCCGAACTTAAAAAGAAGCGGAGACAGGCCAGCCAGTTGAATAATCAAATTGATAAACTCATTGCTGAGGAAATCGAACGATCACGGAAGCGGGCAGCAGCCGAGGCTCGTAAAAGGGCGACAGCTTCTACAACAAGTACCACTCCGAAAGCGACTCCCATGTCGGAATTTGTTATGAGTGACGAAGACAGACAATTATCCGGTTCTTTTGCCACCAACAGGGGGAAATTACCGATTCCGGTGACCGGAGCCTATACCATTGTAAGCCGCTACGGACAGAATACGGTAGACGGTTTGCGGAATGTGAAACTGGAAAATAAAGGAATTGATATTCAGACTCAACCGGGAGCACAGGCGCGGGCTGTATTCGATGGTGAGGTAAGTGCTGTATTCCAATATCAGGGTACAGGTATGTATAACATATTGTTACGACACGGAAACTATATCTCGATTTACTGCAACTTGTCTGCTGCCAGTGTAAAGAAAGGCGATAAGGTAAAAACAAGGCAGTCTTTGGGTACCATATTTTCTGATAAACAGGATAATAACCGTACCGTACTCCATTTCCAGTTACGAAAAGAGAAAGCCCTGATGAATCCGGAACCCTGGCTGAGAAGATAAGAATCAGGGGATGAATAAACCATCCAGTAATTTTAGATAGAGATCAACAGCTTCCTCAATTTCATTCAATAAAATATATTCATCTGCCGTATGTGACCGGGATGAACGTCCGGGTCCTATCTTCACCGATGGGAATGTTATCAGCGCCTGATCGGATAATGTAGGAGATCCGAAAGGTGTGCGACCAGCTCTTTTTGCTTTTTGAACAAAAGGATGTTCTTCCGAAATACAGGAAGAATTCAGCCGGAACGAACGAGCGACCGCTTCCGAATGGATATGCTCCTGAATGATCTTGAATAATTCTTTATTGGCATACATCTCATTACTGCGGATATCGACTACAAAACTGCAACGGTCGGGAACTACATTATGCTGGGTACCTGCATTCATCATGGTAACACTCATTTTAACCTTCCCCAGCAAAGGCGAAACT
This sequence comes from Bacteroides sp., assembly GCA_021201335.1. Classification (GTDB taxonomy): domain Bacteria; phylum Bacteroidota; class Bacteroidia; order Bacteroidales; family Bacteroidaceae; genus Bacteroides. The sequence continues at coordinate 308,990 of JAJQFD010000042.1, read as the reverse complement.
TTCTCAAATTGATAATCACGGAACCATTCAATGTCCTTCAAAGCTTTGTAGATGGCGTTTTCTCCTTCCTCTCTGGCTGCATGTCCGGCTTTTCCGGTGGTGGTTACATCCAGTACCATCAATCCTTTTTCGGCGATGGCAGGTTGCATCTCGGTAGGCTCACCCACAATAGCAAAAGAGAGAGGCGGTAAAAGTGGTAGTACTTTTTCAATGCCATTTTTGCCCGATACTTCTTCTTCACAGGAAGCCAGGAAGATCAGATTGTATGATTGGGTAGTCCGGCAAAGTTCCAGGAAAACCTGTAAGAGTGTAACCAGGCTTGCTCCGGCATCATTACTTCCGAGTCCGTAAAGCTTTCCGTTAATTTCAGTAGGCGAGAAGGGATCTTTGCTCCAGCCATTCACCGGCTTTACCGTATCTATGTGTGAATTCAGTAAGATTGTAGGCTTCTCCAGGCTGAACATAGGACTGATACACCATACATTATTACCTTCACGGTATGTTTGCATACCGCGTAATTCTATATATTGTTCCAGGTAATCGGCAGCAGCAGCTTCCTCCCGGCTGAGCGAAGGAATGCTGATTAAGGATTTAAGCAAAGATATAGCTTCAGATGCAATCATACAGTTATTATTTTTGTATGCAAACTTAGATAAAATAATTGTTATAATATATTTGTCAGGTGAATAAAATGTGGTAAGTGAAGCCAGATACCTGGCAGTTAAAAAATATGTAAACAGAATATATTTCAGATTTAAAATAGGTATCCAATTATTCATTCTATAATTTTTGTGTATTAATTCTCTTATATGCTTGGCGTTACGAAATATTCGATATATTTGTGTAGTAACCCTTAAACTGCAGAATATGATTACATTCATGAAAAGAATTAACCTGGCATTGTTGCTTTCTTTTGTAATGGTATTTAGTCTGAAAGCTACCCAGCAAAAAGCTTATACCTATGAAAGTGTACCTAATGATCCGCTAAAAGCCAGAATTTACACACTGGATAATGGCCTCAAAATTTACCTAACGGTTAATCCGGAGACTCCCCGTATACAAACTTATATTGCTGTAAGGGTGGGTGGTAAAAATGATCCGGCAGAGAATACCGGATTAGCTCACTATTTCGAACATCTGATGTTTAAGGGAACGGAGCAATTCGGAACCCAGAATTATGCAGAAGAGAAAAAATTGCTTGATCAGATTGAAGCTCAGTTTGAGGTTTACCGCAAAACGTCTGATGAAACAGAGCGCAAAGCTATCTATCAGGTTATCGACAGTTTATCTTATGCCGCATCCAAATTAGCCATTCCCAATGAATATACTAAGCTGATGTCTGCTATTGGTGCGAAAGGGACAAACGCCTATACCGGATTTGATATGACTGTTTATCAGGAAGATATACCTTCCAATCAGGTGGAAAATTGGGCAAAGATTCAGGCTGATCGTTTTCAGAATAATGTAATAAGAGGTTTTCATACCGAACTTGAGACAGTGTATGAAGAAAAGAACATGTCACTTACCCGCGATTCGTGGAAAATATACGAAGCGATGCTTGCCACTCTTTTCCCACATCATCCTTATGGACAGCAAACCATCTTAGGAACACAAGATCACTTGAAAAATCCTTCGATCACCCGTATTAAAGAATATTACCGCACTTGGTATGTACCCAATAATATGGCCATTTGTATGTCTGGAGATTTTAATCCGGATGAGGTGGTTTCAACCATTGAGAAGTACTTTGGAAACATGAAGCCCAATGCTAATTTGCCTAAATTGCCGGAAGCCAAACCGGAGCCGATCAATCAACCGCTTGAAAAAGAAGTTTATGGACCCGATGCTGAAAGTATGTCTTTAGCGTGGAGGCTTCCGGGAATTTCGCATCCTGATTATGTCGGACTGAGCCTATTAAGTCGGGTGTTGTGTAATGGTAAGGTTGGTTTAATAGATGTGGATCTGAATCAACAACAAAAAACATTGAGTACTTCCGGTTATGTACATTCTATGTCCGACCATTCCGGATTAACCATGAACGGGCGTCCGAAAGAAGGACAAACATTGGAGCAGGTGAAAGATTTATTGCTGGCAGAGGTTGAAAAGCTGAAAAAAGGCGAATTCAACGAAAGTATTCTGCAGGCAACCCTGAATAATTATAAACTGAGGGAGCTTTATCAACTAGAGTACAACACGGCACGTGCCAACATGTTTGTAAGTTCATTTGTGCATGGAGTAAAATGGGAGAATCAGGTTAACTTCCTCGAAAGGATGTCCAAACTAACCAAAGCTGATATCATAGCCTTGGCTAACAAATATTTGGGAAACAATTATGCTGTGGTTTATAAAAGACAAGGTCAGGATCCTAACGAAAAGAAAATAGAAAAACCGAGTATTACTCCGATTGTTATGAACCGGGATGCTGTCAGTCCTTTCTTGAAATCTATCCAACTCAGTGAGGTGACACCTATTGAACCTGTATTCCTTGATTTTGATAAAGATCTGACCAAACTGAAAGCTCAATCAAACATTCCTGTATTATATAAAAAGAATGTAATGAATGGTACTTTTGAATTGATGTATGTATTTGATATGGGTAACTTCCACGATAAAGCATTGGGGCTGGCCTTCCGGTACATGCGCTTTCTGGGTACATCGGATATGACACTTGAACAGTTGAATGCAGAGCTTTATAACCTGGCTTGTTCGTTTGGCGTTTATCCTGGTGATGAACGTACATACGTCATGCTTTCCGGTTTAAATGAAAATCTTCCAAAGGCCCTCAAATTATTTGAGAAGTTATTAGCGGATGCTCAGGTAAATGAAACTGCTTATAAGAATCTGGTGGCTGATCAGTTGAAATCACGGGGTGATGCAAAACTTAACCAGAATCAGAATTTTGGTAGGTTGTATAGCTATATGATGTACGGTCCTAAATCACCTGCCACCTATATCTTATCTGCGGATGAAATGAATCAAATCGATCCGCAGGAACTTGTGGACAAAATCAAGCAACAAAATGAGTATAAACACCAGATTATTTACTATGGTCCCAGTAGTGAAGCCGAAATACTTGCGATACTACAGAAATACCACCGGGCACCCAAACAGTTGAAAGAAATTCCCGAAGGAATTGAAATGTTGCCACAACTTACTACCGAAACCCAAATACTCATTGCGCCTTATGAAGCCAAACAAATTTATATGGCGCAATACTCCAACCGGGGAGAGAAATTTGATGTGGATACGGAACCTTCCCGTTCCCTGTTCAACCAGTATTTTGGCGGTGGTATGAGTTCCATTGTGTTTCAGGAGATGCGTGAAGCGCGGGGACTGGCTTATTCTGCGTGGGCAGGTATTATCTCTCCCCATCAATTAAAATATCCCTACACAGTTCGGACGGAGATTGCCACTCAAAATGATAAAATGATCGAAGCTATTGATACGTTCAAAGATATCATTAACAATATGCCTCAGTCGGAAGCTGCTTTTAAACTGGCCAAAGAAAGTATAATTACCCGTATGCGCACAGATCGGATAACCAAAAGTGGCGTGATTTGGAGATATATAAGTGCGCAGGATTTAGGATTGGACGTAGATACCCGTATTAAACTATTTAATGATGTGCAGCAGATGACCCTTCAGGATGTGGTGAATTATCACAATAAGTGGATGAAAGACCGCACCTATAAATATGCTATTCTTGGGGATGAGAAAGAACTGGATATGGAAAAACTAAAAGAGTACGGCCAAATTATCAGACTGACTCAGGAAGATATATTTGGATATTGATGTAAGTGTATATACAATAGTTATCTTTTAAACATTAAAATACAAGCCAACTGATTCATGACGGATTAGTTGGCTTTTTTGTAGGGATAGAATTTAACTTTTATATTGTGTGTTCCCACAAATATCTTTATTTTTGCGTAACGTTAAACTTAAATTAATACAACATGAAGAAAATCCTAACGACCCTCCTGCTGTTACTAATGTGCCATACTATGTTTGGACAAACCCCACCGAAGACAAAATGGTTTGAAGACGCCCGCTTTGGATTATTTATACATTTTGGCCCCTATAGTGTATTGGCTGACGGCGAATGGGTTATGAATACAAAGCCCATAAAAGGAAAAGATTATATGCGTTTGCAGGATTTATTTAATCCTCAGGCCTTTGATGCCAAAGAATGGGTGAGCATCGCCAAGCAAGCAGGAATGAAATATATCACGTTTACTTCGCGCCATCATGATAGCTTTAGCAACTGGGATACCAAGCAGTCTGACTGGAATATTATGAATACACCCTACGGAAAAGATCTTCTTCGTCAATTGGCAGACGAATGTCATAAGCAAGACATGAAATTACTCCTGTACTATTCCACACTCGACTGGATGCGCAGTGATTACCAATATGAAACCGGACGAACCGGACAGAATGCCGGACGCACAGAAGCCAGCAACTGGGATTCCTATATTAATTTTATGAAAGCCCAGCTCACGGAGTTATTAACCAATTATGGGCCGATTGCAGGCATCTGGTTTGACGGCCACTGGGATCAGACAGACGATAAAAACCGTACCGATCCAACGACTCACGTAGACTGGCGTTATCCGGAAATTTATGAATTAATCCAATCCCTTCAGCCGGAATGTCTGATTGCTAACAATCACCATTTACCTCCTTTCCCCGGAGAAGACTACCAGATTTTCGAACGGGATGTTCCGGGAGAAAATACGGCAGGGCACAGTGGACAGGAAATATCCAGACTTCCGCTTGAAACATGTCAGACAATTAACGGATCATGGGGATTCAGAATAACGGATGACCGATTCAAATCAACGACAGAGCTTATTCATTTATTGGTTCGTACAGCCGGAACAGGAGCAAACTTATTGTTGAATGTCGGTCCTATGCCGAATGGAAAGATCCAGCCAGAGTGTATCGAACGTCTTTCTCAAATAGGGGAATGGATGAACACTTATGGGAAAACAATTTATGAAACTCAAATGGGTCCGGTAGCTCCTCAGGAATGGGGAGCTGTAACGAAGAAGGGAAAAGTATATTATATTCATTTATTAAATCCTGAAACAACCTCGGTGGATTTGGAATTGAAAAATATTAAATCGGTTAAATGGCTCAATGAAAGTATGTCGGCAAACCAGGTTAAATGGAAAACGGATAAGAAAACCGGAAAAACAACATTCACTTTTACTGGTGGAATGGATAAAGTGGATTCAATACTTGAAGTAACTGTAAAATAGCAAATCGTTTCTTTAGCCCCTAATAAGAACAAGAGCCAACTCATTAGTAATAATAGCTGGCTCTTTTCAATATCAGGGTGAAAATTTATAAGTTCACATTTTCCTCATACATTTTATCAATAATATCCTTGTAGTTTTTTGCGATTACCGAACGTTTAAGCTTTAAAGTGTTGGTTAATTCTCCACGTTCCATGCTAAATGGCTTCGGTAATAAAGTAAAATGCTTGATTTGTTCGTAATGCATGAACTGTTGTTGCAAAGTATCAATACGGCCCTTGAATAGTTTGATAATCTCAGGCTTTTGGAGTAAATCCTCCACTGAATTATATACCATGTTTTTCTTCTTTGCATATTCTTCCACATAACTATAGACAGGAATAATAAGGGCCGAAACAAACTTACGCTGATCGGCTATAATTGCAATTTGATCAATATAACGATCAACCACTAATTTTGTTTCTAAGGCTTGGGGCGCAATGTATTTACCATTGGAGGTTTTAAAAAGGTCTTTCAATCGTTCAGTCAGGAATAATCGGCCGTCTTTAAAGTAACCGGCATCTCCTGTGTGGAAAAATCCCTCTTCATCGAATGCTGTGGCTGTTTCAGCTGGTTTTTTATAGTATCCTTTGGTGATGGTTTTGCCTTTCAGCATGATTTCATCATTGTCTCCGATTTTCACTTCCACGTCAGGCATTATCCGCCCTACGGATTTTATATCATAGTCGTTTTGCCAGGAACATGCAACAGTGGCAGTAGATTCTGTCAATCCGTAACCTGAAATCATTTCAATACCTACTGAACGCACAAACTCATAAATCTGCTCCGGGATAGCAGCCCCTGCGGCAGGAAAGAAGTTCCCGTTTTCAATACCTACGGTTTTCTTTAATAACTGATAAACCGTTTTCTCATAAAACTTGTATTTCAGTTGGATATGTAAAGGAGGGGTTTTACCATTCCGCAAATAATCCACGTTATGAATTTTACCTACCCGGATTGCATCCAGCATCAATGATTTCTTAACTCCTTTGGTTTCATTGATTTTTTCCTGCACACCGGCATATACCTTTTCCCAGAAACGTGGAACATTACACATCAGTGTCGGACGAATTTCCTTAATCGTCATTTGAATGTCCATAGGTTTCAGGTTGATGCAAATTTGTACACCCTTGTGAATACACAGATGGGACCATGCTTTTTCAAATACATGTGTAAGAGGAAGGAAATTCATGGAAATATCCTTGTCTGTCATGGTCGTCAGACGGATATCATGAATGCGGAACGCTTCCAGGTAATTACTGTGATGCAACATGACTCCTTTGGACTCTCCGGTAGTACCGGAAGTATAAAGTATATTTGCCAGATCATCTTCAGAAGCACGTGAAGTACGCTCTTTGATAATTTCTTGATGGGGAAGATCTTTACCCATAGCCAGGAACTCATCAAAATAAATAGAAGTGACATCCCGGGGATCTTTCTTTACTTTACGGTCGAAAATGATTAACTTCTCCAACGTCTCACAATAACCTCTGATACTAAAGGCTGTATCGTATTGCAATTGTTCTCCTACAAAGAGAAGTCGGATTTCCGCGTCATTAATAATGTATTGCGCCTGAGTGGCAGAACTGGTAGCATAAAGCGGAACAGATACAGCACGATTGGCAAAAGCAGAGAATTCAGTGTAAAAACACTCGGGCATGTTTTGAGAGAAAATTGCAATGTTTTCTTCTTCTTTTACTCCTAAAGCCACCAAGGCGTTAGCCGCGACACGATTGGTTTCAGAAAATTGGTTCCAGCTGACTGACAGCCATTGAGAGGTTTCATAGTCGCGGTATCTTAGTGCGATTCTGTCACCGTATTTCTCGGCCTGACGATCGACTAAAACAGATAAATGATAGTAGTTCATATTGTTGTAAATTAAAACAGTTGCAAATATAACATTTAATTTTGCGATTAGGAGGATTTACGATTTTGAATATGCTACCATACCTAAAGTTTACTATCTTTGCACAAATTTTTAAACATTATGATTACAATAGAACAACTTAAAGACGTGAAAGAGCGTGTAGAAGCGCTGAGGAGGTACCTTTGACATCGACGGGAAGAAAATTCAAGTCGAAGAAGAACAATTAAGGACCCAGGCTCCCGGTTTTTGGGATGACCAGAAAAAGGCGGAAGCCCAGATGAGGCTGGTGAAAGGTCTGCAAAAATGGATCGAAGGTTATGACGAAGTAAAAACCATGACGGACGAACTCGAACTGGCTTTTGATTTTTATAAAGATGAACTCGTAACCGAACAGGAGGTAGACCAGGCTTATGCAACCGCAGTTGAAGCTGTGGAAAATCTGGAACTAAAGAATATGCTTCGGGAAGAAGCTGACCAGTTAGGTTGCGTGTTGAAAATAAATTCTGGAGCGGGTGGAACGGAAAGCCAGGATTGGGCATCCATGCTGATGCGCATGTATCTGCGCTGGATTGAAACCAATGGCTACAAAGGAACTGTTACCAATTTACAGGAAGGAGATGAAGCAGGTATTAAAACTTGTACCATCCAGGTAGAAGGAGATTATGCCTATGGATATCTGAAAGGCGAAAACGGTGTTCACCGTCTGGTACGCGTTTCACCCTACAATGCACAAGGTAAGCGAATGACTTCCTTTGCCTCTGTATTTGTCACTCCACTGGTTGACGACAGTATCGAGGTTCAGATTAATCAGGCGGCCATCACCTGGGATTTGTTCCGTTCCGGTGGTGCTGGAGGCCAGAATGTAAACAAGGTTGAAACCGGTGTACGTCTGCGTTATAAATACAAAGATCCGGATACGGGAGAAGAAAAAGAAATCCTGATAGAAAATACCGAAACACGTTCTCAGCTGGATAACCGCGAAAATGCCATGCGTTTGCTCCGTTCTCAGCTTTATGATATGGAGTTGCAAAAACGTCTGGCTGAGCAGCGCAAGATCGAAGCTGGCAAGAAGAAGATTGAATGGGGTTCTCAAATCCGGAGTTATGTATTCGATGACCGCCGGGTAAAAGACCACCGTACCAATTTTCAGACATCCGATGTAAATGGTGTGATGGATGGTAAAATTGATGGTTTCATCAAAGCTTACCTCATGGAATTTGCCGGAACGCACGAAGAAGCTCAATAATTTAAGAAATAGAAAATTGAAAGTTGAGAATCGAAAATTAGAATAGATTCTTGACTTTTAATTTTTCTTTTTCATACCGTCTTCATTCTCTTCTCTTTTTAGAACAAAACCTGTAATTTAATGTTCTTTTAATGGCAGGATATCAAAATTTCTTTTTATTTTTGGGAAAAGCATAAGGGGAAAGTCCTGATTAAATGAATTAAAACTAATTATTATGGGAAAGAATAGAAAGAAAAGTATTACAAAGCATGAGGAAGAACACGCTAAAAAAGTAGTTAAGATACTCTTTGTATCTTTAATAATTCTCGGTTTATTCTTGATGGTGGCATATTCTCTTTTAAGTTAATGGAGATTGAACATAAATTTTTAGTAAAAGGCAATTATAAAGATCAGGCTTATAGTCATGCCCGGATCACCCAGGGATATCTGAATGATGATCCCGAGCGTACGGTTCGCATTCGGATGTATGGTGAGAAAGCATATATCACAATTAAAGGAGCTTCCAATGCTGCAGGAACCGCACGTTTCGAATGGGAAAAAGAGATTCCGGTGTCGGAAGCCAATCAGTTAATATCTCTCTGCCTGCCGGGTGTCATTGATAAAACCCGGTATTTGGTGAAGAATGGAGATCATACCTTTGAAATCGACGAATTCTACGGGGATAATCAGGGATTGGTTTTAGCTGAAGTTGAACTCAAAGAAGAAAACGAATTGTTTGAAAAACCTGATTTTATCGGTCGGGAAGTAACCGGAGACCCGCGCTATTACAATTCGCAACTCAGGAAGCATCCTTACAAACAATGGAACACTGAATAATGAATAACTTGTACGAATATTTACCCGCGAAGCTAGTGTCATTCCTTTTGGTGACACTTTTTTCTTTATTGATTGGTCTTTCACAAAGAAGGATCAGTCTCAAGCGCGAGGGGGAACGACTCTTTTCGGAACAGATCGTACATTTACTTTTATTGGTATACTGGGTTATTTGTTGTATATACTTGACCCGGATGATATGAGGCTATTTATGGGGGGAGGCCTGATACTGGGTATTCTTCTTGGAATGAATTACTACGTAAAGCAAACCCAGTTTCATGTATTCGGGGTAACAACCATCGTCATTGCATTGATAACTTATTGCCTGGCACCCATTGTAGCTACGCAGCCTTCCTGGTTCTATCTCACAATTGTGGTTGTGGTATTACTGCTCACGGAATTAAAGCATACTTTCACGGAGATAGCGCAGCGGATGAAAAGCGATGAAATGGTCACTTTAGCCAAATTCCTCGCTATCAGTGGTATTATATTGCCCATGCTGCCGAATGAAAACTTTATTCCCGATATCGACCTCACACCTTATTCAATCTGGCTGGCCACAGTGGTGGTATCCGGTATCTCTTATCTGTCTTATTTATTAAAGAGATATGTTTTTCATGAGTCGGGAGTCTTGGTTTCGGGTATAATAGGAGGAATGTATAGTAGTACAGCCACTATTTCGGTACTGGCCCGTAAATGTAAAAAAGCCCGGGTAGGAGAGTTACCCCAATATGTAGGAGCGATGCTGGCAGCGGTGAGTATGATGTTTCTGCGTTTTCTGATTCTTATATTTATTTTCAGCAAAGATATTTTCAAGGTAATATCTCCCTTTCTTGTGGTTATGTCGATTATCACAGCCATCACAGCCTGGGTTATTTATTCCCGGAGGGAGAAGAATGCTGAAGGGGATCAAACCATGGAAGCCGATGATAACAGCAATCCACTTGAATTTAAAGTTGCACTTATCTTTGCTGCACTTTTCGTTCTATTTACTGTGGTTACCCATTATGTATTGATATATGCGGGAACCGGTGGGTTGACAGCTCTTTCATTCATTGCCGGGTTAAGTGATACCACTCCGTTTATTCTGAACTTATTGCAGAATTCAGGGAATATTCAAACGGGTATTTTAGCTACTGCCATCATGCAAGCAATTATCAGTAGCATTTTTGTTAACCTCTGCTATGCTTATTTCTTTTCGGGCAGGAGAAAGGATATCCGTCCTTTTCTTTTCGGGGGTTTCGGCGTAGTTATCGGTGCCAATCTGATCGTTATCCTTTTCTTTTACTTCTTTACCTGATTAATTTCCTCGCTTTCAGTCATCAATGAATAAAGAATCGAAATATCATCATATTCTTATTTTAAGTATTTACGATCCTCTATTTCCTGTAAAATACTCATTTGATGTCGGGCTATCAGATTCAATTTTATCAATCGTTCTGTTTGAGATAAGCCATCATTTATGAATACTGAATTAAGATTTTCCATATTAGCTAAACAAATAAGTTCATTTATAGTAGCATAATCGCGAATATTTCCTTTTGATGTGGGGTTAGCTTCACGCCATTCTTTTGCAGTCATGCCAAATAGAGCAACATTTAAAACATCCGCTTCATGGGCATATATGATTGATATTTGTTGAGTTGTAAGCTCTTCCGGTATAAGTTTATGTTTTATAGCGTCTGTATGGATTCGGTAATTAATTTTGGATAATTCCCTTTTTGCTGACCAGCCTATTTGTTGCTGTTCCTTTTCCTTAAGTCGCTGGAATTCCCGTACTATGTATATCTTAAACTCAGGACTGATCCACATGGCAAATTCAAAAGCTATGTCTTTATGGGCATATGTACCGCCGTAACGGCCAGCTTTAGCTTGTAAACCGATTGCATTTGTTCGACTAACATATTCTTTCACGCTGATCTTAAAATTATTCAGGCCAGATTTACTTTTAATTGTGGCGAATTCGCCATAATTGAAATTGGAATTATATACTTGTTCCCAAATGCCCAAATATTCCAACGTATTTCTGTTTCGAAGCCAATCAGTTACAAAAAAATCTCCATCTTTTGCCCGAATCATATCCGTAATACATATATAATCTTCATTATTAATTTGTATTACTCCAACTTGTGTATCTTTAACCTTGATTTTTGCCATAGAATTATGAGTTATTAAAACTTATAATATTTTTCGATTCATGTTTCCGAATCAGATGTATCAAATATCTGGAACTTTATTTTCTTCTTAAATTTGCGGCAGCAAATATAAAAAATAAAATCGGATGCGTCCAAGAATTCAATTTGGCGTTTTCGACACTCTTATAAACACACTGTCCAGTTAGTTTTCTTTTTAATCTTCTTTACTATCCTTTTACTATTTCTTAACTACGGAAACCTCGTAGTTGTGATAATTTCATTTATTTTTGCTGCCATTGTGCAACAATTATTATTCTTTCACGTCTACTAGATAAAATTAAACATCATAATCGAAAATAAAATACCTAATGACTAACAGAATCATTCTTTTTGTGCTATTCCTTATAGCCTCCGCTACGCTGGTTCTCGCCCAGCAATCCGCTCCCATAACGTATACTGTGAAAGGCATTTTAGTAGACTCATTGACAATGGAACCAGAACCTTATGCAACCATCCGCATTGTAAACAAGGCCAGTCCTCAGAAGCCGGCAAAGATGGCGGTTACAGATACCAAAGGACAGTTTCAGGAGAAACTTACCACATCGGGAGATTTTATATTAACGATTTCATCTATCGGTAAAACTACCGTTACCAAAGAATTTACGCTCAAAGCAGGAAATACTACTGTCGATTTTGGAACCCTTTATACGAGCGATGCAGCCAATGAGCTGGGAGTGGTGGAAGTAGTTGCCCAAAAGCCTCTGGTGAAAGTTGATCTGGACAAAATAGAATATAACATAGAAGATGACCCTGATTCCCAAACCAACTCTGTGCTTGAGATGTTGCGCAAAGTACCACTGGTAACGGTGGACGGAGAAGATAAAATACAGGTAAACGGTAGCAGTAACTTCAAAGTATATGTGAACGGTAAGCCCAATAACATGATGAGCGATAACCCCACGGAAGTATTGAAGAGCATGCCTGCTAATTCCATCAAGAATATTGAGGTGATAACCAATCCGGGCCCCAAATATGATGCGGAAGGAGTAGGAGGAATCCTCAACATTGTTACCATCGGAGGAAGTGGATTCGCCGGATATACAGCTACCTTTAGCGGGAATGTTAGTAACATGGGTGCGGGCGGAAGTGTATATACCACTATCCAACACAAGAAACTGACATTAACAGGTAACTATTCTATTAATCACATTGAGTCACCTCGTTCATACACAGGTCGTACCAATGAAAGAACCGAAGACAATACAGTAGAAATATCCAATGGCTGGAATAAAAATAAGAGACTTTTCCAGCACGGTAATGTAGAAGCCAGTTATGAAATAGACACTCTTCGCTTAATTTCTTTATCTTTTGGTTTACATGGATCGAGTAATGACAACGATAGTGAAACGGAGACTGAAAAGTTTGATTTAAATTCTTCAACCAAAGTTCCCGTCTATCAGTATAACCAGTTTACAAATGGTGAAGGTTCCTGGTTTTCTATACGCGGAGGGCTGGATTATCAGCGTTCATTCAAAGTAAAAGACCGGATGCTTACTTTCTCTTATCGTCTCAACACTCGGCCTAACACTTCTGATAACTACAATCGGTATGAGATTGGATTTATAAACGATGAATCAGATTTATCAAGACTGAGAGATCACCATAGAGATGGGGCCCAATCTACTACGGAACATACTTTCCAAGGGGACTATGTAACGCCGATCGGTAAATATCACTCCATAGAAACAGGAGTTAAATACATTATCCGTAATAGTAAGAGTGACGATGATTATTATAACCTTGCTGGTAATACGGAAATACTCGACGAACAACGCACCAGTCATTACAGACATCTGAATGATATTCTCGGTGTATACGGTGGCTATTCGTTAAAATATAAATCCATTATGGGTAAAGTAGGCCTTCGGTATGAGCGTACCATGCAGGATGTGGAATACAATGATACTTCCAAAGACGATTTTAGTGCTAACTTTAATGATGTTGTCCCCTCTGCTAGCGTCGGACTTAAGTTGGGAGAGACGAAAAATCTGCGGTTGAATTATAACATGAGAATCTGGCGGCCCAATATCTTTTACCTTAATCCTTATCTGGATGATACCAATCCTACACGGGTGAGCCAGGGTAATCCGGAGCTGGAAAGTGAAAAGAATCATAGTTTTCAGCTAAGTTTTAGCAGCTTTACCCAGAAGTTTAATATTAATGCTTCTCTGCGTTATTCATTTACGAATAATTCAATTGAAGAAATTACCCGTCTGGTCCATCCAAGTGAAATACCGGGTTGGAGAAATCCGATTACTGCCGGTGAGGAAGTACTTTATTCGACCTATGATAATATCGGGAAGACAACTACAACTGGAATGAATTTATATATAAACTGGAATGCGTCACCTAAAACCCGTATTTATATGAATGCTTCTGGGAGCTACAATACGTATGATGCAAGAACCGATATTGATGGAAACAAACTGAAAAATAACGGATGGTATGGATATGCTTACGGGGGAATACAGCATACGTTCCCTCTTGATATTCGTTTAAGCCTTAATTTATCAGGAGGTTCTCCCTGGAATTCCCTTCAAAACCGTGAAAGCGGATACTATTATTATGGATTAAATGCAAATAAAGCCTTCCTGAACAAACGACTAACTTTAAGTGCGTTCGTTAATTTTCCATTTTCAAAATATAGAGACTATGATAGTCAAATTACCGGTGATGGATTTATCCAACGATCTGATTACAGGTTTGCAGCCCGTCGTTTCGGTGTAAGCATCAGCTATCGTATTGGAGAACTTCGTGCTCAGGTGAAGAAAGCAGCTCGGGCCGCAAGTAACGATGACGTGAAAAGTGGCGGCGAAGGCGGTGGAGGTGGCGGCGGTGGTCAGTAACCCTCCAACCTCCTGATGTAAATTTGCGATAAAGATTATCTATAAAAGGGTGCCCTGTAAAGACGTGGAATGCTTATTCTCATTTAATGGTCTTTACAGGGCATCTTCTTTATAATACAGGGAAATTATGGGCAAATTGTTTGTTATAGCATCGTAATTATATAGTATACAGCTTGTTAACCGGTGTTTTTATCATAATATCATCCTCTTAATAATATCGACTTCTGGTGCGACCTTATCCTCAATCTTATCGTCGTCCTCTTTAATAAATATATAATAATAAATATAAGAAATAAATGTCATCATAGGATACATGAGTGCATGTTTGTGCCGCTGATGATGTAGTAGAAGAATATTACCGGGATTAAATTTACAGGCTACTGCAATGGGCTCTGCAACCTACCGCAACTTCACCCCAAGCCTACCGCAACTTGGCTCGAATTCAACCGGGATTTAACTGCAGATCCTACCCGGTTAATATCCCAATTCAAATTCCTGTTCAACGGCGGGAATTCCTTCCTGCATCCATTTGGGCATAGGCTCACCTTTCAGGTAATGATTGAAGAACTGCAACATTCGCCTCTGGAAATCCACCCGGTTCGGTGTTTTCATGGGCCAATGAACCTCTCCCGGATAGTTAAGTAACCAGACAGGCTTTTGCAACCTTTTGAGGGCGATAAAGTATTCAATCCCCTGATACCAGGGCACATGCCCATCCTGGTCGTTGTGCATAATAAGAATAGGAGTGGTTACTTTATCCATATTGAATAAAGGGGAGTTTTCGATGTAAAGAAGAGGTGTTTCCCACGGGGTTGCACCAATACGGCTTTGTCCGTGTTCATACTGGAAAGAACGGTTCCGGCCGCTTCCCCAGCGAATTCCACCGTATGCACTTAGCATATTCACAACCGGGGCACCAGATTCGATAGCGGCGAATAGGTTTGTCCGAGTCGCCAGATATGCCACCTGGTAGCCACCCCAGCTATGTCCTTGTGCGGCAATGGCTTTTTCGTCTACATAACCTTCTGCAATAAGTTTAGCAATTCCCGGCATGACACAATTGAAGCAGCTTTCGCCGGGATAACCTTCTTTGTACCGAATGTCCGGGTTAAAGACCAGGTATCCGTTGCTGTTGTACATGTGATAATCGACAGTGGAGCGATGAGGCTCAGGCATTCGGTAACTATGCAAGGTGTTGGAATTCCGTTCGTAGAAGTTAACGATCATCGGGTATTTCTGTTTCGGATTGAAGTTGGCAGGTTTACATAAAACTCCTTCTAAAGGAACACCATCCAGGGAAGTCCACGAAACCAGTTCTGCTGTTCCCCATAAGAAATCCTGTTGTTGTTTTCCTTCGTTCGTGATCTGTACCGGTTTCCGGAAACTAAGATCGGTGAGGTAGATTTCCGGATATTCTTCGAACGTTTCTTTCTTATAAATAAGTGCGTTTGCCTGCTTGGCCTTGGCGGCCAGTTCGATGCTATAATTACCTGTTATTAATTCTTTCGGCTGGGATGCACTGGAAAGACGAGTGCTGTAATAGCCGCTTCCTTTAGTGATTCCCTGAAAACCATGAAGCAGAGAGGGATTTCGGGTATCGATGAAACGTATTTCCGGATCCAGTACTACATACCGATACGAAAGTTTATTCTGTCTTCCGTTTACTGTCAGGTTCATCAGAGGTTTGCGCAGTGTCGGGTCTGCCTGCCAGATATCGTACCGATCATACAGCAAAAGATATTCATCTCCTTGTGTCCATCCGACAGTTCCGTAGGATGAAGGTAAATCGGGAACATCATTCTCTTCATTCCAGGCAATGAATTGGGAGGGATAAGTCAACCTTTTTTCCTGTCGTTCATCCAAAGAAGCCGCATACCAACTACTATCGGCAGCCGCATACCACCAAGCATACTTTCCGGTAGGTGAAAGGCGAACCCGGTCTGTCGTATTCATCTTTAAGGGTTTTGTCTCCCCATTTTCCAAAGAAACAACGTAATAATCTTTGCGGTCTTTTCCCTCCCACATGGAAGTGGTGGGATAGGGCAGTGTGGTTGATAGCAGGGCTAAATTGGCATTCCCCTTATCGCCCAGAATAATCTCAGGCTTATCAGCCTTCGCCAATTGTATGAGTTTGCCGCTGGGAAGATGATAAACACCCCGGAAGGTTCTCTTCAGGTCGTTTTCTTTTTCAAACTTCTGAACCGTATACTGGGTGTGCTCGTCCCATTTCCATATTTCAACAAGCGGAAGGTTTTCGGCCAGTTGAGTGGTATCCTTCTGTTGGGGTTCCGGAGACGTACCAAAGAAGAGGCGTTGGCCGTTTTCAGAGAATTCAAGTTTCCCATGTTCGCTGATTACCCATCCATCGGGAAACTCTTTGGAGCTACGGCTGGCAATCTGTTGTGCCGGTTGATTCTGTATGGAAAGCCACAAGTTGAGTGCTTTGTAAACGGAATCTTTTTCTTCACAATACAGGAAGGCAAGCAGATTTCCTTTTTCGGAGAGGGAAGGTTGTTTAAATACTCCTTTGCCTTCTTTGATCAGGGTCATCTTTTGCTCCCGGGGGATAAATGTATAAATGCCAGCTTTAGCATTTATGGTATCTCCCAGGCTGACGAAGAAAAGAGCGTCATTCTTTTTAGCAAACTGAAAGCTTGTTACTGCGGGGAAAGTAAACGTAGTTTCTCCATCCAATGAGCGTATATGCAAAGTGGAATCATTCTGATGACGTGTGTACGCCATCCAGTCGGCAAATTCATTGACTTTATAGTTGTTAATAGAGTCTATAATATCTTCTTTGCCCGATACATGGCGAATAATCAGCTTATTTAACGGCATTTTCTCCTTCTTTACTTTTTGAAGTTTCAAAGAGTCGGTGATAGCCTTTCCCGGTGGCTGAGAAAGAATCAAGTATTCGGAAGAAGCTGAAAAAGAGAATGCATCAGCCGGTGTGTAAGAAACCATTTCAGAGCCTTTCTTATTGAAAAGTTTTACGGTAGCATCTCCCCACCACGGAGAAATCTTGCAGGCTATCCATTCACCATTGTTTGAAATAAGTTGTTGACTAATCCGTTTCCAGTTTGCCAGGTCGTCAGGAGTGATGGCCCGCTGCGCGGATAAGTGATCGGCAGTCAATAATAAAACACACTGAAGCAATACCAGGTACTTAATTTTATTCATAATGAAGTAGAGTTAAGATCGTACATTTTACAAAAATAGCAAAAAGATTAGTTGCAGGCGGAAAATAGAGTTGTAAAATAAGTCTGCTTGCACCTATAGCACTAATTCGTAAAGTTCAAACCATTTTAAGTGATCGTAGGGCAAGCCTAGGTCCACCGTTTGAATATAACGATATCCCATTTTTCTGTACAGGTTAATCGCAGGAAGATTTTTTTCGGATACATCCAGACGGATAGACTTTAGTTGCTGACTGATAGCATACTGCTGGGCAAATTCCAGTAAGGATGTGGCTATATTTCTTTTCTGGAATGCAGGATGCACTACCAAAGTGCGTATCACTAAGATATCTGTATAGTCAGCATCAATAAGCCATTTCACCTGTTGGTACGCTTCTTCCGGTTCATGATTTAGGATGATGCTACCTGTGATAATCTCTTGCTCCCTACTAACAAACAAACTACCCTCTTTTATTGCTTCGACAGCCGTTTCACGGACGGGATATACGTGTTTTATCCATCCTGGGTGATTTATTGTAGATTCCAGATAGTCGTTTAAATTATCATACAGGTTTTCCAGTTCATCGATGTCTCGATTGGTTCCTTTTACAATTGGCATTGCATCCATTTATTAATACCATACAAAAATAGGAGATATTCCGTATTTAACCAAAAATAGGTAAAACGGACAGTTGTCAAAACCAGATAGCCAGTCGTCAAACAAATTTGTCGGCCTTGTTCGGATTCCTGATATTTGCTCATGAAATAATTGCTCAGATAAATAATTACTCATTTAAAACTTATAATTATGAAAAAGAGATTATTGACAATTGTTGGACTAATGTCTGTATTACTGGTTGCTTCAACCACAGTGAAAGCACAGGATAACTTTGTAACTCTCGGAGTAAAAGGTGGTTTAAATCTGTCAGATTACAGTGGTGATATACCCAAAACAAAATCGGTACTTAAGTATCAGTTTGGTATTACAGCCGACTTTGCCCTGACCAATGATATTTATATCATAAGCGGACTGGAATTCCAGACAAAAGGAACGAAGAGTAGACCTCATGGAATTCCGAATGTGAAGTATAATCCAATGTATTTACAGCTGCCCGTGCACGCAGCTTATAAAATAGATATAGCTCCGGGACACCGGTTCGTGGTAGAGGCTGGTCCCTATCTTGCATACGGTATTGGCGGAAAAATGAAAGGAACAGATAAGGTGAGTATCTTTCATGACGACCGGTTCAAACGCTTCGATTTCGGTGTTGGCGGAGCTTTGGGATGGGAATTTGGTAGACATATAGTGTTGAAATCAGGCTATGACTTTGGACTAGTGGATGTTTGTGATGTAAAAGGAATCAAAGCCAAAAACATGAATGGTTATGTAACTTTGGGCTATAGATTCTAATCTTAATGTTCTCTTCGGAAACAAAAGGCCGGTAAGCCAGGGCCTTTTGTTTCCAGTTTATTTTAGTAATTTTGCTTGTATGAAAGAGATTCCCGGAAGAATAAGATTTATCGTACTATTCTGGATAGCCATTATGGTTCTGGTTTGGGTAAGTGATGAAGAATCCATGCCGCTTATTGAGAGGTTATTGTGTTTTTTCTCCTTCACCCTTTTATCTATTCTGATCTCTTTTGTTTTCAGCAAGAGACTATTTCAAAAAAATGTAACCAGCAAAACACTTCCTCTGATATTTCTTGTAAAATTCCTTTCTCTTACAGTTGGTTTGGTGATAGGGTATTTTCTACTTTATAAAGTTTTTGGTTGGCTGGAAGTAAGTGGTGTTTTTGATTCATCCCGGTTCATTGCCAGGGATGAAACACTTGTTATTGACTTGCTGGAAGATCTGCCTGGAATTATATCCATGAATCTGCTCTTTTGTGGTATGCTTTTATATCACGAATATTCGAGTTTGCAAAATGTCAGCCTCAAATACCAATTAAAGGTGCTCGATTCGCAGATCAACCCGCATTTTATGTTCAATGTGCTGAATCACATTTATGTATTAATGCAGAAGGACGTGGATATGGCTTCCGCTCTATTGCTTCAATACTCCGAAACACTCCGCTATCAGTTGTACAGCGGTAAAAAAGAACGGGTACCACTGGAGCAGGAAATTCAATTCCTGAAAAACTATATTGATGTAGAGAAGTTCAGGTGGGAAGGAAAGCTGGAAGTTACCTGTACATGGCAGGTTGAAAATGGTTCGATGGAGATCCCGCCTTTGCTCTTGATTGTTTTTATTGAAAATGCATTCAAGCATGTTTCCCGGTCGGGCAAAAACAAAGGTTCTATTCAGATTTCCTTGAAACAGACTGGGAAGATTATTTCACTGGAAGTAGAAAACTCCAAGTCCACCGAGCCGAACAAGAAGCTGAAGAGTACAGGCATTGGCCTTGAAAATGTTAAAGCCCGCTTGAAAATCCTTTACCCGAAGCGTTACTCCTTATCGATCCGGAGCCTGGATGATTCTTATTGTACAACGTTAGTTATTCATACTTAAAAAGGAAACAAGATGTCTCAGATAAGCATACCCCCCGGCAGTTCTCCCTTAAAGTGTATGATTGTTGATGACGAATCATTCGCAATAGAGGGTATCGTAAATCATATTAATAAGGTTAATTTCCTGGAAGTATCCGAAACCTGCTCTTCGGGCATTGAAGCGGGCGAAGTTTTACGACGAAAAGAGATTGACCTGATGTTTCTGGATATCAACATGCCCGACCTCACCGGGCTAGAGTTATTGGAATCTTTGGATAAACCGCCCTTGACCATTATAACGACTGCCTACTCCGAGTATGCATTGGATGGCTTCCGCTTAAATGTTATAGATTATTTACTGAAACCTATCGGATTCCAGCGATTCTTTCAGGCGGCACAGAAAGCATACGAAACATTCAACCGGCGCATTTCAACTAGCAGGCAGGAAGATGTTCCATCTGAAATGTATATCCGTCAGGGAGATTCTTTTATTAAGATTATGTGGGATAATATTCTCTATGCCGAAGCGATGCAGAATTACCTGAAGCTTTATTTCGAAGATAAATCTTATATCATTCATCAAACCATGGGTTCGCTGGAAGAGCTATTACCGAAAGAGTCTTTCTTCCGGATTCATAAATCATTCCTCGTCAATGTCTCTCATATCGATCTGGTAAGTGGAGGCCGGGTTTTTGTGAAAGGTAAAGAGTTACCTTTATCCAAACACCGGAAAGAGGAATTGCTGAACAATGTGGTGTTAAAGAAGTTAATAAGCAAATAATCTGCTTCCACTTTCTGCAACTGTTTTAGTGTTCTGTTATTATTACCTTTTTAGTGTTTCTTTATCACCTGCTGTAAATGCTCGCTTTTCGTAATCGGGTAAATGAATCTTCCTGTAAGAAGCGATTAATCCTTCCGGGCCCACAACAATAGAAGTGTTGTATAGCCGGTCTTCGGATAATTCAGGGATTGTTCCTGTAATGTAGCCTCCAGACTCTTTCGTTAGTTGAGTGAGGTAGTTAACGGTGTAGTTATCATTCAGGTTTTCAGCGAAAAGTATTCATTCTTCTTTTGAATCGAAAGCATATCCGCTGGTAAATAGTTCAGGCAATACCAGTAGATCAAAGGTTGAACCCTTGATATTGGAGCTTATATAAGAGAGGTTTGCTTCTCTGTCATGCCGGATAATATTGTATTGAAAGAATCCTACTTTCATGATGTTGTTATGGTTGATAAGTCCTTTATCACTTTATTAGTCTCTTGGATCATCCTCTACAATGGCATAGTGATAATTATCTTTCCATTCTCCTCTGATGGGAAGGATTTTTCTTCTGAGGCCTTCTCTCGTCATGCCTGACTTTTCCAGCACCCGGATAGATCGTATGTTCTTGGTAGCCACACCTGCCTCAACTTTATGAAGATGAAAGTCATCGAAGCCGGATTGTATCAACATTTTTGCTACTTCGGTGGCATATCCCTGTCCCCATTGCGAAGGTAGTAACTCATAATAAATTTCTCCGAGCCGAAACCTATTGGACGACAAAGTGATACCTGCCATACCAATAAACTCATCGGAATCCCTTTTGACAATCTTCCAGGAATAAGATTTCCTGTTCTCTTCTTGTTGAGCTTCTATCATCGAGCGAATCATTTCTTTCGTCTTTTCAATGCTTTCAGGGATTCCAAGGGTATTATATTCGTCAACTTCGGGGAATGAATAAAGTAGATGCATATTTTCCAGATCATCCCAAGTTACTTCTTTTAGCTTTAATCTTTTAGAATCTAATTCCATATATTATGGTTTAGTTTTGTTTCTGTTTTATTATCTGATTGCCTCTTTTATTATAACCGTCCATTCCACTTCATCATCCCTCAGGTTAACGTAGAGTTGTTTATAGTACAGGTCGTCCATCAATTCGTTTGTTGCTTTATGGTAGATCTGGAGCCTTCCGGAGTCAGAAGAAAGCATTTTCTTAGTTGCATTGTGTGCAATATCCGGCGACATGATCTTCAGATATTTCTGGCTGTGTTTCACGAATACGGTTGCCTCTTTTAAGTATCGCTTATCGCCTGCAACGGAATCCGATTGTGCAACTTCAAATATACGATCATAATCCTGAAAGACAGGAGACATCTGTATATTGTGCGTTGTGAGGATATTGCCCCATTTGCTGGGTTTGTACCTATTGATCGTGTAATCCAGAAGTTCAACTCCTCCGTATTTTCCATGTCCGGGAACAACAATTTCTGCCGATCCGTAGTTCTCTTTTACATTGGAAATTGTGTTCGACCATTCTTTCAGATTGGCATCACCAATGTTACCGTACCATCCTCCCTGGCTTCGGACTTCATTGCCACCAAATAATATTTTGTCTTTTGGGAACCATACAACGATGCCGTCTTCCGTATGGGCCGGCCCCAGATAATGGGCGATAACCTTCTCTCCTCCGACCTTTAATTCCAGTAAAGGATGAAAGCCTATGTGGGGAATGGGTAAGCCTTTCTCTTTGCAAATACTCTGGGTCAGTTCGTTGGCGTATGTTTGAATGCCTGCCTGATGTACGGCTTTGATTCCGCCCATGGCGTCTGGATGCCATCGGTCAAGGATGTATCCAACGATCTTCCAGTTCTGGCCTCTCACCCAGTCGATGAGATTCCGGGTTTCCTGCTCGGTTTCCGGTGTTGAAACAATAATCGCTTCTCCTCTGTGAACGAAAATAACTCCATTGTTATCATTGCCTGTATGCAGATAGGTGTGGTCTGCTAACTTAATGACTTTCAGTTCTTCTGAAATCGTTGTTTCCTGTCCGAATAATACAAAGGGACAACTGATAAAGACCAGAAGTAAAAAGAGTACTTTCATCGAAGGATACTTTGTTATACCAAACCAATTTTCCGAAATCAGAGAAGGAAATTAAATGTAAATGTAGCAATATCGAAAATTAAATCCTAATTTTGCGCCGCAAAGGTTCCCGATTCATTTTCTTAGAAGGTGACAGGGATTAAAAGGGAATGCCGTGTAAACCGGCAACAGTTCCCGCTGCTGTAAGTTTCTGCCCCATAAGGGGAAGGTTCTGATATTTTTGTCACTGGCCGAAAGGCTGGGAAGGCGTTAAGAACTGAAACGAGTCAGAAGACCTGCCTTGCAGTTATCATTAGCTCTCGGGAGATAGAGTGACGGATAAGATGCCGACAGGTTTCTGTTCCTATCCCAATTCCCCGTTAGTTAGCCAGTAGCAATAGCAAAATTATTATCAACTAACTATAAAGGAATAATGAAATCCAATCATTTACTAAAATTGCTTCTCATTTTCGCGGTGGCCTTTACCGGTTGTTCCGATGATGACTGCAACCTAGATCATCCGGGCAATCAATTAGAACTTCCAGCGATTAAAAATGGAACGTTTCCTGAGGGTGATATTGCCCTGAATGTCGGCGAATCCTATCTTTTTGCACCAAAAGTTGTAACAGCCGGAGATGTGTACTATCAATGGGATTTCAATGGGGAGGATGTATCCACCGAACCTTACTATAACTTGGATGCCGAAAGGCCGATGCGCTCTAAACTTGAATTGGCATTGAGCAATGATTACGGACGTGTAGCTCTGGAAAGCAAAATAACTGTTAGCGGAGCAGATTACAACGGTAAATATCTGATTGTTAATGAAGGATGGTTTGGGCATGAGAGCGGCAACATTACAGCATTCGATCCTACAGATAAAAGCGTAGAACAATGGGCATTTAGAACCCAAAATTACGGAACCACATTCGGAACAACTTCCCAATCTGCAACGATCTGGAATGGTAAACTTTACGTATGTTCCAAAGATGGTAAGAGCCTGACGGTGGTGGACCCACAAACATTGTATCTCGAAAAGCAAAGCGGATCGATTCTAGGCGGCCGGCAGGCTTATGAATTCATCGGGATTAACGAACAATATGGTATCCTGACAGCCAATGCAGACGTCTATCGGGTGGATCTGAATACACTCAAAGCAGAACAGATTATGATGAGCGATGGTTACAACGGAAGTGGAAGCGGATACGTATGGGGTGATAAACTTTTAATAAACATTAAAGGCCGGAAAGTGCATGTGGTTGATCTGGATAAGGTGTTGGGCGACCTTTCGGGCTATAGCTGGATAAACTATTTCCCATTCACTACTATAGACGTCACAACTTCCGGCGGATGTCGCTTCGTGAAGGGAGCCGACGGTAATTTATATACAATCGAATCAACCACCACTGAACATAATCTGGTTAGGATTAAACCGGATCTATCGATTGAAAAGACCCCTGTCAGAAGTGATTATAGTCCCTCTTCTTTCAGTTTTTATCGGGAAGCATCCTTTTGTGGTACAGGAAAGGATAATGACTTTTACTATGTTGCCGGTGGAGAAATATATAAGTGTTCGTTCAATAATGCCGCCCCGCAAGAACCCTTTGTAAACTATGATAAGGCTGGTTACTCGCTTTACGGAGCCGGTATCAGGGTTAATCCTAATAACGGAGAGCTTGTTGCCACTTATCTTTCGATGAATAGTCCCGGGCATGCGGATTACTATCAGAACACATTTGTCCGTTTCGACGGCAGTACAGGAGAAATCTTGTCGGAGACTGAATACGAAGGTTATTGGTTTCCAGGTACTGTAGTTTTCCCTAATTAATCCATAAGAAAAAGTCATGAAAAAGATACTATACTATTTGATATTCCCCTCTTTATTTTTGCTTGGTGTAAGCTCTTGCAGCGACGATGATTGTGATGAATTACACGATGGTGATATTCAGGATATTCCTAACATTATAAAAGGAACTTTCCCCACTGATAAGCTTACACCAGAGGTTGGCGAAGAGATTGTTTATGCACCGGAACTATTCAATGCTACCGGCGTTGATTTTGAATGGACCATAAACGGGCAAACAGTCATGGATGAAGACACTGGAGAACCCTACAGCGGTAGTACTTATACCTATAAAGTAGAAAAGCCCTGTCGTGCAAAGATTGGGCTCAATCTGAAGAAAAATAACGCCACAGTTAGCGTGGAATCGGAAATAGTTTCCTTGCCCGATCTCACTGCCGGATTCATTGTTTTACAAAGCAACAGAGAACTAGGTATCTATGATCAAAAAGCAGATAAATTTTACAGTGATTGCTACGGAGCGTTGAATGCAGGGGCAAAACTGGCTGGTAGTAGTTCCTCTGATGCCATTATTGCCACATCATTGAATGATAAATTGTATCTGATGACTAAAACAAGTACATCCAATGTGAATCACCTTGCGGTGTGTGATTTAGCGACCTTATCACTTGAGACGACACAACAGTTGGCTGCTAAC
This sequence comes from Bacteroides sp., assembly GCA_021201335.1. Classification (GTDB taxonomy): domain Bacteria; phylum Bacteroidota; class Bacteroidia; order Bacteroidales; family Bacteroidaceae; genus Bacteroides. Next base: position 283,722 of record JAJQFD010000042.1, on the reverse strand, counting down.
CTAATAAATTTTATACCGCTAAATGACAGATATGTTTTGGTGAATAGTACTTATGATCTTTACCGTTTGGACTTGCGTACCTATCACCTTACGAAATTGGTAAGACCTGGTAAAGCCATCTATAGCGCTGCTGTTTATAACGGGAAGTTACTGACAAATACTACAGTCAGTTCGAACAGTAGCATGTTTTACTTCGATGTTGAAACCTTACTCAATGCCAGTTCGGAGGATGCTTACACTGCTACTGAGATGGAAGATATGACCCAAAACAAAAAGAGCAGTATAGTTATAGGCAAGGATGGAATGGCATATACCGTTGGTTCTTCAGGGAATGTCGATAAATTGCTGACGATCGATAATGGTTTTACTACCGAATCAATCGATCTTTCATTTACCACTGTCAAGGCAAACTCGTCTGCCTTATATTACCCAACCCTTGTTGCTTCGCCAACGGAAAACGCTATATTTGTTCCAACGGCTACTCATGAAATTTATAAATACGTAATCGGCAATCCGGCTTCCCTGGAGTCTCCATTCATTGCGGCTCCCGGAGAAGATGCCAAGCTATATGGTTCGGGTGTAGTGCTCCATCCGGATGGAAGCATTTATGCAATCTATAGCAATTATACCGAAACAGATAAATATACCATTGTTATATACAATGCCGAAGGCACGAAGGTAAAAGAAGTCGGATGTGGGGATACCGCGCCACAAACCATATTGTTCCATAAATAATGAATAAAATAATGAAGAAGTTTGTAAGTTTGTTGTCTTTACTAATCGTCTTTTTTTCATGCTCTGAAGACGAAACCATTGAAGTGGTGACAGGTAAATTAACTGTTCTGGAATATCTACCGGCTCCCGGACAGTTTATTAATGAAAATGTGAATTTTACAACCATGGAAGAGGCTGTAAAATGGGCACAAGATCGCATCGATGCTCAGGTTTATGTATCGTTGGGATCGTTTGGCGGTTACCTTACAGTGAAGATGCCCAAGGCAATCAACAACCGGAAAGGATATGATTTCGGGGTAATGGGCAACGCTTTTGAAGGAAGTTCCGAACCCGGTATCGTATGGGTATCGAGAGATGTAAACGGAAACGGCATCGCTGATGATCCGTGGTATGAACTAAAAGGTAGCGACAGCAGTGATACCGAACGTAACTACAGTGTGACATATACACGTCCATCGGCAGCCGGAGATATCCCTTGGACGGATAACAAAGGCAATAGCGGCGTGATTAAATACCTTCCGCAATACCACGATCAGATATATTATCCTAAATGGGTAACCACCGATTCTTATACGCTCACGGGAAGCATGCTGGAGCATAGAACCATTAAAGAAGGCGATGAATGGGTGAATTTAAGTTTTGGTTGGGGCTATGCAGATAACAAGGGGAGTGACGTTATTACAAATTCCAACGGTGATTACCGTTACAACCAGTTCGAACTGGATAATGCGATCGATGCCAATGGGAATCCGGTCGCACTGACGGAAATACATTTTGTGAAAGTACAAAGTGCGATTCTCCATAATGCAGATATATTGGGTGAACTATCAACCGAGGTTTGCGGATTCAAGATATTCTAAATGAAGAAGTTCTTCTGCGATCAAAAGGTAGTAGCATTCGTGCTAAATGCCAGTTGGGTTTGAGGTGAATTGCGGTTGCATTGAATCCAAGTTCCGGTAGTATTTGGCTCAAACTCTGGCAGTATTTCAGCCTTAATTCTTCTTTGTAATAGTAATAACATAAACTGATCTTGTTGAGGTACTTTTGAAAAAATAAATCAACCCCAATTTCTTTTATGAAAAGATTCCTTCATTATTGCCTGCTATCGGCCTTCTTGCTAACAAGCCTGATATCCTGTATGGACACCGGCTCGTATGATATTGAAGAATTCGACTGGTCGGGCACCTCTCCCGGCGACGGATTGTTTATCGTCAACGAGGGGAACTTCATGTATGGAAACGCTTCCCTTTCTTACTACACCCCCAGCGAGAAAAAGATCGACCAGGAAGTCTTTTACCGGGCAAACGGAGAGAAGCTGGGTGATGTGGCACAATCCATGGTTATACGGAATGGGAGAGGGTATATAACGGTTAATAATTCCGGTATTATTTTCATCATTGACATACACAATGGATATGTGATCGCTACGGTAGAAGGCTTATTATCACCCCGTTATATCCACTTCCTGAGTGATACCAAAGCATACGTTACCGATTTGTATGCCTCGGCTATCACCATCTTCAACCCAAAAACCGGACAAATTACAGGACGGATAGATACCGAAGGCCATCGATCTACCGAACAGATGGTGCAGTACGATAAATATGTCTTTACGAATTGTTGGTCGTATGATAACAAAATACTCGTCATAGATACTGAGACAGATAAAGTAGTAGATAAGATACAGGTCGGTATTCAGCCTACTTCGCTGGTGATCGACAAGTACAATAAAATCTGGACGGTTACGGATGGCGGATACGAAAACAGTCCGTATGGATGGGAAGAACCGGCTCTCTATCGTATAAACGCTCAAACACGGGAGATTGAACAACGATACGTATTCGAAATGAACGATAGCCCTTCTGAAATTTGCCTGAACGGAAGCGGAGATACCCTTTATTTTATTAACCGTTCGATATGGAGGATGGATGTTACGCACGACCAACTTCCACAAGAACCTTTCCTTTTATACAAAGGCACCAAGTACTATGGATTGGCGGTGAATCCCGTTAATTCGGAGGTCTATGTGGCCGATGCGATTGATTATGTGCAGTCCGGAATTATATACAGGTATTCACCGGATGGCGTAGAGTTGGATTCCTTTCAGGCGGGTATCATACCCGGCGCATTTTGTTTCAGATAACTATGAAAAAGATTCTGCTATTGCTATTATTGTTTTTGCTGCCGGGTTTGGCCTTTTCTCAGGGAAAAAAGATGTCCGGCGCGGTTCAGCTGGATGAAGTTACCATTACGGCACCCCGGTCAATTAAAGATATCGGAACACAGAAAACAAAGATCGATTCCTTTGCCTTGCGCGAAAATGTCGTAAACTCACTGGCCGAAGTCCTATCTCAAAATACATCTGTGTTTATCAAGTCGTATGGTCGGGCTACGCTTGCGACAGCCTCTTTCCGGGGAACGGCTGCTTCACATACACAGGTTACCTGGAACGGCATGCGGATCAATTCTCCCATGCTGGGAATGGTAGACTTTAGCCTGATTCCTTCTTATTTCATCGATGACGCGAACCTGTATCACGGAGCCACCTCGGTGGGTGTGACGGGAGGCGGACTTGGTGGCGCAGTCGTTCTTGGTACAAAATCCACACAAGAAGAAGGTTTCGGTGTGCGCTATATACAGGGTATCGGGAGCTTTAATACCTTCGATGAATTCCTGAAGATTACCTACGGTAGTAAGAAATTGAATCTATCCACCCGTGTCTACTACGCATCGTCGGACAACGATTTCAAATACACCAACTACAAAAAGAAGCTTTACGAGAAAGACGAGGAAGGAAACATTATCGACCGTTATCATCCGGTAGAACGGAATAAGAATGGATTCTTTAAAGACTTCCACGTTTTGCAGGAAGCTTACTACAATCAGGAGAATGGCAACCGTTGGTCACTCTCGGCATGGTATATGAATTCCAACCGCGGACTCCCCATGCTTTCTGTCGACAGACGTCCCGCCAGTGCCCACAAAGAAGAGCAAGACGAACAGACTTTCCGGAGTGCTTTAGGTTGGTCACGGATGTTCTCTGATCTTAAACTGGATGCAAAGGCCGGATATGTTTACACCGATTTCAGCTATATTTATCAGGGAGACAACGGAGAAGGTGAACTAAAAACAATGACCGACAGCCACAACTATACCAATACCTTCTATGCAGATCTGAGTGCTGAGTATTTCATTGGCGATAAGTGGTCGTTTTCCGGCAACGTATCTCTTCATCAGAATAAAGTAACCAACCGCAATCAAGCGATAGAAGATATGGCAGGTGAAACACAGATCATCGGCTACAATAAAGCGCGTCCCGAACTATCAGGTTTCCTATCTGCCAAATACAAGCCCCATCAAAGAGTTGGTATTGCAGTGAATCTACGTGAAGACTGGTACGGCAAAGGTTCTCCCCAGTTTATACCTGCTGCCTTTGCTGAATATTATCTGATAAAGGATGGTAGCCTCATCATGAAGAGTTCTATTGCCCGTAACTACCGTTTCCCTACGCTGAATGACCTCTACTTCCTGCCTGGCGGAAATCCCGATCTTAAACCCGAATACGGATTTACTTACGATGTAGGATTGGAGTACGCCCGCAAATTCAACAATATGGAACTCAAAGCAGAAGCCAGCTTTTTCGACTCGTATGTAAAAGACTGGATCTTGTGGATACTGGAGCGACCGTATCCTCGTCCTGTCAATATCAAAGAAGTCAGGAGCTATGGCGGGGAATTCAAAGGAAGCCTGTTGTGGGATTTGGGCAAAGATTGGCGGTTATCGATGCATGGTAATTATTCGATCACCAATTCCATTAACCGAAGAGAAGCATTTAGTACAAACGATATGTCCATTGGCAAGCAGTTGCCTTATATCCCCAAATATTCTGCCACTGCTACAGGCAGCCTTCGATGGAAGCAATGGGAGTTTATATACAAGTGGAACTATTACAGCGAACGCTTCACCACCTCCAGCAATGACTCTTCATCCAAGATAGGAACGCTCGGCACCTTTTACATGAGCGATATCTCTCTTGAACGGAATTTTCCGATGAAATGGGCACAAATTGCATTAAAGCTTACCGTCAATAATCTGTTTGATGAAGAGTATGAATCGGTATTGTCACGTCCGATGGCGGGAAGACATTATGGTTTTTTTATTCAGATTGCGCCGAATTTTGGGAAGAAGGGGAAGAGGATGGAGTAAGGTCATTAAATAACAGAGATAATAGCGACATGGAAAGTCTATAAATGGAAAGACCCTCAGAGTATCTGAAGGTCTTTTATGTATGTGTAGCTCTTATGCTTTTAATATATCTCTAAAGTACCAATAAAGTTTGCTGTAAGGGTTTTGTTATCCGCATCCCTTCCTGTAATATCAATAGTATAGGTACTAGCGGATTTGTTGACTGTAATGGTTCCTGATTCAAGATATGCCACATTACCTTGTGCATCTTCCAGACATAACACAGAGAAAGTACCCGCTTCATTTGATTCAGAATCGTACGTATATACTCCCGGTGTAATTCCTGTAGCCGAAGAGGACCAAAATTCTACAGATAAGATATTTCCTTCACCAACAATTTCTCCTGTTTCCTGATCCAGGCTGATTCCCTTCGTGTATAAATAAAGGTCGAAATTGTAGATACCTTCTGTACCCTCATCTCCATAGTACAATAGTAATCCATTATGGATATCGTAAGAGATGGAATCATAAACAACTACGTTCTTTTTGTTGTCATCATCGTCATCATCACTACAAGATACAAAGCCGAAGCACAATGCAGCAATAAATAGGTAGCTTAAACATTTTAGGTTTTTCATTTTACTTAATAATTAAGTTGTGTCTTTCAGTTCCTCTTGATCAACATTCTTTTGATTCATCGGTATTAGTGTAAGGAACGCACTCCGCTGAGCCCACTAATAAAAAACAACCTCCGGAACTTCCAAAGGTTGTTTTCTGTGCGGCTGAAGGGACTCGAACCCCCACGTCTTACGACACTAGATCCTAAGTCTAGCGCGGCTACCAATTACGCCACAGCCGCCTGTGGAATTTTTCGGTGCTGCAAAGATAGGAAGTTTTTCTGTGCTACCAAATTATTTGAATGGGAAAGTGTAAATTGTAATATTTATAGGGTAGGTATGATAAGCATAGTCTGCAAATATACTAGGCGTGGTCTATGAGTACGATAAGTATAGTCTGCATGCAGGATATAGCTAAAGAATAAGCATGTCTTATATATTTGGTAATAAGGTGGTTATATTTCTTCTTGGGTGGCTACTCCTTTATTCCGATTCCTCCTGCGAGAGTAGAATCATAGCCTTTTCTATAAGTGTATCAATTCCTTTTTTCTCATCATCTTTATCCAGGTCAACTTCAATATGAGGAGGAATGCCAAATTCAATATGTTCCATATTTATATCGAAGTGCGGGCTGGCAGAATACCTGACTCTCCAACCGTTGGGAAGTTCGGAAGAAAAGGGTAGGCCTGAACCTCCTCCTGTAATATCACCGATAACCGTAACATTTGGTAAGTTTTTCATCTCGTTGACGAAGGAGTTTGCTGCGCTGTACACATGCCGGCTTGTTAATACAACGGCAGCTTTGTCCCAGTATATCCCTTCGGCAGGTTCCAGGTAAATGGCTCTTGGGCTGGAGAAATCACTCCTACCTCTTCCCGTTTTGTGACGTACATATCCGGTGAGTACCTTTTGCGGGGTGAAGCAGGAAGCCAACCGGGAAGCATTGACAAGGGAACCTCCACCATTCTCCCGGACATCAATAATTACTCCCTGGCAATTCACAAAGTAATTGAATATCCGTTTCAGATCATTGTAGTCTAAGGTAGTGGAGAAGTTGGGAATGTACAGGTATCCTATTCCCTGCGGATGTATTATCTTGTACTTGGCAGGGTCTTTTTCGAGATAATTATCGCCTAGGTAGTTTTCCTGAACATACTCATTAAAGTTTCTGGGATATCCCACAAGCCATCCGTCATAATTGAAAAAATTGTTGTCGGATATGAGATTTACATGACCATCTTTGAGCTCATTCAGCATTTCACCCAACGTATAAAACAGGTCTAACTCATCCATGTCCGGAGTTATTTTATCTACGTATTTCAGATAGATTCCATCCCAATCAATTTCCTTGTATTCTAAAAAACAGTATTGCTCATTAATGATCTTCCAAAGAGCTTCGAAATTTCCTTCAGGAGTATTCGGAAGATATTCCTCTCTGACACAGGCTGATAATTGTGTGAGAAGTAAAAGCAGGAGACAAGCCCTTTTGAGAAAATGGTTCATTTATTTCTGTTTTCTACGTATCCGATAAAACTCTTTCACAAAGCCTATCATGAATGCATGTCCGTAGGCATGAGTTCTGAGTTGATTTACTTTGGATTGTTGTATATCACAAATATAAGAAAATCGGAGTTTATGATAGCTAAACGGGATGTCTAAACTTATAAACTGTCTTAAGGAAGGTTGGTTATGCAGGGATGTTAGTTTGAATACTCCGCTGTAATTACCTAGCGTAAATATTTCGTAGTATGATTGCCCATAATGAGGGGAGAAGAAAACACCAATAAAAGGAACATTCGCCTGATAACGGAGTGTAAAGGGTTGGCTTTTGATCCTAAAGTCCCAATAAACGATACCGGAGGCTGCCAGGTTAATGTATGCCCGGGCCGAGGCCGGATTATTGGAATTGCGCAGGTTATAAACAATACCTCCGTTGAAATCGCCTACTCCCCCGAGGGCTACTTTCAGGTTATGGGCTAACCTGAAGTTGTAATGCCATCCGTGGTTCCAGTTAAAATGAAAGGCAATGGTATTATTATCATCTACCCTGTTACTAGTATAAGAGATATTCGACTGGAAGAAGTTTTGGATGGAAACGTTTCCATCAAAATGTTTGCTCGTTTGCATGGATTCACGCGAGATACGGAATTCGATCCCTTTATACTCCTGGGGGGATAAATAGGTGTCATATACATTGGCATGTCCCAGTCCATACATGAGTGTACGGGTGAGATAATCACCAGGCAGGGTATCTGTTTGTCCCCATAATAACTGAGGTAGAGCCAACAACAAAAAGCTATAAATCCATAAATGCTTCATGGGTTGTTTTATTCCAGGCACTGGCTTTCAGACAGTCCTAAGGATTAATTAGAATAATTTCATTTGGCCGGTGATTTCGTCGATAATATCACCTTCGCTTTTTCCTTCGTCCGGATCTAAATTTTCTGATTCTGGGGTTATATCTTCGTCTCCTTCGGTATCTTCATTCGTTTTCTCGGGGAAACGGGTAGGTTCTAATTCATTAATGGTTGCAATTTTGAAGGTAGTAATACGTTTACCTTTCGCCTTAAACCCTTTTACTCCTACAAATTCTTCACCATCGATGATCAATCGTTCGCGGAAACTGTCATTTCCACCAAACACAACTTCAAAGCGGGGGTATGTTTCGTCCGTAAGCAGAATTAACCTCGTTTTCTTATTTTCGTTGAGGAAGTTTTGCTTGCGGACATTGCTTTCGAAGCAGAACCGTTTCAGGTAAGGGAAGTTCTGTTGCTCACCATCAAATAATGCGGCTGTCCAGACTTTGTTTGGATCAAATTTCTCAATGATCCGCATATTGGGTTCGTAATGGTTGCTTATCTCGAAATTAGTGGTATAAAACTCTCCGTTATCCAGTACCACCAGAATAGAATCACTGTTCTGGAATTCTCCCAAATACTCGCCCCGGCCATCATAGTTTAAGCGAAGTACATCGTGATCGAACCAGACTTTTCTTCCTCCCAGGGTGGAACCACCTCTCTGTTTGAGGGTAATTTTATGCACATCATTCTTGGTGAGGGTGATACCTCTTGCTTGTCGCCCTTTAATGGCAATTTCACTGAAGTCTTCTTCAAAGAAAATACGACGCAGTCGGGGATTCGGCTTGAGCGTCACCTTAATGACTTCAGCCTCACCGTTCGGATTGGCCGTAAAATAAACGATGCGCGAATTCGGAGTACCCAGCGTAAGATCATATTCCCGGTCACGCGTCATAGAGGTCACCGCAAACCTTTTAATGTAATGAACACCGGTTTTACCGTCTTTATAAACCACATTGTAAATGGTACGGTTGTCGTTTTTCTTAAATATATTGATATAAAGAATATCCTTGCCAACGAACTTCTTGTCGGCTACCGGGGTAATAATGTACTTACCGTTCCGATAGAAGATAATCACATCATCCAGATCGGAACAGTTGGCGATGAATTCGTCTTTTTTAAGGCTTGTACCAATGAATCCTTCCTCGCGGTTGATGTATAATTTTTCGTTCGCTTCTACAACCTTAGCCGCTTCAATGGTGTCGAAATTACGGAGTTCAGTTTTCCGAGGGAAATCCTTTCCGTATTTCTTTTTCAGCATCTTGTACCAGTTGATAGTGAACTCCACTATATTAGCGAGGTTCTTTTCGATGGCTGCAATTTCTTCCTTCATGCGGGCAATTGCCTGATCTGCCTTATCTGTATTGAACTTCAGGATACGACCCATCTTGATTTCCATCAGTTTCAGGATATTTTCTTTTGTTACTTCCCGGATAAACTGAGGATAATAAGGAGTTAATCTTTCATCAATATGTTGGCAGGCTGCATCCATGTCTTTGGCCTGTTCGAACTCTTTATCTTTGTAAATTCGCTCTTCGATAAATATCTTCTCCAAGGAAGCGAAATGCAGTGTTTCTTGTAATTCACCTTTCTGGATTTCCAGTTCCTGGCGAAGCAAGTCACGTGTATTATCGACAGACTTTTTAAGCACAGTTCTGACGTTCAGGAAGTGTGGCTTATGATCATCAATGACACAACAGTTGGGCGATATGCTTATTTCACAATCCGTGAAGGCATAAAGGGCATCGATCGTTTTATCGGAAGAAACTCCCGGAGCCAGATGAACCAGGATTTCAACTTCGGCAGAAGTATTGTCATCTACTTTCTTGACCTTGATCTTTCCTTTTTCAACAGCCTTTAGTATCGATTCTATTACGGTACTGGTCGTTTTCCCATACGGAATTTCCCGAATAGCCAGTGTTTTGTTGTCAATTTTATCAATCTTGGCCCGTACCTTTACACTTCCACCTCTTTCACCATCGTTGTATTTGGCTACGTCGATGGATCCCCCTGTCTGGAAGTCAGGATATAAGTCAAATTCCTGATCTTTCAGGCAACTGATAGATGCATCACAGAGTTCGTTAAAATTGTGTGGCAGTATTTTAGACGAAAGTCCTACGGCAATTCCTTCTACTCCCTGTGCCAGTAGCAACGGGAATTTAACCGGAAGGGTAACAGGTTCTTTGTTACGACCGTCATAGGATAGTTTCCATTCGGTTGTTTTGTGATTAAATACAACTTCCAGTGCAAATTTAGAAAGACGTGCCTCAATATAACGAGGGGCGGCAGCTCCGTCACCCGTGAGGATGTTTCCCCAGTTTCCCTGACAATCAACCAACAGATCTTTCTGCCCCAGCTGAACAAGCGCATCACCTATCGAAGCATCTCCATGCGGATGAAATTGCATGGTATGACCTACAATGTTGGCAACTTTGTTATAACGTCCATCATCCATGCGCTTCATAGAGTGCAGGATACGGCGTTGAACAGGTTTTAAGCCATCATTGAGATGAGGAACGGCACGTTCCAGGATAACGTAGGATGCATAATCCAGAAACCAGTTCTGGTACATCCCACTTAATTGGTGTTTGGGGCTTTCTTCTTTGATTTCGTCACTCATATAGTAATGGAAACTTCTTCTTTTCTATGTTATTTTAACAACAAATCATCTTTTTTATACCTATTATAGCAAGATGTGCACGCAAAAATACGAATTAAAATGAAAAAAAGCATTTACTTTGCGGATTATTTAGAACCTCTTTAGGAATTGTCCGGTAAGGCTAAATGCATCTTAAATACATTGTGAATCATGCATTATCCGGATAGTTTTATGTCAGGTGAGTAAATAGTGAAGGCTTTGAAAGTAACTAAACCGTTATTATAAAATTCAAACAATGAAAAACGTTTTAAAATCTCTGTTTTTAGTAGTTGTCGTGCTTCTGGCAGCGTGTAAAGATGATGACGACAAAGTGACTATTAGCACAAGCAAGATAAAGGTCAGGACATTGAAGGTAGTAACAGCCGTTAATAATAATGTAGCTGTTATCACCGATTCAGGTTTTTTTCTGGAAGGTGATGTGGTGGATTTTCAATATACTACGCAAACCGGTGTTCCCGGTTCTTTCACAGCAGAGGTTGATGAAGACGGAGCCTGGGATGCGATATCAAAAGAACTATATTATTTAGATGTTTATCCGGATCAGAAAGAACCGCAATCTTTCATGGCTGAATTTGGTAATAAAACTCTCACGACAGATCAGAGTACGAAAAGTAATTTTCATGCTGCTCATCACCTGAAAGGGGATGCTTATATTCAGGCAAGCACCGCTAATATTTATGCCGACAGTTTGGTAAACCAGCATATACAGGTTATTGTTAAAATTGTCAAGAGCAGTAACTGGCCGGAATCTGCGGAATTTGAATCGGTGATGAACAAAGGGTCAGTTGTTATCCATACTTCAGCGGGGGATAATGTACTTCCGTTATATGATAAATCCCAAAGCAACCGAGCCGTTTATTCGGCTGTAATCCCTGTGGACCTGATACCAGTGTCAGGAGAACCCATCTTTACACTCAGTGGATTACCTGCTTCTACTTATACATCCCTGGCTGGCTCTGCAGCTCCCAAAGCGAATCAGACTTTGTTGATAACCGCTTACTATGATAATACAGACTTGTCAACAGTAACCGCTATTACCAAAAACGTGTGGGATTCTGCCGAAGGGGTTTTATACGGTTATCCTTTGGTTGATAAGATCCAGACAACAGAAGACCTGGCAGCTTTTGCCCAGAGTGTATCTTCCTTCGCTGATTATACAGGTAAGGTTGTTGAACTGACCACGAACCTGGATTTGGGTGGTGAGTATATTGATCCGATTGGTACTTTCTCTCAACCGTTCACAGGAACATTCAAAGGGGGAAACCGGACGATCAGAAATTTTTATGTAAAAGGTGAGAATGCTTATATCGGTTTATTTGGATCAATTGGAGTTGATGGTACGGTCAGAGACCTGAATATTGAAGATTCCAAAGCAGAAAGCAATAGTAGCTATACAGCTATCCTGGCAGGAAGTAATTATGGACACATCATAAATTGCTTGGTAAAAAATGGAAGTGCTACCGGAGCAAACCATGTTGGAGGTATTGTAGGTTACAATGACGGTACAATTGTTGCTTGCCGGCAAGACCAGGTGGATGTAGCAACCTACCGGAATGAAAAGGCTGTGGGCGGAGGAATATCCGGCTATAATTATAAAAATATAATAGCCTGTTATTCCAATCCGAAGGATGTTCATATTGCGACCCGTACATCTGTTAATAATTACGGGGCGTTGGTTGGAGAAAATGCAACAGTAGGTAATATCGACCGTTGTATGTGGGAGCATGAAAATCTTCCTGGAGTTGGATATAGCTTTACTGATGTGACTAACAGTAATCTTTCCGCAATGAATCAGGCGATAACTGATTATAACAGTGGTAAGCAGCAAAGCGATAATCGCTATTGTACCTTCCGCTGGGAATAATACGGATCAGATTTTTTCAATATACAGTTTGTTAAAGATAAAGCTCAAATAGCTATCTTTGCGATTTTAAAAAGGCAATAATAATGGCACAAGAAGACGTATTTAAGAAATTAGTATCACATAGCAAAGAGTACGGGTTTGTTTTTCCATCCAGCGATATTTATGATGGCCTGGGTGCTGTGTATGACTACGGCCAGATGGGAGTTGAATTAAAAAACAACATCAAAAAATATTGGTGGGATAGTATGGTGTTGCTGCATGAAAACATTGTGGGGATTGATTCTGCTATTTTTATGCATCCTACTATTTGGAAAACTTCCGGGCATGTGGATGCTTTCAATGATCCGTTGATTGACAATAAAGATTCCAAGAAACGTTATCGTGCTGATGTCCTGATTGAAGATCAATTGGCTAAGTATGACGATAAAATCAATAAAGAAGTAGCCAAGGCTGCGAAGAGATTCGGTGAAGCTTTTGATGAATTACAATTCCGTTCAACCAATTCCCGCGTGTTGGAACAACAGGAAAAACGGGATACATTGCACGAACGTTTTGCAAAGGCATTGAATGATAGTAACCTGGATGAACTTCGTCAAATCATCATTGATGAAGAAATAGCTTGTCCCATATCCGGAACCAAAAACTGGACCGAAGTACGTCAGTTCAATCTGATGTTTTCTACAGAAATGGGATCAACTGCAGACGGAGCACTGAAAGTGTATCTTCGTCCCGAAACGGCTCAGGGTATTTTTGTGAATTACCTGAATGTACAGAAAACAGGCCGTATGAAAGTACCTTTCGGTATTGCCCAGATTGGTAAGGCTTTCCGCAATGAGATTGTAGCCCGTCAGTTCATCTTCCGGATGCGTGAGTTTGAGCAGATGGAGATGCAGTTCTTTGTACGCCCTGGCACCGAACTCGAATGGTTTGCCAAGTGGAAAGAAATGCGCTTGAAATGGCACAAGGCTTTAGGATTTGGCGATGATCACTACCGTTACCACGATCATGATAAATTGGCACACTATGCCAACGCAGCAACAGATATTGAATTCCTCATGCCTTTCGGTTTTAAAGAAGTAGAAGGAATCCATTCCCGCACCGACTTTGATTTGAGTCAGCATGAAAAATATTCCGGAAAGAGTATTAAATACTTTGATCCGGAATTGAACGAATCCTATACACCGTATGTGATTGAAACGAGCATCGGTGTAGACCGTATGTTTCTCAGTGTTCTTGCAGCTTCTTATTGTGAAGAGAAACTGGAAAATGGAGAAACACGCATTGTGTTGAAACTGCCTGCTCCATTGGCTCCGGTTAAACTGGCTATATTGCCACTGGTGAAAAAAGACGGTTTGCCTGAGAAAGCACGTGAAGTGGCAGACGAACTTAAATTCCAATTCCACTGCCAGTACGATGAGAAAGACAGTATTGGAAAACGTTATCGTCGTCAGGATGCAATTGGAACCCCCTATTGTGTCACAGTGGATCACCAGACACTTAAGGATAATCGCGTAACACTACGTAATCGTGATACGATGCAACAGGAACGAGTAGCTATCTCTGATTTGAACAGCATTATTGCCGAGAGAGTTAGCATAACCAGTTTACTGAAGACTTTGATGTAATAAACTTAATTATGAGTACAAGATTTTATTTTATATTATCAGTAGTAGTATTATCCCTGGCTTTCGTTGGATGTAGCGAAACGAAAGAACAAAGTAAATATGACAACTGGCGCGAACGTAATGAAGCATTTATTGATTCATTGCAACAGGTTGTTGATAATAAAACAGACCCTGATTTATATTTTGTGGTGGATCAGCGAAATAAGAGCCAGAAGATATTCTTCAAGAAAATCAGAAATGAAGAATATAAAACAGATGAACGCAGACCTCTTTTAACCAGCAAAGTAAAAGTCTATTATCGGGGAATGCTGATTAATGAAGGCGTTTTTGCGGCCACACCTTCTCCCAAATTTTATACTACCCAGTATGAGAAACTGGATGTTTTTGATGGGAATATATCAGGTCCTGATCCAACAGAGTTTGATACTCTCCGGGAATTTTCCGTTAACAGAGTAATAGCTGGCTGGGTTGAAGTATTACAATGGATGTATCCGGGTGAACGCTGGGAAATCTATATTCCCTGGCAGAGTGCTTATGGATCTTCGGGAACTACTACCATTCCGGGTTACTCGGCTTTAGTCTTTGATTTATATCTTTACGAAATATCTGATTATTCAGGTTTTGAATAAAGAAGACCATGATATGAACAGCAAAAAGGCTACACTTCCTGTGTGGTCTTTTTCATTTAATAGCTTATGAAAGACTATTGGCTCCATAAACTTGAAGAGATTATAAAGGAGAAGATTATCACACCCTTTCACAGTTCATCCGGAACAAGGATGATTCAAACTGAAACCGAGAACCAATATTTTCTGAAATACGGTGCACCCTCTTTAGCCTATCCATGCGAAGCAAACGGATTACGTGAATTGGCCAAAGCGAAATGCATCCATGTAGCAGAAGTTATTTCAGTAGGTGAGGATTATCTTCTGACGCGTTACATAAACCAGGGAACTGCTGGAAAGAATTTCTTTGCAGACTTCGGTAAAAGGCTGGCCCGTATGCATCAATACCAGGCCATTACTTATGGTTTCCGGGAAGATAATTTCATTGGTGCCAATCCGCAGCTCAACAAACCCTCTGATACAGAAAAGAATAACTGGACAGTTTTCTACTTTAATAAAAGGCTGTTATATCAATTTAAGCTGGCTGAAACCAATGGTTATGCAACACATCGCTTAACTCATGGATTCAGTCAACTGGAAAAGAAGATTGAACAAATACTGCAAGGGAGCGAAGAGCCCCCTTCCTTACTGCACGGAGATTTATGGAGTGGCAATTTCCTATGTAATCAAGCCGGCGAACCGGTACTCATTGACCCAGCCGTATACTACGGTCATCGGGAAGCGGACTTAGCTATGACCAAGCTATTTGGCGGATTCTCACCGGATTTTTACCAGGCCTATCAGCAGGAGTATCCTTTACCTGAAGGATGGGAATACCGGGAGAATATTTATAAACTCTACCACGTTCTCAATCATTTGAACTTGTTTGGAACCGGTTACTTGCACGAGGCGGAATGGATCGTGGAAAGTTATATCTGATACAATCCTACAAATCCAGCGTCATCCTTACCATGTGCCTACATTCAATTCCATTTTCAAACATGGGCTCCGGGTAATGTTTCCGAAAGAAATCGTAATCCACTGAAGTAATCGCAAACCCACATTTCTGATAAAGAGCCATCTGCCCAATACCTGCATTGCCTGTTCCTACCTCGATTACCTGATAGTTTCCTTGTCTGGCCATTTCAATGGCGTGCAGAACCAGCTGTTTCCCATATCCTTTCTCCCGGAATGCCTCAGCAACCGCCACGTTTACGAGCTCTAATGTAAACGGACGGGTAGGCAATATCACATACTCACCGACTATTTCATCGTTTAAATAACCGACATAGCAGGTACCACGTGACAGGTAATCACTTACAGCCTCTTCCGATGGATCAGCATCATAAAGTAGAAAGAAGGGTGGTTGATCTTCTTTCTCTAGTTTTCTAATAGTCAATTTATTGTCCATACGCTTGTATCGCTTTTTTTACAGAACCATTTATTAATAATAAAGTTTTGGCCTCCTCATAATCAAGATTCAGTTCTTCCATAATCATGCGGGTGCCTCGGTCGATTAGTTTTTGGTTGGTCAGTTGCATATTCACCATTTTATTCCCTTTCACCCTGCCGAGTTTAATCATAACAGAAGTACTGATCATATTTAGAATCATCTTCTGTCCCGTTCCTGATTTCATGCGCGAGCTGCCTGTTACGTATTCCGGGCCGACAATCATTTCGATGGGAATGTCAGCTTCGGCGGCCATTGGAGAATCGGGATTGCTGGTAATACATCCTGTCAGTATATCATTTTGCCGGGCAGCTTTCATGGCTCCAATAACATAAGGGGTAGTGCCCGATGCAGCAATACCTATGACGGTATCTTTGGGGGTAATGTTATGGGCTTTTAATTCTTCCCATCCCCGTTCGGTATTGTCTTCCGCTTTCTCTACCGGGTTGCGAAGGGCTGTATCCCCTCCCGCTATCAAGCCAATTACCCAGGTGGGAGGCATGCCGAAAGTAGGGGGGATTTCTGAAGCATCCAGAACACCCAGCCGCCCACTGGTTCCTGCACCCATATAGAAGATGCGTCCACCTTGTTTCATGCGGGGAATGATTTCGGAGACTAGCTTTTCGATCTGGGGAATGGCTTTCTCTACCGCCAGGGCTACCTTTTTGTCTTCATTGTTGATATCTGTCAGTATTTCCAGAACAGATTTCTTTTCCAGGTCATTGTATAAAGAAGGCTGTTCGGTTATTTTGGTAAATGGCATATATTTATGGGTTAAGTACTTCAATAAAATTAGTTTATGCTATGTAAATACGGATGTTATATGAACGCTGTAAGCACAGCATACAAAAGACTCGCCATTGTACTCCGTTTTTTCAGAACTCTTTGTCTTTCGATCATTTAACTCTAAGGTTGCGTTCACTATGTTCACTTTACCCTGGGCTAAATCTGTCAGGCTTTCAGCCTTCACTTTAGCCTTCATGCTTCTTTGTGATCTTACTTTATCCATCATCTGGTATTATCCATGATATCGTATCAATCCCTGCATCGGACTTTGGATTACGCTTTTAATCTCAATGCCGGCTGTCTTCGCAGCTTCCGACAATACTTTCCGATAATGAAAAGCAATCGAACCAATAAGATGTACCGAATAGTTCACACAGTCGTATTGCATCACATTCCGTTGAAAGAAGGACTGGAAAGCATTCAGTACCAGTGCATAAATCTCTGGTTCTTCTAAGTTTTCCAGAAGGAAAGGAGAGAAGCTAGCCAGAAAACGATTCGGGAACGGTTTTCGGTAAACACTTTCGATGATTTCAGGGAAGGTGAGGTTATACTGAGTGAGGAATTTCTCTTTCAACCTGTTCCCTAGCTGGTTCTTTAGCAGGTCACTTACCAGAAGCTTGCCGAGGGTCGCTCCGCCGCCTTCATCTCCCAGGATGAAACCCAGGGAAGGAACCTGCGCCGCAATCTTCTCCCCATTGTAATAACAGGAGTTCGATCCCGTTCCGAGGATACAGGCAATGCCGGGCTGATTCCCACAAACCGCACGGGCAGCTCCCAGCAAGTCGGAGTTTACTTCGATGGGACCATGTACTTGCAGATACGTACGAAGTTCTTGTTCCAGTAAGCCGCTTTTTTCTGCCGTGCAGCCAGCCCCGTAGAAATACACCGCCTCGAAAGCAGTGCAATCCAAATGAGGGAGCAATGACTTTCGGAGTTCTGTTCCGATTTCCTCCTTCGTCTGGAAGAAAGGGTTAATACCTTTCGTGAAAACCTGTCGGACCAATTGGCCTTGTTCAACCACACACCAGTCTGTTTTGGTGGAACCACTGTCTGCTATTAATATCATATCTTCCTGTATTTATTCAAGTTTATTTCTGACCATAACAGAGGCTATAATGCCCGGAAGTGTACATATACACACCCAGAGAAAGAAGGAAGTGTACTCCATCACCTCTTTCATATAACCGGCCAGCATACCCGATAACATGGCTGCCAATGCCATTACTCCGGTTCCGATGGCATAATGGGCGGTCTTGTAATTACCGTCTGCCACATAAATCAGATAGAGGGTATAGGCTGTGAAACCGAATCCGTAGCCGAATTGTTCAACGGCCACAAAGCTGGCTATGAGCCACAGATTATCGGGGGTGGCTTCTGCCATATATACATACAGTAAGTCGGGTAAATTGGTAGCCAGCACCATTGGGATAATCCATCTCTTTAATCCGTGTTTCGACAGAACAACGCCCCCTAATACACCTCCCACTAAAAGGGCGATAACGCCGATCGTTCCGTAAATCATTCCTACCGAGGCGGTGGATAACTCCAATCCTCCTTTTTCCACCGGGTTCAGCAAGAAGGGAATACTGATTTTGGCCAGTTGTGATTCTCCCAGACGGTAGGTAAGCAGAAAGAAGAGGATCAGCCCGATTTGTTTCTTCTGGAAGAAGGTTCGGAAGGTGACCCAGAATCCTTCGAGCAGATTGCTTGCACTTACTTTTTGTTGCTGACGATCGCTTGCCGGATACGGGAGAATGTATTTATGATAAAGTGTCAACCCAATCAGGATTCCCGCCAGTATAAAAAAGCAGATACTCCACGCGATCGGAATGTTGCCAGCCAGCGAGGGGAATAAATATCCTTTCTCCAACGCTCCGGCAATCATCACCAGAATTCCTTGTCCGAAGATGTTCGATAGTTTATAGAAGGTGCTTCGGATACCTACGAAGAAAGACTGCTGTTTCAGATCGAGCCCCAGCATGTAAAATCCGTCGATGGCAATATCGTGCATGGCCGAGCTGAAAGCCAGGATAAAGAAGAAGGCAAACGTGAGTTGCAGGTAGTAGGGGGTGGGAATGGTAAACGCAATTCCGGCAAACCCCACACCCAGCAAGAATTGCATGGCCAGTATCCAGGCGCGTTTGGTTTTGATCAGGTCGACAAACGGACTGAACAGGGGCTTGATTACCCACGGCAAACCAAACCAACTGGTATAGATCGCAATCTCCTTATCCGAGAGGCCCAATCGCTGATACATCACCAGGGAAATGGTCATGATGGCAATGTAGGGCAGTCCTTCGGCAAAGTAAAGACTGGGTACCCACGCCCACGGATTTCTTCTTTTTCCTTCTGTCATCCTCTTTCGGCTAGTCGTATAGTTTCTCAATTGTAACGCCGGGGTAGTAATGCAGGAGTATCTCTTTGTAGGAATATCCTTTTTCACCCATCACAGCGGCACCGATCTGGCAAAGGCCTACTCCGTGTCCCCATCCGGCTCCGGTTAAGACGAATCGTTGCGGGATGCCGTTCCTGATCTCTTTTTTATCCACCACGAAAGCAGCACTGTATAAATGAGATTCGGAAAGGACCCGGCGTATCTCCAGTTCCTTCCCGATGATCATCGTTCGTTGACTACCCACAATCTTTAACCGGATGATTCTGCCCGAAGTACCCCTTTCCATCGGAATCAAATCCAGAATATCGCCAAAGTCAATGCCCGAACGGTTTAGTAGCAGGGCGGCGAGTTCGCTTTGTGTGTACGTTACTTTCCAGCGATAAAAGTTCTGGGTTTCCTGATCGTAATTGTTCAACACCTGCGACAGGATTTGTTGATCGGTGGTGTGACAAAAGGCAACAGGAGAAGAGCGAATCCACTTTTGTGCGTTCTCTTCTAGTCGCAAATCAGGTATGTCGAGCGGTTTTTTGTAATCTCTGCGCTTCACCAGGTAGGGGTAATGGATATTCTCCCAGCAATTCTGAAACTCTTCCACTACGCCTCCACAACATTTAGAGAAGCGGGCATCGCAGATTTCCCCCTCGTAGGTAAGTATCTCGCCCCACGTGTTTCGAATGGCTTCACTCACTTCCGGTGTTGAAGCCTGGGTGATTCCCTGGTAACGCTGGCAGTGCTCGTCGGCACAGACATCGAAGTAAGGATGATCTTCCCGGTCGTACCAACGGACGATTTCGTCGTCGGTCTGTGTAAAGCTCGAATAAGAAGTCTCCCCGGAAGCTATTTCTTTGTTTTTCCGGGTCTGCGCTATCAGCCAGCTTCGGGAGATTACGGCGTGCGCTTTCAGTAATTCCAGCGAGGCGGTTGCGCTCATTTCGGAGGAGATGACACTTGTGAGGTATGTCTCTACGGGAACGATGTTGATTCCGGTGAGTTGATCGTTCTCCACGATGATGTGGAAGGCCCCCGAAAAGTGTTGGTCTTGTTTTCTTTCCCAATGGAAGTTGATACCGATCGTTACCCCCTCTATTCTGAATCTTCCCCGGCGGCTGTCAACCGGTTCGAAAAGAAGAGATTCGTACTGCCGGCCGTTCCAACCCACCTTGCCGTTTTCATAGTAGAGTCTTTGTCTTCCGCTTACTTCCTTTCCATTTTGCAGGTAGGTAGTCCGTAGAAAGAAATCGATTTGCGGTTCGGAGAGTATTCCGACTTTTACTTGTAGTTCTTTCATCGTTTGTTGCGTATGGTTTGGTTAAATAGATTCCATTTGTTGGGAGATAAACTGACTTCCTGCAAGATGCTTCGGATATCATCGGGTGTTACTTTTTCGAAGTCTTCTTCCCGGGGTAAGGTAAAGACCCCTCCCAGGTCGACTGCTCCCGGACTGATGAGCATTTTTTTGTCTCCCTCGGCAAAATAACAGGCGGGACGGTGTTTTTCCCGGGGAAAGATACAAATAATCCATCGGTTATCCTCATAAAAGGTAATGATATTCAACATACTTTCATCGAATTTCAGCTTATATTTTAACAAATCTATAATCTTTATCCAACAATGAAGAGCCTCATTCTCTTCCGCCGCTTCAATGACTAGCACGGAGATATTCGGATCTTCCGACTTCCGTTTCCATTCTTTCTCAATAGGCAGGAATCCTTTATTGCCCGCCTGGAAATGCAGATGATCGGGTGCTGAGGCTCCCGCTTGCGAGCCGTTGTAAAAGATCACATACTCATCCAGCAGCCGCGCCAGCTTCAGCATATCGCCCATTCGGCTTTCAATGCATTGGGGCGTATGTTGCTGATCCGGCAAGGTGAGGTGCCGCGGGAAGATAGGATAGGGGTTCACCAGCAGATGATAATGCCCTAGAAGAGGAATCTCCTGCTGTTCGGCCGGACGGTTAAAATCGCAGAGGAAACAAGGCCGTTGCTGAATAGAAGCAGCATCAATCTTCGCTGTCGACGAGGTAATGCGGGCCGGATTGAACTGTACCTTGTACGTGAATCCGTCGATCTCGAAAACCTTCTCCCGGACCTGTGAGAGGGCTGCATAGTTGTTTCGGGCTGTCTCCCAAACGGCCAGTTGTTCGTCGAAGAAGGCCGGAAGTATTTCTTTCAGCGACGTTGATTCAGGGCGATGCGTGCTTGTAGTTCCCATGTGCGAATTCTGTCTTTATACAGGTTATGAGCATTCATTTTCTCCATATCCAGCGAGGCGTCCGAGTTATCTTCCCACCGCCGGCACAAATATACAACATCATACACCCGTCCGATGCGATATTCCCGTGAAAAACGAAGTCCTACCGCATAATCTTCTCCATAGCTGGTATTCGGAAGGTTTATTTCGCGCAGAAGGGGCGTATAGAAGGCGCGGGGAGCACCCAGCCCGTTGATGCGTAGGGCGTTGTTTCGTCCGTTCTCCGGGGTCCATTCCCGGTGGTCGATGATACCGGGGGGAATCTCGTTCAACCCGAAATCGGTCATTTGGTATGTACCCACTACCATCGCGCATTTTTGCCCGTAGAAGGCATCTACCATCGTTTGCAGGGTATGTTCATCGCTGTAAAGGTCGTCACTGTCCAGTTGTACGGCGAATTTGCCACAGGAGGGATGGTGCACACCCACATTCCAACAACCGCCGATACCGAGGTCAGTGCGATCGGGAATCAGGTGGAGGAGTCGACTATCGGCGAATTCGCGGATGGCTTCTGTCGTTCCGTCGGTGGAATGGTTGTCAATCACAATCAGGTTGAAAGGAAAAGACGTTTGTTGCTTCAGTACGGAGCCGATAGCATCGCGGATGGTGCGTATCCGGTTACGCACAGGGATGATCACGGAGGCTTCATAGGCGAAAGATTCCGCATTCAAATCCGGTTCTTTGAACTGGGACGAGAGGTAAGCCCCAATGTCTTTCAGATGCGCTGTGCAGGCCTGTTCCATTTCCACCTGCACGGGACGGTTTTTCGGGTTCACATAGTCGAACATCTTCTCCTCACTCTGGCGGGAATCGGCTTCGATATCCGTGTAAAGGTACTCGTTGATATGCACCAGTTGTTTTCGCTGTGAGAGCTTTAATCGCAGGTCATAGAGTCCGGCGTACAGATAATCGGTTTGCATCCGACTGGCGGCTTCTTTGAAAGCCTCAGCCTGAAATAACAGCAGGGAACCAAACTCAAAATCATCCCGCGAACTCCCTTCCTGGTAGTCGATGACGGGGGCGGGGCGGCGTTCCTCGTTCTTCAGGTAGTAATGATCGGCGTACACCATTCCGGCCTGGGTGCTATCGAGGATGTCCGTTAGGCGTTGCAATGCCAGGTATCCCAGCTTGAGCCTGTCATGCCGCGTATATAGCAGGATGTAGTCGGCTTCGCTCTTGTCGGCAATCCGTTGGAGCGTGGCAGAGGTATGCAAAGGGCCTGTATGTAGTATTTCGCATCCTTTCGGTAGGCCATCACTATCCGAGGTGGTGAGCAGGAAAATCCGGTCGACTAGCCCGGACGATTTCAGTTCCCGGATGGTTTCCAATGCTTCATCGGTTGCCTGGAAAGGAAGAAAACAATCTATCAACTTATTCATGTTAAACTCTTTTTAGTGGTTATCCGGCAAATATATGAGGTTTAAAATTAACCGAGTGCCGGAAGAGTGCCGGAAGAGTGCTCATAAACAATTATTAAGAAATAAAAGTGCCGGATGAAGTTCTTTTCCGTACCAGACATAGTTCCTTTCGCCAGTAATCGCGTTAAGATTTAAAGGGATTGAAAGTTTAAATAACAACAACAGCGGCAGTCTCTTTATATAATTTCTCTGTTGTTCTTTTCTCTTATCTTATTTTCTTTTCTTTTCTCTTCTGCACCGTCAATGCTGGGTGAATACGATGGGCCGGGAAAAGTAAAAATAGTGGCTGTGGTAGTATCTGGCATCGAAACAGGCAAGTCTTAATAAGTGTGAATGTGAACAGAAGTGCAGCGCTATGTTGACGTTTCTCGTTTCAAATCGTGTTGTTTGCGTGAAGTAATCCCTCCTTTATCGACGATTAATCTTCTTGTGTGTGCTCCTTCTCCTTTCCCTCATTGGGCTTTTCTCTTTCTACTTATTTATCGCAAAAGAAAATTTATAAAAATAATAATAAAGTTAAACAATTTTTGCAACACTTTTGTTGTTAATTGTAGACATACTCTGTTTTCGAAATTCGATGAACAACGATGTAAAAACACTAATTATCAACAACAAAAAGACCCTGATCATGAAAAAGAAAATGATTTACTTGTTCCTGTTAGCCTGTATGGCTGCATTTACTGTGTCCTGTTCCCAATCGGAAGACTTACTTCCGGCCGAAGATGTCGCCACCCGCGCCGACTCTCCTTTTTTCACTACGTTTCCAGACGAACTTTATCATACAATCGGATCGCCTGTTCAGGAAGTTGAGCTTCGAATTCTTAACTTAGGTCTAATAACAGTGCTTCGATCTTTTGATATGGTTATTCAGGGTCCTGATGCCGATTTGTTTATCGCTTACCGTCCGCAAGTTGGCCTGGTGGAATTTTTAAACGCGCTGAAGGATGGAGGAACCGGTATTACCACCGAATATCTGGCCACATCCGGAGGCCCACACGAAGCCGAATTACTTATTACGGCTTCTTTCTTGGGATTGCTGATGCCCGTTCAGACTACTGTACCTTTATACGGTGTCGTGGAAGATCCTTATTTCGAAATTACGCCTTCGGAGCTTCATTTTACCCGGAATGGGGAAGAACAAGCATTGAATGTTAGGCTTAGGGGAGTACCTTCATCCTTTGCAGTGGGATCTTATGCTTATGGCTTTCGGGGCGGCGATGCTTTTGAGTTTGATGTTACCCCCTTACGCAGCAGCCTAAATTACACAAGCAGAGGATATGAAGAATATTTAAACGTCCTTGTATCAACCCAGGGGATTACGATCGATCCTTCGTTTACTCCCTTGAGGCCAGGATTTTATGCAACTGAATTTTTTATTAATATTCAGTCAGCTGATGCAACTGTGAATGTTGAGGGTAGCATTCCGGTAACTGGTGTTTCCGAGGATGCCGTATAGCTTAAATAGAAAGAAAAAGGGCATCCACAAAGGATGCCCTTACTTGTATCTGTGCGTTACCTATCTTATTTGATATCACCTTCTTTAATCAGGTATTCAGCAATCTGAACCGCGTTCAATGCCGCACCTTTTTTGATCTGGTCGCTTACTGTCCAGAAGGTCAAGCCGTTTTCGTTCGTTAAATCTTTACGGATACGGCCTACATATACCGGATCTTTACCAGACAGGAACAAAGGCATCGGATAATTCTTAGCAGCCGGATCGTCCTGAAGAATAACACCGTCAGCGTTCGAGAATGCTTCGCGAGCTTCTTCCACCGAAATAGGACGCTCTGTCTCTACCCAAATACTTTCGGAGTGAGACCGTAAGGCAGGAACACGTACACAGGTAGCACTTACTTTGATATCCGAGTGCATGATCTTACGTGTTTCGTTAAACATCTTCATTTCCTCTTTGGTGTATCCGTTCTCAGTGAACACATCTACCTGAGGAATCAGATTGAAAGCCAACTGGTAAGCAAATTTCTCTACCGTAACTTCCTCGCCTGCTAATACCTGGCGGTATTGTTCGTATAACTCGTCCATTGCAGCTGCTCCGGCTCCGCTGGCAGCCTGGTAAGTTGAAACGTGTACCGTCTTGATGTGCGAAAGGTCTTCAATCGCTTTTAATGCTACCACCATCTGAATAGTCGTACAGTTCGGGTTGGCAATCACACCCCGCGGACGGTCTTTTGCATCCGCAGCGTTTACTTCAGGTACTACCAAGGGTACATCGTTATCCATGCGGAAAGCGCTGGAATTGTCGATCATTACCGCACCATACTTGGTAATGGTTTGTTCGAATTCTTTGGATGTACCGGCTCCAGCCGAAGCAAAAACAAGATCAATACCTTTGAAGTCATCGTTGTGTTGCAAAAGCTTGACCTCGATCTGTTTACCGCGGAACGTGTACTTACTTCCGGCACTACGTTTAGAGCCGAACAACACTAGTTCATCCAACGGAAAATTTCTCTCATCAAGCACGCGCAGGAACTCTTGTCCTACAGCTCCGCTTACGCCAACAATAGCTACTTTCATTTTTCTCTTGTTTAAGTTTGTAAATAATAAGCTGCAAAAATACGATATTTTGTGTTATAAACCTGCATCTACCCCTGAATTTCTATTTACCAACGCTGAAAAGATGCTTTCTTTTTATTACTTTTGCGAATAAAATTAACGAGAGCCTGACATGATCAATTGGTTTAATGTTGACATAGACTTTCCCATCACAGATCCTACCTGGATTTTCTTGTTAGTACTTATTATTATCCTGTTTGCTCCTCTTTTGCTGAGTCGCCTGCGTATTTCCCATATTATCGGTCTGATCTTGGCGGGAATTATTGTCGGAGAGCACGGATTGAATATACTCGAACGGGATAGTAGTTTCGAACTGTTTGGTAAAGTAGGACTTTATTATATCATGTTCCTGTCCGGACTGGAAATGGACTTGGAAGACTTTAAGAAAAACCGGATAAAAGCGCTGGTTTTTGGTCTTTTCACTTTCCTGATTCCGATGGTGCTGGGGGTATGTAGTTCCATGTCTATACTCGAGTATAATTTTACAACTTCTGTGCTGCTGGCCAGTATGTATGCCTCTCATACATTGATAACTTACCCCATTGTCAGTCGTTACGGACTTTCCCGTTTAAGGAGTGTCAGTATTACAATCGGCGGTACGGCCATTACAGTTGCCTTAGCTCTGCTTGTGCTGGCTATCATTTCCGGCCTAAACCGGGGAGAAATCAACGAAATGTTCTGGATATGGATGGGGGTAAAGGTGGCTATCGTCAGCTTTATAATTATTTTCTTTTTTCCTCGTACAGGGCGCTGGTTCTTCCGTCATTACGAAGACAACATCATGCAATTTATTTTTGTATTGGTGATGATATTCCTCGGTGGAGCTCTGTTAGAACTGGCTGGCATGGAAGGAATCCTGGGAGCCTTTTTGGTCGGTCTGGTTTTAAACCGGCTGATCCCTAATATATCCCCCCTCATGAACCGACTGGAATTTGTCGGGAATGCTTTATTTATTCCTTATTTCCTGATCGGGGTCGGAATGATTATTGACATACGGGCTCTTTTCACTGGTGCCGAGGCTCTCAAGGTGGCTATCGTTATGACGGTAGTAGCAACCTTCAGCAAATGGCTGGCAGCATGGCTTACCCAAAAGTGTTTTGGAATGCGATCCAGCGAGCGGGAAGTGATTTTCGGGTTGAGTAATGCGCAGGCGGCAGCTACTTTGGCGGCCGTGCTGGTTGGTAATAAAATTGAAATCTCTCCTGGAGTTCCTTTATTGAATGATGATATACTGAATGGCACAGTGGTGATGATCTTATTTACCTGCATCATTAGTTCGGTAGCAACCGAGCATGCGGCCCGCAAAATAGCTACCGAAGACGACTTCAATGATACCGACGATAAACCGAAAGAAGAAGAAAATATCCTGATTCCGGTAGCAAACCCGGAAAATATTGATGGCTTGATCAACATGGCCCTCCTGATGAAAGAGCCGAAACGTCGTGACGGTCTTATCGCCCTTAGTGTGATCAACGATAACAATGTTTCGGAGGCCCGGTTGGTGCAGGGAAAACGCAGCCTCGAACGTTCGGCAATGGTGGCTGCCGCTGCCGATGTGACAATGAATACGGTAACACGTTTTGATTTAAATATTGCTTCCGGTATCATTCATACATTGAAAGAATACAATGCTTCGGAGGTAGTCATCGGTTTACACCGCAAGATTACATTGGTTGATTCTTTCCTGGGAAAACTAACAGAAAATCTGCTGAATGGTACACACAGGCAGGTGATGATTGTAAAGACATTGATACCGGTTAATACACTCAGGCGTATTGTGGTGGCGGTACCTGCAAAAGCTGAATACGAAGTCGGCTTCTTTAAATGGGTGGAACGCTTGTGCCGGATGGGACTACAACTAGGGTGCCGGGTACACTTTTTCTCAAACAAAGACACCCAACGATACCTCGAAGGATATATCAACCGCAAGTATAGGGGCGTTCGTTCCGAATTCTCCGAACTAGCCGATTGGGATGATTTATTATTACTGACAGGTCATGTCAATTATGATCACTTGCTGGTTATTGTTAGTGCCCGTCGCGGATTTATTTCATACGATCCTTCTTTCGAGAAACTTCCTTCACAAGTAAGCCGATATTTTAATAACAGCAGCCTGATGGTGCTTTATCCTGATCAGTATGGCGATCCGCAGGCAACACTTTCATTCTCTGAGCCGATGCATCACAGTGAATCGCAACATTATGAAAGCATCGCTAAATGGTTGTATAAATGGTTTAAGAAAAGCTAATGGATAACAATAATAACTGGAAACAACGCACCACTCTTCTTCTGGGTGAGGAAAAAATACAACGTCTTGCTAATGCTCATGTGTTGGTGGTTGGCCTGGGCGGAGTAGGAGCGTATGCCGCGGAAATGATTGCCCGTGCGGGGGTTGGTAAAATGACGATTGTAGATGCCGACATTGTACAGCCCAGCAATATCAACCGTCAGTTGCCCGCTTTGCATTCCACTATCGGAAAGGAGAAAGCAACCCTGGTAGCGCACCGGCTTAAAGACATTAATCCGCAGATAGAATTAACCGTATTACCTATCTTCCTGAAAGATGATAACATACCCGAACTGCTGGATGCAGCTCCTTATGATTTTATAGTCGATGCTATAGATACACTCAGCCCTAAATGTTTCCTGATATTCCATGCGCTTCAGCGGAAACTTAAAATCGTATCCAGTATGGGTGCCGGAGCGAAAAGTGATATCACTCAGGTGCGTTTTGCCGAAATAAATGAAACATACCACTGCGGCCTTAGTAAAGCTGTGCGGAAGCGTTTGCAGAAAATGGGGGTAAGGCGTCGTCTGCCTGTTGTTTTCAGTACTGAACAGGCTGATCCGAATGCGGTGATTCTTACCGAGAATGAGATGAATAAAAAATCTACCAATGGCACCATCAGCTACATGCCTGCTGTATTTGGTTGCTACTTGGCAGAGTATGTTTTAAAGAGATTATAATTCCCCGATAGAATGATTGAATTAACAGGTATCACGAAGAGTTTCGATACACTACAGGTATTAAAAGGAATTGATCTTACCATCGACAAAGGTGAGGTGATCAGTATCGTAGGCCCCAGTGGAGCCGGAAAAACAACATTACTTCAAATAATGGGAACACTGGATAAACCCGATGCCGGAAAAGTAAAGATTAAAGGGATTGATGTCAGCCGGATGGGGGAGAAGGAGCTTTCTGCTTTTCGTAACAAACATATTGGCTTTGTATTTCAGTTTCATCAGCTTCTGCCGGAGTTTACTGCCCTGGAGAATGTGATGATTCCTGCCTTCATAGCTGGTGTCTCTACCAAAGAGGCAACGAGTCGTGCTACGGAAATTCTGCGATTTCTGGGACTGGAGAACAGATCTACTCACAAACCCAACGAACTTTCCGGTGGGGAAAAGCAGCGGGTAGCTGTGGCTCGCGCGCTGATTAATAATCCATCGGTTATCCTGGCAGATGAACCGTCGGGTAGTCTGGATACCCAGAATAAAGGAGAACTTCACCAGTTATTCTTCGATCTTCGCAATCAGTTTGGACAAACATTTGTGATTGTTACCCATGATGAAAGTCTGGCAGGGCTAACAGACCGGACGGTGCACATGGTGGATGGGTTGATCAAGAATTGAATAGGGCTTTTCTATTCGAAACAAACATAATATTTCATTCTTTCCAAATCCTCTTCCGTAAACTCCTCCAACATCGTAAAAGGCAGAAGGTTTTTTATCTTCCCTTTTTTCTTCCTGTATTCAATGATGGCTTTGGCCTGATAAAAATTGATATAGGGATGGGCTCTCAGTTTTTCCAGGCTTGCTTTATTTATATTGATCTTTTCAATGTCATTTTCATCAACGGAAAACCAGGATTCAAATTGATTTGCATCTACCTTAATCTCATTAAGTTGGTTGATGTGGTAGAAACCACCTAATTGGCGACGTCGTTGTACGATCTTTTTAGCTGTTACACTGCCTATTCCAGGAATCTTTTTAAGTTCGGTGGTATCTGCCAGATTCAGGTTAATCAACGTGCCTGGAGTATATTTTACTATTTCTCTCTTTTCACTGACAGGGTTTTCATACTTTATTTCAGGAAGAGTAACTGCTTCAACTGGTGCTTTTATTTCCGGCTGTTGGGATGGGATACGGATATAAGGATGCAGAGTTTTATATTGTTCTTCCGTTAGTCCATATATCTTTTTGAAATCTTCCGCTTTCCGAAAGAGACCGTTTTTGCTTCGGTACTTCAAAATATTACCCACCATCCATGAGGGTAGGCCGAGTTGGATAAACGTAATTGAATCAGCAGTATTAGGGTTGAAAGCAACCAATTTTCTTTCCATCTTTGAATAAGAAGGATAAAGTGGTTTCTTTTTCTTTTCCTGTGTTTTCTCTTGGAGGGATGCAATAAAGTTTGAATACTCTTCTTCAAAAGCTTCGTCTTTCTCCAACTCTCTTTTTTCCAGCCAGAGAGGAAAGAGCATACGAAAAGCAATGACCCCGATAATGAGTACCAGCAAAACAATGATTCCCTGCCTTTGCGAACGGGAATAATAAAAGAAATCTTTCCACATGTCTATTTCAGAAAGCCCAGTTCATTAATAAGTATTAATGTAATAGCTATAGGGGCAATATACTTTAAGACGAAGGTAATACTTTTGTAAAAAGAATATTTTATCGTACCACCATTGGTAATTTCATCCTTTACAATTTTCTTATCCAAATACCAGCCTGTAAATAAAGATATAAACAATCCACCGAATGGAAGCATAATCTTCGCTGTCACATAATCGAATAGATCAAATATCTGGGAGGATAGGGCACAGAAAATACCCAGAATGATACAGGCAGCCGTTACCACTTTAGCTGCTCTTCCCCGGGTCATCTTGTATTCTTCGTGTAAATAGGCTGTTACCACCTCATGCATGGAAATGGTGGATGTAAGTGCCGCCAATGCCAATAACACATAAAACAGGACAGAGAAAAGATAAGCCAGGACAGGCAACCCGGAAAATGCTTTCCGGAAAACATTCGGTAAAGTAATAAAGATAAGACTTGGCCCCGCATCGGGTTGGATGTTAACAGAAAATGCAGCAGGGAAAATAATAAATCCGGCCATAACAGCAATCAATGTATCAATAATTCCTACGCTGAAGGCTGTTCGGGTAAGGTTAGTGTTTTTCCCGAAATACGAAGCGTACGTACTTAAACATCCCATTCCGAGGCTCAATGAAAAGAAGGCTTGCCCCATAGCACTTAGAAATACCCCACTGGTAACTTTTCCGAAATCTGGTTTTAAAAGGAATTCAATACCAGGACCCGCACCGGGTAAAGATATGGAGCAAATTGCTAATATAACGATAAGGATGAAAAGTGTCGGCATCATTATTTTAGCAGACTTTTCAATGCCTTTTTCAACCCCTCTTACAATCACAAAGTGAGTGGCTAGTAAAAATAAAATCAGCCACATCACAGGCCGCCAGGAACTGTTGGAGAAAGTCTCGAAGGAAGCAACGAATTCTTCCGGAGTTTTCCCGGAAAAGCTATTGGTGACAGCTTCAATAATATATTCGAGCGTCCATCCGGCTACTACCGAGTAATAACTTAAAATAAGAAATCCGGTTAAAACACCCAATCGTCCCACCCATTTCCATTGGGTACCAGGGGCCAGTATTCTATAAGCACCAGCCGTATTGGCATGCGAATGTCGGCCGATCAGGAATTCGGAAATCATGATAGGGAGTCCCAATATAAAGATACATCCTAGATATATCAGGATAAATGCAGCTCCCCCATTGTTACCTGTTTTATAAGGAAATCTCCATATATTGCCTAAACCAACGGCTGATCCGGCTGAGGCCAGGATAACACCGAGTTTACTTCCAAATGTTGCTCTGTTTGTCTTCGCCATGCGTATAATCTAACAAAATGTTATATTTATTGTTTAAAATCGCAAATATAGAAAATGTTTAGTACATTTGCTCTTTACAATAACAAAGAAAATTGAATGGTTTACTATTTTAAGAAATATCCCATATCCATTGCTATCATCTTGGTAGTGATTTATTTGTCCTTTTTTAAACCTCCTTCTATTAATCTAAGTTATGAAATTCCTTTTTTCGATAAGATTGTACATTTTTGCATGTATTTCGGCATGTCGGGAATGTTATGGTGGGAGTTTTTGCGGAACCACCGGGACGGCAGGAATTTATGGCATGCATGGATAGGGGCCTGCGTGTTGCCTATTTTGTTCAGTGGGATAGTGGAGATTTTACAAGAAACCCTCACCAGTTATCGCGGAGGCGATTGGTTTGATTTTCTGGCAAATTCACTCGGTGCTTTATGTGCCAGTGGGATAGGTTATTTCTATCTCCGTCCACGAATGGTAAGAGTTAATATATGATTGGAATAAATATGAAAACAATGAGTGAGAATTTGCTGAAAGTATTATCACTATTGCTTGTGATGATAGCTTTGGCTGCTACTATGAATGCTTGTGGTAAAAGTGATGATCCGGATCCAGATCCTGGTCCAGAACCTGGTCTGAGCCAGGAAGAACTGCTAAATCAGAAGGTGAATACTTTTACGGTAGAATCGATGAAGAAACTATATGTATGGAACAAGGAAATTCCTTCTACTGTAGATTCTAAAAGTACGGAAGATCCGAAGACCCTTTTTGAGAAGATATGCCGGAGGTATAATGTGAATCAAGATAACTGGATTGACAGATGGTCTTCTTTGAAAAATAATGCTGAGGACACCAGAGCCTCAATGGATGATGTAGATGTAGAAAAAGGATTTGGTTACGGATTGTCATTTTATATAGATGAGCAAAATCATATTTTTGCTGTTGTGATGTATGTTACTCCAGATTCTCCGGCTGCTCAAGCTGGACTTGTCAGAGGCGATATTATTCATAAGATGAATGGGAATTATATGACGACTAATAATTATACAGACTTGTATTATGGTACATCCTTCAAAGTCAGTACAGTGTATTTTCAATTAATTCCAGGTACGAATAATTATGCGGCTGTTGAAACCGGAAAAGAATACACACTACAGGCTGTATCAAAATCTTTTGATCCGTTCGTTGCTCAGAAAGTGATTACAAGGGGTACTAAGAAAATCGGATATCTATGTTATACTCGGTTTGTCGATATAAATTCTAAAACAAATAATCAATTAACTGCAGGAGCCCAGGAAAGAAAACAACGAATGATATCCGTTTTCCAGAATTTTAAGAACCAGGGAATAACTGATCTTATTTTGGATCTGAGATATAATCCAGGTGGATATGCTGAAACTTCCAGATATTTATCAAGTATTCTTGCACCTTCTTCTGTATTGAATGGTAAAACTGTTTTTCTGAAAGAATTATGGAATGAGGAATTTACCAAAACATTATCAGAAGATGAACGCACCCAGTATTTTGAAAAAAATGTAGCGGTAAACCTGAATCTGAATAACGTATATATGCTTACAACAGGCAGCACAGCTTCTGCTTCTGAAGCAACACTGATCGGATTGATGCCTTATATGAACGTACATCAGATTGGAGAAACAACTCATGGAAAATATTGCGGTGCTATATCAGTATCCCCTGAATATTATTACCATGATCTTCTGAACCAGCCTAAGACGGATATTCAGGAAATTAAAGATTGGGAAATTGAAATGATGATATTTAGATTTGCCAACAATAACGGATATACGGATTTCGTCAATGGAATTGAACCGGATCATAAAATTGCAGAAACTCGCAACTACTGGCTTAAACCATTAGGAGATGAAAATGATCCGCTTGTAGCCGAGGCATTGAATTTAATTTCCGGAATAGCTACTAAGTCTGTACCCCAGACTACTACAATTCCCGGCTTTGAAAGATTATCTGGTCCTGAGTCTGTTTCAGGGGGAATGATAAAGCAGAAACACGAATTCTCTACCGGAACTGATTACAAATAATCCACTACCTTATTCAAACGGATTCCATTGGAGCCCTTGATAAGAATAATCATACCTTTGGGTTTATTCTTTTCAAGGGCTTCAATCAAATCGTCTACATTCTTAAATGCCTGGAAAGGATGCTGTGTAGACATAAACAATTCTCCCACTAAGATTACCTTATCAAAGGAGTTTGCGGTTAAGTAATCTACAATCTTTTGATGTTCCGTAATACTCTCTTTTCCTAATTCCCGCATATCTCCCAGAATAAGCATTTTGTTTCCAACATCCATACTGTTGAAGTTTTCCAGGGCGGCCATCATGCTGGTGGGATTGGCGTTATAGGCATCAATAATCAACGTGTTATCTGCAGTTCCATGTAGTTGCGATCTGTTATTTTGTGGAATATAAGATTCGATCGCCTCGTTAATAACCTCAGGTTCAACCTTAAAGAAATAACCTACTGTTATGGCAGCCAGGGCATTCTGAAAATTATATTCACCAATCAAATGAGTTTTTACTCCATATATCGTCGAATTCTCTCCGTTTCTCCATTTGAAACTCAGATAAGGAGAGTTTCCGGTGATCGATCCGTTGATGCAAAGGAATTCTTCTTTCCCGTAGGCCACCATGTTAAGTCCTTTACTCATTTTCATTAAGTAAGGATTATCATAATCGATAAAAACGGTGTTGAGAATGCCTTGCCTCATAAAGTCATAAAGTTCTCCTTTGGTTTTTACAACCCCTTCGAAAGAACCAAAACCTTCCAGGTGGGCTTTGCCCACATTGGTAATCAGTCCGTACTCGGGTTCGGCTATGTTAGCCAGCTGTGCGATTTCTTTAGGGTGACTGGCACCCATTTCTATAATCGCTATTTGATGTTCGGGTTTTGTCCGTAGCAAAGTTAACGGTACACCGATGTGATTATTCAGATTGCCTTCCGTATAAACCACCTTATATTTGCGGGTAAGTATGGCAGCAATTAATTCTTTGGTCGTTGTTTTTCCATTCGTACCTGTTATCCCGATAACTCTTCCCGAAAACTGTCGTCGGTGGTAGTTGGCCAGAAGCTGCAAAGTTTTCAATGAATCTTTTACGACAATATACCTGTCATCTCCTTTTACTGCATATTCAGGCTCATCAATAACAGCAAACGAACAACCTTTCTCCAAAGCTTGAGCAGCAAAAGTGTTTCCATTAAATGATTCTCCTTTGAGAGAAAAAAACATGGAGCCTTTCGTACAATTGCGAGTGTCGGTTGTCACACCATTACAAGTTAAGTATAACTGATGTATATTGGCGATATTCATACTGAAATAATTAATTACTAAAACAAATATAGTTGATAATATTTGTTCTGCAATTCCCCAACCGAAAGAAAAACGATATTATGCTCCTTTGGTGTGATTTTTATTTATAATTTTGTGTCTGTTCGTTTATAAATACACTTATTTTCGTGATATGAATACATCCTATCCAAAATACATAAATGTGAATGGTTGTTTATTGGACCTTTCACAACCCCAGGTTATGGGGATATTGAACATCACCCCGGATTCTTTTTTCGCCGACAGCCGGATGCAAACCGAAAGCGACATCAGGGATCGGGCTACCCGGATTCTGGAAGAAGGAGCTTCGATGATTGATGTAGGAGCTTATTCTTCACGGCCCAATGCCGTTCATATTTCTGCTGAAGAAGAGAAAGCCCGTTTGCGTTTCGGTCTTGATATCCTAAGAAAGAACCATCCGGATGCCATTGTTTCTGTAGATACTTTTCGGGCGGATGTTGCTAGGATGTGTGTGGAAGAATATGGAGTAGCTATCATTAACGACATTTCCGGCGGAGAAATGGATCCGAATATGTTCGATACAGTGGCTAGTCTAAATGTACCTTACATCCTGATGCACATGCAGGGAATTCCCCAGGACATGCAACAGGAGCCTCATTACGAGAACGTGGTGAAAGAAGTATTTTATTATCTTTCTGAAAAGGTGCAGCAACTCCGTGACAGGGGAGTGAAGGACATTATTCTTGATCCGGGTTTCGGCTTTGGTAAAACAGTAAAACATAACTACCAACTGATGGCCGTATTGGAGGAACTGGCGGTATTCAAACTGCCCGTGTTAGTCGGGGTATCCCGTAAGTCCATGATAACGCGCCTGCTGAATGTATCTGCACAAGATGCCTTGAATGGAACTACAGTACTTAATACCATCTCTTTACTGAAGGGGGCTGATATTCTTCGTGTACATGATGTAAAACAAGCTGTAGAAGCAGTTCGCATAGTTGAAGCATTAAACAAAGCTTCGGAAACAATTCTTAATTGTCAATCGTAAATTAGCATAGCCTGTGTTGTTTTTTAATTTTGGTATAAAAGATTTCATTGATATATTGCTTGTAGCTTTGCTATTGTACTACACCTACAAGCTGATGAAAGATTCCGGTTCATTCAATGTGTTTGCCGGAGTTCTGATTTTCATAATGATCTGGGTCATTGTTTCACAGGTGCTTGAGATGCGCTTGCTGGGTTCTATACTCGATAAATTGGTGAGTGTCGGTGTGCTGGCCATCATCATATTGTTCCAGGATGAGATACGTCGTTTCCTTTTTACACTGGGGACGCACCGGCAGGTGAATGCCATCATCCGGTTCTTTGTTCGAAACAAACAAGAGAAACAACAGAATCCTGATATCCTGCCTATTGTAATGGCTTGTATAAGCATGGGAAAACAAAAAGTGGGCGCGCTGATTGTAATTGAACACAATATGCCACTCGACGAGGTAATCCGAACAGGTGAAGTGCTGGATGCTACCGTCAGTCAGCGGCTGATTGAGAATATCTTTTTCAAAAATAGTCCTTTGCACGATGGAGCTATGGTCATTCGCAAGAAGAGAATAAAAGCTGCTGGATGTATTCTGCCAGTATCCCACGATCTAACTATACCAAAAGAACTGGGGCTAAGGCATCGGGCCGCTATGGGGATTTCACAGGAATCGGATGCACATGCTATCATTGTATCCGAGGAAACAGGTGCTATTTCCGTGGCTTATCGCGGACAATTTTACTTGCGTTTGAATGCCGAAGAACTGGAAAGTTTGTTAACCAAATATGAATAATCACTTTAACACGATAACGAATGGATAGACGTAATTTTTTAAAATCAGGAGGATGGGCGTTGCTAGGATCTCTTGCTGCTCCCTCTCTTGCCGGTTCATTGATCGGTTGTTCGGGAGGATCGGATCAAAAGGCAGGCATTGCCAATGCACTGGCTCATTTTGGAGTGACGGAAGCAGACTTAAAGAAAGTATTAACTGCAGCGCTGGAGAAAGGAGGCGACTATGCCGATCTTTATTTTGAACATTCCTTCCATAATAATATCGGATTACAGGATGGAGCCGTAAACCGTTGCAATTCTAATATCGACTATGGTATGGGTGTGCGTGTTTTATCCGGCGATCAGAGTGGATACGCATATGTGGAAAACATTACACTGGAAGAAATGACTAAAGCAGCACGCACAGCCGCACGTATCGCTTCCGACGGACAGGTAAAGACTCCGGTGAATCTGACCGAAAAGCCGATTACCAAGAATTACTATGCCATCAATACGCCATGGGAAGATGTCATCGTGAAAGATAAAATGCCTTATCTTCAAAAGCTAAATGATAAGATCTTTTCTCTCGATAAACGTGTGCAGAAAGTAAACGCTTCCTTGAACGATTCAACTTCACATATCCTGTTCTGTAACTCGGAAGGAGTGATGTATTACGATTACCGTCCGATGGTTTCCCTGATTGCCAACTGTGTGATGGAAGAAAACGGAAAATACGAAAGCGGTTTTTCATCACGAGGTTACCGTAAAGGTTTCGAGTTTCTTTCGGATGATGTGATCAATGTCGTAGCGCGCGAAACCGTTGATCGCACTTCAATTATGTTTAAAGCCATCAAACCGAAGGGTGGTGAGATGCCGGTAGTAATGGGTGCCGGTGGTTCGGGTATTCTGTTGCACGAAGCTATTGGTCATGCGTTTGAAGCCGATTTCAACCGGAAAAATATATCTATCTTTTCCGACCAGCTGAATAAGAAAATCTGCGATGAACATATAACAGTAGTGGATGATGGAACGATCCCTTTCAATCGGGGTTCTATCAATGTGGATGATGAAGGCGTGGAAGGACAAAAAACATACATTGTAAAAGACGGCGTATTGGCCAGTTACTTGCACGACCGTATTAGTTCCAAACATTACGGAATTGCTTCCACCGGAAACGGACGACGCGAATCGTTCCGCTATACGCCGATGCCTCGTATGCGTTCTACCTATATGGAGGCAGGCAACATGAAAGAAGAAGATATTATTGCTTCTGTAAAGAAAGGTGTTTATGTGGATAACTTCACCAACGGACAGGTTCAGATTGGAGCCGGTGACTTTACATTCTTCGTTAAATCGGGATATATGATTGAAGATGGTAAACTGACGCAACCCATCCGGGATATCAATATCATCGGAAACGGACCGAAGGCTCTGGCAGATATCACGATGGTGGCCAGTAACGACTTAATTGAAAACAATACCGGCACCTGCGGTAAGAACGGACAATCTTGCCCGGTGACTTTTGGAATGCCTTCTGCTTTAGTCAGCAAATTAACAGTGGGTGGAGAAAGTTAAGTAACGAACACAAAGATTGAAAACAATGATATCAGATAACAATAAAGCATTAGCACAATGGGCCATGGACTTCGCATTAAAGAACGGATGCCAAGCCGCGCGGGTAAATCTGTATGCCCAATCAAATACTTCTTTCGATCTGCGGGATGCTAAAATGGATAGCTTGCAACAAGCATCAGAGAACGGATTGAGTTTAGCACTGTATGTAGACGGGCGTTATGGTTCTTATTCCACCAACCGTCTGGATAAAAAAGAATTGGAAACCTTTATTAAAAACGGAATTGAATCTACCCGCTATCTGGCGGAAGATCTGGCGCGTGTACTGCCCGATCCTTCCCGTTATTACAAAGGAGGACAGCCTGATTTACAACTGTCCGATTCGAAGTTTGAGTCCATCCAACCGGATGATAAAGTTGTTCTGGCTAAAAGCATGGCCGATGAAGTAATGGGAAAAGACGATCGGATTGTTTCTGTAGAGTCTTCCTGGGGAGATGGTGAATATGCGAATTACCGCCTTGCCAGTAATGGTTTCGAAGGAGAAAGCCATAGTACCTGGTATTCCATGTCGGCCAGTGTCAGTATAAAAGGAGAGGGTGAAGCCCGTCCTGCATCTTATTGGTACGAATCGAGTATTTATTTCGACAAGCTGATAAAAGAGAACATTGGCCAGAAAGCATTGGAACGTGTATTGCAGAAGCTGGGACAGAAGAAGATAAAGTCCGGCAAGTACACGATGGTGGTTGACCCGATGAATTCCAGTCGACTGATTTCTCCCCTGATGGGTGCTTTGAACGGTTCGTCTTTACAGCAGAAAAACTCTTTCTTGCTGAATAAGTTAAATGAGAAAGTAGGAAGCAATAA
Source organism: Bacteroides sp. (assembly GCA_021201335.1). Classification (GTDB taxonomy): domain Bacteria; phylum Bacteroidota; class Bacteroidia; order Bacteroidales; family Bacteroidaceae; genus Bacteroides. The sequence goes on along the minus strand of JAJQFD010000042.1, from coordinate 244,729 downwards.
ACTAACCTTGCTGGATGAGCCTCATCTGATTGGTGCCCGCGGTGCCCGTTACTTTGATGGTGAAGGAGTAGCTACCAAACGAGCTCCTATTTTTGAAAACGGTGTGCTGAAAACATATTTCATTGATACCTATTACGCCAAGAAGATGGGAGTTGAACCTACCATTTCCGGTGCTTCTTTGCTGGTATTACAACCAGGCTCCAAAAATCTGGAAGGATTGATCGGTGGTGTAAGGAATGGAATTCTGATAACCGGTTTTAACGGTGGTAATTGCAACGGTACTACCGGAGATTTTTCGTACGGTATCGAAGGATTCCTGATTGAGAACGGACGCTTAACGACTCCTATCTACGAAATGAACATAACCGGCAACATGCTCACTTTGTGGAACTCATTGGTGGAGACAGGAAACGATGCCCGCTTAACTTCTTCGTGGCGAATTCCTTCGCTGGTATTTGAAGGAGTTGATTTCAGCGGATTATAAGGGAGCAAGCACTCGAAAAGATAGTCATACATCAATTGGAATACAAGTTATATTTCAGATAAATCCCGGTTGTATTCGGGCCAGATTCCAGTTGTATTTGATCGAAATTCCGGTTGTGTTTGAAACGAATGATTAAAAGATAAGTTGAGGTGTTGTAATAGCATCTCAACTTTTTTGTTATATAGTCTGTAGGTCAACGTAGTTCAATTCAACATTAAACTCATATAGGGATGAAGAGGTTCCAGAACCGATCGCGTTAATTCATTAACTGTCATCATCTGATAATTAGTCGTCTCTTCTTTTGTTATACTGAACTCACATTCACCCTTAGCAATCTTGAAAAACCCCGTATTCATCGGGAGCTGATGATCCGTAAGCGCGATGTTTATGGTAACTTCCGGGAAAGCAACAGCATATAGTTGTAGAACGAGCGGAGTATGGATAATACGTGCCATACCTAGTCTAACTGTAGTTTCATCTGAATTTCCGGTCATAGGGCTCACAACGGAGATTTGCCTGCAATCCGGATAAAGGCGGGAAGCCTCCCAAAGCAATTGGTCAGTGGTCTCTTTGTCTTCTGCAAATAACTCTTTGATTTCCAGTACTTCATCTTTGGGCGCGGCCAATACAATACCCGTGATTTCTTCTTGCCGATGGGCAGAAAGTGTCTGTCCTTGCGAAAGAATAAGGTCTGCCACTACCACATTAAAGTCATCTGCTGTATGTTGTATGCAGCAAGGACGCTCATGCATCTTTCGATTGAGATATCGGTAAATGTCTTCAGAATAAACCGTACTTTTTTTTATGGATATAGGAGCGGAGGATGGCTTCAATTCGGAAGCAAGCAAAGTGCGGGTACTATAATTAAAGACAGGCGAATATCCCATGCGGGCATAATAGTCGAAAAGCCACGGTTCGGCAGGGATCAATGTGCTGATTAATATTCCTTCATCGATCATCCGGAGAAAAGATTTTCTGAGCAATTCCTTCATCACTCCTTTTCCCTGATATTGGGGATGGGTACAGGCACCTGAGATATAAGAAGTCGGAATAATTTGGCCCAACAAAGTCATCTCATAGGGGATCATCTGCAAGGCAGAAATTATCTCATTATTCATCTGAACAGCTATATTAACACGATCGTTATACCGGAGTTTAAAATACAATTCGATAAACGCTTCCGTGTCATCGAAACAGATTCTCCATAATTCTTTGACTTGCTCTTTCACTGTCATGCCCGATATTTTTATTCCTTGTTGAAAGCAGCCATACTCTTTTCCAGTAATCGAACAGGTTTGTAAGATAGCTTCGCTTTTCGTAAACCTTCAATGCCAAGGTCTTCTTCCCGGTTAATGTAAGTAAATTGTTCCGGAATCCGGTTGACAAATTCATAATTTATCATTGTATATGCACCTTCAATATTGATATCAGCCTTTTCAACGTGTACCACAAATGTATCCTGGTTGATGGGCATTCCATAAGTGAAAGCTACGATTTTGCCATCCACGTGTAGTATTCCACCCGTTAGTCCCAAAGCCTCAAAGTTCTTCAGCGCATAAGAAATGGCGCGGCCTTCATAGCTGGTGCCATCTTCTTCATTGCAATTGTTTTGCCTGCACCATTCAGCTTCCAGACGAATACATTCCGGAATTAATTCCGGGGTGATGGTCAAATATTCATATTGATAGGTTTTCCGGAACTTATTAATATGATTCCGCTTCGATTGGTATTTTTTGCCGGTCAATGTAGCCAGGTCTGTACGCAGGTAAAGATAATCGGCATAATCCCTGTTAGCCCGATAGGAGAAATGTCCGGGCATAACTGCCTCAATGTCTTCTCTCATATCCGGGCAGACTCCTAACATACGTAAATGATCGTTTTCCTGTTCGGCATCGTCGATTAAAGCTTCAATCGCTTTCTTTAAATCTCCTTTTCCAACCGGCAACATATACGACAATCGGTTGTTCGACCAGAACTTTAAAAGCAGGAAGCCTTCAAATTCGGCAAACTGGGTATTGTATAAAAAACGCCAGCTGCAAAGATTGGAAAAAGACAAGTCACAATTTCTGCGGGTACTATTTAAAGTATATTGCGTGATCCTTTCTCTATCTTCAAGTGTAATATCTTTGAATGTTATCATAAAGTGTAGTTAATGAATGCGTTATATATAAAACAAAACAAATAGGTAATGATATTGTTATAAAAAGCCTAATAATTTTAGAAGTGTAGGAGTTAAAAGAGCCGTTAATATACCGTTCAGGATAAGTCCTAAACTGGCATAAGCTCCGTGCTGACTGCTGATGCCCATAGCTGTGGAGGCTCCCAATGCATGTGCTGCCGTACCAATGGAGAGGCCTTGCGAAATCGGGTGATCAACTTTCATTAATTGCATCACTTTGAATCCTGCCACTCCGCCGAATATTCCCACACAAACTACTACCGCTGCAGTGAGTGCCGGAATGCCATCTATTGCTTTCGATACTTCCATCGCAATCGGTGTAGTGACTGATTTCGGTGCCAGGGATAAGACTGTTTCCCGGCTCGCTCCGAGAAAATGAGCAATAAGAACTACGGATACAATACCTACAATACATCCGGCCAGCTGCGAAAGCAAGATAGGAAGAAGCTGTTTCTTGATCTGTTTTAACTGAAGATATAAGGGCACTCCTAAAGCCACAACGGCTGGCTTCAGCCAGAATTCAATCAACTTTCCCCCTTCACTGTAAGTCTCATAACTGATGCCTGTTAATTGAAGAAAGAGAATCAGTACGGCAATCGTTACCAGGATCGGGTTGAGCAATACATATCCGGTTTTTTTTATAAGCTACTTTTGCCACATAAAAAACACCAAAGGTGATAAATATAAGGAAGAATTTATTTTCCAGGTAACTCATTTCTTTTTCAGTTTTTTCCGGGTAATCTGATGAATCCATCCCGTAACGATTAATACAAGTATCGTACTGACTATAATCGATACTGCGATGGGAAGCAATTCTGCTTTGATTAAATCAAAATAAAGCATCAATGCAATACCGGGCGGAATAAAAAAGAAACCGAGATTGGCAACCAGAAAGTCCGACAGACCTTGTACCCATTGTAATTTAATCCAGCCTAACTGAAGAAAAAGGGTAAGCGCTAACATCCCTATAATGCTGGAAGGCAGTTTGATTCCGGTAAGATAAACAATTAATTCACCCAATGCCAGACAGCCAAACAAAATGGCGCATTGACGTATCATAATACCTATTTTTAAAAACGAAGCAAAGGTAGTGAATAAATAAGTACGAAGGAATGGGTGAGAAGTTAAGAAGTAAGAATTTAAACGGTTTCGTGATTTTCAACTAATTCTTATTTTATATCCCCTCTTTCCCTTAAACGCTAAATAATATAATAATTGTACTTCAGTGAATAAAAATACCTCAAATTGCAATGTGTATATTGCAATTTTATGTACTTTTGCGTCGTGATTAACACATCCACTTGATATTTTTCACATATACTATTATACTATTTTAATTCATGGATTTAATTAGCGAAATTGTTGCTCGCGCAAAAGCAAACCCTCAGCGCATTGTTCTTCCTGAAGGAACTGAAGAACGCACCTTAAGAGCTGCCGACCAGGTATTAGCGGAAGCTATAGCTCATCTAATCATCCTCGGTAATCCTGAGGAGATCAATAACCTAGCCGATCAGTGGAGACTGAATAATATTAAAAAGGCTACTATTATAGATCCGGAAAACCATCCCAAGAAAGAAGAGTACGCACAATTACTTTGTGAACTTCGCAAGAAGAAAGGCATGACCATTGAAGAGGCCCGTAAGCTGGTTATAAATCCATTGTACTTAGGCTGCCTGATGGTAAAGAATGGAGATGCCGATGGACAACTAGCCGGTGCTGAAAACACAACAGGGGATGTTTTGCGCCCTGCATTGCAAATCATTAAAACGCTTCCAGGAATTACCACTGTTTCGGGTGCCATGTTACTGATTACAAAACATCCGGAATATGGAAAGAATGGTGTATTGGTTATGAGTGATGTTGCAGTAACTCCGGTTCCTACTGCCGAACAATTGGCCCAGATTGCTATCTGTACCGCGCATACTACAACCGCAGTGGTAGGTGTTGAAAAACCTAAAGTGGCTATGTTAAGTTTCTCTACAAAAGGTTCTGCCAAGCACGAAGTGGTTGACAAAGTAATCGAGGCTACCCGTCTGGCTAAAGAAATGGCTCCCGAACTGGATGTGGATGGAGAAATGCAAACCGATGCTGCTTTGATTCCATCAGTGGGTCAACGCAAAGCTCCGGGCTCTACCGTTGCTGGCCATGCTGATGTGTTAATCGTTCCAAGTCTGGAAGTCGGTAATATTGGTTATAAGCTAGCAGAACGTTTGGGTGATGTTTCTGCGGTAGGTCCTATCCTTCAGGGAATGGCACAACCTGTGAATGATTTGTCACGTGGTTGCTCAATTGATGACATTTATAAAATGGTCGCTATTACATCCAATCAGGCCTCGGCTCGTAAAAAACATAATTAAAACCAACAAACAAACATGAAGATATTGGTATTGAACTGTGGAAGTTCATCAATTAAATACAAACTGTTCGATATGGACAGGAAAGAAGTAATGGCACAAGGTGGTGTGGAAAGAATCGGTTTACCGGGTGCTTTCTTGAAATTTACCCTTTCCAACGATGAAAAAGTGATTCTGGAGCGTGATATACCCGAACATACTGTAGGTATAGAGTTTATTCTTGAAACGCTGACCGGAGAAAAATACGGTTGTATATCTTCATTGGAAGAAATTACGGCAGTAGGCCATCGGGTAGTACATGGTGGAGAGAAGTTCAATTCTTCCGTATTGATTACACAGGAGGTGATCGATCAGATGGTTGAATGTTCCGATCTGGCTCCGCTTCATAATCCGGCCAACTTAAAAGGTATTTACACCATCACTAAACTTTTGCCTAAAGTACCTCAAGTAGGTGTATTTGATACTGCCTTCCACCAGACAATGCCTGATTTCGCCTATATGTATGCTGTTCCTTATGAAATGTATAAAAAATACAGCATTCGTCGGTATGGTTTCCACGGTACTAGTCACCGGTATGTTTCCAAAAGGGTATGTGAGTTCCTGGGTGTTGAACAGGAAGGCCAGCGCATTATTACCTGCCACATCGGAAATGGCGGTTCCATCACGGCTGTAAAAGACGGTAAGTCTGTGGATACTTCCATGGGATTAACCCCGGTTGAAGGTTTGATGATGGGTACGCGTTCGGGAGATGTTGATCCGGGTATGCTTATTTTCCTCATGGAAAAAGAAAAAATGGACGCCAGTGCTCTGTCGGACTTATTGAACAAAAAAAGTGGCGTGTTAGGAATCTTTGGTGTATCATCCGATATGCGTGAACTGGAAAGTGCGGTAGCAGCTGGCAAAGATAAACGCGCTATTCTGGCTGACGCAATGTATAATTATCGCATTAAAAAATATGTTGGTAGCTATGCAGCTGCTTTAGGAGGTGTAGATATCATTGTATTTACGGGTGGCGTTGGTGAAAATCAATGTACTTGTCGCGCAAGTGTTTGCAAAGGACTTGAGTATATGGGTGTGGAACTTGACACCGAATTGAACAAGACTATTCGGGGTACCGAGGCTGTGATCAGTAAACCGGAATCCAGAGTTAAAGTGGTGGTTATTCCTACTGATGAAGAATTTATGATTGCATCAGATACAATGACCATTCTTCAAAACGACTAACTTAATCTTTTTGATACTTTTAGGGGGCTGTTTCGGAATTAATCTTCCGGGGCAGCCTCTTTTTTATTCTTTTTAGCTCCTTAGTTTTAATCTTCTGTTCTTTTGTTTACCTTTGTTATACCTATTACCTATTAAGTGGAAAATATATGTTCAAGTCTATCGTTTCTTATTTAAGAGATCCGAATGCTAACAGGCAATATCATTTGCTACCTTTCTATCATTTCCTGTTGGATTCATTTGTGCTGGGGCTCTTAGTTAGTTTATTCCCTGTCAGTATCTTTATAATTATTTATTTTTTCTCAGATATGGGATGGAATATCTTAATGGAAAATGTGATATTTTTCAGTATTCCAATTACACTGGGAATTATGTATCATTGTTATAAAGTGTGGCGTCTTGCACCGAAACGAATGGAGAAATATATTAATCGGTTATTTCTGCCCCTTTCGGACACAGGGAGTATAAAACAGGAAGAACCCGGAATATTTCTTTTTACGTATAAAGGACAGGAAATTTATGTTTCGTTTTTTAAGCAGCAGGAGAAAAGAAAACAAAAAAAGAAAATTCGTTTTGGCTTTAGTTACCTCTATGAGACTGATGCGGAAATAGATGAATTAAAGGATCGGATAAAAACGTATGTGAAGAGTAAAACCATTGGAAATTATATCATGATGAATCAGTATATGATAATCGCAGAAATAGATTTCACTCTTCAGGAAAATTCCGGAAACATTGCACAGATGATTGATGAATTATTGTATATTGCACAGAGGTTTGAATTAATCCCAATTGGTATGCGGGAACAAAGAAGCTGGATGATGGGAATAACAAGTTAATTATTTATGTATTTATGATGAGAAAACACATTCTTCTACTATTCATTCATGCTTGCTTCTTGTCAGGAATCTGTTTTAGCCAGAACCTTGGAGAGACTACAATTGCTAATAGTCGTACCATTCATATTTTTGTTTCATTATGCGATAATAAATACCAGGGAATAGTACCAGTGCCCGCCAAAATTGGTAATGGACAAGATCCGGACAATAATTTATATTGGGGATGTGGGTATGGTATCCGGACCTATTTCAGGAGGAGTAAGGATTGGAAACTTCTTAAAACACGGAAATCGGGCTCTGTTCTCATGGAGAGATTAGTTTTTAAGCATATCACCGAAAACTATTATCTGGTTGCAGATGCTTATGACGGAAAGTTTATTAAGCAATGTACCAAGGATTTCCTGAATAGCAGCTGTGGCGTCCAAAAGGATACTATTCATGTAGATGATAAAGTAATTGGAATTGCCGGGCATGCAAATTTACTAGCTTATATTGGTCATGATGGACTCATGGATTTTACACTTGCTGATACCTTTGAAAATAAGGATAATACCCAGCGTGATCTAATTATATTAGCTTGTTACAGTAAACATTTCTTTGCTCCTCATTTAAAACAAGCCAATGTTAATCTTTTGGTTTGGACTACCGGATTAATGTGTCCGGAAGCTTACACTGTTCATGATGCTATAGTAGGCTATATAAATAGTGAAAGTAATGAGGAGATCCGAACAAGAGCTGCTTTAGCCTATTCGAAGTACCAGAAATGTAGTGTTAAAGCTGCTCGGGGTTTATTGATCACCGGTTGGTAAATAATGAGCTAATCCACCAGATGGTTAAATTAACAATTAAAAGTTTCTTCGGGTAATACCTTCCTGAATACGATCTTCCAGTTACTCTTTAGAAATAATTATTTCTTCCAGTGTATCTGCCTTCATTTTTAAAGTGTAACTTTGTTTGAAATAATCTAAACTTATTAAATTAACCAACGTATATGAAAAAGATCTTTCATCTATTACTCTTAGTACTTGTTGCGGCAACTGTTTCTGCACAAGGCAAAGCAAAATATGTCTTTTACTTTATTGGTGATGGCATGGGTGTAAATCAAGTAAATGGTACGGAAATGTATCTGGCAGAATATCAGGATAGCCGGATAGGAGTTAAGCCTTTAACATTTACTCAATTCCCTGTAATTAATATGGCTTCTACTTTTTCAGTAACAAATTCTATAACAGATTCTGCAGCTGCGGGTACTGCACTTGCCACAGGAGAGAAGACCTATAACAGCGCAATCGGAGTAGGAGATGAAAAGCAACGATTAACTTCTGTAGCTGAAATGGCGAAGAGATCCGGGGTAAAGGTGGGAGTAACTACCAGCGTGAGTGTTGACCATGCTACACCTGCTGCATTTTATGCACATCAAAACAATCGTAGCATGTATTATGAAATAGCTCTTGATCTACCGAAAGCTAATTTTGACTTTTATGCGGGTGCAGGTTTCCTGAAACCTACCACAACATATGAGAAACAAGAAGCTCTCAGTGTATATCCTATCATTGAAGCGGCCGGTTATACAATAGCTCGTGGTCATGATGATTTTAAATCAAAAGCATCTTCAGCGGATAAGATGGTTTTGATACAGAAAGAAGATGCTAATCCGAGAGCATTGCCCTATGCAATTGATCGGGAAGAAGGAGATCTCACCTTAACTCAAATTACCGAATCAGCCATATCATTCTTGACCAAAGGCAACAATAAAGGCTTTTTCCTGATGGTTGAAGGAGGTAAGATTGACTGGTCTTGTCACGACAATGATGCAGCTACCACATTCAATGAAGTAATTGATCTGAATGAAGCTGTAAATGTTGCCTATGATTTTTATAAGAAACACCCGAAAGAAACATTAATTGTAATCACTGCCGATCATGAAACTGGTGGAATGTCTTTAGGTAGGAAAGGGGGCTATGATATGAACCTGAAGGCCTTGCAATATCAAAAACAATCCTTAGAAGTGCTTTCAGACCGTATCAAGGAGTTGAGAAAAGCCAAAGATCAGAAGGTAACCTGGGAGGAAATAAAAACTTTATTAAGTGAAACCATGGGATTCTGGAAAGAGTTACCGATCAATTGGGAACATGAAAAAATGCTAAGAGATTGCTATGAGTTATCTTTTTCAAAGAAAGCTAACCTGGAAATGGAAAAGAGGTTGTACTCCGAAAGCGAACCGTTGGCTGCCAAAGCAAAAGAAGCAATGAACGAAATCGCTTGTGTGGGATGGACTACAGGTAGTCATTCCGCAGGATATGTTCCAATATATGCCATCGGAGCGGGATCAGAACTGTTTAATGGAAAGATGGATAACATTGATATTCCGAAAAGAATAGCCAAAGCAGCAAGATATAAGTAAATTGAAAATTAAAAGTTGAGAATTGAAATTAGAACAGGTGAAGCTTTCATCCTTTTCAATTCTCATCTTTCCACTTATTACATAACCGTTTCTCCTTCGATAAACTCTTCAAGGAATAAGTTCTCTCCATCAAACACTGCATAGGAGAATTGAGAGATCCAATCACCAATGATCAGAATACGGGCGGTGCGACTCAGCATCAGATCCAGTAAAATATGGCGATGGCCATAAATAAAGTAGTTGATATTGGGATGGCTTTGCAGATATTCTTTGCTGTACTTTACCAGGAATTCTTTTTCTTCTCCCATATATACAGGCTCTCCAGATTCAGCATGCTTTTCCCGGCTGTGTTTCGCCCAGGTTAATCCGAGTTCCATACTCCAACGGGGGTGAATACCGGAAAATAACCATTGCATGGTAGGGCTGTGAAACATCTTCCGAAGGAATTTAAATGTTTTACTGGGATCTCCTAGTCCGTCACCATGAGCTAGGTAAAACTCTTTTCCATGAATTTCCACTGTAAGGGGTTCATAATGCATGATAACTCCACACTCTTCGGTAAGATACCCTTTGCACCAGATGTCATGATTGCCAATAAAGAAATGAACTTCCACCCCCATATCCGTTAATTCAGATATTTTGCCTAAGAAGCGGGTGTATCCACGAGGAACCACTGTTTTGAATTCATACCAGAAGTCAAAAACGTCGCCTAACAGATAAATGGCGGAAGCTTTATGTTTGATACTATCCAGGAAATTGACCAGTCGTCTTTCGTGTGTCCGACTTGACGTAATGGCTCTTGATCCCAAGTGAGCATCCGAAAGAAAGTATATGTTTTTCATGCTTACAAAAAGCCTAATTCCAATTTTGCTTCTTCACTGAGCATATCCTTGTTCCATTCCGGCTCAAATACCAGATTGAGGGTTGTCGAGGTTACTCCTTCCACTGAATCCACTTTCATGCGTACATCTTCCATAATGAAATCTGCCGCCGGACAATTAGGAGCTGTGAGTGTCATATCAATATCTACTTTGCCGTCATCGGCTACATCAATCTTATATATTAAACCTAAATCGTAAACATTAACGGGTATTTCGGGGTCATATACTGTTTTCAGTACATCAACTATTTTTTCTTCCATTTCAAATTTAGTCATGATGATTGGTTGTTTTATGCAAATATAGCAAATCTGCTTTATTCTTTTTGTTTATCAGGTTGTAAAACACTCTATACCTTTTGTAACAGGAAGAAGGTAGAGAAGGTTCATGCTTGATGCTTAACTATGAAGGTAATCAACATTCGCCTTCGTCTGCAAAGCTGTAATACTTGCCGTCACATATAACGATGTGATCTGATAATCGAATATTCATGGTAGCCGCTCCCTGCTGGATAGCAGTAGTCAGTCTTTTGTCTGACTGGCTTGGAGTAGGATTACCCGAAGGATGATTATGACAAAGGATGATACCGGTTGCCCGTTGAATGAGGGCTTCCCGTAAAATGGTTCGTACATCTGCATACGTACCATCAATGCCTCCGGTACTGATCCGTATTTTATCAATTACTTTATTGCCTTGGTTCAATAGTAATATCCAGAATTCTTCTTGGGGAAGATCGCACATAATAGGATGGAAGATTTTATATACATCCATGGAACAGGTTATTTGTTTCCGTTCAATTACCTCTTGTGTATTTCTTCGTTTGCCCAGCTCAAGTGCAGCCATGATGGTAGTGGCTTTGGCCGGTCCCAGTCCTTTAAAAGAGGAATAATTGCGATAACTCCATTTGCCCAATTCATTCAGGTTGTTATCACAGGAAGCCAATACTCTACGCATTAATTCTACAGCACTTTCTTCCGTATTACCTGATCCGATCAGGATACCTAATAATTCGGCATCGCTCAATGCGTCGATACCTTTAGACATCATTTTCTCACGCGGACGGTCTTCTTCAGCCCATTCGTGGATAGCCAGTTTTGTTTTTGTCATGTAAGCTCAGACTATAGTAGACAAGTTATTTATATCGGTTTTTGTTAAAGAGTTCCGCTTCACTCTGTTTACGCACGCAAAGTAACCACCATGCCCGTAAAAAGCCCGTTCCGTAGCCTAACAGTTGAATGAAAGCGGCTATCACCGAATAGCATCCGATAATCAAGCTCTTGTTCTTGATGGTGGCATCAATTAATACCATTAATATATATAGTAAGATAAGGGACAATAACCAGGGAAAGAAAATACACCCGATAAGCAACACAGCCATACCCACTGTGAAGACAGCCGGGAGTGTATGCACCAGCTTTAAAGACTCAGGATATTTTTTATAAAGCATGATCCGGGCAATGCCGAAGTTATGCACCTGCTTGAAGAACTTCTTGAAGTTAGTGCGTCGTTTGTGGTATACCCACGCATCCGGAAATAGCCGACAGGAATATCCGGATTTAAATATTCGAATACTCAGGTCTATATCTTCACCCAGATGCATTTTAGGGAATCCTCCTAATGCTTTAAATACTTCTTTCTCAATCCCCATATTGAAGCTTCGGGGATAGAACTTATCCATCTTTTTCTTTCCACCACGTATTCCGCCGGTAGTGAAGAAAGAAGTCATGGAGTAATTGATAGCTTTCTGGACTTTGGTAAATGATTCGTGTGCTTTATCAGGACCGCCGTAGGCATCTGCATAAGAACTGCGAAGTTCTTTCTCAACCGCATCGAAGTATCCTTCGGGAAGAATACAGTCGGAGTCAAAGATCACCAGATAACTTCCCTTTGCTCTTTCAGCCCCGTAATTGCGGGTTTGTGCCGGGCCTGAATTGGACTTGGTAAAATACTGGATACTGAGCCTATCGGTATATTTGTCTACAACATCTTTACAGGGAATGGTCGAACCATCTTCTACCACAATCACTTCAAAATCGGTGAAGGTTTGTTCGGTAAGACTCGATAAAAGCTCATCGACCTCATCCGGACGATTGTAAACAGGAATTATTGCAGAATACTTGGGCATTACAGATTTACCGTTTATATACTTACCATGTGGTCTTTTAACAAATTTACCACTTGCAATCCTTTATTTTTTTGAATAATTCCAGATAGCAAGTGGTAGATTGTATATCCTTAAAAGATAAGAACTTATTGTTTTACTCTTCCCTGGTAAGAGCCATCTCTTGTGTCTACTTCAATTATCTCACCTTCATTAATAAATAAAGGTACACGCACGGTAGCACCTGTTTCCACAGTAGCTGGTTTGGTTGCGTTGGTTGCAGTGTCACCTTTTAGCCCTGGCTCAGTATACGTTACTTTCAAAGTTACTTTTACAGGAACTTCTGCATACAATACTGTTTCAGATTCTGCATGAGTTATCACATCAACCACATCCCCTTCTTTCAGGAAGTCCACACCGTTGATCAGGTCTTTCTGGATAGAAATTTGCTCGAAAGTTTCCTGGTTCATGAAGTTGTAGCCCATATCATCAGCATATAGATATTGATAAGGACGACGTTCAATGCGAACTTCTTCGATCTTTACGCCAGCATTGAACGTTTTATCGATGGTGCGTCCAGTGGTTACACTTTTCAGTTTTGTACGAACGAAAGCAGCACCTTTGCCGGGTTTAACATGTAAAAACTCTACAATAAAATAATAGTGACCATCCAGGTCGATGCACATTCCGTTCTTAATATCAGAGGTCGTAGCCATAGATTTGAATTTATAAGTTTTTGAGTTTATAAGTATGAAAGTTTAAGCTAAGAGTTTGAGGTTATGCACAGCTTTAAAACTTAAAAACGCACGAACTCAAGAACTTAAATCCGTGCAAAATTAATGTAAATCGCTAAAATCACAATATGTTTAGACTAAAAAAGACCGAATTCTTGGTTAATTTAAAAAAAGTATCTATTTTTGCAACCCAATTCCGTACCGATAATAATAACGTAAACAATATACTGTAATGAAAAGAACATTTCAACCCTCTAACAGAAAGAGAAAGAACAAGCACGGTTTCCGTGAAAGAATGTCGAGTGCCAATGGTCGCAGAGTATTGGCTGCCCGTCGTGCTAAAGGCAGAAAAAAATTAACTGTTTCTGACGAATACAACGGAAGATAATTTTTTTGAATCCAGACAAATTGTCTGAAGCAAAATACAAGGAAGTGGAGGTTTTTTGATTGAACCTTCACTTCTTTTGTTTTTTTATGTATATCTTTGAACCGTAATCATTATAATGACGGTTATATGGCCTTTAAAAGTTTTTTTTCTTTTCTAACTAATAAAGTATTCTGGATAAACATTGTAGCTATGATAGCTACAGTGGCAATAATCATATTTATAGTATTTAAATGGATGGATTCATATACCCGCCACGGACAGGCTATTACAGTGCCAGACGTGCAGGGTATGGATGTGAAGTCTGCGAATTCCTTGTTTGCTGAACATGGCTTGCAGGGTATGGTAACTGATTCTACGTATGTGAAAGATAAAAAGCCCGGTGCCATACTGGATCAGATACCTCCCAGTGGCAATAAAGTAAAAGAAGGACGAATCATTTATCTAACTGTTAATACCCGTAGCGTTCCTATGATAGAAGTACCTGATGTGGCTGATAACAGTTCATATCGTCAGGCAGAAGCACGTATGCTTGCCGCAGGCTTTAAGTTAACGGCTCCTGAAAAGATAACAGGTGAAACAGACTGGGTATATGGTGTGAAATATAGAGGACAGATGCTTCATGTGGGAGAAAAAGTTCCATTGGAAGCTACATTAACCCTTGTTATCGGTGATGGAACCGCTAGTAGTCAGGTGGAAGGTGATACATTAGAAGATTATGTTCCTCCGGTTCAGGAACCCGAAGTGCAGGTAGACCGTATTTGGTTTTAAACTTCCTACTTCTTAACATAGCAGATGATTGAAGAATATACCGACGATCTTGAGAATGACATTGACGATGTAGAACCGATAGGTGATGAGGCCCGGTTGTATGAACACTTTCGGGTGGTAGTTGACAAAGGCCAATCGCAGGTAAGAATAGACAAGTATCTCTTTGAGCGCATAGTCAATGCTTCGCGCAACCGCATCCAGAAAGCGGCTGAAGCCGGATGTGTTATGGCAAATGGAAAACCAGTTAAGAGTAACTATAAGGTGAAACCATTGGATGTCATTACCGTTGTCATGGATCGGCCCAGGTATGAAAATGAAATCATTCCCGAAGATATTCCCCTTAACATAGTATATGAAGATGACTATTTGATGGTTATCAATAAGCCTGCCGGATTGGTCGTACATCCCGGCCACGGAAATTATAACGGTACACTGGTCAATGCCATTGCCTGGCATATGAAGGATAATCCGGATTATGATGCCAATGATCCGCAGGTTGGGCTGGTGCATCGCATTGATAAAGATACATCCGGGCTGTTAGTAATAGCCAAGACTCCAGATGCCAAAACTGGTTTAGGCTTACAGTTTTACAATAAAACAACCAAACGGAAATACCGTGCATTAGTGTGGGGTATCATGGAAAACGATGAAGGAACCATCGTCGGTAATATTGCCCGCAATCCTAAAGACCGGATGCAGATGGCTGTATTCTCAGATCCAGAAATAGGGAAACATGCAGTTACCCATTACCGTGTACTGGAAAGGATCGGTTATGTTACGTTGGTGGAATGTATACTGGAAACGGGACGTACTCATCAAATCAGGGTTCACATGAAGCATATCGGCCATGTACTATTCAATGACGAGCGATATGGCGGTCATGAAATACTCAAGGGAACCCATTTTAGTAAATACAAACAATTTGTCAACAATTGCTTCAATATTTGTCCGAGACAAGCCCTGCATGCTATGACTTTGGGCTTTACTCATCCCGTCACGGGAGAAGAAATGTACTTTACATCCGAAATGCCCGAAGATATGACACAACTTGTCGACAAATGGAGAGGTTATATATGTAATCGCGATTTAGAATGAAACGTACTATTGCTATAGTGGCAGGGGGAGATTCGTCCGAATTGGTGGTCTCTCTTCGCAGTGCCCAGGGAGTCTATTCTTTTATAGATAAAGAAAAATATGATCTATACATTGTAGAAATAGAAGGTCTTCGATGGGAAGTTTGCTTACCTGAAGGAAAGATGGCTCCGATAGACCGGAATGATTTTAGTTTTATGGAAGGAGATCAGAAAGTTATCTTTGATTTCGCTTATATTACCATACACGGTACTCCCGGTGAAAATGGATTGTTGCAGGGATATTTCGATTTAATTCGGTTGCCTTATTCGTGTTGTGGTGTATTACCTGCAGCACTTACTTTTAATAAATTCACCTGCAATCAATACTTGAAGGGGTTTGGTATTCGTGTAGCCGAATCTATGATGATTCGAAAAGGATTTGACGTACTTGATGAAGAAGTAGTCAGTAAAGTGGGACTTCCTTGTTTTGTTAAACCTAATCTGGGCGGCTCCAGTTTTGGGGTATCGAAAGTAAAAACAAGGGAGCAAATACAGCCTGCCATTGAAAAAGCTTTCTCCGAAGCGGATGAAGTCATGATAGAAGCATTGATGGAAGGCACGGAAGTTACCTGTGGTTGCTACAAAACAAAGAAGAATGAAGTCGTGTTTCCTATCACAGAAGTAGTTACTAACAATGATTTTTTTGATTATGACGCCAAATACAATGGCCAGTCAGAAGAAATCACCCCGGCCCGTATTTCGGATGAATTAACGGAAAGGGTACAGTTACTTACTTCCGCTATTTATGATATCCTGGGTTGTTCGGGAATTGTACGTATTGATTATATTATCACGGAAGGTACGAAGATTAACCTGTTGGAAGTAAATACTACCCCAGGGATGACCATCACCAGTTTTATACCCCAGCAGGTAGAGGCTGCCGGCCTGGATATTAAAGATGTTATGACAGATATCATTGAAGATAAATTCTGATTTGCTTATGA
Organism: Bacteroides sp.; assembly: GCA_021201335.1. Lineage (GTDB taxonomy): Bacteria > Bacteroidota > Bacteroidia > Bacteroidales > Bacteroidaceae > Bacteroides. Next base: position 228,302 of record JAJQFD010000042.1, on the reverse strand, counting down.
AAACAACTGAATTTGATGAGATTCGACCTTATCACGATGAAGAGCTTTCGGATATATTTAGTGAGCTGATTGCTGATCAAGGCTTTCAGCACGCCGCTACAGCAGCTATTCCGGAAATAAATTGGGATCAGATGAAGGCTGGGATACAATCATCCAAAACCAAGCTGGAGTTTCAGAAGAAGTTTATGTATCCACTGATGTGGAAATTGGCTAGCCATTTCACCGATGGTTTAACGCTGGATCATTCAGCCTTACAAGATAAGACGAAAGCCTATACGTATATTTCCAATCACAGGGATATTATACTGGATTCTGGTTTTCTTTCTATCCTATTGGTAGATCAAGGAATGGATACCGTAGAAATAGCCATCGGTGATAACCTGTTAATCTATCCCTGGATAAAGAAACTAGTCAGGGTTAATAAAAGCTTTATTGTACAGCGCGGACTTAGCATGAGACAAATGCTGGAAGCATCGGCCTTGATGTCACGCTATATGCACTACACAATTCAGGAAAAGGAACAATCTATCTGGATTGCACAACGGGAGGGGCGCGCCAAAGATTCCAACGACCGTACACAAGAGAGTGTACTTAAAATGTTGGCCATGGGTGGTGAAGGTGACTTAATTGATCGGTTGCTCGAAATGAATCTTGTTCCTTTGTCGATTTCTTATGAGTATGACCCGTGTGATTTCCTGAAAGCACAGGAGTTTCAGTTAAGGAGAGATGATCCCAACTATAAAAAGACGACTGCCGATGATTTGAAAAGCATGGAAACGGGCTTGTTCGGCTATAAAGGAAGAGTACACTTCCAGGTATCCCGATTACTGAATGAGGAATTAAAACAATTGGATCGTTCTCTCCCCAAAACGGAACTTTTTAAGCAAATATCTACTCTGATTGATCTCGATATTCATCGCAACTACCGGATTTATCCCGGCGATTATGTGGCAGCTGATTTATTGGAGAACACGCAGAAGTTTTCCTCCCATTACAGCAGAGAAGAGAAAGAACGATTTGAAGCCTATATCCAGGGGCAACTGGATAAAATTGAGCTTCCAAATAAGGATGTTCCTTTCTTATATGAAAAGCTTTTAGTAATGTATGCCAACCCTTTAAAGAATCATTTGGCAGCCAAATAATATACTGTAGCTAAAAAACTGCTTACTTTTAGTCACCCTGTTACTTAATGACAGGGTTTTACTTCTTTTTTATAATTGGTACGTTTTACCAGAAGTATAACCCTTTGCTTCGGAACGGAACAATGGAATTATTGGATAAACACAAAGTTGAAGAAAACCTGCTAAACGATTATCCGGCAGAATGAAAATGCTTTTTCTGTAACTAAAGTCCTATATGTATGAAATTGAAAAACACAAAGATCTATTTACTTTTAGTCATCCTATTAATTATTGGCGGATTTATATTTGCTTATAAGCAAAACTGGATACGCCAGGGTGAACCGAACGAACCAAAGAAAAGCCCTGGTTATTCTACCAATAATGTGAAGCCGAAGCCGGCAGATATTCCGGAAGATGAGTATATTTTCCTGTCGGAATTACATGAACCCAAACTAAAGGAGGAGCCACTTGAGCAGGAAGAGGAAGATTACTCTGATAGAACAGATGGCTACAATCCCCACTTTATCGGATTAGATTATTACATGGGTACATCAGACTCCGAAGACCAGGAACAAGGTGATACTGATAGTATTGCATCAGCTCTGGTTTATTTCCGGGATAGAATTGTGCTTGAGAGTGATTTTCCTCATTATACATATCCTATCTTGTCTTATAGATTGCCATTATCCAGGTATGAAGATGGCTATGGTGGTAGAGCCTTTGATGGTATTGTGCGATTATTATGGGAATCCAGAAAAGATATTCTTTTTGATAAACTATTGAGTCTTTATAGTCCTCTTCTGAAGGAATACATATCGGGTGAAATATATACTTCCAGAGGATATGATAGGATAGTAAAGCAATTAATCGTAGCCTATGACGATCTCTCTTCGCAGCCGGAAAAGTTTGATGCCATTTATCGCATCATGCTTGCCGACACCGATGAATACGAAGGATATGATATCTATCGATATTATAACAGCCTGATGAAAGAATATATCTCTGAAGAAAGCTTTACTTCCTTTGATGATCCAGAAGAGGATTTTACCCGGATAGTGTGGGTATACTCTTTCTGGGCAAGAAGACAAAAAGAAGGTATACAAGAAAACGTTTACCGGGGACTGTTGAGGCTACAGGAAATGTATGAGGAAGAATAAGAAATTGATAAAACATAAGCTAAGAAAATGAAATCAAAACACACCTACATTTATTTATTATTGATTACCCTCTTATATATAGTCGGGTATGTGTATGCTTATTGGAATGGCTGGAGATTAGAAGGAGACGACGCCATGTCAACTGTTATGATAGCTGTAAGCTTTCCGGTTGCCGGATGTTTATTGTCCTTGCTGATTAGCAATGGATTCCGTTGTTTCAGACATGATGTAATAGGCATCGTCAATGCTGTAGTTTTACTGCTCCTTTCACAGGTCGGTACCTTTCTGGCCTATAAATTACAGTATCAATATTACTCTACTTCAAAAGAAATAATCATATATGGTCTTGGTATGGCTTTAGCAGCCTTGCTTTTGCTGGCCTTGCATGATACTGTTGAAAAACAACGTAATATAGATGGGAAAACCTCCTTTTTATCTTTGATTTGTCGAAGCCTGATGTACGGAACATGGGTTGCTTCCTTAATTCTTTTCTTCTCGGTTAACTTGTCTTTTCCTGTATTGAATAATATTAATCATACAATGAAAGGAGCCTTTGTGAGAATGGAGGAAACATTCAATCTGTTGGGCTTCATCTTTATTATAGCATCAATTGCCGTATTTCTTATTCTGTGGATCTGGAAACATACCCGGTTGATTGCCTCTCTGGTTGGATTGATTGCTTTTTCGGGGCTTTTCTTTTTTACTGTGGTTACATTTGATCAACACATGATACGAGTCTATGATAGGGAAATAGGAAATAAAGGTCATGTAAAAAGCTACATGGATGAAAGAATCCAGGAAGATGATATATATGTAGTTCAAGAGCAAGAGCCAATAGAAGTCGACGATTATGAGGAAGAATCCTATCAGGATAGCCCAGATAGAGAAGACGCATACAATCCTTCTTTTATCGGAGATGGGATTATTGGGGTGTATGACACCGAAGATCGGGAGAAAGGGGATACGGATAGTATTGCTTCAGCCATCGTCTTTCTGAGGGATGATATTCATTTTGATAGCACTTTCCCGGACTTGGCCTACCATATATTGTCTTATCGACAACCTTTTCGTGTCTATAAGAATGGTTATGGAGGAAAGGCCTACGATGGTATTGTAAGATTGCTTTGGAAAAATAAAAAGAGTATTGTTTTTGAAGCGCTTCTTAGTTCTTATAGCCATATTATTAAGGAGTATATATCCGCTCAAACTTATAAGGATCGGGGATATGATAAGATGGTGGAGCAATTAATCGTTGCCTATAACGATTTGTCTACGCAACCGGAAAGTTTTGGTGCGATTTATTGGATCATGTATAGTAGTGAAGAGGAAGATATTTGCCCGGATTGTTGGTATGGAGAACTTTACGAAAAATATTATGGAATGATAAAAGACTATATCTCCGAAGAAAGTCTTACTGTTTTTAATAAACCAGAAGATGACTATTGCCGGATAGTCTGGGTTTATTCCTTCTGGGGAAGAAGAGACCATGAAGGCATCAAAGAAGATGTTTACAAAGCATTGTTGAAGCTACAGGAAATGTATCAGGAATAAAAACGAGAGTATGACAAAAGTAAATTTCAAATGAGATGAAGATACGAAATCGTATATCGACGTGAGTCAATTGTAAGTCGGCACGCCCGGAGGACTTGAATGTGAACTAACGGTCGACGAATTCAAACCCAGTCATGTTCGGAAGATCTAAAGGCGTTAATTTTGTTAAGAAATCCCGTAGGGATTACATGTGCATAACCGTGGGATGAATATCCCACGGGATAGGATATAGAATAATCCACGTGAGCCACGAAATGGGTTAATTATATTCTTCACCCCCTCTCGGGGGTGTGGGAATGGAATCGGGTTATCTGTTTCCACGGGATGTAATCCCGTGGTTATGCACATCAAATCCCTCCGGGATTTCTTAACAACCTTAGATTTTAGGCTTACTGGCTAAAGAATTTTATCCTCCGAACATGACTGGGTTTGAATTCGTCGACCTTTGGTTCACATTTAACACCATCCGGGGTTCTGGCTTACAATCTTTAACTAAGCCAAAGAAAGATTGGACTTTTGACGCACCCTCTTGAGTTTAATTCCAGTTGTACTCAATCTATATACCGGTTGTATTTGAAACAAAGACCGGAAAGCTGTTTGGATTGTTTAATCTGAGAAGAAATACGGAATAACCACGGATTAAGAATTAGAGTTTTTAAGGATCAAAAATTGGATAATTTGCAACATCGGTATTTAGGATCATGTGGAACAGATAAACAAGTACTAGCATTAGTTGATGTACTCTAATCTTAATCCGGGTTAAACCACTTTATGTGATTTTATGTGTGTGAAACAAAGATGAGGATTACTACTCTTTTCGCCAAAAAAAGAGCGTTTCAGTGCGTGTTACACTTTCTTCCGGAAGCGTTACGGGAGCGTTACAGGGATAGTAAATGAGTTGGTTTACAGTTGTTTATCGGAGAATATAAGATCGTAAATAGCCGGATCAATTTTCTTTCGGATACGGGCGCGCTTTACTCTCAACGCACCGCTTTCAATACACATGATGATTCTTATCTGGTTAGAGTTGCAGCCTATGATATATAATACGCAGCAATAGACTTCATCCGGGGTAAGTTTCGGGTAATGACGTTTTAGCTGAGCGATAATATCTGAAAAGGAATTTAACACAGTTTCTTTCAACTCTTCTCTTTCTTCTGCCGGAAGATGGATGTCTCTCTTCTCGTTTTTACGTACTTTCTCTAAGATAGCATAGGAGGGACTATTGTGTAAAGCAGCCAAAGAAGACTGAAGCTTTTTATCTTTGGTATCTAAAACAGTAGGTAAGGCCTGCACCGGATCGGCAGAGGAGGAATATTTGATAAATAGTCGTTCCTTTCTATATTTTCGGATAAAGTGTATGGCTAATATTAACAATATGCCAATTCCTGCTATAATCATGGCCGTTTGCTTCATGGTAAAGACGGCAATTCTCTGAGCTTCCGTTCTTATCTCATGCTCATTGATTAAGATAGCGGTTTCCCTCCTTTTCATATTCGAATCAATCGAATCTTTTAATGAAAGATATTCCTGGCTGTATTTAAATGCCTTTCCGATGTTGCCTGACTTTTCTTCAAGGGCACTCAACTCCAACCGACTGGCGGCACGGGTATGTATGTTGGCGTCGTCGAGGGATAAACTGAGGTAATTGCGGGCAGAATCAATCTGTCCCAACCGGTGAAAAACTTTCCCGGTGACAAAGAAGATGGACGCTAAAATCTCTTTCTCCGGAGCTATCTGCATGGATTTGTTGATATAGTGATAAGCCGAATCCAATTCCCCCTTCTGTTCGTAAACGTGGGCTATGTCTGACAAGATAAACGATTCCAACTTTCTGTCTAGGGTTGTTTGTATCCACTTTAAAGCATCTTTATAATAGTGGAGTGCGCTATCGGGCTGGTTGGCGAATCGGGAAGCCAATCCGAGAGTTCGTAGAAAATAAGCCATGTCGTGTTTATTATCCAGTTTCTGGCTTATGATATAAGCTTTATGTGCTGCTTGAATGGCTTTGTCATAAAAACTTTGTTCCTGATACAGGGAAGATAGATTATTGTAGATAAGGGCCGTTAACCTGTCTTCTTTATCAGTAATCTTGAGGGCCTCCTGAAAAGAGATGATTGCACTCGTGGTTTGTTCCATATCCCGATGCACAATACCTAAATAGTAATAGGCTTGTCGTTTTCTCTTCTTATTCCGGTTTTTTTGGAAATATTGAACAGCGCTTTTAATTAAAGAGTCATGTGTTTGTACTATATGATTATCGTCTTTGGCTTGTGTAAGTAGTAAAGCATACTCCGCCCGTTCTTTTTCAGTGGGTAGCTCAGATACTGGAATCTTGTTTAAGAATACTAACGCACTATCCGGGCGGACTTCCAGTAAGGAATCAGCCTGCAAAAGTAATTTGTTCTCTATATCTCCTGTTTGGCAAGAAGTTAGCAGAGCAAAGAAAATAATAGAATAGTAGATATATATAGTCTTTGTTTTCATGACAGAGACAAATATAAATATTTGCAGGTGGAAGGCAATATTTTTTTACTCTTTTTATAAGATTAGAATAATTGTAACCACCAGCAGAGCAGGAATCTTACTCGTTTCTTTCGTTGTTTATCCAGGCTTGTACCATCTCGCGATACAATTGGATATTATTGCTTTTCAGGATTTTCTTCTTGTCCCTCTTGTTCATCTCGGGATAAAGATATTCCCAGAATAATTTCATCTTCGAAAGGATTTGTTGCTGACCTCCCTGCTGTAATAATTCCGAGTAAGCGGTAAACATGTGGTCATGAAAAACCTTGATACGTTTTATCTTTTCATCCTTTGGCAAAGAAGTACCTTTGTTATATTCATACGCCAGCGCCGGATTGGCCAGTAAACCTCTGCCTATCATAATACCTGCGAGATCGGGAAAATCGGTGGCTATCCGGGTTATCTCTTCTGTTGTGTTTATATCACCATTGTATAGAAGCGGGTGTTGACATATTCGATGGAAACGGGTAAAACTGTCCATATCAACGGTTCCTCTGTACTGTTGTTTGCCCATACGTGGATGCATGGTTATATGTTTCAGAGGAAGATCATTCAGCAAAGGAACCAGTTCCAGGCATTCCAATGGATGATCCCAACCCAATCTCATCTTAACAGAGAATGTAAGATGCGGATACTCAGTAATCGTATTTAATAGTGTTTTTACTTCGTCGGGATAAGGAAGAATTCCCGAACCTTTGTGCTTTCGAGCGATCAGAGGGAAAGGGCAACCCAGATTAATATCCATTTCCTTGTGACCCAGTTCAGCAAAGAGATTGACAATTCGCCTCATTTCATCGGGAACAGCGGCAATTAATTGTGGAATAAGGCATCCCGTTTTATCATTTTCGGGAGCAATGTCGCGCAACTCTCTTTTGCGAAACTCTCCTCTTTCAATTCTGACAAAGGGGGTATAATAAGTGTTGATTCCTCCGAAAACCTCGTGGTGGACGTTTCGATAAAGATAATCGGTGTATCCTTGTAACGGAGCAAAATAAATGGGAAGCTTAGGATCTGACATGGATAGTGCTATTATGGATAAACAACACCCCCATGTTATCTATAACAACATGGGGGTGTTATATGCTATTACATGGGGGTGTTATGTACTATTACATGGGGGTGTTATTGATCTAGTCCTTCTAAGATTCTTTTCAAGACTACGGTTGCGGAAATCTCGCGGTTCCCGGCTTCGGGAATTACAATGGATTGCGGGCTTTCAATCACATCGTCCGTCACAATCATGTTTCTACGAACCGGGAGACAATGCATAAAGTATGCCTGGTTGGTAACGGCCATTTGGCGGTCGCTTACTGTCCAGCTTCGGTCTTTACTCAATATCTTTCCGTAATTATCTCCGCTGCATGCAGCCCAGTTCTTAGCATAAATAAAGTCAGCACCTTCGAAAGCCTTCATCTGGTTGTACTCTATTTTAGCTTTGCCTACGAAGTCAGGATCAAGTTCATATCCTTCGGGGTGGGTGATTACAAACTCATAGTCTGTAGCATTCATCCATTCAGCAAAAGAATTGGGAACAGCCTGAGGGAGTGCTTTCGGATGGGGGGCCCAGGTCATGACAACTTTGGGGCGATCCGTCTTTTTATATTCCTCGATGGTAATCAGATCCGCAAAGCTTTGCAACGGGTGGCGGGTAGCTGCTTCCATAGAGAATACCGGACGACCGGAGTATTGAATAAACTGATTGATGATCGTTTCCTGATAGTCAAAGTCACGATCTTCGAAGCGGGCGAAAGAGCGTACACCGATAATGTCGCAGTAGCATCCCATTACGGGAATTGCTTCCAGAATATGCTCCGGTTTGTCGCCATCCATAATAACGCCTCTTTCGGTTTCCAGTTGCCAGGCTCCCTGGTTTATGTCGAGTACAATGACATTCATTCCCAGGTTGGTAGCTGCTTTTTGCGTACTTAAACGGGTACGCAGGCTTGAATTGAAGAAAATCATCATCAAGGTTTTGTTTCTTCCCAATTCAACGTATTTGAAGCGCTCTTTTTTGATCTCAAAAGCTTCTGCCAGTGCAGTTTGCAAGTTTCCCAGATCTTGCACACAGGTAAAGTTTCTCATACTTTTATCTATTTAATTATTATACGTTCTGATTGTACTCTTTTACCATCTCACCTGTCCGTCTCCTTCAATCACCCATTTGTAAGAGGTAATTTCTTCGAGTCCCATCGGGCCACGGGCGTGTAATTTTTGGGTACTGATGCCTATTTCAGCTCCTAATCCAAACTGAGCACCATCCGTAAAAGCCGTGGAGACATTGACATATACGCAGGCGGCATCCACTGCTTTAGTAAACAGTTCTGCATGGTTATTGTTCTCTGTGACAATACACTCGCTGTGCATGGAACTGTATTGCGTAATATGATCGATGGCTGCCTGTAGGGATGATACGGTCTTAATAGCCATGGTATAAGAGAGAAACTCCGTACCAAAACTTTCTTCTGTAGCAGGTTTGAGTAAATCGGCTGGGTAATATCCATCCAGAGCTTTATAGGCATCCTGGTCAGCGTAGATTAATACCTGGCTTTTCTGTAACTTCTCGCATAAGGCAGGCAGATCGGATAACCGGCTTTGATGTACGATGGCGCAATCCAGCGAATTACATACACTCACCCGCCGGGTTTTGGCGTTGAAGATAATCTCCGCACCGTTCGCTAAATCTCCGAATTCATCGAAATACGTATGGCAAATACCTGCTCCGGTTTCGATAACAGGAATAGTCGCATTCTGGCGAACAAAGTTAATCAGATTACTGCTACCCCGGGGGATAATTAAATCAACATCACCCTCTGCATGTAGTAGCTGATTGGTTGCTTCCCGGTCGGGAGGCAATAAGGTTACTATATTCGGATTGGCGTCGAAAGATCTTAAAACCTCTTGTAGAATACTGACGATGGCTTTGTTTGAATCATAAGCATCTGTACTTCCCTTTAAGATACAGGCGCTGCCGCTCTTAAAGCAAAGGGAGAAGACATCAAAACTAACATTCGGACGTGCCTCATAGATTATACCGATTACACCAAAGGGAACGCTGATCTTTTTCAGCTTCATCCCGTTGGGACGGACATCTTGCTTTAATATTCTTCCTAACGGAGAGGGAAGGGTTGCTACATTTTTAATATCACCAGCAATATCCTGTAGACGTTTTTCCGTTAATAAAAGACGGTCGTACTTAGGGTCTGCTTTATCCATCCTATCCAAATCCTTTTGGTTTTCAGCTAGAATGAAAGAGGTGTTTTGTACAGTGGCATCAGCCAGAGCAATCAGAATCAAGTTGATTTGTGCATCGCTCATCAGGTTTAGTTCCCTCGAAGCGGCACGGGCGGCCTTAAATGTTGTTTTCAAGTTGTCCATATCTACTAGTCTAAACAGAGATAATTATAGTGTACAATTGCTTTCTTTCCATGTTTCCCAATCAATGCACGGGCTTGCTCTGAACTATAGCTGGTGCGTCCCACGCCTATTTGCTTACCTTTATCGTTCATAATCCGGACAATGTCATCTTTCTCAAATTCTCCGATAATGGCGGTTACGCCTACGGGAAGGATGCTGGCTGCTTTGTCCGAGCTGAATACTTCCGTGGCACAAGCATTGATATGAATTTCTCCTTTGGCAAATCCTTCGCTGTGGGCAATCCATTTCTTTACGCTGGAAGTTGCTTCCTGGGCCGGGATAAAACGGGTGTAAACCGTACTATCAGGATGTTGCAGTATGTCAATCAGGATATTATCTTTTTTCCCGTTGGCAATGATAACCGTTATTCCTTCATCGGCTACTTTCCGGGCAATGTTGCTTTTGGTTGTCATTCCTCCTCGTCCCAGGCTGGAACGGGAAGTTTGGATATAAGCGGAGATATCTTTGCCCTGCTCAATTTCTCGGATAACTGAGGAAGAAGGATCGGAGGGAGGACCGTCATAGATACCGTCTATGTTGCTGAGGATAATCAATGCCTGAGCATCCATCATGGCGGCAATCAATCCCGATAATTCATCATTATCGGTAAACATTAATTCGGTTACGGAAATAGTATCATTCTCGTTTACAATAGGAATAACACCATTCTCTAACATAACGGTCATGCAGTTACGCTGATTCAGGTAGTGGCGTCGGCTTCCAAAGTTCTCTTTGGTCGTTAGAACTTGGCCCACACTGATACCATGTTCACGGAATAATTCGTAATATTTATAGATGAGTTTAGCTTGTCCGACGGCAGAGAATAACTGACGTTGAAGAACGTTATCCAGTTTTCGGGACGTTTTGATTTCACTACGTCCGGAGGCAACCGCACCTGAAGAGATCAGGATGACTTCCACTCCGGCTTTATGGAGTTCAGCAACCTGGTCGGTGATGGCTGACATGCGGGTAATGTCAAGGGTGCCATCCTTCCGTGTTAGTACATTGCTTCCTATCTTTACGGCAATTCGTGTAAACTGTTGCTCCATTTTGGTAACGTTTTGGAATGCAAATTTACAAGATAATATCTAATATTCACACGGATGCGGGAAATTACTTTCCTATATATCAGAATGCAAAGCTCCCATTTATATCTTAGAGAAGTGTTAAACTTGTCAATAAGATATAGAATGGGAGCTTAGCGTGTATTAAGATAGTGTATTTTATGTGACTAAGAATCAGGTATACTATTCAAAGAATATCTTAGCCGCATCCTTTGCCATGGCAACCTGGTCGTGACCTACATTGGGGACTTTCCGCATTGTCCAGTTGAATTGGAAATCACTGGTTTCGGCCATTGACATACTGTTGTTATAGAAATACTGTCCTCTGGCATAGCGGTGAGCACCCTGTACCATGGCTTCCGGTGTCTTGCGGAGCGATGAATCATTCGGATCATTATCTGCCTCTCCGAGATGAACAGTTAAGTTGACTTTACAGGCAGCAGCTACATCTGTTCTCGAAAGTTGCGTATTCTTTAATCCATACGGAAATTCCACATTAAACAATGGCATTGTGTACCATCCGGCATTTGCAGTTACTGCCTTATCAATTTTCGCATTCGGATTGAACAACACATACCGATGCACGAACTGAGATCCGGCCGAATGACCAAATAGATTGTACAATGTGCTCTTGTTTCCCGTTTCTGATTTTATATATCCAAATAAAGCTTCTATGATAGAGAAAGTCCATTTGTCCTTATCCACGAACTTTCCCGATCTATCAATTACATTACCCGTTATGTATTCGTTATCAGAATAATATTCTTCCGGGAATTCAATAGCAAATACCATGCACTTGTGTTCTTTCGTGATACTACTCCACGGGCGAATGTAATTGTCCGCATCCCTGTTAGTGCCGGGAAGAACAAATAGGATCGGCATGGCAGACATATCTCCCTCGCTAATTGAATAATAGATGTTTACGGGCTTATCTTTCAGAGGAGCATATAAACTGTATTCAAATTTGCCATTGCCATTTGTTATTGCTCCCTCGGGGTTTATATCATCACCATCACTGCTACAGGAGAATAATAGCACGAGGGAGCACAACATAGCATGAAACATATATTTCATTTTTTATCGAATTGATTGAGTTCTTAATTTAAAATACTACCTGTAGTAAAACCTCTGCCTGTATATGATTTCTTATGTTGCTTGCTTTATAATCCAGGTAAGAGAAACCGCCTTGTATCTTTAACCGGTTATCCACAAAATATTTGGTAAGGGTTACATCATAAGCATTCATATCTTTTAAAGCAGAAACCTTGTCTTCGAATTCAGGTTTGATCTTAGTAAAGCGAAGATCTAACGCAAAACCATTGTGAAGCGCATAGCCCATTTGAATGTTGTAACTGTCGCCCAGATACAGATAAGAACTAATATCACCGGGCAGAAGTTCTCCCGTTCCATTGGCCGCCGTGTATATTCCTTTTAAGCGAGTAGCCGATGTATTACCATATTCACCTAACAAAGAAAATCCCCGGTATTTGAACATAATATCAGCATATAGTTTCCGGTAATCAGGAAGTTTTTCTTTTCCTTCTGCATCATACATAGCAAAATCTCCATGACCTTCTCCCATAGCATTACTTACTCCCGAATTATAACTTCCAGCTATTCCGACTTTGATTTTCGGAGTTGTTTCATGGGCAAGGTCTGCACCTATTTTATCGTTTCCTTCTGTGAACATTCCTAGTGGACATATATCCAAACGGGCTCCGTATTTCAATCCTCCTTTATCAACATCCGTAGAACCTGCACCGAATGAATTACGTCCGTCTCCGGTAGTTACGGCAACCTGAGGTAAGATCCCCACATTTCCTAGTAAGAATTCACTTTCCAGGAACAATCCCAGTTCACGCCCAGTGGCAGATAAGTTACGGCTCATCACACTTCGATCAACCATAGACAGTCTGTTTTCCATGAATGTCATTTCCCGGTTGTTGGTAAAGGTTTGCTTTTGTCCTGCACTTATGGTTAGGAACTTTATGGGTTTATACGCTATCCAGGCATCCAATAAGGGTTTGCTATCTGCGAAATCAAGTTGTAGTAAGAAGCTTACTTTTTCTTTCTTTGCATTTCCTCCCAATGAGAGATAACCATATTTGATATCAAAACGGTTTTCTGCTTTAGAGCCTTCGTCTTTCCGATATTGTGCTCCGGCTTGTATAAATCCTCCCAGATTGAAGGAGTAGTCGCCATCATTTAGTTGTATATCAAGGCCATTTCCCAATCTGAAATCTGCTTTACCATGAGATTTTCCCTGGGCGAAAATTCCTCCTGCCATCAGGATGGAAATACATAGTATATATATTCTTTTCATAATTATATTGTTTTATGTTTTTCGATTTAATAGGTATTAGTTATCCGATAGATAGGTAGTTCTTCATCCTGTTGGACAGGTAGAACCTGATAGCGGACGAATCCGTTTTCGGCCTCGGGTTCTAAGACCATAGCCGCCAGGTTGCTATTTCGCTGATTCATCTTTACGATGAAAGAACCTCTAGGTAAAACCATTTTTTTAGAAGAGACTTTAGTCTTGACTATCTGCTCGTAAAATCCTTCAAACTTTTCTTCACTTTCTCTGTAATCGCTTATGGTATAAGATTCTACATCCAGATTCCGGTCCGTATCCAGTACTTCTACGGATATACCTAAATCCCGTAGCTTATCCGCTAACAACGTCTGGTTTGGCAACAGGGCATACGCAAAAGGTCTTTTTCGTACGATACCTTTTTTCGTTGTCCGGCATCCCGTACAGGGATTTCCACATCTATTAGTTCATTCTTATGGATATCAATAAAAGGTATAGTTCTAAGTTCTTCAATCCGGCGTTGTGTAACTACGATGTCTGCATTTGATTCAGTGGACTGACGTATAGCTGCTTTAATTTCCGATGTTTTTTCATCTGCCATCTTCAATGTAGTGAGGGCTATCTGATAGCCGGTATAGACTCTCCGTTTAAAGTTGGCTTTACCAATATTAGTACCTCTTACTTCTATCAGTAAAGAAACGGTATTGGCTAATCCGAAGGCTGTTGCAGAGGAGCGTGGACTACCCCCACCCATATTCAAATGCACTTCGCCATTTTGATTACTGGATGTGAAGTATTTCCAATAAGTAAGTTTGTCTTTATCCAAGGCATTTTCCAACAAGGGCAGATAAGTTCCACTAACAAACTCACGCAAGGGCTTTTGATAGTTCGGGTTTTCGCAATACAAGAACATCACATCTGCGTAACCTGAGACACCAAACTTTCCAAATTTCATGTAGTCAGCACGTAGGGGGTTGTATTCGTGAAGATCTAATTCTACATCCGGTGCAAACTCATTGAAGAACTTGCGTAACGCTTGGTTCTCGGGGGTTGCCAGTTTGCTCATGTCCCTGTTCAGATCGAGGCCATTAGCCGATTGTCTTCTGAGTTTATCCCCACCATCTATATTTACCATGGGCAGAATGGCAATTTCCAAGTTATCTACCAGGTAGGAGAGGTTAGGGTCATTAATCAGTCTGTCAATCAGATACAGTAATGCTTCTGTACTTCCGGGCTCATCTCCGTGAACGCGTCCAGTGAACATAACCTTTGATTTTGCATTCTTCGATTTCCTGAAGATAACTGCGGGAATATCTTTGCCTTTCTGGGTTTTACCAATGTACTGCAAGGCTATGTAATCTTTCCCTGCAATGGTATTCTCCACATATTTTATAAGTTCCTCATATTTCACGTAACCTCTTTTTTGGAAAGAAGGTGTATTTATCTCCACCATAGGTGATGGGAAGAACTTTTCAATCATTTTGCTGGGTTGCTGAGCCATAACTACTGATGTCAGGCAAAACAGTGTACAAAGTATTTTTAGTCTCATCATAGTATTACGTTGTTAAAATGAAACTTGCAAAAGAGTCTGAAATATCATCTCATTTTTGTTTTCCATATCATTCCCCAATAGATTACGGCTTCCTTCACGCGCATCGGCATAGATAAAAGATGCTTGTATCTTTACAGAATGCGAACGGGTCAGATACTTAGCTGCGGATATTTCGTAAAAGTTGCGACGATTATTATAGAGTGTATTATGCATATGCGAAACTTTATCGGGTTTGAGATGTGTATATCTTACTCCTACCAGATACAGTGAAGGAAAAAGATAGGATGCTTCGATGTTATATCCGGAACCGAGCATCATACGTCCTTTCACATACTCATCGATTCCTCCTTCGAATGTTGTCGCCAATGTACCATCGTTGCGTACCCGATACATGATATCATCCGGAACGCTTGACCATGTTTTCGCAAACTCTCCCAGAACAGAAAGTCCTCTGTATTTGAAAATAAAGTCGGCTACAAATTTGCTGTAAGATGGCAAAGCCGGTTCTTCGTTTTCATCCAGGTACATGATTGAACCAGTAGTTCGTCCACCACGGCGGTCGCTGGTAGCATTGTTATAACTGAATGCGGCTCCTATGGATAGTTTGGGGGTTAACTCCCTGACCAGATCAGCTCCACGGAACTCTCCAAATTCACGGAAACGTCCGAAAGGAAGATAATTAATACGTCCGCCATACTTAAGACCACCTGTGCGTTTGCCTTTGGAAAAGCTACCATCTCCGTCAGTAATAATCAGAGAAGGACGTAGTAATGAACTATTTCCCACTCTTACGGTTCCTTCCACAAACAATCCCACTTCACGGATAGTGCTAAATGCAGATGAAAGTTTACTTCTGTCTACAAAAGCGAGAGAGTTTGAGCCAATAGTCATCTCGCGGCTATCTGTTCCCAGAGATCTTTGTCCCAGGGTAATATTCCAGTTGGATGTCGGGCTATATCTTATATAGGCATCTTTCAGAATGCTGTTAGCTTCATCTTCTCCAGCCAATGATTCGGAGAAATCGGCGGCCAGAACATAGCTAATCTTTTTACTGAACGCATCACCTGATAGGCGAAGACGGGCTCTCCGGATGCGGAAGCGATTGTGATAATCATCTTCTCCTCCTTCATAAATGCGCGTGTCGGTTTGTGTTTGTAAAAACCCACGCAGATTTATACTATAACTGTCATTATTGGACTTCATAGTAATACCTTCGCCCATTGTGTATTTATTGAAGGTGACTCCACTTTGAGCGAATGAACTAGCAGGAAGAAGCAATAGTAACAGGAATAATGTTGTTGTTACATGTTTCATAATCTATTAGATTTATTATTTTTCATACGTACCTTTCTTCAGGATCACTTTATCTTTCATCATCAGTTCTCCTTTTGCCATAACATCATAGAGTGTATAATCTTTGTCCAGGAAACAAAAATCAGCATCATTACCTACGGCAATTGTACCTTTATGAGGCAATGATAAATTACGGGCCGGACTACTGGTTATAAGTTTGAATGCTTCAGCCGCATCTACTCCGCCATTGGTTACTAATTTTACGACTTGCTTGAAATTAAGATCGATAGGGGCCTTTCGGTAGCCTACAATAGTGCCTTCCTCATCTTTTATCATTACTCCGGCGTTTCCATCACTGCTTAATGTCATATTATCTATGGAAACACCCTGCTCTAAGGCTAATAGTACTTGTTTGTACGGTTCGTCGAATTTGGTGCCTCCGGTGGAAATATCGATCATTCCTCCTAATTTGGCAAAGCGAATGGCTTCCTCAAATAAGGCGCGGGTACGTCCTACATGAGTAGGGGATATTCGGCGGACGGGAGCCTGGTATTTTTCAACTAATTCCAGTAATAAAGCCATTCCCGATTTCTGTCCTCCTAAATGTACATGCAGTATGGCTTTCTTTTGGGATAATAATCCTGCAACTTGTATGTCTCCTAACAAGCGTAAGAGTTCTTTAGCATCCGGTGCCGAAGAACGTTCGTCGCTGATAGCGATTTTGCATCCTATCACTTTATCAATAAACATAATATCCTGCCGTACATCTCCGGTGATTGTGATGGGAGGGTATGCAAAGTAATTGGTTAGCATGTAGGTAGATATGCCTTCCTGCTCCAATCCCTGTATTTTAGCATAAAGGTTCTGTAGGCTTTTGGTTGTACCATCAGTACCTAGCAGTCCCATTACCGTAGTTGTACCGCAGGCAATAAGTTCACTCAGTTCGATAGGAGGTGTCATAGAAGCGTATCCGGTTTGGCCTCCTGCACCAGTGACGTGTATATGCTGGTCGATAAATCCGGGGAATACCATTTTTCCCTCCGCATCAATACTCTTAATGTGGGAGGCATTCATGTCGATCTTATCATCGATCATTAAGATCTTACCGGCACCTATCAGTATGTCCTTGTGACCCACGTAACTGGGTGCATATATATCGGCGTTTCTTATTATTTTCATCATCTTCTTTTGTGTTTTAAATAAATATGAAGTGGTACACAAGTATAAAGATTAGTCCTACGACTAATGGTATTAGATTTCGTTTGGCCAGGTCGAAGGCAGATACTCCGGCTATTTCTGAGATAGCCACTATAATACCGGCAATAGGAGAGGTAGCCCGTCCCATGCTTGATGCCAATTGCATCGGCAATATCATATCCGCGGCTTTTACTCCAAGCCTGGTGGCAATATCAGGAACTAACGGACCAAAAGAGAAGAACGACGCATTTCCGCTACCCATAAGCATAGAGGCAAGAAAGATAATTACTGCTATCAGAATTCCTATACCCACAGCGCCTAATCCAAGATGAGTAGATATATCTACCAATCCGTCGATAAAGCCTAGACTGATTAATCCGGTAGAGAATATTTCTGCTGCAACAATCAATGTTATTACCGTTGCGAAAACTTTACCCATTCCTTCCCAGAAAACCTTGAGGGAAGCAAATACCTCTTTCATCTTACGCTTGCGTATTATTTCGAAGACAAAAGCAACTGTTACGGAAATGAATATAGCCGTTGTAGTATCCAGAATGATCGGATTATTGGGGAATAATTCGATGAACCGGGAGAAGATAATTAATAGTATCAACGGTAATATGGGTAAGATTGCATAGATAAGAGGAGCAGTCAGTTTAAAATCTTCCTTCTTTACTATTTCTTTTTCTTGTTTCTCCTTTTTGTCGAAATATCTGTTCGTAAAATAATAAATTATCATCAGCACGATAGTAGCCGGAATCGTTACAGGCAATTGATCTTCTATGAAGTAAGCAACATTGCTTTTTCCAATAAGCTCTGCTGCCCGGGCAGTATTAGCGGACGCAGGTCCCATATCGAATACCGTACAGGCCGAAATAACCGAGACGGCTGTTAACCGGCTTACACCCAATCCGACCAATACAGGATAAATTGACGCCACTAACAGCAATCCCAATCCTGTTGCCGACGGCGTACAGATGAAAAGAAGCTGCCCGATAGGAATTACAAGAATAGATGCCAGGTATGGATATTTCTTCATGACGGATAAGGGTTGCATCGAAATATACACCAGGGCTTCGCTGGCTCCTATGTGTTTCATATAAGAAACGAATCCGCCGATTGCCATGATCATGAGCCCTACACCCGACAGACGTCCGATCATCGATTCCTGAATCCGGCGGAAAAGGTCGAAGAAGGAAGAACCTGTACTTTCATTAAGTTCGGGTATAGAGAAGTTCATCAACATACCAATGCCCACCATCATTAGTCCGCAAATCATTAACACAGCCTGTGGATGGTACTTCTTAAATAAAAGATAGGCTGCAATGATTATAAATTGCAAGGATATTATTATTCCTACTATTGTCATAATTATAAGTTTAGGTTATGCTGAAACTACGCCCTTCGCTGTAGTAAGATTATTAAAGATGGCTGCCGGAATGGAAAATGGTGCTCCGGTATGATTGGAAAGATCTACCGAAGTGAGTTTCGTATTCTTCGACAGGTCGATGGCTGTCAGTTTCTGGCTATCTGTAGCTTTTGAACTCGCTGTATATGAAAGCGTTTTAAGCTCCGTGTTTTTAGTCAGGTCTAACGAGCCGATGAAGTTATTATTTAGGTTAAGCGTTTCCAGTTTGCTTAATCCGGTCAGGTCAATGCTTTCTACTTCGTTGGAGGTTAGTACCAGACCTGTAATATTAATCAGGTACTGAAGACCATCAACACTTTTTATTTTGGTGTCAGCAGTTCTGACGCCTGCACTCGTTAATGTTTTGATTGAATTGGCCGATTTACTCAGGTTCAGTTCACCGGTTTGAGTCTTGGCTGCCTCCGTATCTATATAATATTTGTATACGGCTGTTCCCGAACTATTGTCTACTACTTCTTTTACTCCGGCTACTTTCAGGTAATAGAGATATTCACCGAAAGCTTCATCAGCTATTGCGTAATCTTTGCTTTCGTTTTCATCTTCGGCTTTTACTCCCTTTGCAGTTGTCAGTTGATTAAAAATGGCAGTAGGAATAGTAAAGGGTGCTCCGGTATGGTTGGAGAGATCTACAGATGTCAGTTTGGTGTTTCTGGACAAATCAATAGTTGTCAGCTTTTGGCTTTCAGTGGCTTTAGAACTTGCTGTGTACGATAAGGTAGTCAGTTCTGTGTTTTTAGTCAGATCCAGGGAACCAATGAAGTTATTGTTCAGGTTAAGTGTTTCCAATTTGGTTAATTCACTCAGGTCAATGCTTTGTACTTCGTTGGAGGTTAATACCAGACCTGTAATATTAATAAGGTATTGAAGACCGTCTATACTCTTTATTTTGTCTTCAGCGGTTCTCAACCCTGCGCTTGTTAATGTTTTAATGGAATTGGCAGATTTACTCAGGTTTAGTTCCCCTGTTTGCGCTTTAGCCGCTTCTGTATCAATATAATAGGAGTAAACGGCAGTTCCAGAACTATTATCCACAGTTTCTTTAACCCCTGCCACCTTTAAATAAAGAAGATATTCTCCCAATGCTTCATCAGCTATTTTGTAATCGCCTGTTGTATCTTCTGCTTTCACGCCTTTGGCGGTTGTGAGTTGATTAAAGATCGCAGAAGGAATAGGAAAG
This sequence comes from Bacteroides sp., assembly GCA_021201335.1. Lineage (GTDB taxonomy): Bacteria > Bacteroidota > Bacteroidia > Bacteroidales > Bacteroidaceae > Bacteroides. The sequence continues at coordinate 208,507 of JAJQFD010000042.1, read as the reverse complement.
GGCGCTCCGGTATGATTGGAAAGATCGACAGATGTCAGCTTAGTATTTTTCGACAAATCAATTGTTGTCAGTTTTTGACTTTCTGTTGCTTTACTACTTGCTGTATAGCTTAGGGTAGTAAGTGCTATATTATTAGTCAGATCCAGGGAACCTATAAAATTATTATTAAGATTGAGTGTTTCCAGTTTAGTCAGCTTTGTCAGGTCAATACTTTCTACTTCGTTGGAGGTAAGAGTAATACCCGTAACATTGATAAAATGCTGCAAACCATCTACATTTTTAATCTTAATAGTTGCAGTCTCTACTCCGGCAGTTTCCAATGTTTTTATAGCGTTTGCCGATTTACTCAGATTTAATGGTTCTGTCTGTTTTAATGCTAAGTCCGTATCAATATAATATTTGTTAACCTCAGTGCCGTCGATACTCTCTCTCATTTTCTTTACTCCGGCAGCTCCTAAGTAATATAAGTATTCCCCAAATGCCTCATCGGTTATTGCATAATTGTCATCGACTCCGCTAGGGTCGGGTAAGTCCACATCGTTGGTCGAACATGCAGTGATAAACAGACCGACCAAAGCCATTAATAGTAAGTGATAGGTAAGATTCTTTTTCATGGTATTATTTGTTTTAATTTTAGTCACAAATATAAATCCCGCCATAAACAGAGTCCTTAATAAATCGTGAACAAGGATATTAACGGAGGTTTTTTAAGAGATATTATCGGTATAATTATAAAAAGATTGTGTTAAAACCATTTTTTTGTGCTAATATTGTTATGTAATGCATAGTCCCCATTATTATGTTTGATAGATACATACTTCGCCTTTTATTTTTTTCAATTATATCGTCGGTTAGCTTAAGCATTCTTGCACAGGATGAAGTTACCCCGACGTCTCCTCCCTATTTATCTGGCGTTGGATTAAATAAAAACCATTTCTTCAGATTCAATAACGATATTAAGTTGTCATTCGATGTTTCCATACAAAAAGGGTATGAGGAATATCTCGAATACCTGGTTCGTATAGTTGATATCAATAAACAAGAGGTGAATGTTATATTAAGCATCCAAGATGATACACCCAGCGAATTACTAATCATATCTAAAGATAAACTTTCGCGGCGTACTGTTGGTATTACGAAGGATGAATTACAGAAAACATTTATACCATTTAACTTCCTTATAGATTTGAAATCAGATCAGCTAACCATTGGAGTTAGAGACACTGTTTTAATCGAGAACCGTTTAGGGCTAAAACCCCATACCGATTACAAAATAACATTAGGAACGCTCAAGAATAGTAATAGAGGCAATCAGAGTATCACCTCTTCCCTGAAATTGTCAAATATCTCTTCAGATCCCGATCTATTGGAACAAAAAAAGACCGAACAAGGAGAGAATTCTATCTTACTCTGGATTATTATCATTGTTGTTCTGGATATTTTTATTTTTGCTTATATCATTATACAAAAAAGGAAACAGAAAAAATTACGGCAAGCTGAAGAGATGGATAATGAGAAGGAACCCGGGGATGAAGATATTATATTTTATCCGGAAATTGATCTCGACGAAATTATTAAGAGGGACAGAAGTGCTATTTTTTTGTTTAAACAGTTTGAGGTGTTGGATAAAGAGGGAAAGGATATCTCTTTCCGTTTCACTCCGTTGCTGAAAGAGTTATTCCTTCTATTATTGCTATATTCTCAGAAAAACAGTAAAGGTATTAGTACTGGATTACTCAAAGATATCCTGTGGTTTGATAAAGAACAGCAAAGTGCCAACAATAATAGGGCAGTGAATATCGGAAAACTAAAAGGAATTCTGGATACGGTAGGAGGATATGAGATTATCTCCAATCCTCATAATATAAGGATTGAATTTAAAGATGATATTTATTGTGATTATATCAGGATAATATCCCTGCTCAGTCATGAGAGTCTGAATAAGGAACAAATTCTGGAGCTGGTGGCCATAGTTCGGCGGGGTGCTTTCCTGCCCGAAAGTAATTACGAGTGGCTCGATCCGTTTAAAGCAGAAGTATCGGATAAGTTGATTGACAACCTTCTTAATTTGGCAAAACTTCCGAATATTATGGGCGATAATAAACTGCTGGTGCAGATTGCGGATACTATATTTAATTTGGATTCGCTGAATGAAAATGCATTGGCTATAAAATGCATTGCTTTGACGAATATGGGTAAACGTTCGATGGCTAATATAAGCTATAATCGGTTCGTAAAGGATTATGAGAGTATGTATGGAACTCCGTATGTTGTATCGTTCTCTGAGATGATGAAGAGTAATAAATCGTAAATCATGATTAGCATATTTGGGTCGTAAGAACTTGCGTAGCCCCAATCTTCATTCTTGCGCAGCCTAAGTTCCCGGATTTGCGCTGCTTAAGTCTTTCTTTTTGCGCAGCCCAAGTCCGCAGACTTACGCAGCCCCAATCCGCAGACTTACGCAGCCCCAATCTTTGTACTTGCGCTGCCTAAGTCCGGGAACTTATGCAGTGTCATCTAACGGATTAAAATCGGGAAGTTATTACTCTTCAAATTTACAATGGAAAAGATAAAAAGACTCGGCTATCAAGGCAGATAAAGGTGGAATATTAACAAATTTACCATTTACCGAATGATTTTTGTAAGTGATCAACCAGCAAATGGTAAACGATAAAAACAGTAAAATGAATATGTGATTAATTTTCTTTGTTATCTTCTCTGTTCCGGATTATCTCTGTAGCAACCCTATAGTCATTTTCATTAACGAATACAGTCACTTCCGAACTTATGTATGGTGCCACTGTGCCTAAGATGCCATCTTTCAGACTGGCAGATATACCATTGCTTTCTAGCAACCCTTTGGTTAACTCGGCCTCCCATAGAGAACCGGAAAACACGTCTACTAATGCTGTATCATCGTTCTTCATACGCTATATATGTTTTATGTCGTTGAGAGTAATACAAATATAACAAAAAAAGAACGGATAAAGTTGCTTCTGCAATAATTATTCCAGTGATATTCTTTGTACCGAAATAGGTTGGTTCAGGAAGAGGCTGGCGGATTCGGAAAACTTCTCTTCAGCTTCCGTGGTGTAAAATAATTGTTTACCTTCTTTCGTGCATTTGGCGTCCATTTCAGGATGTCTGAGAAGGTAATTTTTCAGACTCTCAGCTACATATTCGCCTTGTGATATAACTTTTACTCCATCCGGAAGATACCTGTTTATTTTAGGTAGTAACAAAGGGTAGTGTGTGCAACCCAAAATAATTGTATCGATCAAGTGATCTTTGTACCTCAGGTTATCCAAGTGCTTCTCAATAAAATAATCAGCACCGATACTATTGGCCTCATTGTACTCAACCAATGGTACCCACATGGGACAGGCTTCACCACTCACCGTAATATCAGGAAAAAGTTTATTGATCTCCAACGGATAAGATTGGGATTTTATCGTTCCTGTGGTACCCAAAACTCCCACATGCCGGCTTTCGGTTATCTTTCCGATACATTCCACCGTAGGGCGGATAACACCCAGTACTCTTCTTTCCGAATCAATCTGGGGTAAATCATTTATCTGTATGGTTCGGAGTGCTTTGGCAGATGCGGTATTACAAGCCAGGATTACCAGGTGACAACCCATCTCAAAGAGTTTGTTTACGGCTTCCCGCGTAAACTCATAAACAACTTCAAAAGAGCGGGTACCATAAGGGGCACGGGCATTATCACCCAGATAGATGTAATTATATTCAGGGAGTATTTTCTTGATCTCTTTCAGAATCGTTAATCCTCCGTACCCTGAATCGAAGATTCCGATAGGGCCAGGCATTTGAGATAATCCTTCTTTCATTTTCTATGATTTGGTTCAAAACAAAAACGCGAAAAGAGCGAATTAACTGCTCTTTTCGCGTTATCCGCGTATGGTGTATAGTAAATTACTTCAAACCTAACTGGGTTTTTACCTTCGCGGTAACATCTGTACTCATGCTTTCGTTAATGTAAGGTATAGATGTTCTGGAAAGGTCGAAGATGTAAATCATACCTTCCGACTGACCTACGCTTTTAATTGCAGTATCCAGTTTTTGGTAGATGGGACCCATCAGTTCTCTTTGTTTTGCTTCCATTGTCTGGTAAGCTTCCTGTTGGAACTGCTCTTGTCTTTGAGCCATATCTTGAATCTCTTTTTGTCTTCTTTCTGCTATGGCCTGTGGCAAAGACTCTTCAGCCATTGCTTTCTGGTATTCTTCGAATTTCTTTTGGAATTCCTGGTTGGTGCGTTGTAAGTCTTCTGTTAATTGTTTATCCAGCGCTTGCAAATCCTCCATAGCTTTGGTATATTCCGGCATCAAAACAAATATCTCTTGCGAAGCTACATGGCCAAATTTAAGGGTTTGTGCAAATACACCCATCGGTAAGATGAGTAAAATTGCGAGTGTGATCTTTTTTAGCATAGTCCTATTACTTAGTTTGAAATTTAATCGTTATTCTTTTCCTGTTGCAAATGTATGAAATTAATTTGAATATCCTAATTTTGCCAATACTTGATTGCTTACATCAATGTCTGGAGAGGCAAATATAACACTTACTGCTGACCCTCTGTCAATTATAGCCGAATAATCTCTTTGTTGGGCAATCTCTTTAACAGCATTGTAGATTGCATCATCAATGGGTCTCATTAGGTTTTCCCTCATCTTAAAGAGTTCTCCCTCGGGACCGAAATAGGTACGCCGTAAGTCACTTACTTCTTTTTCTTTCGCTATGATGGCGTTTTCTCTTTCAGTTTTTTGATTCTCTTTCAGTGTATTAGCCTTTGCCTGATAATCATCATAAAGCTTTTTTATCTCTTCCATTTTAGCTTGCACTTCCTTCTGGTATTTTTCAGTAGCCTGGTCGAGCTGTTCATTGATCTGCTCATAGGCTGGTATAGCATCATATATGTACTCCATATCTATGAAGGCGAACTTCTGTGCGCTTGCTGTAATCCCCACAACAAACACCAACATCAAGAGTAGAATTGATCTTTTCATCATCTTTCTGGTTTTTTAAATGAAACAATTAGAATTCCTGACCTAACACAAAGTGGAATTGTGAACCACTGTATTGTTTAGATCCAAATACTTTGTCGAAACCGTATGCCCAGTCAATACCCATCATACCAATCATTGGCAGGAAGATACGAACACCGACACCGGCAGAACGTTTCAGGTCGAACGGATTAAATTTACCTATATCCGACCATGCATTACCTGCTTCAAGGAAAGCGGACATATAAATACTGGTAGTTGGTTCCAGCATCAACGGGTATCTTAGTTCCAACCCTAAACGCGAATAAGCGTATCCCAAATTACTGCGGGTAGGTGTTAAAGAACTATTATCATACCCACGTAAAGCAATACTTTCCGTTGCATAACTTGAATATCCTGTCATACCATCACCTCCCACATCAAATGTTTCGAACGGAGATTTCTTGTACTTATCATAATATCCTACGAAACCATATTCAACACGAGTCATAATAACCGGAGTCTTACTAAGTGCAGTCAGGGCAGTGTAAGTCTTTAGTTTTAATTTCCACTTATGATATTCTACCCATTTGTGCATTTTATTCACATCATCCTGATTAGTTAAATCGTACTTGCTGTAATCTTTGCCGTCGAACAAAGAGTAAGGAGGAGTTAACTGAGCAGACAATGAGAATTCTGAACCACCACGGGGGAAGATTGGGTTGTCTATAGAGCTTCTGGCAAGAGTCAGGTTCAAACTGATGTTGTTACTGTTACCGTTCGTTACCGGGAAGTAATACCATTCTTTCAGAATATACTTTTGATAAGAAAGTTCAGCTGAGAAAGTAAAGAAGTCATCCGGCCATTTTAAACGTTTACCCCACATTACTGACAAACCAAACATCTTAACTGATTTATCCGGGTCATAATAGTTCTCATAGTTATTATACCCATAGTAATTATATCCATACCCATACATGCTATTGTAATAGTTGGACATATAGGCATCGTTATAGTAACGGCTACTGATATCTGTTTGCAAAGAGAAATAAGCAGATACAGAGAATGAATTCGGACGTTTACCACCAAACCACGGATCGAAGAATGAGATACTATATTGTTGGTAATAGTCTGCATTTGTCTGTCCGCTAATGGTTAATGTCTGACCATCTCCCTGAGGCAGGAAGCCTCGGTAATTATCGTTCTTCCGGAATAAGTTGGCAAATGAGAAGTTGGTAAACTTCAAACTCAGTTTACCGATTACCCCTGTTTGTCCCCATCCTGCGGAGAACTCAATCTGGTCATTCGCTTTGGAAGACAGATTATAAGCCAGATCCACTGTTCCGTTAACCGGGTCAGGTTGAATATCTGGTTGTATGTTTTCCGGGTCGAAGTGGCCCATCTGCTGGATTTCACGCATGGAACGCATCAAGTCGTCTTTACTGAATAATTCTCCGGGGCGTGTACGAAGTTCACGACGTACTGCATCTTCATATAGGCGGTCGTTACCATTGATTTTAACCCGGTTAATGGTAGCCTGGCGACCTTCCACAATTCTCATTTCCAGATCGACAGAATCGTTGACTATGTTAATTTCCACCGGATCCAGGTGATAGAAGAGATAGCCGTTATTGTAATATAGATTACCAATAGCGTCTTCATCCAGCGTCGTACGTTTTTCTAGCAACGTCTGGTTGTAAACATCTCCTTTTTCCATCCGCAGTAATTCATTCAGATAATCGGATGGATACAAGGTATTACCTACCCAAGTAATGTTACGGATATAATATTTATCTCCTTCTTCAACTTCCAGAAATACATCTACTGTGCGGTCATCATAATTGGTGACACTATCTCTAACGATACGTGCATCTCTATATCCAAGTTCGTTATATCTTTCAATAATGCGTTCCTTATCGGCTTCATAATTTTCAGGAACAAATTTCTTGGTGCGGAAAAAGTTTTTAAGCTTACCTTTTTCATTGGTCTTTTTCATCACTCGTTTGAGCTTTGAAGTCTTGAGGGCCTCATTACCCACAATGGTGATTTGGTTTACTTTTACTTTCTCCTTCTTATCAATATCTACATCCACTAATACCTGACCTTTGTTGTCTGGATCATCTCTTTGGACAATTGTGATTTCAGCATTCTTAAATCCTTTATCGTCGAAGTAGCGTTTAATTAATAATTTGGCACGGTCGATCATATTAGGCGTAATCTGGCTGCCTTTTACCAGGTCTAGGCGTAGTTCGAGATCTTCCCTTTCCGATTTCTTTACCCCGTGATATCGTATATCCGAAACACGTGGGCGCTGGGCTAACGTAATTTTCAGGTAAATCTTATTATCTTCAATCTTTTCGGCAGTGATCTGCACATTGGAGAACAGACCATGTCGCCAATAACGTTTGATCGCTTGTGTGATCTCTTCACCCGGCACAGTAATAATCTGACCAACCGAGAGCCCGGAAAGTCCGATTAGCACATAGTCTTCATAATTACTGACTCCTTCCACAGAGATTCCACCAATTTCGTATTTTTTGGGTATTCCGGAATAAAGGATAATCGGTTTAGATGCATCGTCAGTAGCAGTTGTTTCTACTTCTTGGGCAATAGCCGGGACGACATAGCCAAGTAAGCAGATGAACGCAATGAATATGGAAGAGATACGATAGTGCATTTATTTTTAGTCTTGAATGATGAATTTAAATGTGTTATTTAACTTGTTCGCTAGTTTTTCCATACCTCCGTTCCCGCTTTTGGTAGTTAAGGATGGCTTTGAAAAACTCTTCTTTCCTGAAATCCGGCCAGTAAGTGTCACAAAAATACAGTTCAGAATAAGCACACTGCCATAGTAAATAATTGCTCAGTCTGATTTCTCCTCCGGTACGGATCAATAAATCCGGATCGGGCATAAAGTTAGTTGTTAACTGGGAGGCTAATAAATCAGAGGTAATATCATTCGGTGATAATTCTCCATTAACTACTTGTTTGGCCATCCTTTTGGCTGCTTCTGTTATTTCCCAACGGGAAGAGTAACTTAATGCTAATACCAGGCACATGCCCGTATTGTGAGATGTTCTTTCTATACATTGATAAAGTCTATCCTGAACCTGTCGGGGTAGCTTCTCAATCTCTCCGATGATCTGAAAACTTATATTATTTTTCAGGAATATTTCTTCTTCAATAGAATCCAGGAGTAAATTCATTAAAGCGGTGATTTCTTCCGCAGGTCTGTTCCAGTTTTCGGTGGAAAAGGTATAGAGGGTTAAATATTTTACACCCAGTCGGGCAGCTTCTTCGGCAATAACACGTACTGCTTCTACGCCCACTTGGTGGCCGTAACTGCGCCCTTTCCCATGCTGTTTTGCCCAACGCCCATTGCCATCCATAATGATAGCTACATGTGTGGGAATCCTGTTATAATCTAATTGTTCGATATCAGGCATATTTTATTTTATCAGAAAACCAAGTCTGTTGATACGCCCTTTCCATACTTCATCGTCATAAGGCGTAGTTATCGTTATTTCATCGTCATCATCATCTGTTTCAGTGTATTCTGCCAAACCCTTACTCCAGATAATCCAAATATAATTATCCGGATCAATTACAGTCGAGTAGGTTTTTCTGCCTCTGAATTTATCCGGAAACATTACCATTTTGTCTATTCCCTTCCAGATACGGCCCTGGTCCTGTGATGTGTAGAATTTCGTGAAATCACCTCCGAAAGCGTACAATGTTTCATTATAATATATGATAGTGGGTATTTCCATTTCCGGACAATAATAAATATCGGTCGCCAGAGATGCCCATTGTTTTCCGTCAAAACTAAACCAAGGTATCGTTTTGCCTGGTGTTTTATCGGTTGATTTACCCATTAAAATATACTTGTAGACTTCTTCGTTTGTATTTGTTTTGAAAGAAGCCATCGAAATGTTTTCGGTAGGAAAGGTGGCCGGAATTTCCTTATCAGCGTCCCATCCGTTAAAGCTGCTATTTGTTGTAGCAAATTTTGTTTTTCCCTCTTCCATAACAAGTCCTGAGATGTAATCAGGGAATGCTCCTATAAGCGCAACTACATTTCCGCTGATGGGCGCCTCCTGCCATGAGAGGCCGTCGGGAGATTGAAATACCTTACCGCTTTCAGCCACACAATATATTTTGTCCTTATAAAGAAGGAAAGAAGTCATTTTTATATTTTCCTCGGAAAGTCCGCTTAAAGATTGCACGGTCCAGCTGCTTCCGAAAGGCAAGTTGCTTGTATAAGCCACTTGGTTAGATACATAAGTAATTAACTGATTCTTGAGAATAATTGTTTTTTGCAATCCATCGGCATTTCCCTGAGAGAAAGAGAGACTCGGAGTGCTCCATACTAACGAATCGGGTTCCTGTTGATGGCGACGAACTTCGATGGAATATTCACGAGAGTTTACACCATCATATGCATGCACTTTCAATTTTACCGGAGTTCCTCCTAAATCAGGCATGGTATTTGAAAAGTCTAGTGAATCAGTTGTATAAGTGAAGATAGTATCCTGTCCGTTTTTCTCTATCGTTACCCATCCGTTCACGGATAAAGAGTCAATCAGAATCTTGTTAATAATGGTATCAGAGCTGAAGGGTACTGAGTCTACATTAAATATCCGCCTGTTTATCTGGTCAATAGTAAAATTGTATTTTACGCCATAAATAGTATCCAGCCGGAAAGCCTTAATTGTGTCATCCGAGCTATATTCTACATTGTTATTATCGGAGTCGAGACACGATGTGACTGCAAGTGTAACAAAAAAAAGACCTGCCAGGGTAGATAAAAGCTTTATTCTCATTGCTATAATAATTCTGATGATTTACAAGATGTAAAAATAGGAACATTTTTTTCTATATTGAATATTGACAGCAAGTTTTATATAAAATTATAGATAATATTGGGAATTTTATCGACCAAAATTAATGCTTAATTATGTTTTTAAGCAGAGAATCTGAGGAGATTTCTATGTCATATAATTCGCATTTTACAGTTTCAATCGTAACTATATTTCTCTTCAATCTATTTATTTAAAATATGCTGCAGGCTATTTCCGGGAAGAAATCACTCTTCTGTCCTTAGGGTAGTGCGTTTATTGAATATAACCACGGGAATCTTTAAAAATATAAGGCTAAAATGTTATGTCTGATGTTTTTATCGAAAGCAAACTACTTTAATCATGAATATAGTGATAAGTATACACTCCAAAGTGTTTTTCAATAGAATAACTATTTTTAGGGCTTATTTCAGGAGCTTTAACACCGGAGACCAGCCTCTTGTAGCATTTTTCCACGAAAATCTCGTCCCATAAGCTGTCATAAAGGAATGATTGCAATAGTTTACTACCTCCTTCTACCAGCAAGGTTTGGATGCCCCGTTCATAAAGATCAGCCATGATTTGGGGCAATAAATCAACTTCTTGATTCAAGGTGATGTAAGTAAGATTACTCGCATTTGGTTGTTCTTTAATGGTATAAATCCATGTCGGAATTGTTCCATCGAAGAGATGTAAAGAGGGCGGTAAGGACAGGTGCTTATCCACTACTACCCGGACAGGACTTTTACCATACCAGTCTCGCACAGTCAGCGATGGATTATCAAGTATAGCCGTTTGGGGGCCCACCATAATGGCATCTGCTTCAGCTCTCTTTTTATGTACCAGCATTCTGGTCTCGTCGGTAGATAATTTTACCGGATAACCTTCTGTGCGGGTAATATCCAGGAAGCCATCACCGGACTCTGCCCATTTCAGAATGATATAAGGACGGCGTTGGGTATTATAAATTGCGAAATGGGAGATAAGCTGCCGGCATTCTTTTTCCAATATTCCAACGGTAACATCAATTCCTGCATCTTTCAACTTTTGAATACCCCGTCCGGCTACTTTCAGGAAAGGGTCCGGGCAACCAATTACAACGCGAGGAATTCCTTCTTTAATTATCCGATCGGCACATGGAGGCGTTTTACCATAATGAGAGCATGGTTCAAGGCTTACATACATGGTCGATTGTTTTAATAATGACGGGTTCTTTACAGCTTGAATTGCATTTACTTCCGCATGAGCTTCCCCACATCTGACATGGTAACCTTCACCCATGATTTTCCCATCATAAACAATCACGGCTCCTACCATCGGATTAGGTGCTACATTGTTCTTGCCATTCATTGCTAACTGAATGCAGCGTCGCATGTATATTTCTTCCTCTTTCATGAATTTTATATATTTGTGTTTTGAAAATAAAGAGACATGAAGCATATCACTGCCTATATACAGGATTCTTTAAAACATATCTATGACCCTGGAGAGACCAAAAGCCTCTCTATGATTATCTGTAGGGATATGCTAGACATCAATCCATTGGATATTTATTTAAGCAAAGATATAAAATTATCAGAGAAACAACAGATTCTTTTGACTGGTGTTATCGAACGTTTGCAGAATAAGGAACCCATACAATATATCCGGGGCAGTGCGGATTTTTATGGACTGTCTTTTCAGGTGGCACCGGGAGTCTTGATTCCGCGCCCGGAGACGGAAGAACTTGTAGAACGGATATTGAAAGAAAATACAGGGAAAATAAGTGTCCTGGATATCGGTACCGGAAGTGGGTGTATAGCTGTTTCTATTTCCCGCCATTTGTCGGATGCATATGTGGAAGCCTGGGATATCTCCGATGAAGCTTTGAAGATAGCAATGTCGAATGGTAGGCAATTACATGCAAACGTGCATTTTGTAAAAAAAGATATTATGGAATCTTTTCCGGTAGAACGTAAGTTTCATCTGATTGTAAGTAATCCTCCTTATGTTACGGAAAAAGAAAAAGAAGACATGGAAGCCAATGTACTAAACTGGGAACCAGGCTTAGCCTTGTTTGTGCCCAACGATGACCCACTTCGCTTTTATAAAAGAATAGCTTTACTTGGCCAAGAATTGCTTAATCCGGAAGGAAAACTTTATTTTGAGATAAACCGTGCTTATGGAAATGAAGTGATGACTTTATTACAAATGACAGGTTATCATGAAGTGAAGATATGGAAAGATTTATACGGCAACGATCGGATAGCAGTTGCCATAAAATAAATAGATGATGACAGATACAGAAGCATTAAATCGCATTACCTCTTATTGTGCAACAGCTGAGCATTGTGCTTCAGAAGTTGTTGATAAACTGAAGAAATGGGAGATCGGAGAGGAGGAGATCGAACGGATTCTGGCTTTTCTCCGGAAAGAAAAATTTATTGATGAAGAACGCTATGCAGCCAGTTATATTACAGACAAATACCTTTTTGCCAAATGGGGTAAAAGGAAGATTTATCAAATGCTTTTGTTTAAGAAAATACCTAACACTATTATTCAGGAAAAGTTAAATGAAATAGATAAGGAAGAGTATCTGTCCATCTTAAAAAAAATACTGGATTCTAAGCGGAAGAGTATTCGTGCAAAGAATGACTACGAATTTAAAGCTAAACTGGTTCGCTTTGCCCTGTCAAGAGGATTTGAAATGGATGATATAGAGAATTGTATCTCTTTTTAGCCTTTTTGTCTGTTTTTCCTTACTTTCTTTCACTATAAACCCATCCTATTGAAATCTTTTAGAAAAAAGATACCCTTTTTACTTTCCTTATTCATTGAGTTTCTCTATTTTTGCATCACTTATTACCCATAGTTCGATTAATTATGAAGACTTTAGAGAGATTATTTGCCGAAAAGTTGCTAAAAATAAAAGCCATTAAACTTCAGCCTGCTAACCCGTTTACCTGGGCATCCGGTTGGAAGTCACCCTTTTACTGTGATAATCGCAAAACATTATCATACCCCTCCCTTCGCAACTTTGTTAAGATAGAAATTACACGACTTATATCAGAACGTTTCGGACAGGTTGATGCCATTGCCGGCGTTGCCACCGGAGCAATTCCTCAGGGAGCATTAGTTGCAGATGCATTAAATCTTCCTTTTGTTTATGTACGGGCCACTCCCAAAGATCATGGATTGGAAAACCTTATTGAAGGTGAGTTACGTCCGGGGATGAAAGTTGTAGTTGTTGAAGACCTGGTATCAACCGGAGGAAGCAGTCTGAAGGCTGTTGAAGCGATTCGTCGTGACGGATGCGAAGTTATCGGTATGATTGCTGCCTTCACTTACGGATTCGATGTAGCCGTGAAACGCTTTAAAGAAGCCAAAGTGCCTTTGATTACTCTTACCAATTACGAAGCAGTACTTGACGTAGCATTACGTACAGAGTATATTGACGAGAGTGATATTCAAACATTGGCAGAATGGCGTAAAGACCCGGCTAACTGGGAACCCAGTAAACTATGACTAAAATAGAAAGCGGTATTAAAACAATACCCTATAATCAGGAACAGGTTTATAATACGCTTTCGGATTTAAATAATCTGGAAGCTATGAAAGATAAAATCCCTGCCGATAAAGTGCAGGATCTTAGTTTCGATTCAGACACACTCAGTTTTAGTGTATCTCCTGTAGGAAATATAACCCTCAATGTGGTAGAACGCGAACCCTCCAAATGTATCAAGTTTGCGACGGTTACTTCTCCCATGCCGTTTAATTTATGGGTACAACTAGTACCTGTAACTGAAACAGAATGTAAGATGAAACTTACAGTTGGCCTGGATGTCAATCCGTTTATGAAAGGAATGATTCAGAAACCTCTCGAGGAGGGACTTGAGAAGATGGCAACTGTGCTTTCTATGATTAACTATTCTAATTAAAATCCTAATGGCTCAAAAACTTTGGGAGAAGAATGTTCAGGTTAATAAAGACATTGAACGTTTTACTGTTGGACGTGACCGCGAAATGGATTTGTTTCTCGCCAAACATGATGTAATGGGCTCCATGGCCCATATAACCATGCTAGAGAGTATTGGACTGCTTAGCTCGGAAGAATTGCAATTATTGCTTACCGAACTGAAGAAGATATATCATCAGGCTGAACAGGGGAACTTTGAAATTGAAGAGGGAGTTGAAGATGTCCACTCTCAGGTAGAGCTGATGCTGACACGTTCTTTAGGCGATGTTGGTAAAAAGATACATAGCGGACGCTCCCGCAATGACCAGGTATTACTCGACCTGAAACTATTCACCCGTGCACAAATCAAAGAAATTGCCGATCAGGTTGAAACTCTTTTCAGAGTCTTGATTAATCAAAGCGAGAGGTACAGAGATGTTCTGATGCCGGGTTATACGCACCTGCAAATAGCCATGCCTTCATCTTTTGGGCTGTGGTTCGGAGCTTATGCGGAAAGTCTGGTAGATGATTTGTTATTCCTGCAGGCAGCTTATAAGATGTGTAACCGTAATCCGTTGGGTTCAGCTGCTGGTTACGGATCCTCTTTTCCATTGAATCGCTCCATGACGACTGAGTTATTGGGTTTTGATACCATGAATTACAATGTGGTGTATGCCCAGATGGGACGTGGAAAGATGGAGCGTAATGTAGCTTTTGCGTTAGCCAGTATTGCCGGAACGATCTCAAAGTTAGCTTATGACGCTTGCTTATACAATAGCCAGAACTTTGGCTTTGTGAAATTGCCGGACGATTGTACAACTGGTTCCAGTATCATGCCTCATAAAAAGAATCCGGATGTATTTGAACTAACCCGTGCTAAATGCAATAAATTGCAGGCTCTACCCCAACAAATCATGATGATAGCCAATAACCTGCCTTCTGGATACTTCCGCGATTTGCAGATTATTAAGGAAATCTTTATTCCTGCTTTTCAGGAATTGAAGGATTGCCTGGAAATGACTACTTATATCATGAAGGAGATAAAGGTGAACGAACACATCCTTGATGATGATAAATACCTCCTCATTTTTAGTGTTGAGGAAGTCAATCGACTGGCTCGTGAAGGAATGCCTTTCCGCGATGCTTATAAGAAAGTAGGATTAGATATTGAAGCCGGTAATTTTTCTCATGATAAACAGGTGCATCATACCCACGAAGGCAGTATTGGTAATTTAAGCAATGAAGCGATTACCATGCTAATGCAAAGTGTGATTGAAGGCTTTGATTTTGAGCGCATGGAGGCAGCAGAAAAAGCCTTGCTTAATAAGAAATTTTCTTAGTTTCTTTCTCTTCTGAGATATTCTTTTCCCTTTCAAAACGAATTAATATACAATTCCTATGGACTATACTCCTTCCGAAACCCGTTATTCCGGTAAAATGGAATATAAATATTGTGGCAATAGCGGGTTGTTATTACCTCGCATCTCTTTGGGCCTTTGGCATAACTTTGGTGATGTAGATGACTTTGAAGTTGCTACCGATATGATTAAACATGCATTTGATCAAGGTATTACTCACTTTGATCTCGCTAATAATTATGGTCCGTCACCCGGATCGGCAGAAAGCAATTTCGGAAAGATACTGAAACGGAATTTCCTGGGTTACCGGGATGAGATGATTATCTCTTCCAAAGCAGGGCACGAAATGTGGGCCGGTCCTTATGGAGACGGAAGTTCCCGTAAGAATCTGATGGCAAGTATCGACCAAAGTTTGAAGCGTACCGGGTTAGATTATTTTGATATCTTTTACAGCCACAGATACGATGGGGTTACCCCGGTAGAAGAAACCATGCAGGCACTGATTGATATTGTGCGTCAAGGGAAAGCTTTATATGTCGGTATCTCCAAATATCCGGTAGAAAAAGCGCGTTTGTCTTATCATTTATTAAAGGAAGCCGGTGTCCCTTGTTTAATCAATCAGGATAGATACAGCATGTTTACTCGTGAAGTTGAGGAAGGCACCTTGCAATTAGCTCAGGAAGCTGGTTGCGGATTTATTGCTTTTTCTCCGCTTGCTCAGGGATTATTGACCAATAAATATTTGCATGGCATTCCGGAAGATTCCCGTGCTGCCCGTTCCACTGGTTTCTTAAAACGGGAGCAAGTCACAGCGGAAAAAGTTGCCCTTATACGTTTACTCAATGAGTTAGCAAAAAAAAGAAACCAATCTTTAGCGCAAATGGCGTTGGCATGGGTATTGAGAGATGAACGTGTAACTTCGGTAATTATCGGTGCAAGTTCAGTACGGCAGTTAGCTGACAATCTCGAGACGCTGAATCAGATGAGCTTTACCCAAGAAGAACTGGACGAGATAGAAAATATTCTCAAATAAGTGACTGAATATGAAATAAACAAGGAGCTAAGAACCCGATATTCAAATTAAAAGAATGTGTCGGATATTCTTAACTCCTGTGCGTTTCAACACTTCCCAGTTTATTTTAAATTTTCAATAGAAAAAGTTTGGCTTTTACATCAAATCATTATATCTTTGCACCCGTCAAAAACGCGAAAGTAGCTCAGTTGGTAGAGCATAACCTTGCCAAGGTTAGGGTCGCGGGTTCGAATCCCGTCTTTCGCTCGATCTTTAACAGGATGCTCGAATGGTGGAATGGTAGACACGAAGGACTTAAAATCCTTTGGCCATAGCGGCTGTGGGGGTTCAAGTCCCCCTTCGAGTACATAGTTTGAATTTAGCCTTATAAGTCTATGACTTATGAGGCTTTTTTTCTTTATGCCTTCCTTTCCTAATTTTGTACGATCAAATAAAACAACTTACTTCATTAGTCCAACTTCAGGCATTCCGTATTGATCTATTCTGATTTCAATCTTATCCCCTATATCAATTCGATCATATATTTTTTTATCAATTTCATACCTATATAATTTATCTTTCACTTCTGCAATAACGAACCATCTATCCACTGATCGCATACTTTGTCCAAAAAGTTTCGGAAAAAGATTTCCCAAAACGGGTACGAATAACGAACCACTTCCCGGTTCATATTCTTGTTTAAACTCTTTATTTGTTACAATTCCTTTTTCCATCTTAATCTTAGGCTTACATATTAAATATGAAGTTATTTGAAACGTTTAAATGTACAAAATTATACCAGATATTTATGATTGGAAAAATATCATTTTATCACCCTATTCTTAATCTCCGAATCTTCGCATATATATAGTATGAACCATTTCAAAATAATTATCTGCATTTCAGTATCATTGGAAAAATTCAAAAAGAAGAATGAATCGATAAATTGATGTAAATATGTTTTTTTAAATTAATATTGATGGCAAAATATTCCGTGAATCAGTTATATCAAATTAAAATGATATAACTAAAATACTAAGATTGATCAATCAAATAATCTCAATATGAATAATCTTATGCTAAGAAATTGTTTCTTCTGTGTAGCTTAATCTCTTTTATATGTGGATAGACGATCACAAAAATAGTTTATTAAACAACACCGTCCTGTTTGGTTAATAAGCTTACTCTTTCTGGTTAATAAATGTACTCTACTTGTGTGACAACCGTACTCCATTTGTTACACAAAGAAATATTTTTGTTAACCAACATAAGAATGTATAATTCGACAGCAAAACTGTTTTTAGCCTACGTTTCTAAACAAAGTTCTCGTGTCTTTTCATTTTTTGAAGCAAAAAACACTTTTCCAAGAGGAAATTACCCTGCTCAGAAGCCGTATAAGCAGACTCACTTCAAAAAAGAGCAAATGCTGAGATCTTTAGAGGAAAACAAAAAGATAATCAAACTGTGAATATTTTATCATATTTCTTTATAAGTGGCTTTTTTGAAAACAATGTTCTTTGTCACTGAATACTTATTTTTCCCCTTCCATCATATATCTTTTCAGCTTTTCAGCCATTTCTTTTGTCTCTTCGGGTAGCTGCCAGAAACTGCTGTTTTTCACCGTTTCGCATAAGTGGATAAGTGATTCACAGCCGGAATCCCGTAACAAAGTACATATTTTCTCATCCTTTAAGATATCTGTTTCAAGGAAAGGGGTCAATTTATCAATATTGAGAAACTTTATATCTTCGGTATGCAAACCAAGATGGGTGCGGAGCTTCTGACCTTCGGGAGTGGTCTCATTGGTCAGAAACAGGAAAGTACGGATTAATATAACATCTTCCCGTACGTCTACTTGAAGATAGCCGGCTTTTGCTTCCTCAATATGATATTCGACTAATAACTTATGAGCAGAGAGTTTGTAGACTTTCCCACTCTGGAGTGAATCAACAATCAGGGAAGTTGTATATCCAAAAACCGGACAGTCCAGTCGCTCATCCAGCCTGTCGAGTGCATGCTGAAGGATAAATACGGGATAAGGTTTCTCTTCCGGTTCCTCCGTTTTTACACCGAAGTGTGAAGGTAAAAAAGTCAGAGGAGTAAAGGGGGCTATTTTATGAGGATTATATGCTTTGTGGAAATTTTGTAGTACTTCATAAGCAGTACGTTTTTCCCCGTTATTATATATAATTCGGGCTTTCGCTGAACGAGCGAGTCTTAATTTGTATTTCTGTTCAATACGTGGAGAGCCATCTGGGCTGTAACCGTTTTCAATAATATATTCCAGGTTACAGAACTGATACGGTGGCTGGGTTAACATATACATTAAAACCAGAGAAATCACATTCATTAAGTGTTCATACTGATTCATGAATTTTTCAAAATTGTTGAGAATAATTTCTTCAAACCAAGGGTCATTGGCAAATAAGGGTGCTAGTTCTTTTGCCCATGCCATAAGAGGGATGATATAATTACTAAACTGGTGTAAATTGACTGTAAGACCTCCCGGAACAATTTCTATCTGGTTATTCACCATGTGTTCCCTGATGTTATCCTGGCAGTATTTAGTGAACCATTCAGGAAGAATCCACCCTTCAATAACGAGTTTGGCTGTTCTTCCTCTGCTCAGAAATATTTTTTCGAGATGACGGTTACTGATGCGAGAGAAAAGATCAGGATGAATTTGATTGTATAATCGTTTTAACTCCCGGAGGTATTGATTTCTATATTGTGCTCTGAGTATTTTAGGATCAATTCCTGCTTTCTTTTTCTTCGCCATAAAATATTATCCGATTTTAAAAATTTAATTTGGGTGTACAAGATACATCAATTTAATCGTATTTTTGTAAGAACAATAAATTAGATACATAGATGGAAAAGCAAATCACTGAATTTACGCTACGTCCTTGGAAAGAAACCGATGTAGAGAGCCTGGTGCAACATGCCAACAATAGAAATATTGCCTGTTGGCTTACCAACGCATTTCCACATCCCTATACACGAGAAGATGGAAAGAATTACATCAAAGCAATTTCAGGACATTCACCTACACAGGTTTTTGCCATCGAAGTAAATGGTGAAGCGGTGGGTTCCATAGGCATTTTTCCTCAATCGGACATTCATGAGAAGAATGCTGAGATGGGTTATTGGTTGTCTGAGAAATATTGGGGGCTTGGCATTATGCCCCGTGCCATACAAGAGATGGTAGAATATGGCTTTAAAACATTCGATATTACCCGAATCTTCGCGCGACCTTTCTCCACCAATCGTGGTTCGCAAAGAGTGCTGGAAAAGGCCGGATTCGAACTGGAAGCCAAACTCAAAAAAGCCATTTATAAAGATGGAGAATACCTGGACGAATGGATCTACTCAAAAAAGAAAGAATAAATCCATTCCTTTTGCTTTCTATCCCCAAAAGTAATAGGCGATGAAAAAGAAAATAAAGATGATGACTGCCATAATCATGCTGGATATAAAGTATCCTAATTGATAGTTCTCTTTGAATTTTTTCATGCGGGTTTATATTTTAAGTTTAATATGAATTCTTCCCAATAAATAAGTAACTCCAATAACCAGGAAGGAGAACACGATACAGTTAAGTATGCCGACAAATCCTGTGGTGAGCCATTCGGGTAGATGAATTCCCAGAAGAAAGGAGAGGCTATATGCCACGTAAGGTACCAGATAGCAGGTAAGAGTGGCGGTACCTGCGGTTTTAATGAGGTTGAACCAGTGGGCTTTCCTTTTTTCTACCAGCCAATAGATAAGGGCATAAACACCGATGGCTATGGCAGTACAATAGAATACCCAGGGTGGGGTAGCCTGTATTTTGGAAATAATCCAGAAACGGTGGCTAACAAGACCTGCAACAGACAATATCGCTACACTACAAGCGGCAAACAACCCTTTTTTTTGTGCAGGAACTTCTTTGTATCGCAAACTGGCTAATGAAACGAGAATCCCTCCCATAGTGAAAGCAGCAAGTGAACCATTACCCAGATGGATTAAACCCAGTAACTGATCGAAGAAGTTACCGCGAGGAAGATTAAGTATGGAACTGCCCGTCCTTAAATTGCTTTCCAGTATGCAAAGTATTAATAAACCCAGCCAGATGGGTACCAGATAACGGAAGCGATTGCGTGCAAAAACGTATGTCATGGCACAGAAGAAGTACGACCAACCTATTAACCCCAATATACCCCACCAGCGTGCCTGAAACACACCTCCTTCAGGATCGCGGTATACAATCGCTAAATAGAGTAGCAAAGCCAATCCTAAGTATTTTAATCCCTGAAAAATCCGTTGGTTGCGGAGGTTGATTGTACGTGGATATACATTCCAAACCAACAGGAAAGCAATCACCATCAAGATGCGGTAACTAGCTACTGATAATCCGCTTTCAGCAGATACACCGGATTCTGAGTTGGCAATAAATACCCCCATTAGCAATAATGCAAGTGTACGGATTAATATATGGGCAACCGTGCTGACACCTGAGTAACCTTTGGCAAAACGACTTTCAATGGCGAAAGGAATGGACATACCTACTGCAAAAAGAAAGCAGGGAAAGACAATATCTGCCAATCCCAGCATATCCTGATGGACCTTCGCATGTCCAAGCCATTCGGGATATCCGGAAATTGATACGAGGTCGTTGACAAAGATCATAAGTAACATAGTGAGTGCGCGCAGGATATCAATCGCCTGATTGCGTTGAGTAAAATCGGTAGCTGGTTGATCCATAAGTTTAGCGTTTAAAAGGTTGTTCAATTCAATCTAATATAGGTTGTCTGTGATAAAGATCATTGATATTCGGTTGCCAGTAACAACCACTTTCCGGCGGTTGTTACCCATACTTCTTTGTAACAAGCTGTATTAGTTTGCGGCCAGTAAGGTATATCTTCGTTTCTCAGACTCCGAATTCCTACCGGCATTTCACCGGTTATTTCGCCCGAAGAAAAACTGTCCATTTGTGGATAATTGTAACCCTCTCCATAAATGAGTGATTGTCCGAATGGGTTTTTACCAACTGTCCAGTAAAGTTGTTCGCGACCTATTTGAAGTAATTCCTCATCCTTCAGGAATTTGCCACATAAGGCAGCAGCTTTACCTGTGGAAAGATGAATGGCGCTGTTTCCATTGAAAATACTGAACCAAACGGGGAACCGTTTCAGGTAGTGTTCTTTATCCAGTTTAACTCCTTTCTTCACTTGCTCCTGGTATAATTCATCTGCATTTTCAGGTGGAAAAAGATGTAAGCGGTAAAAACTGGTAGAATCCCGGTGTTCGTCAACGTGATAAACACCACTGGGCAACATGCCGTAAGGAGCGGTATATTTGATGAGTCCTTTCAGATAATCCCCGTATAAGCGGATGGAGTTTTCCCATTTCGAATAGTCCGGATGATTGGGCTGTGTTTCGCAAAGCAGCGTCATAGCCTGCATATAAACTTGTTCACGTGATTGATGTATGTAATGAACAATGGATTGACGGGAACGGTCACGGTAAAAGAAACCGCGCGTTTTGTCTTTATCTTTGAGAGGCTCTTGGCGCTGACAATCCAGTGTGAGTTGAATGTACTCAGCAGCCAGGTCAGCATACTTTTGTTCTTTTGTAAGTTTAAATAGCATACTTGCAGCCCAGGAGACAGTCGCCATATATTGGCTCTCAGAAGTATTGTAGCTGTGCTCATAGAAATGAAGGAATTCTCCGTAACCCACTTTCTCGTGTCGTTGCAGGGCAAACTCAAAATCTTCTTTGGCTATGCGGGTCAGATGTTCCTGCAAACGGGGGTCCCGGTCGATTGTCATCGCGGCATACGCTTCATATCCGGCATGGAGGAAATTATCGAAAGCCAGATTCTGTACCCGTACAGAGTTGATGTCGTCGTATGTATTGAAAATGCCATCCAGCCAGATCAACAGGCCGACACTGCTTGCCCGGTATCCATCACCAAAGCGGGTACGGAGCATAAATTCTAATCCCCACTCTGCTTCTTCAAGCAAACGGGCAGCTAGCATTTCGTTTTTATCTTTCAGCTTATTATAAGCTTCTAGCAAGGCATAAGTGACATCTCCGGTTTGCAAAGTCTGTTGAGAAAGATCACCCGCATCGTGCCATCCCCCGGCATAAGAGATTTTCTGTCCGTTGTGTACGGCACAGAGATCTGTATGACAGGTACCATGAATTCCTGGAACCGGATGGCCACATCGCTGACAGAAGATATAATTTAATACCCGCCAGAGGGAGTTATCCCAGATGTTATTTCCGATACGGAATGAAGGTGTCTCCAAGTTGCCTGCTTTTAGTTTAAAGTTTCCTTCCAGATTCACGGAACTGAAGTCCACGGTATGAAATGTACCTATGGATGTTTCCTCTTCCTTAATCTCACCGATGTAAACGGTTTTATCCGATTCTGCATTCAGAAGTTCAAAACGATTTTGATGTTGGGAAGCAGGCATATTGAGAATAGCTGTTTTCGGACCGTTGAGCATATAGCCGGTGGTGGAATAAACCAGTCGGTTTTCACCCGGCAGCCATCCACTGACTATATCCGGATCTTCGATTTGCTGCAATTCAATTTGATCAATGTAATAAATAAGCGAATCACCTGTAGTGCGGTCTTTCCCTTTTCCGGAAGCACTGAAGGCCAGATGTACGATGTTGTCGCGTTGATACTCATCAATATCAAGGAAACACTTATTCCATTGTTTATTTACCAGGTTCACCAGATGTCCTCCTGACTGACGGTTGTAACCCGGTTTATCGGAAGATTCATTCTGAATGGATAAATCAAGATTTACCACACGTGCTCCTTCACAATCAGGATAGATATAAAAGACAATCCGATTGAACTTTTCCCAGTTGGATCCTTCCGGATGAAACTGTATACCTGCTCCGGTGTAAGTACCATAATCCGGATCTGATGGTGATCCTTGTATTCGTTTTCCAGTAAAAGTCGGATAGGAGAGACGAAGGCTTCCTTTACCGGATTTCGTTTGTTCCATAGAGCGGGTCAATATACCCAAGCCTTTGGCTTTCCAATCATTTACATTTTCTCCGCTGGAAAGTGTTTCACGGTGGAGCACTTTCTTTTTCAACCCGTTAGTCTCATAAGAACGGGATTGATCCAGTGGTAAAGGACTATGAATAAGTCCGGTCCGGATAATTTCCTGTTCCAACTGTGGATCGCTTGTCAACCGTACCTGAGATACAGCAGTAATACAGGAACTTGCCAGTAAGAAAGAAAGGAGTTGTATTTTTTTCTTCATACCTGTTTATTTTTGGAAAGGATCACCTTTCTTATCCGTACTGAGCACCCAGCGGAATGCATTGATAAAAAGAAGTTTTTGTGTCGCATCACTGAACTCATCATCCCCGTGACCCATATTTAAATAGATCATCCGGTATTTTTTGTTCGTCCATACGATGGGGAAATCCCCGAAGTTGATTACATCTTTAATTCCCAGCGGATAATTATCCGGCGAAATGCTAAGTAATACTTCCACGTTCTCATTCTCTCTTGGACTGGGATTCCACTGATACCATTCGCTTTCAGGTACAATAAAAGAAGAAGGGAGATTCTTAGTGATCGGATGATCGGGATTATCGACAGTGACCTTTACCGGTTGGGGAGGCCAATTATTGCAATAGAAGACTCCGCCACCGAGGAATTGCACCAGCCAAGGCCAGCTGGTGTTTTTATCATTGTAGGCCGATACATGAAAACCCATCCATCCACCGCCGTTTTCCATATATTGCTCAAAAGCTTTCCGTTCTTTCAGCGTATTGGGATAACCATCCAGCATAACAACGATCTCATATTCTTTCAATTTCTCGTAAGGATATTGAGCGAAGTCGGTTGTAATGTCGAGAATAAATCCGTTTCCGTAGTTGAGGCGTTTGAAAAAGTCAACTGCTTGCAAAGAAAAGTCTACATGGGCCTGTTCAGCATGAGATGTATAATAAACCAGAGCTTTGAATCGAGGTTCTTTCGCATAATTGGCTGGGTATCCTTCCGAAGTCTGTGCCCAACCTGAAGGAATACAAAAGCCTGCACATAAAAAGATGCAGGCAAGTCGTATAATTTGTTTATGTATCATTTTTTATCCATTTTAAGTCCCCACCGTATGGCATTGCGGAACATTTGCAAAAACGGTTCATTCTCATAAAGTTTCGCACTATGTCCCATAAGGAAATAAACATTCCGGGCCTTCTTTGATGGATTTGTCCACACAGCCGGATGATCTCCCATTTTTATTTCAGATGCAGGTTGATAACTGGATTCATCTACACTTGCCAATACATGTACGTTCGGGCGGGGATTTTTATTGAAGGTGTACCATTCATCATCCGGGATAACAAATGATTCATTCAATCCTTTCATCACCGGATGTTCTTTATCTTCCACATAAACGGTACCGTCTGCCAGTGGTGCAATGTAATTTTCAAAACGGATATCACCCATAAGTTCAGAAAACCACTGCCACATCGGATAGCCGTCAAACTCCCCTAAGAGTGTTGCATGGTGGAAACCTATCCAGCTTCCCAGTCCTTCGTCAATGTAACGGATAAAAGCTTTTTCAGCTTCCGGTGTCCACATATAAGGAGGGTAATCCAATTGAATAATCAATCCGAATCGTGAAAGCCAGGCTTCATTGATAGAATCCGTATTATTGATTTCCGTAAACTGAAAGTTCAAAGACTTGCTTTCCTTTTCCAGCCATTGAAGTCCGGCATTGGTGAAGCCTCCATGTTGTCCGCCTCTTTCCGTAAGAACCAATACATGAAGAGGATTTTTCGTAGATTGATCCGTATTTTTTTTAGATGTTTTTGTGTGACAACCTGTCAGGAAAAGGAGTAATACCAACAGACCAGTTAACTTTTTCATGGATTTCTTCTTTTTAATATTTAGAATAAATACTTCAATACCTATTTCAAACAGGTAAATATACAGAATAGATTGCTTCGGGAAAATCTTTCGACAACTATCCTGTATAAATACCTTGTTATAGGTTGATTATTTCCAACCCGGATTTTGTGTTAAGTTACCTCTAGCCCGGTCCATTTCTGTTTGGTCTAGTGGGAAGTATCTGAACTTTTCTGTCCATCCTTTATTGGCTAATATCTCCGTTCCTTTGTCAAAACGCATAATGTCGAACCAGCGTTGCATTTCGTCAATAAACTCATAACCTCTTTCTTTGAAGATGATATCCAGTATTTCTTCTTTGCTTTTTCCTGTTAGTTCAATTCGGTTGTCCTGGTTTTGGAATGCACGATCTCTGATTTGATTAAACCATCCCTGCGCTTCTGTACTTATTGTACCTGAAATACGCGCTTCTAGTTCAACTGCGAGAAGCAATACATCGGCATACCGGTAAAAGCGGTAAGAAAAGAAATAATTATTTATTGGATCAACGGAAGAAGATGTTTCTTTTCTGGGGTGATATTTATAATGTCCCAATCCCTCATATTTTTCCTGTTTATCGCTGATAACGAAATTGCTTCCGCCTGGAAGTTCTCCTTTCGTAATCAGTTCCTGTACTTTCTTTTTTTCATCGTCGTATACGATAACAGTTCCTTCCCGGCGGGTATCACCTTCTTTGAACATATTATAAATGGTACTTGGCATTGTGTTTTGTCCGTATCCGTGCATCAGGCCTCCTTGTTCTGCGCTTCTCGGATCGATAATATCACGACCACCCAAAGCTATTCCCAGTCCGTTTCCTTCCCCTGAGTTTTCACCTGCAAATCCTATTTCATAGATGGATTCTGTTCCCCACTCTCCAGCTTTTAACCATAGGTTCAGGTAATTAGGATTTAAAGTGTATCTTTTGCTGTTGATAATTTCTTTCATGTCCGTTAATGCCAGCTGATATTTGCTTTCATCTCTGTGGAAAAGAATGATTTTAGCCCGAAGTAGTTTGGCGGCATCCCGGCAAACACGTCCTTGAGGAGTTGCACTTCTTTCCGGCAGATATTTAGTTACTTCATCATCCAGATCACTCAACATAAATTCATATATTTCCTGACGAGTCCCTTTGGGTACCGTATATATTTCCTCTACCGTTAAGCGTTTCTTTATGAGAGGGAACTCCTCATAGCCCATAAAAAGGTAATTATAGAATAAGGCGCGAAGAAAGCGGGCTTCAGCAGTTATTGCATTGATAAAAGTTGGGCTCAAGTCACTTTTTTCCAGTTTATCTAATAAGATATTGGCAGAAATGACCCCATGGAAGACTCCATAGTCCCATTCATTCCACCACGAACCATATCCCCATTCGCCGAAACAATTGCTTGACCCATAAGTAAATGTGTCCCATTTGGTTTTCCACTGGCCTTCGCCAATACCTCCCCCTGTTTCCGATTCATCCGATAGAAGGGAAGAGTAGGACCAAATCTCCATAATGCGAACCTGCACTTCGTTCATTGTGGCAT
The DNA here is from genome assembly GCA_021201335.1 of Bacteroides sp. Classification (GTDB taxonomy): domain Bacteria; phylum Bacteroidota; class Bacteroidia; order Bacteroidales; family Bacteroidaceae; genus Bacteroides. The sequence continues at coordinate 181,927 of JAJQFD010000042.1, read as the reverse complement.
AAAGCCCCATCATCATTTCACTCTCGGTCTTATAGAACTCTGTTTCTGCAACATTCGTTCTTGGGTTAGTTTGCAAGAAATCATCACAGGATGCGAAAAGAATCAATGTGCAGATTGCCCATATACTTGTTATTTTCTTTTTCATTGTAATTGAACTTTGGTTTGATTTTAGAATACGATATTGGCTCCGATAGTAAAGGTGCGTGATTGAGGATAAGTTCCTCCGTCGAATCCGTCGCGGGTGCCCACTTCCGGATCATATCCACTATAGTCAGTAATGGTAAAGAGATTTTCACCTTGTACGAATACACGTAAGTTCTTGATAAAGGCTTTATTTACCCATCTTTGGGGTAATGTATACCCAATTTGAGCCACCTTAAGCCTCATATATGAACCATCTTCTACAAATAAACTGGATACCTGATAATTGTTATTGTCACCTTCAACAAGACGGGGAATCCAATTGGAAGTTCCTTCACCGTGCCAACGTCCCAACCAGGATTTATCCCAGTTTCCTTTTGTTACATTAGAGCGCCTGTATAATTTGTAAATATCATTTCCGTGAGCTCCCTGGAAGAAGACACTAAAATCAAAATTCTTCCATTCTCCACTCAGGTTAAAACCGTATGTCCAATCGGGATTGGGTTTACCGATCATGGTTCTGTCATCACCATTGATGCCATCTTTACCATCTAAGTCTTTAAACCGGATATCACCAGGTACGGCATTGGGTTGCTTTAATGCTCCCGTCTCAGTCACATAGCTGTTAATTTCATCCCAATTCTGGAATATACCATCGTGCACATAACCATAGTAGAATCCGAAAGGACGTCCGTTTTCACTATAGCTAACACGTCCTCCCATACCACCTCCGATTTCATTGAGACCAATCCTATCACCTCCCTGTTCAGTAACAGTGTTTTTTATATAAGAAGCGTTACCACCTACATTAAATTTTACCTGACCGATATTGAACTTATAAGAGGCTTCAAATTCCACTCCTTTATTCTCTACAGTTCCTTTGTTGATCCACATCTTTCCATATCCGGAATACATCGGAATAGGCATTTCCAGTAACATATCCTTTGTCTTTTTAATGAAATAGTCAGCGGAGAAGGTTAATGCGTTTTTAAAGAAACGAAGATCAATACCGAAGTCTGTCTGTTCTGATGTTTCCCATTTCAAATCTTCTGTGGGATATCCAGTGGGTTTCATTCCTGTGTATACTTTTCCTCCTTCTACAGCGCTCAAACCGCTTTTGGTCATCATACTTGTAAACAGGAATGGATCCGTCTTTTCATTACCGTTTTGTCCCCAGCTGAATCTCAGTTTGGCAAAGTCTAACCAGGAAGGTCTCTTATCCATAAACTTTTCACGTGTTAATACCCAACCCACGGAAACAGAAGGGAAGGTGGCATATTGATGTTTCCTACCAAAATTCGAAGAACCATCGCGTCTTATTACGGCTTCCAATAAATATTTCTCGGCATAATTGTAATTGATACGACCGAATACAGAAGCAATGCGATGGTCTCTGGCACCTCCTTCTACTTTTGACATTTCTTCGGCAGCAGTTGCTGTATCGATGTATCCTTTGTCAATATCCACCACAAGCAAATCATAATCTGTACCTTTTAAATTGGAGTAGTGATAAGATGACATAGTAGTACCTACCAATGCCCCAATGCTGTGTTCGCCGAAAGTTTTGTTGTAAGACAATACGTTTTCCCATTGCCAGTTAGATGCTTCTCTCTTTTCATCATCCACCCTTGAGTTGGCGTTTTTACTTGTACTGTTTAGTTCGTAAACAGGAACCACGTTTTTAAGTGAATGAAATACCCAATCAATACTATAACTTGTTTTGAAAGTTAATCCGGGTAATAAGGTAGCATCCAGATTGAAGCTACCTCCAAATGTTTGGGGAATTCTTCTTTGGTTATGCTCTACCTGCAATCGGGCTAAAGGGTTTACTACATCATTCATATCAATAATATTATAAACTCTTCCATCTGGTGCTTTCACATGGTTGGGGTAAAGTGATTCATAAGTCTTTAATATCTCAGGGTCAGTTTGATAAATTGGCTCTGTGGGGGGCAGCATGTTCATGGAAGAAATCAAACCACCAGATTCGGTGTTATTAATGTCGTTTCCTGTCCTGACTTCTCTCGTATAATGAACAATTGTATTAAGGCTTACTTTATTTAACCAGTTACGCTCTTTCGTATCAATCAGTATGTTGTTATAATTTAAACGCATATTATAACGTTCGTAATCAGAGTGTCCTTTAGCGAAAATACCTTCTTGTTTTACATATCCGAAAGAGGCATAATACGTTGAACTTTCTCCACCACCGCTTAACGATACTTTGTGGTTAACAATGGGTGCGTTTTTATTTTTCAATACTTTCTGCCAATCTGTATTCACATTAGAGGGTTCAGGGAAATACGGATCTCTGTCCGGGGTGTTTACAGCCATTTCGTTCATAAGCATCTGATAGTCCGCACTTCCTAACAAATCAATCTTTTTAGATGGATTTTGAATACCATATGTGAACTCATAACTAAGTGTAGGCTTTCCTTTGGTCCCTTTCTTGGTAGTAACCAATACAACACCATTACCTCCTCGTGCTCCATAGATCGCTGCTGAAGCTGCATCTTTCAGGATTTCAATAGATTCAATATCCGAAGGATTGATGTGGTTGATTCCATTTTCCGAGGGCATACCATCAATGATATAAAGCGGATCCGAATCATTGACTGTACCAGTACCACGAATACGAATTTTCGATTCCGCACCCGGTTGACCGGAATTGGAGGTGATCTGTACACCCGATACTTTACCTTTCAGCGCGTTTTGTACGTTGGTAGGATTTCCCCTGTCCAGATCATCACTGGTGATGCGGCTTACGGCCGAAGACATGACACTTTTTTTCTGTACGCCGTATCCCACTACTACTATTTCGTCCAGAAATTCTGAGGAATCCGTCAGGCGAATAGTCAAGACGTTATCATGGGATGTTAGTGTATGTTCTTGGTTTTCATATCCTACAAACGTGAAAACCAGGATATCGCCTGTGGAAGCTTTGAGTTGGAACCGGCCATCAATATCTGTAATAGTGCCGATGTTTGAATTATTTTTAATAAACACGTTCACACCCGGTAACGGGTCATTCAGGTTGTCGTAAACAACCCCCTGGATGTCTCTTTGCTGCGCAAATAAAGGAAGGCAACAACAAAAACTCACGAGGAACAGCAGAATCTTTTTCTTTCTTTTCATATTAAATGTATTAGCTTGATTCGATTAATTAATTGGATTAAGGCTTCAATTCTATAGATGGATTCCAGATCTGGTTGGTAAGCAATTATTGGATGAAAGGTCATATATCTGTATAAAGTATAATTGGAATTAATCTATAGATGGATGAATGATACACATCCTTGTGAGGATAGCTAGCTGAAATGGTGAAGAGAGTCGTTTTCCATAAGCATTGTTTTTCTTTATTTAGTGAATAAAAGGTTGATTTTCTTGGTGCAAGTTCGTTTTTAGCTAGCAGAAAGGAGTTTAATTTTTCTCATAAAAGGTTTGTTTTCTAATAATTTTATGCCTGTTGGCGGTTATTAAACCTTCATTGATAGGAAACTAACTTGCTGGGGATTAGGTGTCAAGAAGTAAGGAGTTAAGTAGCTAAGAATCCATGCGGCATCGCTCTTCTTAACTCTTTGATCTCTTATTTCTTACCTACTCAACTATTCATTCATCGAAGGCATGGGAAGGAGCCTTGAACTCTTTCCGAAGGGTAATGATTCCTTTGCGGGGAAAATCTGTGGGAACTTGTTGAGTTACCTGTCCGGTTGCTGCCCATTCGGCACCCCGAAGCAGAGTTACCTGAAAGCCCGTACATTCCATAGCATAACGAAGTTCCGGGTCATTGCCGGCATGACCGAGTAGAGATACAAACACGTTTCCTTTTCCATACTTCACTGTCCAGAGCACAGGCTCGTGGCGGCCGCCTCTTTCGTCACCGGCATCTTCATAAGTGGTGGCCAGGATTTCCAGGTTTCGGGCGGGGCCTCGTAACCGTGCGTAGATTTCATCTTTGAAATGTTCCCATTCTGTTGGCAGGCCGTTCGTGATGGGATGACCAGGGCTGCGGTTGATAATAGTGGATGGATGTTGCAGACCATGATAGCCAGCCCATCCGGGAGAATAATCGTAAACTGCTTGTCCGTCTTTCCAGTAAACGTACGGTCCATCCTTTTCGTTGCGGCCGTTCCATGCACCGAGACCAATCATTTCATTGTAACCTTTCCAGTCGTCCATGCCCACAACCGAGGAGTGAATAACAACTACGCCTCCTCCCTGAGAGACAAAATCTTCAAATTTTTGTTGAGTAGGCTTGGCCCAGGTAGTTCCTCCATAATTGATGACAACCAGATCGTATAGATCAAAGTCTGGGTTGAATTGGCTGATATCTTCATTCCAATCGGGCGTGATATGAATATCCACCGTAAAGAGGTTGCTGTTTTCCAGTATCATTTTAATTGCTTCGCTGCCTCCCTGCCACCAGTGACTTCCATCTTGTCCGGTGACGATCATGGTTTTGATCTTTTGTTGGGCTTTGCAGGGAGAAGTTGTATAAAGGCAAGTTGCCAATAGTATCAGCAGATATAATTTCAGGCGTTTCATAGGTTTATAAGAGGTTTACTTAGTCTTTTTTTTATCGTCTTTCCATTCAATGCAATCGTACACCCATGTTGTTTTCAGGTTATTACCGTGCTCATCTACGGAGAATTCTCCATCCCGGAAGTAAGTGCGGTAAAGTTCGTATTTACCATCATTATTACGGTCTTCCAAGGTTAGGTCGCGTTGGGTTGATACGACGATGTCTGACATATACTTAATTTCTTTGGTATAGTAATCAATAATCACATAATAGTTTTTGAATAAATCAAAATAAGGGTAGTGACCGTTGTGTGCGCTGAAGAGCATCACCTCTTCCAAAGATCGATCGTTATCCATCTGAACCACCTTCGATGTATGTAGTCCGAATCCTCGTAGCTGTGCTTCTGGTGGATACTTATCCCAGGTGCGGGGGGGTGCTTGCCTGGTACTGAGACCAGGCTTTTGTAAAGCACCCTATCACTAACAAACCAAAAAATATACTTCTTTTCATCTGTTATTCTGCTTCTGCCGACTGACGGATTCTCGACCCCATCAGCGCATAATATAACATGTATAATTCTCCGAAAATCACAATGAACCAAGACCATCTCCATCCCATTGCATCGGCTAATGCACCTTGCAATAAAGGAAGTATGGCTCCACCTACTACCCCGATCATGAATACACCGGAAGCAACGGAGGTATATTTGCCTAGTTTCGCTACTGAAAGTGTAAAGATAGCTCCCCACATAATGGAATGGAACAAACCGACTGCCGTCAGCAACCACGGATTATTCAGACCAATAGCCAATAAAGCAAGTACAGTGGCACATATCGTTGTTGTAACCAATTGCGTGCGGGGTGGAACTGTACTTAAAGAACTCCCCACCAAACGTCCGATTAGCATACCTCCCCAATAAAGCGTAGCCATAAATGCCGGGATAGAGAAATCAGTACCCAATAAGCTGAGTGAGTCGCTTCCAAAGAAAGAGAATACACGGTTGGCTTCTTGTTGCTCCATGACATAAAGGTTAATGTTCGCTCCAATGCAGACTTCGACTCCTACATAAAAGAATATGGCAATTACCCCTAAAGTCAGGTGGCGGAATGACCAGACACTTTTCTCTAGTTTTTCTCCTGCTTCGGCTTTGGTACCTTTAATATCGGGCAAAGGCAATTTGAGCAGAACGAGCACTACGACGGCAATCACAATCATTAAGGAGAAGAAAGGGAGCATCAGCTGACCAACCTGAATGTCTTCCATTGCAAGACCACCAAACACAATACCAGAAACAAAGAATGGTGCAATAGTGGTACCAATCGAATTGGCTGATCCACCGATGGCCATACGTTGAATGGGCTGGGTACCTTTCACATAACAGGCAGTCAGATAGGGGTTAATAACTACTTGTAATATGGTTGCTGATGCTCCCACTACAAATGATCCCAACAGAAAGATGAAGAAGCCGTAAGGCACGGAGTTGGAACCAAAATATACGTTCGTATTCGGAAACTGTACAGTAAACCAGGAGGAGAGGAAGAAGAGTCCGAGCCCCCCCCGATCATAATAAAAAGAGATCGTATCAAAGTACCTTTGTATCCATGCTTCGTTGTCCACAAAGAACCTATTCCCCCAGACAGAGGATAAGCCAGAAACCAGGAAAAGGTAATGAGTGTGGCGAAAGTGTTTTTTAAATCGCCTACATTAGCCAGAAAGGTTTCTCTCAGAGGGCCTTGAAACTGGGTATTAGCCGTTGTCAGAAAGCCAACAATGAGAAAAAGGAAAACCATTGTAATGAATGGTCCTACGTAATTAATTTGTTTTTCTTGCTGTGTCATGGTATCGGATTAATTGTTAAGTATCTAAATGTATTGGGCTGCGGCGGCATCCAGCAGAAACTCACAATTGGGATGTAGCTGCAATACGGAAGCAGGTATATCCGGAGTAACCGGGCCTCTCAGCATTGCCCTTACAATCTCTGCCTTGCTTTCTCCTTTGGCTACCAGCACTATTTTGCGTGCCTGCATAATGTTTTTAATACCGAGAGTCAGGCCTCCCAATTGTATATCGGGAGGAGTTTGGGTTTCCTGCCTGATTCGGGCTTCCAGAACTTCATCCATCTGCGATACCCAGGTTTCGCTTTCAAAAGGGGTACCTGGTTGGTTAAACCCCAGATGGCCATTCCAACCCAGTCCGAGGATTTGAAGGTCGATCCCTCCTCTGTATTCCAGGGCTTTTTGGAAGCGGATACATTCCTGGTCGAAGTTATCGGATTGGGTGGGCGGCAGGATAAAGTTTCGGTCTTCTATCCTCAATGCATCGATCAGTTCAGTTCTTAACATGGTGTAGCATGCGCCTGCATATTCGCGGGGAACATTGGTTATTTCATCTAATCCGAAGAAAGTAACGTTGGACAAATCAAACGGATATTCCTGAAAAATGCGTGCGATGCGGAGATGCATATTTTTGGTTGTCCTTCCTGTAGAAAGGCCAATAACTGCCCAGGGGTTATGCAGTATTTCGCCGATAACCCGCCAGGCGGCCTGGGTATCGAATTCATTTTCATCGTTAACAAGGGTGATCTTCATATCAATCGTAATATGTTTGGGGGTTAAACATTCATGGCGACGGCTGCGGCTCCGATTAAGCCGATAAAGTCCGGATTCAGCTTGGTGATTACAACACCGTTTTTCACGAAGCGAACCGTATTGGCATTCAGTTTTTCCAATACTTTGGTATGGATATAACCATCCGAAACGATGCCTCCTCCTAAAACGATGGTATCCGGGTCGCTGACTCTTACCAGATTCATAATCAGGTTGGCCAGGGCCTGTGTTGCGTTCTCCACCAGTTCTATACAAAGAGGGTCTCCTTTTTTGCTCAGTTCGAAGACTTCTTTCAGGTTTATCCTTTCGCCCGCATCAGCCGGAATGTGCAGGCTGGTTTTGAACTTGGGTTGTAGTAAACGGGCACAACGATCGAAACCAATACCCGCCGCAATTTGTTCTACACAATCCATACGACCACAACCGCAACGAATGCCCACATTAACTCCCACCTGGGAGTGTCCTACCTCTCCGGCGTTGTAATGACTGCCTCGTATTTGTCGTCCGTTTACCACAAACCCGGCAGCAATCCCTGTACCTACATTGATATAAGTGAAGTTTTGGGATATTTGTCCGAACCCGAAGTATCGTTCGGCGCGGGTAGCACTTTTTACATCGTTATCGATATGGCAAGGGATTCCATACAGATTAAATAATTCTGCGGCAAGAGGGATCGGTTCTGTACGTGTCGGATCAATTTGCAGCCAGATGCCTTTTTCGGTATCCACCCTTCCGATCAGACCGACTCCCATAGCAACGGGCGGTTTATCTACCCACCCCACTGTCTTTATATAATCGTCCAAAGAATATTTAATGATCTCTAATGCGGCTTGCTGGTTAAAGTATCCGGAGTCGTATTTTTTGTATCGGAGGATATTACCCCGACCGTCTAACTCTCCGATCAGTAATTTAGTACCTCCTAAATCTAAACCTAGATAAGTATCCATATTGTCTTTTTAAAGTTATTGTGTTTTAAAAAATAGTAAGATTTGGCCTTTCATCCTTGCTCATTTTACTATTACAATGTTACGCGAAATAAGCTGTAAGAAGGTTTGAATAATGACAAAAAAGGTTCGTTGACTGTTATAATTGGAGAAAGAGAGTGAAATCAGGCGTAAGCAGGGCTTGTAAGGATGTAGAATCTACCCGATTGAATGCTACCGGAATTGGAACCAAATGCTACCGAGATCCGGGTCGGGTACAACCGGGATTCAACTCAAATGCAACCGTCTCTTGAAGAGACAGAAATCTGCCTTCGGAAACTGAAGAATGAGGGATTTAATTAACCTTACTCGGACTTATTCCAAATTGTTTCTTGAAACAGGTGCTGAAATATTTCGGATCGGAAAATCCTACCATCGTAGATACTTCTGCAATGCTGTACTGTTTGGTCCTTAATAGTTCTTTTGCTTTGTTGAGACGAATAATGCGAATGAAATCATTAGGCCCCTGATCGGTAAGGCTCTTGATTTTATTATAAACCGAAGTACGGCTCATTCCTAATTGCTGACAGAAGTCATTAATCGAAAATTCAGGATCACTTAAGTAATTCTCAATAATTGCAATGGCATTTTCCAGGAATTGTTTATCCAGGATATTGGCGTAATTGACCTCTTCTGGTTTCCCGTCATCAGATAAGACAGACTTACGCATTTGCTCCCGTGACTGTAGTATATTTCGGATTCGTGCCCGGAGTACATTAAAATCAAACGGCTTAATGATGTAATCGTTGGCGCCGGATTCCAGTCCCCGGATCACATTTTCCTTTTCGCTCAGTGCAGAGAGCAGGATAAAAGGAATGTGACTCGTTTCGATGGATGATTTCAGAAGTTGGCAAACCTCGTCTCCCCATCGTTCCGGCATCATTACATCCGAAACGATAATATCAGGGTTCATCTCCCGGGCCAGTTTCAATAGCTTGTTACCATCGGAAGCAGCGATAACATGATATTCCTGAGATAAACGTTCCATCAAGTAGTTGCGTAGCTCGTCGTTATCTTCTGCCAGTAGAAGCACTTCTTTACCCGAGGGAAGATTCGGATCGGGAATGGGGGAGGGAGAAACATTTTCGAGACTTCCATCCGAATGGAATGCATTCGAGGTCTGGATGGGGAAAGTTAAGGTAAATGTCGTACCTTCATTCTCTACACTATTAAACTGAATACTACCATGGTGCATTTCAACCAGTTTCCTGGTTAGCAACAAACCAATTCCCGAACCATTTTCATGTGAATTGATGGCATTCTTTGCCCGGTAAAATTGTTTGAATATATTCTTTTGCTCGGCAGAAGGGATACCGATACCGGAATCTTTAATTGTGATTGTCCAGTTCTTTTTATCGTGAACCAGCGAGACGGAGATATAACCGTCTTCGGTATATTTCACTGCATTCGACAGAATATTATCCAGGATTACGTCCATCTTATGCTTATCGAACCAGGTAGTCGGAAAATCAGGCTCCATCTCCAAAAGAAGATCAATACCCTTTTGGAGGGCAATCAGACGGAAGTTTATAATCTTTTCCTGCATGTAAGCATACATATCATAAGGCTGGCTGGATAGCTTTTCCTTTTTGCTATCGATCTTTTGCAGGTCGAGCAGTTGGGTAACCATTCCGTAGAGTTTATCAACATTCCGTGAAGCGATGGAAAGAGACTTCCTTGCCTGTTCCGATAAGTTTTCCTCAGCTTCCAGTTCACTCAATGGGGCTTTGATCAGAGTAACCGGAGTTCGGATGTCATGGGCGATATGAATGAAGGAGCGAATCTTTTCTTTGGCATTGTGATCCGCCAGTTTATGCCTACTGTATTGGATAATCAGGAAAATCATAATTACTAGAATCAGGAAATAGATAAGCAGGGCAGGGGTCGATACCCAGAAAGGTTTGCCGATATGTATGTCCACCCTTCGGCTTCCGAGTGTCTGGCGAGAGTACTTTTGTACGGCTTTTAATTCGAAAGAATATTCCCCCGGACTCAGGTTCATGTAGTCTACATGATGACTGGAAGTGGTCGATCGCCATTCTTTATCAAATCCGTTAAGTTTATAATAATATTCAATCTGATGAGGATGAGTAAAGTTGATCGCGGAAAAGAACAGTGAAAAAGAGTTCTGTACATACTGTAAATCAATGGAAGAGGTATGGTTAATAGCCACCTTTAGTGGTGAATCTTTTTCACCAGGCTGCACGGTTTCATACAAAAGCTTGAAATCCGTCAGGAGCAATTGTACCTTTTCATCTGAATAAGTATCGAAGTTGGGAGAGAATTCCACAACTCCCTCAGCTGTACCAAAAGCCAGATTTCCGTTCTTTTTCCGGATGCACGCGTTGGAATTGTAACTGCCCCATTCCACTCCGATAAATTCATTCATGCTAAGTACCAATCCGGTTTCTTTATCCAGTTTATAGAGGTTTTTCTCGGTAGTGAACCAGATTTCTCCGTTAAGATCCTCTACCACTCCATTAATTGAATTAGAACTGAGACCGTTTTCTGTGGTATAAAACCGGGAAGTATTGCTTGTCAGGTCGAAACTGATTAACCCTTCTCCATCCGTTGCCAACCAGATAATTCTATTGGACGCCTGCAAAAGGCATCGAACCGGATAACGCAAGGTTGTTTTATCGAATTCCCGGTGCCAGAGCGTGCCGCCATCTGATTTATTAAAGAACGCCAGGCCGCTGCATCCTGCCAGTAGCAGATTATTGCCTTGTCCGGCTTTGATGTCTCCGATGCAATCAATCGGATAACGGGTAATCCGGTGGGTTCGGGTATGGTAACGGGTAAATTCCCCCTCAATACCTCCCAGCCAGATATAGTCGCCTTCGGCGTAAATGGAATAAATATAATCGGCAGAATAGGCGGGTGACTCCGTCTCTTCTCCTCTGATGTTTACCCTTTCCGTTTTCCCGGTATGCTTATCAATGCAATATATACCAATGCCGTAACCACCCGTCCATACCCTTCCTCGGTTATCTTCACACAGAGCCAGTACTACATTCGACCGATCGGAATTTTTGCCCTTATCCTCCAGGAAATGCGTCCAACGATCCGAGTGAGGTTGATAGAGACTGATACCATTATTGGTGCCGTACCAAATATCCCCGTCAGCGTCTTCCATGATTACGTTTACATGGTTCGAAATCAACGACTGGCGACTGGATTGCTCATGCGCCGTCCATTTAATTTCCGGGAATTCAGGTTCGAAGATACTTACTCCGTTGGAATAGGTGCTAACCCATACGCATTGGCGTTCATCAATCATCAGGTCGGAAACGGTATTCCCGCCGAGGCTGTTGCGGTTGTCTTCGTCAGCATTGTAGCGTTTGATAAACTGGTCGTTCGTGGAATCTATACAATAAATCCCTGAACCGTCTGTACCAATCCATATTTCTTTCCCTACAGAGATAATAGAACGTACTGGAGCAGACGGAACAATCTCATTTAAGGAACGGAACGATTCGGTTTTATTATCAAAGATGAATGCACTGTTGCTAAAGGTTCCGATATAGAGCTTGTGACCTTCGTAATGGAAGGATTCAACCCTCATCTCCCACGGAACCAGAAATAATATCGGTGTTGAAAGTTGCTGCGAAGTAGTTTCGGTAAACCGGTAAATCCCTGTATCGGTTCCTACAAAATACTCACCGGAAGGAATTTGTATAATGCGGGTGATATGTTCGTTATGGAAGTCAGAGTGCGATTTCAATTTTCCTTGTCCTTCATCGTAATAATACAAACCATTCGATAAGCAAAGCCATAAACGCTTTTTCTGATCGAAGAAAATATCATTGATGGTAGGCTCACCGGTGAAATGCGTAGTAATTTGTGTCTGGGGGATAAAGTTATCTGTTAAAGTCTCGTAGCGAAACAGGTTACCATTCTTCAGAGAGATCCATATTCTCCCGTCGGGATCGCACGTCATAATGGTGGAAGAAAGAATGTGATCTTTGGCATCCAGTGTTTCATCCAGCTTATAATGGCGGAACTCATTGCCGTCATAGCGATCGACTCCCAGGTGAGTGAACATCCAGACAAATCCGGTGGAATCCTTGCAGATCTGGAAAACCTGCCGACTACTCAGTCCGTTTTCCAGGTTGAGATGATGGAAAGAGGCGGCATATATGCTCTGCATAAATATACCTACCCATAAGATTATAAGGAAAGGAATGGATGTTTTTCTGTTCATTTCAATGTATTAGCTATACAAATGTAGGGATAAGAATGAGACGGAGGGTTTAAATCCTATCAAAAAAGTTCCATTTATTATCTAAAACCGGATATAAACAAATCCGGCGGATGCCTGTTATCAGGAAAGATTCGGATCTGTGAATAAAGAAAAGATTTCCGGTTATCATAAATAAACCCGGCATAAAAATGAAATAAATTTGCAGTTTTAAGAATCGGAACAGGGTCACTTCAAATACTATTCCTATTTTTGTGACAGAAAACCGATGTATGAATCGCCGTCGATTTAAATTTTAACTAAGAAAAAATAGTATAATGTTATGAGTATTTATAGTAAGTTTCCCCGGACTTTCTGGGTAGCCAATACAATTGAATTGTTTGAGCGTTGGGCCTGGTATGGCTTCTTTATGTTATTCGCGAACTACCTGACCGGGTCATCAGACATGGGCGGACTGGAATTTTCGCAAGCACAGAAAGGCATAATAATGGGGGTAGGTACCGGGATCCTTTACTTCCTTCCCGTTTTAACAGGTGCCATTGCTGACCGTTATGGCTATAAGAAAGTTCTTGTCCTTGCTTTTATTATCTATGCTTCTGCTTTTATACTTTTTCCCCTCTTTTCATCCTTCACTGCTGTCTTCCTGATGTATATCTATCTTGCTTTGGGAGCCGCTTTGTTTAAACCCGTTATTTCCGCTACCATTGCCAAAACGACTACAGAAGAAACTTCTTCCATCGGTTTTGGCATTTTCTATATGATGGTCAATATTGGTGCCTTCTTTGGCCCGTTGATTACCCTGTTGTTTAAAACAGAAAGCCAATATATATTTTATATTTCCGCCGGTATCATTCTGGTGAATCTGTTATTACTAGGCTTTTATAAAGAGCCAGCCCGTGAAGAGGTTCAGAAAGAAGGAAATCTATTCCAGACGTTTGCCCAGATCTTCCGCAACATGGGTAGTATCTTTAAAGACAGCAAGTTCTTGGTCTTTCTGCTTATTGTAGCTGGTTTCTGGACCATGTATAATCAGTTGTTTTTCACACTGCCCGTGTTTATTTCGCAATGGGTGGATACCAGCGCGCTTTATCACTTCTTCGATACATACGTACCGTTTATCAGTGCCAATTACAGTCCGGCTCCGGGCGTATTGGACGCTGAATTCATTACCAATCTCGATGCACTGTATATCATTATCTTCCAGATTATGGTTTCCACCATTGTAATGAAATGGAAACCTTTGCATTCCATGATGACCGGATTCCTAGTATGTGCAATTGGTATGTCATTGACACTTTTTTCGCAAAACGTGTTGTTTACGATGGTTGCAATCCTTATCTTTGCTTTAGGGGAAATGGCCGGATCACCCAAGATTACCGAATATATCGGGCGTATTGCTCCTATCGACAAGAAGGCGCTTTACATGGGTTATTCTTTCATTCCGGTATTCTTAGGTAATGTGTTTGCCGGGTTTATTTCGGGTAATGTGTACCAAATCATGTCTGATAAAGTAGTCATCACCCAGAAGTTTGTGGCCGACAAAGGTTTACAGATCCCGGAAGGTCTCTCCACCAATGCCTATTTTGAAGAGGTAGCACGGCAGGTAAATATGTCTGCCCAGGAACTGACTAACCACCTTTGGGATACCTACAATCCCTCAAGTATGTGGTTGGTTATACTAGCCATCGGTGTGGCAGCTGCTCTGGCGTTATTTATTTACGATAGAGTTACCAATAAACCAGGAAAAGCCTGATTGGGATTCGTAAGAAGGCTTTCCTTTTGTACCTTCTAAACGAGTAAACTATGGATAATTGGATTACGGTTATTACGTTTGTCTATCCGCAGGAAGCCTATCTTGCGAAATCAATGTTAGAGAATTATGAAATAGAGGTTTTCATCAAGGATGAACTAACTACTCAGGTGAATAACTTTTATTCTACGGCTATCGGGGGTGTTAAATTGCAGGTTCCTTTAGAGGATCGCGACCGTGCTTTGAAACTCTTACAGGAAGCAGGCTACATAAACGAACCGGAGGAACCAGAAGAGGAGCTAACATTTCCTTCGGAATATGCATCGGTATGTCCCTATTGCCAGAGCGAAAATGTGAGTAAGAAGAAACAGCCTGGTTACATTTTCGTATTCTCTTTTCTGCTTCTGGGCCTTCCACTTCCCTTCCTGAGAAAAAGCTATCATTGCTTTGAATGTGGCAAAAGCTGGAAAGTAAAAAGAGCATGAAACTCTCGATAGTATAATGAAACACAACCTGACACGATTCGCTTTAGCAATCCTTTTATTATCCGTCTCTACACTTTTGTGGAGTAATATGGGTGCTCCCTATATCAGAGGGAGTCGTCTTTCGGAAGTATATTCCAGCAGAGATGTTGATATTCTTTCTGAGCAACTCCACATAGAGATTCTAAGTTACGACAAAGCTGTTTATCGGATCATATATACAGTCAAGTCTGACAAAGGAGGTGTTCAAATACCACTTTTGTTCGATACTATGTCCTCCGAAGTGGATGAGTTCACTGTTTATGTCAATCAACAGGAAGTGCCGACTCTGCAACAACCGTACGATTTACCCAAACTGGAAATGGTATTATGGAAAGATTCTCTTCGTCGGCATTTCAACGCGGATAAGCAATTCAGTATTGAACATTTTAAGTACCTGGAAGCACCTTTAGAAGAAGGTATCAATACGATTCAAGTAACTTACCAGGTAAAGCCTACTATCTTTGTGAAAAAACTGATTCGCGAATATGAATTTGACTACAACCTGGAGCCTGCCCGTTACTGGCGATCATTTGGGAAACTGGATATTCACTTGGATACCCGGAAACTGAATGCGCCGGTTCAAGTTGCTTTTCACAATGATACGGTAAGAGTAGATTCTGTTTATTCCTGGCATTACGATACACTACCAGACACCGGAATCAGTATTCTTTATCAGCCCAAAGTGAGTAAACAGGCTGATTTCCTGATTCGTTACCTACCTCCTGTAAATATATACTATTTGTCATTCGTTTTACTGGGGCTGCTGCATCTCTTTTTCTCTGTACGTTATCGAAGAAAACATCCGAAGCGTAAATTCTCACCGGTACTTATCGGAGGTGCTTTTCTGGTTCCATTCCTAGCTATTACCCTCTGGATTGCTTCTTATGAATGGATAGATACCGTCATTGGAGAATTTGCCTCCCGGCGACACGGGTATATTATTTTCACCTATGTTCTTTATCCTTTTATTGTTCCTGTTTATTGGTTGGTTATCTGGATGCTTACCCGGATTACGGTTCGTATTATGTCCCGTAAGAAATGAAGTTGTTATTAGATGTCTGCCGTTCAATACATACAGGCCAAATCTATTTTGTCTAAAATCCGACAGACAGACTCTTTCTTTGGTATTGCTTATAATATGAATCTCTATCGGGGATGCCAGCACGGTTGTATCTATTGTGATACCCGAAGCGAGTGCTATGGAGTGGGGGACATCTCCCAAATATCAGTTAAGCAAAATGCAATTGAACTGTTAGTCGGTGAACTCCGTTCAAAAAAGCAAAAAGCGACTATCGGTACCGGATCAATGAACGATCCTTATATGCCTATGGAGAAGGAAATGGGGTTGACCCGTAGAGCACTGCAAACCATTTCTAATTTTCGATTTCCCGTTCATATTATTACGAAAAGTGACTTAATTGTCCGTGATCTGGATGTTATAAAAGAAATATCTAAAGTTTATGCCGCAGTTAGTATCACCATTACTACAGCTGATGATAATCTGGCATCCAAAATAGAACCTTATGCTCCTGTTACATCGGCCCGTTTTCGGGCATTAGAACAACTTTCTGCAGCGGGTGTCTACACAGGCATTACTCTTATGCCACTTCTTCCCTATATTAATGATACCGTTCAGAACTTACGTGATATATTGAACCGGGCAAAGGACTCGGGTGCTTCTTATGTAATCCCCATGTTTGGTCTTACGTTGCGGAAAGGATCGAGAGATTACTTTTACCAGGCATTAGATGCTCAGTTTCCCGGAATAAAAGCAAACTATCAAGCCAGGTTTGGCGAGCAGTATGAATGTTTCAGCTCTCACTGGAAGGAGCTTGAAAATGAATTCCAAAAACACGATTTACCGCGGCGGATGAAATTCTATGAACCACAGCTTCCTCGTCAATTCTCCCTCTTCAACGAAAATTTATAATAACGCTCTTTCAGAATCGGTAACTTAGTGCAATAAAGCCGGTATGTGTTAACTTCCGGGAAGGTAAAAGATCATTTAACCGTTTGTTTTCTATAACGATCTGTCTTCGGCCACTGTAAATATCAAAGTTAGAAAGGGAATATCCTGCCGAGATACTGAATTCATCCAGATCCAGAGAGAAAAAACCACGCACATTCCAGAATAACCAGTCTCCACCTTTATTAGATACAGATTCAATCTTTACCAGTTGATAGGAGTCGTCCAAACGGTAATCGATTGAAAGTTTCTCATTTGCCGGAACTGCCATCTGCAATCCGGGTTCTACATGGAAACGGAGTCCCAGGTCTTTGTCTCTTCCAAATTGGAAAGCCGGAGTACTTAAGCGAATAGCCGGACGAAGCAGGAGCTTAAATACTTCTATATCATCGTCATTGATGTGCCATTTCAGTTTGCTGTCATGCTGTACTATACCCGAATAACCTTCTTCAGAATATTGTTCGGTAAAACCAATGCCGAGAGTACCCCCCAAGTAAGGAAGAAAGTAGTAAGTAAATGCAGCTTCTACTTCCCAGGCATCATTACTGTTGAGGCCTCCAAGTAGCGTAGCTTCCATTTTGGGGTCTTTATCCTGGGCAGATAAAGATACGGTTGTAAAGAATAAAAGTAATACTACTATCAGATAAATTGGATGAAGTAATTTGTTCATGCTAGTCTTGTTTGAGTTTGCTTGCAAAGGTATATATCTTTTTACAAATAGTAAAATAAACAGTGTATTTGAAATAATTAGGAAAAGAAATGATATTCTTTTACGCAGTATTCAGTTTGCATCTGCATTTATTTAAAAGAAACATCATTTATATTTTCAATTAAAAGCTAAACTATGAGAAGGATTTTGAGTTATCTATTTTTATTTTCTGCGCTCTCCATGGGAGTTATTTCATGTGACAGTGATGACGGTTTTTCCCGTACAGGTATTAATGGCAAACCCAGTCTTGTAAAAGAAGTGGGCAATGGTAATATTTCATTTTACTATGAAGGCAATCGTATCTCTAAAATTATAGCAGAGAACGGTTCTACTTCTACTTTTACGTATAAAGATAATGAATTGGTTCGGGTATCATCTACTCCTACTGATAGAGATATCGTTGACGGAAACAGTTCATCAAGTTTTGAAAGGGAAGGAAATAAAATTATCGTTGAAAGTACGGGTGATCCGTTTTTTGACATATTCCGAACAGAGATCGAATTAAATGAGTCAGGTTTCCCCATTAAAATAACGGATGCAGGACTTTATCACAGAACCGAAGAAGGAATGGTAATGAGGCGTGAACCGGAATATTTTTCCGTACTTTCTTACGACCCCGGGTCCAATAGATTAATGAAAGAAGAGTTTTTTGATATAAAAACGTTAGAATCGATTGCTTTATATTCCTATGAATACGAAGATACTCCCGGAGTAATGAGCAAAGTTGATATACCTGCCTGGTTTAGTATTTACTGGAATCATTACAGTAGTTATTCTGTGAATCGATACAATATTTTATTCTTGTGTTATGCCAATAATTTATCAGCAGTGAAGGTCCGTGATGACCGTTATCCGGTTAAAGAGAAAGAAGTAGAATATGCATATAGGTATAATGATAATCATTTCCCGGTAAGGTTAACATCTACGAATATCGATGGTGGAGGATGGTTGGAAATCCAGTATTAAAATCAACTTGTATAGAAACGCTCTATTGTTTGTGTAATATTCTTTCGGGCAATCGTTGGATTCATCGCTTGCTCTAATGAAAGTCCTGCCGGGTTTATGGAGAGTACATCCTTGAATCCGGCTTTTTTTAGCCATATCTCATCTTCTACTTTTCCGGCTATCAATAAGACGGGAATTTGCTGTTTTTGTGCTTCTCGCAGAATCCCGGAAGGAACTTTTCCCATCAATGTTTGCTTGTCTGCTTTTCCCTCTCCGGTGATGATATAATCAGCATTTGTGATCTTGGTATGGAAGTTTAGTTTCTCCAATAACAGATCAATGCCCGGTGTCAGGTTAGCATTCAGAAAAGCGAAAAAGGCTCCACCAATGCCGCCGGCAGCTCCTGCACCGGGGACATGAAGAATATCTTTGCCGGTGCAGTCTTCAATGATTTTGGCCAGGGAATACATGCCTTCATCCAGTTGGCGGATCATTTCTTCATCTGCTCCTTTCTGTACACAAAAAACAAATGCTGCACCAGTCGGGCCACAAAAAAGGTTGTCTACATCGCTGGCAATTGTAAATTGAGATTCTTGTAATGCAGGATGTATAGTAGAATTGTCTATTCGGGCAACTTCCTTCATCATTTTCCCGCCTGCGCCTAAAAGCTTTCCTGCAGAGTTGTAAAAACGGAAGCCCAACGCTTGTAGCATTCCTAGTCCGGCATCATTGGTTGCACTTCCTCCGATGCCGATAATAAAGTTCCGGAATCCTCGGTCAAGTGCATCCACAATAAGTTCGCCGGTACCATAAGATGTTGTTATTAATGGATTTCGTTTTTCAGAAGGAACCAATAATAAACCGCTGATGGCTGCCATCTCAATAAAGGCAGTTTTGCCATCTTCAGAGATCCCATATTTTGTTTTAACAGGTTGCATAAGGGGGTTGGATGCGGTGAGATGAATGTATTTCCCTTTGAAAGTAGTCATTAGAATTTCCAGAATACCTTCACCACCATCTGAAATGGGAAATTGAATGATTTCACATTGCGGATATATTTTACGAATGCCTTCCTCCGCTGCTTTTCCAGCTTCGGAGGAAGACAGACTTCCTTTGAAAGAATCAAGGGCAATGACAACCTTATTCATGATAAATGAAAGGAGAAGACGTAAGCAGGTTATTGTCAGAAATTATCCTTTGTAACCCTCGGCGAAGTTATAAAGGAATACAATATTTCCTTCGAATGCATTCTTTTTAGAGTCTTTAATCTCCATGATGACTCTCATTTCGGCTTTGGCAATACCACGCAGATTGACCAATGAAATCAATTTAGCATTCAGTCTGATTTCACTACCTACTATCACCGGCTGATTAAATTTTAATTTCTCAATGCCATAATTAATAAGTGAAACCACATTCCTTACATCTGCTATTTGCGCCCACAAATGGGGTAAAACGGATAGTGTGAGATAACCGTGCGCAATGGTGTTTTTAAAGGGACTCTCTACCTTCGCTTTCTCTACATCTACATGTATCCATTGATGATCCAATGTTGCATCTGCAAACAAATTGATTTGTTCCTGGGTGATCGTAATATAATCCGATACACCTAATTCTTTTCCAATGTACTGTTCAAATTCGTTGAAACTGTTAATAATAACCATAAAAATATGTATGTGTAAGTTAAGTGCTTACAAATTTACACAAATTCGTTAAATTTGCACGTACCTTAATGAAAACGTTTTGAAATATTTGTTGTACTCATTTTTGTTTGATAAATAATCATATTATATTCTAAAAATGGAAAGATTCAAAGACAAGATTTGTTTTATTACAGGTGGCGCACAGGGTATTGGGAAAGCCATTGTAACGGCTTTTTATAATGCCGGAGCCCGTGTAGCATTTTGCGATATTGATAAGGAAAAAGGAAATGAGTTGAGTTTACAACTTTCCGGGACGCATTTTATTCAGGTGGATGTTACGGATTCAATGGCACTTATAAATGCAATGAATGAAGTTTACAATTTATTCCAGGATATAAATATTCTGATCAATAACGTTGGTATAAGTACTTTTTCTCCACTAACAGATACTTCTATTGAGAGTTTTGATCGGATACTGGCTACTAATCTTCGCCCAGTATTTGTTACTTCCCGAGAAATGGCAATACGCCGGAATACACCGGAAAGGAAAAAACAGTACGGACGTATTATCAATATGGCTTCTACTCGCTATTTACAAAGTGAATTGGGAACGGAAGGGTATAGTGCTTCTAAAGGAGGGATTGTATCACTGACTCATGCCCTGGCCATCTCATTAGCTGATTATAATATTACGGTGAATGCAATCAGTCCGGGATGGATAGATACAGGGCATTATGGGGAGCTGCGTCCTTGTGATCATGAACAACATCCGTCGGGCAGGGTAGGAGTACCTGAAGATATTGCAAATACCTGCTTATTTCTGGCTGCTCCCGAAAATGATTTTATCAATGGACAAAATATAACTGTTGATGGTGGAATGACGAAGAAGATGAGTTATGTGGAATAGAATCTTTTAGTAAATCTATAGTCAAGTCTCACAGGAATACAATCAGAAAACAGTATTTAGCGTGATATGGGATTGTTTTTGAAATACATGTTTTAAAAGCAAATAGAAGCAGTATATAGGATCATGATATCTTTTTGCTTTTCCTCAATAAGCTTAGCCAATCCTTCTTTTTTTGATTGAGGCCGGCTATACGACTTCTGAATAGGGTGATTTTCTTCTTTGGGAAATGTTTTTCACCTCTAAAAATGAAAAGGAACGAGGTTTTTTTGGAAAAACATAGACTAATAACCGGTTACTACACAAATTATAGCTTTCTATCTTGTTTAACAAAAATATTTTTTTGTGTAACAAACGGAGTACGATTGTTTAATAAGTATAGTGCATTTATTTACCAAAAAGAGTGTTCTTGTTAATTAAGAGGAGTACTCTTGTTTAACAAATTATTTGCTTCATCAAAACAAAAAAACAAGAGGGATTAAATGCTTAAAAGAAAGGATTTCATGAGGCGAGATCAGTCTTTTTTTCAATTATTCGGCTGATTGCTTAAAGCTTTTTAAAAGTGTTATATTGTTTTCTGGATAGCGTATTGATGGGCTTTTCGTTTTATTTTTCTTTTAAATTAAACGTCTTTTGCTGGTTTTCTTGATTTTTCCTTTCTTTTTGAATTTTGATAAGCATGCTGTAATGAGGGAAATATATTTTGAGTTCGTTTGTACTCGTATAGATGAAATAAAGAGGATTAAAACAATTATGATAAAAAGATAATTTTAAAGGAATGGATATTTTGTAAAACTTTAAACAATATGAACCCGATACCATCCTCATAAGGACATTACTAGTTATTTCCTAATTTCCTATTTATATTTTATCTATCAAGTAATCCATAAGACTTCTCCTAAAATAATAATAATATTATGGTAAATAAGATAACAACGGGAGTAGGAATATCGCGTAAGAGATCTACGTTATTGTTGAGCAACTTAAATTTCTTTTCCATATAGGTTATTATACTTAACAACAATACTAAAATAACAAAGCCAATTTTAGTACTGTCACGAAAATAATCACTGTAAAGATATATTTTTGAGGGCGGATTCTTTAAGGATAATCCGAAAATTTTGTTGTTTAAAAACAATGCCCGATTATTTCTGTAAAGATGAAAGTAAATTTTCTCTGAGTTTCCTGCATTTTTTATTCTTTCCTTATCTAAAAATATTAATCTGTGAATACTTGTTATTTTTGACCATTGGTAACCTTTTATTGTAATATCGTTACAACAAATTGTATTATTTATCGCGTCATAAACGGTCTTTAAATGTAAATCTTTGGATGACAAACTTCCATCAAATTCTAAATCAACGTTTTTTATAAGTACATTTTCTTTATATGAATAAACTAATTTAGAATTAGAATAAAATGAAAAGAAGCAATAAATACTCCAGAGTAAAAAGAGTGCAAAAATTAAGCAAACAAATATATTTCGGAATATATTATAGGGGAGATTAAATGGCTTCTTCATAAATTTAAAATTGTTTTTCAATTCTCAGGATGGAATTTATACTTTGTCGATAAGAGGTATATTCCATCCTCTATTTTTAACCTTTTCGGAATAACCTTTTGAACCATCCTTTTTTTCTTCTAAGTTTCTCTTTCGGATAATCTGCGGTAAACGCCTGGCCCTTACTGATTTTTTTATAGATGATTTCCCAATCCGGTATCCCTCCCAGACTATAGTCATCAATAAATAAATGAGCCCTTAATTTACGTGAATAATTTATGTCTGTGAATTCTTCCATTGGATGATTCTTGTTGACAGCATAAAATTCTACTCCGTGTTCTTTGCGCCATTCTACGGCATCATGTAGTAGTTTTCCCTCCCTGACTGTCCACAGAATTAATTTATGGTGATCCTGGATGAGCATTTTTAATGTTTCAGTAGCAAAAGAAATTTCTTCTCCGATTTGGGGGTAGCGATGTTGAACAATTGTTCCATCAAAATCGACTGCTATTACCATTGTTTGTGTTATAAGTTAAATATGATACCGGCACTCAAAGTTACGTTTAAATATACATGGTCTTTCTGATCGAAATCATAGAATTTAGTATTAACCCGTATACCCGGTTCTACAAATAGACTTGAAGTCGCACCAAGTTTGTAAATAGGCTGAATGGATAAATTCCCATTTATATCATTAATACTGCGATAGTGTTTATTAAAATCTTTATCCAAAGTATAGTGATTGTAGCCAATTCCGATGAAAGCATTCAGGAAAAATTTCCTCTCCGGATCATAAGGTTTGAGGGAGAATAGATTTACCATCCATTCTGCTCCCGCGCCATAACTGAAGGCCGTAAAATCGTTTTTCATCCAGATATTGGTGGCTTCCAGATTGACTCGGAATCCGTTGTAGTTATTGATCCAGGCTCCGAAAGAAACTTTACCACCTGCATGCTTATTCCCCGATCCATTTAGTGCCAGCATGCTGTTAGCACCTCCCCCAATGAACCATTGGGTACGGTTTTGTTCCTGTGCAATAATGTTCAGGAATGCCAGGCATGATAGTATAAAGAAGGTATATAATTTTTTCATCATCGTTTCGTTTAGGCTATAAATAATCAGATCTTACCTCCTGAATGTTGTGACTGGCTCTCGTTCATATAGGTTTCTTTCATTCCAGTATATGCTTTTACTTTAACGAAAGCGGGTATACTTGTTCCATTTTTTTGAGCGATGTCAAAAGTATATGTTTTCTCCCTATACCTGGCTCTACTTGTATAATACATAATATAATTACCACTTACATTAGTTTGGTAGTTGTATGTAACGGTATAAGTCCGGGCAAAGCCACCTTCCTGAGCTTCCACGATACGTTGGATGGTTGAGGCTAGATTCGGTAAGTCCAGACGTCCCACGCCCGCAGCAGTTAACGCTTCCGTAGGGTTGATAATAAAATCCCAACCAGCCTTTGCTTCCACCTGGATCTCAACATCAGTCACAGCATTTGAATTACCGGTATTATCGATTTTTAGCTCCGACCTGCCGTTTACCCGGTTATATTCTGATATATCTTCGGCGTCTGTATGTTTTCGGGCATTTATTTCAAATATATACCCAAAATTTAACTCGTTACTTTCAAAAAAGTAATTTCCCTCTTCAGCTATAGCGGTGCCTATTCTACTCCATCCTTGTGGGGCTCTACTATTATCGAGGTTATCTTTCCCCCAAACACTTGCCTCGGTAAAATTAACATCCGGACTGACTGCATTCTTTACGATCATCTTGACTGGTTCCCGGAAACTGACCCTGTTTGTTTCCACAGCAATAGCAGCCAGCGGGGTAGCGAAAGAAATATCACCGGATTCGATTGTGGTAGATACCTGTTGTGGAATATCATAGGATGTAATGCCTATGGAGCAGATTTCTCCTTCGGCTAAGGCGCCTTCGGGAATTTGCAATAGGATACCAGATTCTTCTGAATTTTCCCTACTTGTTACCGCTCCTCCATCAGAAGTGATAGTCATGGCCTCATTTTTAGGAGACATTTTTATACCTAGCGTTACCATGCTTCGGTTAGCTACTTCACTGGCAAGCTCGGCTGTAGTGCTTACTGTGATATAGTTATCCTTGCTGAACTCAATGTCAAATGTTCCCCGGCTATCCAAAGTAATCTTGTATTTACCTTCCACATCTGTTTTAACGGATATCTCTCCCGTTTTCACCGATACACCCAATAAGGGTTCCGCAGTCTCTTTGTCAAATACCATTCCAACGATATAATATTCTTCTATCCTCGTCATGGGATCATCCACTATCTCATTTGTTTTCCAGTCGTTCGCAAAAGAACAACCGTATAAACCTAAGATTGCAATGCACCAAAGCAATCCACCTCTGAATAATTCGTTTACTTTCATAATTAAAACAAAATGCGTATATCTTTATTGTAATTCCCTGATTAAGAAATGACGTATATAATCCGGTTGGTAAAATCTTATACTCCGATTCTCGTCCGGACGGGTATCGTATGTTGTCCCCATCTTTTCATCCATATATCTGCCGCGGGGCTCCCTGCTGTATTCGGCGGCATAATAGTCCGGTAGTTTGATTCTGACCTTGTGGTTTCGTTTGCAGCTCTTTCCCCGGAAGGGAATCGCAAAATGAAATCCGCCATTCACTCTACCTTTTACTGCAATGGCATACAAGCCGATCGCGTATTCCCCAAAATGCCGGGTTAAGTCTCCTCTTATGCCATAGTCACCAAATAAATACCGGTTAACCTGGGCGCTTAATTCAACATTTAAGCACGGCTCATAATAAATGCCTTTTAACATCCCGGTGACCTCCTGATGGAAACCGATGTACCAACCTTCGTCACGGGTAATTTCAGAATATCCGGTAGTGCCTATTAGTCCCATCGCTTCTATTCTTCCATTCGGCGAACGGTATCTTAATCCTGCTTGTATCCCGATCTGATTGTCTGTGAAATTACCCACTACCACTCTCCCGAGGAAGTTCTTCTTCAACCTGATATCCTGTGACAGGGTAATTATGCCTGGGCGTATCCTTGTTGCTTCTCCTTTTATATTCGTGGCAATCGGAAATATAATTTGTGCCGTAATCATGGCTCCTTTCCAGGGAGAAGTCTGTATAGCAGGAGCGAAATTCACTTTATAGTGATATAGTTTATCCATACTGAAGTTTTCGAGACTTACTTCCGGATACAGTATTATGTCTGTTTTCCACTGGGAGGTATTGATAATCTCAACCTCTTTTAGCTTCCCAATAGCCTCATCTGTAGAGACGGTCATTTCCATTTGTGCATAAACCTCCCGGATACTTATCTCTTTTTGTTGATAGGCAGTGATTAACTCTTCCCGTAAGGTAATGCATAGTTGTGGCACCCGGTTGTCAAGTATTACCATTTCCAATGTGCCTTTTTGCATCCCTTCCAGGCTGGCTTCAATGGCTTTGCCTATTCCCCGGTATGTTCCCCGGTAAATATTATCTTCCAATGCTATGGTTACTATCGTATCATTTTCTGCAATTTGAATATTCTCAAATCCAATTGTCTTTAGTTTTTCTAAAACCTGAGTATAGCCAACCATAGATATACATAATAGCAATACGGTTAAAACAACTTTTCTTTTCATCCGCTTCAGAGAATTAATGTGTATTCATATCGTATACCACCGGATATACATTTAAACTCCCGGGTAAAAAGATGCAGCGATAACCGATTCCAGAACTTGGCAGTAGCCCCGACGTTAAATCCTTTAGAGTCATATTCTGCCATTACTGAAAGAGGCTTCATAAAGGCGGGAATATACCGGATACCTCCAAATATTCCTTCTTGTCTTGAATTATTTTTTAAAGGATGGTAATATCCCAAAGTAACGGCTACTTGGTGTTCTGTCTGAGAGGATAAAAGGTTTTTGGTTATTACTCCGTATACAGCCGACGATTGCATGTCATTGTTTTCATCCGGATCATTTACACCCAGTGCAAATGCAGGATAATATTTACTTTCTTTTAGAACTCGGATTTTAATGGAGGAGGCACGATCTTGGTTATTCAATTTGGATTCGTGCGCCATATAGCCTGTCTTTAATAAGGTACATCTGTAGTTTATCTCCAGGATGGAGAAGATTGTTAAGTTCACAAAGTAATTTCCTGTGTTATAAGTAAATCTGTCACCCAACATGATTTCTTTGGGAAGAAAGTTACCCCCTCCCATGAATGTCCCTGTCCTCTGCACTTCTGCTGTAGGAATATTCAATTGACCAGTCATGCCGATACTGTATTGTGCCTGGATCGTTGTTAACTGAATTACCAGAATAAAAAATAGAATAAGTCGATGTTTCATGAGAACGCTATCTTAGCTTTCTTACTGTTAGCCTGAATTTGACGCAGGATTTTTTCTTTTATTAGACGTCAGGATAAATAGTATGCTTTTTGTGTTTGTGTCTGAATATCAAATATATAATCAAAAAAGCTTGTTATCCACGATAAAATTAACCAAATTTTCAATAAGAGTAGTTGATTTATGGAAAGAAAATGGAGAAGAAGGGAAAAATAGTTGGGAATTAACTTTAAGGAAGGGATGTAGGGTAGCATGTATTCGCTGACTCTTCTTCGATTTGTTAAAGATAAGCCTGAATCAACGATTTACAATATCTAAAGATTTAGTCAAGACAAAAATAGGATAGATTTGGTGAAGGTGGAAACCTGACATATTTAACCCATGGGTAAAGTGAACATAGTGAACAACACCCTGGGTTTGAATCGTAAAAAATAAGGAGTTCTAAAGCAACGAGATATAATAAATTTATATTATATCACTAGTTGTACGGTATTTTAATATTTGATATAATGTCACATTCTTTGTATTGATTGGTATGTCGTGCCCCTAGCACTAAAATGCCTGCGGTGAGTTACCAACCCAGAGCTGCGCTCACTTCGTTTGCTTACCCTGGGCTAAATCTGTCAGGCCTTCAGCCTTAAACATAAAATGCTTATAGAACTCATTATGCTCGTCACCGGATACTCACTAATTAAAAAAAAGCAACCGGTTCTCCCAAGAACTGGTTGCTTTTTCCTATTTGAATGCTACTTTTCTTTTAACTACGTTTATTAAACCATCTGCTGAACCATCCTTTTTTTCAGTCGGATGATCTTCATGAACAATTGGAGTAAAGGCATTATCGGTAGAAATTTTCCGGTAAATAATACCCCAGTCAGGCCTTCCGCCCAGATTACGATCGTCTATAAACAAATCAACTTTTAGTTTGCGGGAGAAATGAGCATCCGTATATTCTTCTTCTGGGTAATTCTTATTAATAGCATAAAATTTGATTCCGCGTTTTTTTTACACCACTCCACAGCCTCCTCAAGTCGTTTACCTTCCCTTACAGTCCACAGGATTAGTTGATGCCGATCCTTCGCTAGCATTTTCAGGGTATCGATGGCGAAGGGAATCTCTTTTCCTATCTGAGGATAACGATGTTCCACAATGGTTCCATCAAAGTCGACTGCTATTACCATTTGAATTTATAATTTGAATGTGATTCCGGCAGTTACCATCCCGCTCGCATACGCATCATCCTTATTATCGATATCATAGAATTTAGGATTCATTCGGATTCCCGGCTCCAGGAACAGACTGACTCTATCACTTAGCTTGAAAGCAGCCTGTATGGAAAAGTTTCCGACGATATCGTTAATTCGAGAATAGCGTCGGTTATAATCCTTATCCAGTGAATAATGATTGTATCCTATGCCGATAAATGAATAGAGGAAGAATTTTCTATCCGGATCAAAAGGAGCGATGGATAATAAGTTTACCATCCAGTCGAGGCCGGCACCGAATGTGGTACCTGTATAATCTCCTTTCAGCCAAAGGTGTGAAGCTTCTGCATTCAAACGGAATCCGGTATAGTCGTTTATCCAGACTCCAGCGGAAACTTTACCACCCAAACTGTTAGTTGCCGCACCATTAAGAGCAGCTACCCCATGAGCACCTCCTGAAATAAACCATTGGGAGCGATTATTCTCTTGTGCAACAATACTGATGGAGGTCACCAGTAATAAGATTAATATTAAGCAGTTCTTTTTCATACGTCGTTTTTATTTTGAGATGAAATTATATACTACCACCGGAGTGCTGTGTAGCTTGTTCATTCTGATAAATTTCTTCACTTCCGGTATAAGCTTTTACTTTTACGGAAGCGGTAGTATTCTTTCCTCCTTGTACAACAATATCAAATATATATGTTTTTTCACAGAATTTGGCCCGGTTCCGGTAATACATGATATGGTTACCACTTACACTTGCCTTTAAATTTTGTGTAACAGTATAAATTTGAGCGAAACCACCTTCCTGGGTTTCAATAATATTTTTAATGGTTGCAGCCATTTTGGTTTGATCATCACCAGTAACGCCTGCAGTAGTCAATGCCTGGGCCGGGCTTACAGTGAAATTCCATCCAGTTTTTGCTTCAACTGTAATGTCAATATCTCTAATAGCGTTCGCATTACCACTATTATCTACTTTTAATTCCGTCTGACCATTGACCAGATTATATTCTGAATTGTTTTCTGCGCCGATTTGTCTCTCCGTATATATTTCCAGTGTATATTTGGATTTTAGCTTATGTGTATTAAAACTGTAATTACCATTATTCCATTTAATTACTGTTTCTTCTTTTTCCCAACCAGCAGGTGCTCTTGTGGGTTCATCAATGCTCCAGAGTTCCATTGTTCCTGGATCAAAATAAGCATTTGGGCTGGCTAAATTTTTCACAGTCACAGTTAATTCTTTTTTAAACTCGGTTGTTTTACTGGTTTCAATAGCTACATTCTTTAAAGCTACAAGTATATTTTTTGTTCCAGTTTCTACAGTAGTTGTTGCATGCTGGGGAGCTTCATAAGGAGTGATACTGATTGAACATTCTTCTTCAGAAGCGCCTGCAGGAACATGAATGGTTGTTGACGCATCTTCATGATCACCCTCTCCTTTATCGCTTACTATTATTTCTGATGCAGATTCTGATCTGATAGTAACATGTTCGCTTATAGCTTTCATTTTTACTCCCAATGTTACCATACTTCTGTTTGGTGCGCCGGAAGCAATTGTAGCATCAGCAGTTACCTTCACGTATTTATTATCTTTACTGAATTCCAGCTGGTAAGTTTTCTTTGTATCCACTATAATTTCATATCTACCATTATTATCAGTGGTTACTGATGTATCTCCTGTTTTTACAGTTACGCCGGCTAAGGCACTTTCAGTATCTGTATCGAATACCGTTCCTACGATAAAATACTGTACTGTTTTTACCATTGGATCATCCACAATCTCAATATCTTTCTCATCATCTCCAAATGTACAACTGCTCAAACTCAGAATTGCAGCACATAGAAGCAATCCCCAACTAATTAATCTGTTCTTTTTCATAATTAAAACCAAATGAGTGAAACCTTTCATATAATTTGAGTAATTTATTTTTATGTTAACAGGACGTAAAGCTACTTATTCTTTCGCTTCTTTTATCAAGAAATAGCGAATATAATCCGGTTGGTAAAATCTACTGCTTTGGTTCTCGTCGGGACGTGTGTCATACGTACGTCCCATTTTTTCGTTGATATATTTGCCGTAAGGCTCTCTACTGTATTCTGCAGCAAAGTAATCAGCTGGTTTGATTCTGACCATGCGATTTCTTTTCCAGGTTTTTCCACGGAGGGGAATGGTAAAATTGAATCCTCCGTTTAGCTCACCTTCCACAAACATACCATATACACCGATGGCAAATTCGCCAAAATGCCTGGTACAATCTCCCCGTACTCCGTAATCTCCGTATATATATCGTCCAGCCTGTAAACTCATTTCCAGATTAAATCGTGGTTCATACAAAGTTCCTTTTAACATTCCGTTGATGCGCTGCTTTTTGCCGATATACCAACCGTCTTCACTGTTAATTTCAGAATATCCCGTGCTTCCAACTACTCCGCCTACTTCAATTCTACCATTGTTTGAGCGGTATTTCAATTCTGCTTGTGCTCCAATTCGGTTGTCAGTGAAATTACCCATAGTAATTCTTCCCAGAAAATTCTTTTTAAATCTTACATCTTGTGAGAGAGCAATTACTCCTGGGCGTATTCGTTTCGGCTCTCCTCTCATATTGGTCGCTATGGGAAATATCACCTGTGCTGTAAACAAAGCTCCTTGCCAGGGGGAAGTTTGTATAGCAGGAGAAAGATTAACCTGGTAATTGTAGATCCTATCCAATCTGAAATTTTCCAGTTTTACTTCCGGATAGAGTACGATATCGGTTTTCCATCGGGAAGTATTGATAACCTCTGTATCTTTTAATTTTTGAACAATTTCATCCGTTGAAGTTGTTATTTGCATTTGAGCATAAACATCCCGGAGATTTATTTCTCCATTCTTGTAGGCTGTTATAATTTCTTCCGGAAGGGTAATACATAGTTGTGGTATCTGGTTATCCAGAACCATCATTTCAAGAGATCCTCTTTGTATTTCATTTATTCCGGTTTCGATAGCTTTGCCGATTCCGCGGTAAGTTCCCCGATGCACATTGTCTTCAAAAGCGACAGTAATAACACTCTCATTTTCTCTCAGGCGGATATTTTCTAATCCCAATTCTCTGAGTTTTTCTGCAACTTGCGTATGCGCAGCAATATATACACACATCAGCATACATAAAGAAGTAAATGTTCTTTTCATGGCTTTAATGAATTAGTGTGTATTCATAGCGTATTCCAAAGGATATACAGGTAAATTCTCGTGTAAAAGCATGCAGAGATAGATGTTTCCACACTTTGGCGGCAGCACCTATATTAAATCCTTGTGAATCATATTCTGCCATGACAGAGAGAGGCTTGAAGAATGCGGGTGTATAACGAATTCCCCCAAACACTCCTTCTTTCTGTGAAAAACTATTTAAAGGATGATAGTATCCGAGTGTAAGAGCTAATTGATGACCCTTTTCGCTGGGCAGCAAATTTTTAGTCATAACGCCGTATAAAGCAGCCACATTCATATTATTATTTTCATCTGGATCGTCTGTTCCTATAGCTATAGCCGGTAAGTATTTACTCTCTTTCAGGAAACGGATTTTAGCAGAGAAAGCACGATCCTGATTGTTGAATTTTGATTCATCTACCATATGACCTGTCTTTAATAAGGTACATCTGTAATTTAGCTCCAGAAAGGAAAAAAAAGGTCATATTCACAAAATAATTCCAGGTGTTGTAAGTAATGATATCACTTGAAGTGATTTCTTGAGGAAGAAAATTACCTCCTCCTAAAAATGTTCCGGTTTCCTGCATATCGGCCGTGGGAATATTCAACTGTCCGGTCATACCGATACTGTATTGTGCCTGAAGGAACGTAAACTGAACAACCAGAATGATGAAAAGAATGAATCGTTGTTTCATAGGGGCTATCTTTGTTTTTTATCTTCTGTTCAGTGGGTTTTCACTTATTTATTTTCATATCCGTATTGCCCGTATTCATATCCGTATTTATTCCCATAATTACCATAACGTTTGGTTTGCCATTTTACCCCATTTACCAGTAAACACATATTCTTCAGCTTTCTTTCACGGTAAAGTGAATCTGCCGAACTGATTTCTTTTTTATGTGTAAATGCGGAGCGACAAACATATAAAGTCATATCTGCTATACGTCCGAGTATGAGTGTATCCGCCACGACTCCAACCGGCGCCGTATCAATAACAATGTAATCATACTCTTTCTTTAATTCCTGTAAAGCTTCATCCAGTCGAGGGCTTGCCAGTAATTCCGCTGGATTGGGTGGAACTTGCCCGGCTGGTAACAAAAATAGCGAAGGTGCTATCTCTGTTTTAATAATTAATGAAGATATGTCTTTTACTCTTCCGGAAAGATAAGATGTAATTCCTTCTTTTTGATCCGGTAGTGAAAAACTCTCTGCTAACCGGGGTTTTCGTATATCTAAACCAATCACCAGCACTTTTTTATCTAATAAAGCCAAACTGATCGCTGTATTAGAGGCAATAAATGTTTTCCCTTCTTCCGGTCGGGTGGATGTTACCATAATGATCTTCTTTTCACTATCTCCCAACATAAATTGCAGATTTGTACGAAGATCCCGGAAAGCTTCCGTCATTTGTGTATTTTCATTGGGTTTAACTACAATCAGTGTTTTTAGGGAAGATAATGGAATATCATTCAATACCGGCATGGAAGTTAGTTTTTTTACTTCTTCACTTGTATCTACTTTGTACATAAACAAATGTTTCAGATAAAGAAAAATGCCGGGAATCGTAATTCCCAGAATAAATGCAGCCAATAAAATGGTATTACGTTTGGGGGATATCGGTGCACCATCCGCCATCGCAGGATCAATAACTCTTGCGTTATCAATAGTTGCTGCCATAGCCATAGAATTCTCTTCTCTTTTTTGAAGTAACATTAGGTAAAGACCGGATTTAATTTCCTGTTGCCGGGTAATATCGGTTAAAATACGCTCTTGAGTGGGAGCTGTAGAGATTAAATGCGTGAACTTACCTGCTTGTATTTTTAAATCCCGTTGGGTAATCCTTAATCCATCCAATACAGAATAAATAGATCCTTTAATATTTGAAAGCGTTCCCTCTATTTGGGCATTCCTCTTGAGAATTTCCGGATTAGAGGGGGTTGACACCTGCATTAACCGTTTTCGCTCCAAAATTTGTTCGTTGTAACTATTTATAAGTCCGGCAAGCATATTATCTGTTAGCCCGATATTTGCCGGGATCACTACATCTTTGTTCTGGGGATTTTCCACAAAATCTTTCAAAGAAGTAACCAGGTTAATTTGGATATTGTTCTCTGTCATCTTTTGCTGATATTCGGCGCTTTCTCTCAGGTAGCCACTGGATACCTGCTCCAGATTCGTCAATCCGGACTGGCTTTTAAAGTTTTCCAGTTCTTTTTCTTTATCTCCCAGTTCACCGGATATAATAGCAATACGTTCGTTGATAAACTTTTCGGTTTGTTGTCCTATCAGATTCTTGTCGCTGTTGGTAAAGCGATTATACATTTCAATTAGTTTGTTCAGAAAGTCTTCTCCCCGTCTTTTATGGGTATCCTTAAATGTGAGGCGTGCCACCGAAGTTGCTTTGGTAGTCGGTCCTATACTCAGTCGTCCATAGCAGCTTTTAGCAATCGCCATGGCTGGCTGTAAGGCAACATGAATAGTTTTTCCTACTGTCGGTAACTTACCGGGAACCCGTGAAAATGATAAATTACCAGCAGGTGTCTCCAAAATAGAAGGAAATGTTTTGACTTCCCCGTGGAAGGTGATTTCCATGCCATCATGGTACTTACCTGCAATGGTTAATAAAGAATCATGTTGGAAAGAGAGATCCAGTTCAAGTATTCCTTTCAATAAATCATTGTCTCCCGCTGTCATCTCGACTAATACCGGACTATTTCCATATAGATCATAGGTATTGAATCCATCCTTTAGAGTATAGGTCGCGTAAGCTTTCATTTCATATACCACTTGTTTTAACAAGGACCTGGATTTCATCACTTCCACCTCATTATCAAAATTTGAGTTAGTGGTGAATAATCCCATATTTTCAAAAGCACTCAGTTCCGAGGTGGCATTACCTCCTTTTTGTGCATCTTTGATCATTACCGTAGCCGTTATGTTATAAACTGGGGGTGTATATTTCAAGTAAAAAAAAGCAGCTAATGCGCAGATAACGATGGAAGCTATAAACCAGGGCCAAAAAGAAAAAACATACGAAAAAATACCCATCCAGTCGATTGGGTTACTCTCTTCTCCATCCCATTCGTTGTTCTTGTCGAATTCGTTCATCATTTTATTCGGTATTCTAATCTTTTATTATTTCAGGATATTCACAAGCAGACTGGTTAGCGAAACCAAAATAGAGGTTACTGAAATCCATATCGTCGTGCTTGTACTTACACCTGCATTTTTCGCTTTTGTTTTGTTGGGGGTAACATATAGAATGTCATTCTGTTGCAGATAATAATGGGGAGATAGCAGCAATTCCGCATCATTCAGATTTACTTCAATGATTTCATCCTTTCCATGCATGTCTTTTCGGAATATCTGAACATTGTCTCGTCGTCCATAAATGGTCATATCTCCTGCCATGGCCAATGCCTCTAAAATATTTATCTTTTCATTGGGGATGGTAAACCTATTAGGATTGGTTACTTCTCCTGTTACAGTGATTTTATAATTGACAATTCGAATATCCACTATTGGCTCTTCATTTAAATAGGAGGTTAATCGTTGTTTAATGGCATATTCTGCCTCTCCTTTGGTTAATCCTCCCAGCTTCATTTTTCCTAATATGGGAAAGTGAATATAGCCTTGAGCATCGACTAAATAGGTATACAGGTTTCCTGAACTGGTCGAAGAATTACTCGCAGAGCTTGGTGTGGGTACCATTAAATTAAATGGCGCGGCTAATTCCGGCACTGAACTACTTACTACAATGGTAAGTAAGTCATCCGGCATGATTTTTACCTTGTATAAATTGGGAACCTGGGACTGAAATTTTTCATCGGTATCTTCAGATTTCTGAAGATAAGGGATTTGCTTATAAGAACTGCAAGCAGTCATTAAAAATAGAAAGATTGATAAGGCTATCAGTGTACTGTATTTCATTTTGGCTTACTAATAAATTGTATTTTATCTTTTAATTATTTCAACAACTCTTGTTATATCTTCATTCGATAAAGATGATCCAGAAGGGAGACACAAACCCTTTTCGAATAAATGATCACTTACTCCATTTCCATAAAAAGGTGCATCGGCAAAAACGGGTTGCAAATGCATCGGTTTCCATAAGGGACGGGATTCAATATTTTCGGATTCCAGCATCATACGGATGTCTTCCCGTGTTTTTCCTGCCTTTTCAGGTTCTACCAGTATACAGGTTAACCAAAAATTAGAATTAGATTTTTCATCCGGATTTTGCTTTACAGTAATGCCCGGAACATCTTTTAATAACTCCATATATAAATGATGTATTTCTCTCCTTCTGGCTATATGCTCTTCCAGCGTAAGCATTTGTCCACATCCTATTCCTGCACATATATTACTCATCCTGTAATTGTAGCCAATATGTGAGTGTTGATAATGGGGAGCACAATCTCTGGCTTGCGTTGCATAGAAAAGAGCACGCGCCGCTTGTTCTTGAGTTTTACATAGTAAAGCTCCTCCACCAGAGGTGGTGATAATTTTGTTTCCATTAAAAGATAGAATCCCAAAGGTTCCGAATGTTCCACATTTTTGTGTTTTATATTCTGATCCCAATGCTTCAGCAGCATCTTCTATAACCGGGATCTTATACTGATGGGCAATGGCCAGAATTTCTTCCATTTTAGCTGGCATACCATATAAGTGAACCGGAATAATGGCCTTCGGCAGTTTCCCGGTTTGTTGGAGTCGGTCTTCAATCGCTTCTTTCAATCTTTGAGGAGACATATTCCACGTTTCGTCTTCACTATCCACGAAAACAGGATTAGCTCCCACATAGGTAATGGGATTGGCTGTAGCGGCAAAAGTGAAACTCTGGCAGATTACTTCATCTCCTGTTTTTACGCCCAGAAGCACCAATGCCAAATGAATAGCTGCCGTTCCCGAACTCAACGCTACGGTATGGGGTTGAGAGTTGAGAGTTGAGAGTTGGGAGTTTTGGGTAGCTAAATATTGATTCAATGATTTTTCAAACCCATCTACGTTTGGTCCTAACGGAACTACCCAGTTAGTATCAAATGCCTCTTTTATAAATTTTTGTTCATGTCCGCCCATGTGAGCAAGAGAAAGGTGTATACGATTTTTCATTTTATTGATTTGATAACTCTACATTTATTGCCCACGGCTATAACATAATCCGGAATATCTTCTGTTACCACCGATCCGGCTCCTATAATACTCCATTTCCCGACATGGATACCCGGAATAATCACCGATCCTGCTCCGATAAGTGTACCTTCTCCTATCGTTACATTTCCGCATAAAGTTGCATGGGGAGCTATATGTACATAATCGTTTATTAGGCAATCGTGATCAATAGAAGACCCTGAATTAATGATACAATGCTTTCCGGTGCGACAATCCGATTGCAAAATAGTCCCTTGCATTATTACTGTTCCCCGTTCTATTTTTGCATAAGGAGATAGAATGGAAGAAGGATGGACGGCTTTACTAAAAGATACCCGCAAAGATTCTGCAATTTCTTTTCTTATTTTATTATGGCCAATGCTTATAATTAAGGGTCCTTTTACCTGTTCAGGAGATAAAACGGGATAATTTAAAAGAGTCTTTATCTCTAAATTATCATCGAATAGCCCTTGGATCGGCTCATTGCAAGCCTGGAGGATATCAATAATAACTTTGGCATGACCGCTGGCACCGTACAAATACATAAATGATTAATTATTACCGTTAAAAGGTTCCATGGTTACATAAGTGGTGGAAGATATACCTTCTCTCATAAATACTTTTTTTATTGTGAGGAAGAGTATTTTCATATCCAATGTAAAAGATAGATGATCCACATACCATACATCTAATTCAAATTTTCTTTCCCATGATATTGTATTGCGTCCGTTAATTTGCGCCCAACCGGTTATGCCGGGACGAACTTCATGTCTTCTAGACTGTTTTTTATTATATAAAGGCAAATAGCCAACCAATAATGGACGGGGACCAACTAATGACATATCACCTTTTATCACATTGATTAGTTGAGGGATTTCATCCAAGGATGTTTTACGAATAAATTTTCCAATGGGCGTTAATCGTTCTTCATCCCGTAATAAATTCCCATTGGTATCTCTTTTTTCATTCATGGTCTTAAATTTGATGACATGGAATATTTTGCCATCTTTCCCAGGCCGCTTTTGTAAGAAAAAAGGGGTTCTTCTATTAGCTAAAAGAAGAAAGAGGGTGATGAATAAGAAAATGGGCAGTAAGATAATGAAACCCGATAAGGAGATGATAAAGTCAAATATGTATTTAAGAACGTTTTTGTACATATTCCTTTTCTAGTAAATGATACTCTGCCAACAAGGCTTCCCAGACCAGCTTTTGTTCATAACGGGAAGTTATCATTTCGCGCGCTTTTAATTTCAGGTTGGAATAGAGTTCTTTATCTGTTAATAATAACTCCATTTTTTCTTTTAACTCTTTGCTACTTTTAGAGGGTATTATAATTCCATTTTCACCTTCCTTGATAATTTCATTACAACCATTAATATCAGTTACAATAGCGGGTAAACCCATTGCTCCCGCCTGCATAACAACATTCGGGAATCCTTCCCTATAACTGGGGAAGACTAATGCATCGGAGATGGCAAAGTAAGGACGAACGTCTGATTGCCAGCCAATGGAAATGATTTGTTTATGGATCTCAATCGTTTTAATCGTTGATGGCAATAAAGGATCTAGCGCTGTTTCCATTGGGCCGATTAATAATAATTTAATTTTAGTATGAAATTCGGCCATCTTATTAAAAGCTTCTATTAATTCATTTATTCCTTTATCAGAAACTAACCGACCTATAAAAACAAAAACAAAATCTTCACTATTAATATGCAAGCCCGATCGGATTAGATTTTTTTCTATATCATTATATAAAGTTGGATCAAAGAAATTTACATCTATACCATTTACATTTCCATTTGCCAGAATTTTTAGTGGTTTTTTGGTTATATTGTAGTTCATCAAGTCTTTTTTAACTCCTTCTCCTTCCGGATATACGTGTGTAGCGCAGGCACATAATAAACGATCTGTTCCAATCAAGAGTTTTTGCATAAATCCAGTTCGAGAAGGGAATATTAACCCAGTGAAGGTATGCATTCTGATAGGAATTCCAGCTAGTTTGCCAGCTATCATACTTAGCAAACCTGCTTTAGGAGTTATAGAATGAATGATGAATGGTTTCTCTTTTTTTAAAAAATAATATAAATCTAACAATGATTTACAATCTTTAAATAAAGCGATATGCCTACTCATCTCAATCTTTATAATTTTAATTTTCTCCCTTTTCTCAACTTCTTTTAAATCTTCTCCATTAGAAGATACACCAATGACATCAAAATGTTGATTTAAATACTTTAATTGCCCTGTTAATAAATGATTTAAAGAGATAGGTACGGTTGATGTTTTTATTAGCTTCCTTCTCATTAGACCTTGGATAAAATATAGTTTATTACAGCTTCTGGGGAAATGTAATCATTGTAGTATTGTTCTATATTTTTCTCCAAAATACTTCTATATTCTTCATCGTTTGCTATTCTATATATTGCATCTCTCATTTGATTTTCATTCTTTACAAAAATGCAATGATGCCCATTTATTAATGGAGAAGGCATTTCTCTAATGAGTAATGTTGAAATAATAGCCTTCTTCATACACATATATTCTGCAAACTTCCAACCATGACAACCACCAACAGAAGGAGTATTAAACACTAATGTTGATTTTTTGATTTTTCTCAAATAGTTTCTCATTGATATTCTTTTTAGGTATAAACAATCCTTATATTCATCTAAATATTTCTGATATTTGTTGAATTCTTTGACTGCAACCTTATTGGATATATAATAGAATCCCCCCTCAAAATTTTTAAATAAATTTTGGCATAACCTTACGAATATTCCTCTTAATTTATTTGTTGTTTTATATGTAAGTTCATCATACCATAAAGTTGAGAGAGTAAAGATATAATCACTGCTTGATTTACCTCCCAAATATTTCGAATAGGGCTTTCTTCTATAAATTGTATATACATAATCTTTAAACATCATTTTAAATGTTATGTACGAATCCTTTCTTGAGCTAATATAATTTAATATAAAATGCTTTAAAGTGGAAGGTTTATTCCATAGTTGGATTGCAAAACTTGGGCCAATAGATATTATTTTTTCTTTTTCTTTATTTTCTTTGTTTAGGTTTATTTTTGCATAAATGTCACACCAATCATAAGCGCACATAAGAATATTGTCACTATCATGGAAATCTATATATATTCTTTTATAAAATGTGTCTGATTTATCTTTTATTATAAAACAAAAACCTTGTTCATAATTTTTTTTGTGTATTGAATATCATTTTTAAAAAAATTAACATTAAAATATATATTTTTCTTTCCAAATTTATTCATTAATCCATAAATATAGAAAGAAGAATAGCTAATTCGGCATCGCGGATCAATATATATATATTTAGATCAACCATAATTAAAAAATTATTTGCAAATTACTTTTTTATATATTTCTTCATAAGCGTTAACTGTTTTTTGTATATCATACTCAGATGCTCTTTTCTTACATTGCTCTGCAATTTGTTTATAAAGGCTGTCGTTATTGATCAAATTTTCAATAATCTCCGCTAATACTTTTTCATCTTGGTGAGGGAATAAAATGCCTGCACCTTCAGTTATTTCACGTAATCCATTCACATCACTAGCAATAAAGGGCTTTCCTACAGACATACCTTCTATACTTGATAAAGAAAGGCCTTCATAATGGGAAGACATTACTATTATATCAGATGTTTTTAAAATTTGTGGAATATCAACACGAATTCCTGTAAACCTAATTCGTTCTTCTGTTCCTAGGCTCTTAGCTAATTTTTCACATATACTTCGGCGTACTCCGTCACCCACTAAACACAAACAATATTCATTTGGGAGAAAAGAGATGGCTCTAATTAATGTATCTTGGTCTTTCTCTTGTCTAAAACCTGCTACCATCGTTATTATAAAAGATGTATATTTTAGGTTTAATTCGTTCTTATTTAGAGGTTTTGCACATTGAAATAAGGGAATATTAATACCATTAGATATTGTTCTAATTGGTAATTTGGTATTTAAATGTTTTTTTAAAGATTTTGTTGCAGCAGAAGATATGGAAATTATAAAATTATATTGAGCATAAATAAATTTGTCTAACAATCGAAATAATAAAATATTTCGTCTCCTATTTGTTGTACTATGCTCTGTTGTAACCAACTTTACTCTGTTTGGGGTAATAATTTTTGCTATAGCTACAAAATATTGACATGCAGTGTTATGAGTATGCACAATATCGTAGCTTCGCAGATAAGGAATCAATTTTAAGATAAAGAGTGGGTTGTAAACAAATCTTTTACCTAAAGATATTATTTTCATACCACTCTTCTCCAATTGCCTTCTGAAAGGGGTGTCTGTTCCATCAAATAGTAATACATCTATTTGGAACTCTTTTTTCTCATATAGAGGAGCCATGTCAACAAGCAATTTTTCAGCTCCGCCAGTATTGAGGGATGTTATAACATGAAGTATCTTCATTTATTTATCTGATATTTCTTTTTCGTTAATACCCGATATTTTGTATAGAAGTAAAGTCCTATTCCTGGAATGAAAGCAAATAATACCAACAAAGGTAACGGTGCTTCGAGTAACATATTCCAATTTTTAGAACGAATGGAGCTAGATACATAATGTATACAAGCCTGAAATTTTCTTTTTAATGTAGGTGCATATTTCATGTCTATTTTTCGGATAAAAGCAAACCCTCTTGGATTATTCCAATACTGATTAAATATATTCATGCTAGAACCATCCTCCTGATATTCTACTATTGCTAGAGGTTTGTTAATCGCTAATAATAAGTAATCCTGATCTATTAGTTGATATTTATATCCTAAACCCACATAGCGTTCTTCCTCAAAAATGGGATATTCAGGATATTTATTAATAATATCTGTACGATAAATTAACTTTTTATCTCCTTTACCTCCTTTTCTATAAAAATCTGTTAGAGTAGTTTTTTGTATATCCTCAGGAAAAGTAGTTCCTATGATTTTACCATCTTTGGTTTCGTCCAGTCCAATCATTCCAGCTAATTCTTCTGAACCATATATTTCCCAAAAAGAATGGATTGTTTCTACTGCGTTGTCTGGCATATAATCATCTGAATCAATGCAAATATTCAATTCTGTTTCAATATTTCTATAAGCAGTATTATGTGCACCATGCATTCCTTGATTATCTTGATGAATATATCGAATGGGAATTTTGTTTTCTTTTATCCAACTATTTACTAAATTTTGAGTATTATCTGTAGAGCCATCATCAATAATCAGCCATTCAAAATCTTTACAAGTTTGTCTACACAAGCTATCATATGTCCGGCTTAAAGTATTGGCGCGATTATAAGCAGGTGTAAAAACCGTTAATAATTTTTTTTCATATTATTCTCTAATCCACATTAAGTATGTAAATAAAACATGAGCTATGAGGATAACTCCAAGTTTTTTTCCTTGTTCTTTCCAAATTGGAAACGTTAATAAAGGATATCCTAATACAATTGGGTACATAAACCAAGATAGATATGCGAATCGATTTGAAAAAGAGGCACGAATAAGCATTACCCAAAACGCATTTGAAAGAACATAAGTATGTAATATTAATAAATATTGAGAATTATAAATTTTCCGTTTAAATACGACATACCATCCCAGCCATATAGGCATAGCACTGTATAAAAGAAAATCCCAACGGAATCCAGTTCTTATAAATTGATCATCATATTCTCTGTTATGAATATAGCTATCTAATCTATCATCAAATCCTAATCCAGAAAAAATGTTTTCGAGAAATCCACCTGCAGCAGCACTAATAAGGATAGAACTTAACCAAAATGCATAAATAATTTTAGTTTTTCGATAGAAAAGTGATATAATCATACATATAATTGGTAAAGCCGTAGATTTATGGATACTAAAAGCGGCGAAGCATAATGTACCTGCAATAATTTTGTCTTTAGATTTTCCTTGAATATATGATAAAGCTAATAACACCAAACTAGTCGCTAATCCATTCCGAATACCATTAGTTCCGTATGAGAAAAATGAAAATGATCCAAAACAAAAAAGCATAACGAGAGTCGTGTTTTTAGGGATTAATCGTTTGCATGTCCATAATATACATACTACATAGCCAATTTCAATAATTAAGAAAAAGCCATGAACATTCATTATTGAAGCACAAGCTTGCATAAGCCATTTAAAAAACCAATCGGAAGAAGGAAGATCATAATAAATTAAATTTTCCTGATATAGAGAGTATTCTTTAGCATAATTGACTGTGTCTCCAAAATAATAACCAGAAATAGGACGTAATCCCACAATTATAATAAATAATATTGAAAAAAATGTAATTAATGAAGTATTTCTATGCGTTTTTAATAGTCGATATGTTCCAATTTCTAAAAGTTTGAAGTATTGGAGTAAGGACCACGTGAGAATTATGTGTAAGAATATTGGATAATAATAGTTTGCTGGAAACATGTTAGGAACACTTTATTAATTCATGAAATAATTCATTCCATTGCTTTGCTATTTGATCAATTTTAAATTTCTCTACATTATTCAATGCCTCTTGTCCCATACTTTTTCTTAAATCGTTGTCAATCATTAATTTTATTATAGCATCTGCAAGTAGTTCAATATTCTCTTTTTCTACTAAGATTCCATCGATTCCATCTCTGATAATATCTCGTGGGCCATATGGGCAATCAAATGAAATGCATGGTATACCACATGACATTGCTTCCAATAAGACCATTCCAAAACCTTCATATCGTGAAGAAAGTACATATAAAGAAGATGCTAAATATTTCTCTTGAATATTTGTGACGGGGTCATAAAGTGCTACAACTTTTGATAGATTTAAATCTTGAATTAGTTTTACAAGGATTTCTTTCTCTACGCTTTTTCCGTAAATTTTCAATTTCCAATCCGGACAATAACTATGTACTTTTACCCATGCTTTAATAAGTATGTCAAATCCCTTAACCTTAGACATACTTCCCACGCTTATTACTTGCTTAGTTTGAAGTTCACTTTTTTTTCAATGTTAAATGGAGATGGATTAGGTATAACAATCACATTTTTACCACTCCATTCACTTTTGTTACCATCCGTCAACACAACAAAGCAATCAAATTGGTGATGAAAAAGATTCATTAAAAAATAATTCATTCTTCTTTTAAAATTCATTCCAAATGAATTCTTCCCCCATATTATTTTGGGCATATGTCTTTCATAAATAATTGGGATCTTATGAGTTATTAAAAAAGGGAAACAAAATCCCTTTAATCCGTCATCACAAACAGAAATGATATCAGGTTGTATTTTGTTTACCTTTTCACGCATTTGTTTTATATAATGAAATAGGTATTGTACTCTTGTTTTCTTTGATAGAGCAATTGAATGAATTTGTATTTTATGGCTAAAAACGTAAAAAGGCTTTACCCTATCTTCATTTAAAGTTATGATATGCACTTCGTACTTGTAATTATCAGCCATATAAGATAATTTAATAGAGAGTACTCTTTCTAATCCACCAGATCCTGAAAGTCCATTGGTAATGTATAATAACCTCATGTTGATTTCTTATAATTATAACCAATAATATAGTCAGATTTAGGGATTCTACTTATTATCAAACTTATGAATAAAGAAATGAATAATGTTAATAACCACACACTCAAGGTTTGAAGTATATAAGATTTAATATGAGTGATGAATTCTAATTCCCATATGAAATATCTCATTATAAAGATATGTATAAGATAAACCCCGAAAGTAAGATTGGATATCAAGCTTATGTTCTTTGCTATATTTTTATTTTTGAAATAAGATTGGCATTGTTTCAATACTTTGAAATATGTTGCACACATGATAACAACGAAAATTGATAAGTACCAGAATACCTTATAAAAATTTA
Organism: Bacteroides sp.; assembly: GCA_021201335.1. Lineage (GTDB taxonomy): Bacteria > Bacteroidota > Bacteroidia > Bacteroidales > Bacteroidaceae > Bacteroides. The sequence goes on along the minus strand of JAJQFD010000042.1, from coordinate 137,722 downwards.
TTTCCCAATGGAATAATTTGCATATAACAGGAGCTAATATGGCAATTCCACATAGTGGAAATAAGAATTTAAGTTTAATATTTTCAGAGTATTTATTCATAAAATAACCTAATAAGAAATATCCTACATATCCGGAAAAATAGTAAAGTATATTTGTTTCTCCATCTTTTATGGTTAAAAAAGGTTCAATAAGAGGGTAGCATAAAGTAATTCCCCAGAGAGATAAATAGAAACTTAATTGATATTTAGAAGATTTTTCAAGCCAAGGACTCAATATTGGCGCAAGTAAGTAAAGCCCTATTAATGTATATAAAAACCATAAGACAGGAGATCCTTGCGGTGAAAAAAGTATTGAAAATATTGTTTTAATAATAGGAATACAAGATATTTGTTTGGTTATGTAAATATTAAGAAGGATATAAAAGATGCTCCAAAAAAAAGAGGAAATACTATTTTGGTAATTTGTTTTTTTATAAAAAGTCTAGTATTCATTACTGGTAATAACAACACACCTGAAACCATAAAAAATAATCCTATGGAAGGAGCTGTGAAGTAACTTAAAGAAGCAAGAAATAATCCATTTGTCTGTACACTAGGAATTGGGGAATGCATGAGGACCACCATTATGCAGGCGAGTATCCTTGTAATATCAAGCCAATATAATCGTTCTTTCATACTAGTTGTTCTATTTTTTCAACTTCTTTTTCATTCCCATAATTATGGGAATGAAGATAGTTTATTATCCTATTTTGCTTTTCTTTATCTAAAATGAATTCGACAATCCCGTTAGCACATAGTTTATTTTCCAAAGGGACAATAATACCATCTATTCCATTTTTTAGTTGACTACATGCTGTGGGAAAATTTGTAATAACCACAGGCTTGTATAATATTTGAGCTTCTCGAACAGTGACAGCTTTACCCTCATAAAGAGACGGTTGCGCATATATATCACATTCTTTTATATAAGGATATGGATTGATCCTTTTTCCTAAAATAGTCACATATTTCTCCATATTAGCTTTTTTAATTTGCTGCGTTATGGTAGAGTCATCTCCATAACCTAATAGAAACCATTTTATTTTAATCCCCAATTCAACCATATGCTTACATATCCAAGGAATATTTGCAAAATTCTTAGCTTTACAAAATCTTCCTATAGAACATATTCTCACAAAGCTTTCTTCAACCTTCATTTCTTCGGAAACGTCTAAGAGTTTTGCTTGCTTCTGAATAAAACTTGGAGAAAGAATGTTTTCTATTAGTATGATTTTATCTCTCAATTTCCCGAATTTCTTTAAAAATGTTTCTGTTACACTTTCTGATATCGAGGCTATATAATCGTATCTTTTCCAGATTTTTATTTCACGATCTATATCTATTTGTATAGTTGAATAATCGGTATGTATCCAAGCTATTTTCTTTTTAGCATCAACTTTTTCCAAAACAATATTATGTGGTGCTAAAAAGCTAATAGCTAAATCATAATATCCATATTTTTTTAGTGAGGGCAGAAAAGATGTAGTATAATCAGCAACATATTGAAAGATTGCACTACCTTCTGTCTTTCTATTTAGGGTCATGTGAAATTTAAATGCCAATTTCGCACATAAGCGTCCAAAAGCAATATCCCAAAATCCTTCTTTTACAATATCTATTATGGGGCGTTCTAATGTGGTATATTTGGGCTCCTCTTTTAATAAATTTACAGTCTTTGGTATAAGTGGCATGAATTCACCTTGATGGTTATGTATGAAAAGATCAATTTCGTAAGAATTAGTATCAAATGTATTTAATAATCCTATTAGGCTACGCTCTGCACCCCCTATCTCCATATAATGGATAGCTATGAAAATCCGTTTTTTTATTATCATTAAATTGTTAAGTCAATATTTATCATAAATGAATATCTAAGATGTGTCACCTGATTGAATGTTCGATTATTTTATTTTTGTTTTATAAAGTCTATGCACTTTCTTTTCATTTTTTTTTCTAAAATTAGATGTGCTTCTGGATTTTGAATGGAGTTAGTTTCATCAATAATCTTTTCTATCTCGAAATTTGCAGTGAATTTACCTGATTTTGGATCAATGTCAATCCGATTAAATAAATTGAGTATACCATTAAATCTACATGTATCAACGAAATTATTAAAGCCATTTAAGTATATAACAGGGGTACCTAAGGCTAAACAAGGCAAAGCACAATGAATTCTTGATGTTATGACTAATTTAGCATGTGCATATTTATTCAATAAACTTTCGGCTAATATAAATTTTTCCTCATCAGTATATGTTTTTGCGGGGAGTTCGTGATTAAGATAAAGAGAAGTGTCTAAAAGTTTTCTACTAAAGATACTTTTTATATGTTTATTTTTTTCCTAAATCGAATATGCTTCTATCCAAAATGGATTTGATAAAGGCTTTATAGTCTGTGGTTATTTTCTTTATAGTGATATATCCATATAAAGGATCAACAATATAGATTTTATCTTCTTTTAAAATGTTTTTAACTTTATATGAATCTAAAGTTAAAGTTAAACAACCGGAGAAATAGGCCTTGATACCCTTTCGAGTCAATATATCTAGGGTAAAATGATCCCTACACCCTATTGGTTCATATTTTTTTAAATAATTTATAGCCTTATCATTTAATAAAAAAGGAGCAGCAGTACTATTTATGTGAAAAGAAATGAACAATGGATCGATATTGTCAGATGGTACCCAATTGCTAATATTATGAGTGAACCATCCATTTAAAATCATTTTTATTTTTTCTCCCTTATAGACGGCTAATGCTTCTCTGTTAATATATTCACCTACTTGAGGTAAAAACTGTTTTGCAGCTAAACTTTGGATATAATCTCCAATATTAAAACAATTTTTATTTTCTGCATATTTTAATAATCCATATTTCATTTTAGTTTTCTCCTAACTTTTAAGTATAAATTGAAAAGTAGAGGATACCTATATACGATAGATTGTTTTATAGTGTTTCCTTTTTTTACTTCTGAATAACATTTGTTTTTTAAAATATTCAATATCTGAGTATAAAGTATAGCTTCTTCATGTGGGGATTTGAAGTAGAAAAATTTCTGCCTCTTTCTTGCTTCTTCATAAATTTCTTTCCAAAATAGTTGAGTGCCTTGGGAAGAAAAACCTTTATTTATAGAGGAAATTATTTCATTATAAATATTTTCATCTATATTAAAGCCATATTTCCGAGGGTCCCCTTCAATAATCATTAACCCGAAAATGGACCTCAAACATTTTTCACATGAACAACAATTTATGATTTCTTTATAATCTGAATAACATACTCTTAAATTGATACTAGAAGATAATTTTTCAATTTTATTTTTTATTAAGATTATTTTTTCTTGCCTTGTCAATTTTTCACCATCATGAATTATTTTTGAATTGGCCCAGCCAATTAGATTATCGAATTCAGGCATGGATCCCCAAACTATAAAATCATAATTTTCTTTTCTAGTATATGAGGATGCTATATATATAACTGTAATTGTTTAGATAGGCTAGAGGGGCGACTAATGAAGATAGGGAGAATCCATGTTGAACTTTTCCCCACCAACTTGAAGATTTTAATAAATTATTAACTTTATATGAGTAAAATTCTTTCACATTGCTTCTAATGTAATATTTAGAATTGTTTATAGTTATTTTTTGGTTTTCATTGTATTCTAAGAAAAGATTCCATTGTTTATAATCATTTACGCCAATATCCGCCCCATGTATAGTTATAAGATCTAGATTTTCCTCGAAGTGCCTAAAATATGTGGCATAAGCATCAATCCCACCACTATAAAGCATAGCTGACTTAAAAGGTTTATTATTTAATTTTAAACTATTATTTAAAGGTTCAGAATCAATTAATAATTTTGACTTTCCAATGTCAATAGCATCGTAATAAGTAGAAAATTCCTTTTTGAGTTCTAAAACCTGTTGATGAAACACATAGTCTAATTCGGTCACTTGAATATCAAAACCTACAAACCAAGATATTGGTAAAAAATTCCCCAAAAAAGGTATTACAAGTATACTCTGTGGGATATTCGACATCTCAATTTCGTATTCTACAAAAAAACTATTTGAAGTAAAATATTTTTGTATATCTTCACTGATGGAATAAATATAATCTACTCGTTTATCTTGAACTTTTATACATTCTAATTTTATCATAAAAAATATATTTTAAAAAGTTTGAAATAAGTCCTTTTTCATATTTATTCAAAATAATAAAATATAATATACTTCCATAAATGCTCATATAAATTATTATTTTTAAAATGAAATAGAACCAATTCAAATCTTTAATAATTGAATTTAAAGTAACCCCAGAAATTATGAGAAGAAAAAAAGGAAGACAAAAGCTTTTAAAGGTATTAAAGAAAAAAGTTTTAATGTCAAGATTTAATTTTTTAATATAATATTTATTCATAATTATTTGACAGATCAACCAGCCGGTAGCTATACTTAAGACAACAGCGATTGCTCCTCCCTTTTTAGCAATAAAAAGAGCAAACCCAATGCTGAATGCAAAAATAAATAAATATAACAAAGCTTTAAATTTATATAATTTATTTGCTTCTAATAAAGAATTGGCAAAGGTTTGGATTAAAGGTATTGTATAAGCGATCATTATTATTAAAGCAATTTCCCACGAAGTTTTGTATCCTTTGCCAATCCATAAATTAATAAACTCTTGTCCAAACAACAGAAAACCTGTAAAAATAGGAAGTAAAGGGAAGAAAGAAAATCGTCCTATTTTTATAAAAGTATTAGTACAATCTTCTTTTGAACTCTTATATACTACCATCTTGGTTGCTTTGGGAATAAATATATTTGAAAATACACTTGAAAAAGTACCATAATAGGTACCTAAGGTAATTCCAATAGAATAAATTGCGACAGTTTGTGTATCTAGCTTTAATCCAATAATTAACTGTCCTCCACTCCATTGAAATTGGGTTGTTATCGAGTAGATAAAAATCCATAGGGAATAAGAAAAAATCTCTTTTATCATATTTAAATCATAACTATGAATTTTAAATTTTACTTTTAATTTAGAACAAACAAAATATAATGATGTAGATATTGTTAAAATGCTTAAAATGGTATCAATCCAAACAATTGTTGATGCATAAGGAAAAACTCTTAATAGCGAAAAGATTAATATAGTTCTTGATATATATTTTATAAGTTGAACGAATCTGGGGAAAATGAAATGTTCATACGCATTACTTATAGCAGCAAATGCTGATCCAGGAAGAGTAATAGCTAAATTAAAAATTAGAATTATAAATATTATCTTACCTTCTTTTGTTTCTTCTAAGGAAAGCGAACTCTTGAAGATATTATCAAATTCAATATATATAAATATTCCAGTTAAAATAATTATGAATGATAAAATAATATATATACATTATAGTAGCTAGAAAATTTTCTTCAACGACTTTGTTTTTTTCAGCTCTATATTTTGAAACATACCTGACTATTGTGTTGTTAAGCCCTAGATCAAAGATACTTAAATAGGCAATAAGGGCTCCTAATAAACTATATAAGCCATATTGGGAATCACCTAAATTTTTAATGATATAAGGTGTTAAAAACAACCCGGTAATATTTGTTAATATTATTAATGCATATGATAATATAATTCCTTTTTTTATCTCTCCCATATACTACAGAGTTGATAAGGTAAAGAAGCAACTAATGATCTCATTTTTTTTGATTCTTAGTATTAAATCATGTCAGTTTGATATATTTTTTAGATCTTTAAGGTTATATGATTTGTATTTGAGTTCTTTGTTTCCGCTATTTTTCGATCTATTTCCACAAACCTCGAATTTTTCGATTTAAATTCCGGAACCATTTTTTTCATTCTTCGTACCGTTTCATCAATACTCATTGTTCTGGACAGTCTTTCAAATTCATTGAATTCACCCACAATGTCTGCATATTCATATTTTCGTACTTTGGCAATGCTAATCTTTTGATGGTCCGTAGGAATGGAATTTTCTTCTGCACTAAGCATTTCTTCATATAATTTTTCCCCCGGACGCAGTCCTGTATATTTAATTTTAATTTCTTTGTCGGGTTCATAGCCCGCGAGTTGGATCATTCGGCGTGCCATATCCGCTATTTTTACAGCTTCTCCCATTTTGAACACAAAGATTTCATTTCCTTTTCCTAGCTGAGCAGCTTCCAATACCAATCTGCAAGCTTCGGCGACCGTCATGAAAAAGCGGATAATATCCGGATGGGTAACTGTTACCGGACCTCCATTTTCAATTTGTTCCCTGAAGCGGGGAATGACTGAACCGTTGCTACCCAATACATTTCCAAAACGGGTAGTAATAAAACGGGTTTTCCCTTTGATCTTTCCGGTTTGAATGGCCTGTCCCAGGCTTTGAACATATATCTCCGCCAGACGTTTGGAAGCCCCCATCACATTTGTTGGATTGACGGCTTTGTCGGTAGAAATCATAATCATTTTTTCGACTCCGTATTTCACACACATATCCGCCACCTGCCGACTTCCGATGACATTCACATATACAGCCTCACAAGGATTTTCTTCCATGAGAGGAACATGTTTATAGGCGGCTGCATGGAGCACCATATGCGGGCGGTATAAATCAAAAACCATTTCCAGTCGTTGCTTTATACGTACATCTCCAATCATCGGGATAAAATCAAGTTCAGGAAATTTTTCTTCAAGTTCTAGTCTGAGATAGTGAAGTGGCGTTTCTGCCGAATCCAATAATAAAAGTTTTTGAACGTGGAGTCCTGCTAATTGAAGCGTGAGTTCTCGGCCAATGCTGCCTGCCGCTCCCGTGATGAGAATTATTTTATTTCTGAAACCGGCTATCAGTTCCTGAGAGTCACCGCTTATTTCTTCCCGACCTAATAAATCTTCAATTCGGATTTTTCTGATGGAATGATTCAGCAAATTCCCATTTTCATCCGCTTCACTGATGGATGGGGCAATCAATGCTTTTATTCCGTGTTGTTCGCAATAACGCAGCAAACGATCCTGCTCATCCCGTACGGAGCTTTGATGTGCAAAAAGAATTCCCTGAATATTTCGCTTTGCTATTAAATTAATAAAGTCCTCTTCATTTTCAAAGCTATAAACAGTATTACCAGCTACACAATAAGAATTCATTTTTTTTCCGTAAGTCAGAAAGCCTGCGACTTTATATCTGCTGTGATGCAATCTCATTTCTAATGAAACGCTTTTTTTATCGATTCCGTAAATCAATATGCGGCTATCTTCGCTGGCCATAGCCATTACAAGCCATTCATAAAAGAGAATCATCAATACACGAATGCCTATCATACAAATAACGGTAAGCATCCCGGTAAACAAAATAAATGCCCACAATTGATTCTTCGTCACGCTTTCCCAGATGCCTGTAAACTGTATGGTAAGCCATAGGATACTCATCTGTACAAATACATTTCCAGCGATACGCCACATATCTTTCAAACGTGAATGACGAATGGCATGCCGGTAAGTGTTAAAGAGTAGCGCGGCAAGAACAGCAGCTCCTGCGGAAAAAAATACCAAATGAACTTGTCGGGGGATGTTTACGGTAAGATGAGCTAATTGACAAATTGATAGATAAGCAATTGAAGTGCAGCCTGCGGAGATACACAGGTCCATAACCAGAACAGTCCAATAATTAAAGTAACTTTTATCTAAAAACTTTGTTTTGTTTCGAATAAATTGTCGCATTCGTTAATTATAAAGTAGGATTCAATAGGGCTTGTCAAGCTAAAGTGCAGGCTAAAAAAGTATCTCATTGTATTGAGATACAAAAACAGGGTGTGTTTTCCCTTTTACTTATTTTGTCGTTAATTCCTCTTTAACCACTTCAATCAGTGAAGGATGGATAAACGCAGTTCCTACTGCCATTATTCCTTCAATAGACACCACGACTCTCCGGTCTTTTGCGATGCGGATATATTTTCCTTCAATACCTCTCCAGATTCCTCCAGTTACCCGTACCCGATCTCCTTTTTTAATAGAGACTTCCGTTGGGTCAAGATAAACAATCTGTTCTTCGTATTGGCCGGAAACAGCAATGAAGTCTTGCATCTGTTTCTCCGGTATAATGATGGGTCTGTGGTGAGTCCTGTCCATTATATAACGGATAGGGAAATTAGCAGATTGAAATTGTTTGATATATTCTAAAGTAGGTTTGTCTGTATTGACGAAGACTAAGTTATGGATAATGGGTACCAGTTTTCTTACTGATTTTCCTTTCTGGTTGACCATTACATAGTGCATCGGAATAAAGTTCGGAATCGAATTCTGGTCCAGATACTCTTTGAATTTCAATTCACGACTGTATGTTACACGAATCGCAAACCATGTAATATGGTCTTTGCTGGTGTTTTCCATTTCCAGAGTTAGGATAAAAAAGGACATTTCTCGGGGTCACCAAAAAGATGTTCTTCTTCCTGATTTTTTACAGATACAGACTTTATTATGTATGATTAATTGTTAAATTCCGACCTCTGCCGCAGAGGTTAAAATTAAACTTCCCCAAAAGTATTAATTATTGTTCATTCAGGCAACTTAAATGTTCTTTTTTTCTTGTAGGCAAGAGTGTTAATTTGGTTTAATCTTTTGATAATGAAAGGATTGTGTAAATGTTAAAAAAGAAGGTGTAATTCTACTTTTTTTAAAAAGTTAATAGAAAATGGGATATAAGATTTTGGCACAAGAAAAAACAAATGTGGTATCTTTTAAACCAATACGCTGACCTTAAAAGGGGAATTTTCCTTAACAATTTGGAAATCAAGCTTATTTGAGAGAATCTGTTTGATTTAATTGAACTGTTCTGATAGTCTGTTTTTATTTATTTAGTGGGTCGAAAATAATAATTTTTCTAAAATTAGTTTCATGGTAAAATAGAGAAGAGAGAGGAAAAGTAAGGTAGGGAAATAACGGTAATAATATCTTACTTTACAATTTTATAGGCATTTATACATTTGGATGTACATTTGCCGGGAATGGAGCATCTCAATAGGTATTTCAAGTTTTGAGCAGCCCCTCTTTATTCAATTAGAACCTGATCAATTATTACCCCCTTATCCAAAGCTCTTATAGTCAGCGAATGTTTCGAAGAGGATTTATTTATCGGCAGAATAATCCGACGGATTGCCTGATTGCGAAGGACGTTCAGTTTCCATTCTTCACTGCGCCCTTTTGTCTCATAAGAAACTGGTATTCCTTCCGGTAATTTTTCAGTTCCAACAGAGATCCTTAACTGATCTCCTTCTACAGGATGATTAGGTACTAACCGGATTTCAACCTGGATACTTTCCCGATTATCCATATCAAAAGCATAAGTGATACTGCTGTGTTTATCTAGTCTAGCGGCTTCTTCCTGATATCCGATGCCATCAGCCTGGATAACATTCCCGGTGAAAGACTGGTATCCAGTACCATTAAACTTGAAAAAAGGTTTTTGATCTAAAACCAATGGAGCAATAATTGCCTCATCTACCGACTGAAATACAGCAAGCTTCCGGGGCTGGTAATCCATCATCCGGTTCCATTTTCCATCTTTCAGTTGGTTATAGGTAGTTGTCAATGCTTGTATACTGTCAAACGCTTGCAGACTGAGAGACAAATCTGCCTTTTTATGGCGAGCCAGCTGTGCGTACAAAATCTTTTTGTTCATTTCATTAGCAGCCAGAACAGGATATTCTGCCAATTGGAACCAACAGTCTTTATGTTGACTTGGAATACGAATCGATAGGGTTTTCAACAAATGACTGATCTCGTTGTATTGGTTTAGCCGTTCATTGATTTCTTTTTCTGTCCAGTCGAGATCACGGATGATTTTATAAACGGGATCACGTTCTTCCACACGGGTGTTTCCCATAAATTCGGGTTTACGTATGTAAGCCAGCCGATAGTATTGTTGCATAATAGCGGTCAGGCCTTGTGCGAGGGTTGAACCAAAGATCTGTGAAAACCAATTCTTTAAATGTGTATTGACGCCTTGAGAATTTATCCGATCAATATCCCACGCCATGTCCAAAAAGAGTTCAGTGAGATACTCGGCAGGTTTGATATCGCCTACATTGAGAATCCACATTTTTTGGATGCCTGTGTCATACGCAGTGCGCATTTGATTATATATCAATGCCGGATGAGTAGTAGCCAGCCAGAGATAATCATGTGGACGTCCCCAGTAGGATACATGGTAATAGACACCGTTTCCTCCTTTTCGTTGGCGTTCTTCCGGTGTAGGGAAGTGGCGGATGTATCCGTAGTTATCGTCACACCACATCAGGGTAACATCTTCCGGAACATCCAGTCCGTGGTTATAAATATCCAGCACTTCTTTGTAGGGAATAAAAACCTGTGGAACTTCTTCCAGCGGTTCTTTCTTCCATTTCCGGAGCATTTCACGCTGATCGGCAAGCACATCGATTAATACTTTTTTTTGTTCTTCCACCGTTTTGGCTCCATCCATGGCACCGTCATGTACTCCGCGCATGCCAAGGGTATAAATATTATCATTATCGGCGGTTTCGCGAACTCTTTCTTCCAGGAATTTTTGTACATTTTCCGCGTTAGACACATAATTGTAATCACCTGTTCCCCGGAGCTTCCATTCACCATTTACATTGCATGACATGGGTTCACAATGCGATGTTCCGATAAAGATGCCGTATTTTTTAGCCATTTCTTTATTACCAGGGATAGCATAAAATGGAACACTACATTCGTGCATAGCCGGCCAGAATGTATTGGCACGCAAACGCAGAAGTAGTTCGAAAATTAATTCATGGACTTTCGGGCTGATGACTCCTTCTCCCGCTGTAGGATCGTAAGTTTGAGAAGCCCAGGGAAGCATTCCCCAGTCTTCGTCATTGATAAATACTCCTCTGTATTGTACGGAAGGTTTTTGTGATATGTCCAATTCCGGCAAAGAAAGATTTTGGCTCTGGGGTAGAGGAACGTCGGCAAAATAATGCCACGGGGATACACCGATCAAACGGGATAATTCCAACAGGCCATAAGCTGTTCCCCGGCTGTCACTTCCACTGATCACAAGAATGTTTTTTCCTTGATACCGGATCGTTTTCACTAGGAAAGCTTCCCATTGATTTCGAATACCCGATAAATCAACTAGTTTTTTATTCTCCAATTGTTCAATCAACGTATTACTGCCCAACGTGCCCACCAGAATATTTCCTTGTGCAGATTCTAGGCTGACATTCGTATTCACTGAGAGACTTTTTCCGGTGATAGTTTCCACATCCTTCCTGAAAAGTTGGATAGCGGTATGTACTACTTCGTCTTCATCCGGGTTTATCAGAAGATGGGTCGTTTCCTGCCCGCTGACCAGATCGAATTCTATGTTTTGTGCGCCGACAAGAGAAGGCCACATGAATAGAAGTAAGAGGAGGATTTTTTTCATTCTAGTTTGCTTTGTAAAGGCATTAAACGCATTTGATGCAGGTAAGAAGCATTCCCATACATTGTATGTTCGTCGGAGAGATTCCAGAAACCGTCTTTATCTTCTTGATCAGCATCATAGTCGATCACAGCCCAGGATAAACCGATATAATAGTTTTCCTGTAAAATGCTGGGAATGGATTTCTCAGGACCGGCAGCATCGGCATGATCGAAAGGAGAGATATAAAACTCCAGGATCAGTTTACCGGATTCTCCTTCTTTAAAGGAATAATTATAGGCATAATCGGCATAAGGTTTTTCTTTCAGCCATACTTGAGGTCCCCATAACATGCACCAATCTTCCTTGTGGGGAGGGGTGAAAATATGATAGTTCTGCGCGTGACAACCGTGAAAATTAAACCAGCGCTCCCAAACATCAGCTTTAGGATCCGGATGGAATCTATCAATAAAAGGACCTCCGGAACAATCGCCGTCAACGACTACTTCGAAAATATCTGTTGAAAGGGTGTTTTTGCTGAATCGCCAGTAGTTATCGTAAGCTTCATATAAGAAGTACAAACGATTGAGCCCGGCGCACCACCCTACTTTTACAGAAATGTCTAAGGTGGATGTGTTGGGGCGGGCATGTTTTCCTTCATCTTCTTTCATATCATCAATGGTGATGATGTAAGATTCTGGGATGTTTTTCCAGTCATCTGTATTTCCGTCGATGACAGGAAGTTGATCTTTTGGGAATTGCCAGATTTTATACTCCCTGGACTGACTGTACAGGGTAGCTGTTAAAAAAAGGCAACAGGCAAAGGTTAAATAGAGCTTCTTCATATTTCAGTGCGCTTTTTCGGTGCCACTTACCCATACTTCAAATTCCCGCTTTCTATTGACTTAGGGAACTATGATTGGGATCAGCAGTATGAGTAATAAGCCCCGTTTTAGCTTGTTTATAACGAATATCTTCTGTTAAATTGGTGTTATTCTCCAATAAGATTTGATCATTTCCAGGCATGTTTAACTCGATATCTTTCAGGTTAAACCGTTTTGTAAAAGCTATTTTTCCGGCTTTTTCGACATCAGCTTGAATATTATAAAGTCCGAAATCTTCCAATTTTAAAGCTTCGTTCCAGCCAGATGCAGAAATAAACTGTTGCACATGAGTAGCTTTTACGTTTGCAAGATACACATTTTTAAAATATGGATAACCTTTTTCTTCCGGTTCAACAGGAGTGAGCATGGTTATCCAATGTTCCGGAAGTTCTTTTCCCTCATATTGTGGTGGCAGTTTGGAGTAGCTGTAGCTGGGATGCCAGTTCAGATCAGCAGCTAATACATTTCGGATGCTATCAGCGATCACATTACTCATATAAATATTCTCAACAGTGCCACCGCGGTTTAAAGCAGATTTCAGACGCATGACAGAAGAAGTACCATAGGCTTGCAGGTTATAGCCAAGGATGTTGCGGATTCCGCCCGATGTTTCACTACCACAGGTAATGAGTCCCGCTCCTTTGCGGGCAATACAGTTACGTACTACCACATATTCGGTTGGTCGGTTTACCCGCAACCCGTCGGCATCTCTGCCAGCTTTCAGGCAAATATTATCGTCATTACAATCCACTTCACAGTTTTCAATCAGGATAAAAGAGGAAGAGTCAATATCGATCCCATCTGTACTGGGGCCATGACCGCCGATGTTATTGTTGATAGCCAGACCATCAATCGTACAGTTGGTTGAGTAAAGAACCTGTACTCCCCAAAAACCGGTGCGCATCAAGGTAAAATCTTTTAGGGTGACGTCCGAACTTTTGGAAATTAAGATACCCCGCACCCTTTTGCAGTCATAATCTACAATCCACCGGAGGCCTTCTTCCACATATTCCTTACGCATTTCCCAGTATTTATCCCAGAATATTTTACCCCGGCAGTCAATCGTACCTTTACCGGATATAGCAGCATTCTCTGTATCCATAATATTGAGTACGGCAGAAGGCCAAACCATCTCTATACCAGCTATCCGGGATCTGAATTCCGGATAATCATTAATATCTGTACTGGCCAGTAACGTAACATCTTTAGGTATTTCGAGATTAACGCCTTTTTTAAGAAAGAGAGCCCCCGTCTGATAATAACCGGGTTCAAAGGTTACAATACCTCCGCCTGCTTTACAACAGGCATCGATCGCTGCCTGAATAGCTTGTGTACTTAGCCGAGTACTGTCATTAACTGCACCATAAGAGTTTGCACTGAAAGTATCCCCTTTCGGAATATTTTTAGCACCCACTTCTTCAACCCATGAAAAGTCCATCTGATGGTTGGATTGTATCCAGTCAAAAGAAGGAATATCTTGTTTGGAAGTATGAATGCATCCAACAAGGAATGCCACTCCTAAACACCCTACCCATTTTTTAAATTCATAATTCATAATTCATAATTCATAATTAGTCCCCGTATCCGGTATATACTCCAGTTCTCTAAGAGCCCTGTTTAAATTCTGCTCGTCCTACTTAATATATATGATAATACATTAACTAACTCATCAAGAAGTATTCAATAATTACATGTTGATTTCTTTAACGGAATGTAAATATTTATCCTTTCTATATTTTAGACGGATGCTTAGTTATATACCTTGACCCCCTTTAGTTATATACCTTGGGAGTGCTTAGTTATATACCTTGGGCACCCTTAGTTATATACCCTCTTTCCTCGTTTTATAAATCCATGTAAATCAGTTACTTACAATTTTATTTCAAAATATATATTTTTGATTGGCTGTAAACTATATTTCACATGATTATCAAGAAAGCAGCTATTAATTAATTACGGCGGAAACCCTTTATTTTTTATACCAATAAAATTTAAACAGACTCTAATTCTAATTAGGTTTATTTTTAACTCCTAACGACTTAATTCTTCATTCTAATTTCTTCATTCTAAATTATTAAACTAGTTCCCATCCGGTTTTTCAACCTCCACCGCCATACTCGGTACCCAATGAAAAGAATTAAAATCATCCGGTTGAGCAGGGTCAAATCCGTTATAATCAGGAAGAAGATAGTTGATTAGTGGCAGATGGATGGCTTTCATTCCTTCAATAACACATTTGGCTATTTCATACGCTCCATACGGATTGAAGTGCGTATTATCCTGAAGTGGCTGAGGCTGGTTTGGATAAGTATTAGCTGGATAATGTACAAAGGCTTTTTTCGACTCTTCCACTCCCAATGCTTCGTATAAGGTCCGGGTCATGGAGTGAAGATCAATCAACGGAACATTCTCTTTATCCGCCAGCCACTTCATGGCTTCCGGATAATCTTCATGCGTATCTTTGATTTTTCCCTGTTCATCGAAACTCCTTCGCTGAGTGGGAGTAACCAGAACCGGGTGAGCACCTTTCAAACGGGCTTCGTCGATAAATGTTTTCAAACTGGTCATATAAGAATAGTAAGCTCCTTTGCCGGGACCTTTCTGTTTCTGGTCGTTGTGGCCGAACTCAATAAAAACATAATCTCCGGCTTTCATCTGGCTTACTGCTTTTTTCAGACGGTTGGCTCCAATAAATGTATTTGCCGATTCTCCGGATTCAGCGTAATTAGCAAAGGCCACCTTGTCATTAAAAAAACGTGGAATCATTTGTCCCCAGCTGGCCCATGGCTCATTATCCTGATCGACTACCGTTGAATTCCCGCAAAGGAAGACAGTGATAGCATCCTCTGTTTTTTCAATGGAAAGGGATGTTACCTGGGGAGCATCTCCACTGAATTCCAGACTTAGTTTGTCATCCCAGTTTAGCTTTGTTTTTTTCGCGAGGTTTGATGCGTACATATTCATTTCCCTCAATGTGGGTATTGCGTTTATTGACAACGAAAGTGCGTTCTACTATTTCTCCTTTTTTAGTGGGGAGATTTTCAATAAATAAACGACGGGATTCGCCGCGGATAGTAGTTGAGCCTGCTTTCTTTTTAGAACCAATTCTGAGAGTAACTTTGTAGTTGCCATCTGGTACATTTACACTGATCCGATTCGGAGGTGCCTTTTCTTTGCTGAAATCGAAAGAATAGGAGGTTTGTTGCGCCCGACAGAGGAGGCTCACAAATAAAGAGATTAAGAAGATAGAATGCTTCATATATTTTTTATGGTTTTTATATTAGGTTATTCCGTGTGCTAATTTCATCCTGGTAATTTAGTTTAAGAATTATACGGAGCTAAAATAAAGGTTTTGTTCACGGTGCTCAATAGACAGATGTACATAAAGATGGATTATCGTCTCTAACAGATGTCTGAAAGGCTGTTTTGTACAAAATTACAGTTATTCGTTACGGATTTACCTATAATATAACCAGGTGGATTTTGGGGTCTGTAAAGGGACAGTTATTTTTGTAGGTATCAAATATAATCTAACTCTTACATATCATTCATATCATGAAAAATTCTAAAATTGTTTTGTTACTGGTTCTGTTTTATATGCCGTTCCCTTTCTTTTCTGTTCGACTGAAAGCTCAATCTCCACCCTATCTTTTCTCTTATTTTACAGGAGACAGCAAAGATGGATTACATTTAGCCTATAGTCTGGACGGCTTAAAGTGGGAAGCATTGAATGATGGCAAATCCTTTTTGGCTCCCGCTGTTGGAGAAGACAAGTTAATGCGTGATCCAAGTATCTGTCAGGCTCCGGATGGTGTCTTTCACATGGTATGGACATCCAGTTGGACAGACCGGATAATCGGTTATTCCTCTTCCAAAGATTTAATACATTGGTCGGAACAGAAAGCGATTCCGGTTATGATGCATGAATCGACAGCACATAACAGTTGGGCACCCGAATTATTTTATGATGAACCTTCCCGCACATTTTATATCTTTTGGGCTACTACCATTCCTGGGCGACATAAAGAAATAGCTACCAGTGAAAGCGAAAAGGGGTTGAATCACCGGATTTATTATGTCACTACAAAGGATTTTAAGACTTTTTCGGATACCCAGATGTTTTTCAATCCGGGCTTTAGTGTCATTGATGCAGCTATTATCAAAGATAAAAACAAGAAGCTGATTATGGTGGTAAAGAATGAAAACTCGAATCCACCTGAAAAGAATCTGCGGATTACCAAAACTAAAAATATAAAGAAAGGATTTCCCACGAAGGTTTCCAAGCCGATAACAGGTGATTATTGGGCTGAAGGTCCAGCACCGTTGATAGTGGGCGATTATATGTATGTTTACTTTGATAAATACCGCGAAAAGAAATACGGTGCTGTGCGAACGAAAGATCGTAAAAACTGGGAAGATGTATCAGACTTGGTTTCTTTTCCGAAAGGAACCCGACATGGAACTGCTTTTCCTGTAGACAGAAATGTACTGGATGTTTTATTGAATTATAAAGAAGCGAACCCATGAAACAATTATTCTCTCTGTTATTTCTATGCTTTTTATCATTATCCCCTCAACTTCAGGCACAACAATGGTTTAACGATAAAGATCTTACCCAGACCGGTGTCTATTATTATCCCGAGCATTGGGATGAAAGCCAGTGGGAATGTGATTTCAAGCAAATGCGTGACTTGGGATTTGAATTTACTCATTTTGCTGAATTCGCCTGGGCTCAACTCGAGCCGGAAGAAGGAAAATACGATTTTGCCTGGTTGGATCGTGCTGTGGCATTGGCCGCGAAATATAATCTGAAGGTAGTAATGTGTACTTCTACTGCCACTCCTCCGGTTTGGATGACCCGGAAATATCCCGAAATACGTGTGAAACTGGAGGATGGAACTGTACTTGATCATGGTGCCCGACAGCATGCTTCGTTTGCTTCTCCATTATACAGAGAGCTATCTTACAAGATGATTGAAAAACTGGCTCAACATTATGGAAAGGATTCCCGCATTATTGGTTGGCAACTGGATAATGAACCTGCTGTTCAGTTCGATTATAATCCGAAAGCTGAACAGGGTTTCCGGGATTTTCTCAGAAAGAAGTACAATAACCATATAAAAGCATTGAATGATGCGTGGGGTACTGCTTTTTGGAGTGAAGTATATAGCTCGTTTGATGAAATAACCCTACCCAAGACTCGCCAGATGTTTATGAACCATCATCAGATACTGGATTATCGTCGTTTTGCTGCGGGGCAAACCAATGATTTTCTGGACCAACAATGTTTGCTTATCCGGAAATATTCGAAAGATCAATGGGTGGTAACTAATTATATTCCTAACTACGATGAAGGTCATATCGGCGGAAGTAAAACACTGGATTTCCAGGTATATACCCGCTATATGGTATATGGTGATAATGAAGGAATCGGTCGAAGAGGTTACCGGGTGGGTAATCCGTTGCGTATTGCCAAAGCCAATGACTTTTTCCGTCCTTTTCAGGGAACGTATGGTGTAATGGAATTACAACCCGGGCAGGTAAACTGGGGGTCGATCAATCCTCAACCTCTTCCCGGCGCTGTTCGTTTATGGATGTGGAGCGTATTTGCAGGTGGTAGTGATTTTATATGTACATATCGGTATCGGCAACCCTTGTTTGGCACCGAACAATATCATTATGGAATTGTAGACACGGATGGAGTGACTGTGACTCCCGGCGGGCAGGAATATCAACAATTTATCGAAGAGATAAAGCTGTTAAGGAAACATTACGCACCTCGTGAAGATAAACCGAAAGAATACCTGGCGCGGAAAACTGCTATCCTGCACAATCATGAAAATGGTTGGAGCATTCAACGGCAAAAACAAAATGTGACGTGGGATACTGAAAAGCATATTGATAAGTATTACCGTCCGTTGAAAAGCTTCGGAGCTCCCGTTGATTTCATTACGGAAGAGAAGAATTTCGAGGATTATCCCGTGATGATTGTTCCAGCGTATCAGCTAGCAGATAAAGAACTGGTTCAACGCTGGATGGACTATGTTATGCAGGGCGGAAATCTCGTATTAACCTGTCGTACGGCTCATAAAGATCGGATGGGAAGATTGTTTGAAGCTCCTTTCGGTTCTTTGATCAATGATTTGACTGGAAATAGCATGGATTTTTACGATCTATTATTGCCCGAAGACCCGGGTATCATTCAAATGGATGAAAAGAATTATACCTGGAATACATGGGGAGAGATTCTTACTCCCGGTAAGGATTCGCAGGTATGGGCTACCTATTCCAATGAGTTTTATGAAGGGAAACCGGGTGTTACATTCCGTAAATTAGGTAAAGGAACTGTTACGTATGTTGGAGTAGATTCAACAGATGGCTCTTTGGAAACAGAAGTACTAAAGAAGTTATACACTACTATTCAAATTCCGGTAATGGATTTGCCTTATGGAGTTACAATGGAGTATCGCAATGGCTTTGGGATCGTTTTGAATTATTCGGATAAACCATATAAATTTGATTTGCCGAAAGGTGCGAATTTATTAATTGGAGAGGAGATGATACCCACAGCTGGGGTTTTGGTGTTTAAAATTTAGTATCCAGACAATAGTTTGCTTGATCAGTTGAAATTTGGGCATCCCTTACGGATGCCCAAACGGAATTATCAATTTACCTCAAATCTGTCTTTCAGTTTAATATCCTGTGATGAGGTTCCAACTTGTACTTCAAAAGTACCTGGTTCTACTGAGAATTTATTGTTGATGTCCCAGATAGCCAAATCATGAGGGGTAAGAGTGAATGATACTTCTTTTGACTCGCCAGGCTCCAGGGTGATTCGTTCGAATCCTCTTAATACTTTCGTATAAGTAGTTACACTGCTGTATTCGTCTCGGATATATAATTGAACCACTTCATCTCCTTTTCGGTTACCGGTATTTTTGATGGTGGCGGTAACAGTAATATTGCCAGATGGAGTTTGTTTTTTAGGTGTTATTGTCAGATTTGAATATTCAAATGTTGTGTAACTTAGACCATATCCGAAAGGATACAAGGCTCCATAAACAGCATTTTTTGTCGCCACATCTGATCCGGGCTTAAATGGGAAGGCAAAAGGAATTTGTCCTATTGATTTAGGGAAAGTAACTGCGAGTTTTCCTCCAGGGTTATAATCTCCGAAAAGGACTTCGGGTATTGCTTTTCCTCCAAACTCTCCAGGAAACCAGGCATGCACGATAGCTGGAATATGTTCCTGTGCATAATTAATGGTGGCGGCTCGTCCATCCATCAACACTAAAACGATAGGTTTGCCGGTTGCTTCTACCGCTTTCAGTAAATCCATCTGACGACCCGGAAGGTTTAAATCTGTGCGTGATTTATCTTCTCTAACCGTAACTTCGGAACCTTCCAATACCAGAATCACTACCTCGGAAGCTTTGGCTGCTTCAACAGCTTCTGCAATCATTCCAGCTTCTTTCTCATTCAATGGTTGAGGTAGAATTTCGCTCAAGGGATATCTATCGTCCACAATTTCGCAGCCCTTTGCGTAATTTATTTTGGCTGATGGCAGAAAACTTTTTAATCCTTCATACAAAGTAATAATGGGAGGATTAGCCGGACCGTAACGGCAAATCATCTGTTTTTTCTCATCCGCATTGGGACCAATAATAGCGATAGACTGAATATTTTTATCCAATGGTAGCAGATTATTTTCATTCTTCAGCAAGACAATGGATTGGCGTGCGACTTCTAAGGCTATTTCCTGATGTTCTTTACTATGAACCACCTTTTCCGCTTGTTTCGCATCTCCGGTATAAGGATTATCGAAAAGACCCAATCCGAATTTTACTCTTAATATGTCTTTTACCCGGCTGTCTATAGTTTCCATCGTTACCAGCCCTTGGCCAACTGCTTTGCGTAATGGCAGTACAAAGTCTTCGGGTGGAGTGAAATTGGTGCGGATGTTGAGCCCCGCATTTACAGATATGGCGGCGGCTTCTTCGGGGGTTTTTGCAATCCGGTGTTTTGTTTGGATAAACTCCACAGCTTCACTGTCGGAAACAACATATCCCTTAAATCCCCATTCTTTGCGGAGTATATCTGTCAGGAAATAAGGGCTTCCGGTGACTGGTATACCATCGTAATCGTTATAGGAGCTCATTACACCTAAAGCGTTTGCTTCCTGGAATGCAACCCGGAAAGGTTCCAGGTAGAGTGTTCGCATTTCCCGTGGTGCCACATGAGGATCTGTTCGTGTACCTCCATCGCGTCCGCCGACAGGGATGCTATAAACAGCAAAATGCTTGGGGGTTGCTACCAGGTTATTCTTCTGCAGACCGAGGATCATTTGTTTCCCGAGTTGTGAAACAAGGTAAGGATCTTCGCTGTAACATTCTACTACTCTTCCCCAGCGAGGATCTTGTGCGATATCCAGGATAGGAGAATAAATATTAGTATATCCCAGAGCAAGGGCTTCGGTCGCTTCTACTTCTGCGATTTTTGCGATTAGTTCTTTGTTCCAGGTGGCACCCTGTCCGCACTGGGCTGGAAACATGGTTGCACGGTCATGACACAATCCGCGAATACCTTCGTTTGTATAATCAACAGGAATTCCCAGACGTGTTTCTTCAACAAACCAGCGTTGAATGGTTTGTCTTGCTTCAACGGACTTACCGTAAGGAAATGAATATTCGGAACGAAATTTCCCTAATCCGTTGTGTTGCTCATCTATATTGCCAATACCATCTTTCCACAATGAGTTTTTCCATTCAGGGGTAGGAAGAGGATCTTCTAATACACGTCCGCTTCCATACAGTGTGGCCATCTGGCAAGTTTTTTCCTCCAGGGTCATTTGAGAAAGAAGGTCGTTTATCCTGTCTTCTATATGGGCTGAAGGATCTTCGTAAATGTCTTTTTTTGCCATTCTTGTTAAAGTCGATCCAGCCTTTTTTATAGATGGGGCTGCTTTTTTGAGCAAAAAGAAATACAGGGATTAGTAAACACACAACAATAAATTTAAGTTTCATCGGCATAAGGTTATTTATATTTTAGGGGTTAGAAATAAGTTTCGGCATTTTTCAAAAACATAGGCATTAATGAGTGATGTTATTAGTTTGAATCGGTAGGGCTGGTCCCCTTAATAGGCATATACAAAATTTCTCCCTTGGCGGCGCGGTTACGGAGTGCCCGTGGTGAATCCCCAAAAGATGCTTTGCAGAAATGAGCGAAATGAGACAGAGAATCAAAACCATAGCGATTACTAATTTCTGTAATTCGTTCTTTCGTGTATTGCAGGTCGTGAAGTATTCCTTCCCGTTTCTTATTAAGAATCCATTCATATACAGGTTCTCCGTACATGTTTTTAAATAATCGGCGAAAAGTAGTGGTGGTATATCCACCGAGGTGGGCAAAGTCTTCTACGTTTTTCACTTTATCGTAGTTTTGCATAACGAAATAATGAAAGCTTTCCGTATATCGGCTGATAGGGTAGAAAAAGATATTTAATTGGGGTAACGGATAATAAAAAAGCAAAAGGTACATTAATTCCTGACTTTTCAAGTCAAGGTATTTGTTACAGGGTTTTTGCTCTTCATTGAGGTAATCATAAATATCGTAAAGAACTCTTCCCAGTTTAGGGATATTGAGCAGCGGCGTATAGGTAAGGGGAGCTTCGGATAATTTCAACACTTCTTGGAATTTTTCTTCGCATATCTGAGGAATTTCGTTAAACCGGTAAACCAAATATTCCACATGGGTAAGGGCAAGTAGCTCCAGTTTAGAGCCAATGGCCTGAAGTATAAATTGTCCTTTTCGTAATGTTGTACCTGGATATTCTTCGCTATTCACCAAGAGCTCACCTTTCAGAAGAAAAAGCATGCAGTTCTGGGTGCATTTTTCCAATGGAGAATGAAAGCCTTTGGCTTCTTTATGAAGAATCATAAAGCCGTCGGTTGCCTGGAGGCTTGTTGTGCAATCTGTCAACCTTTTATGACGATCATCCTTAGTCATGGATATTGATGGGGTTATTTCTAAAACAAAGATAGAAGTTTTTTAGCATAACATGCCATTTTTAGTCTATCTTTGTTCCGAAGTAAGGTTAACAAAATGATACATGGCTAAGAAAATACTATTCATATTATGTTTTCTTCCTTTTTCTGTAGCATATTCACAGAACTGGGATATCAATATACTTAAAAAGGTAAATAGCTGGGATAATAAAGGGGTGAGAAACTTTAGTAAGGGGATTTCCGAGTCAACTCCCTATATTGTTCTTGGTGTTCCTATTGGAATGGCGGTTTATGCGGCTATCCAGAACGATGAATCTTTGTTGAAAGATGCCGTTTATATTGGTACTACGGTGGGAGGAGCTTTTGCCTTAACTTACGGATTGAAGTATATGGTTGATCGGGAACGTCCTTATAAACGGTACCCGGATAAAATCGTTCCCCGGGATAAAGAATCAAGTCCTTCTTTTCCTTCTGCACATACGGCTACCGCTTTTGCGTTGACTACATCATTATCCATCAAGTATCCGAAATGGTATGTTATTGCTCCTTCGGTACTCTGGGCAACTTCTGTAGGTTTTGCCCGGATGAATCAGGGGGTGCATTATCCTTCAGATATATTGGCAGGGGCAGCTATCGGAACAGGGTGTGCCTTCTTGAATGTATATGTAAATAAGTGGGTGAACAGTTGGTTATTCCCGGAGAATGAGAAGCTGACATCGACTTGTAATTTGCAACTGAGGAATTATTAAATTTATCCAGCATAGAAAAGACGGTAGCATTTCGGGTTAATTCTGGTAGTATCCGTCCCAAATCCCGGTAGAATTTGAGACGAATGCTAGTAGCAATTTCAGTAAGCAGAATCGCTTTAGTTATTGCAATATTTTTTCATATTCGCCAGAGTTAAGTAGCTCCAAGGCTCGGATTACTGCTTCATTTCGATCGTTGATGACTTGGAAATATTCATTCATATCCCAAAGATCACGGGCAATATATGCTTTTAACTGAGCTTTTATTAGAGGAAGGGAAATATTGTATTCGTCTTCTTTAAACTCAATTTCAGCCTGTTCAGACAGACTTTTTAGGGAATTCAGGATTTCATTATTGATTGTGAATTGTCTGTTGAAATTGGAAAATTTCTTGTATTGGTTCAACAAATTACTTCTGTTCTTCTCAATGTAATTCATCGTCGTTTTTATCACTACCCCTTTCGTCCATAGTTGTCGGTAAAAGTTGGTATAAAAAGTTGTGTCGATTGGCACATAATAGTCGGGCATAATGCCACCGCCGCCATACACGGTTCTCCCCAGATTTTCCGTTTCATATTTCAGAGAATCGGGAAAGTGAATACTGTCGGCGCTTTGCATTTCACCACTGTTATAACGATCTATTAATTCATGATCGTATCTTTCCCGGCTCTCTTCGTCATTTATATTAGAGCTCAAACTCGTGTTATAAGGTTTCTGGATGCTGCGTCCGGAAGGCGTATAGTAACGGGCAACTGTCAGACGGATCATCGAATTGTCAGGAAGGTCTATCTGTCTTTGTACTAAACCTTTTCCGAAGGTACGGCGACCAACGATAACACCTCTGTCCCAGTCTTGTATGGCACCACTCACAATTTCGCTCGCGGAAGCAGAATATTCATCTACTAATATTATTAAGCGGCCATTGCGGAATTTACCGTTTCCTTTGGCAAAGAAGTCGCTTCGGCGGGAATTACGACCTTCGGTATATACGATTAATTCTTTGGCAGCCAGAAATTCGTTGGCCAAATCAATTGCAGCATTGAGATAACCACCGCCATTACCTTGCAGGTCGAGAATGAGATCACCCATGCCTTTCTTTTTTAGGTCATTGAGAGCTTTGGTAAATTCTTCGGGAGTGGTAGCTCCAAACCGGTTGATACGAATGTATCCAATTTTGGGTGCAATCATATAAGAAGCATCCAAACTGTAGATAGGGATTTTATCTCTTTTTACCGTGAATAGAAGCGGATCTTTGACTCCACGGCGAACAATAGTAAGATTTACTTTAGAATCTTTCGGCCCCCGAAGGCGACGCATAATTTCTTCCGTGCCCATATTTACGCCGGCAATAGCTGTGTCATTGACAGCCACAATTCTATCTCCGGCCAGGATGCCTACTTTTTCGGAAGGACCATTACTAACGGGCTGGATAACAAACAATGTATCCTCAATCATATTAAATTGCACCCCAATCCCTTCGAAATTGCCGACCAGTGGTTCCTGCATTTTTTTTACTTCTTCGGGGGTAGAATATGCTGAATGGGGATCTAGCTGGGCCAGCATTTTAATAATGGCCTCTTCCACTAGTTTTTCTTCGTTTACCTCATCTACATACAGATTAGCAATGACGAATTCTGCCATCTGAAGTTTTTGAGCAGCCATATTTCCTTTTGATTGTGCCACCGCATCATTTATGCAGAGACAACTTCCGATCAGGAAGCTTATCAGATATACATACAAATGTTTCATAATTTCATTCCTTGTGGTAAGAACTGACTAATATCTTTATTATAACTTAATAATTCCCGCACAATGGTTGAACTTACACAGCTAAGTTCCGGTTCCGTAAACAGGAGGATAGTTTCGATGTTGGCCAGTTTACGGTTGATATCTGCGATGGTTTCTTCATACTCGAAGTCTTTTACCGTGCGGATTCCCCGAATGATAAACTGTGCGTTTTCTTGCTGTGCAAAGTCAATTGTGAGACAATCATAAGCCATTACTTTAATCCGGGATTCCTCTTTGTAGAAGTCACGGATCATATCCAAACGCTTTTGCACCGGGAAATAGGTATTTTTGTTTTCGTTAATACCAATTCCGATAATTACTTCATCCATAAAGGACAGGGTGCGGGTAACTACGGAATAATGTCCGATGGTAAACGGGTCGAACGTTCCCGGGAAAATAGCTCTTCTCATGGTATCTATTGTGCAAGATCTTCTTCTATAACGAGATTATCTATAATAAAGTTTTGTCGCTCCATGGTGTTTTTACCCATGTAGAATTCCAGTAGTTCTTTTACCTGATCGGTTTTACGTAAAGAAACCAATTCCAGTCGCATGTCCTTTCCTATAAAATGCACGAACTCATTGGGTGAGATTTCACCCAGACCTTTGAATCGGGTGATCTCTGGATTCGGTCCTAATTCTTTAACGGCTTTCTGACGTTCTTCATCAGTATAGCAGTATTTTGTTTTCTTCTTATTACGTACACGGAACAGAGGTGTTTGAAGAATATAGACATGCCCCTTCTTGATTAGATCGGGGAAGAATTGTAGGAAAAAGGTAATCATTAGCAGGCGGATGTGCATACCATCCACATCGGCATCGGTAGCAATAATTACTTTATTATAGCGCAATCCTTCAATGCCGTCTTCTATATTGAGAGCAGCTTGCAGCAAATTAAACTCTTCGTTTTCGTACACTACCTTTTTCGTCAGACCGAAAGTATTCAGTGGTTTACCGCGAAGACTGAATACGGCCTGTGTCTTCACATCCCGACTTTTAGTAATAGATCCACTGGCTGAATCTCCTTCCGTGATAAAAATTGAAGACTCTTCCTGGTCCTGTCCTCTGGTATCATTCAGATGTATTCGGCAATCCCGTAATTTCCGGTTGTGCAGGCTAGCCTTTTTCGCCCGTTCACGGGCAAGTTTGGTAACACCAGCAATAGCTTTTCGTTCTTTCTCAGACTCCTGTATTTTCTGGAGCATGATATTAGAGGTCTCATTATTAATATGTAGGTAGTTATCCAGTTCCTTCTTAACAAAATCGCCAATAAACTTTCCTACGGAAGGGCCTTCCGGACCCATATCTTTGGAACCAAGTTTAGTTTTCGTTTGTGATTCGAATACAGGTTCTTCAACTTTAATACTAATGGCACCGATCATACCACTCCGAATATCGGCATAATCGAAATTTTTAGCGTAATATTCTTTGATGGTTTTACTTACCGCTTCGCGGAAAGCAGATAAATGAGTACCACCTTGTGTGGTATGCTGTCCGTTGACAAAAGAATAGTATTCCTCGCCATACTGGTTGCTATGTGTCAATACCATTTCAATATCCTCTCCTTTCAGGTGGATGATGGGGTAAAGAGGTTCGGTAGTCATGTTTTCATTCAGCAGATCCACTAAACCGTTACGGGAATGAAAACGTTTTCCATTAAATATAATAGTGAGGCCGGAATTCAGGAATACATAATTCTTTAGTAACGGCTCTATATATTCATTTAGGTATTGATAGTCTTTAAATATTATACTATCAGGAGTAAATTCAGTTAGCGTACCATTAGATTCTTCTGTTTTGATGATATCCGTTTCACTGATGATATTTCCCTGATCGAATTCTGCGGATTTCATTTCTCCATCCCGGAAACTGGAAATACGGAAGTAAGATGAAAGTGCATTTACAGCTTTGATACCTACACCGTTCAATCCTACGGATTTTTTGAAAGCTTTGGAATCATATTTACCACCTGTATTCATCTTAGAGGCTACATCCACCACTTTTCCCAATGGAATACCACGTCCATGGTCGCGGACTGATACATTTCCTTCTTTCACTTTTACTTCAATGGTCTTTCCATAGCCCATCATATATTCGTCGATCGAGTTGTCCATGGCTTCTTTCAGAAGTACATAGATGCCATCATCAGAGTGTGAGCCATCACCAAGTTTTCCAATGTACATACCGGGACGGCGACGGATATGCTCTTTCCAATCAAGCGTTTTGATATTATCCTCGGTATACGCTGTCTCCTGTAGTTTTTCTTCCATAACAATTTTTCCTTTTTATATAGAACACACAGACACAGAGTCACGGGAGAAGTTTTTAAATGTTATTTTTTAAATTATTAAATTTAATTATAACTTCCCGGAGACTCTGTGTTCGTGTGTAATAGTATCTTCCTTAATTAATTTTTTTCGTAAAGGCCCGGCGGCGCTTATGTTGTTCCGTTTTAAAGTAATCCCACTGGGCCTGTACCTTACCGTTCATTTCCAATTCCGGGTTACTCTCTGCAAAGATAAAACCTAATTTCTGATAAATGGGAATTAAATCATAAAATAACAAAGCGTTTACCCCTTTGTTCTGGTATTCTGGTTTTACAGCAACCAATAATAGATCAAGCATTTTGGCACGCCGCTTAAAGTACAGGGCCTTAACCAAATAGTACCATCCGAAAGGCAACATTCGTCCTTTTGCTTTTTGGAGTGCCTGTGATAAAGAAGGCATGGAGAGTCCTACTGCAACCAGTTTATCTTCGGCATCTGTAATAAGGGTAATCATCCTTAAATCTACGATGGGAAGATACATTTTTATATATTGGTCAATTTGCTTTTGAGAGAGAGGAACGTAATTGTAAAGCGACTGATAAGCCTCATTCATGAGTTTGAAAATCTCCTGTCCGTATTCGGTGGCTATTTTTTTTGCAGAGGTGAATTTTTTAATTTTCAGATTATATTTTTTCTGTATTAGCTCGGATATTCGTTTATGCTTCTCCGGGATGGCATCGGGTATATATATTTTGAATTCCACCCAGTCGGCATCTTTTTCAAATCCAATTTTCTCGATATGTTTAGGGTAATAGGGGTAATTATAAATGGTGGCCATAGTGCTGAGTTGGTCGAATCCTTCAACCAGCATTCCTTCGGCATCAAAATCTGTAAAACCGGATGGTCCTTGAATCTGATTCATTCCGCGGGCTTTTCCCCAATCTTCCACAGCTTTGATCAGAGCACAAGATACTTCAAGGTCATCAATAAAATCAATCCATCCGAAACGAACTTCTTTTTTATTCCATATTTTATTCGAGCGATGGTTGAGGATACCGGCGATGCGACCTACCAGCTTCTCATCTTTATAGGCGAGGAAATAAGCTGCTTCACAAAATTCAAATGCAGCATTTTTCTCTTTCGAAAAAGTATTAATCATATCATCATAAAGATCAGGAACCGAATAAGGATTGTTTTTATATAATTCGTAATTAAATCGAATAAATTGATGAAGCTCTTTTTTGTTGGTCACCTGTCTGATAGTCACTCCCATAATAGATATATTTCGTGCTAATTATAATATTCCAAATTGCAAAGATAGTAATAATCTGTTTTCCGGTTTTCTTAAAATATCTTATTCTCATAAATGGTGGATATAGAAGATTTATAACGGAGTTTTGAAAACATCCTTTAATAATCATTTTTTTATCTGTATTTTTTTACTTTTTAAATTATTGTTGTATCTTTGGTTCGATTTTGAGTTATGAATTGTTATAGTTGAAGTCTCCTTTTTATTTACCATTTTAAGTAGTCTATTCTTAATCTTTCCTCTCAATCAAAAATTATCTTTTTTTATTTTATAAAAACATTTTAAATGAACATTTACATTGCAGGTTTAAGTTATGGCACCAATGATGCAGACTTAAATGATTTATTTTCAGAGTATGGAGAAATTTCTTCAGCTAGAGTAATTATGGACCGTGAAAGCGGTAGATCGAGAGGATTCGGATTTGTGGAAATGCCGGATGATAAAGAAGGACAAAAAGCGATTGACGAATTGAACGGAGTAGAATACGACGGCAAAGTTATTTCTGTAACCGTAGCCAAACCAAGAACAGAAAGAAGCGGCGGCGGTGGTTTTAACAGAAATCGCGGTGGCGGCGGATATAATAACTCTAGAAGATATTAAAATTAATAAGGAAAGGAGGTGTAAAAACCTCCTTTTTCATTTCTTTCGGTAAATTACTGAGACCAGGAGATAAGACAATAGAAAGATTCATTCAATTATATATTATTTATTAGAAGTAAAGGAGAATTAAATGGCGAAACCAATTTCATCGAACAAAAGAGAAAATGAAAAAAAGAAGCAATCAAAACGATTGGAAAAACAAAAGAAGAAAGAAGAAAGAAAAACGGAAGGTAAATCCAGATCATTTGAGGATATGATAGCTTATGTTGATGAAAATGGTATGATAACGTCTACCCCTCCTGATATGAGTAAAAAAGAAGATACGAATACAGAAGAAATTCGTATTTCCACTCCAAAAAAAAACAGAATCTGATGAAGAAGTAACTGTTAATAAAGGAAGAATTGAGCATTTTAATACTTCGAAAGGCTATGGCTTTATTAAAAGCTTGGCTGGTACAGACAAATATTTTTTTCATGTAAGCAATACGCCCGGCAATCTTGTGGAAGGTGATATTGTGGTCTTTGAGTTGGAACGTGGACCACGTGGAATGAATACCGTAAATATAAAGAAGGCAGATAAATAAAAAAATGATAGATGCTTTTCTGTGCATAAGTTATAAGTGTATAGCTGAGAATTGAAAAGCAAATTTAAAAATGGCATCCCTATTGAAAAAAGATCATTTTTCGATAGGGTTTTTTATTTCCCACCGATCTTAAGTATGTAAACGCTTTTAAAAGTTGAATAAAAAACATCATACTTATGAAAACAGAATTAATAAAAGCAACCGCTATTTTTTGTGTGCTATGTGTTTGTAGCCCAATACTTTCTTCCAAAAACCGGAAGAGTCCGGATTATGTAACAGTTTCCGGTGTGGTAAAAGACCAACAAACCCGCAAAACACTGGAATATGTGAACATTTCTGTACCCGGCACCAGTATTGGAACGGTGACGAACTCTGAAGGTGGATTTACCATTAAAGTGGCTGATAGTATTCAGGCAAAGCGGTTGGAAATATCTTATTTGGGATATATGAATCAGATTGTAACGCTGAAAGGAGAAGATCTGGAAGATATAACAGTCTTGCTTAGCTCTAATGCAAACACGTTGCCCGAAGTGGTGGTTCGGGCTATGGATCCACTGAAACTTGTGCAGGAAGCCGCCAGTAAAGTGCCGGTAAATAACAGTGTTTCACCTAATCTGCTGACGGGTTTCTATCGGGAGACAGTCAGAAAAAGAAGAAACTACATTAATGTAACTGAAGCCGTGATTAATATCTATAAAACACCTTATTCAGAAGATGTTGATCGCGATCGTGTACAGGTTTTTAAAGGACGCCAACTTGTTAGCCCGAAAGCGGGGGATACGCTTATTGTTAAATTGCAGGGTGGACCGATAGGTGCTATTTATGGCGATGTGGTAAAAAACCGGGATCTTATTCTCGGCGAAGAAGCGTTGAAAGATTACAAGTTCAAAATGGAAACCCCTGTAATGTTGGATGAACGTCCTCATTACGTAGTTAGTTTTGAACCACAACGTATACAACCTTATCCGCTTTTCTACGGTAAACTCTATATTGATGAAGGGAATCTGTCATTTACTCAAGCTGAGTTTAGTTATAATATGAAAGACCGGAATAAGATAACAAATGCAATTTTGAAGAAAAAACCGTTTAATCTGCGGTTTAAGCCTGAGGAATTGACTTACCTGGTAACTTACAAAAATGAGAATGGACATACTTATCTGAATTATATCCGCAATGAAATTAAATTTAAATGCGATTGGAAGCGACGTCTTTTCTCCACTGGTTATTCTGTGGTTTCTGAAATGGTAGTAACCGATAAACAGCTACAAAATGTATCCAGTATTGCTTATCGAGATGCATTCAAATTGAAAAGTGTGCTATCTGACAATGTCGGCAGTTTTTATGATGAAGATTTCTGGGAAGGTTATAATATCATAGCTCCTACAGAATCGCTGGAATCAGCTGTGAATAAACTGAAAAAGCAGTACCGTTAATGGAAGAAGTTTTCACGACTTCCTGTAGTTTTAGTATATTTGAATATATATAAACTCCCAGGTACTGTAACTGTTATGCTGAACGAATTACTTATAGTAAAGAAAATTAAAGAAGGAGATATTAAGACATTTGAGCATGTCTTTCGGCTTTATTATTCCTCCCTCTCGTTCTATGCGTTCAGTATAACAGGTAATAGTGAAATATCCGAGGAAATTGTGCAGGAATTATTTTATCAATTATGGAAAGAAAGGGAAAACCTGAACATTCTGCGTTCTTTGAAATCTTACTTGTATGGAGCGGTTCGCAACCAAGCATTGCAGCATTGCGAACATCTGAATGTAAGAGAACGGCATAAACGGTTTATTCTTTCTAAAAAAAATAATACTCCGACAGATACGCCTCAAGAGCATCTGGAATACAAGGAACTGGAAGAAGTGATTAACCGGACTTTACAACTTTTACCTAACAGACGCCGCCGCATTTTTGGGATGCACCGTTTCGAAGGACTGAAATACAAAGAAATTGCTGAACAATTATCACTTTCTGTAAAAACAATCGAGGCTGAGATGACAAAAGCTTATCAGACACTTCGAAAAGAGATTGAGAAATATACATATACATTATGACTTTTAGAGAACAAAATAATAAGGTAAATGAAAGTTGGAACCAATTATACCTGCGTTTAGAGCAGGATGGTTTATTGCCCGATGAGAATATCGGGAACAAGCCCACTATAGGTTTAATTCCTCTATTAAAATGGACGGCCGCCGTTGCAGTATTATTAATAAGTGGGCTGACATTCTATTTCTGGCCCCAACAAAACCAAATATCTATTGGCCAAGAAAAGCGGGTATTACAAAATGAGATAGGCCATCCTACGTTAGTTAGTACCTTGCAAGATGGTTCAACAGTTTACCTGAGCGAACAAACATCCATTGAATATCCCGTGTCCTTTGCCGAGAATAAACGTGAAGTTTCTTTATTGGGAAATGCTTTTTTCGAAATAGATGCGGATCCTGCTCGTCCTTTTATCATTCATACAACTTCCGCCATTATAGAAGTATTAGGTACTTCCTTTACCGTAGAAAGTCGCGAAAGCTCTTTTTCACTTTCTGTGAAAACGGGAAAAGTGAAAGTTACTTCGCGCGAAAATGGAAAGAGTCTCTTAGTAAATTTTGGTGAAACAGCTTTGTTACAAGCTGGCGAATTACAGCGTCAGCCCATTGCTGATCTGTCACAGTTTACTAATTATTTACAACATATTCATTTTAAAGACCAAACTCTCTCCAATATTATTCGTATTATGAATGAAAGAACGGGAGAAAACCGTTTGCAATTATCACCGGAATTGGAAAGCCGGTTGCTTGCAGTAACCTTGTCTAGTGAATCCCCCGAAGAAATTGCGCGGTTGATTTGTCGGGCATTGAATCTGAATTATGTCCGGCAACAAAATACTCTATGTATAACCTCAGCTAATTAATTTTTCATGTCTGGGAAAGTAAATCAGGTTTCTTTACACTTTCTTCGATGGTCTGTCTTTCTGATCGCTACCTTCGTGTGGGGAGCGGAAGATACTGATTGGCTCAACCGGAAGGTTATACTGAAACAAACTGAAGGCACGATTTACGAACTTCTCAGGCAGGTGTCTGAGCAAACAGATTATTTATTTATTTACGATAGCCAGTTGATTGATAATGACCGGAAGGTGAAATTGAATAAAAAAGAATATACATTGCGGGAAGCAATTTATAATATAACCGGTAACTGGCAGTTAAGAATTGAATTAATTGGTAACCATATTTTATTAAGTCTACCTTTGAAAATTCCCTCTTCAGCTTCTCCTCCCGAATTAAAAGTAACCAATTATATTTCTGTAACTGGTTTAGTTTTCGATCTTTTCTCCAAAGAACAAATCGCATCAGCGAATGTTACATTGAATGGAACTTCAATCGGAACAATTACCAACCAGGCAGGAGGTTTTCGACTTAATGTTCCGGATTCGCTTCAACAAGCGTCCGTAAAAATATCTCATATCGGTTATGAAAATGCGGAAATCGAGATGGATTTTGTCGCCAACCGTTATATTGAAATTGCTTTAGAACCGAAAGTGGTTCCTTTGCAGGAAGTAATAATCCGTCCTGCCAATCCCATTTTAGAAATAAGAAAAATGCTGGAATACAGAGAACGGAATTATGCTACTGAACCTATATATCTTACTTCTTTTTATCGGGAAGTTGTGGAGAGAAAAAGCAGAAATCAAAGTTTAACAGAAGCTGTTTTGAAAACATATAAAACGGATTATGGAAAAGAACATGGCGACCAGGTTAAATTGATTAAGATGCGGCATATTGTTGACAGGCAGGAAAGGGATACTTTATTTGCACGGGTAAAATCCGGTATCCAGTCGACTATACTCTTGGATGTGATGAAGGAACTTCCGGATTTTCTGTTGATTGATGATTCAGAAAATCCTTATAATTATGCACATGTTGATATAAATACGATTGATGGGCGACTGGTAAATGTTATCTCTTTTGAACAGAAGAAAAGTAATCGCCAACCTTTGTATCGCGGACTTCTTTTTATTGATATGGAAAATTATGCATTGGTGGAGGCCCGTTTTGAAATACATCCGGATTATATTAAAAAAGCGACTGGTAATTTTATTGAAAAGAAGAGCCGGAATCTGGATCTTACCCTTCGTAAAGCTTCATATATTGTCTCCTATAGACAAGACCCCGATGGTGTATATGCGTTGAATTATGTTCGTGGAGATGTGGAATTCCGGGTGCGTAAAAAAAGACATCTCTTCAGTTCTTCTCTAAATATATGGTTTGAAATGGTGACTTGTGATGTGGATAAAAAGAATGTACATAGCTTTCCTCGTTCGGAACGTCTCTCTGTTCGTTCGGTATTTTCAGAAACAAAGCATATATATGATGCAGATTTTTGGGGCCACTTAAATGTAATCCTGCCCGAAGAAGAATTGAAAGAATTAATCATGAATAATTTGAGTGAAGTATCCGAACCTGAGAAAAACATTACTGAACCTTAGCAGATTCTTTATTTTCCCGGGCAGCCATTTTTCGCTTGCTGACTCTCATATTCAGGACTTCTACCAATAGTGAAAAAGCAATGGCAAAATAAATATATCCCTTAGGAATCTCATGTATTTCTGTTCCGAAGATAGTGAGATTGGCTAGGTGGGCAGCTTCTACCAATAGCATAACACCAATCAGGATCAGAAAAGAAAGTGCCAGCATTTGGATAGTGGGGTGTGTATTCACGAATTTGCTAATTGGGCCGGAAAAACATCATCATCAATACTGCCACAATAATAGCGGTAATCATAATTGCCATAGCTCCTCCGTAACCAAAATCACGGAAACTAACCATCCCAACCGCGGTAAGAACACTATCAAAAGAAAAAATGATGTCCAATGCTACGATCTCCGCAATAATTCTCCAGAAACTAGGATGCTTGGTGTTGATGTTTACATTCTCGTCTGCTCCTTCTATTTTATGATGTACTTCGGTTACACTTTTATAAATTAAGAAAAGTCCTCCTAGTAAGATAATGATACTTTGTCCGGTAATGGAACCATCAATCCAGGAGGCATGAAAGGAAAAGATAGGTTGCGTTAAACGCATCAATAAAGATACTCCAAACAATAATGCAATACGCGCCAACATTGCCAGCAACAAACCGATAAAACGAGCCTTCGGCTGTTGGTGTTCGGGCAACTTGGAAGACATGATCGAAAGAAATACAATGTTATCGATCCCTAATACAATTTCCAGAAAAGCCAAGGTAAGTAAGGCGACCCACGCGCTGGGAAGTAGAAAAGTATGAAGAATTTCCATCATTTGTATTTCAATAAATCAATGTTTTATTTACTAATTGTTAGGGTTACATCAAATGTGCC
Organism: Bacteroides sp.; assembly: GCA_021201335.1. Classification (GTDB taxonomy): domain Bacteria; phylum Bacteroidota; class Bacteroidia; order Bacteroidales; family Bacteroidaceae; genus Bacteroides. The sequence continues at coordinate 102,735 of JAJQFD010000042.1, read as the reverse complement.
TTCCCACGGATCGCCAGCCATCATATTCTCATGGAGAATTAATACATATTCACCTTTGATAGGAAGATGGTAGCTCATCTCATTTCCGAAAGGACCATCCATAGTGCCATCCGGCAAAATAATTTGTGAAAAGCGGATATTGCTCAAAGAATCGAGAAGGGTTATTTTACCATTCATCCTGGTATAGTCCAGGGAAGGAAATTTCAGGTAAATATTTTGATTCGCTTTTTTGTCAATTCGTTTCGTTTCACTGGTATAAAGCATCTCAAATGAAACAGTATCGAGTGGAGCCGGGTAAAGGGTAGGGGGTGTCTCTACTCGCAGTGAGTTTACGGCATAGGTATTATCCTGATTCAGATTCTTTTGTGTATTCGTACAAGCAAATACGACAAAAAAGCATATGAGACACATCGCAAATGAAATTTTACTCATAGTTATATTATTTAGGTAGCTTCAGATAATAATATAACATATAACAATTCGGTTTCTTGTTTGTTTTATGTAATTAAATCAATATTTATTCAATGCTTGGAAGAAGTTTTTAATTTAAATCCTTGATTTCTTGTCGGATAAATTGAAAGGAGGAAGTAATACAAAAAGATAATTCTGATAGTGCAAAAAGATAGATTTATTAAATTAAATCAATAAGTTTGATTGCGAAATGTATATAAATATTATATGTATATATATCTTCGCATCTTAAATAGCGTATTTATGATTATATGGAATTAATTGCTAACAGAGAATACTTCATTTTAAAAAACTGAATTATCCCGAAGAATCTGGCTTTAGATATTGAGTTATAAAAAGTCATTCAACTTCCATTTATCTTTCCATTCCAAGATAAATTTTTCGCCTTCGAACTGAACTGGTAACCAAATATATCTTCCATCAATTGCATTATCAGGTGTCCAACGATCGCCCATATAGATAAAGGCATCTTTTTCACCCTGTACTGGGAGTATATAGGTACTTTGCGAATGAAAGGTTGTTTCCGCATCATTACCCACGCAAGGATTGCCCAGTTCTTTCCACTCTCCCAGGATGGAGTCTGCAACGGCCGAACGAGCTGCGTTTGGTGCCCATCCGGTACAACCGGATGCCATCAGATAGTATTTACCATCTTTTTTGAAGAGGGCAGGGGCTTCCATGAATCTTCCGGGGAAGAAACGACCATACTTTCCACTGTGTTGCTGATAATTCGGAGTCAATTCGGCGATATGTATTGTACTATTTTCTTCCGAAGAATATATGTGATAGGCTGTTCCATCATCATCCACAAATAAAGTCATGTCACGTGCCATTTGACCCGTAGGCAAGTCTCTTCCCAGAATATTTAAAGAATCCACATTGCCAGGTAAGCTTCCGCCATCAAAAGAAATTCCTTCCGTGTGGCTTTCTCCTTTATGGATATCTTTGGCATTAAAAGGAAGGACTCCTTTATTGGGACGAACAGCATGCATGTATGAATAAGGTCCTGTTATCTTATCGCTGACTGCTACTCCACTGAGTGCTCCGGTATAACCTTTGCCTTTGGGTTCAAGATGGAACCACATTACATACGTATTTGTATTTTTATTATAAATCACTTTCGGACGTTCCAGGATACAGCCTTTTTCTATATCCGAATTGCTTCCTTCGGGTACGACGGATAAGGCTATTCCTTCGTCTTTCCAGTTGTACAGGTCGGTGGATGAGTAACAATGCACTCCTACATTCGCTACATTCCCAGCTTCTCCTTCTGTTTTATGTTCTCCAAACCAATAATATATACCGTTATCGTATAAAATACCTCCTCCGTGAGCTTTGATATGCACTCCATTATTATCCAGCCAATGTTCGCCGGGAGTAAAAGAGGTATATTTATCTTTTGATTGGCATGAGAAAAGAAAGAATACACTCATGTAGTAGATAAGAACTTTTTTTATCATAGTTTTTAAATTAATGCGGTTAAAAGATTATTCTTTCAGAAGTTCAAAACTAGTATTTTTTAAGTGATTAAAATTATTTCCAAGAAATTATATACTAGTAATTATGGATTTACGTAATAAGAAGGCTATAAGCCTGACAGATTTAACCCAGGGTGTTGTTCACTACGTTCACTTTACCCCTGGGCCAAATCTGTCAACATACAGCCTTCTTCCTACTTCGATCCATAAGGAAAGTCTTCAACTAAAGTAACGAAAGCCATGAATATCCGGATTTAAACAGTATATGTCTCCATGGTCGGTGGATTAGTACTCATATCATAATAATCAATCTCTTGTACATTCATTACGAAATATATTAAGGAGCGATGATCTTTATATAATCCTTGCAAGAGGGTGTTTTCGTAATAAATGGATTCTCCGGTTTTATCTGGTATATTAAATTCGGCCACCCCTGCCACCCGGACGGAGATGTTTCCATCCATTGCCAGAATTTCCATATAAGGATTTGACATCAATTGTGTGTATACCTCTTTGTCTTTCGTGGTAGCAAAATAGATATCATTATTTTCGTCAATTCGCATAATCTGGAAAGCACGCAGTTTAGGCCGGTTATTCGCTCCAACTGTTGCCAATGCTACATCCCAGTGAGTTCTTAAAAATTCAATTGCTTTTTTCATCATCGTTATTTTTTTTAATAATTAAAAGAATAATTCTACAAACATCCTTTAGAAGGTCATTCTTTCTTGGATAACAAACAAATAATGGAATTGATTATGCTGTTAACTATTTATAATTTTCTAAACATCCCAATGGACAAAAATGTCATTTATCTGATATTGGAAATATGATATTATTTGGAAAATATTTTATAAATAGCCTAAACATACATGAAGATGAAAAAGTTATTATCAATTTTGTCATTTACGATTCTTATGCTGGTGTCCTGCCACAAAGAACCGGATACGGGGAGGTTAGACAATGATTTTGTTGTGATGACCGATTATGATGCGGAAGTGGATTTCTCTGCTTTTAACACTTTTTATATACCCGACAGCGTACTTATTATTGGAAATTATCCTCAACCTCGCTACTGGACAGCAGGGCAAACCGAAGAAATTGTTTCTATCATTGAAACAGCTCTGACGAGCCGTGGATATACACGTGTGGATGAAAAAGAGGATGCTGACCTCGGACTTCAGACTTCATACATTGAAGATATCAGTTATTTCGCGGGTTATACCGATTATCCTTATTGGTGGTGGGGATATCCTGACTATTGGGGACCCGGCTACTGGGGCGATTGGAGCGGTTGGTATTATCCATACCGTATTGTTTATTCTTATCGCGTAGGTTCATTGCTTACGGAAATGGTGGATTTAAAAGCCATAGCTCCACGAAGGGATGCCGGTACACGATTGACCGTGTTATGGACTGCTTATATGCAGGGATTATTATCCTCTTCCAATCAGTATAATGCTGAATTGGCCTCACGGGCTCTCAATCAAGCTTTTGCTCAATCGCCTTATATCAAGAAATAAAGAGTCGTAATCTAAATTTTGGTTTTTATGAAAAAGAAATATATACATGTCAAACTGATGGTTATACTAATAATGTGTTTGGCCATGTCTTCACAGGGTGGTGCACAGACGATACCCAATGGGTATGTTAATGTTGACTGGCAGTTAAATTCTCCACTGAGTAATGATTTTGTCAATAAAATGAGTGGATGGGGTCTTCATGCCGAAGCAGGTTATTATGTATGGCCTACTTTTTCGGTAGGTGGATTTGTATCTTTCCATACCAATAATAAGTTTGTAGACCGGACAACGATCCAGATAAGCGAAACTTCTGCCATTAATACCGACCAACAACATTCTATTTTCCAGGTCCCCTTCGGAGCGACGATGCGTTATGTTTTTAATCGGGAAAGGTGGAGCTATTTTGAACCTTATATAGGTTCTAAAATTGGTGCAGCATACAGCGAAGTCTCTTCTTATATGAATATTTTTAAAGCTTATGAGCGGAAATGGGGTTTCTATATTTCTCCGGAAGTAGGTGTTACCGTATTTGCCACTCCCATGAAAACATTTGGTATCCATGTGGCAGCTTACTACAGCTTATCAACAAATAAGAGTCATGTTGTGGGTTATTCTGTTGACGGATTAAATAACTGGGGGTTTCGATTGGGTATTGCATTTTAATATGAATTAGCTGTAAGGAACTATCTAAAAAAAAGCTAATGGATTTTTTTGGCTATGTTACAAACCGTAAGTTTGTAGCAGGGTCAGCCCTGAAAATGCGATAGATTTAGCCCAGTGTGAAGTGCAGTCATGTTCGGAAGATTTTAAGACGTTAAAATCTTTAAGAAATCCCGCAGGGATTGCATGTGCATAACCGTGGAATGGATATCCTACGAGATTATTCTTCACCCTTTTTCAGGGCTGTGTGGGTAGAGTTGGGACGTCTATTCCACGGAATTACATCCCGTGGTTATGCACATCAAATCCCTCCGGGATTTCTTAACAGATCTTAGATCCTTGACTTGATTACTAAGAAATGTTATCTACCCAACATGACTGGGTGAAGTGAGGAACGAACGTAATCCATGGTTACCTTTTGAACACCCTCAAATTATAATTTATTCAGCCCGCGATGTAAACTAACACTAGATAACCATCATTACACCAACCTTCTTCAGAAAATGCATAAGAGAATCCTACCCTTGCCAACTAGCACTTTAGGGTTTCGAGCAAAGCAGGAGCAAAACAGTTTCAAACTTTCTTGCATCCATACCGCAAATAGTTAACTTTGTGAAAGACTAATTAAATAACAATTTATGGAACAACGGAAAAATATTCTGGTATTAACCGGCAGTTATCGTCGGGGGGGTGGAATAGTTCTTTAATGGCTGATGCTTTTATTCGTGGTGCGGAAAGAGCTGGCCATACGGTTACCCGTTTCGATACTGGCCGAATGAAAATAGGAGGATGTATTGCTTGTAAAAAGTGTTTTAGCAAAGGAACTGCATGTGTATTTAACGACGATTTTAATACCATAGCACCGTATATTGAAGAAGCGGAAACTATAGTATTTATTACACCACTTTATTGGTACACATTCACTGCGCAACTTAAAGCTGCGATTGATAAAATCTATTCTTTATTTGTTGCAGAGAGGCCCGTGAAAATAAAAGAGAGCATACTTCTGGTTTGTGGTGAAACCGATGAAATATCCGATTTTGAGGGAATCATTAAAACGTATGAACCCATTTACAAACTAATGAAATGGGAAAATACAGGCATTATAACAGTACCTAATGTTAATGAAGTAGGCGATATTCTTAAAACAGATGCTTTAGAGAAGATTGAGGCTATGTCAGCGAAATTATAAATAATGCGTTTTTCTGGTCGGGGGGGGGATGAAAATCAAATTAGTATATGTAATACTTATTTTCCTCTTTTGTATTTGCTTACGAATATATAACCAGGTTTACTCCGAATTTCATCCAATTTGTGAAGAGGTAAAAGAGGAAATTACATCGAAACTTAACTCTGATACGGGAATTGTTTGTTTATAGATCCCTCAAAAAACATATTATCGAATTGGTGAAAAGCCGCAAGTGGATGTTCTGATATTAAACAGGACTGATAGTACAATTTATCTGCCGGCTTGTCTGGATGGTTCTTCTTTGAAGTTGCGATATCCGGCAGCGAATATTGAAATATTAAATGGAAGAAAAAGAACTGTACGATTTTGTCCGATGTTCAATCCACTTGTCTCTCGGCAAATTCGTAAACTGGAACCTAACGAATGCTTTAATCCGATTGATGCATATACAGTGGAGATAAAATCTTATCCGGCAGATTCAATTCTTTGTAGGGTAGATCAAGAGCGTGTATCGATAGAGAAGTTCTGGACACCTAAGGGATTGGATCTCGAAAATTATCTTTTACCTGGGAAATATGAACTCCAGTTTACATATAATACAAAAAGAGATTCGGGCGTTTTATCAGGGTGGAATATAGTTCCTGATTGGAGTGATGTTAATTTAGATTTTTTTGACAGAATACCTGAAGTAGAAATCAAAAGTAATATTGTAACACTTACCTATAAAATATTTTAGATTTAGCAGAAGCTGCCAAAAATACTGCCCTTTTTATGATAGGGGGATAGTGTTTTTAGGCAGCTTCAATATTTTTTGTTTAATAATCGCTATGCTTATACTCAACCGAGCTAGTTTTATTCAAATGTTCGGGGAGTTCAGATGTTAGCAAATATAGGTTTTTGGCATCAGAATGATTTTATTTGACTTATTTTTCTTACATGCACTTTTTCAAAATACCGTCAATTAGTTGCAAAAAATAGTTAAAAAGCTCTTTTTGACCTCTGAAAAGCACTTCAACAATGACTGAAACTTTATTCTTTCGACAACGCGCGGCTCAAGTTCTGACAACGCGCGGCTCAAGTTTCGGCAACGCGCGGCTCAAGTTTCGACAACACGCGGCTCAAGTTCCGACAACGCGCGGCTCAAGTTTCTAAGAGGATTGCACGGTTCTCGGTTTTATTTTCTATTTGCTTTCTATTTCCGGTTGATTGAAAAATGTTATTATGATCATGAATTATTGGTTTCTGTGTCGTAATGTTTTTGATTTTATGCGTTTAATTAGCTACTCGTTTATTTATTCCCTTTATATTAATCTTCTTGATTTCTTCTAATTCAATTTCCTTGTTGTTTTCCTCACTCTCTTAATCTTTGGATGATTATAGAGGAAGGATTTGCCATTTGTTTTTCAAAATGTCAATTTGATAATTATTGTCTTATTCGTGAACTTGATGATTATAATTTGGCAGACTTGACAATTGCTAGGTTTAATCACACAAGGATAATTGCACAATTTCCAAATAAAATTTAATTGAAAGGAGGTCTTCTGAGTGCGATTATCTAAATGGATAAGTTGTCATTAACTTAATCAATCTTTCATAGTAAGCTCTTGGGATAAGATTAAGATTGGTGTAAATTATCTATCGTGTTCAATTGTTTATATATTAAAGATTTTTAATAGTTTTGTTATGGTATTGATTTACAGTGAATTTCGCCAATAATATATTTGAAATACCAATAAAAAGCTAAGCGATCCAATTATTTATAAAAACCATATTTGTTCAATAGAAAATAATTATTTATCTTTGCGATAGATTCAATAACGCAAATGAAAATTTAAAGAGAGTTGCGCATTATTTTTAATTTTCACCCAGGGTCATTGATTCAATAATAAACCGAATATTAATTTAAAGAAGAAAGGAGGTAATTATGTTACTGTACAAAGCTAGACAAAGCAGCATCGCATCTAAAGACGGTAAGAAAAAATGGTTTCCTGTTTTGGTGAAAACGGGAAAAGCCGTTACATTGTTTGAAATGGCTGATGAAGTAGCCGAGAAGTCATCGTTGACTCCGGGAGACACGATGAGTGTAACGAGTAACCTGATGAGAGTTATAGCCAGACATCTGATGAACAGTCGTTCAGTAAAACTAGACGGTTTGGGAACTTTTACGGTAATCGCCAAATCTGTAGGGCATGGTGTGGATACGGAAGAAGAAGTAAACCATACTCAGATTCACGGGTTACGTATCAGATTTACACCTGAGTTTACTCGTAACAATGTTCAGGGTACTACTCGTGCTATGTTCGAGAACCTTGAATTTGCCAAATGGGGTGGAGGAAATAGTTCGTCATCCAATTCCAATAATGGTATCGATAATTCAGGCGGTGATGACAATACAGATCCCGGCGATGGTGGTGGCGGATTTATTGATCCGGCAGCATAAATAACTTTATAATAGGATTAGATTATTTAGAAGGGTATCTCACTGGGAGGTGAGATACCCTTATTTGTATGATAATTCTCTGATGATTTTACTGTTATTTTTATGTTCAAATTTACAATAAAGGAGAAAATAACCGCATAACCGATTCAATGATCTTTCTGATCCATGAGCGATTCTTCCATCTTTCCAGTATAATTTCCCGGCAGCCATGCATGTCATTAAAAAATATTTCGCAGTTCTGGCGGGCTATTTCTTCGTCATACATATATGTATTAATCTCAAAGCTCAGTTCCAGGCTTCTTAAATCCATGTTGGAAGAACCAATTACAGAGACATAATTATCTACCACCATTGTTTTGGCATGGATAAATGTATCAGTTAACTCATATATTTTAATTCCCGCTTCGAGCGATTCCTGATAGTAAGAATGGATGGCCGGGTCCATAAAGAAAATATCGGCTTTCCGGGAGACCATTACGCGTACATCAATTTCACTGAGGGCGGCCGTTTTTAAGGCTTGCAGCAGAGAATCAGCAGGCATATAATAAGGAGTTTGAATATAAATATGCTTTTTTGCATTGCTTACAATATGAACTGAGGCAAGCAAATAATAAGGCCAGCGCGAATTGGGTGCTTCTGGTACTACCTGCAACAGATTATTAGTGTAGCTTTTACAGGGTGGGAAATACTCTCGTATATTTTCGGGAAGTCCCCCGGCCGATTCGAACCAGATATGAAGAAAATTATATTGCAGTCCGTATACACCTTGTCCTTTGATTCGTAAATGAGTATCGCGCCACTCGAAAGCATACCGATCTCCGATATTCATTCCGCCGGTATAACCGATCTTTCCGTCGATAATCGCAATTTTCCGATGATCGCGGTTATTCAGGTTTCTTCGGATCCAAGGAAGAGAACCTTTACTAAAAGGTAGCACTTCAACTCCGGCCTTTCTCATGGTATAGTAATACCGGGGATTGATATCTATATTAGCTATATTCTCATAAACAAACCGTACTTTAACTCCTTCGGCAGCTTTACGCATGAGTATCTCCCGTATATGGTTTCCTGTTTTATCTTTCCGGAAATAGAAATACTCCATGTGGATATGGTGCCGGGCATTCTCCAGGTCATTGATTAATGCATCGAATTTGGCTTGGCCCGTAGTCATTATTTCTACTTTACTTCCATACAGTAACCAGGAATCATTACTCCTTTCCAGCAAATCTACTAAGGGGTGGTATTGCGGTCGTACTTTTTCTTTGTAAACACCTTCGTAGTAATTTTCAATTTCGGGCATTTCGCTGGTAAGGGCAGCTTTGAATTTGTTATATTCTTCTATTCCTTTATTGTTTCGCCGGGGGCTGTATCCGAAAACATAATATAATACCAATCCAATGGCCGGAATTATCATCAAAACCAGCAACCACGCAATGGTACGGGAAGTATTTGTTTTATCGGTTAGAATGACAATGAAAGTTCCTACGATCAGTAAAAAGTATATGATTGAAAGTAGTAGTAATACAATAGATGTAATGTCCATGGAAAAAGGATCTGAGTATTATTTATTCTATTTGAAGATTACAGAGCAACAGTATTGGTTATAACCATTTTTTACAAAGAAAAATGTTTTTGATTGAAAATAAAAGCAGAATCACGAATTTGTTTCTGCGACTTATGGATGGTATGATTTAATTGAAGAAAAGCAAGCGTGGAGACTATTTACGTTTCCCGAAGAATTACTCACCGACTCTGTATCGCTAAAAAACTGACGACTACAAAAGGTTTGTTTCTTCCAAAAAGAGAATTTAATCCCATAGTTTCAGTTGTTTAGGTCCTTCTTTTTCCGGCTTCTTGGCATCGCCCATGACTGTTTTTCCTCCATAAAGATAAGAGGTATCTCGTTCGTGTTGTACCCAGTCGTCAAAATAATTGTTAGGGGTGTATTGCTTCTCCAATTCCAGAGAGATTTTTGAAAGATTCTTCAAGGCATCCGATTTGTCTTTATTCCCTAATTTGGATTGGTGAATTGCTTTATCGAAAACTTCAATTGTTTCATCGTAAACTTTGGTTGGTACTGGAAAAGGATGCCCGTCTTTTCCACCATGTGCAAAAGAGAAACGGGCAGGATCTTTAAACCGGGAAGGAGTGCCATGAATGACTTCACTTACCAGAGTAAGCGACTGAACAGTACGCGGCCCGACTCCTTCGAGCAATAAGAGTGATTCGAAGTCGGCTACATTTTTCTCATGCGCAAGGATAAGTGCGGCACCCAGTTTCTTCAGGTTGACATCCTCTACATGTACTTCATGATGGCGGGGAAGAATTAGCGAAACTTCTTTCATCAGTTTATCGGGTGTTTCGTGGGTTAATTCCAGTATTCCTTTTTGAGTACTGGTGGCCAGCTTATCCGTTAGATTCAGAATTTGTCCCTGATTTTTTCCGCAGACAGATGTATGGGGCTCTTCCATAAAAGAGCGAAGAGAAGATGATAGCCAATGGTAACGTCTGGCCATACGGCTATTGCCGTTCATTCCTTGTTGTATAACGGCCCATTCTCCTTCTTGGGTAAGAATAAAAGAGTGTAGATATAATTGGAATCCGTCTTGTATAGCGGTATTGTCTACCTTGGCAGAGAGTTTGCTGTTTTTTACCAACTCGTCGCCATTCAATCCTGTTTTATAAGCAATTTCCAGAAGTTCGCTAGGAGTCTGGCGGGAAGATTTTCCCCTTCCGCCGCAAACGTAGATTCCAAGCTCGTCGGAGCGTTTATTAATCGCTTTTTTTAACGCGTTCATTACCGAAGTGGTTATGCCTGACGAATGCCAATCCATACCCAATACACATCCCAGTGACTGAAACCAGAAAGGATCACTTAACCGTTGTAACAAGGCCGAACGCCCATATTCCATAACAATAGATTCAACAATCGCACCTCCTAATAACATCATTCGTTGAGCAAGCCAGGGAGGCACAGTACCATAATGCAGGGGCAAATCAGCGGATCCTCTTTTCATGCGTGCGAAATTAAATAAAAAACCTCTTCCTCACTTTGTTTACAGGGTGAAATATTCGTTAATAAAATGAACTGAAAATAAACGGTAACTGTTACCCTTTTATATAATTATAAAATAAAATATCATGAAGAAATACCTGAAACTTACCTCTAATGAAGCGATCCGCCATTTTATCCTGAAAGATAAAACGCTTGTTCCGGAATCGTCGGAAGAATTGATATATAAATATAATGACCTCGAAAATCTGAAAAGTGAGATATCTGTGTCGATTACGATTCCCACCCATCGTACCAGGCCCGATAGTGAAATAGATCCGATTTTATTGAAAAATAAAATAATGGAAACAGAAAACATTCTTCTTAAAATAGTGGATAAACGCAAAATGGAGGAGATCATGGAGAATATAAAAGAGGCTCAGGGAATGATTGATTTCAGCTTGAATCTGGATAGTCTCGTTTTGTATGCCAATGAGTATTTCTCGTCTGTTGTAAAACTTCCGGTTGAATTAAAAGAAGAACTGGTGATTGGTCAGGAATTCGACTTGCGTCCTTTGTATAAAACCCGCCAACAGAACAGGCGTTTTTATATACTTGCTATCAGCCGGAATGTAATTCGTCTGATGGAAGCTTTCAATGATAAAATAACCCAGGAAATACAGAACGAAGATTTTCCATATATCAATGATTATTATGTAGATGAACCAGCCGAACTCGCACAGGATTCTTTTATTGATAACCAGGTGAAAGAATACTTTAATACAGCCGATAAACGGTTCCAGAAATATTATAATGAAAATCCTTTGCCAGTCATCTTAGCAGGAGACATTAAAACGACCTCCTATTATGCTGAGCAAATGGATCGGTCGTGTATGGTTATCGGTCATGTATCCGGTAACTTTGATAGAATGCCATGTCATGAAATAATCAGTGTCGTACAACCGGAAGTGGAAGCATACCGCAAAAAGAAAGAAGAAGAATATCTATCACAGATTGATGCAGCTTTATCGGCTAATTTGCTGGTAACGGATATGAGTGATATTGAGAGAGCGATTGAAGAAGGTGCGGCAGGTGTATTTATTGCCGGGAATAACTATTTTCCTGATATAATGACTTACCTGATGAAACAAATTCGTGATCAGGGAGGTGATATTATTTTTGTGGATGACGAATTAATGGATAAATTTGATGGCAAAGCATTAATAAGAAGATATTAGACTGTTTAAATTTCTAAGAATCAGAAGTACGAATAAAGCAAAAGTTTAAGCAGACCCTTAATGTAAAAACCCAATGTCATTACTACAACTGTTCAGGAACATTACTCCTTATGTAAAGCCTTATCGCCTTTTGGTGATCTTTACACTTTTACTTACGCTGATCGGATCATTAACTGCTCAGGTAAATGCATGGGTGTTACGGTATACGGTAGATGAAATATCTATTTTATTAAGTGAGCATAAGGGATTAAGGGAAGGAGTAACAGTACTTATAATCATTTCAGCCGTTCTTATTGGCAAAGAAGTACTCAATGCTTTTATTCAGTTCGGACAGAAATTTTACGGGGAAAAGTTACGTATCTATGTCTCCCGGGATCTTGCGCAGACAGTGATTGAGAAGATATTAACTTATAAGCTGGCATTTTTTAGTTCAGGTGGTAACCAGCCAGGGAAACTTCAAACCCGCATAGACAGGGGGATTGAAAGTCTTACCCGGCTGGTTCAAAATTTCTTTATTGATATTTTGCCACTCTTTGCGAATTCCATTGTTGCTTTAATTATGATGTTTAATGCCAATTTCTATGTAGGATTGGTAGGACTATGTATTGTGCCGATCTATTTTTACGTCAGCGTGCTGCAAGCCGAAAAAATGAGTGGTGCGCGAAGAAGCATAAAAGAACTTCGCGAAAATAAGAGTCAGGGTATATTAGGAATTCTTGAATCAATCACGGTCATTAAATCATTTATCCGGGAAAATATTGAGAGTGATAAACAGATGGGACTGCAAAATTCACTTACTGATGCGCAGATGAAAACCCGGAGAATCAGTTTTCTTTTTGGCGGACTGAAAAGTTTCATTGAACAGATTGGTGTGGTAATCATTATCATCCTGACGGCTTACCTGGTATTATCTGGACAAATGACGATTGGGGCTATTATGTTTCACATTATGTTATTCGGTAATGTATCTGCTCCAATCCGGCAGTTACATCGTATCTATGACCAGATGAATGATGCATTAATCTATTCAGAAGCCTTTTTTGATATCCTGAAAGCAGATCATCAAAAAGAACAATCGGGTTCGTATAAGCCGGAACGTATTATTGGTAAATTCGAAGTAAAACAGGTGAATTTCACCTATCCGGATAATGAAGAGCCAACACTTTATAATATTAATATGGTGATAAATCCCCGACAGAGTACTGCACTCGTGGGATTATCCGGTGCAGGGAAAAGTACATTAATTAATTTGCTGGATAAATTTTATCATCCAGATTCAGGCGAAATTCTCTTGGATGGGGTGTCCCTGGAAGAATACGACACTACTTTCTTGCGTGATAATATCGGATTGGTTTTGCAGAAGAACCATATTTTTAATGGTAGCATTGATGAGAACATTCGTTATGGAAATCCCAATGCTACTTATGAGCAGGTAGTGGAGGCAGCTAAGAAATCGTATATTCATGACCAGGTTATGGCGTTACCGCAACAATATGAAACATCAGCATTAGCTCTCTCGGGCGGACAACAACAAAAAATAGCCATTGCCCGGATGTTTTTGAAAAATCCTCCTATCATCTTTCTGGATGAACCCACAGCAAGCCTGGATGCCATATCGACCGAGCAAATAAAAAACAGTCTGGATGCCATTAAGAAAGACCGTACGGTGATTATTATCTCGCATAGTATCTCCCAGATCATTGACTCACATTGTATTTATGTAATGAAAGACGGAATGGTAGTGGAATCAGGCACGCATGAGGAAATTTATCATCAAAATGGAACTTACACCGATATATTTAATGCCATGGCCCGTAGTCTGAATATTGATAAAATATCGAAGACGCTGGAAGAATAAAACTTCCTCTTTTCATATAAGATGAAAACCTCCTATAAATATTGAAATCCCGGTAGTTTTACGCTTAAAGACTACCGGGATTTCCAACACTAACCATTTAAATCAAATAAAGCCATGTCTCTGTTTTAGTTTGTAGATATGTGGAAACTAACTTCCACATTATTTCTTGTTGAGTTTGAATACGGACAAACTTTTTCGGCAGCATTCACCAGTTCTTCTGCTACCTTTTGTTCTATCCCGGGTATTCTAACCTCTATTTCAACTTTAAAGATAAAACCACCGTTGTCATTGTCACACGTCATAACTTTGGCAGTTACGGCAGTTTTGATTTTCATTTTTTTTCTCATAGCCACATAATGTACAGCACTGTCGAAACAAGAAGAAAAACCAGCGGCGAATAACTGTTCCGGATTGGTATAATCGCCTCCCGGACCTCCCATTTCCCGGGGAGCTCTGATTTCCATATTTATTATACCGTTTTCCGACTTCACGAAAGTTTTTCCTTCGGTTGTAGTGGTTGCACTGGTGGTATATATGACTTGATTCATAATTAAAGTTTAGGTTTTTTATTTATTACGGTTTAAGCAATTTAATCATTGCTATTTGATTGTTATAACATATCAGCCTTATTATTGTTCATTTTTTCTATCTTTGTGTTGAATAAAAATATAATTATGAGCATTGAACTGGGAAAATTTAACACGCTTGAAGTAGTTAAACAAGTTGACTTTGGTATTTATCTGGACGGTGGAGATAGTGGAGAAATACTTTTACCCACTCGCTATGTTCCCGAAGATGTACAGATAGGAGACTGGTTGACAGTTTTTCTATATTTAGATAGCGAAGAGAGGTTAATTGCTACCACAATTACCCCATTAGCTCAAGTGGGAGAGTTTGCTTGCTTAGAAGTTTCATGGGTAAATCAGTTTGGGGCTTTTCTGGATTGGGGACTCATGAAAGATCTTTTCGTACCTTTCCGTGAACAGAAGATGAAAATGCAGATCGGAAAAGAATATATAGTTTATATCTATTTAGACGAGGAAAGTTTTCGGATTGTGGGCTCAGCTAAAGTAGACCGTTACCTTTCCAAAGACATGCCGGAATACCAGCCGGGAGATGAAGTTAATATTTTAATCTGGCAGAAGACTGATCTTGGATTCAAAGCCATTGCAGATAATAAATATAGTGCTTTGCTCTATGATAATGAAATCTTCCAAACCTTGCATACAGGTGATAAACTGACTGCTTATGTAAAACAAATACGTTCTGACGGAAAAATAGACTTAATACTACAGAAGCCGGGGTATGAGAAAGTAGATGATTTCTCTAAGACTCTTCTTGATTATATTAAAGAGCAAGGGGGAAGTACATCTCTGAATGATAAAAGCGATGCGGATGAAATTTATCAGACCTTCGGTGTCAGCAAGAAAACTTTTAAAAAAGCTGTAGGTGATTTATATAAAAAGAGACTAATTGTTATTACTCCTGAGGGACTGAAAACAAGTGAATAGGACGAATTTTAAATAGGGGAAACCCTATCAGAAAATAGAAAAATGGGAGGAGGGAGAGAATTATCTTTCCCTTTCTTTGTATATATACATTTTAAAATTTAATCATTATGAAAAAGGTTATATCAGTTTCTGTAGTTCTAATTATGTTATTTATGGTAAGTTGTTCAACTTCGAAAAGCATTAATTCAAAACTCCTGAAAATAAATGAGGGGATGAGTAAAAAAGAGATTGTTTCTTTACTTGGTGATCCAAATGACAGAAGGTTTGAAGGAGGATATGAAGAGTGGGAGTATCGTTTATATACCAATCCATTTGATAATCAGTGGAAGTTCTGCATTATTACTTTTAAGGGAGACTTTGTAACTGGTATGCAAACTTACACGAATCATCTGCCAGAGCCAGCCCCCTATCCGATTATACCCTGATCAATGGGTATTCCGAAATCATTTCTATAATTAGTAAATATAAAATCAAATATAAAACGGCAGCTGACAAACTAAGCCTATCATAAAAACTTTCTAAGCATGGAAAACAAAGATCCTACGCTTAGAAAGTTTTCTTTTTAAGCATAGAATACCAGCCTTTATTATATGGTTTCTGAGCAAACGTTAATTGAAAAATCGTTGTTAAAAAAAAAGCACTCAATAAGCAACGTAGAGATTTATGGGGGAAAAAGTCGGGTCACTTATACGATAGCGATAGGGAAAAGAAGATATTTTACAGGAAAAGAGAAGTTGGTGAGGGGAAATTCCTACCAATGAATAGTGAGAATCATTAGGATAAGGAGTTTTCTTATCCTATTTTTGTAATAACCCCAAAGGGATAAAATATTATAAACTAACAATAAAGGGACAAAAGCTATGAAACGAAGAATGATATTATTATTTGCCATCGGAATGATTGCTATGAGCAACACAAGTATGGCCTCTTCTTTAAGCACTACTCAAGTACGGAAAGAAACACGCTTCCTCACAGATAAAATGGCATACGAATTAAATATGAATTCCATGCAATATGACGATGCCTTTGAGATAAACTTTGATTTTATCTTCTCAGTTCGTGACATCATGGATGATGTAGTGCGTGGATATGGATGGGCTATCGATCGTTATTATCAAATGCTGGATATCCGTAATGATGATTTGCGCTGGGTATTAAGTGATACTCAATACAGAAGGTTTATGATCACAGAAGATTTTTATCGTCCGATTTATGCGAATACCAGTGGATGGAATTTCCGGATTTACGTAAGGTTTCCGAATCTTAATCTCTTCTTTTTCGGTAAACCCAGGCATTATACAACATATAAAGGAGGACATTACCGCACCCATCATAATAACAATAGCTATTATCGCGGGCGTTATACCCATCGTTCCTATAACGGGCATTACAGTGTAAGACATGATAAAGTATATCATAACCATCGTCGTTCGGATTTTGGTTCCATCAAAGTACGGCCAAACTCAAATAAGCCACCCCAGAATAATCATCGTCCGTCGGCTCCTCATTCATCGGGAAACAATAGACCGAATACACGGCCATCTGATAATAAAAGACCGGGAAATAATGCATCAACTCCTAATCGCAGACCTGAAACCACCCGCCCATCCAATAATCAGCGGCCTTCTTCCGGTACTCCCAATCGTAAGCCTGAAACGACTCGCCCGTCAGATAACAAGCGGCCTTCATCGGGAACAAATGCTTCCCCGGGTTCATCTTCAACTCCTAATCGTAAGCCGGATGCCACTCGTCCGTCAGATAATAGACGGCCCTCTTCGGGCAATAATTCTTCTTCCGGTTCGTCGTCGTCATCTAACCGCAAACCGGAAGCAACAGCCCGTCCTTCAGGAAATAAGCAACGGCCAACCAACAATAATTCATCTACAAACTCCTCTTCCCGTCCGGAAAGAAAGCCGGCTGGTAATAATAGCTCAGGAAATAGTACGGTGAAACGTTCTTCTTCCGAAAATACTAGAAGATCATCTTCAAGCGAGCGTTCCGGTAGTAGAAGTTCAGATAACTCCTCCTCTCGCTCTTCCGGAAACAGGAGTACTAGACGCTAATATAGTTTAAATATTGTCCTGATAATTTCGAAACAGTATCTGTAGGACCGGATGTGAATTCGCTATCTTCCAGATACTGTTTTTCTTTGCTCAAGAACTGGTTTTTTATAAAAAAATGTTATATTAGCATTTTAAAAAGAAATTAGCGTTAGAGCTCAATAACAAACAAATTTGCCTCTGACTGAAAGTAGAATAATTATGGATAGGAACTCGGAAAATTTAAATTCGTTTCTACTTCATTTCTTAAAACGACTGAACAATTATAAACCTATTGAGGAAAAAGTTACAGAATCGTTAACGCATATTTGTGATTTCTTTGGATTTAAGAAAGGGTTCGTTTATCAAACAGATGGGTTCCGTTTCTTTTATTTGAAAGAAGCCATAGGCAATGAAGATCAAATGTTACGAACTCGTTTTGAAATAGACGAGATGACTCAACAGCACTCTGAAAGGGTGAAAGAGAGAGAGCCTCTTTTTTACTCGATACCGACAGAGAATATCTCTTTTGAAGATGTTGAGGTCATGCAGTTCTATAATGTAAAATCCTTGTTAATCCGGCACTTTGAAGACACAGAAGGTAGAATCATCGGTTTCATTGGCTTTGCAAATTCAATAAAAAATATTCATTTAAATTCAGAAGAACTTCAGATTATACAACTGGCTTTGGGAGCTTTATCCAAAGAAATAGCTATCCGGGAATATAAAGAACGGGAGGTGCGGGCCAGTAAAACGCTGGAAAGCATCATGAACAATATGGGGGTTGATATTTACGTGAACTCTTTTGATTCTCATGATATGCTTTATGCCAATGAATCCATGGCTGCACCCTATGGAGGGATTGAGCATTTCAGAGGAAAGAAATGTTGGCAGGCCCTTTACAAAGGTAAAACCGGAGAATGTGATTTCTGCCCAAAGAAACATCTCATTGATGAATATGGAAATCCAACAAAGGTTTTTTCATGGGACTATCAGCGTCCTTTTGATGGCACCTGGTTCAGAGTGTTTAGTGCTGCTTTTTCTTGGATTGATGGACAGATGGCTCATGTGATAACCAGTGTGGATATCAATCATCAAAAAACAATAGAGGAAGAATTAAGGATAGCGAAAGAAAAGGCCGAAAACCTCGATCGGCTTAAATCAGCCTTCCTGGCTAATATGAGTCATGAGATACGTACTCCTTTAAACTCAATTGTTGGGTTTGCCAGTTTACTGGCAGAAGCGATTAATAAAGATGAACGTGAAGAGTATGTTACTATTATGCAGGAAAATACCGAATTACTATTGCAACTGATTTCGGATATTCTTGACTTATCAAAGATTGAAGCCGGCACGCTTGAATTTAATATGGGATATTTTAATGTGAAAGATTTCTGTGAGGATATCATACGCTCTTACGAGATAAAAGAAGATAAAAAAGTACCTATACTGCTGGCGTCTGATGTTTCGGATTTTTCCATTTATAGTGATAAGAAGCGTCTCATGCAGGTTATTACTAATTTTATCAATAATGCACTTAAATTTACCCAGGAAGGAGAAATAATACTGAATTATTTTCTCAGGGAGGATGGTATGTTGGAATTCTCGGTGACCGATACAGGAATGGGTATAGATTCTGATAACATAAATGAGGTATTTGACCGCTTTGTTAAACTCAATTCCTTCTCCAAAGGTACTGGATTGGGATTGTCAATATGTAAAAGTATAGTAGAATGTTTGAAAGGAACTATTGGAGTAGAATCGGAATTGGGAGTCGGCTCTCGTTTTTGGTTTACTCATCCTTATAAGAAATCCTAAAATCAATTATTTATAAAATAAAGAAAAGGATCCGTTCAGCAGCGTTAAAAACGCAAAGAACAGATCCTTCTCTTTTATTGGGCTGGCTGTAATATAAGTTACATCACCACTTTCTTTGTGATTTTATTTAAACTGAGTAGCCATGCTACCAAGAAAGATATGACAAAGGAGGATAAAGCGATTAATAGAATTTTGAAGGCAGGTGGTACCGGTATATTGGGATATATTAAGTCATATCCCATTTGTACAAAAATAAAATGACAGAGATAAATTCCAAAACTAAGGGCAGCTACCTTTTGTAATAAGGGAGGAGACTGGAAACGAGCTTTCTGGACAACTATGAATACAGCAAAAGTCATCAGAAATACATTAATACCGGAGAAATACCAGATGATCTCCAGGTTGGCATAACTTCCCGGAAAATATTCCTGAGTAAGGATAAAGCCACCGGCGGTAATTGCATATCCCAGTAAGAAAACTGGAACAGCTGTCCACAATGTGCGGCTCCAATTCCAGTTGAGAGGATGGTGTATCAGATAATAAGCTAATACCGTATAACCCAGAAAACCTGAGAAATAGTAAAAAGTACCATGCACATTCCAATCACATACGCCCAGAATACCCATGTTACCGTAATTACCTGTATAGCCTACATATGGAGCCAACATTTGTATGTAAGGTAAACACATACTGACGATCCAGATTCCCAGAAACCAATGGATTTCTTTTTTCTTCGCTTGTTTAAGCCACGGGCTGATAATGGGCATGAATAGATAAAGACCAATCAACATGTATATATACCAGAGAGGGGTAGTGTCATACGTGAAATTAAAAACGAACAGATACATTTTCTGTAGTGTTCTTCCCAGGCTGTAATCTTTTACATCGATATTCGGGCTGATAATTTCAACTCCCGAATGAATGTAAACATAATAAAGAAGGGGCAGAACGATGGACCAGAAGACAAAAGGTATTAATAATCTTTTGGTCCGTTTGGAATAAAACTTTCCCATCTCCATGTTCACCGGAAGTAAGAGTACACCCGACATCATAACAAATAAGGGAACACACGGCCGGACTAAGCTCCCAATGAGGGTTCCGGTAAGGAATTCAGAACGGTTGGCATCAAACTGGCCAACAAAAGGGTCGCAGGAATGAGATATTACAACCAGGAAACAAGCAATCACACGGAGTAAATCTACCCATGCAATATGCTCTTTAGACGATGTTTTCATATAGATAATGGATTAGTGGGTAATAGTGTTAAGTCGTGCAATTTTAAGGAAATCTAATATCCGGTACTCAATAAGCAGGACTATTAGTAGAGATACATTTCTCTGAAGCGATTTATATCTACCGACAAATTCTGGATAAGAAAATTATCCACGGAACCGTATTGTTGTTTCATCTTGTTGATTCCCGCCTGTAGAAATTCTTTTTTAACAGTTAATATTGACTCCATTGCAGGATTTTCCCGAATCATTTCTGCATATTTTTCTTTGAGGTAAATGTTAGATTCCAAATAGTTTTGATAGATGATATCTTCATCTACTCCCAAAGCAAAAAGAATGAGAGCGGCTCCCATACCTGTACGATCTTTACCGGCCGTGCAATGGAAAAGAGCGGGTACTTTGTTCTCATCCTGCAATATATCAAAAAAAGTTTTATAATAAGCGACAAATTGAGGTTCGGTAACCAGGTATTCATTGATCTTAATCATGATACTATCCATGTCCATTGACCGACCGAGAGAGAGACTTTGAAGTTCAAGAATGTTACCCGGATTGATGGATAACTTATAATAATTTTCTGCAGAAGGAGGAAGAATGTCGGGCGCTTGGTCAATTTCCATTTCACTACGGAAATCTATAACAGAAATAACGGGAATACTTGATAGATAAGTTAGATCCGCGGGAGTCAGACTTTTAAGTTCATCTGTACGGATAAATTTTCCCCACTTCACATAGCGACCGTCTGTGTTGCGTATACCTCCCAGGTCTCTGAAGTTAAATCCGCCGGCCATCGGTAAATGTGTCTCGGTCAATATCCCTTTTCCTTTTTCTGTATCCAGCCAGAAATAAGACCGAACAGAATCTGGTACGTTCAGTGAGTAGGTACCGCTTTGTTTGCCCGTTAACAAAGGATTGGAGAAATCAATGGATTCTACTTGCCTGCCGGCATATATTTTCCATTCTCCTTCCTTTTGAATATGTAGTAAACAATTTTTAGTTTCTTTGTTTCTTTCGATATGTGCTATCTCTAAGATATTCTCTCCTTCATAAACAGGCTCCGTCGGTTCTTTTTTTTTGGTTACAGGAGGTAAATGTCATGGTCATCACTAAAATTAAAGTATAATATTTTTTCATTTTCTGGTTTATTGTGATTTAACAAAAGTAATTATAAATCTTTTAAAAATGCTTTCTGAATATCTTAAATAGGTAAAAATAGCCTTTTGCAGACTCCTTTTTATTATAGATATACAGTAAGCTAGATAACCTCTCTTGGCTATTTATGTTTTTTTTATTTAAACATTTTTAATTTGAATCTTGTTCTTAATGGTGGCATTACTGGTCATTATACCTCTTATTCACTTTCAGTAAATATTTTAACAATAAAGCAATGAGAAGATGTCTTTTTCCGGTCTGCGCTTTTTAGGGAAGGTGTTGGATAATACATGTTTGAGCATAGATAAGTATAATTATCCAGTGTGTGATCCTTCATTGAAACAGAAAAGCAAAAACCTATTGGATACCAACAAATTAGCTTGATTTATATATGTGTTTTAAGTAAAATAAATTATAGGATGAGAAAAAGAAAAAATATTGCTGTATTTATTGGATTGCTTTGCATAACAATATCTGCTATGGGGCAGCAAGACACTACGAGCTATTCTCCTGCTTTGTCCGGTAATCTGGAACGCAGAGGAGATCTATTGTATGTCGACTTAAGAGTTGACTTGACTCAATTTGAGTTGGACCGGAATCGTTCTTTAACTCTTACTCCGGTTTTAATGAGTGGGGGAATGAAACAGGAATTGCAGAAAATTCTGATTAATGGTACAACCCGCCAAAAAGCATACGAAAGAGATCTCGCCTTAGAAAATGTAGAGCCGGTTCCTTACAGGGAAATAATAAAATTAAGTGACAGTAATAAAAAAGAATTTTTGTATACAGAAACCGTGCCATTTGCAAACTGGATGAGTGATGTATTTCTGGATGTAAATGAATTATATTGCGGATGTGGAGGACATGAAGAAGCAACCAATACCGTGCCGGTTGCTAAATATTTGCAACCGATGCCACCACTCGTGGTTTATACACAACCTGAAGTAGAAACAATTAAAACCCGTACGGACAGTTGGGATGCATTTCTGGATTTTCCGGTTAACCGAACAGAAATCAGGCCGGATTATATGAGTAACCCGGCAGAACTTTCAAAGATTGAAACTGCTCTCAGGGAAATTGAGTCCGATAAAAATCTTACTGTCAATCGTATTTATATGATAGGTTATGCTTCTCCGGAAGGAGGAATAGCGCATAATGAGAACTTATCGAAAGGGAGGGCCGAAAGTTTCAGGTCTTATTTGCAAAGTAGAGCTAATTTCCCTTCAAACATTTATGAAGTGGAATATGGGGGCGAAAACTGGCAAGGTTTAGAAAAAGCATTAGAAGAATCGACCTTAGATAGTAAGAATCAGTTATTGGAAATCATTCAGAGTAGTACGGATGCAAACTATCGGAAAGACGCAATTAAGAGATTTAGAAATGGAGCTCCTTACCGGCAAATTCTAACCGAAATATATCCAAAATTGCGTAAGGTAATTGTTAAGGTGGAATATATGGTCCGTGCATTTACTGTAGAAGAATCCAAAGCTTTATTCAGAACACGTCCGCGTCAGTTAAGTCAGGAAGAAATGTTCAGATTAGCTGATACATACGAGCCCGGCAGCAGAGAATTTGTAGAGGTGTTTGATGTAGCTGTAAAAATGTTCCCCGATAATAAAGTTGCCAATTTGAATGCTGCAGCAGCCGCACTTTCAGCGAAAGACTATGTGAAAGCACAACAGTATCTTTTGAAGGCAGATACCACTACTCCGGAATATATGAATAATATGGGAGTATATTACTGGAACCAGGGACAAACAGAACGAGCAAAAATATTATTTCAAGAGGCAGCTCGCAAAGGCGTAGGTGCCGCACAGCAGAATTTACAGCGAATCAACAGGTAGAAGTGAATTTATATAAAAAAGAGAAACAGCTGAATTTCAGCTGTTTCTCTTTTTTATTATTTTCCGGCAGTTCGGGAACATAAGAACTCGGACAAACCGTTTTCTTTCTGACTAAAATAAATTTCGACCCCTGATGGATGTTCCAGGATAATGCTATCACCCAGAGTTTCTGTGTACTCCATGTTTGCCGTTACAAATTCCAGCATTTCCATGTAAACATCATTGGAGGTTGTTTTGTAATTTACGGAGAATCCGTCATCAATAATCTCCAGGATATCATCTCCCAGACAAATAGTTGCACCCTCTTCACTTTCCTCAACTATGTGACCTTGTTGACCGTAAACGCTCAATAAAGGTATCCCATTTAGAAAATCGTTAAAAACACGACCGATAGGGTTAGTAGACGGAAACTCTAAACTGTTTTTCATTTTTTGAATTGTGTTGTGCTGATGGTTTCCTGTATCAGCTATTAATAAAACAAAGGGGCGTAAAGCTTGACAGCTAAAACGCCAATCTCAAAAGCCACTCCCTGCAATCAACCCATTTTTGAAATTTTGGAGTGGGTACAAATATACGTGTTTATTTTTTTAAATAAAGAAATAAATGAAATACTTTTTCGCATATAAAAAGGGAGAAGAGAGACAGGTGGAAAATTTTACAAATAAACCGGATAAGATCAAACTTATAACTTACCGTGGAACGTTAAATCCCTGATAACGCCAAAGCAAATGAATCCGCAAATCCGGAATTGTCATTTTGACAATCTGATAACTGAATGCTCTCAGATTTTCTTGTGTGTCCCGAAAATGGGGAGAGTGATTAAAAACGCAAGGAAATGGTATTAGAGAAATTCAGAAAGAAAGCAATTTCAGAGATATAAAAACACTCTTCAGTAATTCAAGCGCTTAAGTTGATGAATGAACAAACGATTTAATCAGGATCAGAAAGAATTCCTGTCTAAAACACAGATTTATTTGTTTCATCATTCTGGAGCAACCAGCTTATTAAAAGAGAAAGGAAGGTGAAGCTTCGGCAACTTGAGCCGCGCGTTGCAGAAAGCGCGCGGCTCAAGTTTCGACAAGCCGCGGCTCAACTTTCGCAACTTGAGCCGCGCGTTTCCGAAACTTGAGCCGCGGAGTTTCTCAAAAGAAAGTTTTCATGCTTTCAAAAAGTGCCTTTTCAGTGTAAATAGGGTGGTTTTAACTGTTTTTTAACTACTCATCGGGGCTTTTTGTGAAAAGTCCGAATTGGTAAATTTGTTAATTTTACATCAAAAAGACATTAAATTTTGCAATTGTTCGACAATTTGTCTATTTTAAGGGGAACCCCCTTTATGTCGCTGAAGAATTATTTCTTTTTTATACTACCACCACTACTTCGATTTTGATCTACATTTTGAGGATTTCCTCTATAAGTAATGTCAGATCCACTTGTAGCACTTGCTTTTAAATCGCCTGTAACATGAAGATCAATGTCACTTCCTGAAGTAGCAGAAGCAGTTACATTTTCAACAATCATTTCTTTCATATCAATATCTGCTCCACTGCTTGCGTTGACTCTGGCAGAAGTAGCTGTTCCCTTCAATTTAATATCGCTGCCAGATGTAGAAGAGCAGGATATATTACGGGCTGTAAGTTGTAAATTAATATCTGCTCCGCTTGTGGCAGACAACTTAATATCATCTGTTGTTAAAACCCCTACACTGTAAATGTCGGCAGCAGAAGTAGCATTAATTTCTGTCAGTTTACTAGCCTGAACATGTACTTTCATCTTCAGACTTTTATACTTGGGTCTGTTTTCCTTTTTTAAAGAAACTCTTAATTCTCCACTCTTCACCTCCGTTTGTATAAGAGGCAATACTTCTGCATAATTGGTTTCAACAGTTATTTTTTCGACGTTCCTTCTGTAATGTAAAGGTCAATCGCATTTGATGCGCTAATCTTGGTAAACCCATTTACAGAACGTTCCTCAGAATACATGTTTCCTTGTGCATGCAATGTTGTGATGGAAACAGCGAATAAGATAAATGTAAAAAATAAATTTTTCGTCATAATGTTATTTTTAAAAATAGAGCATTAAATATACACGTAAAGATTGAGTTTTCATTACAAATGAATTGAAAAATAAACATTTTTTTGAAAAAAGTTAAGGAATTCTTTCTTCTTTTTATATGATTTTATAATGGGAGAAGCCTGGGTTTGCCAACATCTACCGTTGTTATATTCGATTTAGATATTCTTTGAGATAATGTATATCATGGACGGATATTTTTGTTAGCTCAAAATCTGTGAATACCCCATCAATATTGCATACAACATGGAGTTTAGACGAAGTTGGTTCCAGAAGAAAAGCATGATTTTATGAACGATCTTCCCGAACTGGAAACAGAAGAGATGGAAGTAATAGCAAAAGTAGGTATATTTGAGCAAAATACTTAAAATATCCATTAAACATGAAGTATTCAAAGGTAGTAGACTCTTTTTCTTTTCTGTATAAATATTGGTTACCTATTTTTATCTTGTGTATCATATATGTTATAAGTACTGTAATCGTTTGTTACTCGGTAAATTATAAAAATGATTCCCTGGAAAAGCAATCAGGGGTTATTGAAAATTTTAAAGTTGATGTTACACCTACTTCTTCCTGGACGTGGTATATTATGAATTTTAAGTTAAAGGGGGACTCTATAATCTATGCCCAGGAATGGAGAATTCTAAATTATTCATTACTACGTCATTTCTTGTTGGGGAACAGGAAGATAACGGAAGGCGAAAAATTTAGTGAAGGAACTCATATTGAATTTTATAAAAATAAGAATTCTGAAACTTATCCATACTTAATTGTCGACAATGCAGAAAACAAACCACATAAAGGTAAGTATATTTTAAAAAAGACAGAAGAGGTAAAAATTGTACCTACTTATGGCCTGATAATTAATAATGATAAAGTTTTTAATTACACTAAAAGAGGATTTGCAACTCCTCTTTTAGGAAAGTTGATGATCGGTTTACTCATATTGTGTATTCCATTGTTAGTCATAACATTATTTTATGTCAATAAATTATTAACTCGTTTTATAAGTAAACTAACTTCTTAAATAAAAAAAGAATGGACTCAATATGAGTATCAAGAAAATATTGTTTGGGGAGGAATTCATGCTGCGAAATGTTTTTTTTCTAAAACTACCCTACCCACTGTACTATGGGTTATACCTCTGTCTCTGCAATTCATTAATTATATTACTAAGGAAAGACAAAAAAATGAAAAACTTAGAAGAGTTTTATATTTAAAAAAGGTATCTTGCACTAGGGAAAAATAAAGTTGATGTGTCTAAACTAATGAAGGCGTTAAAGGTATGAATCAATCGATTACCTAAAAGATCATTTGGGAATAATTGAACTTGAGCCTTTCAGCAAAATTAATTTATGTTATCACATTTACAGAAACGGGCGAAAGCCGTAAGCCTGACATATTTTGTTAGGGTCAGCGAGCAACGCGAGCGCAACCCTGGGTAATAAAGAATTCAGATAGCGTTCTGAAAGAACGGAATGCAAACTGAATTCTTTGGTCTATCGTTTTTACAGAACCATCAGATAAATCCATTAGACTAAATCTATTGAGCTGCAAATTAGCAACTTAGTGTAATGAAATAAGTTAGCTTTGTTCAAAATCTTAATGATCTGAAAATAAACTTTAATCTAAAAATCAAAAATTAGCTATGAAATGTATTTTAAAAAATTGCTTTCCATAATAAGCAACAGTAAAAAAACAGTATCAATCTATTTATATATTTTATCATTGAAATAAAAGCCTAAAACAATTAACTTATTGAGAAAATGGATAAAAAAAAAGCTATTACTATTAGGGACAGTCGGCATCTTTTCCACTGGTAGCTATGCCGTCAACAAAGAAACCAATATCATTTTAATCAATCTGGACGACGCCGGTTATGGTGATTTCTCATTTAACGGAGCTATAGGTTATAAAACGCCTAATATTGATCGTATGGCTTCTGAAGGAATGCGTTTTACTCATTTCTTAGCCGCACAACCTATAAGCGGTGCATCCAGAGCAGGATTACTGACGGGGTGTTATCCAAACCGAATCGGTTTTGCCGGAGCACCGGGACCGGGTTCTGATTACGGAATTCATCCGGATGAAATGACGATGGGTGAGTTACTCAAACAAAAGAGTTATAGTACGGCTGTATTCGGGAAGTGGCATTTGGGTGATGCCCCGGTTTTTATGCCACTTCAAAATGGGTTTGACGAATATTATGGGCTACCCTATTCGAATGATATGTGGCCTTTCCATCCCCAGCAGGGAGATGTTTTCAATTTTCCGGATTTACCAACTTATGACGGAAATAAGATAGTAGGGTATAACACGGATCAAAGCAAATTTACAACAGACTATACAGATCGTACTATCAATTTTATAAAGAAAAACAAGAATAAACCCTTCTTCATCTATCTTGCCCATTCTATGCCCCATGTGCCGCTGGCCGTTTCGGATAAGTTTAAAGGAAAGAGCGAGCAGGGATTATACGGTGACGTAATGATGGAGATCGACTGGAGTGTCGGACAAATTCTGGAAACTTTGCAAAAACTGGGATTGGAAGAAAACACCCTTGTGATATTAACTTCGGATAATGGTCCCTGGGCAAATTATGGTAACCATGCCGGATCGGCCGGAGGATTGCGTGAAGCAAAAGCGACAACATTTGATGGTGGTAATCGTATTCCTTGTATTATGTATTGGAAAGGACAAATTGCTCCCGGAACAACCTGTAATAAGTTAGGTTCCAATATTGACTTCTTTCCTACTTTTGCTGAAATCACCGGGGCACCACTGCCCAAGCATAAAATAGATGGTGTTAGCCTATTGCCGTTAATGAAAGGAGATGAAAATGCAAATCCGCGCGAGTCATTTGTTTATTATTACAAGAAGAATGACCTGGAAGCCGTAACAGATGGTATGTTTAAACTTGTTTTCCCCCATACATATGTTACTTATGGCGCCTATACGCCGGGAAATGACGGTCAACCGGGTATGCTTAAAAATCTGGAAGTAACAAAATGTGAGTTATACGACTTGCGCCGCGATCCGGGAGAACGTTATGATGTTCTGAGTCAATACCCGGATGTGGCTTCAAAACTAATGCAAATAGCAGATGGCATGCGGAAAGAACTGGGTGATAATTTGACGAAAACCGAAGGCAGTGGCCGACGTAAACCCGGACTAACGAAGGATTTTAAATAATAAATACAGAAGATTATCCCAATCAGTATGTAACAGGGATATTCAATTACCATGCAAAAATATATTTATGAAAAGAAAACTATTAACCGTTCTTTTATTTGTTAGCTGTCTCTTGAAGATTCAGGCTATAGAAAATTCACCGCCTCCCATCATTCCACTTCCAACCCACCTGCAAATGATGAATGGTAGTTTTGAATTAAACAGCGATATTGTTATTGCGGTTGCTGATCATACCAGGTTTGGAAGCGAAGCTGAGTATTTGCAGTCATTACTGCAAAGTATTCTCGGAAAAGAAATCTCTATTTCCCAAAATATAAAAAAGAAAGGAATTGAGATCAAATATAATGCTACCTTACCTTCAGCAGAAGCCTATAAATTAGATATAGCCTCTGATAAAGTTGTTATTGCAGCCAAAGACGGGCATGGAGCATTTAACGCCATTCAGACGTTGAGGCAAATTATACCTTTAAACGTTCAGGGATCTGTTTCTTTACCCAATCTTAAAATAGAAGATGCTCCCGGTTTTGATTGGAGAGGAACACATATGGATGTTTCCCGGCATTTCTTTAATTTGGATTATGTAAAAAAGCATCTTGATCGCCTGGCATTTTATAAATTCAATAAACTGCATTGGCATCTGACGGATGATCAGGGATGGAGGATAGAGATAAAACAATATCCTAAACTGACGTCAGTAGGAGCCTGGAGGACACTGGATAATAAACATGACTCTATTTGTATTGAAAGATCAAAGGAGAATCCGAATTTTGAAATAGATCCGCGTTTTATCCACCAGAAAGATGGCAAGACAGTATATGGCGGTTTCTATACACAGGATGAAATAAAAGAAGTGATTGCATATGCGAAAGAAAGACATATAGAGATCATCCCCGAGGTTGATATGCCGGGACACATGATGGCTGCCATCAGAGCTTATCCTTTTTTATTGGATGGAGAAGCGGGGTGGGGAGAGCTTTTTTTCACACCGATTTGTCCGTGTAAAGAAGATGTTTATGCATTTACAAAAAATGTACTTAGTGAGATTGCTGATTTATTTCCCTCCGAATATGTCCATATAGGAGCCGATGAGGTGGATAAAGAAACTTGGGAAAAATCAGAATATTGCAAAGAATTCATGAAAAAACACAATCTGGCCGATGTAAGTAAATTGCAAAGTTACTTTGTGCATGAAATGCAGGATTTTCTTGAATCAAAAGGAAAAAAAATCATAGCCTGGGATGAGATTCTTGAAGGAGGAACCAATTCGGATGTTGCTGTTATGTATTGGAGAGGATGGATAAAAGATGGTTCGTTAAAAGCCGTAAACAATGGTAATAGGGTAATTATGACTCCTACCAATCCGATGTATTTCGATTATGTGAACTCCAATACAAGTGCCTATAATGTATATATGATGGATGTTATATATCCGGATATACCCCAAGATAAAAAACATTTAATATTGGGAGCTCAGGCAAATCTATGGGCTGAATATATACCTACTGAAGCACAGGCTGAATTTCAAATGTATCCGCGTATGCTTGCGTTAGCGGAAAGGGTATGGACAAATAATCCAACCGATTTTGATGGTTTTTATAAAAGACTCTTGCAGCATTTTGCCCGATTGGATGCTTTTGGAATAAAATACAGATTACCCGATATTGAAGGTTTTGCAATGGAAAATGTGTATGTGGGTTCTACTCAGTTTATGCCCAGGAGTCCGCTTCCTGAAATGAAAATCCGGTATACACTCGACGGTTCTGTCCCGGAATCAAGTTCCACGGAGTTGTCTTCCCCTGTCACAATCAGTACTCCCACCACATTAAAAATGGCTCTTTTTAGTTCGGGTGGTGCAAGAGGTGAAATTTATACCTTAAATTTTAAACCCAGTATCATGAAAGATGCGGTTATAGACGCTAATTCAAAACCCGGATTGACTTGTAATTTTATGAATGGTAACTTTAAAGGTTCAAAGGACCTGGTTGGAAAAACTGCGGATGAAACTTTTATCGTTTCCAATATAAAATCTCCCAAAGAAACCAAAGCTTTTGGATTAATCTTCGACGGATATATGGATGTGCCGGAGACAGGGGTTTACAGTTTCTTTTTTACCTGCGATGATGGGGGAGTTTTATATATAGATAATGAATTGGTAGTAGATAATGACGGATTACATTCTCCTCTATTAAAAAGCGGTCAGGCTGCCATGAAGAAAGGTCTTCATCCATTTAAGCTCGACTTTGTTGAAGGTGGAGGAGGCTACACATTAAGACTTCAATATAGTTTGAATGGGGAGGCCCCTCAAGATATTCCCGACAGTTGGTTTAAGCATTCTGCTTCAAAATAAAAGCTTTCAGGAGATACACATAAATTGAATTATTCACAAAGAAGTTGTCTGGTAAAAGAACATCTTCTTTGTGAATATGTGCATTTATGAGTTTCTTTCATTTTGTATATTGGAGATATTCCAGATTTAATAACCGTTCAGTTGTTTTGTGACATTTTTATTATTTTTTTGTTGCTTTCCCGTTTTGTTGTATTACCTTAGCTTATATTATGTAATGATTGATATCGCCAATATGCACACAATGATTCCTGAATGCATCTGCTTACCATTACTATATTCCTGATTAGGGGTTTTACGGGAAGACAAGTAAACTTAATCCAGAATCAAATTTGTGCATTTTGAGAAATCAAATTAAAATTAATCCTTCAAAAAGCTTGTATATTAATTTATATGATTCAGAACAGTACATTCCATTTAAAGGCATTCAATGATTTTTATAATGAGAATTATCAAAAATTTGTGCGATTTGCTTATAGTTATGTTAGGGATATGCCTGTTTCTGAAGATTTTGTGACAGATTCTTTTATGGCTTGCTGGGTTGAAAGAGAGTCTTTCGGGGAAAGCTTTAATATAAGGGCGTATATCCTGACCAGTATCAAGAACAAATGTTTAAATCACCTTCGGAATACGCAGCTTCAGGAAAATATATTAAAAAAGATATCTGATTACTCCAAATGGGAGATGGACATGCGCGTCAATACCCTCGAAGCATGTGATCCTAATGAAATGTTTTCTGAAGAACTTCAAACTTTACTGAATCAGGCACTAGCTGCAATGCCGGAAAAAACACTTACCGCATTTCTTGCAAGTCGTTATCAAGATAAAACCTATAAGCAGATAGCTGAAGAAATGAATATTTCTACCAAAGGTGTAGAATTCCATATTGCGAAAGCTCTCAAAATTTTGCGTAAACATTTAAAAGACTATCTGGTTTATATTCTCCTTATTATAATAACCAAGATCCCTTCCTGATTTATTTTTTAGTTTCTTTTTCATCCGTTAGAAGAAAAGTTTTAATTGCCCTAAAATATTTTAAATTTCTACTAGGGGGTAGAGATTTTTATGTGTTTTAGGTATAAAGGGCAGGATTACAAACTGAATGAAATAGTAATTAACAAGATATGGATCAGAGAATATTATATAATTTTTTTGAAGGGAAAGCAACATCCGAAGAAGAAATGCTTGTCAAAGCCTGGGTAGAAAGCAGCCCTGAGAATAAACGTTTATTCTTTGAACAACGTAGACTTTTCGATTCGTTAACATTACACATGGATGAGAAGGATCTTCAGGAGCTTCTAGCTCTCAAGAAAAAAACAAGGCACCGAAGCGTGGCATTATCCTATTGAGAGAATTCATGAAGATAGCATCAGTCGCTGCTATCGTATTTTTAGTAACTTATTTTTTTGTAGACAAATCGGTTGATAGCAAGTTCACGGCTATGCAAACTATATCAGTTCCAGCAGGACAACGGATTAATATAATGCTCCCGGATGGAACCAATGCCTGGTTAAATGCCCGTACCACGATTCAATATCCGGTTTCGTTTAATGATAAAGAACGATATATCAAGTTGGATGGACAGGCTTATTTTGAAGTAAGTCATGTAGACGAAATACCTTTTATTGTTGAAACGAATAAAGGAAAAATTCGTGTGGTGGGTACTAAATTTGATGTATTATCCTATTCTGAGAACGACCTTTTTGAAGCCGCTTTAATGGATGGTGCTATACAAGTCTCTTTGGCGAAAGACCCCAATCAAACCCTCACTTTATCTTCAGGTTCCAAAGCTTATCTGGCTGATGGAAAATTACACAAAGCATCTCTTACGGATTACAGTTCTTACCGTTGGAAAGAAGGATTAGTTTCTTTTGTTAACTGTCCGTTTGCTGAGATCATGAAAGAATTTGAAAAAAGCTATGGTATAGAGATCGTTATTAAGAATGATGTTGTTCAAAAATATTCCTATACAGGTAAATTTAGATTGGTAGACGGAATGGATTATGCATTGAGAGTTCTACAAAAAGATCTTCGTTTTAACTATCGCAGAGACACTGAGAGTAATATAATATATATCGAATGACAAACTTATTAAAGCTGGAGGTAATCAAAAAAACAATGCATATGAAGAAGTGAAATGTAAATAAAAAAAATGCCAAAAAATGCTGCAACATTCTTTGGCATTCGTGAAAATCAATACAGGAAAAGCCGTATTAACTTTACTAACATTACAAATTTATGAAAAACAATGATTTGCCCGATATTTTTCACGAAAAATATCATGTGGTTAAGCAATTCTTTAGAATCATGAGAATAGTATTTCTTCTATTACTATGTAGCATACAGTTTATGTATGCAGAAAGTTCTTACTCCCAAACAGCAAGAGTATCCCTAAAAATGGAAAATGTTCAGTTGGATAAAATCCTGACTGAAATTGAGGCTCAGACTGATTATCTGTTTATTTACAATAATAAGGTGGAAAGTAAACAGAAACTTTCTGTTGACGCAGTCAGTAAACCGGTGAATACATTGTTGTCTGAACTGCTTGATGGAACTGGTATAACTTATTCTATGGAAGGCAACCATATCATTCTTTCCCCCAAAGGTGTGAATGTGGTGCAACAGTCAAAAACAATATCCGGCACCGTTGTAGATAAAACGGGAGAGACTCTCATTGGTGTAAGTGTGGTTGTGAAAGGAACTACCAACGGGGTATTGACAAATATTGATGGTAATTATACCTTAAACGTAAATGAAGGAGATATAATTGTTATTTCCTATGTAGGCTATAAAACACAAGAAGTTGCTACAGGAGGCAGAACAGTATTT
The DNA here is from genome assembly GCA_021201335.1 of Bacteroides sp. GTDB lineage: Bacteria > Bacteroidota > Bacteroidia > Bacteroidales > Bacteroidaceae > Bacteroides. The sequence continues at coordinate 68,858 of JAJQFD010000042.1, read as the reverse complement.
AATATTACACTTGAAGAAAGTAATATTATTCTGGATGAAGTTGTAGTAACAGCTTTAGGTATTAAAAGAGCCGAAAAAGCATTGAGTTACAATGTTCAGAAAGTCTCAGCAGATGATCTGAATACTGTAAAAGATGCCAACCTTATTAATTCATTATCAGGTAAAGTAGCTGGAGTAAATATTAACTCATCGGCTACAGGTATTGGTGGTGCTACACGTGTCGTTATGCGTGGTACAAAGTCAATCACAAAAGATAACAATGCTTTCTATGTAATTGACGGTGTTCCGATGATGAATGTTAATAACGGTAGCCTTGAAAATAACAACGAATATAATGTGCAGCCGCGCGGCGAAGGAATTTCTGATCTTAACCCGGATGATATTGAGAGTATGACGGTTCTTACAGGTCCTTCGGCGGCGGCTCTCTACGGTTCATCGGCAGCGAATGGTGCTATCATTATTACAACTAAAAAAGGAGTAGCTGGTAAACCACAAATAACTATTTCAAATCAGACTACGTTCTCTAATCCAATGATGATGCCCGAATTCCAGAATAGATATGGAAATATGCCGGGTTCGTATGCCAGCTGGGGCCCGAAACTGGAAAAAAGCACGGGTTATAATCCAAAGGATTTTTTCAATACGGCTGTCAATATACAGACATCAGCTAGTTTATCAGTAGGTAATGAAAAAAACCAAACGTACATATCCGTTTCGAATGTAACAGCTGAAGGGCTTCTTGATAATAACACTTTTGATAAAAATACCTTTACTTTCAGAAATACAACTTCCTTCCTGCAGGATAAAATGACTTTGGATGTAGGATTTACTTATGTAGAGCAGGAAGACAAAAACATGTTAAGTTCGGGTAGATATTACAACCCGCTTACTTCTCTTTACACATATCCACGTGGAGAAAGTGTGGAAGACCTTAGACTTTTTGAAATTTATAATCCGGCTACGGATATCATGGAGCAAAACTGGAAATGGGGTCTTGGAGCACTTGATATGCAAAATCCGCTCTGGCAGATGAATCGCAACATACAAGGAAATGATCGCAAACGTATCATGGCTAATGCAAATCTCAATTATAAGATAAACGACTGGTTAAGTGTTGCAGGACGTGCCAGAGTAGATATGACTGTCGGAGACTTCTATCGAAAACTGTATGCAACAACTGATAACTTGTTTGCGGCAAGCAATAATGGTTACTATGCAAGCCAGAAGGAGGAAGATAGCCAACGTTATGCGGATATTATTGGTACTGCCAATAAACGTTGGGGCGATGTCTCCTTGTTTGCTAACGTGGGTGCAAGTATCTTTGACGTACAATTTAGTGCTTCTGGTGCTCGTGGTCCGCTGAAAACGATACCTAACTTCTTCTCACTAATGGAGGTTGATCCCTTCGGGTCTAGTGCAAGTATGATACAATCTCGTTGGCGTGAACAAACTCAGTCGGTATTCGGAAGTGTAGAATTAGGTTGGAAAGACATGATTTACCTTTCTGCTACCGGACGTAGCGACTGGGCTTCACAACTTGCATTTACAGATAACAGTTCATTCTTTTATCCATCTATTGGTCTTTCGGGACTTATACATGAGATGGTGAAACTTCCTGAGTTCATTAACTTCCTGAAGGTGAGAGGTTCATGGGCTTCAGTAGGTAGTGCAATACCCAGAAATATTTCGATTTCTACCCTGAAATATGTTCCTGCATTGAATGATTGGAGTAAAGATAAGATTCGGCCACTCAGTAACCTCAAACCGGAGAAAACAAACTCCTGGGAAATAGGGCTTACTGCCAGATTCTTGAATAATACGTTATCAGTGGATGCTACTTATTATCGTTCTAATACCAAGAACCAGACATTCCTTATTCCTACTTCTGCTTCATCAGGTTGGGCAAAAATGTACTTGCAATCAGGTAATGTGGAAAATAAAGGTCTGGAACTTACTCTCTCTTATGATAATAAATGGGGTGACTTCGGATGGAGTTCAAGTCTGACTGCCAGTCATAATAAGAATAAGATTATTGAACTGATGGATAACTATTATGATACTGAGACGGATCAATATTATAGTTTGGACAGATATTCAGGTGGTGGAATGAGTAATCTCGAATTTATCCTGAAGAAAGGTGGAACCATGGGTGATCTTTGGACGAAGAACGACTTGGCTCTCGACGAAAATGGATACCTGATGGTAACTCCTGGTACAGATAATGTAGTAATTGAAGCCACAGAGAAAAAAGTGGGTTCAGTGTTGCCAAAATGGAATTTTGGCTTCCGCAATGACTTCTCCTGGAAAGGATTTAATCTGGGCGTCCTGGTAACTGCCCGCCTTGGTGGTATAGTTGCTTCACCCACACAAGCTTATCTAGATGGACTGGGAGTATCCAAAACTTCAGCAGATGCCCGTGATGCAGGTGGTATACCGGTTAATAATGGTATTCTTGATGCTCAGACATGGTATGAAACGATAGGTATGGGACAGGTAATGTCGAAATATATTTATGATGCAGATAATGTGCGCTTACAAGAACTTAGTTTAGGCTATAAATTCCCGGCAAAGTGGTTCAACAACAGGATCCAACTTACAACCTCCCTTGTAGGACGTAATCTCTTTATGATTTATTGTAAAGCTCCATTCGATCCAGAACTGGCTGCTTCTACGGGAACTTTCCTTCAGGGTATTGACTACTTCATGCAGCCAAGTCTTAGAAGTGTTGGTTTTAATATACAAGTTAAGGTTTAATCTGCTCAAAAACGATACAAGTTATGAGAAATTATATAAATAATATACGATTAATGGTTCTGGCTATAGCTGTAATGGTAATTCCATCCGCTTGTACAGACAATTTTGGAGACTATAACAGACTCTGGGATGAGCCAACTGATCTTCCAAATGCAGTTGCCTATGGGCTTTTGCTAAAAGATATGCAGACTCAGGTTATTCCGGCCGTGAAAAATAAATATCAGATGAATGAAAACCTCCTGGGTGGTGGTTATGGCCGTTACTTTGCTTCGGCACAAGCATACGATAAAGGTTGGTCAACTTCATTCATTTACTATAACCCTTCCAATGCATGGATTAATTCACCTTTCGAAACGACCATGACGGGTATTTACGGCAGTTGGATTGATATAAAGAATATGAGTAACGGTGAAGGAATGAACTATGCATGGGCACAAGTTCTACGTATAGCCGCTATGCAACGTTTGACGGATATGCAAGGTCCTATTCCATATAGCGAAATGGGTAAGAGCAGTGGACTAACTACCGCTTATGATTCTCAGGAAGATGCTTATATGGCCATGTTCGCGGATCTGGATGATGCAATTAAAGAATTAACTCTGTTTGCTACATCTGCTCCTGGAGACAGATCATTCGCACAATATGATTTGCTTTATGGTGGTGATATGTCGAAATGGGTGAAGTTTGCCAATTCCCTAAAATTGCGTATGGCTATGCGTATCTCATACGTCAATCCGGCCAAAGCACAAGAGTATGCAGAAGCTGCCATCTCGCATCCTTATGGCGTAATCACATCGAATAGTGATAATGCTGCGATTGAATTAACGGGTACGGGAGACCAAAATCCGCTCAGATGGCTTGTTGAAGATTACCTGGATGTGGTTGCCGGAGCAGAAATTGTTACCTATATGAACAGCTACAATGACCCCCGTCGGAGTGCTTATTTCAAACCATCCGTTTCGGGATCTGTATATGCTGGTCTGCGATTGAGTGCCAATTCACAACTTACATGGCGCGATAGATATTCCTTGCCAAATGTGAAAAATACAGATAAATTGATGTGGTTAAGCGCTTCGGAAGTAGCTTTCTTAAGAGCCGAAATGGCACTCAATAAGTGGGCTGCCGGAGGTACGGCTCAAGGGTTATATGAAGAAGGTATTGCCTTATCATTTGCTCAGAATGGACTATCAGCAGCTGACGCAGCTGATTATTACAGTAATTCTACCTTAGTGCCAACAAACCATGTAGATGCGAGAGGAGATGCCGCATTGAGTTATTCACCGGCAACACCTTATTCGGTAACAATTGCGTGGGATGATAAAGATGGTGATAAGCAAAAATTAGAAAAGATAATTACTCAAAAATGGATTGCACTTTATCCTTTAGGAACAGAAGCATGGTCTGAACAACGTAGAACAGGATACCCTCGTTTTTATCCTACAATCAATAATAAGAGTTTGGAGTCCGGATTGGATTTGGTAGGTCCCTCACGGCTTCTCTTTCCTCCAAGTGAGGCGGAAAGTAGTCCGGAAAATTATGCAAAGGCGGTCCAATTGCTTGGTGGTGCCGATAGATTTGGCACAAAACTCTGGTGGGATGTGAAGACTGATAAACCGGCATGGTAAGATACCTGCTTAGGAAATAGAATTGTAGTTAATTACATAAACCGAAAAACGAACAATGAAAAATATATTATTCATAAGCTTAAGTATATTTATATGCTTCACCTGTTTTGTGTCGTGTGACGACTGGACAGAAATGGAGGCGAAGGTATTTGAGAAAGGAGATGGTAAAAGTGATGAATATTACGAGAACCTGAGGAGATGGAAAGCAGAAACAGATTATGACATGGCGTTTGGCTGGTATGGTTTCTGGTCTGGAAGTGGCGTGAGTCTTAAAACTTCAATGATAGGTCTACCTGACAGTTTACATTTGATTTCAGTATGGGGTCCATGGCTACCGAGTACAGTGACTGAAAATAAAAGGGTTGACATGGAGCATGTTCAGAAAGTAAAAGGGACCAAGGTGGTTGCTACTGTAATAACTGGTTGGGTAGGAACCGGTATTATGAATTCATCTTCCGATTACGAAGAAAAAGAAAGGCTGTATGGCTGGGAGAAAGATTGGAATACGGTCGATACATGGAATTCACCTGACCCGCAAATCAGAGCCAGGCAGGAAGAAGCGATCCGAAAATACGCCCGTGCACTGAAAGATAGTATTTTCCTTGCTGGTTATGATGAATTTGATATAGATTTTGAACCACAATATGGCGGTGCCGGATGTAAATTGGAACTGGCCGATAATGAAAACTTCCATATCATGGTGGATGAACTGGGTAAATATATGGGGCCAAAATCAGGAACCGATAAATTATTGGTAATTGATGGAGAGCTGTACAATATGCCGGGTAAGTCCACTCCCTATTTTGACTACTTTATTGATCAGGTTTACTCAACAAGCACTGAGAGTTCTTTAAATACAAGACTGGAACGACTAATCAAGGTAGCCGAAGGTCATCTTTCTGCAGCAGAAATAACCAAAAAATACTTTGTCACCGCTAACTTCGAATCTTATTCTCCCACTGGGGGTGGAACGTTTTATCAATATGATGAAGAAGGCAATCGCACAACAACCAGCAGGCTTGAAGGCTTTGCTCAATGGAAACCTGTATATAACGGGGAAGTTTTAAAGAAGGGTGGTTATGGTTCTTATCATATTGAAATGGAATATGTGGTAGCCAATAAAAGTGGATTTTACCCATGGACCAGAGCAGCGATCAGAACTGTACATCCTCCCCAGGAGTAATTTATTATTAAATTTATAATCTGAAGTTATGAAAACTAGAATGAATATAAAATATATATTATTTGCTTTGGTTGCATGCATGGTACTGGTTGCATGTAATGATGCCGAAGGTCCGATTGATAATAGGATTTTTTTAAACGAAGCAATCGGTCTTGAAAAAACAACTTTGTTTGTAATCCCTGATGAAGGTACACAGGTAACTGTTACTCCACGTTTGGCCAAGGCTCTTGATCATGATTTGGATGTAGAAGTCTTTGTGAAAGCGGATGCCTTGGAAGCCTATAATCAAGCTTATGGAACTTCCTACCAGCTTATGGATAATGAGCGGTATACCATTGTGAGTAATAAAGTGACTATTCCTGCCGGGCATGTGGCTGGTGAACCTGTAAAAGTCAATTTGAAAGCCCTGATTCCTGATGAAAATAAATCTGGTTTTATCTATGTTTTGCCTTTATCAGTAAGATCACTTAATAATGACCTGGCTGTTCTGGAAGCATCTTCCACTTATTTTTATGCAGCTCAGCCGGTTCCCATGGCAGATGTACCTCAATTCCAGAAATATTGTACACTTAAGCTTCCGTTGGGGGATGATTATGAGTTTGAGAACTGGACTTTTGAAACTTTATTTAATGGTAGTGCTTTCCCTGGTATTCCTACATGGTTAGCATCGGCAGTTGGTTTTAATTTCACCAATGGTAATCACAATATCCAGTGTGGTTTTATGCTTCGTTTGGGAGATGCCGGAAGCAATCCGCCCGCAAATTGTCTAAATGGACGAATCCAGTTTGCCGCTAGAGGAGTCGGAAAAATCGGTTTTACTCCGGATGTATGGCATCATGTAGCTATTGTTTCAGCTAATAAAAAGGTTACAGTATATGTGAATGGAGAGGCTGATTATAGTATTGATGCTCCGGAGTTACATCCAACTGTGAAGTTCTTTGCTAATCAGGGAATTAGGTTAGCCGGAGAAAACAGAACTGGTGGAAACGGTATGAATAGAACAACTCATTATCGCTATTCACAGGTACGTTTGTGGGGAGAGGCCAGAAGTGTCGAACAATTAAAAAACAATATGTACGGTGTACCTGAAGATTCTCCAAATCTGATTGGATATTGGAAGCTTGATAGTTACACTACCGGTAAAGCTACAGTTAATAAATTAGACAATAACATAACCGTCGACGGCTCAGCAGAAACTATGGAAATAGATACTTATTTCTTCAAAGATTATACAGGTAAAAATCCGGATGGTTTTGTGGATAGGAATCCGTCAGAAAATACAGAAGGTTTATTATTTGATGTAGATAAACGCATTGAAATCGGTTATAAATACGATGGCTCAAAAGCGGACTAAAGATTGCTTTAAAAGATAAAAAGATGATAGTAATTATTATCGGGAAAAGGTATCCTAATTGGGATACCTTTTTTATTCATATTAATGGCGACCTTAAAATGGATTAAGTTAAAAGGCATTATAAATAATAGGCTTGTATTCTTCTCATACATGATCACATTTTACCGAATGGAGATTGTTGTAATAAGAATCAAATATTTATCAAAAAAAGAAAATCTAAAATAAATAATTATTTTTGTATTAACTTAAGAAAGCAACTTAGGCATGAAGCGCCAGTTGCATCTTTTATAAAATTTTATTGCCAGATATAACATATTTATTTTCTTTATAAATTTCAAACTATACTTGTATGTCTAGGACCATCATTTTTATTCTATTTATTTCAGCCTATCTTTTCGTGAACGCCCAAACCGCTGATTTTAAAGGGTTAGAACATTTATTTACTACTCCAAAAAGCTATGTAATTGCGCGAGTAAATCACCCATTAATAATTGATGGAAATATAAATGATAAAGCATGGCAATCTGCTGAATGGACAGATGCTTTTCAGGACATTGAAGGAGACCTGAAACCAAAGCCTTATTATTCAACCAAAGCAAAGATGTTATGGGATGATGACTATTTGTATATTGCAGCTATGCTCTACGATAAACATGTTTGGGGCAACTTAACTCAACATGACCAGGTGGTTTTCTTCGACAATGATTTTGAAGTGTTTATAGACCCCTCGAACACGGCACATCAATATTTTGAAATAGAAATAAACGCACTAAACACAATATTCGATTTATTTCTTCCGAAACCTTACCGGACAGGGAGTGGTGCCCTTATTGCCTGGGATAGTAAAGGGCTCAGAAGTGCAGTAAACATTTATGGTTCATTAAACAACCCGGATGATCAAGACGAAGGATGGTCAGTTGAAATGGCTATCCCGTTTAAAGACATAACCATTGGCAATAATCCCAATGTACCCAAAGATGGAAGTATGTGGAGGATGAATTTCTCTCGGGTACAATGGGAAACTGAGCTCGTTAATGGGAAATATATAAAAAAACGAAATCCGGAAGGCAAAACGCTCCCTGAAAATAATTGGGTATGGTCTCCGCAAGGAATAATCGACATGCACGCTCCCGAAAGATGGGGTTATGTGCAATTCATATCTGTTGAGGCAGGTTCGCCATTGCCTGAATTTAAAATGCCTTACTCGGAACTGCAACGTCAATATCTTTGGCTTATCCACTATAAGCAAATTGACTATCGGACTAAAAATGGGCGTTTTGCGAAATCATTGAAAGAACTAGGTTTAAAAGAAACCATTAAAATTAATGGAATAGATAATAAATTGAGATTAGAAGTAACCACTCAACAATACAATGCAAATATATTTGATGGGGTAAACAAACAAATAACAATAGATGAAGAGGGCTTTGTAAGAGAAGGATAACTGAGGCGTCCTCTTAACAGGTTACTGCACTCTTTTTCAACTAAAGTGACGAAGAACCTTCATAAGTAAGATTATTACTTTTAATACTTACCTAAAATAGAATATATCCTTACAGTAAAATATTTTCAATCTCTAAAATTCAATATTAATCAATTGATTCACAGTATACTATGAAGGCAAGGCAAGGGTGTATAACTAATGCCCTTAAAGGTATATAGTTAAGCATGGTCAAGTTATATACACTTACTTAGTTAGACATCTTGGAATGCTTAATTATATACTGTGTAGAAATACTTATATAAGACTATCGTAACCTAGTGTCACATCCTAAAACCATATTCATAATATTTATAATAAAAAGTATTAGATTATATTCAAATTATTTACTATTTTTACGTGTAACTAAATAATTACTAATGAGCTCTTTTTTATAAAAAACTCTCTTATTTTATTCGCAAAAGAGAACGAACGTAACATTGTGAGCACATAGAATCTTTGACACAAAGGTTACTAAAAAATAATAAATTACAAACATAGGAACTAAATAACCCCTGATGCTATGCATAAATTTTGGACGATAATAGTGGTCATTTTAATGGTAGCTATTTGTGGCTGCAGTAAACAAAACGAGGATTCATTTATTAAACCTAGATAGCGATTCATTCAGCTTTGAGGTTGAAGGCGGAAGCGAAACAGTGAAAGTTTCAAGTAATGGGGAATGGGCTGTTTTGGGAAATACTAAATGGTGTAAAATCTCACATACAAAAGGATATAGAGAATTAACTATTACTATTACTGTCCTTGAAAATGATTCTTTTGATGACAGAGATCTGATATTGGTATTTACTTGTGGAAAAGAGACAGCTGAACTGGAAATATCACAATTTGGTAAAATTAAAAGTAATTATGTTGATATTGATTGGGATGCCAACACTATAATCAGTTATGATGAAAGTGACGGGGAGATTAATATAAGATATAGCGGAGATATATCCTTATTGAAAGAGAATAGAGCAATAGTACTCCCAGAAGATTATGAATACGACATCCGAATTATTAAAAGCATAAGTGTATCGGGAAATACAATAACTCTCCAAACAGAACAAGGGAATATGTCGAATCTATTTATGAATATTAGCTTTATTCTAGCAACCGACCCCTCGTATTCAGAAACAGCAAGATTACCAAATTATAGAATAATTACCCCTTCAAAAATACGAGTATCCACTGAAAATGGATATAATACAATTTATGAACGTGAGATTTCAAATAGTAGGAGTGACTACCAAGTAACGGCTAATCTCTTTACGTTTAATCAGGATTTTTCAGGCAATGAATTATACAAGGAAGACAGAAATAAAATCTATTGGGAAAAATGCATCTTTGATTTTGGTTTGAAGGGAGTATTTAAATTTGATTTTGGAAGAGAACTTATAGGTGAGGAACTATTACCTGTAGGCGAATTAAAGAAATTCGAATGGTATATGGATGGTGCATTAAATGTAGATCTTTTATTAAAATACATTTTTGAAATTCAAACTAAAAAAGAGAAAGAGACAGTTTTAATACCTGATTTAATTAAAGATGTTCAATTTATATTTCTTGTTGGTTCAGTTCATGTACCTGTCACGGTTGGCGCTCACCTTTGCAGCAGATATGAATTTGAAACTAACGCCGAAGTAACATTGAATATGGGATGCAATTTTAGAGCAAATGCAAAATTGGGCATGAATTATACACCAGAAACAAACGTATCACCTATAATGTCATTTAGCCCATCTTTTACAGTATATGAACCTACGTTTACTGCGAAAGGTTCTTTAGAAGCTAAAGGTACAATTTATCCTAAAATCAATATTAAGCTTTATAAATTTGCCGGAACTTCGATTGAGCCAATGCCTTATTTAAGAGAAGAACTTGAAGGAGGTTTAAAGTTTGGTGCCGCTGATGATTATTTGGCATGGACATCAAAAAGTTATGCAGGCTTAGATTGTAGAATGAGATTAAGTTTAGAGTTCGCTAAAAAAGGATTCCAGATATGGGAATCTGAAATATATAATCTCAAAGATGATATTTTGTTTGAAGCACCCAAAAAAATAGAACTAATATCGCCAGAGATTGGACAAGAAATGAAACCGGGAGAATCGATAAATGTTACGTATTGTATAACTTCATATAACAACATTACTAAAAAGTACTCACCTTGTCTTGCAGCTTTAGTAAATTTTGACACACAAGGTAATCTTAAAATGCCGCATGCTATAACTAACAAAGAAGGTTTTGTAACTGTAAACTGGACTCCTGCAAATATTAATGATATTTTAACTGCCAAAATTGTAGATAAAGATGGGGAATCAATAAGTGAAGCAATTTTCAAGCCCAATATAATCGGAAATCCGAAATTAGTTGTTTTAAAATGGTTTGAAAATCAAAATGAGAAATATCAACTGGCAGAAATAGATCTGATTTCTGGAGAGGAAATAATACTTGATAAAGATTTTGGATGGCATGAATATCTAGGATACAATTCAACCCTAAATGAAATTATCGGAACCACATACAGAAATCATATTGATTATTTATCTAAATTTAATCTTGATACTCAAAAAACAAAACTTATAACTGTTGGCAGTACAGATTTTCTAATAGGTTATTATCGACTTATTATTAATGAAAGAAAACCAAATGCTTTTGGTGTGAGATGGGATGAAGAAAAGGACAAATTTAAGTTAGTTGAAATAGATTTAGTCACAGGAAATGAAACTACATTGGTTAATAATTTTTGCATGTGCGATCTGGGTTATAATGAGCCAACTAATGAAATAATAGGTATAAATGATGATTATTTATATCTAGTTAATCTTGATGATAAATCAATCAAAGTTACCCCATTAGATCTAAAAGATAACGCTTCTTTTTATCGTGTGATTGTTGCTAATGGTAATCTATATGTTTTAAAGAGATTTGAAGTTATTAATAAATATCAATTATCACAATTTGATTTAACGACTGGTAATGAAACTATTTTAGCAAATACATTTTATGAGTGCGATGATATATTGTATAATCCAATACACAATGAGATTATTGGCATAAGTTATAATAGGGTATATAAATTCAGTTTGGAGAATAAGACGACTAGTACCCTAGATATAGAAAAGCAAAATAATGTGAGTTTTTATCGTGTAACTCTAGCTTATTGAAATATATATGTAATGTCGTATTTGAATGTTACAGTTGATGATTATTTACTACTCTTCACCTCACTAAAATGGTTAATAAGATCTTTTTTTGACGCCGACAGAAAGATAATTTAAGTCGAAGAAGAGCAATAAAGAATGCAGGATCCAAGTTTCTGGGATGATCAGAAAAAGGCTGAAGCCCAGATGAAACAGGTAAAAGTCCTCCAAAATTGGATTGATACAACAAAGTTGAAACACTTGCAGGTGAACTTGAACTTCCATTCGAATTCTATAAAGACGAACTTGTAACCGAACAGGAAGTTGATAAGGCCTATAGCTCTGCTTTGGGAGCTATCGAAAATCTGGAGCTTAAAAACATGCTTCGTGAAAAGGTTGACCAGATGTCCTGAGCAGTCGGTATTAAAAGCCAGGATTGGGCGTTCATGCTCTGCCTATGTATTGAAGACCGCGGCTATAAAGCCACAAATAAATAGAAACACCAACAAAGATTATTACTTGATCCGTTTAACTTTGGCATTAAAAAAAAGAGTTTTTAAACTACCGAACAAATAAAAAAGCACCTAAGAATTTCTTCTTAAGTGCTTTATATTCTGTTCGTAGCGCGACCCAGGATTGAACTGGGGACCTCATGATTATGAATCATGCGCTCTAACCAGCTGAGCTATCGCGCCGTCATTTCCAGATTGCGGGTGCAAAGATATGGCTTTTTCCGAAATAGCCAAAACATTTAGTACGAATTTCTGTTTTAATATGTAAAAAGAATAAAGTATGTAATTTATATTTTGAATTTAGAAAAAAGTATCTATATTGCCGCAAAGAACAATAAAGTAAATCCAACTATGAAAAGGGAAAAAATTCATCTGGAATATCTACTTAACGCGACAGCCAAGAATGTCATCTGGTCGTCTATAAGTACACCCTCTGGGCTTGAGAACTGGTTTGCTGATAAAGTAATTTCTGATGATAAAATTGTGACGTTCTGCTGGGGGAAAACCGAACAAAGAAAGGCAGAAATTATTGCTATTAGAGCATTTTCATATATCCGTTTCCGTTGGTTAGATGATGAAAATGAACGTGAATTTTTCGAAATGAGAATGAGTAATAATGAGCTCACAAACGACTATGTGATTGAAATAACCGACTTTGCCGATGCAGAGGAGGTGGAGGATTTAACAGAATTATGGGATTCACAGATAGATACGCTTAAGAGAACTTGCGGCTTCTGACTTTTTATGCTAATTTTGCTGACTGTAATCTATACACAGCTCAATGCTTCGCATAAAAAAGTTAGATATATTTATCGTTAAGAGTTTCGGTCTGCTCTTTGTCGGTACATTCTTTATATGCCTCTTTATCTTTATGATGCAGTTTTTATGGCGTTATATAGATGATTTGGTTGGTAAAGGGTTGGAAATGGATGTTCTGGCACAATTCTTTTACTATTCAACATTAACTCTGGTGCCTGCGGCGCTCCCCTTGGCCATTTTGCTGGCTTCACTTATTACTTTTGGAAATTTTGGGGAACGATATGAATTACTTGCTATGAAAGCAGCCGGTATATCGTTGTTGAAAGTGATGCGACCCCTTATCGTTTTTACCGTTTTACTTTGTTGTGTCTCTTTTCTATTTCAGAATGTCATTGGTCCGCATGCTCATTTAAAACTTTTCACCTTACTATACTCGATGCGTCAGGCATCACCTGAACTTGATATTCCTGAAGGCGTTTTTTACGACGAAATTGAGGGATATAATCTTTATGTGAAAAAGAAGAACCGGAAAACCGGTATTCTATATGATGTAACTATCTATGATTATAAAGATGGTTTCGACAATGCCCGGATTGTACGGGCAGATTCCGGGAAACTGGAAATGACAGCTGATAAAAAACATCTTTTTCTGCATCTGTATACTGGGGAGATGTTTGAAAGCCAAAAACCCCGCGCCAATAAGAAAGAAAGTGTGCCTTTCCGGACGGAAACTTTCCGGTCGAAACATTCCATTATTGAATTCGATTCTGAATTTAAAATGGCAGATGAAAATGTGATGAGTAATCAGTCCAGCAGTAAGAGTATGGGCATGCTGCAAACGTCCATAGACTCTATGTCGGTATTGAATGATAGTGTTGGACGGAAGTATTTTGATGATGCCATGGCTGGGGCTTTTCAGCCTGTAACCGGGCTGAAGGCAGAAGATACAATAAAAATTCAAACGGCCAGGCTGGAAGAATACAATGTGGATAGTTTATACAATAGCTCCACGCTATCACAAAAACAAAAAGTAATCAATTCGGCTGTCAGTCGGGCTGAAACCCAAAATAGTGACTGGAATTTTAAAAGTTATCAGGTAAAACGTACCGATTACGACATCCGACGGCATAAAACGGAATGGCATCGTAAGATAACAATTTCTTTTTCCTGTCTGCTTTTCTTTTTTATCGGTGCCCCTTTAGGTTCTATTATCCGGAAAGGAGGGCTAGGGATGCCGGTCGTAGTATCCGTCATTTTGTTTATTTTCTATTATATAATAGATAATATGGGCTATAAGATGGCTCGTGACGGTAAATGGATCATGTTTATGGGAATGTGGCTGAGCACAGCAATTTTACTGCCATTTGGTGCGTTCCTTACTTATAAATCAAATAATGATTCTGTTGTATTTAATGCAGATGCCTACATTAGCTGGTTGAAACGGATACTAGGCATCCGAACGGTGCGGCATTTATACCGGAAAGATGTTATTATTACAGATCCAGATTATGAGAAAGTTCCCGAAGAACTGGATGAACTTACAGCTACTTGTAAGCATTACATGGATAAGCATAAACTGAAAAGAGCGCCTAACTATATTAAATTATGGGTAACTGAAAAGGAAGATACTGAACTGAAGAACTTGAATATCCGTCTCGAAGAGTTGGTGGATGAGTTATCGAATACTCGTTCGGTTTATATATTGAATGCTTTGGGTAAATATCCGGTTATTCCAACTGGGGAACATTCTAGTCCATTTAAGATTAAGTGGCTGAATATTTTCTTTGGACTTTTCCTGCCATTGGGCTTATTCTTTTACTTCAGGGTTTGGATATTCAGAAGACGCTTATACGACGACTTGAAAGCCGTCATTCAAACAAACGAAGCTATTAAAAATATTATAGCAGAAAATAAAGAAGAATTATGGAAGAAATAAAATTAAATACGATAGAAGAAGCAATTGCCGATTTTAGAGAGGGTAAGTTTCTGATTGTTGTTGACGACGAAGATCGTGAGAATGAAGGAGATTTTATTATTGCAGCTGAAAAGATAACCCCCGAAGCCGTTAACTTTATGATGACTCATGGTAGAGGAGTTCTTTGCGCACCAATCACAGAAGAACGTTGTGCTGAACTGGAGTTGGAAATGCAGGTATCATCCAATACCTCTATTTATGAAACTCCTTTTACAGTAACCGTTGATTTATTGAAAGGTTGTACTACGGGTGTTTCCATGCACGACCGCGCGGCAACTATCCGTGCACTGGCCGATCCTAAAACCCAACCAGGTGATCTGGGACGTCCTGGACACTTAAGTCCGTTGCGGGCTCGTACGAGAGGCGTTTTACGCCGGGCAGGGCATACCGAAGCAACCATTGATTTTGCCCGGTTAGCCGGTCTTTACCCTGCAGGTGCATTAATTGAAATTATTAACGAAGACGGCACCATGGCACGTCTCCCTCAGTTAATGGAGGTTTCGAAAAAGTTCGGTATTAAAATCGTTTCTATCAGAGATTTGATTGCATACCGTTCAGAAATGGAATCTTTGGTCGAAAGAGGAGTAGAGGTGGATATGCCTACTCAATACGGACATTTCCGTTTGATTCCATTCCGTCAAAAATCGAATGGAATGGAACATGTTGCTCTTATCAAAGGCATTTGGGAAAAAGATGAACCTATTTTGGTAAGAGTGCATTCTTCCTGTATGACCGGAGATATTTTTGGCTCCTGCCGTTGCGAATGTGGCGAACAATTACACAAAGCGATGCAGATGATTGAAGAAGCCGGAAGAGGAGTAGTTGTATATATGAACCAGGAAGGACGTGGTATTGGGCTGATGAATAAAATGGCGGCTTATAAATTACAGGAAGAAGGATTGGATACAGTAGATGCTAATCTGCATTTAGGTTTTGATATTGACGAGCGTGATTACGGAGTAGGTGCTAATATTTTGAGAGATATTGGTGTAACTAAAATGAAACTCATGAGTAACAATCCGGTGAAACGTGTAGGACTGGAAGGCTATGGCCTAGAGATAACGGAGAATATACCCATTGAGATTGTTCCTAATCCTTATAATGAGAAATATCTGAAAACAAAAAAAGAACGGATGGGGCATACTCTTCATTTTAACAAGTAAATGCCTGATTTACTTTCTTAAATTAAAAATATTCGCTTATTTTGCAGCGAATTACAAATGAAAATCCATTTAATTAAACCAAGATGAATCAGTTATCAGATCGTTTGAACAGTTTGTCTCCTTCAGAGACACTGGCAATGTCGCAGAAAAGTAATGAGTTGAAAGCTCAGGGCATTGATGTAATTAATCTGAGTGTGGGTGAGCCTGACTTCAACACACCGGATCACATCAAAGAAGCTGCCAAGAAAGCTGTGGATGACAATTATTCACGTTATTCTCCAGTACCTGGATATCCGGCTTTACGTGAAGCAATCGTGAAGAAGCTGAAGAAGGAAAATGATATGGAATTTACAGCAGCCCAGATTCTTTGCTCCAATGGTGCCAAACAATCGGTGTGCAATGTATTGATGGTATTGGTAAATCCGGGAGATGAAGTAATTATACCGGCACCCTACTGGGTAAGCTATCCTGAAATGGTTAAATTGGCAGAAGGAAAGAGCATTATCGTTCATGCCGGCATTGAACAGGATTTCAAAATTACTCCGGAGCAATTGGATGCAGCTATTACTTCTAAAACCAAGGCTTTGATTCTTTGTTCTCCATCGAATCCAACCGGTTCAGTATATACAAAAGAAGAGTTAGCCGGACTGGCTGCTATTTTAGCCAAACATCCGCAGGTAATTATTATTGCGGATGAAATTTACGAACATATTAATTACATCGGAAAACATCAGAGTATTGCGCAATTCCCGGAAGTACGTGAACGCGTAGTAATTGTGAATGGTGTTTCTAAGGCATATGCTATGACAGGTTGGAGAATCGGTTTTATTGCGGGTCCCCAGTGGATTGTTTCTGCCTGTAATAAATTACAGGGACAATATACGTCAGGCCCTTGCTCAGTATCTCAAAAAGCAGCGGAAGCTGCCTATGTAGGAGATCAGGCTCCGGTTGAAGAAATGCGTAAAGCATTTGAACGTCGCCGTGATTTGATTGTGAAGCTTGCAAAAGAAGTTCCTGGATTTGAAGTAAATGTACCTCAGGGTGCTTTCTATCTTTTCCCTAAATGTGATTCGTATTATGGCAAATCAGCAGGTGAACGCAAGATCAATGATGCAGGTGATTTAGCGATGTATTTATTGGAAGAAGGTCATGTGGCTTGTGTGGGTGGTACAGCTTTCGGTGCTCCCGATTGTATTCGCATGAGCTATGCTACTTCAGATGAAAACATTGTTGAAGCTATGCGTCGTATAAAAGAAGCATTAGCTAGGTTAAGTTAACTCAAAAACTCCACGATACAATAAAGGGCTGTTCCCGTGGGGGACAGCCCTTCGTTATTTATTACTCTGCTAAAAATTAAGCAGGATGAATTGCTTCGGACGGGCAAATATCAGCGCAAGTGCCACAGTCGGTACATACTTCTGGGTCTATAGTATAGATATCACCTTCAGATATTGCTTCTACCGGACATTCGTCGATACAAGAACCGCAAGCAATACAGTCGTCATTAATTACGTAAGCCATTTTGTTCAAAATTTAAATATTAGTACTAATTTGCAGGACAAATGTAAGGGTTTTCTTCAATTTACGAGGTAATCCATGTATAAATTTGGTTAATTTGGAATGCTTCTAAATAAGAGCTTTAAGTTTTTAAGTTTATAGCTTTTGAGATTATAAGTTAGCCATTCAGATTGCCTTTAACCACAGATTTAAAATTTAGAAGTCAGTATTAAGAATAAAAGCTATAAAACTTAAGAACTTAAAAACGAACGGACTTAAGAACTTAAATCGTATTTTTGTATTTAAATAAAAGATTTATACCATGCCATTAAATTTACCAGATAAACTACCTGCTATAGAGATACTTAAAGAGGAGAATATTTTTGTTATAGATACCTCTCGTGCAACCCAACAGGATATTCGTCCATTGCGTATTGTGGTTTTAAACCTGATGCCGTTAAAGATTACGACGGAGACAGACCTTGTACGTTTATTATCCAATTCTCCTCTGCAGGTGGAAATTACTTTCATGAAAATTAAAAGCCATACTTCAAAGAATACACCTATTGAACATATGAAGGCTTTTTATACGGATTTTGATGAGATACGTAACGATAAATACGACGGTATGATTATAACTGGCGCACCTGTGGAGCAAATGGAATTTGAAGAAGTAAATTACTGGGATGAAATGAAAGATATATTCGACTGGGCGCGTACCCATGTTACTTCCACACTTTATATTTGTTGGGCAGCTCAGGCAGGACTTTATCATCATTACGGGGTTCCAAAATATCCACTCAATAAGAAAATGTTTGGTGTTTTTGAACATACTCCACTCGAGCCATTATGGCCTATTTTCAGAGGTTTTGATGATGTTTTCTATGTTCCTCATAGTCGTTATACAGAGATACGTCGGGAAGATATATTGGAAAAGCCTGAACTAACCTTACTTTCTGAATCGGCTGATTCGGGGGTATATATGGTAATGGCCCGTAATGGTCGTGAATTTTTTGTAACTGGACACTCGGAATATTCGCCATTCACATTGGATACGGAATATCGTCGCGATCTGGATAAAGGCCTTCCGATTGAAATACCGTTTAATTATTATCGCAATGACGATCCTGCACTTGGCCCGTTGGTACGTTGGCGGGGACATGCAAATTTACTGTTTTCAAACTGGTTGAACTATTATGTATACCAGGAAACTCCATTTAATATTGAGGAAATTCAATGATTAAACAGCGGAACATTGAGCTTCTCGCTCCTGCCAAAAATCTGGAGTGTGGAATAGCTGCTGTGGATCATGGTGCAGATGCCGTATATATTGGTGCTCCGAAGTTTGGTGCCCGTGCTGCTGCTGTAAATTCTTTGGAGAATATAGCTCAGTTGGTATCTTATGCTCATCTTTATCACGTAAGAGTATATGTTACACTCAATACTATTCTTCAGGATGATGAGTTGGGTGAAACAGAAAAAATGATCTGGTCTTTGTATCGGATTGGTGTGGATGCTTTAATCATTCAGGATATGGGAATTACCCGCTTGAAATTGCCCCCTATACCGTTACATGCCAGTACACAAATGGATAACCGGACGATTGAGAAAGTCAAATTCCTTGAGCAGGTTGGTTTTCGTCAGATAGTTCTTGCAAGGGAACTTTCGTTGACAGAGATTCATCAGATTCATAAGGCGACTTCTGTACCTCTAGAAGTATTTGTGCATGGAGCACTTTGTGTTAGTTATAGTGGGCAATGCTATGTCAGTCAGGCTTGCTTTGGCAGAAGTGCCAACCGCGGAGAATGTGCCCAATTCTGCAGACTTCCTTTTACATTGACCGATGCTGAGGGGAAGGTAATTATGCGGAACAAACATTTGCTTTCATTAAAAGACTTGAATCAAATTGAGCAGTTGGAGCAACTTCTGGACGCAGGAGTTTCGTCCTTAAAAATAGAAGGGCGGTTGAAGGATGTTTCCTATGTGAAAAACGTAACGGCTGCTTACCGACAGAAACTAGATTTATTATTTAAGCGTAGAAAAGAATATATTTGTTCCTCTTCAGGTATTTGTACTTTTGATTTCAAACCACAGTTAAATAAAAGCTTTACGCGCGGATTTACTCATTATTTTTTAAATGGGAGAGGGCCCGGGATTCATTCTTTTGATACACCTAAGTCCCTGGGAGAAGAAATGGGACGATTAAAAGAAATCCGAGGGAATTATCTTACAGTGGCTGGAGTGAAATCATTTAATAATGGTGATGGTGCCTGCTTTGTGGATGAGCAAGGTAAATTACAAGGCTTTCGGATCAATAAAGTAGATGGGAACCGACTTTATCCTCAGGAAATGCCTAAAATAAAACCTCGTACAACTATATACCGTAATTTCGATCAGGAATTTGAGAAGGTTCTGGCTCGGAAATCTTCCGATCGTAAAATATCCATCTTCGTTCATTTAAAGGAGAATAACTATGGGTTTTCATTGACTCTGATGGATGAAGATGAAAACAGCATCACGGTTGTTCTTCCTCATGAAAAAGAATTAGGACGTACTCCGCAGGTTGAGAATATGAAGGCTCAATTAGGAAAACTGGGTAATACCCCTTTTTATGCGGAACAGATTGAAGTAAATTTTTCAAGGAACTGGTTTTTGCCTGCTTCAGTTTTGGCAGACTATCGCAGAAAAGCAACCGAGAAGCTGATAATTGCACGTAATATTACCTATAGAAGAGAAATCGCAATACTAAATTCAGATCCTCCTCATTATCCTGAAAAAGAGCTTACTTATTTAGGAAATGTATCCAATTCTGAGGCTGTTTCTTTTTATAAGGAACACGGTGTACAAAAAGTTGCTCCTGCTTTTGAAAAACAACCTTTGGAAGAAGCTGTATTAATGTTTTGTAAACACTGCATTAAATATAGTATGGGGTGGTGCACTGTCCATCAGAAAGGGCAGCTCTCTTACAAAGAACCTTTTTATCTGCAATCTACAGATGGAAAACGGTTCCGGTTGGTATTTGATTGCAAAAACTGCCAAATGAAAGTATTAGCCGTATGAATCCATTCTTAATACGTGGAGCAAATCTGGAGCTATATGCTGATTCTGTTTCTTTAAAGTTACTCCCTTTAAAAGATTCTGTTTTTCTTTATAAAGGCGACCAGGTAGTAGTAGCTGAATTTGAAGTACATCCTGAAGATCTGGCAGATTCACTCTGGGTAAAATTGGCCCATAGTGAAGAAATACAAGGTTGGATTCGACAAAAAGATTTGGCTGAATCTTTTGTACCCACAGAGACTATTTCTCAGTTTATCCACTTTTTTAGTAATGCCTATTTACCTTATTTTATTGCAGTTATAGCCCTTTTCGTCTGTTTGATTTTAGTGCGTTTATCCTGTAGAAAAAGAATTCCATTTGTATTATTAAATGACATTGACAGTTTATATCCGTTATTTCTGTGTTTGTTAATGTCTGTGAGTGCTACACTCTATGAATCTATTCAACTTTTTGCTCCCGAAATGTGGCAGTACTACTTTTTTAACCCCACACTCTCTCCAATAAGATTACCAGGTTTGCTTGCCTGTTTTCTGATAAGCGTTTGGGCTGTATTTATTGTTGGGTTAACCACTATTGAAGAGGCTTTTCGACATTTATCTCCCGGACAGGCACTTCTTTATTTATTAGGTTTACTATCAGCTTGTATAATATGCTATCTTTTCTTTGTGTGGAGTACTCCTTCAGGTATTGGATATGTTTTTCTCCTGGCTCTTATCGGAGTCTTTATATTCAAAGTCGCTACTTCTTTTCAATATAAATATAAATGTGGGAATTGTGGGAGTAAAATGAAAAAGAAAGGAAAGTGTTCTGTTTGCGATGCGGTGAATGAATAAAATCCTATTAGCAACAAGAACCCTGATTATTCAGCATTCATTCAAGATGTTATCGTCTTTATAAAATACTGAATAATCAGAGTTCTTGTTACCATTTTAAGGTTTCAAAATTTAATCTCAAACCATTTAAGACCACATACCTAATTTGGTAGCGAATTACAATTTGCTCTCTCTACCATTAATCACTTTCATTGCTGCAGTATATTCTTCACTTGGAACAAACAGATGTATATCTTTACTGCCGTTATCAACAATAGATGCGTGCAGATAAGCTGCGTTCAACAAATTAATTAATGCTGCTATTTCCCAGGGGCTACCTTTGAAAACATTTACTTGTGACCTCTTTCTCTTAGTGTTCATCATCATCTTAATTTCTAATTCAAACTGAACAAATATATGAGTTTAATATCACATTTAATAAAATAGTTAGCCGGAAAATAGTTAAATCTTTATGCAAACGTTCGCAATAGGAATTACAGGATCACTTTTCATCGTTTTCTCTGATCTCTACCCGGCGGATTTTTCCGCTGATTGTTTTAGGCAATTCTTCCACAAATTCTATAAGACGTGGATATTTATAAGGAGCGGTAACTTTCTTTACATGGTTCTGCAATTCCTTCACTAGTTCCTCTCCTGCCTGTTCTTTATATTCTTTTGCAAGTATAACGGTTGCTTTTACTATCTGGCCACGAATTTCATCCGGTACACCGGTAATCGCACATTCAACTACCGCCGGATGAGTCATCAGCGCACTTTCTACTTCAAACGGCCCAATACGGTATCCGGAACTTTTTATTACATCGTCTGTGCGGCCCACAAACCAGTAATAACCATCTTCATCTCTCCAGGCTACATCACCTGTATAATAGATGCCATCATGCCAGGTTTCCTGTGTTCGTTCATCATCACGGTAATATTCTTTGAATAATCCGACTGATTTACCTTTATCTGTACGGAGTACTATCTGGCCTTGTTCTCCAGCTTCTACTGAACGACCTTCGTGGTCAATTAAATCTACATTGTATTGTGGATTGGGCATACCCATACTTCCCGGTTTCGGTTCCATCCAGGGGAAGGTTGCAATAGTCAATGTCGTTTCGGTTTGACCGAATCCTTCCATAAGCTTGATACCTGTTAGTTTCAGGAAGTTTTCAAATACCGAAGGATTGAGTGCTTCACCAGCTATGGTACAATATTCCAGGGAAGAAAGATCATACTGACTCAAATCTTCCCGGATCAGGAAACGGAAAATGGTAGGAGGAGCACACAGGGAAGTAATCCGATATTTATTAATTTTTTGTAGTATTTCCGCAGGAACAAATTTTTCATGGTCATAAACGAATATAGTCGCACCAGCTATCCATTGACCATATAGCTTTCCCCATACTGCTTTTCCCCATCCGGTATCAGCAATGGTAAGGTGGAGGCTGTTTTCATGAAGATTGTGCCAGTAAGTGGCAGTTGTAATATGTCCCAACGGATAGGTAAAATCGTGAGCTACCATTTTAGGCTCTCCCGTTGTTCCTGATGTAAAGTACATGATGGATATATCATCATTGGTATTAACAGATGCTGGGCGGATGAAAGGAGACGCATTTTCTATCCCCTGATGAAAATCTTCAAAACCTTCCGGTACATTCGGCCCTATACTGACTAGCTTTTTAACACTGGGTGATTCAGGCATTGCATCTTCAATATGCTTTAGAATGATATCTTCGCCGGCAGCAACAATCATTTTAATGTCTGCTGCATTACAACGATAAATGATATCTTTTTTGGTAAGAAGATGTGTTGCCGGAATAACTACTGCTCCGATTTTATGGAGGGCAATAATACTGAACCAGAATTCGTATCTGCGCTTTAGTATAAGCATAACCATATCTCCATGACCTATTCCGAGGCTTTGGAAGTAAGATGCAGTCATGTCCGTATATTTTTTAATATCACCGAAAGTGAATTCATGGCATTCCTCTTTATCATTTGTCCAGAGTAATGCGCGCTTGCCCGGGGCTTTAGCAGCCCATTCATCTACTATATCAAAACCGAAATTGAAGTTCTCCGGTACATTTATGTGAAGGTTTTCTTTAAAATCTTCTTGTGAAGTGAAGGTTGTTTGAGATAAAAATCTTTCTACCATTTTAGTTTTTGAGTTATTAGTTTATAAGTTTTAGAGTTTTTCATCAAGTGTGTTTTTAGATTCTTAAGTTGAAAAATAAGATACTGCATAGTAAACTTAAAAACTTAAGAACTCACAAACTTAAAAACTCAAAGAATAACAGCAAGAAAACGAACTTTCTTACCATCCAGTGCTTTCATTCCATGGGAGAGTGTTGAATTGAAGTAGATGCTGTCACCCTCATTCAGTATCAGTTCCCGGCCGTCAATGCTTAATAACAAGCGTCCTTCCAAAACATAATTAAACTCCTGTCCGTTATGACTGTTATAATGCATCGGAGTTTCTTCTGCTTTCGGCTCTACTGTAACAATAAAAGGGTCGGCCTCGCGTTTCATAAAGCCAGATGCCAACGATTGATATTTATAAGCTTTTGTGCGTTCGATGGAAACTCCTTTTCCAGCACGAGTTACAAAATAGCTGCTCATCTTCGGCTCTTCGTCGAACATGAGTGCATCCAGTGCAATATTATACTTGCGGGCAATCTTTTGGAGCATACTGACGGAGATATCGTAATCACCTGTTTCAGCAAGCTGATATTCTTCCAGGTTGATTCCGCTTTCAGCTGCTAGTTCTTCGGCAGTTAATTCAAGAACTTCGCGTAATCCACGCAGGCGTTCTGCGATTTGCTTGATCTGGTCGTTCATATTTTAGTCTTTAAGTTTATAAATTCAAGAACTTATTTTCATGGCTTTAATAATTGCCGAGGTAAATCCGTCATGATCCAGCTCATTAATACCTTTAATCGTAATACCTCCTGGAGTTGTTACTTTATCAATTTCGACAGAAGGGTGGGTATCATTGTTTAGGATAAGTTCTGCGGCACCTTTCACTGACTGTGCTACCATTTTCATGGCGTCTTTGGGATAGATACCCATTTCCACACCTGCCTGTAATCCTGCCTGGATGTATTTCAGAACAAATGCAATACCACAGGAAGTAAGGGCAGTAGTAGCTGGTATTTGTTTTTCAGGGATAAGCATAGCCAGTCCCAACTCATTGAAAATGTTCAGCAAGAGTTGCTCTTGTTCAGTAGTAGCGTTTAATGAAGCAATTAAAGTCATACTGGCCAGTTCGGATATAGCAGTATTAGGTACCAACCGAAAGATAGTGGCTGCAGGATTAATCCAGTCTGCATATTCGGATAAAGAGATTCCTGCTGCGATGGAAACAATTATCTGCTTTTCAATGTCAAAAGTAAGTTGGTTGATTACTTCTTTCATAAGCCACGGCTTTACAGCCAAAATAACAATATCTGCTTCATCAATGGCTTGCTGGTTATTAGCTGTAGTTTGGATCTCTGAGTTGAAATCAGTAAGTTTTGTCAATGCCTTTTCGGAGCGATCGGCAATCCTAATATCTGATGGCTTTATAAGAGTCCCTAATGTTAATCCGCGGGCAATTGCCCCACCCATATTTCCGGCACCAATGATAGCTATTTTCATTCTGTATATTTTATTTTAATTTAAACAAGATTTCAAACAGGAGATAAATTCAGCAGCCTGTTCCCTGGTTAGACACAGAGGGGGCAGGAGACGGATCACATGGGTGCCGGTTACTCCTGTAAATACTTTGTAATCAAATAAAAGTTTACGGCGAATCTCATTGATAGGTTCAGCGAACTCAAGGCCAATCATTAAACCTTTCCCACGTACTTCTTTTATCTGGGGAATCTGTTTTAATTCCTGCATCAGGTAATCCCCTACTTTGGCTGCATTCTCTACCAGGTTCTCTTCTTTCATCACATCGAGTACCGCCATGGCAGCAGCACAAGCCAAGTGATTTCCTCCAAAAGTAGTGCCTAGCATGCCGTGTACCGGAGTGAACATTGGACTAACCAATACACCCGAAACCGGGAAACCATTTCCAATACCTTTGGCTACCGTTATAATGTCGGCTTTGATTCCCTGGTATTGGTGGGCAAAAAACTTACCACTCCGACCGTATCCGCTCTGGATTTCATCAAGAATGAGTATCGTACCAGTTTGTGTACAAGCTTCCCGCAATGCCTGCATATATTCTTTGGTAGGAATACGAATACCGCCCACTCCCTGAATGCCTTCGATAATGACTGCGCAAACATCTTCCTTAGACAGTTCTGAGGTCATCGCTTCAATATCATTCAATGGTACATACGTAACATGTCTGTTGTTGTTGATAGGGGCGATAATTCGGGGATTGTCGGTAACTTCAACTGCAAGTGAAGTGCGTCCGTGAAAGGATTTGCCACACGATACGATCCGGGTTCTTCCGTTATGAAATGAGGCTAGTTTCAATGCATTCTCGTTGGCTTCTGCACCCGAGTTTACAAGAAATAAAGAATAATCGTCATATCCGGAAATTGGTCCGAGTTTAGTAGCAACTTCTTGCTGAAGTTTGTTAATTACCGAGTTAGAATAGAAGCCAAGTTTACTCACTTGGTCGCTGATCATTTTCACATAATGAGGATGAGAGTGCCCGATGGATATAACGGCATGACCTCCATAGAGGTCGAGATATTTGTTCCCGTTTTCATCCCAGACATAGCAGCCTTCTCCTTTTACTATATTGATATCAAATAAGGGATATACATCAAATAAATTCATGATTAAAAAGCACTTGGTTTTAATTGTAATCCGACTGTTTCTTCCAGGTTAAATAAGAGATTCATGTTATGAACTGCTTGTCCGGAAGCGCCCTTCAGCAAGTTGTCTATGCAGGAGATTATTAATAGTTTATCACCTTCTTTTTGAAGGTGAATCAAACATTTGTTGGTGTTTACAACTTGCTTCAGGTCGATGTTCTTCTCAACGATGTGAACAAAAGAGTCCCGATCATAGTATTCTTTATAAATACGTACCAGTTCATCCAGTTCTACCTTGGTCTTAAGAACGATAGTGGTAAAGATCCCCCGGGCAAAATCTCCACGGTAAGGGATGAAGATAATATCTGAATTGAAACTTTTTTGTAACTGTTTGAGCGATTGTTCAATCTCCGGCAGGTGTTGGTGAGTAAATGGTTTGTAAACACTCATATTATTATTGCGCCAACTGAAGTGAGTAGTAGGGCCGGGCTTTACGCCTGCACCGGTACTACCGGTAATAGCATTTACTATAATATCGTCAGTTAGCATCAGGTGCTTAGCTAAAGGCAATAAACCTAACTGGATACAAGTAGCAAAGCAACCGGGATTGGCTACGTATTTGCATTTGCAAATGGCACGGCGGTTTAGTTCCGGAAGACCGTATAAGAACTCATGCTCTTCATTGGCAAGACGAAAATCCATAGAAAGGTCGATTATCTTCAAGCGTTCCGGTATTGTGTGACTTTCCATAAACTTCCGGGTGTCACCATGTGCGGTACAGAAGAACAATAAGTCAATACTCTCAAGTGGTAACTCGTCTGTAAAAGTCAGGTCACATTCACCATATAAACCCTCATGTACATCGGTGATTTTATTGCCGGCATTACTACTGCTATTAATAAATACGATGTCAGCTTCGGGATGATTTATTAAAAGCCGGATTAATTCTCCGGCTGTATATCCTGCACCTCCAATAATTCCTATCTTAATCATTTAAGTTTTAAGTTTGTGAGTTTTTAAGTTTCAAAGTTAATTTATTTGTTCCTGATATTTTTTGTTTGCATAGCAAATTTCAAAGCACCGGAACAAATAAAACTTGAAAACTTAAATCTTACCATTCTTTTTCTGGTTTGCGTAATAAACTCTAAGTGGAGTAGACAGAATCTTTGTAAAGCCTTTAGCGTCTTCGGAAGTCCATCCTTTTTGTACTTCGCCATATTCTCCCAGATCATTCTTCACGAGATCATAAGCAGAGTCTACACCTACAAGTGTATAACTGTATGGGCGTAAGATAATAGTAACTGTACCATTCACATTTCGTTGTGAACTTTGTAGCATGGCTTCAATATCTCTCATTACCGGTTCAAGATATTGGGCTTCGTGTAAAAACATGCCATACCAGGTACCTACCTGATCTTTCCAGTATAACTGCCATTTACTAAGAGTATGTTTCTCCAGCATTTTGTGTGCGTTAATTATTAAAAGAGGACCTGCCGCTTCGAAGCCTACGCGACCTTTCAAACCGATGATGGTATCCCCGATATGCATATCGCGCCCAATACCGTATTTGCTTCCAATTTCTTCTACTTTATTAATGGCTTTTACTTTATCCGTAAAGACTTCCCCGTTTACAGCGTGAAGTTCACCTTCAACAAATTCAAGTTTTAATTCTTCTGTTTCATGAGCGGTTATCTGACTGGGATAAGCCTCTTCGGGCAATGTCTGGTTGCTTTGCAGTGTCTCTTTGCCCCCGATTGAAGTTCCCCAGAGCCCTTTATTAATGGAATATTCCATCTTTACAAAGTCAGCTTCGAATCCGTGCTCACGAAGGTAGTTAATTTCGTATTCACGAGTCAGGATCATATCACGGGTAGGAGTGATGATCTCCATACCTGGAGCAAGCACTTCGAAAGTGAGGTCGAAACGTACCTGATCGTTACCGGCACCCGTACTTCCATGAGCAATAGCATCCGCACCAATTTCTTTGGCATAGTTAGCAATAGCAATAGCCTGAAAAATACGTTCAGAACTTACTGAAATGGGGTAAGTACCATTACGCAGCACATTCCCAAAAATCATATACTTAATACTTTTCTCGTAATAATCCTGAGTTACATCAATAGCAATATGCTTTACGGCCCCTAATTTATAAGCTTTTTCTTCAATAACTTTTAATTCCTCTTCGGTGAATCCTCCTGTGTTGGCTATGGCAGTATATACTTCATATCCTTTGTCTTTTGATAAATACATGGCACAGAAGGAAGTATCTAATCCTCCACTGAATGCTAATACAACTTTTTTCTTCATAATGTATATTTTTTAATTTCTTTAATTTTCTGCTTTGTTAGTCGTCATTTAACTCTTCAAAAAAACCAAACTCATTTTCGCCGTCTTTCTTTTTCTTCTCCCTCTTTTCAGGATCGTAAAGCATAGCGGTACAGATACAGTATCGTCGTTCAGTACGTACCAGTACATCATGATTTACGCATCCTTCACAACCTTTCCAGAAAGCTTCATCATCCGTTAGTTCAGAAAATGGTACAGGAACGTATCCTAATTCGGTGTTAATTTTCATGACAGCTCCACCACTTGTTAGTCCGAACAGCTTGGCATGTGGCCATCGCAGTCGGGATAAAGTAAATGCCGCTTTTTTTATCCGTTTGGCCAATCCCTGTCCCCGGTATTTATCAACTACGATCAGTCCTGAGTTGGCAACATATTGTTTATTGCCCCAACTCTCTATATAACAGAATCCGGCAAATTCATCTTCTTTTAATGCAATGATGGCTTTGCCTTCTTTCATTTTTTGCGCCAGATACTCATGCGTTCTTTTAGCGATTCCTGTGCCTCTTACTTTGGCGGCTGCGGTGATGGTTTCTAAGATGGTGTCGACATACATTTCATGTGAGGTATCGGCTACCATTACATCTATTTCATCTTTCATTAATTTTAGATTATTAAATCAGGGGTATATTGTGTTAGTTTACTTTATTAGTAATAAAATCCAGGAAGTTTTCAACATAGATTTTATCTGCATCTTCACGTAATACTAATAGAATGGTATCATCTCCGGCTATCGTTCCAAGTATATCTTCGCATTGGCGATTGTCGATGTCATAAGCAATGCTGCTCGCATAACCAGGACGTGTTTTAATAACAGCCATATTGCCGGAAAATTGTAGAGATACAAATCCGCTGTAAGCCATCATATCTCGAGTGGAATAATCATTATTACGTTTGTACATTATATCATTGGGCAGTACATATACATATTTTCCATTCATGCTGGCGGCTTTCGCAACTTTTAGCTGTTTTAAATCCCTGGAAAGGGTTGCTTGGGTAAGTTCAAACCCTTCATTAATTAATTCTTGCAGCAATTCTTCTTGGCAACTAATCTCTTTGCTGGAGATAATCATCTTAATAGTATCTAATCTCGTTGATTTCTTTTTCATTGGTTGTATAATTATTCTAATAAAGCCGCAAAAATATACAATTATTTGCAAACAAATGCATGAAAAGTGTTTTTTTTGGAATTTTTATACGGAAGTAACCAAGTTTCTTTCTTTTTAAATATCAGTGCCGCCTATGTAGATGGTGTTTATAGTCCCACTCTCCTGGTCAATCAGGAAAATCCTGACATATAGATTCTGAAAATGGAATTTTTCATAGTTTACCCCAGTTGATTTCCCCCATAAAATTGAGGAGTATAAGAATATGAAATAAAAACCACAAAGAGGCATACTTGTCTCGTTGTGGTTTAAATATCTTAATCTTTAATCGCTTCCAATATTACAGGAATTCCAGGATAATCATAATATTTGCATGCTTCATGATAAGCTTTTATAGCCTCATCTTTTGTATTGAAATAAGCGATTTCATGCGAAGAATCCATTATTTTAAAAGCATAAGGGATTGCTTTATGACTATTGCCGCAGTCTTTCATCAGAATCATCCATGCCCGGATGTTATTTTCTAATTGCACAATGTACTTGGTTTTCATATCTTCTCTTTTTTGGTGATTAGTGATCTCTTTTAAATTATCTGTTATTATACCCTGAAAAAGAATCGGAAAATAAATCTATAAAATACTCTTTTCGGATAGGGTATATCCCACTTATATCTTCACTAAATCAAACCTCACTAGATGATATTAACCCTAGCGTTTCATTAAAGTTCTTTATTCTTGTTTTTAGATTATAAATATGTAAAATTAATCTTTTTTTGTTCCTCAATACAACATACAAAAATAAACTTAATTGCTGTAATTCGGCCATGCGGTGTTGTTAAATAAATTAAAATTTAGGGGAAGCAGAATAAGGATTATTTGAATAGGAACACTGTTATTTTCCGTTAGAAATCGCGGGAGGACGGTATTTTCCTTCTGTCTTGTTCTGTCTGCTGATTCAAAATAAAACATACTTTATCGCTAGGGATGGGATTATGAATGTAAGATAATTCTTGAGTGAATAAAATTGGTAATGCTTTTGCATGCTTTTATTTATATTGATTTGAGAAATTAATTTCTTCCGGTATGAATTTTTTCGTTAGAATGCATTGTAACGAAAGAGACAATGCATTGTGACGAAAGGAACAGTACACTATAACGAAAGAGATAATGCATTCTAACGAAAAAATAAGTTAATAGAGGTAATACTTTAATTGATAGGAAGAATAGTTTGATAAATTAGAAAGAGTGATTTATTCGATGAAGAATTATATCCAGCATATAAATTCTCATGTGTTTTATGTATTTTGGTATAAGGATATACGACAGGATCATATAAATCTTCCATTAATTGAGGATGATTTTATCGTAACATTAAGACATTCAACTTTTCGGAATAATAACAGAACAAAAAAGGCCTAATCCGTTGAAGATTAAGCCTGATTTGTCGGAATGAGGCGACTCGAACGCCCGACCCCTACGTCCCGAACGTAGTGCGCTACCAACTGCGCTACATTCCGATTTTCTGTGCGCAAATTTACTTGTTTTTTTTATATCTCAAATAAATAACTGTAAATTATAAAAAGATAGTATGAGTGCTTGTTTTATTGAAAAGTTTATTTAACTTTGCACCCGCAAACGGTTAAAGGTGCCATAGCTCAGTTGGTAGAGCAAAGGACTGAAAATCCTTGTGTCCCCGGTTCGATTCCTGGTGGCACCACTTTTAAAAGACTTCAAATTTGGTAAATCCCTGAAAATAAGACATTTCAGGGATTTTCTTTTTCCAAGAAATCCTCCATATTTAGCAAAATTATGCAGTTCACTCGGGCTAAATCGTGGACAATTTTATCCACGCAAAAAAGTGTCCACGAATTGCGCGTTAAGTCGCTGATTGTCTTATTGTTTAAGACTCTCTATTAAGCATGGTTCAAGTATCTTTAAACCATTAATTTTTAGAGTATGAGACAGACTTTTAATGTGCTTTTCTTTATCAGAAAAACACGAGCGTTGAAATCAGGAAAGAATCCTATTATGTTGCGAATCAGTATTGCAGGGCAATTAGCCGAAATACAACTGAAAAGAGCGGTAAATCCTAATCTGTGGGATCAGAACAAAGAACGTTGTACTGGCAAAGATGCTGCATCTTTGGAAATCAACCGCTATCTTGAATCTGTAAAACTTCGTCTATTTGAAATCCATCGAAAGATGGAAGAAGAAGGCAAATTAATCAATCCAATGGAGATAAAGCGAAAATTCCTCGGACTGGACGAAGAACATAAAATGTTCTTTCAGGTATTTCAGGAGCATAACGACAAGTGCCGTGAACTTATTGGCAAAGATTATGCAAAAGTTACAATCTCTCGTTTTGATACCTGTTTGAAGTATTTTCGGGAAATGAGCCAGACCCAATATCAACGGAAAGATATTCCATTAAAGGAAGTCACCAACGGCATGATTCACGATTATATTCACTTCCTGAAAGCCGAAAAGGGATTACAGGAAAATACGGTTATCCGCTATATGAAAGTGGTAAAGAAAGTGCTGAATATTGCGGTAAACTACGATTGGATAGCAAAGAACCCGTTCGGAAATATCCGTTTCCACGAAAAGGAGGTGCATAAAGAGTTTCTTACCAAAGAGGAGCTGGAAACACTTCGCACGAAAGAATTTGAGATCCCACGATTGGAATTAGTGAGGGATGTCTTTTTAGTGCAATGTTGGACTGGATTGGCATTCATAGATGTATCCGAACTAAAAGAAGAACATATCATTACTGACAATGACGGCAACTTATGGATACGAAAAGAGCGACATAAAACCGGAATAATGTGTAATGTTCCATTGCTTGATGTTCCGTTGGAGATTCTTAAGAAGTACAAAGATCACCCCATTTGCCAAAAGAGAGGTATTTTACTGCCTGTTTTAAGCAATCAAAAGTGTAACGCTTATCTGAAAGAAATAGCCGATTGCTGTGGAATCAAAAAGAATCTCTCCACGCACACCGGCCGTCATACATTCTGTTCCGTTGTTACGCTGGCAAATAATGTATCGTTAGAAAACATAGCAAAAATGGTTGGACATACCAATACTCGAATGACACAACGGTATGCGAAAGTCTTAGACCAAAGTATTCTCCGGGATATGCAGGGCGTAAAAGAAAGTTTTGCGAAGTAGGTTGATAAAAGAAGTAACGGCTGATTCATTCTCACGAATGTCCAGCCGTTCAGATAGCTCAAAAACAACTCTTATAAAGAATCATTATAAGCGGGGCGAAACCGTTCTTCTAAAATCTTTCGAATATCAGATTCACGAAACAGAACTTTTCCCGGTAACTGAATAAATGGCAAAACTCCGTTATTCCGGTAATCCTGTAAAGTACGTCGAGATATTTTAAGAATAGAACACAGTTCCTCGCTTGTCAGATAATGTTCGCCGTCAAATAATGGTTTATGGGTTTTAAGAACGTGTTCAATATAAGGCAGCGCATTATTTAATGCCTGCAATAATTCCCGGCTATCTTGATTAGTATATAGTTGCATGGAAAAGTTAT
Source organism: Bacteroides sp. (assembly GCA_021201335.1). Classification (GTDB taxonomy): domain Bacteria; phylum Bacteroidota; class Bacteroidia; order Bacteroidales; family Bacteroidaceae; genus Bacteroides. Next base: position 35,792 of record JAJQFD010000042.1, on the reverse strand, counting down.
TTAGAATTGAGTTTTACCTTGCTCTAACAGAAGTTTCACTTCGGATATCCGGTAGTAGATTTTCTTCCCAATGGTAGAAAATGACAGCGTACCGCTTTCCCGAAGATGTTGTAACCGGCGAGGTGGCAGATTCAGAGAAGTAGCCAGTTCTTTGCCCTCTATCCATTCCTGCTCTATGCGCAGAGTGTTATTAGAAGGCTGTTTCGGAACTAACGAAGCTATCCGTTCCAATTTCTTTTTGAAGGAATCAAAAGATTCTTTTTCTATACCTATAATATCCATATTTATTCGGTTTATTACGTTCTATCGACAAATATAGATAAGGAATTGAGCAAAATTTAGAAATCCGAAATAGCGGCATTAAGTGGCAAGCTTTGGCTTTAATCATGAATGCAAAAACCGATATAATTCGTACCTTTGCACCCCTAAATCATTGTAGATGTTTCTGATAATATCTCTTATAGCAGCGTTTCAATCTCTATTCTTCGGAGTACTCGTTATCTCGAAGAAGGATAAGAGTATGTTCGATAAGTACCTTTCCTCATGGTTGTTCTTTTTAATGGTAAATATCCTATGTATCTCAATATCCCAAAATGATAGTATATCATATTCCGAAAAATTTCTTTATCCAAGTTATGTTTTGTCGGGGCTGCATGGGCTCTTTTTGTATTTATGCACCAAATCGTTGACAAGTCATTCTTATAAGGACTTTAAAAAAGAACATTATACAGTAATGGCGTATCTACTGATTGCTCTTATTGGATTCATTTTTTATAATTTCTATCCGCAGAGAATAGCTATCTTAAGTAGAACATTTGCGTTTCTTTTCAACGCTCTGTTTATTGTACTTGCTGTTAGATTGTTCCATTATTACAAAAGATTCTTACAGACAAACTTTTCCAATATTGATAAGTTAAGTTTCAATTGGATGAGATTTCTTGCCTTTGGATTAATATTCGTGTTAGGCGGTGCATTGGTATTTGTTATCCTCCGAGAGTTCTTCTTATTCCCATTATCGCTATATAACCTGTTTGCGATTGTCGTATTAGTTTTTGTCAATATTTTAGGATTTAGAGGGGTTAAATACAGTACGATTTTCAATCAAACTGTTATTCTGTATAATCAACCACCAACGAATGAGGAAATTCCTGTTGAAAAAGAAAAGTCATACGCTAATTACGGATTGAAGCAAAAAGAAGCAATTTTGCTTTCCGAACGTCTAAAAAACTATATGGAGAGTGAAAAGCCTTATATAAATATTGATTTGACCCTTAAAGACCTTGCAACCGCTTTGGACACTTATCCGCACTATGTTACCCAAGTGCTAAATACGGTCTTTAATCAAAATTTTTACAATTTCATAAATACATACCGTATAGAAGAAAGCCAAAGACGTTTACTTGACCTTCAATTCAAAAACTTTACGATTTTAGCTATTGCCTATGACTGTGGATTCAACTCCAAATCTACTTTCAATCGGATCTTCAAACAAAAGACTGGATTTACCCCAAGTGAATACAGGAATAGATAAATCGGCATAATTCAACTATGATATAGTCTCACTTTTATAAATCGGACTTTTTAATTTCGATTTATATGTCCCATTCGCACGAGTGAGACGACTTACCTATGCGAATTACGTTCCTTTGCAACGTTTTACACAATGAGTATTATGATAATAAAGGACGAAATTCAGACAACATTTTCTAAAAACAGGAAAAAAAGACTCGGCACGGATATTTTATTCGGAACCTTTATTATGGTTACAATAAGCGGTTTTATTCTTCTTTACATGAAGACGACTTCTGATAGTATAGTGCTAATGCTAAATCTATGGTGGTGGGCTTTTATACACAGGATGTCAGCCTTAGTATCGCTCATATTTACTATTTCCCATGTTTACAAACATAGGAAATGGTACAAAAAGTTCTTTTTCTCAAAGCAAAAAAGCAAAATAACGAAAATACTTTCTGTTAGTTTTTTTATCACTCTTCTGATAACAATTGCGTTAGCTGTGAAAAGGGATTCTGTTTCATTAGAAATTATCCATGCCGTTATCGGTGTTATAGCCGTTATATTTATCACTATTCACGCATTGAAAAGATACCATATAATCAAATAAAGATATATGTTTCTTATGCTTTTGGCAGCCATATTTATAGGAAAAATAATAAAGTCTAACAATATAAAAATAAACAGTATGAAAATTGAAACAATTAAATCTAAAGGGTTTGCAATATCAATTATGTTGTTCCCTCTTATGTTATTAACGGGATTTCTTATGCACCCCGACTTACTCGAAATGAAAATGTTACACACAGCACAAGACCTTGTAGACCGATTTCATAATAATCAGCTTTATCATATCGGGCATTTTATCGTTATGATGGCTGTCCCGCTAATAATTGTAGTAATGGTCGGAATTATGAATATGCTTCAAAACAGAGGCAGGAAATATGCTTTTTGGGGTGGAGTTATCGGAATATTTGGAGCTTTCATTTTAGCGGTTGATAAGGGAGCTTTATGTTTGGGCATGTCAGCTTTCGATACAATTCCAGAAGCCCAATTTCAGGGATTTATTCCATATCTGGATGTCATCGTACGAAAAGCAGGGCTCCTTTGGATAGTCTATTTACTACCTCTTTTACCTTTGGGTGCAGTCATTCAAACTATCGGATTAATGAAAGAAAAAGTAGTACAAAAACGGCAAGGTGTCTTAATTATAATCGGATTGCTTCTGCTAAACAATCCCGAAATAGAACTTATTAGCACTATTGGAAGTGTATTAATGTGCATTGGTTATATACCGTGGGGAATAAAGGAATTTAGATTTTCAAATATAAGTTAGGTTTTCAGCCTGACAATCATTCTGCATAAAACAGGACTTCAGTCTGATTATTAATATTCACATTAAATTTTATGCCTATGAATGAATTGTTAAAAACGAGGTTGTTCAGCCTATTGGCTGAACCCTCACAAATCACAAACGAAGAAATGCAAACTGCCTATGGAAACTTTATGGAACAACTGAAAATCGTCAGCCAATCCGAACAGAGCTACTCTGATACCTTTCGGATGCTGAATTTTACTCGTGTTGAGTTTAAGGCATTGCAAGCACTTTTAGAATACGAGCAGGGGGAAAAATGCTCTGAAATTTGTTTATCTTACTAAAGTTATCTTGTTTCTTGAATCTGAAATAGAGTTGCACAAATTCTTATTCCTGCAAGCAAATCGCTTTCCCAATAACATTAGACAACCCAATAATCCCAAAATCTATTTTGTCCCCAAATCGAAAGGTTTGGGGATTGACAGTATGGGAGAGTTTGTCGTTTCCTTTGGACTTTCTGGTCAGTTTCTTAATGAAGAGGGAAATCCAGCCTCACTTATCCTTATCTCACAAGCCTTAGAACAGGCTTTTAACTTCACTTTCGGAAGTATATATAAATCTAAAGAAAGAATCTTCAAGCGTAAGCCTTCGAATCTTACTAATGCACTGGATAACCTACGAAATCTAATTGTTCGAGAGAGTCGACAAAAGAAAATGGAAAAAGATGATTTCGCAAAACGCTAATTTATAGCTGTTTGCAGAACGGTTTTAGGGGAGTCCATAGGGATTCCCCTATTTTATTTGCTTCGTTCTGCCGTACTTTGCTTTGTCAATGCATTAGACATATGTAGTATTAATTTGATAAAGTAAGCAAATTATGTATATAAACAACGAAGATTTTGAAACGTGGATGCGTAAGCTGTCTAAGAAGTTAAGTGAAATCGGTCAGGACTTGAAATCCCTGATAAATACCAAAGAAGTATTTAGCGAAGACGAAACCCTACTTGATAATCAGGATTTAGCCTTTCTTCTCAAAGTGTCGTATAGGACATTACAGCGATATAGAAGCAGTAAAAAACTACCTTTCTTTATGATAGCTCATAAGACCTATTACCGTACTTCGGATGTTCGGGAGTTTGTCCGTTCCCATATGGATTTTCAAACCTATCAGGACTTTGAAAAGAAACATCCGAAACCCAAAAACGAAGATAATAAAGACGAAAATGATGAATGAATCTGCTTTTTATGTTCTAAGCAGAATGACGCAAGCGAATGAAGGCTTGTTTTAAGTTTACGCCTTCAAAGTAGCTCCGCATTTAGCAGAAACAACTTCGCCTATCGGCTCTGTTTGGTTCGCTAAATTGAGCAAGAGGGAACTGGACTTCGTCCTGTTCTTCCTCTTGCCCTGCGGGGCAAAGCCTTCGGTTTTAGCGTGTTATCAAAACACGCTGTAATTACACCTCCAATTAGCGATTTGTGTTTATCGCTAATTATCAGGTGTTTGAATCTTGTATTTTCCATAAAATAGTAATTACTTATGCAAAATAGCAATCGAAAAACTATATTTACCACGATTTCCATAGACAAAGAAACGGCAAATTTAGTGACGAAAATCTGCAAACGTTATTCACTCAAAAAGGGAGAAATAGTGAAATTGGCATTTCAGTATTTAGAGAAAGCACATATCAATCCTGCCGATGCTCCCGAATCGGTAAAGTCGGAACTTGCCAAGATTAACAAACGTCAGGATGATATTATTCGCTTCATTCGCCACTACGAAGAAGAAAAGCTAAATCCGATGATACGAACAAGCCATGCGATTACCGTCCGGTTTGAAAAAGTAGTAACAGAGTTATGTGAATTGGTATCTTCGGAAATAAGTAGTTCACGGGAATTGCAGGACAATGTTCTGAAAAAGGTAAGCGAAGCATTCAATCAACATGCCGGAGTGATTAACAACCAAGCCAAACAAATAAATTCCTTATCTCAAGCACAGCAAAGAGAGAATAATAAATTCCTGCAACTGATTTCTCTTTATTCGGAACTGGCTACTTGCGGAGTAATGGACGGCAAGCGGAAAGAAATCCTAAAAACTGAAATCATCAATCTCATAAACGAGAAGTAGATGAATATAGATTTCCCGCCACCGTCCAAAGGCACATACAACAATGCAGGCAGTAGTCGGAAGCTATGTAATTATTTGGAGCATGAAGATCTGGAACGCATGGAGCAGGGAATCTATACAGAAGGTTTTTTTTAATCTAACGGACGATAATATCTACAAATCACAAGTTATAAGGGATATAGATAGTAATATCGGTCAACTGTTAAAAACGGATGCCAAATTTTACGCTATCCACGTCAGCCCATCGGAAAAGGAGTTTCAAGCAATGGGTAACACTGAGCAGGAACAAGCCAAAGCAATAAAACGGTATATCCGTGAAGTAGTTATTCCTGAATATGCCAAAAACTTCAATAAAGGATTATCGGCAGAGGATATTAAGTTTTATGGCAAGATACATTTCAGTCGGGACAGGTCAAACAATGAACTGAATATGCATAGCCATTTGATTGTCAGCCGTAAAGACCAAGCCAATAAGAAAAAGCTATCCCCACTTACCAACCATAAGAATACCAAGAAAGGAGTAATAACAGGTGGCTTCGATAGGAAGAACCTGTTCCTGCAGGCAGAGCAGGGATTTGACAGGCTATTCGGCTATAAACGAGAACTAACCGAATCTTTTGAATACTACAATACAATGAAGAACGGTAGTATCCCCGAACAACTTAAAATGCAGGAACGGCAAACTAATGAGACGGAGGTACAGCCAGCTAACCAGCTAAACGTTGGGACAGCGATACAGCCGGACATACCAACATTGCAACAGTCGGATAATAAGCAACCTGATATTAATATCCCAAATTAGGTCTATCTTCTGTTTTCGGTTTGCTTACTCCTGATATAAACAACAAAGATGAAGAACAAGCTCCCGTGAAAAGAAAAAAGAAGAAGCTAAAGCCAAAACGAGGCTTCAAGCGGTAATAATCCATTTTATATTTGTGAAACAAGGTATATTCCAAGCATGAAACAGCAATGCCAAGCCTTTCAGCTTTTAGGAAATTTCTTCCTTTTTGTTCCAAAAAGAGTAAATCTCCTAAAAGCATTGCCTTATTCAGTCTTTCCATAAGAGAGGTGTTTAACAAATCTAAAAAGGAAAAATATAAGCCTTGGTGTGTGTCTATGATATAAGTATGGAATGGTTCTTAGAAATATCCTAAGAAAATTCCTATATTTGACACCAAATTAAATTTTTCAATCATGAATCGGATAAAAGAGGTTCTTAACGAAAAAGGAATCAAGCAGACATGGCTCGCTGAAAAATTGGGTAAAAGTTTCAAAATTGTGAATGCCTATGCCTGCAACCGTAAGCAACCAAGTGTGGAAACGCTTTTTCTGATTGCTGAGCTATTAAATGTTGATGTTAAGGATTTATTAATAAGTAACAAAGGGGAATAATATGACTTTCAACGAAAATTCACGAGTTAAAATTCCTGCCATATTGCATTTGATGCGATTGGGCTATACTTATATACCCCTCAATAAACAAAATCGCAGAGAAGATACCAATATTTTCGAGGATATTTTTATCGAGAGTTTGCAACGAATTAATCCTGGGGTGCCGAATGAAGAACTATATCGGGAATTGGACGAAATCAGTTTAGAGTTGGATTATGAGGACTTGGGGCGAAAATTCTACCAACGCTTAACAGCAACTTCCGGTATTAAGTTGATTGATTTTAAGAACTTCAAAAATAACAGCTTCCACGTTACAACAGAATTAACCTGTAAAAATGACGATGAAGAATTTCGTCCCGATATAACACTATTGATTAATGGAGTTCCATTAGCATTTATCGAGGTAAAGAAACCGCATAACAAAGAAGGTATTATCGCCGAACGTAACCGTATAAATTCCCGTTTCAAAAATAAACACTTCCGTCGTTTTGTCAATATCACACAACTGATGGTATTTTCCAACAATATGGAATACGAAGACGGTATTGTTGAGCCGATTTTCGGGGCTTTTTACGCGACTTCCGCCTATGCCGATTTGTCGTTTAATTATTTCCGTGAAGACGAAGATTATCCTATTATTCAAAGGTTGAAAGTTATATCGGAACAAGATGAAAATGCTATTTTGAAAGATAACAATTTGTTGGTAATCAAACATAGTCCGGAATTTAAGACAAACAAAGAATTTAATACACCCACCCACCGAATGCTTACTTCGCTATTCAGTAAAGAGCGATTGGCATTTATTCTACGTTATGCACTGGCTTATGTAGAAGAAGAAACCGGCTTGCAAAAGCACATCATGCGTTATCCGCAGTTATTTGCCACAAAAGCAATCGCAGCGAAATTGGATGAAGGACAACGCAAAGGCATTATTTGGCATACACAAGGTTCGGGTAAAACCGCATTGGCATATTACAATGTAAAACACTTAACCGATTATTATCAAAAAAAAGAACATTATTCCGAAGTATTATTTCATTGTCGATAGGTTGGATTTACTGATTCAGGCTTCTACCGAATTCGCGAACAGAGGATTGAAAGTAAATCGGGTAAATTCCAAACAAGAGTTTATTCAGGATATGAAAGTCGTCGGAGCTCTTCATAATGATAGCGGACAAGCTGAAATTACGGTAGTTAACATTCAAAAGTTTAGCGAAGATTCCGTAGCCGGCAACATACCTAATTACGATATTAACACACAACGCGTTTTCTTTTTGGATGAGGCACATCGAAGCTATAACCCAAAAGGAAATTATTTGGCAAACTTGATTAATTCCGATAAAAACGCGGTCATCATTGCTCTTACAGGAACACCCTTGCTGCTAGAAGTAGCAAAAGAATACGATTCTAAACTACTGTTTGGAAACTATATTCACAAATATTACTACAATCGCTCCATTGCCGATGGCTATACACTCCGTTTGATTCGGGAAGAGATAGAAGGCAGCTTCAAAATAGAGATGAAGGAGGTAATGGAGCAAATAAAAGTGCTGCATGGTGATATTAAAACTACTGATGTATATGCAGATAGGCGTTTTGCTCAGGGATTATTGGATTATATTACGAACGATTTGAACGAATTTCGTCACGCCTGGCAAGATGAAACTTTGGGAGGAATGGTGGTTTGCGATTCGTCAAAGCAAGCTAAAATGTTGTTCCAGCTATTTGAGGAGAAATGCGGTATACAAGAAACCGATGCGGAAAAATTCCCGATGATGGCAGCAGAACCTTTTGTTCCTTATGGAAAACGCAAGAAAGACAGGCTCACAGCCGCACTTATTCTCCACGATGAGAACGACAAAACAATCCGCAAAGAACTGATTAAAGCCTACAAATCAGGAAAGATTGACATTCTGTTTGTTTACAATATGCTTTAAACCGGCTTCGATGCAAAGAGATTGAAGAAATTATATTTGGCTCGTGTTATTCAAGACCATAATTTGTTACAAACGCTTACTCGTGTTAATCGTCCATACAAGAAATATGAATACGGATATGTAGTCGATTTTGCCGATATATCTAAAGCATTTGACCGTACTAATCAATTATATTTCGACGAATTACAAAACGAGTTGGGCGATGATGTACAATTCTACACAGACTTGTTTAAATCGGAAGCGGAGATACGGCAAGAATTGGAAGAAATAAACGAAACACTTTTCAACTACGATACCACTAATCGCGAGATATTCTCCCAACAGATTGCACAACTGACAGATAAGAAGGAGTTGTTGCAATTGATAAAGGCTTTGCGAACCGTAAAAGAATTGAAAAACATTATTGCCATTAACGGTTATGAGGAATTGGCTGCTATTACTGATTTTGATTTACTGAACCGCTTGTTGATTGAAGCTCAAAACCGATTGGATAATCTCAATTTTGTAGAAAATATCGGCAATGAGGAAGCCACTCAAAAACTATTGAGTACCGCACTGGAAGATATTGTTTTCCAATTTATCAAAGTTGGCGAGGAAGAGCTGAGATTGGCAGACGAATATAAAGAAACACTTCGTAAAACCCGCGAAGCTTTGCAGCATAATTTCGACCAAACCGATCCGCATTTTGTAACGCTACGGGAAGAATTGGAACGTATCTTCAAAAAGAAAAACCTTTCGGAAACTACGCAGGCAGATATGGTAGAGAATATGCACTTACTTCGTAAAATATGCGACAATGCCAAAGAACTTAACCGAAAGAATGCCTTACTCAAAGCAAAATACGAAAACGACGAAAAATATACCCGGATACATAAACGGTTGATGGAAAAAGGTACGCTTAATGCTAAAGAAATGCAATTGCACCGGGCGTTGATGCATGTGAAAAACGCCGTGGACAGCAAGCTCGAAGGACAAGAAGATATTTTGAATAACGAAGCATTTTTTACCAAATACCTGATGCAATTAGTGATAAGCGAATTTAAGAAGAAAGAAAATATTCCACTTGATTTTGCTACAACTGAAAATATCAACCAACTGATAGCGAGGGAGTATTTGCAACTATACAATAATAGGATATACATATGACACAAGATATAAGTTTTACAACTAAAACAAAGCAGTTAATCGACAGCCTGAAAAGCGTTTGTGCTAACTACGGGCTCGGTAATGATGGAAACGAATTCAAAATCATTACACAAATTTTCCTATATAAATATCTAAATGATAAGTTTCGTTTTGAAGTGAAGCGAGAGATGCCGGAATTGGCAGCCGCCGAAAATCTTTCAGAAGTATTGGCTGCAATGAACGAAGAAGACTACAAATTCTTATTGGCTTCACTTAGTCCCAATGTAATACGGCTGAAACCTTATCAACTGATTTCGCACCTTTATAATAATCAGAATCAGGACGATTTCGGGAAGACTTTTGACGATACATTGCGGGGAATAAGTGTTGAAAATGCCGATGTGTTTTCTATAAAATCTTTCTCCGGAGCTAAAGATAAATTGTTCGATGATATTAGCCAGTTTATTACCGACAGTTCGCAACGTGATTCTTTTTGTAGGGCATTAGTTAATAAGTTATTTGAATTCAGCTTCGAAGAGACTTTTGAGGATTATTTCCAGGAAAAATATGATTTCTTCAAAGATATTTTTGAATATCTTATTAAAGATTACAACTCCGATTCGGGAGGGAAATATGCCGAATACTATACCCCAAATGCCGTTGCTCGAATTATAGCAAGTATTTTGGTTGAGAATGAAGTGAAACAGGCAAGATGTTACGACCCGAGTGTGGGGTCGGGCTCGTTGTTGATGAGTTTGGCGCACAACATAGGAGAAGACAGGTGTACCATATATTCCGAAGATATTTCGCAAAAGTCGAGTACTATGCTGCGGTTGAATCTGATTCTGAATAATCTGACACACAGCATTCCCAATGTAATAAAGACAAATACCATTGCCGAGCCTTTCTATCTCGATAGGAAATTCGACTATATTGTCTCCAATCCCCCCTTCAAGCTTGACTTTTCCGACTTTCGCGACGACTTGGAGAAAGATAGTTTCAAAGAACGCTTTTTTGCCGGTATACCTAAAGTTCCGAAGAAGGATAAAGATAAAATGTCGATTTACCTGATGTTTATTCAGCACATTATGTACAGCCTGAGCGATACCGGTAAAGCGGCAATTGTAGTACCCACAGGATTTATTACAGCACAAAGCGGTATTGAAAAGAAAATACGCGAAGCCATGATCGACCGCAAACTGCTCCGCGGTGTGGTAAGTATGCCGAGTAATATATTTGCCAGCACGGGAACTAATGTAAGCGTATTGTTTTTAGACAAGCAAGCCGATATGGAGCATATTGTTTTGGTTGATGCCAGCAAATTGGGCGAAACCGTGAAAGAAGGAAAGAATCAACGCACCGTACTCACACCTACCGAAGAGCAGCGCATTATTGATGCAATGAACCAGAAACGCCCCGAAGATGATTTCTCGGTGGTGGTAAGTGCGGAAGAAATTACAAACAAAAACCACTCGTTTAGTGCAGGGCAATACTTTGAGGTAAAAATTGAATATGTGGATATTACTGCTGAAGAATTTGCCGCAAAAATGAAAAACTATACTAATACGCTTGATGTTCTTTTTGCTGAATCGCACCGATTGGAAGAAGAAATAAAGAAACAGTTGGGAGGGTTGAGGTATGAGTAACGCGGTCTTATTCAAAGATATCGTGATCCCAAAAGAAGGATTTAAACGTGGACCATTTGGTGGTGATTTAAAGAAAGAGATTTTTGTAAATAAAACTGTAGATACATATAAAGTATATGAGCAAGGAGTCGTACTAAATGCAAATAAAAATATTGGAAACTATTATATTTCCAAAGAATACTTCGAAAACCTCAAAAAATTTTCAGTTGATGATGGGGATTTTCTTGTATCTTGCTCAGGAGTAAATATGGGTGCAATATACCAGCTAAAGGCTCCATTTGAAAAAGGTATAATAAATCAAGCATTATTACGAATAAGATTGAATAAAATCATTATCGATGATAACTATTTCTTATATCTTTTTAAGGAATTAATAAGTAAAAAAATTACCACTGGGTCTGGAGATTCTACAATCCCAAATTTTCCTAGTTTAGATATAATAAAAAATATAAAAATAGATTTACCTGATAGATCCATTCAACAGAAAATAGGACTAACGTTATCACTATTAGATAATAAAATCGAACTCAACAACCGGATCAATGCCGAATTAGAAGCGATGGCAAAAACGCTTTATAACTATTGGTTTGTACAATTTGATTTTCCCGATGTCAACGGCAAACCCTACAAATCGTCTGGTGGCAAAATGGTGTATAATGAAGAGTTGAAGCGAGAGATTCCTGAAGGGTGGAAAGTTGGCAAAATAGCTGATTGGATTGTTTCGGATAAAAGTGGAGATTGAGGGAAAGAGCAAGAAGAAGGTAATCACACATTAAAAGTATCTTGTATTAGAGGTGCTGACATTAACGGATTAAATGGGAAAGGTGAACTAAATCCTCCGGAAAGATATATTTTAGAGAAGAACAGCTCGAAGATTCTAAATCCTTACGACTTAATTATTGAGATATCAGGCGGAAGTCCTACGCAATCAACAGGGCGAATGGCCTATATTACTCAGGAATCATTAAGTCGTTTTGAGAATCCGTTGATATGCTCTAATTTTTGCAAAGCAATCTCATTGAAGAAACGAGAGTATCTTTACAATTTTGCTTTTCTTTGGAATATGCTTTACGATAACAAAGTATTTTTTGGCTATGAGGGCAAAACAAGTGGTATTAAAAACTTTCTCTTCGATAGTTTTGTAAACTCATATTGGTCTGTTATTCCAAAAGAAAATATTGTTTTGAAGTTTTTTGCTGTAATACAAGAAACAGAAAAGAAGAAACAAAAGCTTTTAGCCGAAAACCAACACCTCGCTTCTCTTCGTGATTGGTTGTTACCTATGCTGATGAATGGACAAGTTGGGTTTAAAGAAGATTATCAGGAGCAAACACAAACGGTAAGTGTAGCCGCTGAAGCGGAAGTTGAGTATAATAACTCATATTCTCTACTTCAAGCTGCAATTGTAGGCGGTTATATAATCCTGAAGAATAAAAAACAAGATTTTGGGCGTACTAAACTAATGAAATTACTATTCTTGCTAGAATATCATTGCCAACTGAAGATAGATAAACGCCCGAATCAGTTTTTTTATAAAAATACAGCAGGACCATACAATGAAGAGTATATTAGGGAAGTTGAAAGAATACTTTATCAGTACCGATTCTATACAGCCAAGAAGAAGCCTCGAAATATTGGAAAAGATTTAGTAGAATATATATCGCATAACAAAGAAATAGAGCTACAACATTTGTTTCAAGAAAATTTCTCAGAGAAAAGAGAATCAATAGACTGTGTTATTGATATAATGAAGAAATGCTCTTGGAAGGTTTGTGAAATTGTAGCTACTTTATACGCTGTTTGGAATAATCGTAAAATAAAGCAGGAGGCTATCAATGATAATCTTTTAGTACAAGATTTTTATGATTGGAGCGACCATAAACACGATTATTCTGAATCGGAAGTATTTGCCGGTTTAACATTTATGCGAAATAATAATATCATACCTATGGGATTTGGAGAGTATGTAGACAAAAAATAATTATTATGACAAAAGATCAATTTTTATGGATTCCTTTTTACCAAGAACTTGCAAATAAATTGTTGAGCTTCAAAAATAATCGTAAATCATTATTAGAGTTTATATATTCCTTAGATTCAAAATATATTCATTATTTGCATGAAGAAGATGGACGTCCATTGGAGGATATTTGTCCTTTTACTACCATTGGGATTTTTAATAGGGGAATAACAGATAGTAATAGAATTATAGTAGCAGAACAGTTCAAATCCTTTTTGAAAATAGACTCTGCTGTTCCTATTATGTTTGAGGGTATTCCTGTTTTAAATAATCAAAAATCATTCTTTTTTGGATTTAGTAATAAGCGAAAATCAAATGATATAGAAAATTTATGGATATTATTTGAAAAGGCTCAGCAAAGTAATCCGCATGATATAGAGGAAATATACAATACTGTTATCAAACAATATGCGGTTAAATACAATATAACAATGGGGTTATTTTGGATTAATCCTGAAAAATTCATCAGCCTAGATGATAATAGTCGACAATGTATAAAACCACATATACATGGTATAAAAAACAATAAAGTTCCCGATTTTGAAAATTACAAAAATATCATAGATACAATTGAAAAAGGTATTAAACTAGGAGTTTTTAATTTGAATAATTTTTATGAGTTATCATATCATGCTAGAAAAGGAAATGTTGATTTTGTTGATGAAATAAAAAGTAATGGTGATTTATTTTATAAAGGTATTGAGGTATTACAAAATAAAAAACAAATCATACTACAAGGAGCTCCCGGAACAGGAAAGACCCATATAGCAAAGCTAATCGCAGAACAATTAGCCGAAAAACAGAATATTAAACTTATACAATTTCATCCTTCTTATACATATGAGGATTTTGTTCGAGGAATTGAAGTTAAAACAGAGAATGGACAACCTGACTATATAACAAGAAATAAAGTTTTAGGGGAATTTGCCGAATTAGCTTCTAAAAACTGGCAGGATAGCCAAAAATCAGCAGAGGAAGTTTCCAAAGAGGAATGGCTGACTGAACAATTTGATAAGTTTGTGGATTTTGTGAACGAAGAAGCATTATTGAATTTAGATAATGACTATCAGTTAACAGATAGTGTAAATATAATCGCTGTTGAGGATGATGCATTTCGTTATGCAGGTAAAAATTGGAAGCATGGATCAAATAGAATGTTGTTTAAGGATATAAAACAAGCTTATTTAGATGATAATAAAACCAGACAAGATATAAAAAAGAATCATAACTTATCAGGTCTTGCACAACAACATGCTAGTTACTATATAAGAGTATTAGATAATTTTAGAGAATACATAGAATCTGAAAAAATAACATATTCGTCTTCTCATAAGAGTAAAGTTGAATTAGAAAACTATGTTTTAATTATTGACGAAATCAACCGAGCCAACCTTCCTGCTGTTTTGGGCGAATTAATCTATGCGTTAGAGTATCGTGGTGAAAAAGTGGAAAGTATGTATGCCGTAAATGGAGACAATGAGTTGATACTCCCTCCCAATCTATATATAATCGGCACAATGAACACAGCCGACCGGAGCGTCGGGCAAATAGATTACGCTATTCGTCGTCGTTTTGCTTTTATTGACATGCTCCCAAAATCATTAACCGGAGAAGTCGATGGTTTTGATGAAGACTTATTTAAAAAAGTATCAGCCTTCTTTATTGATAATATCGAAGAATACATAACTAACCCGAATGTTGCATTGAAGAAATCTGAATATCTTTCAGATGAATTTTCACCCGAAGATGTATGGATGGGGCACAGTTACTTTATTATGAAAGACGGCAATAGTGAAATGAGGCTTAATTACGAGATAAAACCTATTTTGAGAGAATATCTCAAAGATGGAATCCTGAAAGAAAATGTAAACGGAGAAGATACGAAAACAGCAATAAACAGTTTATGATTTATTTGTTTGAACAATATGGTTACGAGAGAACCGGATTTTACGATGGGCTATCTGATGCACAATTAGAAAAACTATCTTGTTTAAAAGAATCTGGCTTTACGAAGCATATTATGCGTAAAAACAAACAAGAATCTTGTCTTTTTGTCGATTTTGACAATAAAAAGAATAAATATCATTTTCAAACCTCCTATTATGTTGGTGTTGATTGGATTGTTGAAAATGAACAGCCCATTTATATTCAACCTAAGCTAAGTAATGAATTACTGGAAGTTGATTATCTGGGAATGCTTTTAGAAGCATTACAGGAGACGGAAAATCTGAAACATTTGGAAGATTTGGTACATATTGATTTTCATAAACCTTACATTCCGATAACTCAGAAACAGGATTTACTTTCGCCTTTTCTTATAGCTCAGTTTTTGCAGATACTCAGAAAGATTGTTCAAAAAGGATTAAAAAAGTCATATTATACAGTAACGGAAAATCTTAATGCTCGCATAAAAGGAAAAATTCTTGTAGAGAAAAATATAAAGGAAAATTTAGTCAAAGGAAGACAAACGCATACTATTTGCCAATATCAAGAGTTCGGTGTGAACTCTGATGAAAATAAGATACTAAAAAAAGCTTATCAGTTCTCACGGCATGTAATCCAACAGAAAGGAAAAGGATTTGATACCCGTCCCTTGTTGGAACTGATAAATTATGTACACCCTGCTTTTGAAACAGTCACGGATGATATTGATATTCGCAAATTGAAGAATTTTAAAAGTAATCCTCTATTTAAAGAATATGATCAAGCAATTAAATTAGCTCTACTCATTTTAAAACGGTTTTCATATAATATCACAAAAACTGAACAGCAGCAAATTATGACTCCTCCGTTTTGGATTGATATGAGTAAATTATTCGAGTTGTATGTGTATAAAAAGTTAAGATCCGTTTTCTCCTCGGATGAAGTTAAATATCACATAAAAGCAAACCGCCAGGAACTTGATTTTATAATAAGAAGTAAAGACAAATCATATATTTTTATTGTTGATACTAAGTATAAACCCAGATATGAGAATCACAATGTCTCCCCCGAAGATATTCGTCAAGTTAGTGGCTATGCTAGAATTAAAAAAGTATATGATGAATTAGGATGTAAGGATTATGACAAAGTTTTAGACTGTTTGGTTGTTTATTCTCATCAGGATTGTAGTGAAGAACTCACAAAAGAACATTTTACACTTTCACCTGAAAAGGAATTAAAAAAAATGCGTGCTGAAAATGGTTATGTAAAGTTTTATAAGCTAGGGATTAAGTTACCTGAAATAACGAAACAAAATTCAATCGAAAGTTAAAAATGATGTTATGGTTAATACATTTATGAATGTTACAGTTGAAAAAATGTAAAATAAACTAACGAATTGTTTGCCGCCAAATATTAATCTATGATTTAAGAGCTGCCGTAGGCTGAACGCCACATACGCCGGTATGAGAGGAAATGAGGGATTATTCTCCTCATTTCCTACTAGATTAATACAAATTGATATTTTGTTGTGGATAATTTATAATTAGATTATTATTTATGATTTTATGTATTATTAAATTCTCGAAAATCTCTAAAATCTTCTTGATAACAGGAATAATAACTTCATAATCTTCATGATTAGATATTGTAAGATGATATTCACTTTCTTTATTGTGAACAATGCAACATCTTATGCCATATATAAGGTCTGATATTTTATCTATTTGGTTTGCTGCAAAAGACTTAACGATATTTTTATCAGATAGAAAGGTAACAATAATTGGATTAATAATTGGAGACAAGGTAGGTTCAATAATCGCAACTAGATCTGTGGAAAATATTAAAGAAAAATTTTTCCTAAAAGATTCTTTTTCACCTTTTTTCATATTTTCAGCAGAAACAATAAATTCCCTAACAAATAATCGGCTTGAACCAACCCTGTTTATTAAATTTACTAAATATACTCGATAAACAAGATACTCCATAATATGATATAATCGAAGATATCGATTCAGAATGTCTGGAGCTTGATTTAGTTCATTTAAAACATCATATATGTCAAAATATTGCTTGTAATTTTTTGTTATATCATAAATTAATCCAGGCAATATAGGAGATGATGTATATGTTAAATCAGAGGGAATAACAATTGAATTTGAATCATTTAAAAATGATAGATAGATATATGAATAAAAATCTTCTTCTTGATAAGCATTAGCGGTTTTGCAAACAAGTAATCCTTTTTGCGTATCTATATTGGCTAAGATGTCGAAAAAAAGCTCTACTGTATGGTAATCATTATTATCAAAAATTCGCTCTAAAAATTCTTCTGTGCATTTCCATATAATTGGATAAGTGTCATCAGAAAAATCTATTAAATTATTATTATCAAAAAATATTGAAGTGGAGACAAAAGTAAATTCTGTATTTGAATGAGCTATTCTTCTGTTCCTTTTATTAAATATAGGTAAACTAAAATCAATGAAGTTGATGTTCCCTATGTTTGAGTATGGTGTATTTAAGAAGTTGTTATCATTGTTTCTTCTTATTTTATCCAAGCTGGTAATGAACGAATCGAAGGGGGAAGGAGGATTAAGAGATAGCAGTTTTTGAATTCCATCTTCTAAATTTCCATCTATACTTATCAAATCATCAAGATCATCGTCATTAAAATCAAGATACATGTTGAGACTTAAGACAATCTGAGAAAATAATTCTTGTCCTGTCATAGATATTTGGTAGATGATTTAAATATATTACTCCAATTTGGTTCATTGTTTCTTAGTAATTCTATGACATAATTCATTATTGCCTTTCGTATGAAATTGCCAATATTAACATTCCTGCTAGACAATTCATTATACTCTTTTGTAAATTCACCAAGGTTGAAGGTGTAATTCTCAATTTTATTATTCAATAATTCAAATGTTTTTTTCGAGCTGTCATATATATTTTCTGTAGAATTTAATTTAACAATCGATCCAATTCCTGCGAAAATTCCACTTAATGTTGTGTCCTTAGAGAACCATTCTTTCCCTTTTGATTCTTGTGAAATAATTTTATCTAATTTATAAATTTCATTTAAAAAGAATAGAATAAATTTATTATTAAATACTTCTTCAAAAATGAAGTTATCTTCTGAATTATTTTCATCAAATTCTATATCAATCATTTTTTCAGCAGAGACTCTTAGTGGTCTTCCTTCAACAAAAGATTGTAAAGCTACAATTAAAGAAGAAAACATAAGTTCTCCTATATCTCTATTGCCTTTTTTTATATTATTAGCTTCTTTATCTTTTTCCCGATAAAGTTTTATTCCAATATCATTACTTTTTAGTTCTTCATAGATATGAAGGAAGAGTAATTCAAATTGATGAGTTGGTGAAACTGACTTTTGCCCGGCATTTAATACTAGCATTTTTTGTATAATTTCTTTTTCAGTTAATCCTGTCCATATTACAAAATAAATATCATAATAGCGAAAAGCATTTTCAATATTGTATATCTCAGAGGTTTCAATTAAATTCTTTATGAGTTTAGTTGAAACAACTCCACTATCAAAAAACAAAGGATTAGTTTCTTTTATCTTAAGAGCGTACTTTCTATAATCTTCACCTTGATACTTTTTAGAGATAGTAAGGAGAGACCAAAGTCGAAAAGAACGTTGAAGTCCATCTAATATTTCAGATTTATGTAGATCTATTTTAGACTTGTTTTCAATATCATTTTCTAATCTAAGTTCTTTATGAGTTAAAGTAATCACTGGTATTGGCTCACCAACTTTAATTGTAGTATATAATTTATCTAGATATTGATTTTTTACAATTCTTCTCTGAATCGCATAGTCATAGAAATTTGGCTTTAAACCCTCTAAGTATTCCAATAAATTGGCTTTACAGAGATACCAAGTTCGATTATCTATTCTTTTTTCTTCAAAAATTGTCAATTTCATAAGAATTGTTTTCTAAAATTGTTCATCCGCAAAGATAGCAAAAGTGTGGGATATTAGCTATTCTCTCTTACAATTTGTCTCTTACAAGTTTATGAACATCAGTAGCTTTATAATAATATCTGCATAGCGCAGATGTTCAGGCATAAACACAAAAGCGCTGCTTTATTTTTTCCATATATGTAGGTCGTTTTGGTTATGCTTAGTCTCATTTTAAGGATATCAGTGAGTTTCATTAGCAATGTAAGTAAGCAGTTGAAAAATAAAATATTATAAGCATATTTCATTCAGTTACCGCCGTAACTGTTACGGCGGTAACTGAATGAATATTGTTTTGTCGACAGAACAGAAACAGACTATTATTGTTTTGCGTGCAAAACAATAATAAGAAAACAGATAAAATGCATGCAATTCCTACAAAGAAATAGCTTCAAAATCCATACTTTTTCATACTTTTGCAAAAGTAATCATGCAAATAGCGTGCAGAACGATGAAAAATAATCGTGTGCTAAATCGTGTGGGATTCCAAATTTAAGAAGATATAAAAGGTTGACTATCAATAGAGATACGATAATAGTTCTCTTTCTGGTGGCACCACTTTTGAAAGAATGCATTTAGGTAAAAGCCTTGAAAACAGCAGTTTTCAGGGCTTTTTCTTTTTCCTTATGTTGCTCAAAATGGACATCCGGGGACAAACTGGAGTAAGCGAATCGTAGGTTTTTTAGGCTTATAAAAAACCTACGATTTTTGACTTAAACCTCTATTTGTCACCATATTACAAGTCATGATTCTAATCGTGTTTCCGTAGTTTTGAAATAGTTTTAACACTTTAAATTCTACGAAAATGAAACAAGAAACAGTGAACATTTTGTTCTATTTAGCATCAAGACCACTTAAAAGTGGTGAGTATCCAATCGTAATTAGAGTTACAGTAAACGGTCACTCGGATCAGACGACAATTAATCGAACAGTTGATCGTAAGTTATGGAACCAGGCAAAAGGCTCTTGTAAAGGCAAAGATCGAATTTCTAAAGAAATCAATGATTATCTTTCCGATCTTAAGGCAAGTATAAATACTATCCATAAAAACCTTGTTCTTTCCGAAGCCTATATCACTCCTACAGCTATGCTAATAAAGCTCTTTAATCGCGAAGAGAAACAAACGGTATTGAAAATCATGAAGGCTGAAATAGAACGTATGGAATCTCTCATTGGTATAGACTACGAAAAAGTCACCCTGAATCGCTACTGGAATTGCTACCGTTGTGTAGCTGAAGTTATCAAACTTCATTATAAGAAAGAAGATATAACCTTCCCAGAACTAAATAATGAATTTGTCAATAGGCTGGATTATTATTACAAAAAGGAAAAGAAATCTCCTTTGAGTAATAACACGATTGTAAGGTATATGAAGTGCTTCAAAAAAATAGTGAATATAGCACTTGATCAGGGTTTAATGAAAAAGAACCCGTTTGCCGGATGTAAATATGTTCAAGAAGAAACCGATCCAACCTTTCTCACAAAAGAAGAACTCAAAAAAATAGAAGATAAGGAATTTGAAATAGAAAGACTTAAGGTCGTAAAAGATACCTTCGTTTTTTGCGCCTATACCGGATTGGCTTTTACGGATGCAAAGGAGCTCACTTATAATGACATCGCAAAGGATAATAACGGCAAGATGTGGATACGCAAGGGACGTCATAAAATTAAGAAGAATAAAGCTCGATGTACTTCGAACGTGCCTTTACTTGAACCTGCGATAAGGATTTTAGAGAAATACAGAGATCATCCTAAATGTATTGAGACTGGTGTTTGCCTGCCCTTTTTCAGTAATGCTAATATGAATTCTTATCTGAAAGATATTGCTGCATCCTGTGGGATTGACAAGAATCTGACCACACACGTAGCAAGACACACATTTGGGACGACTATTACGTTGGCTAACAAAGTTTCCCTGCAAAATGTGTCTAAAATGTTAGGACATACTTCTACGCGCATGACAGAACATTATGCAAGAGTATTAGATCAGACTATTATGGAAGATATGGAAAATGTGGCTATGAAATTAGCACTTTAAACGTGTACACACTAAGGGAGAACTGTTTACTTTTTAAGAAGCAGTTCTCCCTTTTCAAAAAATACCTAAATTTGGATCATGCTTGAGAAGTTCCAATTATGCATGCTGCAATTTGGCTATCAATGTCTTCCGCAAGCAGTACATTCTCTATTATATGTGACAGCTGATTTGTATTTAGTATGATTTTTTTATGGTCATACTTTAAGCTGTTCATATTATATATTTTCTTCCCTTTTTTATTCTCTTCCCTTTTTTTCTGCAAATAAGGCTGTAAAATTCCAACCCATTCTTCCGCCAATTGCTCAAGGTCTACCGTATTCGTTATAGACGCTGTAAAAAGTCTCAACATTTCACGCAATATAGCTTTTTCATGATACTCAGTCTTCTCATTTATCTTTTTCTTCAAAATATGTTCTGCAACCTCCAATGCCCTTTTCTTTTTTGGTGGCAACAGATCGCGTTCTTTTTGTTTAAACAAATTAATATACCTTTTTAAAGCCGAATCCTGCCATTCCAATTCGCGAAACTCCTCGTGTATGTTCTCCCTTAACTGGTTACAGATATCCGGTAGCTCAGTGTGGATATTATCTTGACTGTCTATAAAATACCATTTTGGAGCTTTATTTTTATTACCTTTCAGCGCAATGAAACACCAGTCGTTTAAACTTGGTATAAAACTAACTTTTGTGCGTACATCGGCCGATACAGTTTTTAAATGCTCATAGGTATCTTCATCAATCAACGCATGAGCTCCTTCTTTAAGATCTACAATAGATTGAAAACTGTCATGTATTCCTTTCCACGATTCGTCCTTGTCTTGAAAATCCTTAAACTCACTTATCATTTCTTTAGTAGAATTCGTGTTTGAGAAATGTTTGTCATTAAGTTCATCAGGAATCCGTATGTTCGACCCGTATATTTCTTCAACGCTTATATTTGTCGTTATCAATCTTTTGTCGGATTTCAATGAATATTCTTCTGAATCATTAGGCCAGTAAATTTCTATTTTATCATGTGAAGTATCCATTCTGTCTACTCGCCCGATTCTCTGTTCAACGATACGCAAGACACTGGGCATATCCAGTAACATTACCGCTGACGCTTTCTGCAAGTCTACTCCTTCTGACATTTTATCGGAGCATAACGCGATACATGATTCAATAGAGGTCGATTTTAAATGAAAATCTTCAATAAGCCGTTTATTATCTCCTTTGTTGTCACTGCCTGATGCCACAAGTATTTTCTGGTTAGGATAATGTGTTTTAAATAATTTAGCGAAATAATAGAGGGTAATTACAGTGCTATCGAAAGCAACAACATGTGCATGTTTTTTGGTCACTTCAACTAATTTCCTCACTTTCCCTAATTCTCGCTCGCCCGACAATTGCTGTGCGAGCCTGATTATTTCGAGATATGTTTCACGTTCTTTTATGCATGCCTTAATATACTCTTCTTTATCAGTCAACCAAAGAGGAAACATTTCTTTTTTGAAGATATGGCTTTTCCCGGGTAATTTCCCGAAGGTTATTCGTTCATCGAGCTTATCAATGACATCTCCCGTTCCCTTTGTTTTACCATGAAATTTAAATATATCCATAGTTTTTTGCGATCCGATAATATGCTCGATAAGAGCCACATGTGACGAACGAAGCTTTGATCTGATAAAATAACGTGCCAGGGCCTGTGCAGAGTTTATACTCTTTTCAATATATTTATTAAGAAAATCATCGTCGGTATTTTCATAATTGGGTTTTGAAAAATGAGTCAACCGGGTGATCCCTTTCAGTGTGCCGGCAAGCTGATTGATAATCTTTACAATACGCTTGTCATTTTCGTTTTCATGCGTTTGATATATTTTTTCAACTTGTTTAGGAAACCGGCAAGGCTTTCCTAACTGATTGCGATAATTATCGGGTGATTTTTTTATCTCGTCATTCAAACTTTTTTTGTTCTTCTCACTGTAAACTGGCTGATGAAATTGCGTAACATTTGTATGTCTTCCTCTTTACGACTGACGTTTCGTTTACGAACAAGGATTTTATACTTCTCGAAATCTTCATCACTGAGGTTATCAACATCAAGCAGTTCGATAATACGCAATAAATCCTCCACCTTTTTGCTGATAGGAGTAGCTGTGATGAGTATTTTATAATCGGCACTGTTGTTTTTAATAAGCCCTGTTCTGTTTGAATAAGGCGAGAGATAATTATGTGCCTCATCTATACCCAAAATATTGGTAAAGCTAAGTTCATCGAGCAGAATCGTTTTGTTTCTTGCTCCGGAATTGCTCAATAAACCCATCGAATGGGAATTGTGAAACTGTTTTAAGTTACGAAATTCCTCGTTCCATTTGTCCTTTACAAGTGGTAGACATACAATGAGGGATTTTGTTTTATCAAATTTTCCAGATTCGCAAAGCCAGTGTTTCAGAGAAAGAATAAGAGCTGAACATAATTTTGTTTTCCCTGCACCGGTTGGGTCGGCTATCAATACATTGGAACGGCTTTGAAGAATTGTCATAGCTTGTGATATTCCTTTCCATTGTGAGGGCCATAATTTAGTGTTTTCCAGTTCAGACAAAATGGCTTTGTAATCATGTAGCCATTCAGCCTCAAGCAATTCCGCAATGGCACGCCCAAGTGCTTCCTGCCAGGTTACTTTTTTTATCAGGCTTTGTAGTAATTCGGTTATTTTATTGTTATAATCTTCAGATTTTTCATAATAATTGTTGGCAATAAGTTTGATCTCATTATAGAAAAAACTTTCTCCAGGATTTGTACGGCAGGGTCTAAAATTAGCTTCTTCTTGAACAACTAACCCGCTTCGGCTAAAATTGGATGATCCTAATATAGCGTAATCATCTCCTAAGTAGATTTTAGCATGTAGCCTTTCTTTATATCTGAACTGTATAAATTGACTGTTAATCTTTTCAATGAGCTGAATAACCGCTCCCCCAAGTATAATAGAGAATCCTCTTTTCAGCCAGTAATCTTTTATATCTTTGTCAAAATTGTATTTCTTATATTTCTTTCTTGCCCGGATATTAGGTTCAAATCCTATAAGTACTTTTACCTTCCGAAGTTTTTCATAATCATTGCTGCCAAATGTATCAACTAATTTGGAAAGCGATGTAAATCCAGTAATAATCATGTATTCTTCACTGTTCTCAATATCGTGATGGACGACACTTTCTACCTTTCGGCCTATGTCATTCAGATTTAATGGAAAAGTTTCCTGTGCCGGCCAGTTGGGAGTTACAAAATCTATTGGAAGCTGAATCACTAATGTTTTTTCTTTCATATGGTCTGTAACTCTTAATGATAAGCACTTCGTGATGGAAAACCTTCAAATAATTGAAGATGTTCTAGGAAGTCTAAATAAACATCAATATCCCAACGTGTGTATTCCATAAGCAAAAAATATTCAACCGACACCTAATTATATAAATACAAAAATAGATATAAATAACTAAATATTATTGAAAATGAGGAACTAATAAGAAAAACACCTACCATGAAAGACCGGAATACCCATAGCCACAGGCAAAGGTATTTCGTGTTCTTAACGCCGGAGCAAGGTCGGAGCCGCTAAAGCGGTTTACGGCAAAATCATCCTCGCTTTGCTCCGGTATTTTCCCGTAAAACCTTGCACCGCCTAAACACAACCTTTTATAGCCTCTTTGTAGAGAGAAACAGAGCCGTTTAATCCTTCATCACTTTAAATTTATTTCATCCAGGGTGGTGGCGGTAACAGGCAGAAGGGATGTCCACAAGGGTCAATCATCACCCGCCAACCTTCAGCGTATTGGATTTCAGCCATAGTAGCACCACACGAGAGAGCATACCTTACTGCTTCTTCCACATCCTCAACATGGAAATCCAAATGTTCCATCTGCTGTTGCTCGTCCGTTGTTGCAGGCCACACTGGTGGTACATAATTATCTACTTGCTGAAAGGTAATCCACGTCGGGAATCCCTTCTGGTTGATATTCGCTAAGACTGTAAATTCCTCGCCGGGAAATCTCGTCCAGCCAAGAAGTTTTTCGTAAAACGCAGATAATTCGTCTGCATTATCGGAATCCAAAACAACATTCCATCCCACAAGGTTAAGTGCCATACTAAAATACCTCCATTTTTACTGTTATATTTGACTGTAAAATTAATAAATTAATCGTCGTACCTATAAACCAGGTGGTTAATTTGACTATTTTTGAACTTGATTACTCATTGATAATGAATCAAACTATGAAATTTAACCCGATTGATATAGAAAAATGGAACCGTAAGGAATATTACATTCATTATATGGATGTAATGCGTTGCACATACAGCTTAACTGTAAATATTGATATTACAGGATTAAGAGCCGCTGTAAAAGAGATGAGGAAAAAGATTTACCCCGTACAGATTTATATGATTGCTACGGTTGTCAATCAGTACCTGGAATTCAGAATGGACAAGAATTCCAGCGGAGAGTTGGGCTATTGGGATGAAGTAAATCCAAGCTATACGGTATTTAATAAGTATAGTGAAACATTTTCGAGTATATGGACTAATTATAATCGCATCTTTAGCCGCTTCCATGACAGTTGCATGGAAGATATAACTAACTATTCGCCATCGACTTCCTTACAACCGAAACCAAATGAACCTTCCAATACTTTTACGCTATCCAGTTTGCCCTGGGTAAACTTTACCGGATTTAATATCAATGTGTTTAATGAGGGACGTTACTTAACTCCTATTTTTACAATAGGTAAATTTATCGAAACAGCAGATTCTGTTTTAATGCCGCTTTCCATACAAGTCCATCATGCCGCATGCGATGGATTCCACGTCGGAAGATTCGTGCAATCGTTACAGGATTTGGCTTCAAATTATAAGGAGTGGTTTTTATAAGTTTAAGTAGTAAAATATGGGTTGAAATACTGGAATATCCCGGAAAGGCAGGTGGAAACCTCGACAGTGCTAACGAATAGATAGCACCATCCTTCCTAATCCTTTCTGGTTGATTTCTTGTTTTTAGCTTCCATTGATTCATTTAAATGTACAAACTGATGTCGTAAACAAGGCATCGATATTATCCCTGCAACATCTTTTTTGCCCCAAAAGTCAATCAGCCAGTTTGCAGACTCTACGTTTTCAACCGCTTTTTCATCTAAAATCCGTTGAAGGTTTTCCTGACGCACTTTACGTTTCATTTCTCCGTTAGTTAAATTACGAATAATGTTTTCCGTATTTCGTCCTACGGCAATCCTATAGGCTTTGAGTTCTTCTATATTAATAAGTGAAGACATGTGCAGAATTTCAGTTGGATTCAGAGAATTACCGGTATGCCGGATTGGGGAGTTGATGTTTGAGAACCAGTTATCTTTTTCAAATATCTGATCTGTTCCGGCAACCAGTAAATTCATCGTAATATCCTCAATCCGGGTAGAATGCCAGATTCCATAAAGAATCGTCCGCCCTTTCTTATTAACAGCCTTTCTTGCAGTTTCTTCATTCAAGTCATTCCATAATTTATCTTCGAATGTAGTACTATCTATACCTGACATTTCAGAAGTATAAACCATTTGATGAAGTTCAAAAATCAGTTCCCTGGACTCTTCCAGATATTCATTCTTTTTTATGATTGAATGTAGTTGTTTTAACTTATCAGACCATTCGCGTTTATCCATACCTTCGTTTATTTAACTTAGTAACTGAACTTTGTCTGGACTTATTTTAAGGAGAAGACAATATTAATTTCAGAACTTACTCCTTGTTCTCCCGTTGGAACAGCCGATCCACCAGCCATATCCAGTGCCTCCTCTTTGAGCATTAGGTTATTTTGGAAAGCGCGGGTTTGCGCAATATCCCGGCTTACGGCTTCTGAAATAGTTAATACCTTTCCTATTTTGCGGCCGGAAAGCTCGGCGTATTGTTGGGCTTTGTCATAGGCTTTTTGATAGGCCAGTTCACGGCTTTGCTTGAACAGTTCCGTCTTATGCTCGATGTCGAACTGAATATTTTGAACTTCCACTTTGTCGATAGCCGTGATCTTATCCAGAATCGACGAGAACCTTTCGGGAGCGTTTATCATGTCGTTAATGGTTACGACAATAGTCTGCTGCGCCCGTTGCCCGATCAGAATCCGTCGCCCGCTGCGGTATTCGTATTCCACGTCATAGTTGAGCGATATGGTTTTCACGAATTTATCCTCAATGTTTTCTTCCCGCAGTATGTTCAATATCTGCTGCATGGTTTGTTCGACTTCCGTTTTGGCTTGCTTAGTTGTCTTGGCAGTATGCGAAAAACCGACGTTCATCAGCACCATATCCGGTTGTGCCAATACTGTCCCGATGCCCGAAACGGAAACCGAATCTTGACTTTCCTGTACTTTGGAGTTACAAGAAGTGAGTAAAAAAAGCATTAACGAAAATGCGATACCTGTGAAAAATTTCTTGTTCATTTTATTTTCTTATTTAATTCTTATTTCTTTTCCTATTTCAAATTATTCCGCATCCTGCCTGCACAATGTACAATACCTTCCTGATCTTTCCTATCAATTAAAAACAGCATTTCCATTAACGGCAAGAGTTGTCGTCTGATGGCTACTTTTTCTCTTAGAACTTCGTCACCGCCATAAGCTACTATTGCAGCGTCTAACATCGTATCATCTTCGAGTCCGGTAAAGTCATACGATTTCTCGAAAATGCTTGCATCACCAAAATCTATTACTCCTACTTTGCAATTGTCGGTTAACAGCATATTGTTGTAACCTAAATCACAATGGCAAAAAACGTACTCTGTGCCGAGATTTGCGGATTTTTGAGGCATACTTGTTACGAGTTCTTCAATGGTATGAAGTTCGTTATCATTAAAATGCCTTTTTAGTGTACGCTTTTTCTTAAAGAACAATTTTTGGAACGATTCTATTTCGCTGCTTTCATTGGTCGGACTTTCGCCTTTGTAGTCAATCGTGTGGAGCTTTTTTAGGAACAAACCTATTTGCGTTCCTACTTCTCTCTTCTGCGTTTCACTTAACTTATCGATGGATTCAGTCGTCATTGATTTTCCCTCAACACCATGGAAACCGGCATAAGAAGTGTTCTCGCCGAGCCATTTAATGACCGGAAGATTTACATTGAATTCATATTCGCTGATAAGTTTTAAAATATGAAATTCGTGTTCGCATTCTTCCTGCCATTTTCTGCCTCTTGGAAATTTGAAAACAAATTTGCCATCATCAACGATATAGACGCGGCTTGTCCACCCAATTTCATTCAAAACAATACGGTGTTCGTCATCTATTTGGGTTAGGTTTTTTACGATGGCTAATTCTTTGTTTTTATTCATGATACCAGAATCGACTCAATTAATTTTCAAGTACAAAGGTATCTGTTTTATTCTTTTTTTATAGTATATAGTTATCTTTACCGGAAATTATCTCTTCTATGGCTGAAGTATTTTACGATATGTCCCATCTGACAACTGATGAACTTAGAGAGTTGTTCACATCTTATCGCAGGCTCAGCTGGATAGATTATGAATATGAGGTATTGGATGAGAAAGATGACTACCGAAGAATATTTAATAACACAAGTCAAAAACTATCCGTTGAATTAATATAGTCTTCATGTAGGAGTTACTATATTTTGTGGAAAATTATATTGATTTTTAATTAGTTATACCACTGAACAGATAAGAGATTAAGAACATAATGAATTATACTATGAAATTTCCATCAGCTGATAATGGGTAAGCAGTCCACAAAGGAACGGTATTAAGATAGAGTTAAATGCATCGGTCGATGAAGTGTGGAAAATTGTGGCCAACCCGGCTAATGTTTTTTCTGACTGCTGCGGTGTAAATAGTGTCATTTCTCTTTGTTTTCTTGTAGGATGAGTAAAAAATCAGTTGCTTAATATTGAATGGCCATGTTGATAAACCTACTATTTTCTATAAAGAATTATGCATAATGTTTGATATATAAAACATAAATGCTATCTTTGTGTAAAATACAAATCTACATGAAGAGTAAAGGAATGACATTATTACCCCGCTTAGGTAAAATCCTTGAAGAGACAGGTGAAAACATAAAATTAGCCCGTCTCAGGAGAAATCTTACCATGGAGCAGGTTTCAGAACGCGCAGGAATCTCCCGTTCTACTCTATGGCAGGTAGAAAAAGGACTTCCTTCGGTTTCTTTTGGTGTTTATGCACAGGTACTGTTTGTACTTGGTTTGGAGAAAGATATACTTAAACTTGCCGGGGATGACATACTGGGAAGAAAATTACAGGATGCCGAATTGCTTTTAGGTAGAAGTTCCTCAAAAAAATAATAAATGGCAGATTCAACAAGAAATATATATGTATATGCTGATTGGATAGGTTTAAACCATCCGCATTTTATGGGAACCCTGTCTGTAAATCAGATACGGGGAAAGGAAATATTTTCTTTTCAGTATGATGATGAATGGCTGAAATCGGGCAAAGCAAAAATGCTCGACCCTGATCTTTCCCTTTTCTCCGGATTTCAACATTTACGGGATGAGAAGTTGAATTTCGGAATGTTTCTTGACTCCTCTCCTGACAGATGGGGGCGCGTATTAATGAAACGTCGTGAGATGGCTTTGGCAAAGCAAGAAGAAAGAAAGGCAAAAAACCTGTTTGAATCAGATTTTTTGCTTGGAGTTTATGATCCTCTCCGTATGGGAGGTTTGCGTTTTAAAACGGATAAAAAGGGAGACTTCTTAGATAATAATACAAATTTTGCTACTCCTCCATGGACATCAATAAGAGAACTTGAAAGTGCCAGTCTTGAATATGAAAAAGGATTAGAGCAGGATGATCCAGAGCTTTTGAAATGGTTGAATATGTTATATGCACCAGGTTCTTCATTAGGCGGTGCACGTCCCAAAGCAAATATTCAAGACACTGACGGCTCTTTATGGATTGCAAAGTTTCCCAGTAAGAATGATGATGTTAATATCGGAGCTTGGGAAATGGTAGCTAATTCTCTTGCTCAGAAAGCCGGAATAAATTGTGCTATAGGCAAAATTGGAAAATTCAATAACAGATATCATACTTACCTGACTAAACGGTTTGACAGGGATAATGAAGGAAAGCGTATCCATTTTGCTTCTGCCATGACTTTGCTTGGATATACGGACGGAACGGGGGCAGATGAGGGAGTCAGCTATTTGGAACTTGCCGAATTTATCATTAAACATGGTTCAAATGTAAGCGAAGATCTGAAAGAACTCTTCAAACGTATTGCATTTTCAGTTTGTATCAGTAATACGGATGACCATTTACGTAATCATGGTTTTATATTAAATGATAAAGGTTGGAGGCTTTCTCCTGCTTATGATATTAATCCGAATCCGGACGGAACAGGTTTGAAGTTGAATATAAGTCTTGATGATAATTCATTGGATTTAGATTTGGTATTAAGTGTTGCTGATTTCTTCCGGCTTGAAAAGGAAGAGGCACAGACAATAATTGAACAATTAAAAAAAGTTGTATCAAATTGGAGACAGGAGGCAAAGAGGTATCAGATTTCTTCATCTGAACAAGATAGAATGGAAAATGCCTTTTCAGTAATTGGTTATTAACGGAATTTTATGTATATTTGTAATACGGAAACAAGAGAAATCATGACCCATTCGGGGACAGATGTCCGTAAGCGAGACGTGAGGTTTTTATCTTGAATACATTCTTATGAATTGATTATCAATCAGATATAATGGTGCAGTCGATTCCTGGTGGCACCACTTTTAAGAAAAGCAATATCACGTAACCCCCTAAACTTCTTTGAAATTCAGGGGGGCATTTCTAAGAAAACGCAAAAAAGGTTTTACTGCCAAATTGCATTCTATTCACAGGGAACTTATTTTGGGCTATTCATTTAATAAAAAAAACAAACCCAACTATCTGGTTGTAAGTTAGTTGGGTTTTCCGTATCTTTAAGAAAAACCTCGATAATAGGGTGTGCAGACCAAAATCGGGGTAATCTTAATATAAAAGATATGGTAAAGATACACAAACTTTCTGATTTGACTCCTAGTTTAGGTTTTAGTGAGTTCGATTTTTATTCCGCTTACCGTTCCGGTTTTTCCTCCAGTGAGTTAGGTGGTCTGTTTCGTGCTATTCTTTTTTCTTCCTTAGCTTCCCGTTTAAGTCTTCGTGATCATCCTCTTGGCCGCCGGGGTTATTTCAGTCCTGAGGGTAAGCTGGCTCTGATGTTCTTAAAGTCTTATACCGGTCTGTCTGATTCCAGGCTCATAGCGGATTTGAACAGCAATATTCATTACCAGCTATTTTGTGGAGTCCGTATTCATCCCCTTTCTCCCCTTACAAATTTCAAGATCGTCAGTCAGATCCGCTGCGAGATTGCTTCATTGTTGGATATTAATTCTCTCCAGTCAGTTCTGGCTTCTTACTGGGAACCTTATCTGGATAACCTTTCGGTTTTAATGACTGATGCCACCTGTTATGAATCTCATCTTCGTTATCCCACTTCCATCAAACTTTTGTGGGAGGCTGTGCTCTAGCTTCATTCCCACATGTGCTCTATCTATAAATCGCTGGGCCTGCGCAAGCCCCGTACCAAGTATGACAAGCAGGCCTTACGTTACCATTCTTACAGCAAAAACCGTAATCCCCGTAAAAGCCACAGACGGGTACTTCAGCGAAGTCTCCTGCATCTACTAAGCAAATTAATCGGTCTAACTAATCAGGGGCTTTCTCTCCTGGCAGACAAGGGTTCTTTAACAAAAGGTTTTAGTAAACGTTATACTGTTATAAAGAAGGTGTATTATCAACAACGTATGCTTTTTGAGGGTAAAAAGGTAAAGCATCTTATCGTAAGTATAGATAAGGACTATATTCGTCCTATCATTCGTGGAAAGGAAACTAAAGCGGTGGAGTTCGGAGCTAAAGTAAACACGGTGCAGGTGGATGGTATTAATTTCATCGAACATCTCTGCTTTGAAGCCTTTAATGAAGGTATCCGACTGCCCGAGTGCATAATCATGCAGCAACAGCTCTTTCATCACAAGGTCAGGCAGGTAGGTGCTGACCGGATATATGCCACCAACAGAAACCGTAAGTTCTGTACCGAGCGTAAAATAGCCACCAGTTTTGTACGTAAAGGGCGTGCCGGAAAAGATGAACAAGAGGCCAGGGTGATGAGATCCTTGCTTTCCAGGGAAAGAGCCACGCGCATGGAAGGGAGTTTTGGCACGGAAAAAGAGTTTTATTCTCTAAAGAAAGTCAGAGCGCGTACAAAACAGACCGAGATACTGTGGATATTCTTCTGTGTGCATACAGCTAATGCCGTGAGGATGATAGAGAAGATGGACGGGAAAAGGAGCAAAAACACAGCTTAGCCCACCGAAAAACATAGAATCCTGATGAAACCTGGATTAGAAACGAACCGGAAAGACAGGAGTATGCACGTATATTAAAGGAAATACTAAAAAAGACAGGAAAACTACATCAAAAAGGAAAAAACAGATATAAAACAACAGATATAAAACAACAAAAAACCACATAAGCCTAAATCAACTTATGCGGTTTTTATAGCATTTACTGAATAGCCCAATTTTGAACGATGCATTTATTTAATCAGAACGAAAAGATCACTTTTCTCTTCTTTACGAAATCCCATATTCAGGAAATGGAATCATTGATGGGAAAAGCAAAATCTATAAATAAAAACAATCCCAAGTCATTAAGAGCCTTTGTATTTGGACATCCTCATCAACAGAACTTATAAAGCTAACGTTCTGTTTGCGAATCATTTTTTCAATTGTTTCTGTAAGATTATTCGGTTTTCAGAGAAGTAAGCGACATTTCAATCAGAATAAGTTTTACATATATACTGATACATACCCGTTCCCATTAAATCGCCATCAGGACATGCTCTAAATCCGAATTGCTCATAAAATGAGTCTCGTTCAGGGGCGGCCATCAATGAAACAAAAACATTCTCGTTCTCCTCTATCGATTGGTCTATATAAAGCATTACCTGTTTCATCAGACTTTTCCCAATACCTTGTCCCTGCCACTGAGGTAAAACGACCACATCAACAATAAGCATAAAATAACCACCATCTCCAACGATACGAGCCATACCAATCGGTTTGTTATCTATCATTGCGACTGTAATAAAAATTGATTTTTCCAGTCCGATTTTTGCTTTTCTATCTGATACTTTTCTCCAACCTACTGTTTTTCTCAAATTATTATAATCTTCTACTGACAACGTATTTACATACTCTATTTTCATTCTCTCCATTTATTAAGTTCTTTTATTTAATTCTCACGATTCATTCTTATTTACCCTGTTAGACAATAGTTAATATGCTGTTTTTCAAAAAGTTAATCCTATTTCAGCGAGAAGACAATATTAATTTCAGAGCTTACTCCTTCTTCCCCTGTGGGAATAACAGAATTGTCAGCCGAATAAAGTGCTTCCTCTTTAAAAGCAAGATTGTTCTGAAATGCGCGAGTTTGTGTAACATCCTGGCTTACGACCTCTGAAATTGTTAATACTTTCCCTATTTCACGGTTTGAAAGTTCAGCATATTGGCGGGCTTTATCAAATGCTTTTTGATAGGCTAATTCACGACTTTGTTTGAATAATTCCGTCTTCTTTTCAATATCAAATTATATGTTCTGAACTTCAACCTTATCTATAGTCGTAATTTTGTCCAATATGGACGAGAATCTTTCAGGAGCGTTTATCATATCGTTTACGGTTACAACGATCGTCTGCTGCGCCCGTTGCCCCAACAGAACCCGACGCAAGTTTCTGTATTCGTATTCCACATCATAGTTGAGCGATATGGTTTTCAGGAATTTATCTTCAATATGTTCTTCTTGCAGTATTTTCAATATTTGCTGCATGGTTTGTTCTGCGGCCTTCTTAGCTTCTTTTGTTGTTGGTGAAGTGTGAGAAAAACTGATATTTATTAACACCATATCCGGTTGTGCCAATACGGTTCCGATTCCAGAGACCGAGGCTGAATCTTGACTTTCTTGTCCGTTAGGATTACAAGAAGTGAGTGAAAAAAGCAATAGTGAAAAAACGATGCCTGTGAGAAATTTCTTATTCATTTTACTTTTAATTTTATTATGTTATTTCCTACTCTTGGGTCTTTTTCGATTATTTTATCAACAGTGATAACCCTAAATGTATAAAAATTATTTGTTATTGAGTGTGCAAAGATACAGACTCTTGTTTGCTGAGTTGTTTAAAATTCATATTAATTTCAGCGTAAATAATTACTTTTATAGATTAGTAAATTCTATGACTCCTGAATCTATATGCACAATATTAAATCCACCAAAGCACAATGGTTATTATTAATTACATATGCATCAATGAATCCCTTACTTATTGACGCAATGTATTTTGCCGCTTATGGGGAGCGTCATGATAAAGCAGCAAAGAAAGCGACATCCATTCTTTTAATTGATAAACCTTCTTCTACTGCTATATCAAATCTTTGACGCCTGAATTTTAATTGTCAGATAGGCTCTTACTGCATGCGAGATTTTGTGTTTTTTCCACCCAAAGCACCCGGAAGTTACATAGCTCTCGGAGTGGCTACATTAAATGACACCATGCAAATCGGATTTAGCTATGATCGCAAAATAATCTCTTCTGAAGATGTGGAAGATATCAAATATAAAATGTTGAACTTACTCCAATATTGTATTAGCAAATGATATTCACGTAAATAACTATTCACCTATGAATAAGGAATATTGTTCTTTTAGAAAAATTTCTCACCGGAACTGTAAAAAGTCGGATTTTTACATGAATTCAAAACTGGGATGAGTTACTTTTGTGATTAATTCAGACTATTACTTTAGCATAAAAAAATAACTGATGGTACACTTTGTATATTGCGATGATAAGGCAAAAGTATTAAGTAAAATATTAGATGGTAGCAAAACTATGATTGTTCGTGGGGCAACGGGACGGAAAATCCCACACAGTCGTGTGAATGTAGGTGAAACACTATACTTCATGGAGAAAGGTTCGAAGAAGATTAGCGCGAAAGCCATAGTAACAAACGTCGAAAATTATGAAAAGCTGAACGATGAAGATATTACAGATACGCTGCAACGCAACCAATCGAAACTGAGCCTGACAGATAAGCAGAAAGAACGCTGGCATAAAAAATGCCTTATTCTTGTAGAGTTCTGCGATGTAGAAAAAATAGAACCGGCCCTCAACTTTGACCATCAGAAAACTATGGACGACTGGCTCATAATTAGTAAAATTGATGATGTTGTTGTGGGTACAAGCATCCCGTATAATTATGAGAAAAGCCGTTTTAAATAATATTACAGGTATTGTCCTGTGAAATCATTCACACTGGCAGCAATTCAAATGTTACCTCTACAGTATCTCCTTCACGAAATAGATCTAAGCCATTATTTATTTTTGCTAATTTTACGGCTCCACCTTGTAATTTTTTCCCATCGTGACGGTAGAATACCACTATGCCACCCCCAGTCCAGTAATATAGATAACCCGTTTCATAATCCTCGCTCACGTTTTCATTCGCAGAGATAGGTTGTTCAAGGTCAGCGTATTTTTCTCTTGTATTGTAATCTGTCATATTGAACGTTAAAGGCAACAAAGCCATGAACTCTTTAGAGGTTTGGCTTTCGATTAAATCGGCGGTCAACTCCTGACCGTTGATTTGAATACTTAATTTAACGTGAGTTCGATATAATAAAACAATAAAAAGAATAGCATAATAGGTC